>CAWHXD010000020.1:0-17421 GCA_963833225.1 uncultured Chloroflexia bacterium | reverse complement strand
GCGACCACCGCGCACGGTCCGGACCCTGCCCGGACCGCCGCCGGTCGTGCGGACATCGCGACCGGGCACGGACGAGGACCCGCTGTTCGCTGCGCTGCGTGAATGGCGGACCGCCCGTGCCCGGGCGGCGGCCGTGCCACCCTACGTGATCGCCCACGACGCGACCCTGGCGGCGATCGCCGAGGCGCGGCCGCGCTCGCTGTCCGCCCTTCGCCGGGTCAAGGGGATGGGCCCTGCGCGCCTCGAGCGGTACGGCGACGAGATCCTGGACGTCACGGCGCGGATCCTCGGGGAGTGACCAGCAAGTCAGGGCAGCGGCGGCCAGGTTGACGCTCAGGCAGCCAGATCCCGCCGCCGGAACGCCCACAGGGCGCCGAGCCAGGTGCCTGCCGCGATCACCGTGAACAGCGCGAGGTCGCCCAGCGGGAACACGCCCTGGTCGATCAGCTTCGTGGTCGGGAAGTGGTTCCAGGCGGACAGCGGCCCGAGCCACTGCCAATCGCCGGCAACGCCCGAGAGCACGAAGATCGCGTACATCAGGATCAGCACGCCACCGACGATCCCGGATGCCATGCTGCGACTCAGGGTCAGCACCGAAAGCAAGGTCGCAGATCCCGCGATCGCGCATCCGAACGCGAACGCGAGCACCCCGGCGAGCCCGAACCGTGCGAGATCGAACTCGGCACCTACCAGGCGGCCCGAGGCCCACAGCCCGAGCACGGCGACCGTTGCCAGGACCGCCATGACCACAACCTGACCGGTGATCGACGTGGCCAGGTAGCGCGTCCGCGAGATCCGCGTCGCGAGCGGCAGGTCGAGGAAGCCGCGGTCGAGGTCGGCGGCCACGGCCCGGGTGCCGATGAGCAGGCCGGCGGCGGCGGCGATGATCGGCCACAGCCAGCTGCCGATGTAGGTGGTGAAGAACACGCCGGGATCGGACAGCAGCCCGGTCATCCCGAACGCGGCCAGGAACTCCTTGGGGAACGTGTCCATGTAGGCCGCGAACAGCGCATCGTTCTCGAGCATGATCGGGTACATGAAGCCCATCAGGGCGGCATAGCCGCCGAGGGCGACCCCCAGCCACAGGAGCAGGCTCCGGTCGCGCCGGAGCTCGAGGCGAAGCGCGGTCATGCCGGCACCTCCTCGGTCGCCGTGACGGGAGCCTCGTCACGGTAGTAGCGCAGGAACAGGTCCTCGACGTCGGGGGTGGTGATCGCGATGTCCTGGACCGTCAGGGAGGCGATCCGGTCCAGCAGCGGGTTGACGTCGCCGCGGACCATGAGGTGCACCTCGCGACCCGTCATGGCCGCGACCTCGACGTTGGGGAGGTCGAAGGCGGCCGGTGCCGCCGGGGCGGACAGCACCAGGTTGACCGAGCGCCAGTGCACGCCGAGCAGCTGACCCACGGTGCTCACGTCGACGATCCGGCCATCGCGGATGATGGCCACGCGATCGCACGCACGCTCCACCTCGACCAGGTTGTGGCTGGACAGGAACATCGTCCGGCCCTCGGCCCTGGCCTCCGCGGCGAGCGCCAGGAACTCGCGCTGCATCAGCGGATCGAGGCCGCTGGTCGGCTCGTCGAGGATGAGCACGGGCTCGTGGCCCATGAATGCGGCGATGACGCCGATCTTCTGGCGGTTACCCCGGGACAGCCGCCGGATCCGGACCGTGGGGTCCAGCTCCAGGCGCTCGGCGAGCGGCCGCCACGCACCACGCGGGAGCCCGCGCAGGCGGGCGAGATAGTCGAGCTGCTCGGCGCTCGTCAGCTCGCCCAGGAAGCCCGGATCGCTGCCCAGGTAGGCCACGCGGGTATGGATCGCCGGTGCCTCGTCGAAGGCGTGCTGGCCAAGCACGCGCGCCTCGCCGCGAGTGGCCCGGAGGAACCCCAGCAGCACGCGGATGGTCGTCGTCTTGCCGGCACCGTTGGGGCCGAGAAAGCCGAACGCCTGGCCTTCATCGACCGCGAACGTCACTTCCTCGACGCCGCGACGCTTGCCGTAGAGCTTGGTGAGGCCGACGGCCTCGATGACGGGCTGGGCCATCGAAACCCTCCGTTGGGCTGTCGCGACGCTGCGCCGTGGTGCGGCGCGCGCTGCGTCGCCCTGCCGCGCCCGTCGTCCGGCGCGCGCTGACTCCGGCAGGCATCAGCGCCTGTCGTGGATCGCCATTCATCCTGAGTTCACTGCGTTGCCCGGTGAAGGGACCTCCGGCCTGTCCGGCGGTTCCCGGGTCCCGATCGGCGGGCGCGGTCAGGCCACCGGCTCGAGCGGCTCGGCCGCCTCCTCGAACTGGCTCGCATACAGCTCGTGGTAGAAGCCGCGGGCCGCCAGCAGCTCCTCGTGCGTGCCGCGCTCCACGATCCGGCCGTGGTTCATGACCAGGATGAGGTCCGCGTCCCGGATGGTCGACAGCCGGTGCGCGATCACGAACGACGTCCGTCCCTGCATCAGCTTCGACATCGCCTTCTGGATCAGGACCTCCGTCCGCGTGTCCACCGACGAGGTCGCCTCGTCGAGGATGAGGACCGGCGGGTCGGCCAGGAAGGCCCGGGCGATCGTCAGCAGCTGCTTCTCGCCCGCGGACACGTTGGTCGCATCGTCGTCGAGCACCGTCTCGTAGCCGTCGGTCAGGGTGCGCACGAAGTGGTCCACGTGGGCGGCCTCGGCAGCTTCGACGAGGTGCTCCTCGGCGACCGAGACGTCATCCGCGCCGTACTCGATGTTCTCCCGGATCGTGCCGTTGAACAGCCAGGCGTCCTGGAGCACCATGCCGAACGTCCGGCGCAGGTTGTCGCGGGTCAGCTCGCGGGTGTCGATGCCGTCGACCGTGATCCGCCCCTCGTCCACGTTGTAGAAGCGCATCAGCAGGTTCACCAGGGTGGTCTTGCCGGCGCCGGTCGGGCCGACGATCGCGATCGTCTGCCCCGACTCGGCGACCAGGTCGAGGTCCTCGATCAGCGGCTTGTCCCGCTCGTAGCGGAAGGCCACCTTCTCGAATGCCACCCTGCCCACGGCCGGCACGGGGAGCACCTTGGGTACCACCGGATCCGGGATCTCCTCGGCCTCGTCGAGCAGCTCGAACACCCGCTCGGCCGATGCCACCGCACTCTGGAGCACGTTGACGATGCTGGCCGCCTGGACGATCGGCATCGTGAACTGGCGCGAGTACTGGATGAACGCCTGGACATCGCCCAGCGACATCTGGCCGGTGGCGACGCGGACGCCGCCGATGACCGCGATCGCGACGTAGTTGAGGTTGGAGATGAACCGCATCGCCGGCTGGATCATGCCCGAGATGAACTGGGCCTTGAAGCTGGCCTGGTAGAGCGCTTCGTTGCGCTCGTCGAACTCGGCGATCGCTTCCTCCTGGCGGCCGAACAGCTTGACGATCGCGTGACCGGTGTGCATCTCCTCGACGTGGCCGTTGAGCGCACCCGTCCGCTCCCACTGGGCGGCGAACTCTCTCTGCGAGCGGCTCGCGATGAACATGGTCACGATCAGCGAGGCCGGCACGACCAGGAGCGAGATGACAGCCAGCAGCGGGCTGATCGTGAGCATCATGATCAGCACCCCGATCACGGTCAGGACCGAGGTAATCAGCTGGGTCAGGCTCTGCTGCAGGGACTGGCTGATGTTGTCGATGTCGTTGGTGACCCGGGACAGGATGTCGCCGCGCGACTCCCGATCGAAGTAGGCGAGCGGTAGCCGGCCGAGCTTCTCGTCCACGCGGCGGCGCAGGCGGTACACGGTCCGCTGGGTGACGCCGGCCATGATGTAGGCCTGGCCCCAGCTGAACACCGAGCTCAGCAGATAGATCACGGCCACGAACGACAGGATCGGGACCAGCTGGCCGAAGTCGACGCCCACGCCGGGCACGACGTTCATGCTCGCGAGCATGTCGGCGAAGTTGTCCTGGCCCGCCGCCCGCAGCCCGCTCACGATCTGATCCTTGGGTACGTTGGCCAGGCCCATCTGACCCAGCTGCCTGCCGATCACGCCCTCGAACAGGACGTTGGTCGCGTTGCCCAGGATCTTGGGCCCCAGGATGACGAAGAACACGCTGACCACGCCCAGCACGAGGACGATCGCGATCAGCATCCGCTCCGGCCGCAGCTCGCCCAGGAGCCGCCGGAACGAGCCCTTGAAGTCCTTGGACTTTGCCGCCGGCATCTGAGAGAACATGTGGCCGGGTCCGCCGCCCCGGGGCCCATCGGCCGCCGGCGAGCACCGCTCATGCCGCCGGCGCCACCGCCCGGCCGCCCCATCGGCCCGCTCATGCGACCTCCTCCTCGGTGACCTGGGACAGCACGATCTCCCGATAGGTCTCGCAGGTCCGCATCAGTTCGTCGTGGGTCCCGATCCCGGCGATCGCGCCGGCCTCGAGGACCACGATCCGGTCGGCGTGGAGGATCGTTCCCACACGCTGGGCAACGATGATCACGGTCGCCTCGCCCAGATCCCTGGTCAGCGCAGCCCGCAGCCGGGCGTCGGTCCGGAAGTCGAGCGCGGAGAAGCTGTCGTCGAACACGTAGACGTCGGGCTTGTGGGCGAGGGCGCGCGCGATCGCGAGACGCTGGCGCTGGCCGCCCGACACGTTGGTACCGCCCTGGGCGATTGGAGCCTCGAGCTGCTCGGCCATCTCCTCGACGAAGTCCCGGCCCTGGGCGATCTCGAGCGCCCGCCACATGTCGGTCTCGGACGCCTGGTCGTCGCCGAAGCGCAGGTTGGTGGCGATCGAGCCACTGAACAGGAACGCGCGCTGGGGGATCAACCCGATCCGCTTCCGGAGATCGGCGCGGTCCATCTCCCGCACGTCCACGCCGTCCACCAGCACCTGGCCGGCGGTCGCCTCGTAGAGGCGTGGGATGAGGTTGATGAGCGTGGACTTGCCGCTCCCCGTCGATCCGACGATGGCCGTGGTCTCGCCCGGGGTGGCCCGGAACGAGATGTTGCGCAGCACCGCCTCCTCGGCGCCCGGGTAGCGGAACTCGACGTCGCGGAACTCGACCTGGCCCGTGCGAACCGGGGAGATGGGCGTCGGCGGATCCGAGATCGCCGGCTGCGTGTCCAGCACCTCGGCGATCCGGCCACCCGACACGGCCGCCCGCGGCACCATCACGAACATGATCACGGCCGTCATGACCGCGAACAGGACCTGCATGATGTACTGGAGGAACGCGGTCAGGTTGCCGATCGGCATGCCGCCGCTGTCGACCCGGTAGGCGCCAAGCCACAGCACCGCCACCGTCGACAGGTTCATGATCGCCATCAGGATGGGGAGCGTGACCGCGAACAGGCGGTTGACGCTGAGGGCGGTCTCCATCAGGTCCTCGTTCGCGTCGTCGAACCGCTGCTCCTCGTGGCGGGTGCGGACGAAGGCGCGGATCACGCGCACGCCGGCCAGCGTCTCGCGCATCACGAGGTTGATCCGGTCGAGCTTGCGCTGCATCGCCTGGAACAGCGGGACCGCGCGGCTCATGACGAACCCGATCAGAGCGGCCATGAGCGGCAGGATCACGAGCAGGATGCCCGACAGCGGCACGTCCTGGCGGAGGGCCATGATCACCCCGCCGATGGCCATGATCGGTGCCGAGATCATCACGTTGAGGGCCAGCAGGACGACCATCTGCACCTGCTGGACGTCGTTCGTGTTGCGGGTGATCAGGCTGGCCGCGCCGAAGTGGTTGACCTCGACCTGACTGAACACCTGGACCTGCCGGAACAGCGCGCTGCGCACGTCGCTGCCGAAGGCCATCGCGGTGCGCGCTCCGAAGAAGACGCCGACGATCGCCGCCACGCCCAGCGCGAACGTCACCACCAGCATGAAGCCGCCGGTCCGGATGATGTAGTCGGTGTCGCCCTTGGCGACGCCGTTGTTGATGATGTCGGCGTTGAGCTCGGGCAGGTACAGGTTGGCGATGGCCTGCACCAGGAGCAGGATCACGACGATCGTGATCGCCCACCGGTAGGGCGGCAGGAACCTTCGGAACAGGCTGATCACCGGGACGTCTCCTGGATCGGACGGGAATGGCTTGCCGGCTGCCGGCCCGGCTGGGTTTGTGGCGAGAAGGCAGGAGCTTCCGCTGGGCGAGGGTCAACCCCGTTGCGCGACGGTTCTTCGCCGGAGAGCTGGGCGTGCATGCGCTCGCGCACCCGTCGGAGGGCTCGGGAACCGCGCAGGAGCCCGGCGAGCTCCTCGTCGGTCAGCTCGTCGAGCAGGGTCGTCAGGTGGCCTCGACGCTCGCTGCCGATCCCGACGATCACCTGTCGGCCGGCGTCAGTCAACGCGACCCGAACGACCCGCCGATCCTCGTCATCGCGGCGCCGCTCGACCAGGCCGCGCTGCTCCATGCGATCCACGATTCCGGTCGCGCTCGCCTGGGAGACGTCGAGCGTGTCGGCCAGGGCGCGCATCGGTAGCGGCCCATCCTCGATCAGCAGCATCAGCACGTGCAGATGGACCAGGCTGAGCGGACCGGTGGGCCAGCGGCGCATGGATCGCATCATCCGGAACGGCGCATGCGCGCTGAGCTCGTCGATCACCTCGGTGATCAGGTCCTTGCGGTTCATGGAGGACTCCGGCGAACCTCTTAGCGGCAGGTAGATGTTCAATGCGGCGTGAAGCATATGCGGAGTGGCGCCGGCTGTCCACTCACGCGTTCTCGGGGTCGGTCGTCCGTCCGCCGCGGCCGTCGCCCCGTCCGCCGCGACACGTCGCTCTCCACCCAGCCCGGCGACTCTGCCACCGACCACCGCTTGCCGCCCTGCCCGCGCGGTCTTCGCCGGATATCAGTCCCGGGTTCTGTTTGCAACGGGACCGGGTGAGACCGCCGCCCGGGCAGCTACGCCGTGATCGCTCGCCGAAAGCGCCAGGCCGCGAGACCCATCGTGGCGACCCCGTAGATCGCCAGGACGGCCAGGTTCGGCGCGATCCCGGCCAGGCCCGTGGCCGGGTCACGCATCAGCGACTGGAGACCGAGAACCGCCCAGGAGTGGGGGAGGAGCCGCGCGACCGCCTGCATCGCCTCGGGCATGAGCTGGATCGGGATCATGCAGCCGCCGAGCGCTCCCAGCGTGAGGCCGACGAACACGCCGATCGATCCCGCCTGATCCGGGCTGCCCGCGACGGCACCGATCAGCATCGCGGCACCGGCGGAGACCAGCATGAACAGCGCGATGACCGCGCCCGCGGCGATTGGATCGCCCCATGAGACGCCGAACACCAGCGCGTGCAACGAGGACGATGTACACGGCCTGCAGGAGCGCGATCGCGCAGCGGCCCATGGACTCTCCCGCGACGATGGTCGCCACGGTTGTCGGACCGGCGAGCATCCGTCGTGAGACGCCGAGCTGGCGGGTCCCGACGAGGCGTGCTGCTGCGATGAGCGACGTCAGGAACATGAACATCACCAGCTGTGTCGAAGCGCCGAACGTGAACCGCGAGAAGCCGGCCAACGGCGCCGGCTCGCCCACGATCGAGACGTCGACGGCCACCTCGGGCACGGTGACGAGCGCCTCTCGCGCCGCAGCTGCCGCCTCGTCGAAAGACCCCGCGCCCTCCTCCGCCGCGACCCTCGCCGCGATCGCGATCGCGTCAAGGCGGGCGACCGCCGCCTCCACGGGCGCACGCATTCCCGATGCCCCGATGCCCCCCGCGAGATAGCGGACGACGATCGGGCCGCCGGCGCGCAGCGTCGCGCCGAACGCCTCGGGGATGACCACGCCTGCCTCGAGCTCACCGCGCTCCACCTGGGCCCGAAGGGTGGTCTCGTCGGCGACGGACCGCACGTCGAGCTCGGTGTCGTCGGCCTTGAGCGCGTCGATCAGCTCGGTGGCCGCGGGATCGCCCGTCGGGCCACCACCCCCAGCCGCGCCTGGCCGTCGCCGCCGAACTGGAGCCCGAGCGCGACGATGACGAGCGTCGGGAGCACGAACACGATGAACAGATCGCTTCGGTCCCGCACCTGGCGAAGCAGGCTCACGCGCGCGACCTCGATCGCCTTGCCGGGATCGATCATCCCGCCCGCACCCGCCGGCGCTCTCGGAGCGCAGCCAGCGCGCCCGTCACCAGGCCGATCGCCACCAGCACCAGCATCGCCTGCACCGCATCGGTGACCGTCGCTCCCTGGCCGCGCAGGTCGCCGAGCCCGCGAAGGAACCAGCCGTGCGGGGTGAGCAGCGCCAGCGTGGACATGACCGCCGGACCCTCGGCCACGGGCCACAAAGACCCGCCGAGGATCGCCAGCGTGACGGCGACTGCGAACCCGGCCGCGCCTGCCATCGCCGCCGAGCTCGCGAGCGACGCGATCAGGGCGGAGATCCCGAGCGCCGCCGTCACCACCGCCACGATCAGTGCGGCCACGGCGATCGGCGGTCCCCAGCTCCGCTCCGATCAGCGCCGTCGTGGCCACGGCCGGCGTCGCCATCGCGAGCAGGCTCATCGAGAAGACGCCCAAGGTCTTCCCCGCCACGATCGTCCACGGAGGAACCGGGCCCGCCAGCATCCGGGCCAAGGTGCCCTGCCGGCGTTCCTCGAACATGCCGAGCGTCCCGATCTGCGCCGTCAAGAACAGGAACAGGATCGCCATCGAGGCGCTGAAGAACGTCCGAAGGTCGAGCCGGCGAACGCTCGCCGCGACGGTCCAGCACCGCGACCGGCGGCGTGATCCCGGCGGCGGCATCGGCGACTCGCAGGCGCGCCGCGGGGTCGAGGAGCACGCCCGCGGAGGCCGGCGACGGTCGACGCCGCGAGCTGCACGGTCGCCTGCCTGTCCCCGAACGCCTGGGCAGTGGCACGGGCGACAGCCACCGATAGCGGGTCGCTGGCCGCGCCGACGATCGTGAGGGTGGTGGAGCTGCCCGACTCGATCGCCCGCGTGAAGCCCTGGGGAATGATGAACGCGGCGTCCACGCCCGCACCGACCGATGCCCGGGCATCCGCCTCGGTGGGCAGGTCGGTAACGGCCACACCCCCCGACGCCTCGAGCGAGCCGACGACGTCGGTTCGGAGCGCCGACGCGAGGTTGCCGCCGTCGAGATCGACGACCGCGTAGTGGGCGCGGAAGTCCGTGGCCGGGGCGATCAGGAGGCTGAACATGATCGCCAGCCCGAGCGGCGCCACCAGCACGACCAGCACCGCCGACCGGTCCCGCGATCGCTGACGGAGATCCTTGGCAGCGATCAGCGCCACGAGCCTCCACCGCCGGCTCCGCATCACACCGCCTCGTCGCCCTGCTCGTTGAGGTCACGAAACGGGCGGCCCGTCAGATGCAGGAACACTGACTCGAGGCCCGGCTCGACGACGTCGACGTCGCGGACCACGGCTCCCGCCCCCTCGGCGGCGGCCAGCAGGCGCGGGAGGACGCCGTGCCCGTGGGCAACCAGAAGATCGAGCCGGTCGCCATGCGGGCTCGCACGCTCGACACCCTCGATGCGGGCGACCGCCGCTGCGGCAGCGGCGACGTCACCTGTGACCGAGAGGCGCACCTCGTCCCGGCCGCCGACCGACGCGACCAGGTCGCTCCGCGTCCCTTCCGCCCGGATCTCACCGCCGTCCATGATCCCGATCCGCTGGCACAGCCGTTCGGCTTCCTCGGCCCGATCGGTGGCATAGACGATGGCCGTCCCGTCACGCCCGAGCGCGGCGATCAATTCCAGGATCGCGTGACGGCTCGCCGGGTCGAGGCCAGCCGCGGGCTCGTCGAGCAGGAGCAGGCGCGGTTGATGGAGCAGCCCGATCCCGATGTTGAGCCGGCGCTGCATACCGCTGCTGTACGTGCCCACACGGTCGCGTGCCCGCCCGGCAAGGCCGATCTGGGCGAGCACCTCGTCCACACGGGCGGCGAGACGGCTGCCGGTGAGGTCGTACAGGCGCCCGAAGAACCGGAGGTTCTCGCGCCCGGTGAGGTCGGGGTAGATGGCCGGCTCCTGGGGCACGTAGCCGATCCCGGCTCGGACCGCGACGGTGTCGACCTCGACCGGTGCGCCATCGAGCGTCACCTCGCCCCCGTCCCGAGCCAGCAGACCGCAGACCATCGAGATCGTGGTCGTCTTGCCCGCGCCGGCGGGCCCCAGCAGGCCGAAGGTCTCGCCCTCGCGGACCTCGAAGCTGACGCCTCGAACGGCATCGAGGGAGCCGTACCGCTTGCGGAGGTCCCGCGCGCGCAGGACGACGGGACGGCTGTCGACGTCGGGTCCGGTGGTCACGGAAGGCAGGTCCCGGAGTGGCTGGGAGGCACGGGGTCATGGTGCGGCGTCACGTTGGGCGGTGCAAGGTCGAAGGGCCTGCCGGGTGGGCACGGCGGCGGGGCGGCGCTGTGGGCCGAGCCATATGCGTGGGTTCCCGAGGCGGCGCGACTGCTCCGGGTCGGCGGCCGGCTCCACCTGCTGACGCCACGGTCCCCGGCTGTCTTGATATCTGTGAATGCCATCGAGGCCGCGCTCGACCTGCTCGAGGGTGGGTTACGTCTCTGACCGGGCCGTTCCCGGGAGCGGGAGCCCGGTGCGCACCGGCACCATGGCTGTGCTCAGGCTCGCGGCCCCCTCCCAGCCGATTCCCAGCCTCCCGTTCTAGGGTAAGAGCCATCCCCGACCGACCGGGGCATCGACGCCGGGAGGACGCCCAATGTCCACTGCCATCGTTCGCCGCGCGATCGTCGCCGGCGCCCTGCTCGCCACCTTCGCGCTGCCGGCCAGCGCCATGGCCATGACGCCCACCGGGACGCGCGGGCCCGACCACCTGGTGGGAACCGCCGATGCGGATACGATCCATGGTCTGGCGGGCAACGATTGGATCGCCGGGCGGGCCGGCGACGACTACCTGTACGGCAACCGCGGAGCCGACCTCATCCGCGGCAACAAGGGTGACGACCACATCTACGGCGGGCGTGGCCGCGATGTCCTGCGTGGCGGCGCAGGCGCGGACGTGATCTACGGGGGCGCCCGGCGGGACCACATCCGCGGCGGCCCGGGCACCGACACCATCTACGGCGGATCCGGCAACGACAAGATCGTGGTCGGCTACGACCACGCGGCCGACTCGGTGAGCTGCGGCGCCGGCTGGGATGTCGTCATCGCGGGGCCGACCGACGTGGTGGCCTCCGACTGCGAGGTCGTTCGCCACGTGAGCGACTGACCCCGTCGCGCATCCGAACCAGTGAGCCGGGCCCGCCGCGGGCCCGGCTCACTCGCGCCTGCGGACCTTCCAGATCTCCTCGCACGGCCAGCGCGAGGCCCATTCCGCGGTCATCCACCCGTAGCGGGTCGTGCTGCTGGGTGGCACGGGCGGCTCCACCAGCGCCTCGACCTCGAAGCCGCTCGCTCTGAACAGGCGGATCCAGTCACCGTGTGAGAGGTGGAACTCGACCGAGCCCGGCTCGTCCGGCCACACGGTGCGGTGCATCCCGAACTGCGGCCGCTTGAGGCGCTCGTCCGCGGCGCCTTCGGCCTCGAGATCGGGCACGGTGAGGTAGGCGAGCAGACTGTTGGTCAGCAGGTGCAGCCGGCCGCCGGCCCGGAGCAGCCGGGCCGCCTCGGGAACCCAGGCGTGCGGGTCGGCCCACAGCGCCGCGCCGTACTCGCTGATGGCGAAGTCGAACGAGGCGTCCGGAAACGGGACGCGCTCGGCGTTGCCGAGGATCAGCGGGAAGTCGATCCGTTGCTCGCGCTGGAGCCGGGTCGCCGTGGCCAGCTGGGCGGGGGAGTTGTCGATCCCGACGACGCGGGCGCCTCGACGGGCCATCCAGGCCGACACGTAGGCGGTGCCGCAGCCGAGCTCGATGGCGTCCGTCCCGTGGAGGTTGTCGGGCAGCATCCGGACATTGGCCTCGGGAACTCCGAAGATGCCCCAGGTCTCGTCGCCGGGCTCGCGCGCCCAGGCGCGCTCGCCCGACGCGACGTACTCGGCGGCGATCTGGTCCCAGTGCGTCCGGTTCAGCGCGACGTGCTCGGGCAGGTCGGGCGGGTCGGGCGGACGCGATGGCCTGCCTGCCGCAGATCCGTCGGGGTCGACGGCCATGTCAGCTCATCCCGAGATGCCTGGCGCGTGCGCGGAGCAGCACCTCGACCGTCCGCTCGTCGGCCGGTTGGAGGCTCACCTGGACATGGCCCACGCCGAGCTCCCGCCAGGCGTCGAGCGCGCGCGCGATCTCGTCCACGTCGGGCCGCAGCGCCTGTTCCGGACCGGGGCGGGCGTCAGCCGCTGACTCGGCGTCGACGGTCAGCCCCACGGTGATCTCCATTGTGGCCGGGTCGCGAGCCTCCGCCTCGCACGCGCGACGCAGGTTGCCCACGCGCTCGTCGTAGCGATCGCCCGGAAACCCGAACCAGGCGGCATTCCAGGCATCCGCGTACCGCGCGGCCAGGCGCAGGACGCGATCGCCCCTGGCTGCGATCAGGATCGGGATCCGGCCCTCCATCCGGCTCGGCCGGGGCGGAGGCGGGATGAGGACCGCATCGTCCACGTCGTGCCAGCGACCATGGAACGTGACTCGTTCGCCGCGCGTCAGCGGGACGATGATCTGGAGTGCTTCCTCGAACCGGCCCGCCCGGTGATCGAATGGATACCCGAACGCCTTGTACTCGGGCTCGTGCCAGCCGGTCCCCAGGCCGAGGATCAGCCGGCCGTTGGCGATCTCGTCCGCGGTGGCGGCCATCTTCGCCAGCAGGGCCGGTGGCCGGAACCCGCTGCCCAGCACGATCGTGCCGATCTCCACCCGCTCGGTGACCGCCGCGACGGCGGCCAGGAGCGTCCACGCCTCGTGGATCCCGTCCTCGGGCTCGCCGGGGAGGCGGAAGATGAAATGGTCGTAGACCCACAGGCTGTCGATCCCCCCCGCCTCTGCCTGCTGGGCGAGCGCCCGGATCCGCGTCCACGTGGTGGCGCCGGGGCCGTCGGTCTCGTTCATCGGGAGCACGATGCCGATCTTCATCCGGCGATGGTACGCGGGGCGGAGGCATGCGGGCGGAGGCGCGCCGGCCGGGGCACTCGCTCACGGTCTGGTGCGGTGCGGGGATCTTGACCCGGTCCCCGATAGTCTGGGGCGGGGACGATGTGTCTCCGCACTCATCCCTCCTGCCCAGGATCCTCGTGTGGGCCGAAACCACTGACGGGGTCCGTGCGGGGCGAACGCGGACTGACGGCCGGTGACACGTCGCCGGCCGTCGGGATTCCCGGCCCGCCCAACGGCGCCGTCGCCTGGCCCGCGGCGCGCTTCATCGGGCCGTCACGGAGGCCCACGCTGCCCGGCGATGCGTGTTCCCCACGGCCGCTGGTCGGGGATGGCCCGGCGCAGCCCGATCCGCGACAATGGCCCGCGGCATGACCGTCCTCGCTCGCCGGCCGCCCGACCGCACTGCTGCGCTGCTCGCGGCCGGCATCATCGCGGCCATCGTGGTGTGGCTGCTCGCCATCGCCCTGTCCGACCCTTCGATCGACGTCAGCGAGCCGTTCAGCGGGCGCCTCGTCACCGCGCAGGACGCCCGCTCCTACTACGGGCTGGACCTGTCCGATCTGTATGCCGGGCGCACCAACTGGAACGCGATCGGGGCGTATCCGTACTCGCCCGCGTTCGCGCAGCTCGTCTATCCGCTCGACCTGCTTCCGTGGCCGGCGTTCGTGGCCGCATGGACGGCGATCCTGATCGTGGCCACGTTCCTGCTCACCGGTCCGGATCTGTTCCTGGTGGGCCTGGCGGTCGGGTTGATGGAGATCGCGGGCGGGAACATCTCGCTGCTGCTGGCGCTGGCGATCGTGGCCGGTTTCCGCTACCCGTGGACCTGGGCTTTGGTGCTGCTGACCAAGATCACGCCTGGGGTGGGACTGCTGTGGTTCGCCCTGCGCCGCGAATGGCGGCAACTGTCGATCGCGATCGGCGCCACGGCGGCGATCGTGGCCATCTCCTCGATTCAGCTGCCCGATGCGTGGCGGGCGTGGATCGACCTGCTGACCGCCAACAGCGGGAAGGGCGGGACCTGGGCGGCGATCCCGATTCCGCTGCTCGTGCGCGGCCCGATCGGAGCGCTGCTGATCGCCTGGGGCGCGCCACGGAACCAGCGCTGGGTCGTGCCAGTGGGCGCGATGCTCGCCCTCCCGGCCCTGTGGTACGGATCACTGTCGATGCTGCTGGGCGTGATCCCGCTCACGACGCCCGAGGAGCGGAGGCGCGGCCGGGAGCAGCTGCGGAGGCGGTTCGCGCGCCAGCCCGCAGCGAGCTAGGACGACGCCAGCACGGAGCCCAGCGCGTCGGCGAACGCACCCATGTTGGTGGACGAGAACCCGGCCACGTTGATCCGGCCGCGGCCCACCACGTACACGGCATGCTCCTCGCGAAGCCTGGCCACCTGTTGCGGGGTGAGGCCCAGCAGCGCGAACATCCCGCGCTGATCGGCGATCGCCCCCCAGTCACCGGGGATGTTGCGCTCCTCGAGCGCTGCCACGAGGGCCTTCCGGTTGTCGTTGATCCGGTCGCGCATTCCGGCCAGCTCGACCTCCCATTGCGACCGTAGATCGGAGTCGGACAGGATCGTGCGCACGATGTCCGCGCCATGGGCCGGAGGGTTCGAGTAGTTGACCCGGATAGCGGCCTTCACGTGGGTCTGGACCGCCGCCGCATCCTCGGCCGTCCGGGCGATCACGATCAGCGAGCCGACGCGCTCGGCATACAGCGAGAACGTCTTCGAGTAGGAGGTGGAGACGAGCAGCTCCATACCCGGCCGGATCAGCTCGAGCAGGCCCGCGGCGTCCTGCTCCAGGCCGTCGCCGAAACCCTGGTACGCAAGGTCGACCAGGGGCAGCACACCGAGCTCCTCGACCAGGTCGCCGAGCTGGCTCCACAGCGCCAGCGACGGATCCACGCCGGTGGGGTTGTGGCAGCAGCCATGGAGCAGGACGATGTCGCCCGGGGACGCGCCGCGGAGCGCGTCGAGCATGGCCGTTTCCTCGATCCGGCGCCCGGTCGTGTCCGTGTACGGATAGCTGCGGATCTTGAAGCCCGCCGCCTGGAACAGCTGCGGATGGTTGGGCCACGTCGGCTCGCTCATCCAGAGGGTCGATCCGGAGCCCGTCCGGCGAAGCAGGTCGGCGGCGACGCGCAGGCCACCGGTCCCGCCGGGTGTCTGCGTGGCGAGGGCTCGGCCCGAGCCGACCGCCTCGTGGTTGGAGCCGAGGACCAGCGCGCGAACCAGCTCCCGGTAGGCGACCTCGCCGTCGATCGGGCGGTATGACCTGCCGCCCCGAGCGGCGGCCAGGCGGTCCTCGGCCTCGATCACGGTGGGCAGCAGCGGCGTCTTGCCGGTTGCGTCGAGGAACACGCCGGCGGTGAGGTTGATCTTGTCCTCGCGGGGATCGGCGCGAAAGGCCTCGGCGAGGCCGAGGATGGCATCGGGCGGGGCGGGGATCCGGGCGAGCGACGGGAGAGACACGGGAAACCTCGACGGCTGATGAGCTAGAGGGCGCCACGGATGACGATACATGCCCGGCCGGGTTGCGGGTCGGTAGCACAGGGACCCTGGGGTGGTTGACATGGGACCAGCGGGTAGTCAGCAAGGGGCGAATGTGGATGCGGCGATCGGAAGCACCGGGGGCAATGGTCGCCGTGCTGTATCACGTTGGCTATCCTGCGGGTGACCCCGTCACCGTCCGTCCTGGCGCATCCGGTCGATGCGCGCCTAACCGGCCGTTGGAGAATGCATGACCGAAGACCGCCGCGTCGCGATCATTGGCCTCGGGTATGTGGGGCTGCCCCTCGCCATCTCGTTCGCCGAAGCCGGCCTTGACGTTTCCGGCATCGATGCCTCGGAGGCGCGCGTCGACGAGCTCCGGGCCCGTCACTCGCCGATCGAGGATGTCTCGGACGCCCGGCTCGCGGCGGCGCTGGACGTCGGCCTGCGGATCGTGGGCCTTGCCGATGCCCGCCTGGCCGAGGCGGACGTCATCTTCGTGTGCGTGCCGACACCGATCACGACCACTAAGGATCCCGACCTACGGCCGGTCCTGACCGGGGCCGCGTCCGTCCGCGAAGGGCTGCGGGCCGGCCAACTGGTGATCCTCCAGTCGACGACGTTCCCGGGAACTACCATGGGCGCCTTCCGCGAGGCGATCGAGGAATCCGGCCTGCGGGCCGGCCGCGACTTCGACCTCGCGTTCGCCCCTGAGCGGGTGAGCCCGGGCGATCCGGCCAGCGCCTCGCGCGAGGTGCCCCGGCTGGTGGGCGGCGCGACGCCGGCGGGGACCGCTCGCGCCGCGGCGCTGCTGCGCCACATCAACGACCGGGTGGTCGAGATGTCGTCGCCCGACGCGGCCGAGATGGCCAAGTTGCTCGAGAACACGTTCCGCAACATCAACATCGCATTCGTCAACCAGCTCGCGCTCCTGTGCGAGCGGATGGACCTGGACGTGTGGGAGGTCGTCGATGCCGCTGCCACCAAGCCGTTCGGGTTCATGCGCTTCACACCCGGCCCGGGCGTGGGCGGTCACTGCATCCCGGTCGACCCCTACTACCTCTCGTGGCGGGCGCGCGAGTTCGACTTCACCGACCGCTTCATCGAGCTCGCCGGTGACATCAACCTCGCCATGCCGCGGCACGTGGTCGATCTCGTGGCCGATGCGCTCAACGACCGGGGCGCCGCGCTCAAGGGTGCCCTCGTCGGCGTGCTGGGCGTCGCGTTCAAGCCCAACGTCGGCGACCCGCGGAACTCGCCTGCCGCCGAGGTGCTCGCCGTGCTGGCCGCGCGCGGGGGTGACGTCTGCTACCACGATCCGCGCGTGCCGTCATTCCGTGACGCTGCGGGCACGGTGCGGCAGTCGAGCGAGCTCGGCGAGCTGCTCGACTCGGCGGACGTCGTGGTCGTCCTGGTCGCGCACCAGGGCATCGACTGGGATGAGGTCTACGAGCGAGCCTCGCTCGTTGTCGACACCGTGAACAGCGCGCGCGGACGGGCGACGCGTGACCGGCAGGTGCTGCGGCTCGGGGCGGGCTGGTCAAGCGGCGCCGAGAGATAGGTCTAGACCGGGCGTCCTCGTTCGCGCAGCCGCGCCCCGAACGCAGCCCCGCCGATCGGCAGGGATGTCCTTCATCCAGCGCCCGATGTGCGCGTGCTGAGGGATCACATCCGACTCGAAGTAGTCGCGCAACGACGGGTCAACGCCGATCCTGAGGAACGCGCAGATCCTCGTGGGCTCCGCGTCACGATCCTGCTCGACGAGGTCCCCGAGGCGGACGAGCAGCACGCGATGGAGCCGACGACGGAGAATCCGCCGCATGAAGCGCCGAAAGCCGGTGCGACCCTCGGCGAGGTCGCAGAGCCCGCCGGGATCGGTGATGAACCGGACCTCGATCGGGATCCCCAGGCACGGCGGATGGTTGCCGAGCAGCCTGGCAGTCACCCGTCGTGCCGCTCCTCCGGTCCCGCCGGTCCGTCG
>CAWHXD010000019.1:0-949758 GCA_963833225.1 uncultured Chloroflexia bacterium | reverse complement strand
GGCGGCGCGTCCGATTGTGGCGGCGGTCCCACGCGAGAACCTCGCGGCTGGGCTCATCATCGAAAGTCGGCGGGCATGGTGGTGCCCCCGGCGACCCGGGTGGCCTGTCTGCCGCCGCATCGACCTCCTGACCCTGGCGACGGCGCGCCGTCATGGGTGGAGGCGGCCGCGGCCTCTGCGGAATCCGAGTTCGAGGTCAACCACATCGCCGATCAGTTCGAGGCGCTGCTCGCGGCTATCGCGGACCGCGCGGCAACGGCTCCACGATCGGATGTCTGGGCGGCCGATCCCAACAGCGACACGAGCCCGCGAAGGCTCCGGAAGGCATGATGGGCGCCGACGGGCCCGGGACCGACCAGCGGGCGTACTAGCCGCCGCGGCGGACGGTACGAGGCCGATCACATGCATGACGGCGATGAGCATGACCTCGCCCTCCGGCACATTGCCTTCTACCTCAGTTGATCAGCGCTCGCTCCGTGCTGGACACGGGCTTCGGCACGGGTCGGGCGCTGCAGTTTCTCCGTGAGGCCCTCCCGAATGCCTCGGTAGAGGGAACGATCTGTCACCGGAACTCCTCGCGATCGCCGTCGAGCCCATCATGTTCCGGAGGAGGTGCTCGATCCTGCTCCAGCGATAGGCTCCCTCGAGGGCTCGAGCTTCGACCCGTCGTCACTACAGGTGTTCTCCATCACGTCGCCGATCAGGAAAGGCCGTTGCGGAGATGTTCGGGTGGCGAAACTCACAGTCTTCATCTGACAGCAACATCTCAGGTCAGGGCGGTGCGTCTCAGTCTCGTGGAGCGCCTGCTCGCATCCGCTGACTTGCTGCAGACCGTGAACTCGGTGGGACGGGTGGACACGCCTGGTTCTACTCGCCGGGCAACGGGATCGCCTACAGCTACAGCGTCTTTGACTCCGTCCCACAGCTGAGGGACCTCCTGTCCGCAGGTCGTCGTCATCCCCAGCGCGTGCCTCGGGAATTACCGGTGGCTCCCCTATGACCGTGAGCTCCCATTGTCTGGTTCGCGCATTCGAACCGACCTCGCTGGCTCCCGCGACATCGCCGCGCGGCAACGGAGTTGTGGCCGCGTCGCCGCAACGGATCCCTCTGCACGGCCGCCCACTGTTTCTGGCCATCGGCGGTGCATCGATGGTCCTCATTGGAGCCACGATCGCGCTCAGCGATGCGCCGCTCCTCTCAGCCGTCATCGCCGGGTGTGCGTTGGCTCTGCCGCTGTTCGTTCGGTCGAGCGCTCGAGCTTGGCTTGGCGTGCTCGCGTCGTCATCGCCCTCGACGGCGTCCTCAAGCCGGCCTTCTGGCCCAGTCTCTGGCCGCACTCATCGCACCGTCGTCCTGTGTTGCATCTCTATGCGACACTTGTCGTCCGCACGGCCTGGCCTGGCTTGAGTCCGCGAGCATTTCCCCTTGTCGGGCTGGGTCTGCTGACCGTGCTTGCCTGTTCAGCATGCTCTTCAGGCCAGCCAAACGTCTTGGCCGGTCCGTGGGCATCTTCACGTCGATGACCTTTGCGCCGCTGGCCTGGGTCGGCGCCACGATGCTTGGCGAGCGGAGGCAGCTCGAGCGCGCGATCTGGCTTCTGCTGACACTGTATCGTTGTCCCGCGGCCGCAGTTCAATACGTTCTCGGCGCAGTCTGGTACCCGAGCCTGGGCCCAGGTTCGCCCAGGCCACCATGGCGTTGCAGGGCTCTCTGGTCGGCGTATTCCGGGTCAACGGGACGTTCAGTTCTCCGGTCACCTCGCTGGGTTCATGGTCCCGGTCACCTTCTCGCCGTTCCGCGATCATTCGGGCGACTCGCGATCGACTCGCCGGGCAGGAGGCATCGGGCTGCTCGCAGGCGCAGTGGCCCTGTTCGCCAACAATGAGGATGCTGGGTGGTGGTGGTCTCGTGGCATGCCGCTCCTCTTTCTGATGACCAAGTCGACCGTGAGGTCAGGCCGATGGCTTCGCCTGGGCGCGATCGCACTTGGGGGCTTGTCGATCGGCGCCATTCTTGCCGGGCCCGCACTGATGGATCGCGTGCTGACGATCGTGGTCGATCCAGTCCAGGTTGTCTTGGGTAGCACCCTCGGAGATTTCGGGGTGCTGAAGCTCGCATCGACGATTGACGCTGGGACACTCGTGGGTAACGGTCCCGGGACCGCCACCATCGGCGCTCGCTACTTTGGGGCCGATCTGGGAGCTGACGGAGAACTACTTCGCGAACGCCTACTACGAAGTGGGTCTGCTCGGATGGGTGGCCATATCCATGGCTATTCTTCCGGTTCCATTCATCGCGCTTCCGCGCATGGAGGGCCGAGCACGACCCACTCGTACGAACCTGTCTGGCAGCGACGTTCGTGTATCAGACTGCCATCATCGTTCTCTCGATCTCGTACTCACCGCTCGCGTATCCACCGAGCGCGTTTTGTTCTTCTGGATCGGTGGCGGCGTTGCTGCGGCTCGCCTCGCGGCCTCAAAATCGGATGAGGACGAGCGGTGGAGTCGAGGGGGCGGTCGCTCGCTCATCGCCGTTGAGCTCAAGCGCATTCGGACATGGCGGTCGGGCCGTGACCGCCCCGGCGACATGGCCGATTGACGGTGAGCTCTGATGCGCGTCCTGCTCTACTCCCACTTCTTCGCGCCGGGAGCAGGAGGCCTTGTGACGTTCACAGACGGCCTGGCCGCGAGATCTCGGCACGATGGGCGTGACGGTGCGCCTGGCGACGGCAACCGCCGATACCTCTTTGGTACACAGGCCGTGGCGAGTTCATTGGGCGGTGACGGCGCACGAGCTCATTCGGCTCTGTCGCTGGGCAGATGTCATTCACATGAACGGATTCCGCGCCGCGGTGGTCGGTGCCGCCTTGCTTGCTCGCCACCCAGTTGTCTGGACGCATCACGAGTATTCATTCTGTCGACCGGGCTGGGGTGGTGGCGCGGTCAGGATCGGTCATTTGCCCCCAATGCAGTGTTGGGCGTGTCTCCGAGATCGTGGTTTCGATGCGCCATCCGCAAGGCATCGCATGACGACTACGGTTGTGCGCCATGTTTCGTCTCGGTTGGTCGCGGAACACACCACCGTGACGCGGTACATGAAGGACCGGCTGGAACTGGTGGCGGCAACCGTGGTGCCCCTTGGCGTTTCAGCAAATCCTGGTGGCAGAAGCGAGGTCATCGCCACCCCGAGCAATTCGTTCAGAGTGGTCTACTCGGGCCGTCTGATCCCTGAGAAGGGAGTGGATGTTGCGATCCGTGCGATTGCCCTGGCTCGTCAACACGGTCTGGACGCTCGGCTGGAAATCGTGGGCGATGGCCCTGAGCGGTCCGTCCTCGAGGGCCTTGCCAGCCGTGAGCTGCCGCCGTCCGCTGTCGCGTTCATGGGTCAACTGGAGCCCGATCTCGCGCTTGCTCGGATGCAGTCCGCCGATGCTGTCATCGTCCCTTCGGTTTGGAGTGAGCCAGCCGGCTATGTGGTGATTGAGGCTATGGCCATGGGGGTTCCTGTGATTGCGGCAGAAACGGGTGGCATTCCCGAGATCGCGAGAGGGGCCGCGCTTCCTCATAGAGCCGAGGGGACCCCGACGCATTCGCGAATGCGCTGCTGGGGTTGGCAACGACCCCTGGACTCGGGGAAGCCTTGATCACGAAGGGTAGAGCTACGGCCCAGGCGTATTCAGCCGAGTCGATGGCTGGGGAATACCTGACAGTCTACCGTCGGGCGCTCGGACGCTAGACGGCGGTTTGCGGCCCTCGCAGGTCACCAGGACAGCGGCAGCGGAGGAGGCAGGATCTGTGCCCGATACTCGATCTGGCTTTGGTTCACCGAGTGTAGGCACCGGCCTGTTGCTCCAGTCGGGTCAGGGGACGAGTGGTCGACTGTGACCACCTCACTGGACCGAATCCGACGAGTCATCAAGGCCGCGCAGGTCAGCGATGCCGTCGCATTCGCCGCTCGGCACCGATCGGAGACTGGCAAGCCCGTCTTCTACGACATTGGAGGCCGCGGCGGTCTGCACAAGCGATGGCGGGTGGCTGACAGGTTGGGGCTGGTCCAGTCGTTCCTCTTTGAGCCAGATCCCCTGGAGCGCAAACGTTTGGCGCAAACCTACGGGGACTCGCGGGTGATCGGCGGCGCAGTGGGCGACAACGATGGCAAGGCCACGCTCTATGTGACCGCGGAACCCGGCTGCTCGTCACTCCTGCGGCCTGACGATGAGTCACTCGAGGCGTTGGGCCTGTCGGAGGGCCGGGAAATCGTTGCCGAGCTGCCCGTGACGACGAGACGGCTCGACTCAATGATCTCTGAGGGGCTGATCCCGGCCCCCACCTTCCTCAAGATCGATGTTCAGGGCTTCGAGAAGCACGTCCTCGACGGCATGGGCAGCGCGATCGAAGGTGTGGTCGCGATCGAAATCGAGTCACGTCTTGTGAGTGCATACCGTGGGGAGACATTGCTTCCCGAGATGTACGAAACGCTCAGGCGAGCGGGTTTCGGACTCCTCGCCGAGCGTCCACTTGGTCTCACGGACGGGTCAATCGTGGAGGTGAACGCGTACTTCGCGCGAATTCCCTCACGTCTGTCAGACCGCAGCTCGCGCGTCCAGCGTGTCTTCTGGCGCAAGCTTGGTCGGGGCTTCCGACGCATCGGGCCCTCATCTCTACCTCGTCGTGACAATTCGTCCAACGGCTCGTCGAGACAGCGGTCAACATGTTCGTGACTGCCTTCGTGGGCGACTACGGTTGGCACGTCTCGCGCTCGTCCTCACCCTCCTCCAGTTGGCCGCGTCGGCGGCCCACCTTTCTGCAGCAGGTGTTCATCGCCCGGGTGCTCGGCGCGACCGAACAGACGGATGGGTACCAGATCGCGCTGGCGATCGTGCTATTCCTCCTGCAGGGCGTGATCATGGGCGCCCTCGTGAACGCCTTCGTGCCTCACCTGGCGAGGCTGACTCGCGAGGACCCTGGAGGCGCGCGTCACTACTCGTTCTGGGCGCAACTCAACATGTTCGTCGCCGCGTCGTTCGGCACCATCCTGCTGTGGATCGTCGCTCCGGATGTGGTCGGCTGGTCGACTGCCGGATTGTCGCCCACGGCACGCTTCTGGGCGGTTGAAGCGCCTCCGCATCATGGTTGTCGCAACTCCGCTCGTGGCCGTCAGTGGTGTGTACGCATCCGCCCTGTACGCGTCAGGGGACCTGAAGTTCGTTGCTGTCGCCCCGCTCGCCCAGAACACCATCGCTGCGTTGTTCTCAGTCGTCGGATACATCGCCATTGGCTTTGTTGCATTGCCGATCTCGCTGGTGCTAGGTGCGGCCGTGGCGTGCCTTGCGCTGCTCGGGCGACTTCACGGACTCTCCCTCGCACCGAGACTGCAACTGGCGTGCCGCCAGTTGGGTTTCGGTGTGAGGGAGAGTCCGTGAAGTCGCCCGAGCAGCGCAAGGCACGCAACGGCCGCACCTAGCACCAGCGAGATCGGCAGTGCAACAAAGCCAATGGCGATGTATCCGACGACTGAGAACAACGCAGCGATGGTGTTCTGGGCGAGCTGGGCGACAGCAACGTACTTCAGGTCCCCTGACGCGTACAGGGCGGATGCGTACACACCGCTGATGGCCACGAGCGGAGTTGCGACAACCATGATGCGGAGGCTCTCAACCGCCCAGGAGCGTGCGGTAGGCGACAATCCGGAAGTCGTCCAGCTCACCACATCCGGAGCCACGATCCACAGCAGGATCGTGCCGAACGACGCGGCGACGAACATGTTGAGTTGCGCCCAGAACGAGTAGTGACGCGCGCCTCCAGCGTCCTCGCGAGTCAGCCTCGCCAGATGAGGCACGAAGGCATTCACGAGGGCGCCCATGACCACGCCCTGCAGGAGGAATAGCACGATCGCTAGCGCGATCTGGTACCCATCCGTCTGTTCGGTCGCGCCGAGCACCCGGGCGATGAACACCTGCTGCAGGAAGGTGGCCGCCGACGCGGCCAACTGGAGGAGGGTGAGGACGAGCGCGAGGCGTGCCAACCTAGTCGCCCACGAAGGCAGTCACGAACATGTTGACAGCTGTCTCGACGAGCCGTTCACAAATCGTCACGACGAGGTTAAGATGAGGGCCCGATGCGTCGGAAGCCCCATGAGCTTGCGCCAGAAGACACGCTGGACGCGCGAGCTGCGGTCTGACAGACGTGAGGGAATTCGCGCGAAGTAGCGTTCACCTCCACGATTGAACCATCCGTGGGACCAAGTGGACGCTCGGCCAGGAGCCCGAAACCCGCTCGCCTGAGCGTTTCGTACATCTCGGGAAGCAATGTCTCCCCACGGTATGCACTCACAAGACGTGACTCGATTTCGATCGCGACCACACCTTCGATCGCGCTGCCCATGCCGTCGAGGACGTGCTTCTCGAAGCCCTGAAACATCGATCTTGAGGAAGGTGGAGACCGGTATTAGGCCGGCCTTAGAGATCGTCCGTATCGAGCCGTTGTTCGTCGTCACGGGCAGCTCGGCAACGATTTCCCGGCCCTCCGACAGGCCCAACGCCTCGAGTGACTCATCGTCAGGCCGTAAGAGTGACGAGCAGCCGGGTTCCGCGGTCACATAGAGCGTGGCCTTGCCATCGTTGTCGCCCACTGCGCCGCCGATCACCCGCGAGTCCCCCGTAGGTTTGCGCCAAACGTTTGCGCTCCAGGGGATCTGGCTCAAAGAGGAACGACTGGACCAGCCCCAACCTGTCAGCAACCCGCCATCGCTTGTGCAAGAGCCGCCGCGGCCTCCAATGTCGTAGAAGACGGGCTTGCCAAGACTCCGATCGGTGCCGAGCGGCGAATGCGACGGCATCGCTGACCTGCGCGGCCTTGATGACTCGTCGGATTCGGTCCAGTGAGGTGGTCACAGTCGACCACTCGTCCCCTGACCCGACTGGAGCAACAGGCCGGTGCCTACACTCGGTGAACCAAAGCCAGATCGAGTATCGGGCACAGATCCTGCCTCCTCCGCTGCCGCTGTCCTGGTGACCTGCGAGGGCCGCAAACCGCCGCCTAGCGTCCGAGCGCCCGACGGTAGACTTTCAGGTATTCCCCAGCCATCGACTCGGCTGAATATGCCTGGGCCGTAGCTCTACCCTTCGTGATCAAGGCTTCCCCGAGTCCAGGGTTCGTTGCCAACCCCAGCAGCGCATTCGCGAATGCGTCGGGGTCTCCTCGCTCGACGAGGAAGTGCGGCCCCTCTCGCGATCTCGGGAATGCCACCCGTTTTTGCCGCAATCACAGGAACCCCCTGGGCCATAGCCTCAATCACCACATAGCCTGCTGGCTCACTCCAGACCGAAGGGACGATGACAGCATCGGCGGACTGCATCCGAGCAAGCGCGAGATCGGGCTCCAGTTGACCCGTGAACGCCACAGCGGACGGCGGCAGCTCACGGCTGGCAAGGCCCTCGAGGACGGACCGCTCAGGGCCATCGCCCACGACTTCCAGCCGAGCGTCCAGACCGTTTTGACGAGCCCGGGCAATCGCACGGATCGCAACATCCACTCCCTTCTCGGGAATCAGACGGCCCGAGTAGACCACTCTGAAAAAATCGCTCGGGGTGGCGGTGACCTCGCTTCTGCCGCCAGGATTCGCTGAAACGCCAATGGGCACCACGGTTGCCGCCACCAGTTCCAGCCGGTCCTTCATGTACCGCGTCACGGTGGTGTGTTCCGCGACCAACCGAGACGAAACATGGCGCACAACCGTAGCTGCCATGCGATGTCTTGCGGATGGCGCATCGAAACCGCGATCTCGGAGACACGCCCAACACTGCATTGGGGAGAATGGCCGATCCTGACCGCGCCACCACCCCAGCCCGGTCGGACAGAACGAATATCGTGCGTGTAGTTTCCAGACAACTGGGTGGCGAGCAAGCAAGGCGGCACCGACCACCGCGGCGCGGAATCCGTTCATGTGAATGACATCTGCCCAGCGACAGAGCCGAATGAGCTCGCGCGCTGTCACCGCCCAATGAACTCGCCACGGCCTGTGGACCAAAGAGGTATCGGCGGTTGCCGTCGCCAGGCGCACCGTCACGCCCAGCGTGCCGAATTCCTGGCCAGGCCGTCTGTGAACGTCACAAGGCCTCCTGCTCCCGGCGCGAAGAAGCGGGATATAGCAGGACGCGCATCAGAGCTCACCGTCAATCGGCCATGTCGCCCGGGCAGTCAGGCCCGACGGCCATGTCCGAATGCGCCTGAGCTCAACGGCGATGAGCGGGCGACCGCCCCCTCGACTCCACCCCTGGTCCTCATCCAATTCGAGGCCGCGAGGCGAGCCGCAGCAACGCCGCCACCGATCCAGAAGAACAACGCGCTCGGTGGATACGCCAGCGGTGAGTACGAGATCGAGAGAACGATGATTGCAGCCTGATACACGAATGTCGCCGCCAGGCAGGTTCGTACGAATGGGTCGGGCTCGGCCCTCCATGCGCGAAGCGCGATGAATGGAACGGAAGGATAGCCACGGATATGGCCACCCATCCGAGCAGACCCACTTCGTAGTAGGCGTTTGCGAAGATGTTCTCCGTCAGCTCCCAGATCGGACCGAAATAGCGAGCGCCGATGGTGGCGGTCCCTGGCCCGTTACCCACGAGTGTCCCAGCGTCAATCGTCGACGCGAGCTTCAGCACCCCGAAATCTCCGAGGGTGCTACCCAAGACAACCTGGACTGGATCGACCACGATCGTCAGCACGCGATCCATCAGTGCGGGCCCGGCAGAATGGCGCCGATCGACAAGCCCCCAAGTGCGATCGCGCCCATGCGAAGCCGGTCGGCCTGCCCTCACGGTCGACTTGGTCATCAGGAAGAGGATCGGCATGCCCACTACGATGATCACCACCCAGGATCGCTGATTGTTGGCGAACAGGGCCACCGCGCTTGCGAGCAGTCCGATGCCTCCGGCCCAGCGAGTCGATCGCGAGTCACCCGCAATGATCGCGGAAACGGCCAGGAAGGTGACCGGGATCATGAACCCAGCGAGGTGACCGGGAGAACTGAACGTCCCGTTGACCCGGAATACGCCCTCACCAGAGAACCCTGCAACGCCAATCGTGGCCTGGGCAAACCCTGGGCCTAGGCTCGAGTACCAGACTGCGCCGAGAACGTATTGAACCGCGGCCGCGGCGGCAATCGGGATGGACAGTGTCAGCACAACCAGATTGCGCGCTCGAGGTGCCTTCGCTCGCCCAGCATCGTGGCGCCGCCCAGGCCAGCGGCGCAAAGGCCACCCACGTGTAGATGCCCACCGCACCTGCCGAGACGTTTGGCTGGCTCTGAACGAGCATGCTGAACAGGCATAGCGCGGTCAGCAGACCCAGTCCGACAAGGGGAATGCTCGCGGACTCAAGCCAGGTGAGGTCGCTACGGACGACGAGTGTCCGCACGTAGACGCAACACAGGACGACCGGTGCGATGAGTTGGGCCAGATACTGGGCCAGAAGGCCAGCTTGAGGACGCCGTCGAGGGCGATGACGCACGCGAGCACGCCAAGCCAAGCTCGAGCGCTCGACCGAACGAACAGCGGCAGAGCCAACGCACACCCGGCGATGACGGCTGAGAGGAGCGGCGCATCGCTGAGCGCGATCGTGGCTCCAATGAGGACCATCGATGCACCGCCGATGGCCAGAACAGTGGGCGGCCTTGCAGAGGGATCCGTTGCGGCGACGTGGTCACAACTCCGTTTGCCGCGCGGCGATGTCGCGGGAGCTAGCGAGGTCGGTCTTGAATGCGCCAACGAGACAATGGGAGCTCACGGTCATAGGGCAGCCACCGGTCATCCCCGAGGCACGTGTGGGGATGACGACGACCTGCGGACAGGAGTCCCTCAGCTGTCGGACGGAGTCAAAAACGCTGTAGCTGTAGGCGATCCCGTCGCCCGGCGTGTAAACAAGGCGTGTCCACCGCGTCTCACCCAGTTGACGGGTCTCAGCAAGTGAGCGGATGCGAGCAGGCGCTTCACGAGACTCGAGATGCGACCGCCCTGACCGTAGATGTTGCTGTCAGAGATGAAGACGGCGAGTCTCGCCACCCGCAGCATCTCCGCAACGACCTTTCCTGGATCGGCGACGTGATGGAGAACACCTGTAGCGACGACGGCGTCGAAGCTCGAGTCCTCGTAGGGGAGCCTATCGCTGGAGCAGCAATCGAGAACCTCCGCCGGAACACCATGGTCTCGGACGGCGATCGCCAGGAGTTCCGGTGACGGATCGTTCCCTCTCACCGAGGCATTCGGGAGGGCCTCACGGAGAAACCGCAGTGCCCGACCCGTGCCGCAGCCCGTGTCCAGCACGGAGCGAGCGCTGATCCACTCGAGGTAGAAGGCAATGTGCCGGAGGGCGAGGTCATGCTCATCGCCGTCATGCATGTGATCGGCCTCGTACCGCTCCGCCGTGGCGGCGTAGTATGCCCGCTGGTCGGTCCCGGGCCCGTCGGTGTCCATCATGCCTTCCGGAGCCTTCGCGGGCTTGTGTCGCTGTTGGGATCGGCCGGCCAGACATCCGATCGCGGAGCCGTTGCCGCGCGGTCTCCGATAGCCTTGAGCAGCGCCTCGAACTGATCGGCGATGTGGTTGATCTCGAACTCGGATTCCGCATAGGCGCGGCCGCCTTCACCCATGACGGTGCGGTCGTCGCCACGGGTCAGGAGGTCGATGCAGGCGGCAGACAGGCCACCCGGGTCGCCTGGGGGCACCACCATGCCCGCCCCACTTTCGATGATGAGCCGAGCCGCGAGGTTCTCGCGTGGGACCGCCGCCACAATCGGTCGCGCCGCCGCGAGGTAGGTCAGCACCTTCGACGGCACAGAGAAGGCACCGGCGTCGGGCTCCAGGATCGCTACCACGATGTCCGCGGTTCCGATGACGTCCGCGAGGTTCTCGTACGGCTGGAACGGTAGCTGCACCAGGGTCTGGACGCCATCGCCGTGCTCGCGAAGCCAGTCCGCGCCGAGGCCCTCCGAAACCACAACAAGCCGCCCCTCCGGCAGTTCGGACCTCCAGTCGTCTTCGCAATCTCGAGTAGCAGAGATGGATCGTGCTTCAGTCCGAGCGTCCCCGAGTAGAGGATCACCGGGCGGCTGTCGAGATCGTGCTCACGAGCCCAGGGGTTCGCCTTTGGCCGCGGGCCGATATCGTCCAGCGGCGCCCAGTTCTCGATCGTGACAACTCGCTCGGGCTCAACTCCCCAGCGATCCAGAAACGGCCGAAAGTCATCGGTGATCGCTACCACTGCCTCCGCGCGCCGAAGCAGCCGGCGCTCGAGGGCGATGAACCGCAGCGCGATGAGATGCCCGACGAGCGCGAGCCTGCGACGAAGATGCCGGTCGATCGCTTCTGAGTAGATGTCCTGCAGCCAGAACACGAACGCCGCGTTGTCGCGACGGGCGGCGCGCTGTGCCTGCGGCCTGGACATCGAGGGGCGCGTTGGCAGAGATCACGACATCTGGATCGAAGTCCATGATCCGGTTGGCCAGAATTCGGCCAACTGCCGCTCTTGGAGCAGCCGCCGGACGAGTGTTGCTTCGAGAACGGCCGGCCCAGCTCGATCGGCTCGACGGCTGAACGATGGTGGGTCCTGCGGATGTCTGACCAGCGCCGCTTTCGGCGTCTGGGCGCCGCCGAAGTGAAGATGCAGCACGTCATGCCCGCGACGGGCGAGCTCCCGGGACAGCTGAACCTGGAACGGATGGCCCGCGTAGTCATGGACCAGGACGCGCATCGGTGGCCGGTCGTCGTCGCGGCTCGGTCAGCCCGCCAGTGGTGCCGGCCGCCGCCGCAGGCCTTCGCTGCCCCCGCCGCTGCGGCCGGGGCGTCCTTCCCCTTGCTGCCGTAGTAGTCGTAGTAGACGTACTCGTTCCCGGACCGCGCCGACATCCGGTTGAGCGCCACGCCCAGGACCCGCGCATCCGCTTTCGCCAGGGCCTCGCGGCCGTGCTGGGTCGCGGCGCGGCGGGTGCGGCCGCTGTCGATGACCATCAGCGTCCCGTCCGTGATGGAGGCCAAGATGGCGGCGTCGGTGACGGCCTGGAGCGGCGGGCTGTCCACGATCACCAGGTCCGCGTCCGCCGCGAGGCGCTCCAGGATGCTGCGCATCCGCTGGGAGCCGAGCAGCTCCGCCGGGTTGGGTGGGAGCGGCCCGGTGGTGATGACCCGCAGGTTCTCCTGCTCGGTGAGCTGCGCGACGTCGTCGATGGTGGCCTCTTCGCTGGCCAGGAGCGTCGTGAGGCCCCAGCTGTTCTGCATGACGAACAGCCCGTTGATACCGGGCTTGCGCAGGTCCGCGTCCAGGAGGATCACCTTCCGGCCCGCCTGCGCGAAGGCCACGGCGAGGTTGCCCGAGGTGGTGGTCTTGCCTTCGCCGGGGATGGAGCTGGTCACCAGGAGCGTCCGGATGGGCGCATCCACGGACGCGAAGGCGAGGTTGGTTCGCAGGGTGCGGTACGCCTCCGCGGCCGGTCCGCGCGGGTAGAGGATGGTGGCGAGCTGGTAGATCTCGCTGCGGCCCTTCTCAGTCCGCATCTTGAGGATGGTGCCCAGCGTGGGCAGCCCGGTGACCTCCTCGACGTCCTCCGACGACTTCACGGTGTCGTCCAGGTAGTCCATGACGAACGCGATCCCAAGGGCGATGAGGAGCCCCAGGATCATGGCGAGCAGGGTGTTGAGGAGCACGCGTGGCGAGGCGGGTTCCGTGGGCGGCGTAGCGGGATCAACCACGGTGATGGCGTTCGTGGCGGACCCGGCGAGCCCCACGAGCGCGGCGTACGATGCGCGCAGGCTGGCCGCCTGGGACTTGAGCGCCGTCAGCTGCTGCTCGTCCGCCGTCGTGCGCGACGGCAGGCCCGCGAGCCGATCGATCTCGGCCTGGGTGTCCGTGATCTGCAGCTGGGTGGCCTCGACCTGGCCCGCGATGAATGCCTGGACCCCGTCGTTGCGACCAAAGACGGCGTCCGATTCGGCCTTCATCTTCTCGGCGATCGCGGCAGCGAGGTCAGCGGCCCGCCCGGGGTCCCCGTCTTTCACCGCGACCGTGACCAGGGTGGAGTCGCGCGCCGCCGTGGCCGTCACGAGCTTGCGGAATTCTTCCGTTGTCGTATCCAGGCCGGCGTCCGCGATCACCGGGTCCAGGATGCGCCCGGTGGTCGCGAGGTCTGCAAAGGTCTGCGAGATCCGCTGGCTGGCCAGCAGGTCGTTGTAGTTGACGCTCGACGAGGAGCTCGACTCGCCGACGAGGAGCGTCACCTGCGCCTCGTAGACCTTGGGCAGCGAGATCGACACCAGGTAGGCGGAACCACCGGCCAGAAGGACGCCGGCGATGAGCAGCCACAGCCACGCGCGGACGACCTGGGCCTGGCGGCGGAGATCCATCGGTTGGCAGTCCCCTACGAGCTTCCCGGCCGGCGGTGCGTCGCGATCACGGCGCGCGGGCCGGGGACACGGCCGACGGGGTCCATCGGCGAGTATACAGACGGGCCCTCATCGGTCACGGCGTCGTCGCCGGCGCATACCGCAGCTCCACCGTGAGGTCCTGGTCGAAGGTGGTCTCCAGGGTCGCGGTGTCCCCGACCACGGTCAGGTCGGGGCTTGCGTCGGTGATCCGGAAGCCTTCGGGGGCGCGGATGGTGAGCGTCAGGGGTCCGGGGAGCAGGCCCGGCTGCTTCTGGATCGTCAGGCGATAGGTCCCGCCGGTCTCGTCGGCATCCGAGGCGTACGGGCTTGTCCACGCATAGGTCAGCGTGGTCCGTCCCGGGGGGATCTTGAGATAGTTGGCGATCACGGTGCGACCGTTGGCGTCCTCCACGACGGCGGGGTCGCTGAGGGGTGCGTAGCTTCCCCCGGACACCTCGTCCACGCGGCTCCGCTCCGGCACCAGGAGCCGGAAGTACATGCCCAGGATCCGCAGGTCGCCCACGATGGGCAGCGCGCGGTACGGGCTGCCGGCGTCGCTCTCGATCTCGTTCGCCCACTGGATCCTGAGGTGATCCACGGCGTTCCCGTACTCGTCGATCTGCACCTGGAGGTCCAGGGACCGGGTGGTGACGGCGTTGAGCTTGGAGGTGGGGGCGACGTTCGAGTCCACCGGGTAGACGTAGTCGCCGGGATCCTGGCGCACGGCCCCGTCGAACCCGCTGTCCACCACCAGCTGCTGGGCGGCCGGATCCTTGAACCAGGCGAGCAGGAGGCGCTCCCGGCGGTAGGTCTCGGCGTCGCCGGCCAGCTGGCTCCAGCTCTCCGGTGGCAGGCCCAGGAGCGAGGAGAACAGCTGCTGCGCGAACGGGCCAAGCACGGCCTTGCGATTCGCCGACCCGCTGGCCGCCGCCTCCCAGATCGCCTGCATCAGCTTGAGCGTCGTCTCGCCCGGGGCAATCGTCAGGCCATAGCCTGGGAGCGTGATCGGCCCGGTGAGCTCGAGCAGCCGGTCGATGGTGTACGTGTTGAGCGCGATGACGCCGTCGATCCGGGTATCACCCGACTCGTTCTCGTAGAGACGGATGGCGTTCCTGGCGCTCGTGGGGAAGTCCGGCGACCAGTTCGCGTCGGCCAGCTGCCAGGGCTGCGCCTCGCCCAGGAGATAGTCGTGCAGCTCCTGGGGCCCCCTGATGAACGGGTAGTCCCACGGCAGGTCCAGCTGGTAGATGTCCCGGAACGTGCTCTCCGTGATCCGGCCCTTGTCGAACGTGATGAGCCCGTAGCTACCGGTGTAGCCGCCGGTTGGCCGGAGCTCTGCCGGGTTCTGGGTCAGGACCAGGTAGCGCCGCGGCGCGTCCCAGCCAAGGATCGAGGGCACTGGACCGCTCACCTCGGCGAGGCCGTCCACCATCGGCCCGTACTCGTCGAGCCGGGTGATCATGGCGTCGCGCGCCGCTTCCAGCGGGCTGACGAGCCCGTCGGGGACGTCCGCGAGCGTCCGCCGCGCGCGGTCGATCGCGGCGGCGACACCGGCGATGCGCTCACGCGAGGTGGCCACCAGCTCCACGAGCTGCGCCAGCGCCGACCCGCCCGCCGGGTCCGCGGCCTGCGCCTCCTTGATCTCGACGAACCGGCGTCCGATCGCAAGGCCGTCACCCGTGGCCCCGAACAGGTCGCCCGCCGCGGCCACGATGGCGTCGGCGCCCTCCACGTTCGCGGCCGTCGCGGGCACGGCGCGGGCGATGGCCACCAGCGGGTCGTTCGCGAGGAGGTCGCTCAGGTTGTCGAAACGGGCCCGTGCCGCCACCAGGTCCGCGTCGAGCTGATCCACGGTGGTCCGGTCCAGGGCCAGGCCGGCCTCGCGGATCCGGCCGACCATCTGCTCGAGGTCGCCGCGCAGGGCCTTCGCGTCGTCGTAGGCCGGGAGATAGCGAAGAACGGCGAGGGCGCCGCCGACCACGACGAGGATGGCCAGCAGCGCACCAAGGCCGATGGACACCCGGAGCCACGTCCGGCGGCGAGAGCGGCGGCGGCGCCTCCGGCGCTGCGGTGAGGGTGTCGGGAACACGAGCGCCGGCGCCCCGGGTGCGGGTTTGGGCTCCGTCTCTTCCGGGGTCGTTGTCGGGTCGCTCACGACTGCGGGACGGCGATGACGACGAACCGCGGCGCCGTGGCGTAGTAGGACGTGGAAGTCTGGAGCGTGAGCTGTTCCGTCGGGGTGGGGTCGAGATACTCGACCGCGTCCCACGGGACCTTCGGCAGCACCTTGGTCACGACATAGGTTCGATGCGTGCCATCGATGAGGTCGAGCACGACGGTGTCGCCCTTGCGCGCATCCCAGAGCGTGATGAACATCCCGTCCTGGGCGTGACCGTAGATGTAGATGTTGGTGCCGCCACCCGGCCACCCGGACCCGGGGAAGTGGGCCGCCTTGCCGATCGGGGCGTCGATGCCGTCACCCTCAACGATCGCGAGGTCGATCCCCAACCGGTCGATGTGGATCCGCTTGGCGCGAACGCCGGCGGTCGGTGTCGACTCGGGCGTCGCGGTCGAGGCCGGTCCGGCCGTTGGGCTGGCTGATCCGGTTCCGAGCGTGGCGGCCGGCGACGCCGTCGATGCGCTGGTCTGGCCGGGCTCGGCCGTGACAACCGCAGCCCGAGGGGACGCTGTCGGGGTCGATGCGCCCTCCAGGCCGCCACCCAGGACGAAGGCAAGGGCGACCGACGCCGCGAGGATGAGGACGACGCCCGCGGCGATCGCGAGCACGCGGCCGCGACCGGCGACCAGGCGCGAGCGCTCACCACCGGAACGCTGATTGGAGCCGGTCATGAGATCAGGCTAGCCGAACCCGCGCCGGACCGGCGCGCACGAGGAGTGGGTGCGGGCAGCTCGCTAGCGCCTGGTCAGGGCTCCGCGCAAGACCAGCCCGCCGCCGACCATGAGCGCCAGCAGCGCCAGCAACGTGCCGACCATCGGGTCCGTCGAGAGCGGGGCACCGGTCAACGCGGTGGACGTGCGCGGGAGACCGGCGGCGGTCACGTTGAGGGTGATCGGTCCGCGGATCCCATCGGCCGTCGCGCCAAGCCTGCGGCTGCCGGGGACGCACGCGAGGTTGACCGTCGTGTGGGCGATCCCACTCGCGTTGGTCGTGCTCGAGGTCTTCTTGATCACGTCCGACTTGCTCACGCGCGAGATCCAGGACCAGGCGACCGGCTGGCCCTCGATGGGCTTGCCGTCCTTGTCCTGGACAAGGGCCGAGACCGTGATGTTCTGGCCGCACTTGAGCGTCCCGCTTGCCCGGCTGAGGCTGACGCTCGCGGCGACCTCGCCCGAGTACGCAACGGCCGTGCCCGCCGCAATCACCGTGAGCATGAGCGCCGCAAACGCGGTGAGCCACCACCGCCGACTGATCATCCCTGCCATCACGCCACCCTGGAACACAACGCCATCATCCGCTCCCAAACAGGTCGCGGACCTGAGGTTCGGTGCCATCATACGCTCGGGTCGCAACGGCCAGATGGAAGGGTCGTCCGCCCAGACCCCGATCGTCCGGCCTACTGGAGGTCGCCCACCAGGTCCCCGATCGAGGGCACGATCTTCGACGGCAGGAACGGGAAGCGATCCACCTCGGCCGCGCCGGTCGAGCCCGTGAGCACCAGGACCGTGTACATCCCGGCCTCGAGACCCGACTTGATGTCCGTGTCCATCCGGTCGCCGATGATCGCCGGCCGCCTCGGAGTGGGCGTCGAGCGCGTTGAGCGCGCTGCGGACCATGAGCGGGTTCGGCTTGCCGACGAAGTAGGGCTGGACGCCGGTGGCCATCGAGATCAGGGCGGCGACGGCACCGGTCGCGGGCACCGGCCCGTCCGCGCGTGGGGCCGCTGGGATCCGGGTTGGTGGCGATGAACCGGGCACCACCGGCCACCAGCCGGATCGCCCGCGTGACCCGCTCGAAGCTGTAGGTCCGGGTCTCGCCCAGGACGACGTAGTCCGGGTCCCGCTCGGTGAGCGTGTACCCGGCGTCGTGGAGCGCCGTGGTGAGGCCCGCCTCGCCGATGACGAACGCCGACCCGTCCGGCCGCTGTCGCTTGAGGAACCGCGCCGTCGCCAGCGCCGAGGTCCAGATGTGCGCCTCGGGCACGTCCGAGCCCGCTCGCGCGCAGCCGGGCGGAGAGATCCCGGGGCGTGTAGATCGAGTTGTTGGTCATGACCATGTAGCGCATGCCCAGCTCGCCGAGACGGGCGAGGAACGCGCCGGCACCCGGGATGGCGGTCTCCTCGTGGACGAGCACGCCGTCCATGTCGATGAGCCAGGACCGGATCTCGGGCGGGGTCATGCGGCCTCCGGAGCGTCGTGGTGGCGGGTCCATGCTACCGGGCGCCCGGTCGTGCAGGCCGCTACGGACGCGTCCGGATGAACGTCGTGAACGGGTCGCCCAGGGCGTGGATCCCGGTGATTCGGATGTCCTGCCGTGGGTTGAGGGCGCTGATCGCCCGGCCGTGGCCGATGTAGATGCCGGCGTGGCGCCCGTTGCCCCAGATCACGACATCGCCGATGCGCGGGTGGTGCTTGCGCGTCTTGTCGTGCCGGCGCGCCCATTCGAGCATCGCGCGGGCGGAGTGGCCGCCGCCCAGGCGCCTGCTGATGCCCGCCTTCCGGTAGGCGAAGCGGACCAGCCCTGAGCAATCGAAGGCATTTGGCCCCGTGCCGCCGGCGACATAGCGGTCGTGCCGCTGGCGGACCGCGACCTTCGCGGCGCGCAGGTACTCCTCGCGGATGAGATCAGCCCGGGTGACGGTCGGCTCCGCGGTGGACGATGGGTCCGGCGTGGGCTCGGGTGTGGGCGTGGGTGTTGGGCTCGGGCTGGGGCTCGGCGATTCCGTTGCCGTCGGGGCGGGGGTCGGCGACGGGTCGGTGGCAACGACCGAGGCGGGAGCTGACGTCAGCCCGGCAAGGGCGATGACGGTGGCCAGGCCGATGGCCGGCACGCTGATGCTGACGCGCAATGGGGGTTCCTCTCTGCCACCGCACGACCACTTGTGGGTGTGGCGATGGGACGGCGCCGCCCGGCACTGGAGAGGGGGCACGCGCTTCGTCGTCGAAGGCGCGCATGAGGCCGATCGGACTGGGAATGATCGACCGCGCGGCAGGTGGGTCCCGCCGGGTCGGCGCTATGCAGCTGTATCCCTGTCAATGACCGGTTTGAGGGGGCGGACCCTATCAGCGATCGCCGGATCGTGCCATGATCCGGCCACGTGCCGCCCACGAGCGACCGGACCCCGCGCCGTCCCGTCAAGGAGGACATCGCGATGACCGTCGAGGCACAGTCCGCAGCGGACGACCCGTCCGCGCGACCCACCGCGCTGCTGCCCAGGGGTCAGCTCGTCCGGCTCTCGCTGTACTGGCTTGGCCTGAGCTCCATCTTCGCCGGGCTCAACAACCTGCTGGGCGGGCGAATCATCTTCGAGGGTCTCGGCGACGAGGCGTTCAAGGCCACGACGCTGTTCATCCTGAGCGCGATGGGGACGGTGATCGCGGTCCTGGTCCAGCCGACGATCGGGTCGATCAGCGACTACACGATCAGCCGCTGGGGTCGACGCAAGCCGTACGTGTTCATCGGCACGACCCTCGACCTCGTGTTCCTGCTGGGGATCGCGTCATCGAACACGGTGATCGCGATCGCGGCCTTCATGGCCCTGCTCCAGTTCTCCTCCAACTTCGCCCAGGGGCCGTTCCAGGGCTACGTGCCGGATCTCGTCCCGGAGCCACAGGTGGGGCTTGCATCCGCGCTCGTCGGGCTGTTCCAGGTCCTGGGCAATGCGGCCGGGTTTGCGATCGGCGCGCTGGCGGTCGCGACCAACAGCTTCTGGCTGGGGACGATGGCCCTTGGCGTCCTGGAGTTCGCGACGATGCTCTCGGTGGTCATCCGGGTGAACGAAGGCCGCGCGGCCAAGCCCCGCAACGGCCGGAGCTGGCGCTCGGTCGGGATGGAGGCCTGGGGCACCGATGTCCTCCGCGAGCGGTCGTTCGTGTGGCTGGTCGGGTCGCGCTGGTTCGTGTTGATGGGCATGACGATGCTCACCAACTTCGCGCTGTTCTACTTCGTTGACTCGTTCGGGCTGACGCAGTCGGAGACGGGCGTGCCGATGCTGGCGGTCCTGGTGGCGTTCATCACCGGCAACCTCGTGGCGGTGCTGCCTGCCGGGCGAGCGTCGGACCGGGTGGGGCGAAAGCCGGTGATCTACCTCTCGTGCGCCGTCGGGTCGGCTGGGCTCGCGATCGTTGCGGTGGCACCGGTCATCCCGGTTGCCGTCTTCGGCGGCCTGGTGATGGGCATGGGGTTCGGCATGTTCCTCGCCGTTGACTGGGCGCTGCTGACCGATCTCGTGCCCAAGGCGTCGGCGGGCCGGTACATGGGCATCAGCAACGTGGCAACCGCGACGGCAGGGCTGGTGGGCCTCGCGATCGGCGGCCTCCTGATCGACCTGTCGAACGCCGTCATCAGCCCGGGCATCGGGCCGCGGGTCGCGTTTGCGATGGCGGTCGGGCTGCTCGTGATCGGGGCCATCCTGCTCCGGCCGGTTCGGGAACCGGTCCGGACGAAGCTGGGTGGGCTGGAGGGCGTCCCAGCCTGACGACCGGTACCGTAGGCCCGATGACCGCCCTCCCGCGTCCCGTCGCCAGGCCCGTGTCAGGCCACCGCCTGTGGATCCCCCGCCAGCATGGCGCGTGGGCGATGCTCCTGCTCCCCGTGCTGCTCGGCGTGGCGGCGAGCCGGGCCGATCCGTGGCAGCTCGCCGTCGCGGGGGTTGCGCTCGCCGCATACCTGGCATCGGCCACGGCCCAGGCCTGGTCGCGGAGCCGCCGCCCGCCCGAGTACCGCCTCCCCATCGCGCTCTACGGCTCGGTCGCCGCCATCCTCGGCGTGACGCTGCTGTTCGCCTTCCCGCCGCTCGCGCTGGCGGGCATCGTGGTCCTGCCCACCGCGGCGATCGTGTTCCGCGGCGCACAGCCGGGAACGCGTCGTGACCTTGCCAACAGCCTCGCGCAGGTCGCCCAGTCCCTGGTGCTCGTGCCCGCTGCCGCGTGGGTGTCCGGTGCCTGGGATCCGGCGCGAGTTGTCACCTACACCCTGATCGCGGCCGGGTACCAGCTGGGGACGGTGCTGGTGGTCAGGTCGGTGCTCCGGGAGCGCGGCAACGGGGCGTTCCTGGGGCTGTCCGTCGGATTCCACCTGCTGCTGGTGGCCGCGGCCTTCGTTGCCCTGCCCATCCCCTACTCCGATCCTGGCCGCGGCGCTCACCGCGAGGGCCGCCGCGCTGCCGTGGCTCCAGCGGCGGCTCGCCCCGGGCCGTCGACCCATCCGGCCGGTCCACGTCGGTGTGACCGAGATCTTCGCCTCGCTGGCGGTCGTCATCGTGAGCTTCGCCGCTCGGATCTGACCGTGTTTCTGGGCCTTGCCGGGCCACCGGGGTAAGGCGTAGGACGGGCCGCCGGGCCCGGCGGACAGGCGACCCGGCGAGCCCCCGGGGGCGCCGGGAGCCCAAGGGAGCGCGCAGCGGGACGATCCGGGCGCTCGGAGCCCCACCTGCGCGCCGATGGGCGCATCGCCGCAACATTCCGAGCGGCCCACGCCCGAGCCGTTGCGGCACGCAACCGTTGGGACGTCCGGCGCCCGCGACCGGACCGTGATGGCGCCCGCGACGGCGCCCGCGACCCGACCGGCGCGTGCGACCGGACCGTGGTGGCGCCTGCGACCGTGATCGGACCGTGGTGGCGCCTGCGCCCGTGACCGTTGGCGCCGCACACACGGGCCAGCCGCGCGATCCCTTGGACGTGCCCCTACGATGGTAGGCATGAGCCAGGCAGAGACCACCACGCTCAGGGGCGAGGCGCGTCGCGCGGACGGGGTCGGCGCACCGGCATCCGTGACGCTGGCGCCCGATGGCTTCTCGATCTCGGTGGTCGGGTCTGCGCCTGTCTACGCCGGATACCGGGACGCCGTCGCGGTCACCGTCGACGCGGGCTCGGTCCGCGTGCGACTGGGCGAAGGAGCGTCGGCCTCCACCTGGCTGCTCGAACGCTTCGGCACCCAGACCGGCGCGCTGGCCCGCGGACTGCGCGAGGGCCGGCTGCGCCAGCGGCTCGCGGATGGACTCGTGACCCTTTCCCCCGACGCTGAGGTGGAGCTCGTCGAGTACGAGGCACCGGGCAAATTCGGGCGTCGGTCAGCTGATCCACCACGACCGCGGCGTGGTGCTCGCCCCCGTGGACGAACGCCATCCATGGAAGCGGGTCCGGCGCGCGGATTTCGGCGAGGTGGCGCTGGACGCGGCCGTGGGCGGGATCCGGATCGACAGCGCCGGCCGCTCGCTGCCCCTTGACCCGGCCGGCGGACCGGCGCTGCGACTCCTCCGCATGGGGGCGCTGGCCGTCCACCAGCACAGCGCTGGACCGCGCTCCGCGAGGGCGCTGCGTCGGACGCGGCGGCGATCGTCGGCGCCCTCATCCCTGACGCCCCGTATGCAACGCGTGCCATGGGCGCGGCCGCGCTGGTCGACGGACGCCCGGCCTCGCCGGCGACCCTGGGCGAGCCCTGGGCACCCCTGGAGAGGGCCGTCCTGGGCCACCCGCCGTTCAACCAGTCGTATGCTGCCTTGCGGGAGCTTGCCGGGGGCGATGCCGCACCGCGCTGGCTCGCCGCGGCTCCCGAACGGCCAAGCGTGCCGGACACCCCCAGGCTCTGGTTCCTTGTCGGGCTGCCCGGCAACCTGGTCGCGATGGAAGTTGTGAGCGAGGGGGCCCACGCGACGTATGTGTTCCGCGTGATGCCGCGCGCCACGTTCAGCGGGACGCTCCCGAGCGGTGCCCTCGAGACGGCCGTGGCGGACATCTCCGAGGCGCTCATCGACGCCCGCTTCCTGCGCGAGCCGATCGCCCTCCCCGCCGGGCGACTCGCGGAACCAGAGTTCCTGCGGTACCGGCTGGCCCTTGCCGCTCTGCCAACGCTGGCCACGGCCCGAGCTCGAATTCGTCGCCAGGCTGGTCCACCGGGACCCGGACGGCTGGTCGGCCGCCCTCCGCGACCTCGTCGCCTGGCATGGCGCCGTCCGCGATGAGGCGGCGGAATGGCCCGGCCGGGCCGCCCAGGATGCCCAGATCGATGAGGCCGCGGGCCTCGACTGACGGAGAGCACCGTGCCCACGTTCAAGCATCCCTGCCCGCGGTGCGGGACCTACATCAATCGTGACGTCACGGCCTGTCCAGCGTGCGGAACGCCTGATCCATTCGCGCCGCCGCGCTGCGCATCGTGCCGGGCGCCGCTCGATGACCCTGCCTGGGTTGCGTGTCCGAGATGCGGTAAGCGCGTGGGTGCGGCGGCCGTCAAGGCGGCGAACGGCCCGGCGGAGCCTGCGCCCTCGGTGGCAACGCCCGCGGCTCACCCCCTCGGGTCCGAGGCACCCGCGGCCTCGGGGCGGGCCTGCGAGGCCTGCGGCAGCGTCCACGCCCCGGACGCTCGGTTCTGCCTGGACTGCGGGACGCCGGCCTCGTAGCCGGTCGCCATCGGTCTGGTGGCCGGGTCCCCACCGGTCGGGTGCCGGGTCGCCATCGGTCTACGTCCCCCGAGATGTAGCGACGCATCTCGGTCATCGTGGCCTCATCTTGCGGGCACCGATCAAGGCCTCGAGCGGCGTCCGACCCCGGGTCAGCCGTCCGGTGTGGGCACGCTCCTCGTTGTAGAAGCGCAGGTAGCCCGCGAGATCTCTTGTGAGCCCGGTGAGCTTGGGCACCAGGCTCCGGGCGAACGATGGCCGCCAGCACTCCTCGAGGATCGTGCGCTGCACCCGCTCGACCGCGCCGTTGGTGGCGGGGCGCCCCGCCCGGATGAAGGTCTGCGTGGCCCCGAGCTCGCGGACCGTGTCCCCGAACGCCTAGCTGCGGAACTCGCTCGCCGTTGTCGGTGAGCACGCGCTCGAGGTGCCAGCCGGCGGTCGCGAGTCGGCCGCCACCCGCCGGGCCAGGGCCGAGGTCTTCCGGGCGCTCGGGTTGAGCGGCGTCGTGGCGAGCTCGCCCAGACGTACGAGCTCGCAAGGTCGATCGCGGTGTACTGCCACACCCGTCCGGTCGTGCCCGCGAGGCGGCCCACGTGGAAGCAGTCGAAGCCCACGAGCTCGCCCGGGTGGTCGACCGCGACATGGCGCGCCTCGAGCGGGGTCGGCCGCTCGGGCTCGGCGGTGCCGCATACCCTGCCACCAGCGACAGGCGGCTGATCCGCCGGGACAGGCCATGACGGCGCAGGACGCGCCACACGCCGTTGGGGCTCAGGACGATGCCGCCCCAGCGCGCCTGGGCGAGGGTGGCGCTGATCCGTCGGAGGCCCGCCTGCGTGGCCCAGGGCGAACGCGATCACCCGCTGCTCGGTGAGCTGGCTCGTCTGGTTGGCATCCGGGGGGGCCGGCGCTCCCGCGGTCGGAGCATCTCGAGCCCCGAGCGCAGGACCAGACCCCGCCAGCGGTAGTAGGTCGAGGGATGGACCCCGAAGATCCGGCAGGCCGCCCGCACGTTGCCCAGCTCCGCCGCCAGGCTGAACAGCCGCAGGCGGAACCCATAGAGGACGTCATCATTGACCACGGCGCCGCGCCTCCTGCTCATCGCTTCAGACACGACAAGCATGGGTGTGGCCGGGTCGCCACACGCGCGGCGGGACCACCACACGCGCGGCGGGCGCCTGGGGCCCGAACCGGCGCGTCACGAGACGAAGTGGGCGCCGCCGGCAGCATCTGTCTCACCGCGGGCTGGTCCCACGCGACGATCCCGGCGGCTGGCGCCCGAATCGCAACTGCACGCGACCGCTGGGGCGCCGAGCGCCCGAGCAGGGGCGCCGAGGGCCCGGGCCCCGGCCCCGGCCCCGGGCCCTACGAAGTCTTCGCGCCGCAGTTCCCGCAGAAGCGCGTGCCGGCCGCCACCTCCGCACCGCACTGGGCACACTTGTTCTGGCCCGTGGGTGTCCCGCAGTTGGAGCAGAACTTCTCTGAGCCGACGGGCTTGCCGCACGTGGTGCACACGGTCTGCCGCGCCGACGTGTCGCCCGAGAACACGGTCTCGTGCTGCATCGCCTGGCGCATCTGGGAGAGTTCGGCCGAAGCGCGCTCAGCCTCCAACTCGGCGGCAAGGTTCGGTGCGCACGACACGCACAGCCCGCGTGCCTGGTTCCAGCACGTCTCATCGACCCAGTCGTTGCTGCGCGGGCACCGCGTGAACAGGCCCATGATCTCGTTGCTGGCCTTCTGGAGCGCCTCGTCGCGAGCGCCGCGATCGGTGACGTCCTTGATCCGGTCCGCGGCGTTCGCCGCGCTGCCGAACAGGCCACCGACCAGGCTGCTCGCACCGCTCAGGAGGTTGCCGACGGTGCCCAGGTTCGAGCGAATGAACTCGCTCCGGTAGCCGGATCCGCAGATGTCGCACTTGAACTCGAACTGGTAGCCGTTCTCGTCCGACAGGTCCGAGTAGTTGTTCGTGAACGGGGTGAACCCGGCCATCAACCTCTCCTTGGCTCGCGATCGTGGAGCGGAGCATATGCAAACGCGCGACCGCGCGCTGGCCCCCCGCACCGATCGGGCGACGCCAGTCAGACGGCCCGCACCGCGTCGGCCAGCGGCCCCAGCCGGCCGAGCGCGTCAGGCGTCAGCGCCGGCGTCCGGCTCGGATCGTCGGGCGTACCCAAGGACAGGGTCAGGTGCCGCAGGCCCGCAGCCCCGAACCCACGGACCACCGTCGCCATCTCCCCCGGCGAGCCGGTGAGGCACCCGGCCGAACAATCCCGTTGCCCTCGGGATCGAGCACCACGCGCGCCCAGCCCGTCATCGACGAGCGTTGCCGGCTCGCGCCCCACCGCATCGCAGGCGCGTCGCACCGTCGAGACGAGCGCCTCCATGCCGGCGGCGTCGGACAGGGGCACGTTGACGTTGATCGCGTCGCCCCACTGGGCGGCAATGCGGCTCGTCCGATCGCCCTTGGCGGCGACCCAGATCGGCGGCGCGGCACGGTGTCGGGACCGCGGCAGGAGCTGGGCGTCATCCGCGCGCACCTTCTCGCCCGTGAACGTGACGGTCGGCTCACGGAACAGCCGGGCGATCACCTCGACCGCCTCCGCATACCGGGTCACGGGCCGGTCCTGGTCGTAGCCGAACGTGCGCCAGCTGGCGTCGGTCGCCGGCACGCCACTGCCGAGCCCCAGGATCAATCGCCCACCACTGACCTCATCGAGCGTGGCGGCCATCCGCGCCAGCAGCCCCGGGTTGCGGAACCCCGTGCAGGCCACGTGCGGCCCGATCTCCACCCTCGTCGTCGCCTCGGCCAGCGCGGTGACGATCGTCCAGCACTCCCAGAACCCGATCCGCTCCCCGGACGCCAGGTCGCGCTGGAGGTGGTCGGCGACCCAGAGGGTGTCGACGCCCATCGCCTCGGCCTCGAGCGCCAGCGAGCGGATCTCCGGCCAGGTGGCGTACGTCCGGTCGGCCCGCGGCCAGGTGGGCAGGCTGAGTCCGATGGCGATGGGCGAGGTCGCGGTCGTCATGGCGCCATGATGGCGCTCCCGGCGTTACCCCGCGTGGCGGCGTAGCCGCGATCGCGTCATGGACGGACCGTGCCATCCGCTCGCCTGCGGCGAAGGGCGAGACAGGCACGGCGGCCAGAGCGGGCCGGTCGCAGCCCGACCCTTGACGACCACCCGGAATGAGCCGATGCTCGCGACGGGTGTCTGTGACCCGCAGCGGCTGGGGGTAGCCGGATGATGTGGCGATTGGTGCTGGTCGGGCTGCTCCTGATGGTGGCCGCTTGCGGCACCGACGGGGTCCCGAGCGGTGTCGAGACGCAGGCGACAGCCCAGACAGCCGCCACGATGACGAGTTCGTGCTTGGGTGGAGTGGCCCAGGCGACGTGCGACGAATCCGAGAGGGTCGCCCTGGCGGCCGTTGCCGTGACGGGCTGGACGCCGACCCACGTCTGGGTCAACAGCGGCTTCTTCTGCCCGATCGAGGAATGCCTGTTCGATCCGGCACAGAACTTCCCGTATCCGCAGCCGCCCGACGGCGGGACCTGGGTCGCCAACGTCGAGATCGCATTCGCTGGCACGGACAAGCACGCCGGCCTTCACATCGCGCAGGTCGGCTCCGACCTCGTCCCGGTGCTGATCGGGTACCGCGCGCCGCTTCCGGGCTGGTGTTCGGGCAGTTGCCCCTGACGGGTCAGGCAGGTCGCGCTGGCCGGGTCGATAGGCGGCCCGGGCCGATGGGCGACTCGACGCCGCGTGACTCGCAGGGGCGTTTGCACCGGATATCGGCCACCACCACTGGAGGGACGGGTGCCGTGCGGGTTCGGCGCACGCCACATCACGCCCAGCTGATGCAAGGCGCACTCCCGGCCCGCAGGCCCGTCGCTATCGCAGCAGGCGGTGATATCTGGCGCAGAGCTCCGCGCAGCGCGCCATCGGCGAGCGGGTGACCACGGGCCGACGACGCAGGGGCCGGTGAGGGCGGAGCGGGCGAGACCGGCAGGCGGGCGATGCCGCGGACCCTCAGCTCGGCGCCGCCAGGTCCCGCCGCGGGAATCGCCACAGGCCGTACGCGGTCGCCGCCACCGCGAGCCCGGCCAGCACGAGCAGGTCGCCGACCGTGCCGGTCCCGCCGAGGATCTCGAGCGGGCGCAGGTAGTGGAACGGGGTCCACGGCTGGAGGAACGCGGCGTCGGGCCAGAGGGTGCCCAGGGCCTCGAGCAGGTACCCGATCAGGAGCACCGCGAACCCGATGCCCACCGGCGTCGCGAGCCGGTCGAAGGAGGCCGATGCGGCAAGGGCAACGGCCGCCAGCGCCACGAGGAACAGCCACGTGTTGACGCGCGAGGAACACGAGGTTCGCGACGGGAAGCCCGTCGACCACCCCGTACGCGGCGGACCCGGCCAGCGTCCCGGCGAGCGCAGCCGCCACGACCAGCGCGGAGATCAACGCCAGCGTCACCAGGTGGGTGACGAACAGCGCCCGGCGGGAGAGCGGCCGCGACAGCAGGATCTCGAGCGTTCCCCGCTGCCGCTCCCCGGCGATCATCGCCGCGCCCAGACCGATCGGGAACAGCACGAACAGCCCGATGCCGATGGGGTGGATCCACCCGAGGGCGACGGCGCCCGTGAGGCTGAACGGGTCGGCGCCAAGGAGGCGCAGGAATGGCTTGGGGATGATCCCGGTGTCGAGCAGGACCGCGAGCTGTCGACCGAACGTCGCGTAGATCACGGGCATCAGGAACGCCCAGATCGCGAGCCCGACGCAGACCAGCGCGACCCGGGAACGCTGCGCCCGCCAGGTCCGGCGCATCAGCGGCACGCTCAGGATGGCGCGCTTCGGGCCGGCGTTCATCGGCCGTCGACCCCGAGCGATGGCTGAGGCTTCGGCAGCCGCCTCGCCCGCGTAGAGCTCGAGGAACGCGTCCTCGAGCCGCGCCGGCTCGATCGAGAGGTCGCTGACCGCCGCGCTGCGGATCGCGTCGAGGAACGCCCGCGGATCACCGGCGAGGGCGCAGGTGAGGAAGCCGCCGACGTGGTCGACGTCCACGTCGCTGACCCCTGCCACGCCGCCCAGCTCCGGTGCCGGACCGTCGAACCGCAGCTCCACCCGGCGTCGCCGCTGGGCCCGAAGGGTCGCGACGTCACCGCTGAGGACGAGGCGGCCGGCGCGGACGATGGCGACCCGGTCGCAGACGCGCTCCACCTCGGACAGCACGTGCGACGAGAAGAACACCGTCCGCCCCGCGGCTCGCGCCGCCTCGAGCACCTCGTAGAAGGCCCGCTGCATCAAGGGATCCAGGCCCTCGGACGGCTCATCGAGGATGGCGAGCTCCGGGTCATGCTGGAGCGCCTGCACGATCCCGATCTTCTGGCGCATCCCGCGCGAGTAGTCGCGGATCGGGCGGCGCAGGATCGCGGCGGACAGCTCCAGGGCATCGCAGATGGCCGCCCGGCGGACCGGTGGGCGACCGGAGAGCGCGGCGAGATCGTCGAGGTGGCGCTCGCCGGTGAGGTTGTCGTCGAGCGCGATCCCGCCCGGCAGGTAGCCGATCCGGCCCCGGATCGCGACCGAATCCCCCACGATGTCGAGCCCCAGCACGCTCCCCCGCCCCGCCGTCGGGTGGATGAAGCCCAGCAGCAGCCGGATCAGGGTCGACTTCCCCGCGCCGTTGGGGCCGAGGAAGCCGAAGATCTCGCCGGGCCGGACCTCGAGCGTCACCCCGTCGAGGGCGCGCACCGGCCCGTAGTGCTTTGCCAGCTCCTCGACGTCGATCGCGTGCATCGCGCGCAAGCCTACGCCCGGCACGCCGCATGGGCGGCTCGGGTCGCGGGTGGCTCCGGGCGGTGAAGGTGCCAGCGGAAAGAGGCCCCGAGCCGGTAGATTCGGACCGTGCTCTACCGCGCCGATCCTTGGCTCCACGTCATCGCCGGCTGCATGTCGTCGGGCAAGACCGACGAGCTGCTGCGCCTGCTCCGCCGGGCGGAGATCGCCAAGCGCCGGATCCTGCTCGTCCGCCCGGACGTGGATGACCGGACGCCCAGCGACTACGCGGAGAGCCGGAGCAAGGCCCGCTACCCGTCCGTGCTGGTCCCCAAGGGCAAGCCCGTCGAGATCCTCTCGCTCGCGCGCGAGCGTGATGTGGACCTCGTGGGCATCGAGGAGGCCCAGTTCTTCGACGAGTCGGTCGCGCAGGTCGCGGACATGCTGCGCCAGTCGGGCCGCCACGTGATCGCCAGCGGCCTCAACACGGACTTCGCCGGACGCCCGTTCGGCGCCATGCCGGCGCTGCTCGCCATGTCGGACGAGATCACGATGCTCTCGGCGATCTGCGTCGTGTGCGGCGAGACGGCGACACGCACCCAGCGCCTGGTCGGCGGCCGGCCCGCCGCCATCGACGACCCGCTGATCGTGATCGGCGGCTTCGACGGCCCCGCGGTCGAGACGTACGAGGCGCGCTGCCTGCGCCATCACGAGGTCGCCCCGGCCCGCTCGGCGCGAGGCGTGATCACCGAGGAAGCGTGAGGCCGGCTGTCCACAGGTTGTCCACGCGCGCGTCGCAGTCGTGGACAACTTCGCCGTCACCGGACCGAAACTCGTGGACAACCTGGTTGGCACCTCCCTCCCCGACCGATATCGTTCGGTTTGCCCGAAGGGGCCGGTGGTACCGACGCCGGACCGGTCAGCGATGATCGGACCGGGTCCCCGGAACCGCCGCCACGGAGGCCGCAAGGCCGAAGGGGTGGTGGGACTGGAGCCGCTGCGGCAGGGCCGAGCTTGCTTGGCAGTGTCGTGGGCGAGTCGGTGCGGTACGGTTCCTTCGGGCGCTTTCGTGTGCGCCGCGCAGGATCGGGAAGCCCATGGCCAAGCTGTCCGCCGGTCTGCTCCTCTACCGTCGCCCCGCCGACGGGCTCGAGGTCCTGGTCGCCCACCCCGGCGGCCCCGTCTGGGCACGTCGCGACGCCGGCGCCTGGTCGCTCCCCAAGGGCGCACCGCTCCCCGACGAGAAGCTGCTCGCGGCGGCGAGGCGCGAATTCGAGGAAGAGACCGGACAGCGGCCGCCCGACGGCGAGGTGCAGGATCTGGGCGAGGTCCGGATGCGCTCGGGCAAGGTCGTCCATGCCTTCGCCCAGGAGGGCGACCTGGACCCAGGCCGGCTCGTGAGCATGCGGGCCGAGGTCGAGTGGCCACCGCGGTCCGGCCGCATGATCAGCGTCCCGGAGATCGATCGGGTGCTGTGGGCCAGCCCCTCCGAGGCGAGGCGGCGGCTCAATCCGGCCCAGGCGACGTTCGTGGATCGCCTGCTCGGGGTGCTGGGGATGACCGAGTGTGCGCGAACTGGCCGAGGTGCGCGAGGCACCATAAGGTTTGACCTGTACGGCCGCATGCCCGGTCATGCGGCCACCTGAGGGAGGGTGATACACGGTGCTCAAGGAGTTCATGGCGTTCCTGACCAAGACGAATGCGCTCGCGCTGGCCATCGGCGTGATCATCGGCGGCGCGCTCGGCAGCGTCGTGTCCTCGCTCGTCGCCGACATCATCATGCCGCCCATCGGCGTGCTGCTCGGCGGCGTCGACTTCACGGCGCTCAAGATCGTGCTCAAGGAGGCGGTTGGTGGCGATGCGGCCACGGAGGTCGCGATCCGCTGGGGCAACTTCATCCAGGTCGTGATCGTGTTCGTGGTGGTCGCGCTGGTCGTGTTCCTGATCGGGAGGGCCGCTGATCAAGGAGGAGCCGGCAGCGCCCGCGGAGCCGTCCGACGAGGTCAAGCTGCTGACCCAGATCCGGGACTCGCTGGCGAGGAGCTGATCGAGGCGGGCATCGACCCGCCGGACCCTGCAGCCACGCGGGCATCGACCCGCCCATCTCGCGCAGTCAGGCGAGCCGCCCGCGATCGACGCGTGCGGCTCGTCCGTCTCCCCCACCCGGCGCGCTACGCTGGCCGCCAAGGAGGCACCCGCCATGACCTACTCCATCGTTGCGCGGGACCGCGCCACCGGCGACCTAGGCATCGCCGTCCAGTCCAAGTTCCTGTCCGTGGGATCGGTGGTGCCGTGGGCGCGCGCCGGCGTTGGGGCGATCGCGACCCAGTCCTACGCGAACGTCACCTACGGGCCCGATGGGCTGGCGATGCTCGCGGGCGGAACCGACGCGGAAGCCACCCTCGCCTCGCTCGTCGAGGCAGACCCGCTCCGATCGCAGCGCCAGGCCGGCATCGTGGACGCGAGCGGTGGATCGGCCACGTACACGGGCCGCTCGTGCTTTGCCTGGGCGGGCGGCCGAACCGGACCCGGCTACGCGGCCCAGGGCAACATCCTCGCCGGCGCCGGCGTCGTCGATGCGCTGGCGGACACGTTCGAAGCCGCGGGCCATCCATTCCCCGAGCTCCTGGTGACCTGTCTCGCCGCGGCCGATGCGGCGGGTGGCGACCGGCGTGGGCGTCAGTCGGCGGCCCTGCTGATCGTGCGCGAGGGCGGCGGCTATGGCGGCGCCAACGATCGCTGGATCGACCTCCGCGTGGACGACCACGCGGACCCGGTCGGCGAGCTTGGCCGCCTCCTCCAGCTCACGCACCTGCTCCTCGACCGGCCGGCACCCGCCGACCTCGTCGCCCTCGACGCGTCGCTGGCTGCCGAGATCCGCGGCCATCTCGGGCACCTCGGCTGGGATCCGGCCAACGCCGGCAGCTCCCTCTACGTCCCGATGTGGCCGGACGAGGCCGAGCCCGAGGAATCGCGGCCCAGCGTCGGTGAGCCACGACCGTTGCCGGATGGCTGGGATCCCGCCTGGCAGGATCGCCTGCTGGCGTGGATGGCGGTCGAGAACCTGGAGGAGCGGACCGCGGCGCCGGGCTGGATCGATCCGCAGGTGCTCGCTCACCTGCGCGGCAGGGCCGGCCGCGGGGCAGACCGGTGGTAGGCACATGCCCTACGAGTCCGAGCAGATCTCGCGGTCGTTCTCACGAGGCGCTGACGCCCGCGGCCGGGGTGACCACGTTCTCCGTCCTGGAGCGGGACTGGGGCGGGAGGCCGCGGCTCCTGTTGCGGATCGACCGCCCCTGACCGACCGGGCGTCAGTCGCGCGAGGCGTCCGGTGCGTCCGACCCGCCGGCCTCCGGGCCCGCAACCGGGTGCTCCTTGTCCGGGAAGGCGCGCATCAGGCGTCGCAGCAGCCGATGGAGCTCCTCGCGCTCATCCGGCGTGAGGACCGACGCGATCATCGCCTCGCGCCGAGCCTGCGTGCCGGTCGTCTGGTCCCAGGTCGCGTTGCCGGACTCCGTCGGCTCGACCAGGGTGCCGCGCCGGTCGGACGGGTCAGGCAGACGCCGGATGAGGCCGGCCTCCTCCATGCGGTCGAGCCGGTTGGTCATCGCGCCGCTGGAGAGGTGCATGTCGGCGGCGAGCTGGCCCGGGGATCGTCGATACGGCGCGCCGTAGCTGCGCAGCCGCCCGAGGAGATGGTAGGACCGGTGGTCCAGCCCGGACGCCTGGAGCGTCTCCTCCAACGATCGGTCGAATGACTTGGACAGGATCTGGATGCGCTCGACGATGGCCTCCGTGAGCGAGTTGAGGTCCGGGATCTCGCGCGCCCACACGATCAGCGACTCGTCCAGCCAGTCCCGCTCTTCGTCCATGCCACCGAGTATCCACGTTCACGGCACGATGTCAAGATTCTCTTGGTCATACCTCTTGACATCAAAGTATCTAGGCGCTACTGTACGGCCATACAAGTTCGACATAAAGAGTCTTGACATCAAGAGCGATGTCGCCCGGAAGCGACGGAGGACAGGACAGATGGTCGGCACGAACGCAGTAGCGGGCAACAAGATCCTGGCGATCCTGCGCCATGAGCTGGTCGGGCGGCCGGTTGGTCCGCCATCCGCCGGATCAGGCTCCTCGCGCGGACCCGCGCCGAGGGCCGGCCCGGATCACCCGGGCGCAGGTGCCCTCGCGGCACTCCGAGGTGGACCTGCGCGAGCAGTACCGCGAGCTTGTCGAGACCCCGGTCCGCTGGGTCCGCCTCACCTGATCTCGGCTCACCTGATCCCGGCTCACCCCGGATTCGCAGGGTGGCGGCGTCAACGCTGCCACCCTGCATTGCTGTTCGGGGACAATGCGGGCATGACGAAGCCGGTTCCCCCGACGCTGCGGCGAGCAACCGGCGCGGACGCGCTCGCGGTGGCCCGGATGCATGTCGCAACGTGGCAGACGGCATACCGGGGCGTCGTCCCTGATCCGTTCCTCGACGCGATGGACGTGGCTGCCCGGGCAGCGCGGTACACCTTCGACCGCCTGGGCCCCGGGGACCCGGCCACCTGGATCGCCGTCGATGACGACCGCGTGGTGGGGATGGTCAGCATCAGCCCGTGCCGCGACGAGGACCTCCCCGGATTGGGCGAGGTCCAGGCCCTGTACGTGTCGCCGGAGCGCTGGCGATCCGGCGTGGGCTCCGTGCTGATGGCGAGGGCCGAGGCCCTGCTCGTCGAGGCCGGGTTCCGCGAGGCGCTGCTGTGGGTGCTGCGGGACAACACGCGCGGCCGCGCCTTCTACGAGGCGAGCGGGTGGCTGGCCGACGGCCGGGCCAAGACGGTCGAGATCGGCGGCCGCGAGGTCGTGGAGATCCGCTACCGGAAGTCGCTGACAGTCAGGACGTCGGACCCGGGGGTCCGATCGATCAGCCCCTCGAATCCGTGAGTCGCGGCCGGTATCCTCGCCGGCATGGAGTCACGCCCGCCCCGCGTCCCCGCGATCCGAACCGCGCGGTTCGAGCTCGTGTCGATGTCGCTCGCGTTCATGCAGGCCCTCGCCGCGGGCGACCTCGACTCGGCCGCCCGCGAATTGGGTGCCGAGCTTTCGAGCGGGATGCGCGAGGATCTTGCCAACTTCCTCGCCTACCGGATCCCGGCCGTCAAGGCCGACCCCGCGAGCCAGCCGTGGCTGGGTCGGTCCATCGTGATGACCCACCCCGACGGTCGTCGCGAGGTGATCGGCACGATCGGGTTCCACGCGCCGCCGGACGAGACCGGCCGGGTGGAGATCGGCTATCGCGTGGAGGCCGCGTTCCGGCGGCGCGGCGTCGCGACCGAGTGCGTCGGCGCGCTGCTCGCGTGGGCAGAGTCGATGGGGACCCACCACTTCCGCGCCTCGGTCGCCCCGGACAACGTGGCCTCGCTCGCGATCGTCCGCTCGTTCGGCTTCCGACAGGTCGGCACGCAGGTGGACGAGATCGATGGCGACGAGCTGGTGTTCGATCTCGACACGCCGTAGCGGTCCCGGTGGCACGATCCGCCGTTTCACCGCACACTCCCAGCCATGAGCTACGACCCGGGCGGCTACCCGTTTTCCGACGATCGCCGTTCCGATGACCGGCCCCGCCGACGACGCTCGGGGATCGGCGTTGCGGCGACCATGGGCCTCGTGGTCTTCGCCGCCTTCGTCGCCCTCGGGGTCACGGGGGCGGCGTTCGCGGTCACCACCTACACCTCGCTGGCCGCGGACCTGCCGGAACCGGGCGTCCTGGAACGCATCGAGCTGCCCGAGCAGTCGGTCGTGTACGACCGCACCGGCACCGTGGAGCTCGCCCGCTTCGGGGAGTTCAACCGCCTCGTGGTCTCCTTCGCGGACGTGCCGCCGATCCTGGCTGACGCGACAACCGCCATCGAGGACCGCACGTTCTGGGAGAACAGCGGGTTCGACCCGGTCGGGATCATCGCCGCGGGACTGGACGCCATCCGCGGGCGCCCGCGAGGCGCGTCCACGATCACCCAGCAGCTGGTCCGCCAGCGGCTGCTGACCGAGGACAGCAGCGCCCAGACCCAGGTCACGGCAAGCCGCAAGCTGCGCGAGATCATCCAGTCGATCCGGGTCACGCAGGCCTACCCGGGCGAGGCGGGCAAACAGCGGATCCTGGCCGCCTACCTCAACCAGAACTACTACGGCAACGACTCGTACGGGGTGGCGGCCGCGGCCAGGGGCTACTTCGGGGTGGCGCTGCAGGACCTCACGCTCGCGCAGGCCGCGATCATCGCGGCGCTCCCCAAGTCGCCGTCCACCTACGACCTCGTCGCGAACGCGGTCACCGAGTGCGTGGATCCGGCCGCCGACCCGGAGACCTGCGACGAGACCCAGCTCGTCGTGCCGGCCGACTCGACGATCGTCATCCGGCGCAACCTGGTGCTCGACCAGATGGCCGCCCCTGGAGGCACGCCGCTGACCGGCGGACTGCTCACCGCCGACGACTTCGCGGCCGCCAAGGCCGAGAAGGTGATGCTCGCGCCCCAGCGCTCGAACCAGTGGAAGGTTCCCCAGTTCGTGTGGCAGGTCCGGCGCGAGCTGACGACCCGCCTGTGCGGCGATGAGGCGGAGACCTGTCCCGTCCTCGAGCGCGGCGGTCTCACCATCACCTCGACCATCGACATGCGCCTCCAGGGCATCGCCGAGAAGTGGGTCAAGGCGGCCGCGATCGTGCCCAAGGCCAAGAACCCCAAGGCGACCGCGCGGGCCCTCGGGCTCAGCTACGAGCCGTGGATGGCCAACCTCGCCAACAAGAGCCTGCGCAACAGCGCCCTGATCGCGATGGACTACCAGACCGGCGAGATCGTGGCCTACCAGGGCTCGGCCGATCCCACCGCGACCAGGGCCACGAAACGGTTCCAGCCACGGTTCGACGTGCTCGCCGACGGTTGGCGCCAGCCCGGGTCCGCGTTCAAGCCGGTCGTGTACGCCACCGGCATCGACGCCAAGGTCATCACCGGCGCCACCATGTTCATGGACGTGGTCACGGACTTCGGCGGCGGGTACACGCCCCAGGACGCGGACCCGCTGGAGCGTGGGCCGGTCCGCATGCGCGACGCCCTGCGCTTCTCGCTCAACATCCCCGCGGTCAAGGCCGTCGCCGTCATCGGCACCAACACGATCCAGGCCAAGGCCGAGTCCATGGGGGTCACGTTCGCCGGCGGCCCGACCGATGCCGGCCTCGCCTTTGCCCTGGGTGTCGAGGAGGTCCATCCCAAGGACCTCGTGCGTGCCTACGGCGTCCTCGCGAACGGCGGCAAGCTGGTGCCCCAGACGACGATCATCGACGTGGTCGACAACACGGGGACCTCGATCCTCGACGACGCCGCCAGCCGCGTGACCACGCAGGCCATCGACGAGGGAACCGCGGGCATCATGACCGACATCCTGGCCGGCAACACGGATCCCTCACAGAACCCGTACTGGGGCCAGTTCCGGATCACCGACGGCGGCAAGCGACGGCCGGCCACGCTCAAGACCGGCACCAACAACGATGCCCGCGACCTCAACGCCTACGGCTACATCGGGGCGCCCAGCAAGGCCGAGCGGAAGCAGGGCGAGTACGCGCTGGCCGTTGGTGTCTGGAACGGCAACTCCGACAACTCGCTGGTGTCCACGGCCGCCCACCCGGTGTTCTCGATCGACGTGTCGACCTACGTCTGGCAGGGCTTCCTGCAGGAGGCGACGAAGGGCTGGTCCGTGAACGGCTTCAAGGTGCCAGGCTCCCTCCAGGCGGTGGCAGTGGATCCATGGACGGGGCTGCGGGCCACCGGCGGCAACGGCGTGACCGAGCTGTTCCTGCCCGGCACGGCGCCCGGCGGTGCCCTGCCCGCGGACCAGCGCTGCGGCGAGCCCGTGCTTGCGGTGGCCGGCTTCGAGAGCGAGCACGCCAACTGGCTGGAGGCCGACCGCGGCTGGCTGGCGCGGGCCGCCAAGGGCCCGGGGCGTGCCGGCGGCCCCAAAGGCACCCGCACCGCGTACTTCTACAACGGCGTGTTCACGCCGTACGGCCGCTCGTGGGGACCGCTGCTCGGTGAGGGTTCCGGGTGCGCCACGCCCACGCCCAGCCCGACGGTCGACCCGTGCGCCCCGCCGGATCCGCTGGCGACTGTGGATCCGCTGGCCACCGTGGACCCGCTGGCCACGCCGATCGTGTGCCCGTCACCGTCCGAGTCCGCCTCGACCGAGCCGTCCCCGACGGACACGCCCAGCCCGCCACCGGCCACACCGACGCCGCCACCGGCCACGCCGACGCCGACGCCGCCACCGGCCACGCCGACGCCCAAGCCCGCCACGCCAACGCCGACACCGGCCACGCCGACGCCGACACCGGCCACGCCGACGCCGACACCGCCGCCGGTCTGACCGTTCCCTGGTCCGACCCGCGCGCGGACCGCCGGCTCTCAGCAGCCTCTCAGGTGATCCGCCATATCATCCTCCACATGGCCCGGCACGCCACGCTGGCGGCCGCCGGGCATTTGAGCCACCTCCCTGACACACCTCGGAGTCACGCCATGTCGGATCGCGCCTCCCGGAACCCGGGTCGTACGCGCCTTGCGGCCCGGGCCGCCCTGCTGCTTGCTGTCCTCGGCCTGGTGGCCGGTCCTGTCGCCCCGCTGGTGGCGGCGGCATCCGGCCTGTCCGTGAGCACGCCGTTCCCCTCGATCGTCGCCGAGCCTGGATCCACGGCCTCGTTCAAGGTGACGCTCGACTCCAACCAGGACGGCGAGGTCAAGCTCGCGGCGGCGGGCGTGCCGACGGGCTGGACCGCGCGGTTCGCCGGGGGTGGCCTGGTCGTCGCTGGCGCGTACGTGACCAAGGGCAATCCCGTCGACGTCACCCTTAACGTCGCCATCCCCAAGGACGCCGCCTCCGGGACCTCCACCTTCCGGGTCGAGGCCACGGGACCGCAGGGCACAACGGTGCTGCCACTGACCGTCCGGACCGAGGCCAAGGTGGGCGGCGATGTCACCCTCACCTCGGACTTCCCCGAGCTGCGCGGCCCGGCGTCGAGCACCTTCTCGTTCACCCTCACGCTCCGCAACGGCACTGCCACCGAGACCACGTTTGCGATCGCGGCCACCGGGCCCGACGGCTGGACCGTCACCGCCAAGCCCGCCAGCCAGGCACAGGCCACCAGCACCCTCGTCACCGCGGGCGGCACCTCCACGATCACGGTCACCGCCACGCCGCCGGCGGGAGTCGACGCGGGCACCTCGGACATCAACGTCACCGTGACCGGCGGCGACCGGACCGCCACGGCGGACCTCAAGGTCACCGTGACCGGCAGCTACTCCATCAGCGTCTCCACGCCCAACTCGGTCCTGTCCACGACCGCCAACGCTGGAACCACGACCGACTTCCCGCTCACGTTCACCAACACCGGGACGGCACCCCTCACCGTCGTGAAGCCCACGGCCAGTGCCCCCACCGGCTGGAAGGTCGAGTTCGACCAGGACAGCGTGCCGACGATCGCCCCCGGCGACAGCGCGACCGTCACGGCCAAGATCACGCCGACCGGCGACGCGATCACCGGCGACTACAACGTCACCATGACCGCGACCGCCGCCGAGGCGAGCGGCAACGTCACCATCCGGGTCAAGGTCGACACGCCGGCCTTCTGGTGGATCGCCGGGCTCGCCCTGATCGCCGCCGTGTTCGTCGGCCTGTGGTGGGTGTTCCGGACCTACGGTCGGCGGTAGCCGACATGACCGACGAGCGGACCACGGTGTCCGCCGGCAGCGACGGCAAGCGGCCGGTCCGGCCCTGGGAGGTTGCCCCTCCCGATCGGGGGCGCGGCGGGGACACGGGCGGCCGGGAGAAGCCGCGGACCAAGCGCCGGGTCACGGTCGCGGAGGTCCTGGCCGACGTCCCGGACGACGCCGTCATCGTCGCGCGGCGGCTGACCAAGCAGTACGGCGAGTTCACCGCCGTCGACCGGCTGGACCTCACCATCCGGCGGGGCGAGGTGTTCGGCCTGCTGGGACCCAACGGCGCGGGCAAGACGACCACGGTGCTGATGCTCCTGGGCCTCACCGACCCCACGCGGGGTGTGGTGCGGGTCGTGGGGCTCGATCCGACGCGCGAGCCGCTGGCGGTCAAGCGCCAGGTCGGCTACCTGCCCGACAACGTCGGCTTCTACCCGAACCTCACCGGCCGCGAGAACCTGCGCTACACGGCCAAGCTCAACGGGATGCCCCGCGGCGAGGCGGAGGCCCGCATCGACGAGCTGCTGCACGAGGTCCGCCTCGTGGACGCCGCCGACAAGCGGGCGGACCAGTACTCGCGCGGCATGCGCCAGCGGCTGGGCATCGCCGACGCGCTGGTCAAGAGCCCGACCGTGCTGATCCTGGACGAGCCCACGATCGCGATCGACCCGTCGGGCGTGGAGGAGCTGCTCGCGATGCTCCGGCGCCTGGTCAAGGAGCATGACCTCACCGTGCTGCTCTCGTCGCACATCCTGGGCCAGGTCCAGTCGCTCTGCGATCGGGTCGGCTTCTTCAGCGCCGGCCGGCTGATCGCCTCCGGTCCCCTGGCCGAGCTCGCCGGTGGCGCCGACCAGGCCGTCCAGCTGGAGGTCGCGATCGAAGGGGAGCCGGCGTCGATCGACCCGGTCGCGCTCGCGGTTCCGGGCGTCACGTCGGTCGCCCCCGACGAGCGCGAGGAGCGGCTGCGGATCGTGACCGCCGCTCACGACGTCGCGGCGCCGCTGGCCGGCGCCCTGTCCGCCGCGGGCCTGACACTGACCCACCTGCGCCGTCGCGGCACCGACCTGATGGACCTCTACCGCAAGTACGTCCCGGAGGACAGCGATGGCCGCATCCGCTGACACGTCCCGCCGCGCGGACGCGATCCGCAAGGCCCGACGCTCGGAACGGGCCCCGTCGGGGGGCTGGCGCACGATCGCCGCCAAGGAGCTGGCGGACCACCTGTCCAGCATCCGGTTCTTCGTCCTGCTGCTCGTCGTGGCCGTGGCCGCGGTGGTCCCGCTGATCTTCATCTCGAGCGACTTCAGCGCCCGGGCTCCCGAGATCTCGGGAGCCAAGGCGCTGTTCGTGGCGCTGTTCGTGATCGGCTCGAACCAGATCGGCGGATTGACCACGGTGAGCCTGGTGGCCCTGCTGGTGCCCCTGGTCGGGATCGCGTTCGGGTTCGACGCGATCAACAGCGAGCGCAACCAGGGCACCCTGCCGAGGCTGCTCGCCCAGCCCGTCCACCGGGACGACGTGGTGAACGGCAAGTTCGCGGGCGGGATCGCGGTCATCGGGCTGATGCTCGGCGTGCTCGTGATGTTCGTGGCGGCGGCCGGGATCATGCGGCTGGGGATCATCCCAAGCCCCGAGGAGATCGCCCGGATCGTCGTGTGGCTGCTGGCGACCACCCTCTACGCCTCGTTCTGGCTGGCGTTCGCGCTGCTCCTGTCGGTGGTCATCCGCGGGGCCGCATCGGCGGCGCTGGTGGGGTTCGGATCGTGGCTTGGCCTCACGCTGCTGGGCGGGATCCTGCTGCCGATCCTCGCGAGCACCCTGTTCCCCACGGCCGGCAGCGCGAACTACACCGAGCTGTTCGCGGCCTCGTCCGCGCAGCAGCTGTTCCTCAGGCTCTCGCCCGCCCAGCTCTACAACGATATCCAGGTCGCGATTCTCAACCCCTCGATCGCCAGCGTCCTGGGCCCCGGCACCGTCGGCCAGGCGATCAGCCAGAAGGAGGCGCTGCCGACGCTCTTGTCGCTCGACCAGTCGATCCTGGTGGTGTGGCCACAGATCGTGCTGCTGGTCGCGCTGACGGCGGCGATGTTCGCCCTGGCCTACGTGCTCTTCCTGCGCCAGGAGGTCCGCGCCTAGCACCACGGCGGCAACGGGCGGCCGGCGTCACCAACCCGTCACGGGCGGGGGGCACGATGGGCGCGTGCCCGGGTCCGCCCCGGGCCGCCAAGCGATCCGGCCGCGTGCCGGCGACGAACAGACGGTGACCGATGAGCCAGCCTTCCGCCCCTCCCGAGCCCGGGTCTCCGGGATCCACACCCGCTCCTGTCGCTCCCGGCCGCCTCCTGGCGGCCGCGGCGGGTCTCGTCGCGGCCGGTGCGGCGCTCGCCGCGGGGGAGCTGGTCGCCGCGATCACCGCCGGCACGCCCTCGCCGCTGATCGCGGTCGGGACGGCGCTCATCGACTTCGCCCCGCCCGGAGCCAAGGAGGTGATGGTCGGCCTGTTCGGTCTCAACGACAAGCTGGCGCTCAACCTCCTGGTCGGGGTGTCGGCGCTCGCCTTCGGGGCGTTGATCGGGCTCGTCGCCCGGCGCTCCGCCACGCTCGGCTCGCTGCTGGTGGTGGCGCTCGTCGCCGCCGGGGCGCTTGCCAGCCTGCGCGATCCCACGGCCTCGCTCTCGTTCGTCGGCATCTCCGCGCTGGCCCAGGTCGCGCTCGGCCTGCTCGTCCTGGAGCTGCTCATGGGGGCCGCCCGGCGACCGGCTGTCGCGGCGTCCCCCGCGGCGGCGGACACCGCCCGGCGCGGCTTCCTGGTGCGAACCGGGGGGCTCGGGTTGCTCGCCATCGCGGGCTACGGCTTCGGCCGGGCCATCCTCGACGGCCGCGCCACCCAGTCGGCCAGCGCCGATGTGAGCGTGCCCGATTCCGTCGACCCGGCGTTGAGCCTGATGCCGGACAACAGCTTCGACATCGCCGGCCTGACGCCGCTCGTGATCCCCAACGACAACTTCTACCGGATCGACACCGCGCTGGTCACCCCGGCCATCGACGTGGACACCTGGACGCTCCACGTCCACGGCATGGTCGACCACGAGGTCACCCTCACCTTCGACGAGCTGGTGCAGCTGCCGCTGATCGACCGCTACGTCACCATCGCCTGTGTCAGCAACGAGGTCGGCGGCAGCCTGATCGGGAATGCGAAGTGGACCGGTGTCCGGCTCACCGATGTGCTCGACATGGCCGGCGTGCAGGCGGGCGCCACGCAGATCGTGCCGCGATCCGTTGATGGCTGGGCCGCCGGGTTCCCCACCGAGTGGGTCACCCATCCCGACCACCCGCGGGACGCGCTGATCGCCGTCAAGATGAATGGCGAGCCGCTGCCAGCCGTGCACGGCTTCCCGGCCCGCCTGATCGTCCCCGGGCTCTACGGCTACGTGTCGGCGACGAAGTGGGTCACCGAGATCGAGCTCACCACGCTCGAGGCCTTTGACTCCTACTGGGTCCCCCGCGGCTGGGCCAAGGAGGGGCCCGTCCTGACGCAGTCCCGGATCGACCTCCCCAAGCCCTCGGCCCTTCACCAAGCGGGTGACGTCGTCCAGGTCGCGGGCGTCGCGTGGGCGATGGACCGGGGAGTGTCCAAGGTGGAGGTGCAGGTCGACGACGGCGAGTGGCAGGAGGCGACCATGTCCACGCCGCTCGGGCCGCAGACCTGGGTCCAGTGGCGGTTTGCCTGGACCGCGGTGCCGGGGCGGCACACGTTCACGGTGCGCTCCACCGACGGCAACGGCGTCGTCCAGGATGCCCGCGTGACGCCGCCGGATCCGGACGGGGCACGCGGGTATCACTCGATCGCGGTGCAGGTGGGCTGAGCGCGCTTCCGGTACCCTCGCTCTCCTGATGCCTCGACACCGCCACCTGTTCGACACCCCCGACCGCTTCGTCGCCGGCACCGTGGGTGCCCCCGGCAATCGCACCTTCTTCCTCCAGGCGCGCGACGGGGACCGGATCGTCTCCGTTGCCCTCGAGAAGATCCAGGTCGCCGCGCTTGCGCAGCGCCTCGGGGACCTGCTCGAGGAGCTCGAGCGGCGTGGCGTGGAGGGCGCCGCCGAGGCTCCCGGGCTGCTCGGCGACACCACCGCCCTCGACGAGCCCCTCAACGAGGCGTTCCGGGTCGGGGTGCTGTCGATCGGCTGGGACACGGCGGACAGCCTCGTCGTGCTCGAGGCCCGCGAGATCACCGAGGCCGACGAGGACGCCGACGAGGGCGAGGACCCGGACTTCGCCGCGGACGACGATGAGGATGGGCCCGACATCCTCCGGGTCCGCCTCACGCCGGCCGCCATCCGCGCCTTCATCGTGCGGGCGCTGCGCGTCGTGGCCGCCGGGCGTCCCCCGTGCCCCCTGTGCGGCCAGCCGCTCGATCCGCAGGGCCACCTCTGTCCCCGCCGCAACGGCCATCTCCTGAACTGACGGCGGACCGGCGTCCCGTGCCCAACCCAGACGACCCCGAAGGCGAGGGTCTCGAGGCCGAGATCCTGGCCGAGATCGCGGCCGAGGTGGACGAGGGCGAGGAGATCCTGCCCACCGATGCCGGGGGCGACGACGATCCCGGCGAGGAGGCCGCGTCCGTCGAGGATCTCGGGCTACCGATGCCGGTGCTGGGGACCGAGGAGGCCCTCGCGCTCGTCGGGCAGGGCGAGCTGGAGCTGGTCGGCCGGCTGTGGGCGTCCACCAACAACGCGATGCTGTGCGTGGCCAGGGCCGTTGGCCTCGAGGCCGCCTGCATCTACAAGCCGGTCATGGGCGAGCGACCCCTGGGCGACTTCCCCGATGCCACCCTCGCACGCCGGGAGGTGGCCGCGTTCGCGGTGTCCCGGGCCAGCGGCTGGGACCTCGTGCCGCCGACCGTGCTGCGCGACGGCCCCTTTGGCCAGGGGATGGTCCAGCTCTGGATCCGGGCCGACCCGGACGTCGATCCCGTGGCGCTGGTGGTCGAGGAGGATCCTCGCCTGCGGCCCATGGCCGTCTTCGACGCCGCGGTCAACAACACCGATCGCAAGGCCGGGCACCTCATCCCTGTCCCGGGTGGCCACGTGTATGGCGTGGACCACGGCGTCACCTTCTCGCCCGTTCCCAAGCTGCGGACCGTGCTCTGGGCGTGGCGCGGGCAGCCGTTCTCGGAGGCCGAGGCCCTCGTCCTGCGCGCGCTCCGGACAGGGCTGGACGGGGAGCTCGGGCAGGAGCTGCGCGGGCTCCTGGACCGGATCGAGGTTACTGCGACGGCTCGACGGATCGATGGGCTGCTCGCCGCGGGCGTGTTCCCCCACCCCGATCCCCGGCGTCCGGCGCTGCCCTGGCCCCCGGTCTGAGGCGGGGCTTCAGCCGGGGCGGTCATCCGCGCGGGCGCCAGCCTGGGGCGATCATCCACGCGCACGCCGCCCGCGGCGGCTCGCGTTGGGGCACGATTGGCGCATGCGGCGCTGGAACGGCTGGGGCGACGAGGCGGACGACACTCGCGTGGGGTCGTCGCCGCGCCGGTTCCTCGAGGGGCTGGTGGGCCCGGCGACGGCGCCGCGGGATGCCACGCTCTCCGACGTGGTGGCGCGTGTCCCGGCCTCGCGACTGGGCGATGCGCTCGGCGGCCTCCTCGACAGCGATCCCGAGCTGCGCGTCCGCCGTGCCCGTGGCCAGTCGTTCCCGGACCTGATCGAGCTGCGATCCGGCCGCCTGTCAGCGGTGCCCGATGCCGTCGCCCGGCCCGCCGCCAACGACGACGTCCGCAGGCTCATCGACCACGCGAAGGCCGTGGGTGCCCGGCTGATCCCGTACGGCGGTGGCACCAGCGTGGTCGGCGGCGTCAGCACCCGGCCATCGCCCGATCCGCTCATCACGGTCGACGTGGGGGGCCTCAACGACATTCGCTCCCTGGACGAGCGGAGCGGCCTGGTCACGACCGGCGCGGGGGTCACCGGCCCGGATCTCGCGGCCTCTCTCGCCGAACGGGGGCTCACCGTTGGCCACGAGCCGCAGTCGTTCGAGCTGGCGACCGTGGGCGGCTGGGTCGCGGCTCGCGGCTCCGGCCTCCGGAGCATCGGCGCCGGACGGATCGAGCAGCTGTTCGCGGGCGGCACGCTCGAGGCACCGGCCGGGACGCTGGATCTGCCGCCCTACCCCGCTTCGGCCGCCGGCCCGGACCTGCGGCAGCTGGTGCTCGGGTCGGAAGGGCGTCTCGGGATCCTCACGGACGTGATCCTGCGCACGATGCCGCTCCCGGAGGTGGATCGCCTCGAGGCCTACGCGCTTCCGGGCTGGGAGGCAGGCGAGGCCTGCGCGCGTGCGATCGCCCAGGCCCGGGCCGGTCTCTCGGTGCTGCGCCTGTCGACGCCGGCCGAGAGCCGCACGCTGCTCGCGTTTGCCGACCGGCCGGCGCAGATCCGTGCCCTGCGGAGCTACCTGCGGATGCGACGCCAGCCGGCGGACTGGTCGCTCCTCCTCGTGGGTGTCGCCGGCCGGAAGCGCGTCGCCGGGGCCGCGCGAGCCGAGGCCCGCTCGATCATCGGCGCGCACGGCGGCACGGGGATCCCCGCCCTCGCCCGGACGTGGGCCAGGACGCGCTTCCGCTCGCCGTACCTGCGAAACGCGCTGTGGTCCCTGGGCTACGGCTCGGACACCCTGGAGACGGCGACCGACTGGTCGCGGGTGCCAGGCCTCCTCGCCCGGCTCGAATCGGCCATTGCCGCTGCCCTCGACCCGGTCGGCGAGAAGGTCCACGTGTTCACCCACCTGTCCCACCTCTACCCGTCGGGGTCCAGCCTCTACCTGACGTTCCTGTTCCGGCTCGCGCCGGACCCGGACGAGACGGCCGAGCGCTGGCGGGCGATCAAGCGGGCCGCGTCGACCGTGATCTCGGCCGAGGGCGCCACGATCAGCCATCATCACGGCGTGGGCACGGACAACGCGCCGTACCTGGTGGCCGAGAAGGGACCGCTGGGGATGGCCGCGCTCGAGGCGCTGGTCCGCACCTTCGACCCCGACGGGATGATGAACCCGGGCGTGCTGCTCTCGGACCGGCACGCATGAGCCGGCTGAGCGCGATGAGCGGGCGATGAGCGCGGACCGGGTGCTCGCCATCGATGTCGGGACGCAGAGCGTCCGGGCGATGGTCGTTGACCCGGCCGGGAACCTGCTGGCCACCGCGAAGGTGCCGATCGAGCCGTACGTTCCCGGGCCTCCCGGTTGCTGCGAGCAGGACGCGAACCTGTACTGGCGGGCGATCGGCGAGGCCTGCCACCGGCTCTGGGAGCAGCCAGAGGGCCGTCGCGACGCGCTCGCCGGCGTCGCCCTCACCACGCAGCGCGGGACCATCGTGCTCACAGATGAGCATGGTGATCCGCTGCGACGCGCGATGGTGTGGCTGGACCGCTGCCGCGCCGAGGGCCTGCCCCGGATCGGCGGCAGGTGGGGCCTCATGTTCAGGGCCGCCCGGGTGACGGAGACGGTGGCCACGTTCATGGCCGAGGCCGAGGCCAACGTCCTCTCGCGACAGGAGCCCGAGACCTGGAGCGCCGTCCGCCACTACCTGTTCCTGTCCGGGTTCCTCGTCCATCGCCTCACCGGCGAGTTCCGGGACTCCGTGGCGGCGCAGGTGGGCTACATCCCCTTCGACTACAGGGCGCTCACCTGGGCCGCGCCGGGTGACTGGAAGTGGCTCGCCATCCCCATCGAGCGAGACTGGCTCCCGGAGCTCGTGCCACCCGGCGATCGGCTGGGCGTCATCAGCGAGGCTGCCGCGGGGGCGACCGGCATCCCGGCCGGCCTGCCGCTGATCGCCGCCGCCGGCGACAAGGCCTGCGAGGTCCTCGGATCGGGGGCCCTCGACCCGCACGTCGGCGCGATCTCGCTGGGCACGACCGCGACGTTCAACACGACCCACCGCCGCTACGTCGAGGTCGTCCCGGTCGTGCCGCCCTATCCGGCCGCCGTCCCCGATGCCTACTCGCTCGAGATCCAGGTCTTCCGCGGCTACTGGATGATCGAGTGGTTCCGGCGGGAGTTCGGGGCGGCCGAGGTGGCCCGGGCCCGGGAGCTTGGCGTGGACGTGGAACCGCTGTTCGACGAGCTCGTGGCCGCCACGCCGCCGGGGTCCATGGGCCTCGTGCTCCAGCCGTACTGGTCGCCCGGCGTGCGGGTTCCCGGACCCGAGGCGAAGGGCGCCGTCATCGGCTGGGGGGATGTCCACACCCGGGCGCATCTCTACCGCGCGATCCTCGAGGGCCTCGCCTACGCGCTGCGGGAGGGCATGGAGCGGACGATGAAGCGGACGAAGGTGCCCGTGACCGAGATCCGCGTCTCGGGCGGCGGATCACAGAGCCCGGCCGCCGTCCAGCTCACCGCGGACATCTTCGGGCTGCCGGCGATGCAGCCGCACACGCACGAGACCTCGGGCCTGGGCGCCGCGATCGACGCGGCCGTCGGCCTGGGAATCCACCCCTCGTTCGAGGCGGCCGTGGCGGCGATGACCCGCGTCGCCGAGACCCGTGACCCGGACCCGGCGGCGCACGCGCTGTACGAGGACCTCTACCGCAACGTGTACCTGCGGCTGTACCAGCGGCTGAAGCCCCTGTACGAGGAGATCCGGCGGATCACGGGGTACCCGCCGGAGGTCTGACGGTCAGGATCCGCCGTTCGCCGTGAGGCCGCCGCCGGCGCCCAGCAGCGTGAGCGAGTCACCGTCGATCGTCCAGGCGACATCGCCCTGGAGCACCCGGAGCACGTGCATCTCGACGGCCATCGCCACGTCCCCACAGGCCATCTTCGTGGTGGCGATCGGCCCGAAGGTGATCGCCGTCTCACTGATCTCCGCCGTGCCAGCGCCCTTGTTGCAGCCGGCATCGACATCGACCTTGCCGGCGGCGAACTGCAGCATCGCCGTGACGCCGACGGGCATCGAGGAGACCGCCCGGTCGACGATCAGGCCGTCCACGACCCAGGTGGTGCCCTCGATCGGGAGATCCGGCTTCACGACGGACCGATCCATGGCGGTGAGCGTGGTTCCGTCCCGGGTCAGGGTGAGCGTGTCTCCGTGGAGCATCAAGGCGGCCCCGCCGACGAACGCGCTGATCCAGCCGTCCTGGGCCATGAGCGGCTCCTCACAGCCCATCTCCGTCATCATCATGTCGCCCACGCTGAGCACGCCGTCCCGGACCTGGAACGCGCCGCCCATCTGGTTGCAGCCCGCGCTGATCCCGAGCTGACCGCGCGCGAAGGTGAAGCTGATCTCGGAACCGGGAACGATCGCGTGACCATCGGCGTGGGTGACGATGAACGTGCGACCCTCGAGGTCCGCGTCGTTGGGGGCATCGCCGGCCGGAGCTGCGGAGGCCTGCGGGCTGGTGGGCTCGGCCGTCGCTCCCCCGCCGCCCGAGGCGCAGGCCGCGGCCAGCAGGAGCGCGACCAGCGAGAGCGTCGCGATGGGCAGGAGGCGCATGGGGGTCACCTTGTCGGGACGGGTCAGGGACGGTGGCTGACACGCCAAACCATCCCCGCCCAGACGGAGCCGGGTGGCCGAGGGTTCCTGGCGCCCGCCGATCCGTGTCAGCCGCGCGCCTTGACGGCGATGACCTTCGTCGTCCCATCGGAACGGTCGGTCGTGTAGAGCGTTCCGTCTGGCCCGGTCACGGCGAACATGAAGAAGTCGCCGGTGAGCGCCAGCGGCTTGCCGAGAAGCTCGGTTCCATCCGGGCCCAGGTGGTGGACCACAGCTCCGAAACCGTTCATCCGCTCCACGACCCACACCGACCCATCCGGGCCGACCGGCAGCGGGTCGATCCCCGAGCCGTTCTGCGGCCAGCCCTTGAACGACACCGGCCAGCCGGGCTTGGGCTTGCCGTCCATCCCGTAGGCGACGACGATCCCGCGGCCCGCATTCGCAACGGCGCCGTCGGTCGTAGCCCACCCACCGTTGCCGTAGGCGACGTACGGCGTGCCGTCCGAGCCGACCGTGAGTGTCGGGTACAGGTCGCCCTTGGGGCCCCTGGCGGTCGGCCCCGACGGGGTGCCGTCGCTGTTGCGCCAGGTCAGGGTCACCTGGCCGGACATCAGTCCGGCGTCGTAGCGCAGCTCGAGCAAGCCGCCCGCGACCGGGGCCACGTAGGAGATCTGTTTCTTGGGCGCCTGATATGACTGCCAGCCACTCACCAGGCGGCCATCCGAACCATACGCGTCGATCGTCGCCGACCCGAAGGTGGGCCCGGCCGCAATCGAGATCTGGTACGTGGACAGGTACAGCGGCCCGTCGGGTGCGGGGCTCGGCCCGACCAGCGCGTTGGCGTCGAACACCAGCGGCCAGCCGGCAGGGCGAGACCCGTCCGCAGCCAGGCACTCGACCGTGGCCTCGTTGCGTGCCGGCGCCCAGGCGAAGCAAAGCTCGTCCCAGACCAGGACAGGCCCCGAGGTCAGGGACGCGCTGTCGATACGGACAGGCCAGCCGGGCGCCACCGAGCCATCGCTGTCCAGGCGCATGACCGTCAGTGACGGCGCTTCCAGGTTCTCGGCGAACTGATCCGGCCCGAGGACCACGTACAGGCTGCCGTCAGCCGCAGCTCGCGCCGCCGCGATGACGGAGCCGGGAGGGATCGTCGGTGAGCTCCAGTCGGCCCTCGGCACACCGTCGGGTCCCAGCGCGATGAGCTGGACGTCCGTCTCGTCCAGGCCCGTCGTGTCCGCGAACGTCGCCAGGTAGACCGTCCCGTCGGCGCCGACGGCCTCGACCGTCGCGCGCCGGGCGTCGGGCACGGGGTAGTCGCGCCATGCGGGCACAGGCGTTGCGATCGGAGCGGGGGTGGCTGCGGCTGTTGGCTGACTGGTATCCGAGGGTGTCGGAGCGGCCACCGTGGCCGGAGCCGTGGAGACCGGTGGTGCCGATGGGGCCGCGAGGTCGGTTGTGCCACCGCAGCCCGCCAGAATGGCGACCGCAAGGACGGCCGCCTCGATGTGCCGTGGACGCCGCACGCCAGACTCCTCCCTTGTCACACACCACTGTCGAGACCCAGCGAGCGGCGGTCCCTCGCCACGCCGCTCATGGACGCCGGCCGTGCCCGCCTGCCGGGGACGAGGCAGCGGGGCGACCCGTGCTTCTCAGTATGGCATCCGATCGGGACGCGGTTGGCTGCGGGCGTCCCGCCGTGGGGTCGCGGAATCGAGCGCCAGGCGACCCCCAATCCGCCCGGTGGGGTCCTGCCCCGATTGGGGCAGTTGACAGGAACGCCTGTTCACCCCATGATTCATCCATCGCCCGACGCACGCGGCCGCGAGGCCGGCGCCCATCACGCGCATCCCGTCGCCGCACCGGGCTCAACATCACACCGCTCCGGCCCCCGAATGTCACGGCCGTTGGAGCGGAGGCAGGCCCGTCTCAACACGACGGAGCCCGGAAAGGAACACTCGTCTCATGCTCACCCGCGCCACCACGAATGCCGTGGCGCATCGCGCAAGCTCGATCCGCAGGATGCGGCGTCGAGTGGTCAACGCGAATCGCCTCTACTGCGCCACCAATGGCTGCACCTCCTTCCTCGTCATCGACGAGCTCGGCGGCGTGGCTCACTGCGAGATCTGCGGCTACGTCCGCAGGCTCAACTGAGCCACACCTGACCACATCAGGTTCCGCGGCCTGAGCCACTCAGAGCCTCACGCCCGAACCATCTGCGGCCGGCCCCTGGGCCGGCCGTTTCGATTCCCCCAATCCACACGGCACCCTGGCGCGAACTGAGGGCACGGACCAAGAGAGGTCCGGCGGCGGTCACCCGAGCGACCGGCCAAGCCCACACCGCACCCTGGAGACTGCCTCGTGCGCACTGCCCGACTTGCCGGCCTCATCGCCACCGGCGCCCTGGTCCTCACCGCGGCCATCCCCGTTTCGGCCGCGACCAACGCGATGGTTCGCGTTCTCCACGCGTCCCCGGACGCCCCGTCGGTCGACGTCTTCGTCAACGACGGAAAGGTCGACGCCCTCTCCGGCGCCTCCTTCGGCGACCTGACCTCCTACGTCAAGGTCCCGGCCGGCACCTACTCGATCAAGGTCTGCGCCACGGCCGACAACACCGTCTGCCCGATCGGGCCGGTCGACCTCACCTTCGCCGCCGGCGAGAAGTACACCATCGCCGCTTCCGATCTGCTCGCCGACATCAAGGCCGACCTGTTCACCGACGGCAACGCCGTCGACGGCAAGGCCAAGGTCCGCGTCCTGCATCTCTCCGCCGACACCCCCGCGGTTGACGTCCTGACCCAGGATGGCGGCGCGAAGGTCGTCGAGAACCTCACCTACCCGGACGCCACGGGCTACCTCAAGCTCGCCCCCGGCAGCTACGACCTCAAGGTCTGCCTCAACTCGGACAACACCGTCTGCCCGGACGCGGTCGACCTGCCTGCGCTCGACCTGCAGGGCGGCGTGGCCTACAGCGTGTTCGCCATCGGCTCCCTCACGGGCGGCGACGGCATCGAGCCCCTGACCTACGTCGTGGGCGTTGACGGCATGGCCGCCCCGGCTACCGACACGTCGCCGGGCTCGTCGGGCGCCTGGCTGCTCATCGTGGCTGGCGTCGGCCTCCTGGCCCTGGTGACCTCGCGCCGCCTCGTCACGAACCGCGCCTCCGTCAACTAGCCTCGTCCCTCCCCACGCCCCGGACCGTCCCCCGCGGTCCGGGGCGTCCTCATGTCCGGGACGGCATGACCGGGACTGGCGCCAACCGGGCATCATCTGATCGACGGCGGGCAGCGAGCCGGCGCCGTGGCAAGGAGCCTCACATCATGGCCAGCTCCAGGACCCTCGACCGTTCCCGCCTCGAGCGCCTGATGGCGGAGGAGCTGGCGGCGTTCGAGCGCGCCAACCCGCGGTCACGAGCGCTGTTCGAGCAGGCGAAGGGGTCCCTGCTCGACGGCGTGCCGATGAACTGGATGGTCAAGTGGGCCGGCGCGCTTCCGCTGTTCGTGGAGTCGGCCTCGGGGCGCACGGTTCACGCGACGTGGACGGCCACGACTACGTCGACTTCTGCCTGGGCGACACCGGCGCCATGGCCGGCCACGGCCCTGAGGCCACGCTGCGGGCGGTCGAGCGTCAGCTGCGTCGCGGGATCACCCACATGCTCCCGACCGAGGACGCCATCGCGGCGGGCGATGAGCTGCAGCCGACGGTTCGGCGTGCGGTACTGGCAGTTCACGCTCACGGCGACCGACGCCAACCGCTTCGTCATCCGGCTGGCCCGCCACATCACGGGTCGCGCGAAGATCCTGGTCCACAACCACTGCTACCACGGCTCCGTGGACGAGACGTTCGCCGTGATCGGGCCCGACGGCGACGCGGTCGACCGGCGGGCAACATCGGCGCGCCGGTTCCGGTCTCGGAGACGACCCGGGTCGTCGAGATCAACGACCTCGAGGGGCTCGAGCGCGGCGCTGGCCAAGGGCGACGTCGCCGCCTGCCTGTTCGAGCCTGCGCTCACGAACGTCGGGATCGTGCTGCCCGAGCCCGGCTACCACGAGGGGGTTCGCGAGCTCACCCGCCGCTACGGGACGCTGCTGATCAACGACGAGACGCACACGATCTGCGCCGGGCCCGGCGGGTACACGCGGCGCACACGGCCTGGAGCCGGACTTCCTGACCATCGGCAAGACGATCGGCGGCGGGATCCCGGCGGCGGCCTACGGGTTCACCGAGGACGTGGCGGCCCAAATCTCCGCGTCGATCGAGCGCGAGGACTCCGACGTCGGCGGCATCGGCGGCACGCTCGCCGGCAACGCGCTGTCGCTGGCGGCGATCCGGGCAACCCTGGCCGAGGTGCTCACCGAGGAGGCGTTCGCGCGGATGATCCCGCTTGGCGAGCGCTTCGAGGCCGGCGTGAACGAGGTCGCTGCGGGCGAACGACGTGCCCATGGCATGTCACGCGGCTCGGGGCCAGGGCGGAGTACCACTTCCTGCCCGAGCCGCCGCGCAACGGCACGCGCGCTCAACGATGCCGATGGACCCGGAGCTGGAGCGGTTCCTGCACCTGTGGGCGATGAACCGGGGCGTGCTCATGACGCCGTTCCACAACATGGCCCTGATGTCGCCGGCGACAGTCGAGGCGGACGTGGACCGGCACACCGAGGTGTTCCGCGCCGCGATCGAGGCGCTGTTCGGGTAGGGCGTCCGCCCGTCGAACGGGACCGGCCGCGGCAGGTCGCGGCTCAGCCCTCGCCGGGGCCTGCGCCCAGCCACCGGCATGCGCTTCGCTCGCCGGGCGGGTGAACCGTGCGGTCGCGCGCGTTCTCGCTCGCCGGGCGATCCAGAATAGGCGGGGACCGGGCCACGAGCGCACGGATCGCTCGCTGGGCGAGCTGATCCCCACCGGGAGCGCACCGTTCAGCCGCCGGGCGGTTTGGCTCCCGCCGGGAGCGCATCGTTCAACCGCCGGGGGGTCAGCTCTCGCTGGGCGATCGCGCGGCCCGCAGCCACCAGCGGCGCTCGACGATCTCCTCGCCTGCGATCTCGTCGGTGAGCAGCTCGCCGGGCTGGAACCCGCGGGCCGCGTAGAACGGCTCCGCGAGGGCGTTGCCGACGAGGACGTCCGCGGCGAGGTCCTCGCCCGGGTGGAGCTCGACCGCGCGCTGGAGCAGCGCCGATCCCAGGCCCCGGCCGCGGGCATCGGGCCGGGCGTAGATCGCGACGACCTGGACGTGGTCGTCCTGGGTCACGGTCTCCGCGAACGCCTCGACCGGGCCGTCTGGAGCGCCAGCGACCAGCACCACGTGGCGCTCGATCCGGGTCGCGACCCGCTCGATGGTGTAGGCGGTGGCGATGAACCGCTCGATCGACTCGTCGCCGATCAGCCCGGCGTAGGTGGACCGCCAGGCCGCCGCTGCCACCTCGCGGATCGAGTCGGCGTCATCGGGCGTCGCGTCGCGTACGGTGACGGGCCCGGGCGCGCGGACGGATGCGGGGCGAGATGCCGGGTCCGCGGTGGTCACGGCCGACGCGCGGCCTCGAGGCGGGCAAGCTCGTCGGCGAGCACGAGCGGACGGCGGTGCTGGCGATCCGTCGGCGCCTCCGCGTTGAGCCGGCCGATCGCCGCGTTGATCTCGACGACGAGCCGCTCCAGGTCCACCTGCAAGCGGCGCATGGTCGCGGACGAGGCACTGGCCGCCCTTCGCACCAGCGCGTCACGCCGCTCGAGCAGGGCCCGTGCCGCCTTGTCGGCCTCGATCCACGGAGGCGCGGCACCGGCGTTGCGGAGCATCCGATAGGCCATCGCCCACTCCCCCGCCGCGCTGTCGTCCAGGGTTGGCAGCGGCCGGCCGGTGTACGGGAGGTCGTCGAACTTGCCCTCCTCGATGGCCTCGCGGATCTGGCGGTCGACGAGGCTCTCCCACGTGGGGGCGACGTGCCGAACCCCGTGCTCGTCGATTCGATTGGGCGGCTTGCGTGGAACGTCCACTCGCGCAGTCTACGGTCGGAAGCCGGTGTCCGTCGTGACAGGCGAGGTGGCATGGCTGGCCCGTACGATGGCTGGACATGCAGCTGATCGACGGTCGCCCGGTGTTTGCCGCCACGGATCTGGTGGGGTTCCTCGCCTGCGAGCACCGATTCGCGCTTGAACGGGCCGCCATGCATGGGCTGGTGAAGAAGCCCGTGCGCAACGACCCGACGATCGAGCTGGTCGCCAAGCGGGGCCTGGAGCACGAGCGGCGCTTCCTCGCGGACTTGCGCGCAGACGGCCGGCGGGTGGTGGAGATCGAGAAGGACGGATCCGCGGCGGCTCCGATCACGGACGGCGGGGCGCGGGTCCCGAGTGACGCCGGGGCTGATCTCCGGGCGGCGGCGGACGAGACCCGAGCCGCCCTCCGCGGCGGGGCGGACGTCATCTACCAGGCCACCTTCTTCGACGGCACCTGGCGCGGTCACGCGGACTTTCTGCTCCGGGTCGACCATCAACCGGGCACGCCTGACAGCGCGTTGGGCCCGTGGCACTACGAGGTGGCGGACACGAAGCTCGCCCGTCACGTCAAGGCATCCGCGATCCTGCAGATCTGCTCGTACGTGGACCAGCTGACGGAGGTCCAGGGCCACCGTCCGGAACGCCTTCATGTCGTCCTCGGGGGTCGGCAACGCCAGACCGAGACGCTTCGGGTCGATGACTACATGGCGTACTTCCGCCGCGTCAAGGCGGACTTCGCGACGGCTGTCGGCGTGCTGGGAGCCGTCGCTGCCGAGCCCACCTACCCTCCCGTGGCGACGTATCCGGAGCCGGTCGAGCACTGCCTGGTCTGCCGCTGGGCACCGGAGTGCCGCGCCCGCCGGCGCGCGGACGATGACCTGAGCCGCGTCGCGGGCGCCGCCACGCGGCAGCGAAAGGCGCTCAAGGGCCGGGGCGTGTCGACTCGCCGCGCGCTGGCCGGTCTCCAGCTGCCGCCCGTGGAACGCGTGGTCGGGATCAGCCCGCCGCACCGGCCGGGATCCGGGAGCAGGCGCGGATCCAGGTCGAGTCGGAGGACGCGGGAGAGGTTCGCTATGAGCTGCTGCCGCTCGACCTCGGCGTGGATGGCGAGCCGTGCCCGGCCGCGGGCTGCTCGGCCTGCCCTTCCCCAGCCATGGCGATCTGTTCCTGGATCTCGAGGGCGACCCGTTCGCCCTCGACGAGGGCGTCGACGTACCTGTTTGGATTCCTCGAGCCGCGCCTGACCGAGGAAGACGCAGCGATGGGCCGGGGTCGACGAGCCGGGCGGGACGGATGGGTCGCTGGGACCCGTCCCGAGGTTCCACTCGATCCTGGAGCCTCGACCGCGAGGGTTGGGTCACCTGGGCCGCCGAAGAAGGCCGCCTTCGAGCAGTACCGTTCACCTGATCATGGACCGCTGGGCGCGGGACCCGGCGATGACGTCTACCACTACGCCGCCTACGAGCACACCGCGCTTGGTCGCCTGGCGCAGCGTCCACGGCACCCGTGAGGCCGAGGTTCGACCGCATCCTGCGGGCCGAGCTGCTGGTCGACCTGTTCCGCGTCGTCCGCCAGGGGCTTCGTGCCGGCGTGGAGAGCTACTCGATCAAGCGGATCGAGCCGCTCGATGGCCTCGATGCGGGAGGTGGACCTCAAGGATGCAGGATCCTCGATCGTCGCCTTCGAGACCTGGCTGGAGCTGGGACCCGACGATCCCGTTGAGGATGGCCCGCGGATCCTGGCCGGGATCGAGGGCTACAACCGCGACGACGTGGTCTCCAACCTGCGCCTGCGGGACTGGTTGGAAGGGCGCCGGGCCGAGCTGGAGACGCGCGAGGGCCGCAGCCTGCCCAGGCCGTCATTGACTCCGGCCTGGCCAAGGGGGACCTCGACGAGCGGGAGCGGCGCGTCGCGGCGCTGACGATCCAGCTCGCCGGCGACGTCACGGCAGACCCGGCGGAGCGCGCGACGAACCCGGATGCGAACGGCCGCTGGCTGCTCGCCCAACTCCTTGCCTGGCACCGGCGCGAGGACAAGTTCGGCCTGGTGGCGATATCTCGAGCTCCTGAGACTGGGCGAGGACGAGCTGCGCGACGAGAAGGAGCCCCTCGCCGGGCTCGTCGTCGTGGGAGCGCCTCGCATCGAGAAGTCGTCGAAGGTCTGGACCTTCGAGTTTCCCGAGCAGGACCACAAGGTCGACCCGGACGCAACCGTGCGTGATCCCTCGACGGGGGCGTCGGCCGGCGACGTGATGGCGGTGGACGAGGTGCGCCGTCGGATCCAGCTCAAGCGTGGCCCGAGCCTGGCCGGCACGCCGCTGCCCACGGCGCTGGTGCCGCTGGAGGTCATTCCCACCAAGGAGCTCTCCGAGAGCCTGCTGCGGACCGGCGAGTGGGTGGCCAGGCACGGCCTCGCCGACCCGTTCTTCGTGCCCGACGGCACGCCCGACCTTGGGGCAGCCCGGGCGCTGCTGCTGCGGCGCCGCCCCGGCACCGTCGCCGGCGTGCCGCTGGTGCGCCCGGGTGAGCGACCCCTCGATGCGGCCGTCCGGCTGGCTCCTGAGCTCGCGGGCAAGGTGCTGGCCATCCAGGGACCCCCGGGCTCGGGCAAGACCTATACCGGCGCCCGCATGATCGTGGCCCTGGTCCAGCAGGGCCAGCGGGTGGGCGTCGTTGCGAACAGCCACAAGGTCATCGGCAACCTCCTCGCCGAGGTCGCCAAGGCCGCCGCCGCGCTCGCCGCCTCCGGTCAGCTGACGCGGCCGGTCCGTATCGGCCAGAAGCCAAAGAAGAGCCAGGCGCCGACCTTCGCCGGGGCAGCGCCGCTCACGGACAATGCCGCCGTCGCCCGCAGCCTGCGCGACGGCGACCTCGACGTGGTCGGCGCCGTGTCCTGGACCTGGTGCCGGCCGGAGATGGCGCTGCCTGAGCCCCTGCTCGACGTGCTGTTCGTGGACGAAGCGGGCCAGCTGAGCCTCGCCAACACCGTCGCCTGCGCACCGGCCTCGCGCGGATTGGTGCTCCTGGGCGATCCGCAGCAGCTGGATCAGCCAACCCAGGGCTCCCATCCGCCGGGTGCTGAGCTGAGCGCGCTCGGGCACCTTCTCGCCGGTCGGGCGACCATCGCACCCGACGAGGGCATCTTCCTCGAGGAGACCTGGCGGCTCCACCCGCGGGTCTGCGACTTCACCTCGGAGGCGTTCTACGAGGGCCGGCTGCGACCGGTCGCGGGACTCGAGCGGCAGGCGGTCACGGGAAGCGGGCTCCTCTCGGGAGCGGGCATGCAGCACCTGCCCGTGGTGCACGCGGGCAACACCACGGACTCCGTCGAGGAGGCGGAGGCCGTCGCGGCACTGGTCGGCGCGCTCCTCCGGGTCGGGCCGTCGTGGATCGACGCCAGCGACACCGAACGACCGATCACGCTGGGCGATGTGGTGATCGTCGCGCCCTACAACGCGCACGTGGCGGCGATCGAGAAGGCCTTCTCACGCGCCGGCCTGGGCGCTCCATTCGTGGGGACCGTCGACCGGTTCCAGGGCCAGGAGCGGCCGATCAGCATCTATGCGATGGGGACCTCGGCACCCGAGGACGCCCCGCGCGGGATGGAGTTCCTCTACTCGCTCAACCGCCTGAACGTCGCGACATCGCGGGCCCGCTGCGTGGCCGCGGTCGTCTGCTCCCCCGCGCTGCTGAGGGTCGCCTGCCATACGCCGCGCCAGATGCAGCTGGCCAACGGGCTGTGCATGGCCCTGGAGGCCGCCCAGATCGCCCCTCGTTGACCGGCACGCACGGCATCCAATCCACTCCAGCCAAGGTATCGTCGGCGCCCATGAGCGACGCCGCGCCCGCCATCCCCGCCGCCCGGGGCGCCCCTGCGCCCCCGACCCGGACGCCGGAGCAGGTCACGGCCGGGCGCCGCCGCGCAACGGCCTCGCTCGTGGCCGGCGTCGCGCTGGGCAGCACCGGGTACATCGCTGCGGTCACGGTGGCGACCATCGTTGCCAAGGACCTGCTCGGCTCGCAGCTCCTCGCCGGGGCCCCGGGCGCCGCCGTGGTGCTGGGCGCTGCCCTGGGCGCCGTCCTGCTGTCGGCGTACATGTCCCGCGTGGGACGGCGGCGCGGCCTGGTCCTCGGCTACTCGATCGGGGTGGTGGGGGCGCTGGTCGCAACGGCCGCCGTCCTCACCCGCTCCTTCCCGCTGCTGCTGCTGGGCACGTTGCTGATCGGCTTTGGCAACGCCTCCAACCAGCTGTCCCGGTACACGAATGCGGACATGGCGCCGCTCGCCAGGCGGGCGTCGGCGATCAGCCTGATCGTCTGGGCGTCCACGGTGGGGTCCGTGATCGGGCCCCAGATGGTGCCGCTCGCCTCGGGCATCGCCGAGAGCGTCGGGCTGCCACCGCTGGCGGGGCCGTACCTGGTCCCGGTGCTGTTCGTCGGGATCGCCGCGATCCTCTCGTTCGTGATGCTCCGGCCGGACCCGTACGAGCTCGCGGACGAGGACGCAATCCACCGGCCGGACGTGAAGATCCCCACGGCGCCGCTGCGGGAGATCCTTCGGCGACCCACGGTCACGGCGGCGATCGTGGCGCTCGTGTTCAGCCAGCTCGTGATGGTCCTGATCATGACCATGACGCCGCTCCACATGACCGAGCACGGCCACGACCTGGGCGCTGTGGGGATCGTGCTGTCGGCGCACACCCTGGGGATGTTCGCCTTCTCACCGGTCTCAGGGCGGCTGTCGGACCGGTTTGGGCCGGTCGCCGTGATCTTCCTGGGCACGGCGGTGCTCGCGGTCTCGTCCCTGATGGCCGCGCTGGCACCGGCCGACGGAGGGAACCTCCTCCTGCTCGCGCTGTTCCTGCTGGGCCTCGGCTGGAACTTCGGGTTCGTGGCCGGGTCCGCGCTGCTCTCTGGCAGCCTCGAGATCCACGAGCGGACACGGATCCAGGGCGTGGCCGACGCGATGATCTGGAGCTCCGCGGCCGCGGCCAGCCTGGGCTCCGGGTTCGTGATGGCCATCGTGGGCTACACGGCGCTGGGGGTCATCGGTGCGCTCGGGGTGATCATCCCCGTCGTCGTGCTGGTCTCGCACCGCCGGACGATGCGCCGGATCGCCGTCCCTCCCGTCTGAGCCCGGCGTCGAGCCGCCAGACGCGCTCCCCGTTCTCGATCTCATCGGTTGGCGAGAGGCCGGTGGCCGCCGCAACACGCCCCGAGGCCGCGTGGTCCGGGTGGACGTGTGCCGTGACGGTCCCCACGCCGCCCGCGAACAGGTGCGTGACCATCGCCCGCGCCGCTTCACCTGCGTAGCCCTGCCGCTGCCACCGCACGCCGATGACCCAGGCGACGTCGGCGGCCCGGTCATCGTCGGTGAGGGTGGCCTCGACGAACCCGACGGCCGCGCCGTCATCGAGGAGCCGCACGATCCAGTTGCGCCACGTCTCCGTGCCGTCAGGCGACCGGCCGGCGGCCTGCGCCTCGAACCGGCGCTCGAGGTCGGGGAGGCTCGGTGGCTCGCCCCCGGTGAACCGGGTAGAGAGCTCGGTCGTCGAGCACGCCGGCCATCTCGGCGGCATCCGCGACGACCAGTGGATCCAGCCGGAGACGCGCCGTCAGGATCGGGCCGTTGTCGCTCAGGTGCCGAGCTCCATGGCGACCCAGGCGGCCAGGACCCTCGCGCACGCCTCGACCTCGGCGAGCGGCACTCGCTCATCGGCAGCGTGCGCCAGCCGCACGTCCCCGGGACCAAAGATGACGCACGGGGTCTCCCCAACCCCGATGAACAGCCGCATGTCAGCGCCGTACGGGACGCCCGTCAGCGCCGGGCGGCGGCCGGTGACCGCAGCGGCTGCACCCGCGAGCGACACGGGCAGTGGGTGGTCGGCGGGCACCCGCGAGGAGGCGAACCGGGCGCCGACGATCTCCACGACGGCGGGGTGGTCGTGCAGGAAGGGGTGCGCCGCGCAGGCGGACCCGATGCAGGCGCGCAGCTCGTCCGCGGCCTCCTCGGGGGCCTGGCCGAGGCGGACGCCATACCGACCCTCGGCGACCACCCGGTCCATGACCGTGGACGCCCACTCGCCGCCCGCGACGGTACCGATGATCGTGGGATACGGCAGCCCGAGCGCCGTCATCAGCGGGTCCGTCTCCGCCGCATTCCGACGGACCTCGTCGGCCTCGAGGGCGCGCACGAGATCCCCGAGGTTGTCGAGCGCCGACACCCCCTCGGTGCGCCGGCTCGCATGCGCAGCCCGTCCCGGGACGGTGAGCCGGAACGTGATCGCGCCGGCGTGGGCGACGACGACATCGAGACCGGACGGCTCCGGGATCACGCACAGGTCCCCGGTGGCGCCGGCACGAATGGCGGCGAGCGTCCCCTGGCCGCCGTCCTCCTCCGACGGGACGAGGGCGACGATCAACTGACCCGCGAGCCGCGCGAGGGCACCGATTGCGCCCAGCGCCCGGACCGCCGCCAGGATCGCGGCGACGCCGCCCTTCATGTCGCACGACCCACGGCCGTACAGCTCGCCGTCGCGGACATCGCCGGACCACGGGTCGCCAGCCCAGGTCGCGGGGTCGCCGGTGGGCACGACATCGGTGTGTCCCGAAAGGACCAGCCGCTTGCCCCCGGGCCGGCCGACGCGACCGATGACGACCGGCAGCGACGTGCGGACCACCTCCTCGCCCGGCCAGTCCGGATCCTCGCGAATGGCCGCGGGGTTGGGGTGGAAGACCTCGACCTCCAGGCCGAGCGCCTCGAGCCGGTCGGCGAGCTGGGCCGCGACCGCGTCCTCGTCGCCGGTGACGCTCGGGACCTGGACGAGCGCGCGCAGGTCCTCGGTCAGCGCACCCGCGTCGACCGCGTCGGCCGCCGCGCGCGCCGCCGGCGACAACCCGCCAGTCATCGCCGAAGGACCGGGCGCGTGAGGCAGGTGACCCCACCCGAGCCGTTCTCGCCGACCTCGCCCAGCGGGACCGAGTGCACATCGACGCCCGCGGCTTCCAGCCGGCGGCGCGTGACCGGGTTCCGGTCGGCCACCACGACCACGCCCGGCCGAACCGCCAGCACGTTGCAGCCGAGCGTCGCGTACTCCTCCTCGGGCACCTCGACGAGCCGGTACCGCATCGCCTGCAGCAGCTCGTACAGCCCCATCGGCAGCAGCGGCAGGAACACGACCGCAACATCGTCCGCCACCGGCGAGATCACCGACAGCAGGTGAACGAGCTCCGCCGGGCCTCTCCAGTACGGGACATCGAAGATCCGCGCGTCCCCGCCGACGATCGCCGCCAGCTGCCGCGCCCCGGCGTCGTTGGTGCGCAGCGTCCGCCCGATGCACAGCAGGTCGGGCCGGAGCCAGAACGTGTCGCCGCCCTCGAGCGTGCCGGGCGCCTCGATCCGGCCCAGCGTCGGGATGCCGCGGGCCCGGGTCCACGCCTCCAGCACGTCGGGCTCGCCGGCGCGGTTGGGCTTGCCAGGGCGAAGCGGGATGGCGCCGCCGTCGGCCACGAGCAGCGGGTCGAACACGTAGACGAGGTCGGGATCGTCGGTCTCCGCGTCGAGGACGTGGACCGTGACCCCGAGGCTCGCCAGCGTCTCGACCAGGCCCGCATGCTCCCGCCGCGCACGCTCGAGGTCCACCGGCCGCAGGAAGCCCACTGGCGGATCGTCGAAGGCGCGCCCGAACGCCGGACCCGGCGGCTTCACCAGCACCTCGCGCAGGGGGTCGGTCATGCTCTGGGCGCCCCAGGCGCGGCTCACCGTCTCATGCATGGCTCCGAGCATACGGCGCGCGGTCGACAGCGCGAGCGGTCACGGGCACCATGGACCGAGCGCTCTCGACCGGCACCAGCCTCAATCGGAGACGCAGCCGATGACCCGCTTCGCCGCCTCCTCCATCCAGCTGCCCGTCCGGGGCGTCCGCGCACTCGCCCTCGCGACGGCGCTGGCCGCCACGGTGCTGCCCGGCGCGGCATCCGCATCCCCTGCCCCGGCGCCCGAGCGGGTCGCGACCCCGACCGCTGCCCCGACCGCCTCCACCATCCGCCTCGTCAAGGTCGCCGACGTCACCGACCCGGTCCTGGCGATCAGCCCCAAGGGCGACACCGCCCGCCTGTTCATCGTCACCAAGGGCGGCCGGATCCGGATCGTCAAGGACGGCTCGCTGCTCTCGACCTCGTTCCTCAACCTCAGCACCAAGGTCTCGAGCGGTAGCGAACAGGGTCTCCTGGGGCTCGCCTTCCACCCGTCGTTCGCGTCCAATCGCCGCTTCTACGTGGATTACACGAACCTGTCCGGGAACACGGTGGTCCGCGAGTACAAGGCATCGGCCTCCAACCCGGACGTGGTCGAACCGGGCTCCGGGCGGACGATCATCAAGATCAAGCAGCCGTTCTCGAACCACAACGGCGGGATGATCGCGTTCGGCAAGGACGGCTACCTGTACATCGGCACCGGCGATGGCGGGAGCGCGGGCGATCCCGGCAACCGCGCCCAGGACAAGGACAAGCTGCTGGGCAAGATGCTCCGGATCGACGTCAACGGGACGACCCGGAAGAAGCACTACCGCATCCCTGCCTCAAACCCGTACGTGGGACGCCCCGGCCGGAACGAGATCTGGCAGCGCGGCCTTCGCAACCCGTGGCGCTGGTCGTTCGACCGCTCGACCGATGCGCTCTGGATCGGCGATGTCGGCCAGGCCCGGTACGAGGAGGTGGACCGGGTCAAGTGGACGAGCTCCGGCCCCGGCAAGGGCGTGAACTGGGGCTGGCACGTGATGGAGGGGAACCACTGCTACCACCCGGCGTCGGGCTGCAACAAGAGCGGCAAGAAGCGCCCGTTGGCCGAGTACTCGCACAGCTCCAATGGCCGCTGCGCGATCACCGGCGGTTACGTCTACCGTGGCTCGGCGATCCCGGCTCTCCGGGGCTGGTACGTCTACGGCGACTACTGCTCGGGCGAGGTCTGGGCCGTGTCGGCGGGGGCGAGCCGGCCGGCGTCGCCAGTGCGGCTGCTCGGGACGGGGTCGGGGCGGCTGATCAGCGGCTTTGGGCAGGATGCCTCGGGCGAGTTGTACCTGTGCGACCTCTCGGCCGACGCGGTGTACCGGATCGCCGCGAGCTAGTCGCGAGGCCGGCCTGGCCGTGGTCCAGTGCCGGCCGATGCTGGGCGAACGCTAGCCGGTGATCTTGCGGAGCTCGGCGAGCAGGCGGTCCACCTCGGCTGCCGTGTTGTAGTGGGTCAGCCCGATCCGCACCACCCCGTGCGGCTCGAGGCCCAGGCGCTCGATGGGCCCGGCGGCGTAGAAGTTGCCCCACCAGGTCGCGATCCCCCGGTCGCCCAGAGCGGTCGACACTGACTCAGCGGTGTGCCCGGCAAAGGTCACGGCCGCGGTGGGCGTGCGCTCATCGAAGCGGGCGCGGTCGGTGATGCCCCAGACCTTCGCGCCGGGGATCGACTCGAGGCCGTCGAGCAGGCGGCCGAACAGGGTCATCTCGTAGGCGCGGATGGCGGCCATGCCGGCGTGGGTGTCGAGCCGGCGCCCGGTGAACCCCGGGAACCGCGCCGAGTACGGCGCCCCGAACCGGCGCCCGACCTCGGCGAGGTACTCGACCGCGGCGAGCGAGCCGGCGATCCCCTCGAAGTTGCCCGTGCCAGTCTCGAAGCGGTCGTCGGCGACCCGGAGCTTGTAGGTCGGCAGCGCAGTCCAGGATCTCGCGCCGGCCGTACAGGACGCCCACGTGCGGCCCGAAGAACTTGTAGGCGGAGCAGGCGAGGAAGTCCGTGTCGACCTCCTGGACGTCGATCGGGAGGTGCGGGGCGGCGTGGACGGCATCGACGAAGGTCAGGCTGCCGGCCTCGTGCGCGCGCCGGACCAGCTCGCCGACGGGGTTGATGCTGCCGACGGCATTCGACGCCCAGCCGAAGGCGACGAGCTTCGGGCGCTCGTGGAGGATGGTGTCGAAGGCCTCGATGTCGAGGGTCACGTCGTCGGGGCGGATGTCGACGGTCCGCACGTTGAGGCCCCGATCTGCCGCGGCGGTGCGCCAGGGGCCGACGTTCGCCTCGTGGTCCAGGCTGGTGACCACGATGGTGTCGCCTGGCTCGAGGCTTGCCGCGATCGAGCGGGAGAGGTGCATCGTGAGCGTGGTCATGTTGGCGCCGAGCTTGATCTCGGCGGGATCGGCGGCGTTCAGCAGGTCGGCGAGCGCCGCGTGGGCCTCCGCCACGACCGCGTCGCTGCGACGCGAGGTGAGGAACGGGCCCTCGTGGTTCGCATTGGAGGTCCGGTAGTAGGTCGACACGGCCTCGATGACCGAGTCCGGGACCTGGGTGCCGCCGGGGCCGTCGAATAGCGCGACGGGACGGCCATCCTGCTCGATGGAGAGGGCCGGGAAGCGGGCGCGCAGCGCCTCGACGTCGAGCTCAGGCATGGGGTCCTCGCGGGCGGGTTTCGTGGCCCCGATCGTAGCGCGAGTCGTCCGCGGCCGGACGCGTGACGGTGGCCCGGACGCAGAGCGGCGCCCGACGGACCATCCGCCGAGGCGCCGCATGGGAGCTGGGATCGTGCGATCAGGCGGCGATGTTCCCCTCGTCGACCGCGGCCGCCGCGGCCTCCTGGACCGCGACGTCGAGCTCGAGCCTGACCTCCTTGCCCACGAGCCAGCCGCCGCCCTCAAGGGCGACGTTCCAGCCCAGGCCGAACGCCTCGCGGGCGATCGCGCCGGTACCGTGGAATCCCGCGCGGCGCGCTCCATCCATGCCCGTGTAGAAGCCCAGCAGCTCCATGTCGAAGGTGACCGGCCTCGTCGTCTCCCGGATCGTGAGATCGCCCGAGACGGCGTACTCATTGCCGCCCTTGCCCTCGATCCTGGTCGCGACGAAGGTGGCGGTCGGGTGGTTCTCGGCATCGAAGAAGTCGGCGGAGCGGAGATGTGCGTCGCGCGGCTCTACGCCCGTGGTGAGCGAGGCGACGCCGATGGTGAAGGTGCCGGTCGAGTTCGTCGGGTGCTCCTCGTCCAGGGTGATCGTGCCCGAGACGTCGGGGAACTTGCCGCGAACGGTGGTCACCATCATGTGCTTGGCGGAGAACACCACGTCCGTGTGGGCGGGGTCGATGTTCCAGGTCGTGACAGCCATGTGCGTGGGGTCCTTCCGAGCGTGCCCGGCGGGGATCCTCCCCACCGGAACTGTAGTTGCATGAGCAACGATATGCCACGATAGTTGCGTTGTCAATCAGGTCGCCGTTGGGGTAGGATGTCCGCCATGGCGACCTCCGCAGCGACCCTCGCGACCCAGGTGACCGCCGACGATCCGCGCCTGGGTGCGTGGCGGGCGTTCATCCAGGCGAACGCACGCCTGCTCCGGCGTCTGGACGAGGAGCTGCAGGCCACCCACGGCATCTCGCTCGCGGAGTACGACGCCCTCCTGCAGCTCGTCAATGCGCCGGATCGCCGGCTGCGGATGAGCGTGCTTGCGGACCGGGTGCTGCTCTCCCGCAGCGGGATCACGCGCCTGGTCGACCGCCTTGAGGCCGCGGGCATGGTCGAGCGATCGGCGTGCGTGACGGACGCGCGCGGCGCCGAGGCCGCCCTGACGGCCGCCGGTCTGGCGCGCCTGCGCGAGGCGTCCCGGACCCACCTCGACGGCGTGCAGCGCTACTTCCTCGATCCCATCGGCGACCGCGACCGCGCGGCGATCGAGCGCGGCTGCTCGGGCGTTCTCGACCAGCTCGGCCGCGACGCGACGGCCGACTCGTCGTGCATGGACCCGGGGACCTGACAGCCGGGCCTGTCCGCCGTACAGGCCGCCTCTACGCCGGGACGAGCGGCTTCGCCTATCCGTCGTGGGCGCCGCGCTTCTATCCGTCGTCGCTGCGGTCGCGCGACCTCCTCGCCCACTACGCGTCGCGCCTGCCCGCCGTGGAGCTCAACAACACCTTCTACGCACGGCCGACTGCCGACAGGATCGCGGCCTGGGTGGCCGCGACGCCTCCCGGCTTCCGGTTCGTCGTGAAGGCCCAGCGCGGCGCCAGCGTCCGGTCCCTCTACGGCTCCGCCGCGGACTCGATCCCATGGCTCACGGAGCCACTGCCCGGGTTCGGGGAGCGGCTGGGAGCCGTGTTGTTCCGGATCGACGCCAAGGCCGCCCGCGATGACGGCCGCCTGACGCGCCTGCTCGACGCGTGGCCGCGGTCGATCCCGCTGGTGCTGGAGGCCCAGCACGCCTCGTGGCACGTGGACGAGACGTTTGCCGCGCTGCGCGCCGCGGGGGCGGTGCTGTGCACGACCGACCTCGACGACCAAGCCGAGACCCCCGATATCCGGCGCACGGGGTCGTTCCTCTACCTGCGGTTGCGCCGGACGGACTACGACGACGCGGCGCTCGACGCCTGGGCCGCGCGGATCGCGCCGTTCCTCGATGACGGGATGGACGCCTACGTGCTGTTCCGCCACGACGAGGACGGCACCAGCGCCGTCCATGCGGAGGGGTTCGCGGCGCGGCTGGACCGCTTCCGGTCGCGACCGCCGGCCTGAGCCCCCGGCGGGTTGATGGTCGTGCTTGCCCTACCCTTGGCGGCGATGCGGCAGCTCGCGATCTCCCCGTTCTATTCCGCGGCCCTGGTCGCCGCGCTGCTGGTGAGCGCCTGCGGGGCGAGCGCGCCGACCCCGACCAGCCCCGCTGCCACCGATCCCAGCGGGCCATCGGCCGCCGCGACCCCCGGCCCGAGCTCCTCGTCGAGCGGCGCCCCGGTGATCCCGGGCGGCGGCCTCGAGCGCCCCGACCTGGCTGCCGTCGCGGTCCGCGTGGACACCGTGGCGGATGGCTTCGACCAGCCCGTGTTCGTCACGGGCTCCGGCGATTCCTCGGGGCGCCTGTTCGTGGCCGAGCAGCCCGGCCGTATCCGCGTGGTCGAGGGCGGCTCGGTTGCCGGCACCGCGTTCCTGGACATCGCGGACCGGGTCACGGCTGGCGGCGAGCGCGGGCTCCTGGGCCTCGCGTTCCCGCCCGGCTTCGGTCCGGAGCAGCCACGCGCCTGGGTCCACTACTCGGGCGACGGCGGCGCGACCACGATCAGTGAGCTCCGTCTTGCCCCGGGTGGTGCCTCGATCCTGGACCCGGCCTCGGAGCGGGTCATCCTGACCGAGCCCCAGCCGTACGCGAACCACAACGGCGGCTGGATCGGCTTCGACGCCAGCGAGATGCTGCTGATCGGGCTGGGGGACGGCGGGTCCGGGGGCGATCCCCAGAACCGCGCCTCGGATCCCGGCAACCTCCTGGGCAAGCTGCTCCGGATCGACGTGCTCGGCGCGCCCGCCGGCTCCCCCTACGCGATCCCCGCCGACAACCCGTACGCCGCCAGCGGTGGGCGGCCCGAGGTGTTCGAGATCGGGCTGCGCAACCCGTTCCGGGCGTCTGTGGACGGTGCGACCGGCGACATCTGGATCGGCGACGTGGGGCAGGACAGCTGGGAGGAGGTCGACGTGGCACTGGCCGGGGCGGGTGGGCTCGACTTCGGCTGGCGGCGCTGGGAGGGCCGGCGTTGCTACAACCCATCGACCGACTGTGACCCGGCCGGCGTCACCATGCCGGTGACCGAGTACGGACACGGGGAAGGGTGCTCGGTCATCGGAGGCGTGGTCTATCGGGGTGAGGCGATCCCGGCGCTCCGGGGCGCCTACCTGTTCAGCGACTACTGCAGCGGCACGCTGTGGGCGATCGACGCCGGGCTCGATGCCGCCCAGGCCCCGATCACGCTGCTCGAGACCGGGTCGTCGATCAGCTCCATCGGGCTCGGCGACGACGGCGAGGTGTACCTCACGGATCTGCCTGGTGGCCGCGTGCTCAAGCTGGTGCCGGCGGGCTGAGCCGCCCTCCGCTCAGGACGCGGCGCTGGTCCCGGGGCTGGGCTGGGTCACCGCGGCCGGCCGCGAGACCGGCCGGAGGAAGGCGGTCAGGGCCAGCGCCACGTAGCCAAACCAGACGATGAAGGTTGCCGTCTCAGGCTGGGACGTGTACCCGAACAGCGCCCGAAGGAACTGGCCGGCCAGCAGGAGGACGCCATCCGGCGCCCCGGTCATCGCCTCGTGGGGAAGCGCGGCGCTGATATCGAACATGGTTCCCGTGCCAATCGTGACCCAGCCGATCTCGACGAACTCGTGGGTGGCCTTGGACACGAGGCCGGCGGCGATGAAGATGAGGGCGATGCCCGACCAGCGGAAGAACGTTCGGAGGTTGAGCAGCCGCGCCCCGCGGTAGAAGCCGGCGCCCAGCAGCACCGCGATGCCCAGCCCGACGAGCGCGCCAAGGAGCACGGCCCCGGCGCCGGCATCGGCGGAGGTCGCCTGGCCGACCAGGAACAGCGCGGTCTCGAGCCCCTCGCGGATGACGGCCGTGAACGCAAGCACGGCGAGGCCCACCACGGTGCCCCCGGTCAAGACCCGGTCTACCGCCGCGTGCAGCTCGTTCTTGACCGAGGCCGCCTGGCGCCGCATCCAGAACAGCATCCAGGTCACGACGATCGCGGCCGCGATCATCGTGAGGCCCTCGAAGATCTGCTCGTACGGCGTCTCGAGGCTGCCGATCGTGGCAAACAGGGCAGCTCCGGCGGCCAGCGAGACCGCGACCGCTCCAATGGTCCCGATCCAGATCCGGCCGAATTGGTGCCGGTTCCCGGTCCTGGCGAGATAGGCCAGGATGATGCTCACGATGAGGGCCGCCTCGACCCCTTCTCGAAGGCCGGTCAGGAGGCCACTGGTGAAGGATCCAACATCCACGGTGATGGAGCTCCGATACGCAGGTGGAGCGGGGCGGGACGCCCTGCGGGGGACGGGAAGCGCGATTGCTCCGCCATCCTACGGACCGCCGCGACCATCGTCAAGCCTGCTTGATATCGGGTCGCAGGGTTGCCTGATCAAGTCCCGCAGGCCGGATCAGGCGGTGAGCGGGTCGGCCGACTCCGGGTCCACTCCCAGCTCCCGGATCGCGGCGGCCGCGGCCTTCGCGTCGTAGGCGCCGGACCGGACCAGACCGGCGAGGGCTGCCGCCGCGATGTGCGGCGGGTCGATCTCGAAGTGGGCGCGCAGGGCCTCCCGGGTGTCGCTCCGCCCGTAGCCGTCGGTTCCGAGCGTGATGTAGGGCTGCGGCGCCCACGGCGCGATGAGGTCCGGCAGGGTCTTCATCCAGTCGGTGGCCACCACGACGGGGCCACCCTCGGAGCCCAGGACCTGGGCCACGTAGGGAACGCGCGGCGACGCCTCCGGGTGGAGCCGGTTCCAGCGCTCGACCTGCAGCGCGTCGTGACGGAGCTGCTGGAAGGAGGTCGCGGAGTAGATCTCGGCCGCGATCCCGAGCTTCTCGGCCAGGAGGCCCTGGGCGGCGATGACCTGCTGCATGATCGAGCCCGAGCCCACCAGTCGGACCCGACCCTTGGCCTTCAGAACCTTGGGGGCAGCGGCGAACCGGTACAACCCCCGGACGATGCCCTCCTGGGCGCCCGCGGGCATTGCGGGCTGGGCGTAGTTCTCGTTGTACACGGTGACGTAGTAGAAGACGTCCTCGCCGTCGGTGTACATCCGCTCGATCCCTTCGCGGACCACCGCGGCCAGCTCGAACGCGAACGCCGGGTCGTAGGCGCGGATCACCGGCACCGTCGAGGCGAGCACGTGCGTGTGACCGTCGTCGTGCTGGAGCCCCTCGCCCGCGAGCGTGGTGCGGCCAGCCGTCGCGCCGATCATGAACCCGCGGCCGCGCTGGTCGCCAAACGCCCACGCCTGGTCGCCGGTCCGCTGGAAGCCGAACATCGAGTAGAACATGTAGAACGGGATCATCGGCTCGCCGTGCGTGGCATAGGCCGTGCCGGCCGCCTGGAACGAGGCCATCGATCCGGCCTCGTTGATCCCCTCCTCCAGCACCTGGCCGTCGATCGACTCGCGGTATGAGAGGAGCAGCTCCGAGTCCACGGGGGTGTAGTGCTGCCCATGGGCCGCGTAGATGCCGACCTCCTTGAACAGCGGGTCGAGGCCGAAGGTGCGCGCCTCGTCCGGGATGATGGGGACGATCCGCTTGCCGATACCCGGATCGCGCAGGAGGTTGCGAAGCAGGCGCGCGAAGACCATGGTCGTGGAGACCTCGGTCGCGCCGCCGGCGGCGAACTCGGCGTCCACGGCGGACGCGGGGCTGGGCAGCGGCGCCGACCGGACGACGCGTCGCGGGACCGAACCGCCGAGCGAGGCCCGGCGCTCGATCATGTACTCCACCTCCGGCGAGCCGGAGCCCGGGTGGAAGTACGGCGCCTCGGCGAGCTTGTCATCGGGGATGGGCAGCTCGAGGCGATCGCGGAACACGCGCAGCTCGTCCTCGCGGAGCTTCTTCGCCTGGTGCGTGAAGTTCCGGGCCTCGACACCCTTGCCCAGCGTCCAGCCCTTGACGGTCTTGGCGAGGATCACGGTCGGTGCGCCCCGGTGCTCGGTCGCGGCCTTGTAGGCGGCGAACACCTTGTGGTAGTCGTGGCCGCCGCGGCGGAGGCGCTCGATGTCCCCGTCGGTGAGGTGCTCAACGAGCTTGCGAAGCCTCGGGTCGGGCCCGAAGAAGTGCTCCCGGACGTAGAGGCCGGTGGAGGTCGAGTACTTCTGGAACTCGCCGTCCACGGTCGTGTTCATCTTCTCGACCAGGACGCCGTCCGAGTCGCGCGCGAGGAGCTCGTCCCACTCCCGGCCCCAGATCACCTTGATCACGTTCCAGCCGGCACCGCGGAACAGGCCCTCGAGCTCCTGGATGACCTTGCCGTTGCCGCGGACGGGTCCGTCGAGACGCTGGAGGTTGCAGTTGACCACGAACGTCAGGTTGTCCAGGCCCTCCCGGGCGGCAAGCGCGATCCCGCTGATCGCCTCGGGCTCGTCCATCTCGCCGTCGCCCAGGTAGGCCCACACGCGCTGCTGGCTGGTGTCCTTGAGGCCACGGTTGTGGAGGTAGCGGTTGAAGCGCGCCTGGTACACGGCCGCGAGCGGGCCGAGGCCCATCGAGACCGTGGGGAACTCCCAGAAGTCCGGCATCAGCCTCGGGTGGGGGTACGAGCTGAGGCCGCGGCCGCCGGTCTCGCGGCGGTAGTGGTCCAGGTCCTCCCCGGAGAGGCGACCCTCGAGGAACGCGCGGGCGTAGATGCCGGGCGCCGCGTGGCCCTGGAAGAAGACCTGGTCGCCGCCACCCGGGTGCTCCTTGCCGCGGAAGAAGTGGTTGAAGCCCACCTCATACAGGCTCGCGGCCGACGCATAGGTGGACATGTGGCCACCGATACCCGGGAAGCGCACGTTCGCCCGCAGGACCATCGCCACCGCGTTCCAGCGGATCAGCCGGCGGATCCGCCGCTCCAGCTCCTCATTGCCGGGGAAGTAGGGCTCCTGCTCGGGGCTGATCGTGTTGATGTAGCGCGTCTGGGTGAGGGCCGGGACGCCGATCTGGCGCTGGCGAGCCCGCTTGAGCAGCTTGAACATCAGGAACCGGGCGCGGTTCTCGCCCGCCTGGTCCAGGACCTGGTCGAGCGAGTCGATCCACTCGCGGGTCTCGGCCTCGTCGATGTCGGGCAGCTGCTGCTTGAAATCGTCGATGTACATCGGGGCTCCGTGGACGCTGGCGACGGTCTCGCCTTCGGGGGCTTCAAGCGTAGCCCCGATGCGTGGCTCGCGCGGGGGCTCGGGTCGCGCGGGTGGCGGCTCCCGCGGGGCGGGGCGGGGCGGGTGGCTCGCGCGGGGCGGGGCGGGGCTCGGCGGTGGGTTCACGCTTTGCCGCTTCCCGCCGAACGGCCACCTCCCACTGAACGCCCAGCGTTCCCTGTCGCGGTTGTCCTTGCGCGCCGGACGCGATATCCGCCGCGCTGCTCTCTGGGCGAGCGGCGGCGACACTGGCGGGCCCGTCAGCCGTGGGACGGCTCGCCGGGCGTTCACACTGCCGGGTGAACCGCGATAGCGAACGCTGGGCGAGCGGACCACGGCGGGGCGAGCGGACCACGGCGGGGCGAGTGGACCACGGCGGGGCGAGCGGACGACGGCGGGGCGAGTGGACCACGGCGGGACAGCGGCGGACGAGCGCGATAGCAGCGCTGGGCGAGCCGATCACGTCGGGCGAGCCTGCCACGGCGGGGCGTACCGCGGCAGCCAACAGCGGGCCGGGCTGGGCCGGGGCTGGATCGGGGCTGGCGTAAGCGCCAGATGAGTGGGGCCCGCCAGGATTGCGCCATGCCCACCCGACGCAATCCCGCTGACGAGGGACGACACCTGGCCGCTCGCATCCAGCGCCAGGTTGGCGAGGACCTGCGCGCGGCACGACTGGCCGCGGGCCTGAGCCAGCATGCAGCCGGCGCGGCGGCCGGCATGTCGCACGCACAGCTCGGGCGGATCGAGCGAGGCTCCAACCGGGATCTTACGTTCGGGCAGGCCGCCCGGGCCGGTACGGCGGTCGGGCTTCGTCTGGGAGCGAGACTCTATCCGGACGGCGACCCGGTCCGTGACCGTGCGCAGCTTGCGCTCCTCGAGCGGTTCCGGGCCAGGCTTCCGCCAGGGGCGATCTGGACGACGGAGGTGCCACTGCCGATCCCGGGCGATCGCCGGGCGTGGGACGCATGCGTCGTCCTGCGGGACCGGCGGGCCGGGTGCGAGGCGGAAACGAGGCTTGCGGATGTCCAGGCCCTGGAGCGGCGGCTGGCCCTCAAGCTGCGCGACGGAGCGGTGGACCTCCTCATCCTCATCGTGTCGGACACAGCGGCCAATCGGCGGGTTCTCGCCCTTCATCGAGAGGACCTGCGCTCGCTCCTGCCGCTCGACGGCCGGGACCTGCTGAGATCGCTCGGCGCGGGGCGCCTTCCCGAAGCAAGCGGCCTCCTGGTCATCTGACCGCGTGAGGACCTCGCTCGACCGCACCGGGTGAGGACCTCGCTCGACCGCACCGGGTGAGGACCTCGCCCGACCGTGACACCCGGCCCGCGACGTGAGGCCAGAACCGCGCTAGCCTCAACGCATGGTGCGCTACCAGACGGGGGTCGCCCTCGTCATCGTCGACGTCCAGAACGACTTCGCTGACCCGCGGGGCTCGTTGTCGGTACGGGGCGCACCGGACGTCATCCCGGTCATCAACCGGGAGGCGGCCCTGGCGCTGGCGAGCGGTGGATTCCTCGTGCTCACCCAGGACTGGCACCCGAGCCACACGCCGCATTTCGCGCGCGACGGCGGTCCGTGGCCGGTCCACTGCGTAGCCGACTCCTGGGGCGCCGAGCTGCACCCGGCGCTGGACGCACCGCCGGGCACGTGCATCGTGCGCAAGGGCAGCAACGGCGAAGACGGCTACTCCGCGTTCACCATGCGCGACGCCGTGACCGGCGCGGACGTCCCTACGATTCTCCAGCCCCTGCTCGAGACGGCCGGGGTCCAGGAGGTCGTCGTGGTCGGGCTGGCGACGGACTACTGCGTCAAGGCAACCGCGCTCGATTCCGCCCGGCTGGGCTTCCGCACGACCGTGCTCACGGACGCCATCGCGGCCGTCAACGTGCAGGAAGGTGACGGGCGCCGGGCGCTCGAGGAGATGGCCGCCGCCGGCGTGGTGATCGACGAGAGCGGGGCGATCGACGGGAACGTGGCAATCGACGCAAGCGAGATACCCTGACCGCACCGATGATCCGCCGTCCCCTCCGCCTCCTCCTCCTGCTCGCGATCGCGCTGCCGATCGCGTTCGTCGTCGATCGCATCCTCGCCGCCCGTCGCGGGTCCGCCGCGCCACGGCCCCTGCGGATGCTGGAGGTCATCGACGCCCCCATCGAGCGGACCTGGGCTGTCGTCGCCGACATCGCGCTCCAGCTCGCCTGGATGCACGAGATGAAGGACATCCGCCTCCTGACCCCTGGGCCGGCGCGGGTCGGGACGCGCGGCGAGGCCACGGTCCGCATCTTCGGCATCAGCATGACGGACCCAGTCGAGGTCACCGAGCTGGAGCCCCCGACCCGGTACGCGATCCGCCACCACGGCCTGTTCAAGGGCGGCGGGGTGATCACCCTGGAGCCGGGCGCCGACGGCACCACCACGATCGTGCGCTGGGACGAGACGCTGGTACCGCCCTTCCTGCCCGAGCTGGCTGCGCGCCTCCAGGCCCCGATCCTCCGCGAGATCTTCCAGGCCGACCTCCACCGGCTCAAGCAGCTGGTCGAGACCGGCGACACGGACTGACCGCCGCCCCGCCGCCGCCCGATGCAGGTCCACCTGGTCGACGCCACATACGAGCTGTTCCGCGCCCACTTCTCGCCGCGCCCGCCCGTGCTCGGTCGCGAGGGCGTGGTCCTGAGCGGTGTCTCCGGCCTCGTGGAGCAGCTCCTCTACCTGCTCCGCGAGCAGGGCGCGACGCACGTGGGGTGCGCCACGGATCGTGTCATCCGCTCCTTCCGCAACGACCTGTACGCGGGCTACAAGACGGAGGCGGGAATGGACCCGGAGCTCCTCGCACAGTTCGCGGTCGCGGAGGCCGCCATCGAGGCGCTGGGGATCGTGCTGTGGCCGATGGTCGAGTACGAGGCGGACGATGCGATCGCCGCTGCCGCCGAGCGGTTCGCCGCCGACGCTCGCGTCGAGCGGATCCTGATCTGCACCCCGGACAAGGACATGGCCCAGTGCGTGCGCGACGAGCGGGTGGTGCTCTGGGACCGGCGTCGCGACCTGGTCTACGACGACGCCGGGGTGCGTGCGAAGTGGGGCGTGCCGCCGTCCGCGGTCGCCGATCGGCTGGCGCTGGTGGGCGATGCGGCCGACGGCTTCCCGGGCCTGCCCGGCTGGGGCGACAAGTCCGCGTCAGCGGTGCTCGCGCGGTATGGCTCGCTGGAGGCGGTCCCGTCGGCGGCATCCGACTGGGACGTGCCCGGGCTCCGGGGCGCGCCGGCCCTGGCGGCGACGCTTCGCGACCGGATGGACGAGGCGCTGCTCTACCGGGACCTGGCCCGGCTGCGGACGACGGCCGACGGGGTGTCGATCCCACAGGCGGACGTGGACGAGCTCCGGTGGCAGGGCGCGGACCGCGCACGATGGCACGCGTTCTGCGAGGCATGGGGGCTGGCGCGACTCGCCGAGCGCCCGCACCGCTGGCGGGATTGATCCGGCCGGCCGCCGAAGTGGCCGGTCGAGCCCATTAGCCCCGGCGGATCAGTCGCTTGACCCTGGCCCACAGGCCCTTGAGCATCGCGGCCGGGCGCCGGGACGAGCCCCGCGCCGGCTTGGCGGCGCGCTTGGGCTTGGCGGCAGGCTTGGGCTTCGCGGCAGGCGCCGGCTTGGCGGGCGGCTCGGCCTTCGTGGCAGGCGCCGGCTTGGCTGCGGGTGCCGGCCTGGCAGCGGGTCGCGGCACCGGTGCCGGCTCCGCCTTCTCATCGGGCGTGGGAGCCGCGGCACCGGCTGCCGGCTCCGTTGCGGGCGCCGGCGCGGTGCTCGCACCCGCCGACCCCGACGCCGGCCCGTCCTCATGGAACATGGCCCGGGACAACGACTTCGCGTGATCGACCCAGCCGGTCACGGTCTCCTCGGACGGGACTCGACGCACATCGTCCGGTCGGGCGGCATCGATCTCGGCAAAGGTCCCGGCCAGGTTGGCGGGGTTGCGCCGCGCCAGCTCCAGCGGCGAGTCCACGCCCGCGAGCGAGAGCAGGTCCGCGTACTGGGAGCCGACCCCGTGCACCCGCATCAGATCGACGTGATTGACCCACTCGAGGATCAGCTTGGGCGAGATGCCGGTCTCGTCCGCCAGCTCCGCCCGACCCTTTGGCCGCGCGCCCCGCTCCAGCAATGCATCCGTGGTGCTCACCCCGGCGCCTGCCAGCTTCTCGGCGTAGACCGGCCCGATCCCCTCGACATCCTTGATGTTCATGCGATCCTCCGTGAGCCTCCTCCGGACCAGGACCGCGGGTCGACGGGCCGCCCGAGGCTGCGAGTCTACCCGCGAGAGAGCCCGAGCAGCGTTGCGTGGTGGGGCGCCGGCGCCGCCACGATCCCGAACCCGCGGGTCGCCCCCTCCACGTCGAACCAGGGGCCGCCGCTCGCGCCGGTCACCACCGCCCCGGCGCGCTCGGCGATCAGCCCGGCCGCGGCGACGTCCCACGCGGACATGCCACCGGACTGGAGGAAGGCATCGAACCGCCCGTTCGCCACGTACGCGAGGGCCAGCGCCGCCGATCCCGTGTTGCGTGCCGCCCGGATGGCCTTGCGCACGGCCCGCCCGCGCGTCGCGACCCCCCGCCCGCCGAGGGCCAGCGAGATCACGTAGTCCGTGAGCGCCTCCTTGCGCGACGCGTGGATCTCGCGGTCGCCCAGCCACGCCGGACCATCGGCGGTCGCCCACCAGGTCTCGCCGCGCATCGGGTCGCAGACCGCGCCGGCCACCGGCCGGCCGTCCTCGACCAGCGCAATCGACACGCAGAAGTACGGGATCCCGTTGGCGTAGTTCACCGTCCCGTCGAGCGGGTCAACCACCCAGGTCCGGCCGGACGCCAGGGCGCGCGAGACCTCGGCCACCGCCGCCCGGCCCGGCGTGGACCCGCGACCGTGGTGGGCGCCGGACTCCTCGGCCAGGACCCCGTCGGTCGGGTGCCGCCCGCGGATCGCATCGAGGATCAGGGCCTCGGACAGGTGGTCAACCTCGGTGACCACGTCCCGGGCCGACTTGTGGTCGATGGTCTCGACGTGCTCATAGTGCTCGTGCAGCAGGCGGCCGGCCCGCTCCGCCAGCTCGCGGGTGAACGCCGCGTCGGCCGCGTACCGCGATGCCGTCACGAACCGCAGTCCGCGAGCAGCTCGCGGGGCTCCGTCCCGAACTCCGGGACCACCACGTCGAAGGTGATCGTCTGCCCGCCCTCGACCTTCGGGCTCTCGATGAACATCGCGTCGGGCCCGATGCCGCCGCGCGACGGGTCGTCGATCCGGCAGGTTGTCGTCCCCGCATTGGTGCCTTCGTTGGTCACGCTCACGGTGAGCAGCAACCCCGCCGGATCCGTGGCCACCCCGGCGACCGACGAGGTGAACGGCCCGACGTCGGCGATCAGCGCGCGGGCGACCACGGCCATGATCACCACGGCGATCACGATTCCCACGAACACGGTCCCGTGGGCCTGCGATGCGGCCGGCGCCTTGAGCCCGAGCGGGTTGCAGGCCTCGCACATGCCCTCGTGGAGCGGGATGGGCGCGCCGCAGCGCACGCAGCCGTGCGTCTGCTCAGGAGCCTTCGTGGCCGTCGAGGATGACATCCGGGCGCCTACAGTCCCGTCTCGAACAGGCGGATATCGGCCGGCCCGGCGGCGTGCCCATCCCCGCGGGTAAAGCGCAGGGCCTCCTTCGCGCCCAGGGCATCGAGATCGGCCGGGAAGCGGGCCACCATGTCCAGGACGACCTTGCGGATCCGCTCGGCGTTCTGCTCGAACACCTCGAGGACGCTGTGCGCCGTCACGGCCTCCGTGCCCTCGAGCACGCCCGCGTCGTAGTCGGTGATCAGCGCGATGTTCACGACCGCCATGCCCAGCTCCCGGCACAGGTAGGCCTCCGGGTACTGGGTCATGTTGATGACCTCCCAGCCGGCGTCGCTGAACCACTTGCTCTCGGCCTTGGTCGAGAAGCGGGGTCCCTGGATGACGACGACCGTGCCGCCATCGTGGACCGTGATGCCGTGCTCCCGGATGACGTCGAGCGCGATGGCGCGCAGGGTCGGGTCGTAGATCTCGGCCGAGGAGACATGGGACACGATGGGCCCGTCGAAGAAGGTGTCGGGGCGGCCGCTGGTCCGGTCCACGAACTGGTCCGAGACGACGAAGTGGCCGGGTTCCACGTGGAGTTGGAGCGAGCCCGCGGCGCACGGGCTGATGACCGCCTTCACGCCCAGCGAGCGCATCGCCCACACGTTGGCCCGGTAGTTGACCTTGTGGGGCGGGATCGAGTGGGTCCGGCCGTGGCGCGGCAGGAACGCGACCCGGCGACCGGACACGGTGGCCAGGAAGAACGAGTCCGAGGGCGCGCCGTACGGGGTGTCGATCTTCGCCTCCCGCACATCCTCGAGCAGGGAGTAGAACCCCGAGCCGCCGAAGATCCCGATCTCCGCCTGGTCTGCCACGCACGCCTCCTTCGTCGAATGCCGGGGCATTCTCGCACGGTTGCCCCGTGGGCCTAGGATGCGGCGATGGACGAGCCCACTCCCGCGGCTGCTGACCGCGGCTGGCTGGCAGACTGGCGCCGGCGGATCGCCGACCTGTACGCGGAGGTCCGCGCGACGGCGGCGTCCGACCCGGCCGCGGCCTGGGAGCGCTGGCGCACCGAGCGCGACGTGCTGTTCCGGACCCATCCGCAGTCACCGGTGCCGGTCACGCAGCGCGATGCCTTCCGCGCCCGCCACTGGCCGTACGACGAGCGATACCGGTTCACGCTGCCGGTGAGCCCGACATCCACATCCGGGGCGAGCGGCGGCCGCGGTGCCCCGATCACGCTGCCCAGCAGCGGCTCGGACGACCTCGCGTTCGACCGCATCGGGAGCGTGATCCTGCCGCTTGCCGGCGGTCCGTCGCCGCTCGACGTGTTCTGGATGCGCGGCTACGCCGGCGGGCTGTTCCTGCCCTTCCTCGACGCCACCTGCGGGTCCGAGACCTACGGCGCCGGCCGGTATGTCCTCGACACCGCGAAGGGTGCCGACCTCGGCGGTGACCCAGACGCTGGAACCCTCGTCGTGGACCTCAACTTCGCGTTCCACCCCTCGTGCGCGTTCGACCCGCGATGGGCATGCCCGCTGGCCCCGCCGTCCAACCGGATCGGGGCCCGCGTGGAGGCGGGCGAGCGACTGCGGTAGGGCGCCGCAGGCCAACGCCGCCCCGTGGACGCCAGCCTGTCGACGAGTGCGCGCGCGGCGCGATAGGCTCACCCCGCGCCCCTCCATCGCCACAATCGTCCGGGAGCCAAGCATGCTGTTCGCCGGCTGGAGTCCCATCGGCATCGCCTCGCTGATCACGCTCGTTGCCGGCATCGCGCTGCTCGTGATCTACGCCGTGCAGCGAGGTCTGGTCCACCGGGAGCTCGAGGGGATCGAGGCCGCCCCGGACCCCGGCACCCAGGCACCGGGCCGCGCGCTGCTGCCGGCGCGGCGCTCGCGCACCCTCGGCATGCTGGGTGCGTTGCTGCTGATCGTGGGCCTCGGCCTCGGGACCGCCGCGGCCGTGGGAGCCTGGTCCGCCGGCGGAGCGAGCGGCAGCGGCCTGCCGCCCGACGACTGCGCCCAGAGCTGGGATGGCTGCCCCAAGTCGACGATCAGGCCCTAGCCAGCGGCCGGCCGCTACCATCACGACATGCCCACCGTGACCGCCTTCTCCCCCGCCGCCCGCGCCTTCCTCGATCAACGGTACGTGGCGTCGATTGCCACCCTGGATCCCGACGGCGCGCCCCGCCAGGCGGTGGCCTGGTACCGCGTCGAGCCGGACGGCCGCATCCTGCTCAACAGCCGCACTCCCCGTCGCTGGTGCCTCAACCTGATGCGCGACCCGCGGGTCGCCGTGTCCGTGCTGGACCCCGCGGACGGTGAGATCTGGCTGGGCATGACCGGCGTGGTGGACGAGGTGATCGAGGACGTCGATCGCGCCCGCGAGGACATCGTGGCGCTCGCCCACCGCTACCACCCCGAGGGCCCGACGCGAGGAATCCGTCGCCACGTTCCGCACCCAGCCGCGGGTCACCTTCCTCGTCCGGATCACCGGCATCCACGACCGCCTGGAGGGCTGAACCATGGGCGATGGTGAAGATCGGCGTCCTGCTGTGGCCCCAGACGGACTCCTGGCCGGCGATCCGGGATGCGGCGGTGCGGGCAGAGGCGGGCGGCGCGGCCAGCCTCTGGACCTGGGACCACCTCAACTCGATCTCGGGACCGTGGCAGGGACCCATCCTCGAGGGCTGGTCGATCCTGTCGGGCTGGGCACAGGTGACCACGAAGGCGACGCTGGGACTGATGGTCGCCGCCAACACCTTCCGCAATCCGGGGCTCACGGCCAAGCTCGCCACCAGCCTCGACCACCTCTCGGGCGGCCGCGCCGTCCTGGGGATCGGCGGCGCCTGGTTCCAACGCGAGCACGAGGCCTTCGGGTTCGATTTCGGGTCCGGGTTCGGCGAGCGGCTGGACCGGCTGGACGAGTCGGTGATGCTGCTCCGGCGGCTGCTCGACGGCGAGCTCGTGACCCACGAGGGGCCGGTGTACCCGATGAAGGACGCGCTGGTCGCACCCCGCCCGGTCCAGGCCCACCTCCCGATCATGATCGGCGGCTCCGGCCCCAGGAAGACGCTGCGGACCCTCGCTCGCTATGGCGACCAGTGGAACGCGATGGGCACGCTCGAGGAGCTGCGCAAGCACGACGGCATCCTGCGCGAGCATTGCGCCGCCGTGGGCCGGGACGAGGCGGAGATCGAGCGCACGACGACGGTGGACATGGTGATCCGCGGCACCAGCGAGGCCGCGATGAGCGTGTACCGGGGCCGGCTCGCAGCCACGGGAGAGACGTTTGACGAGGGCTGGAACTTCTTCTGCGGCACCCCCGCGGAGATCGCCGCCGGCCTGGCCCCCATCGTGGACCTGGGGTTCCGCCACATCTTCGTGGACATGCCCGCTCCGTACGACGCCGAGACGCTCGACCGGCTGGGCGAGGTCGTCGAGCTGCTCAACGGGTGAGCCGGTGAGCAGCGTGGCCGACGGCGTGGTTGTCCTCGCGGGGGGCGTCGGTGGCGCGAAGCTGGCCGAGGGCCTCGCCGTGCACCTCGGGGACCGGCTGGCCGTCGTGGTCAACACGGGCGACGACTGCTGGCGTCACGGGCTGCTGGTGATGCCCGATCACGACACGGTCCTGTACACCCTCGCCGGGATGGAACAGGTCGAGTGGGGCTGGGGGATCGAGGGCGACACCCACGCGGTGATGGACCAGCTGGGCGCCTACGGGGAGGAGACCTGGTTCAGCCTCGGCGACCGGGACATCGCGCTGCACATCGTTCGGACGGCGCGGGTGCGGGCCGGGGCGCGCGTGACGGAAGCGTGCCGGGAGGCCCAGGCCTCGCTCGGGATCGCGGCACGGATCCTGCCGATGACGGACGGGCCGGTGGCCACCGAGGTGCGCACGGCCGATGGGTGGCTCGAGTTCCAGGAGTACTTCGTCCATCGCCGCCAGGCGCCCGACGTGCTCGAGGTGCGGTTCACCGGGATCGAGAAGACCGCGCCGACCCCCGAGGTGCGCACGGCCATCGATGCCGCCAGCGCGATCGTGATCGCACCCTCGAACCCGCTGGTCTCCGTGGGGCCCATCCTGGCCGTCCCCGGCCTGCGCGAGCTCCTGGCGATCGCCGCGGGCGCGTGGCGCTCGGGTCGCGGCGGTGAGCCCCATCATCGGCGGGCGGGCGCTCAAGGGGCCCGCGGACCGGATGCTCGCGGGGCTTGGCCACGAGTCCAGCGCCCTCGGCGTCGCCCGCCTCTACGCGGACCTGGTCGACATCTTCGTGCTGGACGCGGTCGATGCCGCGCTGGCGCCCGCGATCGGGGCGCTCGGCATGCGTACGCTGGTGACCGACACGATCATGAGCGACGAGGCTTCGCGCGCACGGCTCGCCGGCGAGGTGCTGGCCGCGCTCTAGCCTCGCCTCCGACGGACCAACGGGAGGGCACGACGTGTTCGAGGAACGGGCGTCCACACCGGCGGCGGACGGGTTCCGGATGCCCGCCGAGTGGGAGCCCCACGACCGGTGCCTGATGGAGTGGCCGTGCCGGCGCGAGCTGTGGGGCGAGCGGCTGGACGAGGCGAAGGCCGACTACGCCGCTGTCGCCCGGGCCATCGCGGCGTTCGAACCGGTGACGATGGTTGCCGACCCGGGCGACGCCACCGACGTGCGCGACCGGTGCGGGGCTGCCGTGGACGTCCTGGAGCTGCCCATCGACGACTCCTGGATGCGCGACAACGGGCCGGTGTTCGTCCGGGACGCCGCCGGCCGGCTGGCCGTCGTGGGCTTCCGGTTCAACGCCTGGGGCAACCGCTGGCACCCGCACGACGCCGATGCCCGCGTGCCGGAGCTGATCGCGCGACACCTGGACCTGCCCTTCTACCGTGCGCCGTTCGTCCTGGAGGGCGGCGCCTTCCTGGTCGATGGCGAGGGCACGGTCCTGACCACGGAACAGTGCCTCCTCCACCCCAACCGGAACCCGGATCTGGACCGTGCGCAGATCGAGGATGGGCTGCGGGCCTACCTGGGTGTCGACACCGTCGTGTGGCTCCCGTTCGGGCATTCGCTGGACGTGGGTCCCGAGGCGACCGATGGACACCTGGATGGGATCGCCTCGTACCTGGGCCCGGCGCACGTCCTCCTCGAGGTCCCCGCCGATCCCTCGGCCACCGAGCACGTCACCGGTCACGCGAATGCGGCGGCACTCAGCGCCGCGCGCGATGCCGTCGGCCGGTCGTTCTCGATCACCCCCCTGGACCCGGGGCCAACCGCGGCCCTCGCCTACGCCAACCTGTACCTCGCCAACGGCGCCGCGATCGTGCCGCTCGCGGGCGACGCCAACGACGAGCCGATGCTCGCCCGGCTGCGCGAGATCCTCCCCGGTCGCGAGGTCGTGGGCGTCCCCGGCGCCGCCCTCAACTTCGGTGGGGGCGGACCTCACTGCATCACGCAGCAGGTGCCGGCGGGCCGGTGACCGGCCGGCGATCGGCCGGCGATCGGCCGGCGAGCGGATGGCGAAGGGATGGTGGCCGCCCGGGATGGCCCCGGGGCGATAGGCTGTCCGGGACCGCACCGCATGGCCGGAGACGCCCCATGGCCGACATTCCCATGCGCATCGAGAAGGTGATGCGCTCGCTCGAGGCACGAGACGCCGCCGACCGCGTGGACGGCACGCCGCAGGCGCAACGCCTGCGGGCGATCTCCCCCGAGGTCGGAGCCTTCCTGCGGCTGCTGGTCGAGGCGACGGGCGCCCGGACGATCGTCGAGGTGGGCACCAGCTCCGGGTACTCCTCGCTGTGGCTCGCGCTCGGGGCCGCGCGGACCAGCGGGCACGTGACGACCTTTGACATCGACCCGGCGAAGGTGGAGCTGGCGCAGGCGACGTTCCACGACGCCGGCGTGGAGACGCTGGTCGAGGCACGCCTGGAGGACGGCGTCACCGGCCTGCACGAGCACGCCGGCACGGCGGACATGGTGTTCCTCGACGCCGAGAAGGGCGACTACCTGCGGGCGCTGGAGCCCGCGATCGAGGCCCTGCGGCCGGGCGGCCTGCTGGTCGCCGACAACCTGACGTCGCACGCCAGCGACCTCGCCCCGTTCCGCGAGGCCGCGCTCGGCGATCCGCGGCTGGAGGGCCTGGTCGTGCCGATCGGGCGCGGGGAGCTGGTCGCGGTCCGGCGTTGACGATCAGGTCGCCGCGGGCGGGCGGCGGCGTGGGGGCGGCGCTGCCATCCCACGCGACGTCGCCCCGGCCGTGCTCGCCCGGCGCGCTAGGATCAGCCGCGTGCACCTGCCCCCGCTCCCCCACCCGTGACCACGCCGGCATCGACGCGCTCGACCAGCGTCGCCATCCCCGTTCGGGCGCTGGAGGGCGCGAAGTCGCGCCTGGGCGCGGTGCTCGACGCCGAGGAACGCCGTGATCTCGTGCATGGGGATGCTCCGGCGGACGGTTGAAGCCGCCCTCGCCACGCCCGGCGTGATCGAGGTCATCGTCGTGTCACCCGACCCGGAGGCGCTCGCCGTCGCCGAGGCCGGCGGGGCCAGTCCCCTCCTCCAGCGATCGCGTGGGCTCAACCCCGCGTTCCAGGAGGCACGCGAGGTGGCCACCGGGGACCGCCTCCTGCTCCTGCCCGCCGACCTGCCCACGATCACGTCCGCCGACGTGGCCACGGTCCTCGCCGCGGGCGACGCTGCCGGATCACCGTCTGTGGTCCTGGCGCCGGACCGGCACCGACGCGGGACCAACGCCCTGCTGCTCGACCCACCCGATGCCATCGACCCCGCGTTCGGGGGTGACAGCCGGGCCGGGCACGCGTGGCTGGCCGAGTCGGCGGACGCGCGCCTCGTGGAGCTGACCGAAGTGCTGGAGCTCGACCTCGACACGCCCGAGGACCTGTTGCTCGCCGAGGCAGCCATCGCGGAGGCCATCCATGTCGACTGAGGGCCGCGTCGACGTCATCGCGCTCGCGGGGATGCCGGAGGTGACGGCCGGCGCCGACCTCGGGGCGCTGATCGGCGACGCCCTCGAGACCGCCGGCGGGATCCTGCCGCTCGAGCCGGATGATGTCCTGGTTGTCACCCAGAAGATCGTGTCCAAGGCCGAGGGCGCCACGGTGGACCTGCGGACCGTCACGCCCTCTCCCGACGCCATCGCCTGGGCGGAGGCGTGGGACCGTGACCCACGCCAGATCCAGGTGGTGATGGACCAGGCGGTTCGCGTCGTGCGCCAGGCCCACGGCGTGCTGATCGTCGAGACCCACCACGGCTTCGTGTGCGCCAACGCGGGCGTGGACGCGAGCAACGTCGGCCCCGAGTCGGGCGACCTGGTGACGATCCTCCCGCGGGACCCGGACGCCTCCGCGGCCCGCATCCGCGAGGCGATCCGGGCCCGGTTCGGAACCGACCTCGCGGTGATCGTGAGCGACAGCTTCGGCCGGCCGTGGCGCTGGGGCATCACCGACGTCGCGATCGGCGTGGCCGGACTGCTGCCGCTCGAGGACCTGCGCGGCACGGCCGACGCCGATGGACGGGTGATGGAGTCCACCGTTCGCGGTGTCGCCGACGAGATCGCGTCTGCCGCCGAGCTGGCGCTGGGCAAGATCGCGGGACGCCCCGTGGCGCTGGTCCGCGGCGCCCGGCCGCCACAGGGCGAGGGATCCGTCCTCGACCTGGTCATCCCAGCCGACATGGACCTGTTCCGCTGATCGCGGCGTGGCGCGCTACCCTGCGCGGATGAAGATCGGCCTGCAGATCAGCTCGTTCACCTGGCCCGGCGGGACCGAGGCCATCGGACCCACCCTCGCCCGAATCTGCCGCGATGCCGACGAGGCCGGCTTCGATTCGCTGTGGGTGATGGACCACTTCTTCCAGATCCGGGGCGTCGGCCGCCCCGAGGAGCCGATGCTCGAAGGCTGGACCGCGCTGGGCTTCATGGCCGCGCACACCTCTCGCGCCCGGCTGGGGCTGATGGTCGGCGGGGTGCACTACCGGCTCCCGGGGCTGTGGGCCAAGGCCGCGACGACCCTGGACGTGCTGTCCGGCGGGCGGGCCTGGCTGGGCATCGGCGCCGCCTGGAACGAGGATGAGTCACGCGGGCTGGGCTTCCCGTTCCCGCCGCTGGCCGAGCGCTTCGAGATGCTCGAGGAGACGCTCCAGATCGTCCACGGGCTGTGGGAGGGCGAGCACGGCACCGAGGCCGCGTTCGAAGGCCGCCACTACCGGGCGAGCCGCCTGCTCAACTCCCCGCAGGCCATCAGCCGACCGCACCCCCCGATCATGATCGGGGGCGGCGGTGAGCGGAAGACCCTCCGGCTCGTGGCCCAGTACGCGGACGCGAGCAACGTGTTCGGTGGCCCGGAGATGATCCACCACAAGTACGAGGTCATCCGCGAGCATTGCGCGGCGATCGGCCGGGACCCCGACGAGATCGAGCGCTCGACCCTCCAGTCGGTCCGGCTCGCCATCGGCGACACGCCGGGCGACAGCGTGGCTCAGGTCGTGGACCGCTTCGGCGAGCTGTCCGATGCGGGTGCCCAGCACGTGATCTTCGGCGTGCGCGACGTGGCCGATCCACGCGTGATGGAGGTGGTCGCCGGGGAGCTCGTGCCCGCGCTCAAGGCCCTTTCCTAGCGCCGCTCGATACCCCCGGGGGGTATGCGCTCTGCGTGGTACAGTGACGTCAGGACAAGAGCCACGACAGGAACGACAATCCCACGATGACCGACAACACCGGCCGCGACGGCGACGGCGCCAACCCATTCGGGTCGCTCAAGATCAACTTCGGAGGCGGCGCCCCGGCGACCCCCGCAGGCGGGCCGGCGACCCCTGCCGGCAGCGCCGCGACGCCCACCGGCGCCACCCCGCTCAACCCGTTCGGGGGCGGCATCGCGATCATCGCGGATGGTGCCGCTGACGCCGCCCCGCTTGCCGGCGGACCGTCGGCGCCCGAGGCAGGCGAGGGCCGCACGAAATCCCACGTCCTGATCATCGGTTCGGGACCGGCCGGGCTCACCGCCGCCATCTACGCGGCGCGGGCCAACCTCGAGCCGATCGTGCTGGCCGGCTCCGCCCCCGGTGGCCAGCTGATGCTGACCAGCGAGATCGAGAACTACCCGGGCTTCCCGGACGGCATCGACGGGCCGGACCTGATGGCCAGGTTCCGTGCCCAGGCGGCAAAGTTCGGCACCCACTTCGTGGATGTCGACATCGATCGCGTGGACCTCTCGGCTCGCCCGTTCCGGGCCTGGGCCCGGGGCGCCGAGTACCGCGGCGAGACGGTGATCATCGCGACGGGCGCCTCGGCGCTGTGGCTCAACATCGAGTCCGAGCAGCGCCTGCGGGGGCGCGGAGTGTCGGCCTGCGCCACCTGCGACGGGTTCTTCTTCCGGGACCGCGAGATCGCGGTCGTGGGCGGCGGCGACTCCGCCATGGAGGAGGCCAACTACCTCACGCGGTTCGCGTCCAAGGTGCACCTGCTCCACCGCCGGGACGGCTTCCGGGCCTCCAAGATCATGATCGACCGCCTCTACGGCAACCCCAAGATCGAGGTCCACACCAACACGACCGTGGACGAGGTCCTGGGTGACGCCAAGGTGGAGGGCCTCCGCCTGAAGGACACGCGGACCGGCGACCTGCGCGAGATGCCCATCGAGGGCCTGTTCATCGCCATCGGCCACAAGCCCAACACGGACGTGTTCCGCGACTGGGTGGAGACCGACGAGAAGGGCTATCTCGTCGCCCACGAGCACACGGCAAGCCGGATCCCCGGCGTGTTCATCGCGGGTGACGTCCAGGACCATCGCTACCGCCAGGCCGTGACGGCCGCCGGCGACGGTGCTCGCGCCGCCATCGACGCGGAGCGCTGGCTGGAGAGCGAGGGCATCGCCGAGCGAACAACCGCCACCGCGTGGTAGGTCCCGGCTCGGGGATCATGCCGGGCAAGGCGGCCGACCCGGACGCGCCGGCCGACCCGGCCTCGCCCGCATGACGGGCCGTGGCGGTGGTGTCCGCTCCCTCGCAAGAACCGGCGGCGGGGGCGGCGGTGGTGGCGGTGGACGCCTGATGCCCCCGTCGCGGGACTTCGACCACGTCCCGCCCGAGCGCCGGGGTCAGACGGCGCGGCGCATCATGGCCTTCTTCGGACCGTACCGGGGCAAGGTCGCCGTCGTGTTCGTCGCGATCATCGCGACCAGCCTCATCGGCCTCCTCAACCCGTACCTGCTCAAGCTCCTGACCGACGAGGTGATCGTCGGCCGGCAGTTCGGGAACCTCAACCTGTACGTCGGGCTGATGATCGCGGCGCCGATCCTGTCGGGGCTGATCGGCGTGGGGCAGTCGTACCTCAACAACCTGATCGGCCAGAGCGTGATGCAGGACCTGCGCAACGCGCTCTACGCCCATCTCCAGCGAATGTCGCTGCGGTTCTTCACGTCCACCCGCACCGGCGAGATCCAGAGCCGGCTGTCCAACGACGTCGGCGGGGTGCAGTCCGTCGTCACCGACACGGCGAGCTCGATCACCTCCAACGTGGCGGTCGCCGCGTCGACGATGGTGGCTATGATCCTCATCGACTGGCGGCTGACGCTGCTGTCGTTGGGCATGCTGCCGTTCTTCCTGTACCTCACGTTCCGGGTGGGCAAGGTTCGGCGCCAGGTCAGCACCGAGACCCAGAAGCGGCTCGCGGACCTGACCGCGGTGACCGAGGAGACCCTGTCCGTATCGGGCATGCTGCTGGGCAAGACGTTCGGGGCGCAGGAGCGGTCCGTCCTGCGCTTCCGGGGCCTCAACCGCGAGCTCGCCCGGCTCCAGATCCGGCAGGCCCTGGTCGGCCGCTGGTTCTTCGCCATCATCGGCACGATCTTCTCGATCACCCCGGCGCTGGTGTACTGGCTCGCGGGGATGCTGGCCCAGGCGGGCGATCCCTCGGCGCCCACCGCCGGCGACATCGTGGCGTTCACGACGCTCCAGAGCCGGCTGTTCTTCCCCATGGGCCAGCTGCTCAACGTGCAGGTGGAGATCCAGGGGTCGCTCGCGCTGTTCGACCGGATCTTCGAGTACCTGGACCTCCACCCCGAGATCACCGATTCCCCCGATGCCGTCTCGCTGGAGCCGTCGCAGGTCCGCGGGTCCGTCGCATTCGAGGATGTGTCCTTCCGCTACCCGGCCGAGCCGGTGATCGAGCGGGCGGCGGCCGCGGAGGCTGACGCGGACGAGCCAGGCGAGATCGACGAGGACGAGACCGAGGAAGCGGGGGCTCCCGACGACGAGCTGGGCGCCGTCCTGCCCGTGACCCCGGCGCTGCCGTTCGGGCTGGAGGACGTGTCGTTCGAGGCACGACCCGGCGAGCTCGTCGCGCTGGTTGGGCCATCGGGTGCCGGCAAGACCACCACGACCTACCTGATCCCACGGCTGTACGACGTCGCGGGCGGCCGGGTGGCGATCGACGGGATCGACGTGCGTGACATCAAGCTCACCTCCCTGAGCGGGCTGATCGGGTTCGTGACCCAGGAGACCTACCTGTTCCACGCGTCCATCCGCGAGAACCTGCTGTTCGCCCGTCCCGACGCGACCGATGACGAGCTGGAGACCGCCACGCGGGCCGCCGCGATCCATGATCGGATCGCCGAGCTGCCCGAGGGCCTGGACACCATCGTCGGCGAGCGGGGCTACAAGCTGTCGGGGGGCGAGAAGCAGCGGATCGCGATCGCCCGCGTGCTGCTCAAGGACCCCCGGATCCTCATCCTCGACGAGGCGACCTCCTCGCTGGATACCGTCAGCGAACGGCTCATCCAGTCCGCCCTTGCCCGCCTCACCGAGGGGCGGACCACGATCGCCATCGCCCATCGGCTGTCCACGATCCTGCGCGCGGACCGGATCCTGGTGTTCGAGCGTGGCCGGATCGTGGAGGGTGGCACGCACCGCGAGCTGCTGGCGGCCGACGGGCTGTACGCGCGCCTCTACCACGAGCAGTTCGAGGCCGAGGCGGCGAACCTGGCGGAGGCGTACGGGGGCGCGTAGCCGGCAAGCCCGGCGGAGCGCGGGCGGAGCGTTCGTGTCGGGTCGACCTGCCGGCGGACTGCGGGCTCGCCCGCCCGTCGCGCGTTGCCTGACAGGCACTGGATTCGCCGCGGAGGGCGCCTGAGCGGCCGAATACAGGCGTATGCATCCCGTCCAGGGCGACTCATTGCCTGGGAGGCAATGCGGATGGGTGGACGCGGGCCGTGACGGCGAATTCGGTGACTGGGGGGCAGAACCGGCCCCCGGAGGGCTGCATGTCGCGGAATGGCTTGCATGAGTATGCAGTCGAAGTGTATAGTCATTCCATGACGACGATCCGCCCGGTTTCCGTGTCCTCGAGCCTGCCGCCCGTGAGCGGCTGTGCGCGCCGGTGAGCGCGGACTCGACGGGTTCGGCGATCGCGGCGGACCGTGCGTCATCCCCCCACCCGGCCATGACCGCGACGCAGCGAGGCGCCAGGGCGCTCGCCGGCGGGGAACCCGTCCGGGTGGCGATCGTGGGGGCAACGGGGTATGTGGGCGCGGAGCTGATCCGGCTGCTCGCGCTCCACCCGCACGTGATGATCACGGGCCTCGTGGGTCGGGACCGCAAGGGAGACCCCATCGCGCAGTTCCACCCGCACCTGGCGACCCGGGACCTCCACGTGTTCGACAAGGTGCCGGAGGACGCCGAGGCGATCTTCCTCGCCCTCCCGCACGGCGCCGTCGCGGCCCGCATCGACGAGTTCCTCGATCGCAACCAGACGGTGGTGGACCTGGGGCCGGACTTCCGGTTCCGCGACCCCGCGGACTACCCGACCTGGTACCACTTCGACCACCCCCGTCCCGAGCTGCTCCCGACCGCGGTCTACGGCCTGCCGGAGCTGCATCGCGCGGAGCTGGCGGCGCTGGGCACGAAGCCGGGCGCGATCGTCGGCTCCCCGGGCTGCTATGCCACCACCTCGATCCTGGCCCTGGCGCCGCTCGCGCGAGCGGGCCTGATCGCCGACGTGGTGATCGACGCCAAGAGCGGAGTGTCGGGCGCCGGGCGCGATCCCAAGGCGGACCTCCACTTCGGCGAGGTCAACGAGAGCGTCAAGGCGTACGCGATGTTCACCCACCGCCACATCGGCGAGATCGAGCAGGAGCTGCGCGGCCAGTCCCCCACCCCGGACGCCAACCCGGGCGCGACGGGCATCGACTTCCTGCCGCACCTGGTCCCGATGACCCGCGGCATCCTGTCCGCCTGCCACGTCAGGACGACCCGGCCGGTGATCCAGGCGGAGCTCGACACCCTCTACGCGGAGGCGTACGCGGGCGAGGCGTTCGTGGGCGTGGTGAACCACGCGCCGACCACCAAGCACGTGTACGGATCCAACGAGTTCCGGGTCTGGTGCCGGCTCGACGAGCGCACGGGTCGGGTGCTCGCGATCGGCGTCCTCGACAACCTGGTGAAGGGCGCCGCGGGGCAGGCGATCCAGGCGTTCAACGTGGTCCACGGGCTGCCCGAGCCCACCGGCCTGCTCCAGCTGCCGCTCGCGCCGTAGCGCGGCCCCCACTCGCCACGAAAGGCTCGTCCGTGACCCCTGCCACCGATCCGCTTCTCGCCCCGCTCCCGGCCGATCGGCCAGCGGTGGCGCGCGCGGCGCGGATCCCGGCCGGCTTCACGGCGGCCGGTACCAAGGCGGGGATCAAGGCCTCGGGGCGCCAGGACTTCGCGCTGGTGGCGACGGTCGCCGGTGCGGTGCCCGCGGCCGCGGTATTCACGCCCAACCGGCTCGCGGCGGCGCCGGTGCGGCTCTCGCTGGCCAACCTCCAGGCGACGGGTGGGACGGAGGCTGCCTGCGGCTACGCGCGGGCGATCGTGGCGACCTCGGGCAGCGCGAATGCGGCCACGGGTCCCGGCGGCGACGCGGACCAGGCGGCCATCGGCGCGGCGGTGGGAGCGGCGCTGGGCTGCGACCCGACGCAGGTCCTGCACCTCTCGACCGGCGTGATCGGCGTCCGGCTGCCGCTGGACACGGTCACGGCCGAGGTCGCGCGGGTGGGCGGTGGCGGGGTCGACGCCGGCGGGCTCGCCGCGACCGACGAGGCGCTGGCGAGCGCGGCCGTGTCCCTGTGCACGACCGACTCCGTGGCCAAGATGGCGACGGTGACGATCGATGCGCCGGCGGCCGGCGGCGGGACGGTTCCGGTCACCGTGACCGGCATCAGCAAGGGCGTGGGGATGATCCACCCGCGGATGGCCACGATGCTGTCGGTGGTCCTCACCGACGCCACGGCCTCGCCCTCGATGCTCCGCGACCTGCTGCGGCATGCGGCGGCGACCACCTGGGACCAGCTCTCGGTGGATGGCGACACGAGCACCAACGACACGGTGTTCCTGCTGGCGTCGGGCGTCGCGGGCGCGGCCTCCGCCGACGACGATCCGGTGGCCCGGGCCGCGCTGGCCTCCGCGCTGGAGGCCGTCGCTCGCGACCTCGCCCGCCAGCAGGCCCAGGACGGCGAGGGGGCCTCGTCGCTGGTCACGTGCCAGGTCTCCGGCGCGGCCGACGACGCGGACGCCCGCGCGGTGGCGCGCGCGGTGATCAGCTCGGCGCTGGTCAAGGCCGCGATCCATGGCCGGGACGCGAACTGGGGGCGCATCGCCGGTGCGGCGGGCAACGCCTGCGCCGCGGAGGCCGCGGTGCTCGAGGCGGCCGGCATGCCGGCAGACGAGGCCGCAGCGCGTGCCGGCCGGCCGGCGGCCATCGACCCCGACCGGATGCGCATCGCCATCGCCGGCCACCTCGCCTATGACGGCCCCTCGGGCGGTCCGGTGGGAATCGACAAGGCGGCCGCCCGGATCGCGATGGACACCGACGACCTCCTCGTCCGCCTCGACCTCGGGCTGGGCGCCGGGACCGGCGAGGCCTTCGGCTGCCCGCTCACGGAGGGCTACGTGACAGAGAACTCGGAGTACACGACGTGAGCGAGATCGTCGTCGTCAAGCTCGGCGGCACGACGCTGGCCGACCAGCGGCAGATGCTGGTGGAGATCGCGCAGGTCGCCCGCCGGCGGCCGATCGTGGTGGTCCACGGCGGCGGCAAGCGGATGACCGAGTGGCTGGAGCGGCTGGGTGTCCAGACCCGCTTCGAGAACGGCCTGCGCGTGACCGACCCCGAGGCGCTCGAGGTCGCCGCAGCGGTCCTGCGCGGCGTGGTCAACAGCGAGCTCGTGGCGGCCCTCCGCGACGCCGGCTGCGATGCCGTGGGGCTGTCGGGCGTCGATGGCGGGCTGCTCATCGGCCGCCGCCTCCCCGACGTGGGGCTGGTCGCCACCGTCACCGGGGTCCGTCGCGACCTCCTGGACTCGCTGCTGGTCGGTGGCCAGGTCCCGGTGGTCGCCCCACTCGCGCGCGACGAGGATGGGATCGTCTGCAACGTCAACGCCGACGACGCTGCCGCCGGGCTGGCGGCCGGCCTCGGCGCACGGCAGCTGGTCCTGATGACCGACGTGGACGGGATCCGCGACGCGGCCGGCAACCGGCTCGACTCGATCACGCCCGAGGAGGCCGAGGCGCTCATCGCGGACGGCACGATCCGGGGCGGCATGGTACCCAAGGTCCGGGCGGCGCTGGCGGCCCTCGCCTGGCAGGGGTCGGAGGCGATCATCGCCGACGGTTCCACGCCCGGGGCCCTGGTCCGCGCGCTCGACGACCCGACGTTCGGGACCCGCGTCAGCGCCCACGCCCACGTGGGGACCGCGACCGCGCCTCCGACGGGAATGCCGGCTTGATGGTCGTGAAGCGGGCCCGTCACGCGGCCATCCGCCGCCTCGTCGCCGGCCACCCCGTGGCCAGCCAGGGCGAGCTCGTCACCGAGCTCTCCGGGCTGGGCTTCGAGGTCACCCAGGCCACGGTGTCCCGCGACATCGCGGAGCTCGGCCTGGCCAAGGTGATGCGCGGCGACCACTCCGTCTATGTCGTGCCCGAGGCCATTGGCACGCGGCAGCCGCCGTCGGACGAGCGGCTGCGCCGGATCCTCGCCGACATCCCGGTCACGGTCGGCCGGAGCGGGCTGATCCTCGTGCTCAACGGCCAGCCTGGCACCGCCAACGTGATCGCCCAGGCCATCGAGGAGTCCACCCTCGACGGCTTCGTGGGCACCGTCGCCGGCGACAACACGCTCATCGTCCTGTTCCCCGACGAGCCCACGTTGACGGGCTGGCTCGCCAGGTTCGATGTCCTGAACGCACCTGTCGAGGTGCCCAGCCCCACGGAGGCCCTGACCCGATGAACAAGGTCGTGCTTGCCTACTCCGGCGGCCTCGATACCTCCGTTGCCGTCGCCTGGCTCAAGGAGCAGTACGGTGCCGAGGTGGTGACGCTCACCGTCGACCTCGGCGGCGGGTCCATCCGCAAGGGCGTCGAGCGCCGGGCAATGTCGGCGGGAGCGTCGAGGGCCTACGTCGTCGACGCCAGGGAGACCTTCGTCAGCCAGTACGTCTGGCGCGCGCTCCAGGCGAACGCGGTGTACCAGGGTGCCTACCCGCTGGCGACCGCCCTCGCCCGGCCGCTGCTCGCCCAGCTGCTGGTCGAGGTTGCCCAGAAGGAAGGCGCCGACGCCGTCGCCCACGGCTGCACGGGCAAGGGCAACGACCAGGTCCGGTTCGACATCGCCGTCCACGCGCTCGATCCGGGGCTGGAGGTCGTGGCGCCGATGCGCGTCGGGATGGGGCTCACCCGCGACCAGTCGATCGACTACGCCAACGCGCGGGGCATCGAGATCCCGATCACCAAGTCGTCCCCCTACAGCATCGACGTCAACCTCTGGGGCCGCTCCTGTGAGACTGGCATCCTCGAGGATCCGTGGGTCACGCCGCCGGACGACGCGTACGCCTGGACCGTCAAGCCGTCCGACGCCCCCGCCCCGGTCGAGATCGTGATCGGGTTCGAGGGCGGCATCCCGGTGTCCATCAACGACGAGCGGCTCCCCAGCGTGGAGCTGGTCGAGCGGCTCCACGAGCTGGGCGGCGCGCACGGCGTGGGTCGGATCGACCACGTCGAGGACCGCCTGGTGGGCATCAAGAGCCGCGAGATCTACGAGGCGCCGGCAGCCGTCATCCTGCAGGCCGCCCACCACGCCCTCGAGGGCCTGGTGCTGAGCAAGGAGCAGCTCCGGTTCAACCGGCTGATCGCGGACGAGCTGGCGCAGATCATCTACGACGGCCTGTGGTTCAGCGCCCTGTCGCGCGACCTGCGCACCTACGCCATGAGCTCGCAGCGGGTCGTGTCGGGTGACGTGCGGGTTCGCCTTGACCACGGCCAGGCGGTCGTGGTCGGCCGTCGCTCGCCGCTGTCGCTGTACGACAAGAACCTCGCCACCTATGACGAGGGCGACGCCTTCGATCACGCGTCCGCGGTCGGCTTCATCGAGATCTTCGGGCTGCCGCTCCGCGTGGAGGCGGCACGACACGGCAGCGTGGGCAAGCACCATGGGGCGGCATGGACCTGGACGGATCCGCTCCTCGCCGACCTGCCGACCACGGTGGCCGAGGGCGACGCCGTCCCCCGCTGAGCTTCCGGACCCCGGTAAAACGCGGATCGGGGCGTCGGGAATCGGTGGGCGCCGGGCCGTCTGATGCCGTAGGCTCCGGAGCGTGAACGTTCCCGAGCCCGGCCCGGGGCCTTCGCCGAGGCGGGTGCCCGACGTCCCCCGGGCGCCGCGCCGGAGCCGCCAGCCGCGCGCCGTCGAGCCTTCGCAGGTGCCCAGCGGTCTCGTTGACCGGCTGGCGTTCCTGTACGAGTTCGCGCAGCTTGCGACGCACGCCCGGGACTGGGACGAGCTGATGCGCACCGTCGTCGACCGAACGACAGCCGCCATGGCGATGGAGGTCTGCTCGTTCTACCTGCTGGATCGCGACGGGCAGACGCTCACGCTTGCCGCCACCAACGGCCTCGATCGCGAGCAGGTCGGCCTGGTCAGCCTCTCGGTCGGCCAGGGCATCACCGGTCGCGCGGCCGAGAGCCGGGCGCCGGTGATGTCGCGCGACGTGACCCGCGACGAGCGCTTCAGCTGGGTCCGCGGCTTCGACACCGCCGGCCTCCACGCCATGCTCTCGATGCCACTCGTGTGGGACCAGCAGGTGGTGGGCGTGCTCAACGTCCAGACGACCGCCGAGCGCGACTTCGCGCCCGAGGAGATCGAGTTCCTCGCGACGATCGCGGCGCTCCTGGCCGGGATCGTGGAGAAGGGCCGCATGCAGGCCGAGGCGGAGGCCCAGCTCGACCGGCTCTCCCAGCTGGACGCGGCCCGGGCGGAGCTGCTCGCGGTCGTCACCCACGAGCTGCGGACGCCCCTCGCGGTCGTTCGTGCGTATGTCGACCTGCTCGCCGACGCCGCGGGAGCGAACGAGGCCGGCCCGTCCGCGCAGGTGGCCGAGAGCTGGCGAGCGGGCGCGGTCGACCAGGTGACGCGGCTGGACCGGCTGGTGGACTCCATCCTGGCATCGGTCCGCGGCGAAGGGCTGACCGGGCTGCGGCGCGAGCCGTTCGACATCGTGGCCAACATCGACAAGACCGTCGGCACGCTCGCGCTGCTGCTGCGGACCCGCCCCGTCCGCTGGTTCCCACCGGGATACGCCCTGGTGGCGCTCGGAGACGAGGCCCGCTTCCGCCAGGTCATCGAGCACCTGCTCGACAACGAGGCCAAGTACGCGCCGCCGGAGCAGGCGATCTCGATCGGCGTCTGGCGCACCGACAACGAGATCCAGGTCTACATCACCGACGACGGCCCGGGTGTCCCGTTCGAGGACTGGGACGCCGTGTTCCAGCCCTACGTCCGCGTGGACCGGGCGCGGTCGCGGGGCTCGGGGATCGGGCTGTTTGCGGCGCGCCGGCTGATGGAGGCCATGGGCGGCCGGGTCTGGATCGACCGGAACGGGTTTGGCGGGTCGCGCTTCGTGGTGGCGCTGCCGGTCGCCTGAGGCTCCCGCCCGGCGCCGGTTCGCGTGTCGGTGCCGTTTGGGCCGAACCGCCTGCTGTCGATACGCCGCGGGCTACTGGTGCGCGCCGGGTCGAGGGCGCAGCGTGCCCCGCAGGAGGACGAGATGACCGACCTGCAGCACCCTGGCATCGACGAGCCGCGGCCAGTGGGTGATCGCGCGCACGCTGAGCCCGAGATCCACCGCCTCCCGATGCGCGAGACTGCCATCGTCGCCATCGACGCGGCGAAGAGCGAGTTCCCCGACGCGATCGGCCACGCCATCGGCGAGGTAGCGGCCGCGATGGAAACCGCTGGCGTGGAGCTTGCCGGGCCACCCTTCGCCCGGTATCTCGCCTTCGAGCCGCGGATCCGTGCCGAGGTCGGGTTCCCGGTGCGGCGCCCTGCCCCCGACGTCGGTCGAGTCGGACCCGGGAGGCTGCCCGGCGGGCGCGTCGCCTCGGTGGTCCATGTCGGGCCGTACGACGGGCTCGAGCAGACGTACGGGCTCCTCACGCGCTGGCTGGGGGAGCTTGGCCTGCGGGCGACCGGGCCACTGTGGGAGGTCTACTGGTCCGATCCCGTGACCGACCCGGATCCCGCGACCTGGCGGACGGAGATCTTCGCGCCGATCGAATGACCCTCGCCGGTGCGCGTGCCGCCGGTGAGGGTGCCGCCGGTGATGGTGCCGGTGGTCCGGCGCGGATGCGCGCGAGCCTAGCGCGGCAGCAGCAGCCGGCGGAGGCTGGACACGGCCTGGTCCACGATGCGGGCCACCGCTTCGGCGTCGGCGTCATCCCGCATGCGCAGCCGGATGGTCACGCTCGATGAGCTCGACGACCCGGCTTCTACCGTGATCGATCCGCCGTAGTCGGCACCCGGCCGGCCCCAGACGATCCGCCGCGTCGCCCGATCGGCGACGAAGCCTGCCTCGGGCGCACCGGCGCGTTCGGCGAGGTCCGCGTCCACGTCGAGCTCCCCCTCGACCGCGGTCGAGTCCTCGAGCCGCATGGTCGAGACGTACTCGGGCAGGTGGACCGGGTCCGCCAGGAAATCGAACGCGGCGTCCGCGCCCGCGAAGACCGTGAAGATGCGCTCGATCTCAGCCAGCGGGCCACTCCATTTCCGTCTGCTGCAGCCGGGCATAGGCCGGCTTGACGACCTCGTTGATCAGGAACAGGCGCTCATCGAACGGGATGAACGCGGACTTGAGGGCGTTGATCGTCAGCCACTGCATCTCGTCCAGGTCGAGGCCGAATGCCTCGTCGAGCGCCTTGAACTCGCTCGAGGCGGAGACGCCGCTCATCAGCCGGTTGTCGGTGTTGACCGTGACCCGGAAGCGGAGCCGGCGCAGGAGATCGAAGGGATGCTCGGCCACCGATCCCACGCCGCCGGTGTGGACGTTGGAGGTCGGGCACAGCTCCAGCGGCACCCGCGTGTCGCGCACGAACGCGGCAATGCGCCCGAGGTGCGCCGTCCCGTCCGGCGCGACCGTGATGTCGTCGATGATCCGGAGACCGTGGCCCAGCCGCTCCGCGCCGCAGATCTGGAGCGCCTCCCAGATCGACGGCAGGCCGAAGGACTCGCCGGCATGGATCGTGACGTGGAAGTTCTCGCGCCGGACGTGCTCGAACGCGGCGAGGTGGCGCGTGGGCCGGTAGCCGGCCTCCGGACCGGCGATGTCGAACCCGACCACGCCGTCGTCGCGGTGGCGGACCGCGAGCTCGGCGATCTCCATCGAGTGGGCCGCCTGGCGCATGGCCGTGAGCAGGGCACGGACAACGATCGGGTGACCGTCACGGGCAGCGTGCTCCATCCCGATCCGGTACCCCTCGAGGACGGCCCGGACGACCTCGTCCGGCGTCAGCCCGGCCAGGGTGGAGAGCTCGGGCGCGAACCGGACCTCCGCGTAGACCACCCCGTCCGCCGCGAGGTCCTCGGCGCACTCGGCGCGACCCGCGCGATGGCGTCGGGGTGCTGCATGACGCCCAGGGTGTGAGCGAAGGTGTCGAGGTACAGCTCCAGGCTCTTGCGGTCGGCGCCGCGCCGGAACCACGCCGCCAGGTCGTCCACGTCGTGGGTCGGCAGATCCTGGTAGCCGTGCTCGCGGGCGAGGTCGATGATCGTGGCGGGACGAAGCCCGCCGTCGAGGTGATCATGGAGCAGCGCCTTGGGCGCGCTGCGGATGGTGTCGAGGGCGAGCACGCGGGGTCCTCCTGGTCGATGACTCGATCGTAGCGCGGGGGGATATCGGTTGTTCGACCGATGGGACGGCTGGACAAGCCCCCTACACTCCCGCCATGGGACGCGTGGGCCCCCTCCTCTCCCCCCTCCTGGTGGGTCGTGACGACCTGCTGGCACTCGCCGATCGCCGGATCGAAGCAGCGTGCGGCGGCCGCGGCCAGGCGCTGCTGCTGTCCGGGCAGGCGGGGCTGGGCAAGACGCGGCTCAGCCGGGCCATCGCCCACAAGGCCAGGTCGGCGGGCATGCGGGTCTCGGCCGGGTCTGTCGCCCCCCACGACCTCCAGGTGCCGCTGGCGTCCATCCGCGAGCTGGCGACCAGCATGCGCGGCGACGGCTTCGGCAGCCTGTCCGACGACCTGCTGGCCATCGACGGCCGGCACGATGGCGACGCCCTGGGCGCTCGTCGGCTCATCGTCCGCTCGACCGCCGACCGCATCCTCGAGGCGATCGACACGCCAACGCTCCTGATCTTCGACGACCTCCACTGGACCGACGAGGTGAGCCTCGAGGTCATCGGCGAGCTGGCCCGCCACGCGTCGTCACGGCCGCTGCTCCTCGTGGGCGACTACCGAGCGGACGAGCTCCCGTCGAACACCATCCACCGCGAGTGGCGGGCACGCCTGCTCAACCAGCGCCACGCGGAGGAGGTGCGGCTGCAGCGGCTGACCCGGGACCAGGTCGGCCTGATGACGACGCTGCTCCTGGGGGGCGAGCTGCCGGCCCCGAGCGACGTGGTCGATGCCGTGTACGAGCGGACGAACGGCATCCCTTTGCACGTCGAGGAGCTGATCGCCGCGCTTGACGACATCGACCGCCTCGACGGCCGCCGCGTGCGGGATGCGCGCGTGCCCGACACCATCGGCGACGCCGTCCTGGCCCGCCTGTCGAGGCTGTCGCCGGACGCCCGACTGGTGGCGCGCGCGGGATCGGTGGTCGGGCGCTGCTTCACGCCGGACGTGATCGCGGGCCTGGTCGGTCGGCCCCTGGCGGAGGTCGAGCCCAGCCTGGGCGAGCTGGTCGATGCCGCGATCCTCTACCCGTTCGACTACGTCGACCACGGCTACTACGACTTCCGGCACCAGCTGCTCCGCGACGCGGTGTACGGCTCGGTCCCGCCGTCCGAGCTGCGGCGGTTCCACGCGCAGGCGGCCGAGTTCGTGATGACGCTCCAGGCGTCGAGCATCGTCCACGCGTCCCGCCATTACGAGCGGGCCGGCCTGCGCGACGAGGCGTTCCGGACCTCGCTGGCGGCCGCGCGCGAGGCCGGCCGGATCTCGGCCCGCCACGAGTCGTACGAGCTGTACCGGCGCGCGATCGCCAACATGCCGGCCAGCCTGCCTGCCGGCGTGCGGGCCGAGCTGTACGACGAGTTCGCGAGTGCCGCCGGCGCGATCGAGCAGAACGAGGACTGCGCCACAGCCTCCGCCACGGCACGCGAGCTGTTCCTCGAGGCCGACCGGCCCATCGAGGCGGCGATGGCGCTGATGGGCACGTCCATCCTCCTGGGGCGCGGAGGGGCTCCGTCTGCCGACCAGCTGCAGGTCGTCGAGCAGGCGATCGCCGAGGTCGAGGCCCAGCCCCCATCCCCGGAGCGCGAGCAGGCGCGGGCCATCCTGGTCGCGTGGCGGGCGAGCGACCACTTCCTCGCATCCGATCTCCCGGCAGCGCGCCGGGATGCGCTGGCCGCGCGCGAGCTCGCCCGTTCCATCGACGATCGTGAGACGGTCCTGGAGTCGGATCTCCTGATGGCACGGATCGCCATCGTCGAGGGCGACGAGGAGCGCGGCATGCGCGACGGCCTGCGTGCCGCCCGGGAAGCGCGGGCTGCCGGCTACGAGTCGGTGGGGGTCACCGGCTATCGCAACCTGGCGATCCTCGCCGCCCGGCTCATGGACCGGACCACGGCCGATTTGGCCCTGGCCGAGGGTCTCCAGTACGCCGACGCCATCGAGCAGTCGCACTGCCGGCAGATGATGGCGACGACCAGGGCCATGCTCGACTGGGCTGCCGGCGACTGGGATGCGGCCGACGACCGTGCCCGCCAGGAGCTGGCAGAGGTGGGCTGTCGCCGCGGTGTCGTCGGCGCGCTGGACGTGATCGGCCTGGTGGCGCTCGGGCGCGGCGAGATCGACAAGGCTCGGCGATGGCTCGACGACTCGCTGGCCTCCGGTCGTCGCATGGCCGAGGCGCACCTGCAGCTCACCCCGCTCTGGGGCCTGGCGGAGACGGCCATCGTCGCGGGCGACCCGGGGAGGGCGATCGAGCACTGCGAAGAAGGACTCAGGCTCGCGCTCGGGGCCGGCGAACGGGCCCTGCTGGTGCCCTACGCCGTGACCGGCGTCCGCGCGTACCTCGAGGCGCGTCGGCCGGACGAGGCCGAGACCTGGCTGGCACGCGTGCGCGACCACCTCGCCGGCTGGGATCGCGCCGCGACGGCGCTCGAGCACGCGGACGGCCTGGTCCGGCTGGCGGCCGGATCCACCGTCTCGGCGCGTTCCAGCCTCCAGCAGGCGATCGCGCGCTGGGATGGCCGCGACCGGACCTGGGAGGCCACCTGGGCCCGGCTCGACCTGGCGGCCTGCCTCATCCGGGGCAACCGGCATGCCGAGGCGCTGCCCGTGCTCGAGAAGGTCCGGGTGACGGGCGAGCGACTGCGCAGCGAACCGATCCTCGCTCGGGCCGGCGAGCTCGCCGCCATCGCGCGTCGCCGGGGCGTGACCGAGGAGCCGTGGCGGCCGTTGACGACCCGGGAGTTCGAGGTCGCGCGGCTGATCGCCGACGGCATGACCAACCCGGCGATCGCGACCGAGCTGGCGCTGTCGCCCAAGACCGTGAGCGCGCACGTCGAGCACATCCTGGCCAAGCTGGGCGCAATCCGGCGAGCGGAGATCGCAGCCTGGGCCGCGACCATCGCCGCGCCCGCGGCCGGCGACCGTGCCCCGGCGCCGGCGCGACCGGCGATCGCCGGCGATCGTCTGCCCACCCGCACCTGACCGCACCCACGCCCGCCGGCACGGGCACGACCCGGGCACGAGCACGCTCGCAGGGCGCGAACCGGCCCCGGCCGCCGCAGGTTGTCGGTAGCCGGGGCCGGGCATGGAGGAGCGTCAGGCGGGGTCGCCGTTGCCCAGGCAGCTCACGCTGGAGTTCCAGTCGTCGAACATGCCGCGCGGGTTGGGGCGCCAGATCCACGCGTGGAGCTCGTAGAAGTCCGGCAGGCCGTACCGGTTGCCGGCCGGGATCCGCTTGAGGGTGCGCCCGTACAGCACGGGCGGCGACGCGTGGAGCGCGTCCCAGTCCGCCGCGATGACGACGTACTCGACGCCCACGAGGCGGTAGCCGCCGCCGGGCTTCGGGGCATACACGAGGACCTCAGGGTTGGTCTCGTCGAGCGCCGGGTTGCCGACCCGGTCGCCGTTGACGAAGTGCTGGCCCATCGCTCCGACCCCGGCCTCGTCCGTGCACATGTAGAACCTGGCGAAGCCATCGGCCTCGGCCTTGTCGAGGTCGTGATAGCGCGCGGTCGCCTGGCGGGCGGCCTCGATCTTCCCGTTCTCCGAGCCGAGCACCGTGCCGCCCACGGCGAGCACGAGGCCCAGGGTGGCCGCGATGGCGACCAGGAGCGTCCGGGCGGGACGCTGGATCGTGGCCTTCATCTCAGACCTCCACCGTCAGCTCGTAGACATCGGGCGTCGGATGGCCGGCCCGCTCGTGGATCCGCATCACGGCCTCCTTCGACGGACCCGTGGCCAGGCAGAACACCTTGCCTGCCTCAGGGTCCAGCCAGGCACGCTCGAAGTGCACGCCCTCGTCCCTCTCGATCGCGAGATCCCGGTCGTGGGCCTCCCGCAGCTGCTCGGCGGTGACGCCGAAGAAGCCCTCGTGGACGTCCATGAACTGCGCCATCTGGCACCTCCCTTGGGGGCGCCGCGACGGCGCCGTGCCGACACGGTCGCAGCGCGGCCCGATCCCGTCATCGGTCGTTCAACCCATGTGCCCGGCGGGCACTACCGATACCCTTGGTCCGATGACGACGTGGGAGCACATCGACGGAGGGGTCGCCTGGCGCCTCGAGCTGGATCGTGATCGGCTGTTGCCGGGGCGACTGGTGGGCGGTCGGGTCACGGTCACGGCGCAACGCGGCGTCGAGGCCCGGGGCCTGGTGGTCACGCTCCGGGGCAGGGAGCACTGGCGGTACGAGGTCACCACGACCGACGCCGACGGGCATGCCCGGACCGAGACCCGCACCGGCCGCGAGGACCTGCCGTCCGTCCCCGTCATGCTCGCGTCGCCCGTGACGCTGACGGCAGGTGAGACGCTGTCCTTCGCGTTCCAGCTCCCGGTGCCCGGGCTCGGACCAGCGACGCTCGAGGCGAAGGTGGCGGGCGTGGACTGGACGGTCGAGGCGAAGCTGGACATCGCGGGGGGCAGGGACGCCTCGGTCGAGGTCCCGGTTCGCATCCTCCAGCCCACCGCGCTGCTCCGCGCGGGCGTGGTCCACGTTGGCGAGTTCGCGTTGTACGAGGCGGCCGATGCCCAGGCCGGCGACGTCAGCGGGTCGATCTGGCTGGAGCCCGTCCCGCTGGTGCCGGGTCAGCCGTTCCGTGCCCGCCTCACGCTCCGTCCCGGCTCGCCGATGCGGCTCCAGGAGATCCGCGTGGAGCTGCGGGTCGCGGTGGAGTGCACCGTCTCGGGCGGGCTCGACGAGACGCTGGTTCCATGGTCGGCGGTCGTCGCGCCGGCCATGGAGCTCACGACGGACCAGGCGCTCGAGTTCACCGCCACGGTGCCGGACGTCGCCCTGCCCACGATCGAGCTGCCGCACGGACGCGCGTCGGCAGAGGTGCACGTGATCCTGGCCCGGGCGTGGGCTCGCGATCCGCACCTGGTCCGCGACCTGGCGATCGCGACCACGCTGGAGATCTGATCCCCCGCGCCGCCGGTCGCCTCGCCGGCGCCCCGATCAGGAGCCGAGGCGCTCCTTCGCAGCGCCCAGCGCCGCCGCCACGCGTGAGGGAGCCGTCCCACCCGTGACATCCGCCGCCGCGAGCGCCCCCTCCAGCGTCGCGGCGCCCCGCAGCTGCGCGACGATTCCCCGGCGGCGAGCGAGATCCCGGGCCGTGGGATCGTCGCTGCCGTCGAGAGCCGAGCGGAACGCCTCGTCGGGCAGTCCGGCAAGCGTGGCAATGCCCTCGGCCTCCGCGCCCCCGACGAGCCCGCCGACGATGTGGTGGGCGGCCCGGAACGGCACGCCGAGCCGCACCAGCGTATCGGCGAGGGCGGTGGCAGTCGTGTATCCCTCCTCGGCAGCCGCCTGCATCCGCGCCCGATCGATCGCCAGCGTCTCGACCAGGCCGGCCATCACCGCGAGCGACCCATCCAGCGTGGACACCGCGGCGAACAGCGGTGGCTTGTCCTCCTGGAGGTCGCGCTGGTAGGCGAGCGGCAACCCCTTGAGCAGCGCCAGCATCCCGGCCAGGGCGCCGATGGTCGCGGCCGCCCGGCCCCGCACGAGCTCGGCCGGGTCCGGGTTCTTCTTGTTGGGCATCATGGACGAACCCGTCGAGAATGCGTCGGCGACCCGGACGAATCCGAATCGCGGGTTGGACCACCAGGTGATCTCCTCCGCCAGCCTGCTCAGATGGACCATGGCCAGCGCGGCGGCCGCCAGCACCTCGACCACGAAGTCCCGGTCCGAGACGGCATCGAGCGAGTTGGCGGTCACACCGTCGAAGCCCAGCTCGGCAGCCGTGGTCTCCCGATCGAGCGGGTAGCCGGCTCCGGCGAGCGCCCCGGCGCCCAGCGGCGAGACGTTGAGCCGGGCGCGGGCATCCGCGATCCGTCCGCGATCGCGCTCCAGCATCTCGACGTACGCGAGCAGGTGGTGGGCGAGCAGGACGGGCTGGGCGGGCTGCACGTGGGTGGAGCCGGGCAGGACGGCGTCCCCCTCGCGCTCGGCGAGGTCGACCAGCGCGCGCTCCAGGCCGACGATCCCGGTGTCGAGCCGATCGCAGGCCCGGCGCGTCCAGAGGCGGAGATCCGTGGCGACCTGGTCGTTGCGCGACCGGCCCGTGTGCAGCTTCCCGCCCACGGTGCCCACTCGCTCGGTGAGCATCGTCTCGAGGTTCATGTGCACGTCTTCGAGAGCCGGATCCCAGGCGACGTTGCCGGCGACGACGTCGTCCCGCAGCGAGACGAGCCCGCGCTCCAGCGTCTGCACCTCGTCCTCGGTCAGGAGCCCTGCGCGGCCGAGCCCGCGAACGTGAGCGATGGAGCCGGCGATGTCGTCCAGCGCGAGCGCGGAATTGATCTCGATCGAGCGCGTGAAGTCCGCCATTCGCGCGTCCGGCTCGTCATCGAAGCGGCCACCCCACATGCGCATCGCCATCCTCCGTGCCCCCGCTCGAGCCCATCGTACCGACGGCGGCGGCCTCAGGCTCGGGGCCCGCGACGCTCCCGCGGTCCACCAGCGCGATGCGTGGCTGGTCTACATCGCCAGCAGCCGCTCGGCGGCCTCCTCAGCCGTGATGTCACGCTGCGGCTCGGCCAGCAGCTCGTAGCCGACCATGAACTTGCGCACGGTGGCACGCAGCAGCGGCGGGTAGAAGTGCGCGTGGACCTGCCAGTGGTCGATCCCCGCACCGTCGAACGGGGCCTGATGCCAGCCCATCGAGTACGGGAACCGACGCCCGAACAGGGCGTCGTAGCGCCGGGTGAGATCGCGGAGGGCAGCCGCAAGACCGTCCCGCTGGCCGTCGTCGAGGTCGGTGAGCCGCGCGGCGGGCCCGGTCGGGATGAGCATGGTCTCGAACGGCCAGGAGGCCCAGAACGGGACCACGACGAGCCAGCCCGGGGTCTCATTGATCGCGCGCGGCCCGCCGCGCTCGGCCTGAGCGTAGTCCGCCAGCAACCTTCGGCCCGTCTCCCCGTGATGGCGGCGCTGGGCGCCGTCCTCCTTCGCCGCCTCAACCGGGAGCGCGTCCCCCGCCCAGATCTGGCCGTGAGGATGGGGGTTGGACGCGCCCATGGCCTCGCCGTGGTTCTCGAACACCTGGACCCACCGGAACCGGCTGCCGAGCTTCATGGTCTCATCGGCCCAGACATCGACGATCCGGCGGATCTCGGGTTCGGTCATGCCGGCCAGCGTCAGGTCGTGGCGGGGGGAGAAGCAGACGACCCGGCACGTACCCCGCGTTCCCTCGGCACGGAACAGGCCGGCTTCGACGCGTGCGTCGGAGGTATCGGGCTGGAGCGCCGCGAAGTCGTTGGTGAACACGAAGGTGGCGTCATAGGCGGGGTTCGCTGCCCCGTTGACGCGCGTGTTGCCCGGGCACAGGTAGCAGTCCTGGTCGTAGGCCGGCCGGCGCTCAGGGGGCTCCGGCTCCTCGGCACCCAGCCACGGCCGCCTCGTTCGGCCGGCCGACACGAGCACCCATTCGTCGGTCAGTGCGTTGTGCCGGCGATGTGGCTCTGACTCCAGGGTCCGGACGGCGTCGTCGGGGCGCCGGATCCCGTCAGTGCGCACGACCGGGTCTCCCGATGTCCTCGACCTCGACACCGATGAGCACGGGCTGCCCGTCGCCGTCGGTGGTCGGCGACTCCACCAGGACCAGTTCGCGGACGGCCTCGCCGAGCTGCCGCTGGGCGTCCCGCTCGAGCCCCGCGTCCGTGATCAGCACATCGGCCTGGTCCAGACGTGCGATGGAGGCGATGCCGATGACCCCCCACTTGCTGTGGTCGGCCATCACGACCAGGCGCCGGCCGGCTTCGATCATGGCCCGGTCCGTCTCGGCCTCGTTCAGGTTCGGGCAGGTGAACCCCGCACGCGCGTCCATGCCGTGTACCCCCATGAACACCAAGTCCACGTGGACCGAACGGAGCTGGGACACCGCGAATGGGCCGACCAGTGCTTCGGACCGCGTTCGAACGCCACCGGTGAGGATCACCGTCTGATCGCGACGGCCGGATCGGTACAGCACCTCGGCCACCCGCACCGAGTTGGTGACGACGGTGACTCCCGGGGTCTCGGCGACCTTCGCCGCGAGCACGTGTGTCGTGGTGCCCGCCGAGATGGCAATCGCCATGCCGGGCTCGACCAGGTCGGCAGCAGCCGCCGCGATGGCTGCCTTCTCCGTCTGCTGGAGCGAGGACTTGGCCACGAACCCCGGCTCATAGGAGGCGAGCCCAGACAGCGCGGTGGCCCCACCATGGACCTTCTCCACCAGACCCCGATCGTGGAGCACCTCGAGATCTCGCCGAACGGTCATGTCGGACACGGACAGGTCGTGCGCGAGCTCCGCGACCCGGACGGCCCCGGTCTCGCGCACGCGTTCGAGGATGAGTGCCTGACGCTGTCGGGCGAGCATCTTCCTGCGCTCCCAGATGACCTGACGCCGTACGGCCGGCGGGCCGCCGCCAGTACGGCGGTGCACGTAATCTTCGCTCGTGTCCCTGCAGGAAGTCAACGCAATCGCACACGAATGTTCGTTCGAATGCGCGCGAATGCCTTGACATTGGCCAGCAGGGTCGTAACAATCGCACCGTGACCTGAGCCGCCGATGCCTCGCGGGACGGTCATTGAGGAGGATTTCAGCATGGCTGATCTCGACGGCCTGCCCCCTGTGTCCCGACGGCAGGTTCTCAAGGGTGGCGCCGCCGTCGCGGCGCTCGGTGGCGTCTCCGCGTTTCTCGCCGCGTGCGGCCCGTCGGCGTCGCCGTCGCCGGCGTCCAGCACCGCGCCGGAGTCGATGGCGCCCGAGTCGATGGCGCCCGAGTCGATGGCGCCCGAGTCGATGGCGCCCGTCGGCGGGAGCATCACCGTCGGGTCGAACTACTCCGACGAGGTTCCCAAGAACGCCTTCCAGCAGATGGTCGATGCGTTCACCGCGGCCACCGGGGTCACGGTCAAGGTCAACACCACCGACCACGGCACGTTCCAGGACCAGATCAGCAACTACCTCCAGGCGACACCAGACGACGTGTTCACCTGGTTCTCCGGCTTCCGGATGCGCTTCTTCGCCGCGCAGGGCCTCGCCGAGGACATCAGCGATGTCTGGTCGACCGTGGGCTCCAACTACTCCGAGGCGTTCAAGGTCGGATCGACCGGCGACGACGGGAAGCAGTACTTCATCCCCATCTACAACTACCCGTGGGCCGTCTTCTACCGGAAGAGCCTGTTCGCGGACAAGGGCTACACGATCCCGACGACGATCGACGAGTTCAAGACGCTGGCCCAGAAGATGCAGGCCGATGGGCTGATCCCGATGGCCTTCGGCGACAGCGACGGCTGGCCGGCGATGGGCACGTTCGACATCATCAACCTGCGTCAGAACGGCTACGACTTCCACGTCGGCCTGATGGCCGGCAAGGAGAAGTGGACGGACGATCGAACCAAGCAGGTGTTCACGGTCTGGAAGGACCTGCTCCCCTACTACCAGGAGGGCGCGGCTGGCCGAACGTGGCAGGACGCGGCGCAGGCACTGGTCCAGAAGAAGGCCGGCATGTACCTGTTGGGCATGTTCGTGTCCGAGCAGTTCGTGGCCGCCAACGAGGACCTTGCAGACCTCGACTTCTTCCCGTACCCGAACTTCGGCACCCAGTACGACGCGGAGAAGGCCCTCGACGCCCCGATCGACGGGTTCATGGTCGCCAAGAACGCGCCAACACTCGCCGATGACATCGACGGTGCCAAGGCGTTCATGGAGTTCCTGTCCCAGGGCAGCACCCAGATCATCTACACGACGGCGAACCCGGGCAACATCGCCGCTGCCCTGGACGCCGACACCAGCACCTACAACAGCCTCCAGAAGAAGGCCGCCGAGCTGATCGGCGGCGCCCAGCGAATCACCCAGTTCCTCGATCGGGATACCAACCCGAACTTCGCGGGCCCGAACGGGATGCAGGGGTTCCTGATCGACTTCATCAACAACCCGTCCCAGGACCTGGATGCCTTCATGCAGAAGATCCAGGACTTCTGGGACACCCTCTAGAACCTGGCTCGACGGCCTCGCTAGACTGTCGAGACCGTGACCTCACAGGCCGATCACGTCGCCCCCGTCCCGCCGGCTTCTAGCCGGGGAGCGGGGGCGTCGCGCGTCCGGCGGCGCTACAGCCTGCTGACGCGCCGGGACAAGATGGTCCTGGCGCTGATGATCGGCATCCCGCTGCTGTTCGACCTGGTCCTCATCTGGGGCACGACGATCGCCTCGGTTGGCCTGTCGTTCACGAACTGGACCGGGATCGGCGGCCTGACCGGCGACAACGTGATCGGGCTGACCAACTACCAGAACCTGTTCACCAAGTACCCGTTCTTCTGGCCGGCCCTCACCCACAACCTGCTCTGGCTGGGGTCGCTGATGTTCATCGCAACCCCGATCGGCATGCTGTTCGCGGTGCTGCTGGACCGGGAGCTCCGGGGCACCCGGATCTACCAGAGCGTGCTCTACCTGCCGGTGGTCCTGTCGCTCGCGATCATCGGCTTCATCTGGGTGCTCCAGTACGCACCTGAGCAGGGCTTCATCAACAACATCCTGGGGCGGTCGCAGCCCGGCACGCAGATCTTCTGGCTGGGCGATCCGAACATCAACATCTGGGCCGTCATCGTGGCCGCCTGCTGGCGCCACGCGGGCTACGTCATGATCCTGTACCTGGCGGGGCTCAAGGGCGTCGACCCAACCCTGCGCGAGGCGGCCAAGGTCGACGGCGCCAACGAGCGTCAGATCTTCCGGCGCGTCGTGTTCCCGGTGATGGCCCCGATCAACATCGTGGTGGTGGTCGTGACCATCATCGAGTCGTTCCGCGCCTTCGACCTCGTGTACGTCCTCAACCGCGGCAAGGGCGGGCTGGAGCTGTTGTCGACCCTGATCACGAACAACGCCGTCAGCGAGTCCAACCGGGTGGGCTTTGGATCGGCGATCGCCGTCGTGCTGCTGGTCATCTCGCTCGGCCCGATCCTCGTCTTCCTCAACCGGACGATGCGGGAGCAATCGCGGTGAGCGCGGCCGCGGCCGAGACCAGGCAGCTCCGGGCTCGTCCCAAGCGGGGCATCCGATGGGGGCGCTTGGCCACGCACGCGTTCCTCATCTCGATGGCCATCCTGTGGTTCTTCCCGCTCGGGTGGGCGATCTACACGGCCCTTCGGCCCTATGCCGACACTCAGGCGAACGGCTACGTCTCGCTCCCGACCACGCTCAACATCGACAACTTCGTCCGGGCCTGGAACCAGGCCGAGCTGCCGCACTACTACCTGAACACGCTGATCGTGACGATCCCCGCGCTCGTCCTGACCCTGTTCGTCGCCTCGATGGTGGCGTTCGCGCTGACGCGGTTCCGGTTCCGGTTCAACCTGGGTCTGCTGATGCTGTTCACGGCCGGCAACCTGCTGCCGCCGCAGGTGATCATCATCCCGCTGTTCTGGATCTACAAGACGATCAAGGGGATCCCGGCCCCGCTGAGCGATAACGGCCTGCTGTACGACCAGTACGTCGGGATCATCCTGATCCACGTCGTGTTCCAGATGGGGTTCTGCATCTTCGTGCTGGGCAACTACATGCGCACGATCTCGCACGAGCTCACCGAGGCGGCGGTCGTCGACGGGGCCGGGGTGTGGACGATGTACCGGCGGGTGATCCTGCCGCTGTGTCGCCCGGCGCTTGCCGCCCTGGCCACGCTCGAGTTCACGTTCATCTACAACGACTTCTTCTGGGCGGTGATGCTCATGAAGTCGGGGGACCGCCGGCCCATCACGTCGGCCCTCAACAATCTCCAGGGCCAGTTCTTCGCCGACAACAACCTGCTTGCCGCCGGGTCGCTGCTAGTGGCGATCCCGACGATCCTGGTGTTCGTCGCCCTCCAGAAACAGTTCGTGCGTGGCCTGGCATTGGGTGCGACCAAGGGCTGAGCGACCGCGGACATGACCGGAGCCAGCATGACCAAGCCTCTGTCGATGCCCAGGCCGTGGGCCGACCCCGAGCTGATCGCCCGTGGCCGGCTGCCGATGCATGCCGTCCCCCACCTCGACCGGCTCGAGCTCGACGGGACCTGGCGGTTCCAGCTGCTTCACACGCCGGACGCCGACCCGGCTGAGGCGGCATGGCGCGACATCGAGGTCCCGGGCTGCTGGACGATGCAGGACACCTGGGACCACCCGATCTACACCAACGTCCAGATGCCGTTCCCGGACCGGCCGCCGGCGACACCGGAGGCGAACCCGACCGGCGTCTACGAGCGCTCGTTCGAGCTGCCGGCCGCGTGGACGGGCCGCCGGATCGTGCTCCACGTGGGTGCCGCGGAGAGCGTGCTCATCGCGCACGTCAATGGGGTCGAGGTCGGCGTCAGCAAGGACTCGCACCTGGCCGCCGAGTTCGAGATCACCGGCCTGCTGCGGACGGGCGCCAACGACCTCCGGCTGACCGTCATCAAGTGGTCGGATGCCTCGTTCATCGAGGACCAGGACCAGTGGTGGCACGGCGGGATCACGCGCTCCGTATTCCTGTACGCGACCGGGCTCGTTCACCTGGCCGGGCTCCGGATCGATGCCGGTCTGGACGAGGACCTCTCGACCGGGACCCTGGAGCTCGAGGTCGCACTGGGCTGGCCCGATGGTGAGACACCGGGGCCCGGTTGGCGCGTCGAGGCGACGATCGAGGGTGCCGCGGAGCCGCTCGGCGCGATCGCGCCCGATGCACCGACGGCGGATCGCGGCCCGGGCGCGTTCGTGGTGCCGGGGCCGCCCAGGCGCGGCGTCCTCGACCTGGTCAGCCTCAATGCGGCCGGCGCCCTCGATGATGCTGACGATCGGGCGCGCTGGGCGGACGCCGAGCCCGTCGTCAGGCCGCCCAGGATCGGGCGGGTCCAGCTTGCCACGCGCGTCCCGGGTGTCACGCCGTGGTCGGCGGAGGTGCCCGCCCTGCGGACGCTGAGCGTCGTGCTCCGTGCGCCGGACGGCGCGGCCGTCGAGCGGGTCGAGCGACGGATCGGGTTCCGCAGGGTCGAGGTTCGCGGCGTCGAGCTGCTCGTCAACGGGCGGGCGGTGCTGATCCGCGGCGTCAACCGCCACGACTTCGACCGGCGAACAGGCCGGGTCATCGCCGCCCGGGACATGCGCGACGACGTGATCGCGATGAAGCGGTGGGGGTTCAACGCCCTGCGCACCTCGCACTACCCGAATGATCCATCCCTGCTCGACGTGTGTGACGAGCTGGGGCTGTACGTCGTCGACGAGGCGGACATCGAGTCGCACGGCTGGTACGACGACGTGTGCCACGACCCGCGCTACCGGGCGGCGTTCGTGGACCGGGTCGCGCGCATGATCGAGCGCGATCGGCACCACGCCTCGATCATCGCCTGGTCCCTGGGCAACGAGTCCGGGTACGGGGCCAACCACGACGCGGCCGCGGGCTGGGCCCGCCGGGCTGACCCGTCGCGTCCGCTCCACTACGAGGGCGCGATCCGGTTCGACTGGGGCAGCCCCCAGACGGCGAGCGACGTCGTGTGCCCGATGTATCCACCGATCTCGGCGATCGTCGCGCACGCCCGTTCCGGGCCTCCAGCGGCACCCGCTCATCATGTGTGAGTTCAGCCACGCGATGGGCAACAGCAACGGCACGCTGGCCGAGTACTGGGACGCGATCGAGGCAACGCCCGGGCTCCAGGGCGGGTTCATCTGGGAGTGGCGCGACCACGGCCTGGACCAGCGGCTGCCCGACGGGACGGTGCGGGCCGCGTACGGCGGCGACTTCGGCGACGTGCCCAACGACGGCACGTTCGTCCTCGACGGCATGGTGTTCCCGGACCGGAGCCCAAAGCCCGCGATCTTCGAGCACAGGCATCTCGCGGCGCCGGTCCGGGCGATGCATGACGACGCGGCCATCAACGCCGCGCGCGAAGGACGGGTCACGATCGAGAACCGGGGCGAGTTCCGCGACGCCACGTGGCTGCGCGCCACCTGGGAGACCACCGTCGATGGCGATCCGGTTGCCCGCGGCGACCTGCCGCTGCCGCGGATCGCCCCGGGTGACCGGGCCGAGGTCGCGATCCCCGGCTGGCGCCTGCCACCGGAGGGCGCCGGCGAACGTTGGCTCACGCTTCGCTTCCTCACCGCCGGCGCGACCGCATGGGCGCCGGCGAACCACGAGATGGGCTGGGCACAGGTGCCGCTGGATACGGCAACCATGCCCGGCACCGCCACCGCGACGGCGGCGGGCTGGACCGGCGACGTCGTGCTGGACGAACAGGGGCGACTCCTCCTCCCCGCGCTCACGACGCCGCCGGCCCTGTCCCTCTGGCGGGCGCCCACCGACAACGACCGAATCGGCGGCATGGCGGCCCGCTGGGCCGGCTGGGGGCTGTCCACGCTGTCCCGTCGCCTCGACGGGATCGAGCGGGAGGCGGACGGAGTGACGGTCCGGGCAACGTGGACCACGGCCACCGGGATCGTGGTGCCGCATGTCCAGCGGATGGCCGTCGCCGCCGACGGCCGGATTTGGATCGAGGAGACCGTCGAGATCCCCCCGGTCCTCGACGACCTGCCTCGGGTCGGGACGGTGCTGGAGCTCGCCGCCGGCCACGAGGATCTCGAATGGTTCGGGCGCGGGCCCCACGAGACGTACCCCGACCGGCGGCGCGGCGGGCTGGTGGGTCGATGGACGTCGACGGTGACCGCCGCGGGCACGCGCTACCTTCGACCGCAGGAGAACGGCGGACACGCAGATACGCGGTGGCTTCGCGTCGGCGGGCCGGCCGGCGGGATCCGGCTCGACCTCGACCAGCCTCGACAGGTCTCGGTCACGCACCTGCGTGCCGCCGATCTCGACGCGGCGACCCACGACGCCGAGCTGCGGACCTCCCCCGAGACGATCATCCAGCTCGATGCCGCGCACCGCGGCGTGGGCACCGCAAGCTGCGGGCCCGATACCCTTGAGGCGTACGTCCTCCGCCCGGGCACCTATCGCTGGGCGTGGACGATCTCGATGGAGACTGCTCCGGCATGACGATCCACTGGGACGAGGACGCTCGCGAGTGGCATCTCGCCAACGGGCGGGTCAGCTACGCGCTGCGGGTGCTCGAGAACGGCTGGCTGGGGCACCTCCACGCGGGCGCCCCGCTTGAGGCCGGCGGCTCGCTGCGCCACCTGGGCCCGGGCGAGTTCACCGGCTTCTCCAACCGCGTCGGCGAACCCGTCCCGCTGGAGGTCCCGACGCCCGGCGTCGGCGACTGGCGGATCCCGGCGCTGGTCGTGGAGGGGCCCGACGGCTCGACGGTCCTCGATCTCCGCTACGCGGGCCACCGTGTCCTTGCCGGCAAGCCGGACCTCGCCGGATTGCCGTCGACGTATGTCGAGGACCCCGGCGAGGCGGAGACGCTCGAGATCGACCTCGACGACGCGCCAACCGGGCTGCGCGCCACGCTGCGCCTCACGCTGTTCGCGGACCGGCCGGTCGTGGCGCGCTCCATGATCCTCGCCAACCGCGGCGCGGGATCGCTGACCGTGCGCTGCGCGATGAGCGCCTCATTGGACCTCCCCGATGCCGACTGGCGCCTGGTGACGCTCAGCGGGACGTGGGCGCGGGAGCGCCACGTCCAGGACCGCCCGCTGGCCCCCGGCCGGCAGTCGGTGGGGAGCCTGCGGGGGGCGTCGGGCCTGGAGCACAACCCGTTCCTCGCCCTGCGCCGGGAGGACACGACCGAAGAGGCCGGCGAGGCGCTCGGCATCAGCCTCGTCTACTCGGGCAACTTCCTGGCAGAGGCGGAGGTGGAGCCGTTCCGGACGGCACGGCTGCGGATCGGCATCCACCCGGAAGCGTTCTCCTGGCGCCTGGAACCGGGGGCCACGTTCACCACCCCGGAAGCCGTCCTCGCTTGGTCCGGAGAGGGCCTGGGCGGCCTGAGCGAGGCGTTCCACGGCCTGTACGGGTCCCGGCTCGTCCGCGGTCGGTGGCGCGACCGGCCCCGCCCGGTGGTGCTCAACAACTGGGAGGGCACCTGGTACGACTTCGACCATGACCGCCTGGTCGCCATGGCCGCCAGCGCGAAGGCGCTGGGGATCGAGCTGTTCGTGCTCGACGACGGCTGGTTCGGCCGCCGCGACAACGACGATTCGTCGCTGGGCGACTGGATGGTGGACCGGCGCAAGCTGCCCGGCGGGCTCGAGGCGCTTGCGCGCGACCTCCACGGGCTCGGGCTGCGGTTCGGCCTGTGGATCGAGCCCGAGATGGTCAATCCCGACAGCGACCTGTACCGCGCCCACCCGGACTGGGCGATCGGTGTGCCGGGCCGGCCAAGCACGGAGGGCCGGCAGCAGCTGGTCCTCGACCTCGCCCGGCCGGAGGTCGTTGACCACCTGGCGGACGCGCTGGTCGCGGTCCTCTCGAGCGCGCCCATCGACTATGTCAAATGGGACATGAACCGCAATATCACCGAGCCGTGGACGCCGTCACTGCCCGCGGACCGGCAGGACGAGCTGCACCACCGCTACATCCTCGGCGTCTACGAGCTCTACCGGCGGCTGGTCGAGCGGTTCCCGGACATCCTGTTCGAGTCGTGCGCGAGCGGCGGCGGCCGGTTCGACCCCGGCATGCTGGCGTACGCCCCACAGACCTGGACCAGTGACGACACCGACGCCATCGAGCGGCTCCGCATCCAGTGGGGAACGTCGCTGGTATACCCGGCGTCGTCGATGGCGGCCCACGTGTCCGCCGTGCCCAATCACCAGACGGGTCGCGTCGTCCCCATCTCGACGCGCGCCGCGGTCGCGATGTTCGGGGTGTTCGGGTACGAGCTGGATCCCACGGCGATGAGCCCGGCCGAGCACGACGAGGTCCGCCACCAGGTGTCCTGGTACGTCGAGCACCGCGAGCTGCTCCAGCGCGGGCGGTTCCTGCGTCTGCGGAGCCCGTTCGAGGGCGGCGGCAACGAGACCGCCTGGATGGTGGTCGACGGTGACGGGGGCCACGCGATCGTCGCCCACTACCGGGTCCTGTCCCACCCGCTGCCCGTGCGCAACCGGCTCCGGCTGCGCGGCCTCGATCCGGCGGCCAGGTACCGGATCACGGCATGGTCCGACACCCTGGCGGCCCCGGACGATCGAACGGGCCGGAGACGAGCTGATGGCCGTGGGGCTGGGCATCGAGCCGCGCGAGCCGCGGGTCGCCGGGATCCAGATGCACGAGGGGATCCGGGTTATCTGCGGCGGACTTCGAGGCCCGGTTGTTCGAGCTCCATCGCGCCTGACCCGGGGCCTTCACGGTCCCGCCCGGATCCACGCCGCTGGCGTCGTTGACCGCCCCTCAGTAAGCCTTCGCGCCCCTTCGCTCGCCTCGACCGGGAACACGCGCGGCGTGAGGCCCGTCCGCGCCGGGTAATCGCGCAGCACGGCCTCCCGCAATGCGTCCACCGCGTCGCGGCGAACGAGGTTGATCGTGCAGCCGCCGAAGCCCGCCCCGGTCAGCCGCGCGCCGACCACGCCGGGCGTGGCCTGGCAATCTCGACCAGCGCGTCGAGCTCCGGGCTGCTCACCTCGTACAGGTCGCGGAGCGATGCGTGACTCGCGTAGAACAGACGCCCGACCTCGTCCAGGTCGCGCGCCTCGAGGGCCGCGATGGCGTCCAGCACGCGCTGGTTCTCGGCCACGACGTGCCCGGCCCTTCGGGCGGCCACCGGGTCCAGCCGGGCGCGGACCGCATCGAGCATCGCCGGCGTGACGTCGCGCAGCGCGGTCACGCCGGGCTCGATCGCCGCGATCGCCATGACCGCCGCCTCGCACTGCGTGCGACGCTCGTTGTAGGCCGACGCCTCGAGCTTGCGCGGCGATCCGGAATGGATGGCGATCAGGGCGACCTCGTCCAGCGGCAGCGGCACCGACCGGTGCTCGAGCGACCGGCAATCGAGCAGCAGGGCCCGGTCCCGCTCGCCAAAGATCGACGCGAACTGGTCCATGATCCCGTTGTTGAGCCCGATGTAGCCGTTCTCCGAGCGCTGGACCACGTGGACCAGCCGCATCGGGTCGAGCGGCGGACGGGCACCGCCGGACAGCGCCCAGGCGGCCACCACCTGGATCGCCGCCGACGAGGACAGCCCGGCCGCCTGCGGCAGGTCCGAGGCAAGCAGCCCGCGGAACCCGCGCGGCCCAGCTCCCGACTCACCCAGCGACCAGGCCATCCCGGCCACGTAGTCCAGCCACGAGTCCCGTCGCTCCCCCACCGCACGGACGTTCAGCACGCCGGTCACGCCGGTCGCCGCCAGCGTCAGCTCCACGCGGTCGTCGTCGGTGGGGACCAGGGCGATCGAGATGCCGAGGTCGATCGCGACCGGGAGCACGAACCCCTCGTTGTAGTCGGTGTGCTCCCCGATCAGGTTCACGCGCCCGGGCGCATGCACGACGCGGACGGCGTCGGGCCGTGCGGCGGCCTCGGGCGAGAGGGCGCACAGCCGGCGCGCCAGTGCGGCCGGGTCGCCGACGAGGACGGCTGCGTCGGGATCCGCGACGGGGTTGGACATGTGCCACCAAGCCTACCCTCGCCCGGGGCGCATCGTGGGTCGCCCGGCGGCGGCTATCATCCCGCGATGCAGAAGAGCACGACGTGGGTGTGGATCCCGTTCCTCGCCCTCGGCTTCTTCTGGGGCTCCTCGTACCTGTGGATCAAGATCGGGCTGGGGAGCCTGCCACCCCTCACCCTGATCGCGGGGCGCCTGGGGATCGGCGCGATCTTCCTCGCTTCCGTGGTCGCCGTCGCCCGCCAGGAGCTGCCGCGGCGGCCGATGCAGTACCTCCACCTGTTCGTGATGAGCATCGTGAACGTGGTGATGCCGTTCATCCTGATCACGGTCGGCGAGCAGTCCATCGACTCCTCCCTCGCCTCGATTCTCAACGCCACGGTGCCGCTGACCGTGATCGTCCTGGCGCCGCTGTTCCTCCCCGACGAGCGCGTCACGCTCGCCCGGGTCGCGGGCCTCGCGCTCGGGTTCTCGGGCGTGATCCTGCTGGTCGCACCCGACCTCGTGAACCTGGGCGACTCGGATCTCAGCGGGGAGCTGATGATGATCGGATCGTCGATCTGCTACGGCATCGGCAACGTGTACGCCCGGCGCAACGTGCACGGCCTGCGACCCATGGTCCCGGCCCTGTTCCAGGTCTCGTTCGCGGCGTTGATCGCGGTGCCGCTGGCGCTGATCGTGGACCGCCCGTTCGAGACGGTCTCACCGGCGCCCGAGGCCTTCGTCGCGGTGCTGTGGCTGGGCTCGCTCGGATCCGGGCTTGCCTACCTCGCCTACTTCACGATCCTCCAGCAATGGGGAGCGACCCGCACGTCGATGGTCGCCTACCTGCTCCCGGTCGTGGGCATCGCCCTGGGTGCCGTGGTCCTCGGTGACCCGGTGACGCTCAACCGGATCGGCGGAGCGGCGCTGGTCATCGCGGGGATCGCGCTGGTCAACAGTGGGCCGGCGATGCGGCGCCTGCGGGACCGGCGCGCGGAGGTCGGCCCACCGATCCCCAGACCCTGAGGGGCGGCCGTCTCGGTTGCCCGATCAGCCCGCGAGCGCGTTCGAGTACGCCCCGAGCGCCTCCACGATGAGGGCGTGGTCATCCTGCTGCGGGAGCCCGGAGACCAGCACGACACCCACCCTTCCCGTCCCACGGACCAGCAGCGGGAACCCGCCGCCGTGCGGGGCATATTCCGGGAAGTGGAGCGAGGTCGCCGCCTCGAAGCTCGTGCCAGCGGCCTCGTGACGAAGGCGCTCGTACAGGCTGGCGTGGCCGAAGTGGTCCACGACCCGGCGCTTGCCCGCGAGGTACACGTCGTTGTTGGCGTTCGTTCCCGGGCGCGCCGCGCGGAAGACCAGCCGGGTCCCGTGCCAGACCTCGATCGCGATCCCGAGATCACGCTGCTCGGCGAGATCAAGGAGGGAGCGCCCGATGGCCAGGCAGTCGTCATACGAGCACGCCGGCAGGGTCAGCCGCTCCTCCTGGGCGAGGATCTCAGCGGGTGTGGGAAACGGCGTCGGTTCGGGCATCTGGCGTTCCTTCGGGTCGAGGCACGATCTGGCTGCCCCATCGTAGGGCGCCCGGCGTTGCGCGGCGCCTCGAGATGCCCGCGTTCCGGCCGGGCTGGCTCTGGCCAGGCTGCCCTCCGGCCGGGGCACCGGCCGGGGCACCGGCCGCGCTGCCCTCCAGCCACCGATTTCGCCCTCGCCGGCCCGGCGTTGGACCTGCGGGGCGACAACATGGTCCTGCAGGCATCGATCGCCGGGCGACGGCGGGAATCGTTGACTGCGACACCTCGAATCCGCCGCCCGACGACGCACGAACCCGAAACCGTTGCCTGACGGACAACGCGCGCTCCCGCCGCGCGCCGCCGCCGTGCGCGCCGCCGACGCGTGCGTCGCCGCGACGGGGCCCCCGCCCCAGCCGCCCGCGGGTCAGCCGCCGAATCGCTCCCGCAGCCGCGGCAGGATCAGCTCGCCGTAGCGGGTGATCGCCGCCTCCTGGTCCGTTCCCGGGAAATGGAACACCAGGTGGTTGAACCCGTACTCGACGTATTCCGCCACCTGCTCGAGGTGCTCGTCGACGTCGGCTGAGACCAGCCATCGGCGATGGGCGTAGGGCTCGGCCTCCCTGGCCGCGATCTCCAGGTCGCGTGGATCATGGATGCCCATCTTCTGCTCGCCCGACAGCGCGAGCGCCGCCCACACCTTGGTGTCCTCCATCGCGCGGGCGAGGTCGGTGTCAAAGGACACCTTCATCTCGATCATCTTGTCCATGGATGCGGCGTCGCGACCGGCCTTCCCGGCACCCTCCGCCAGCGCCGGGAGCAGCGTGTCCACGTACAGCTCACGACCCTTGCCCGAGGTGCAGATGAAGCCATCGGCAAGGCGTCCGGCGAGGCGGGCCGCGGCAGGTCCCGAGGCGGCGATGTAGATCGGCACCGGCTGCTCGGGCTTGTCGTACACGGTCGCCTCGTGCGTCCGATAGAAGTCGCCGTTGAAGTCGACGAACTCGGCGCCGGGAGCGTTGAGCGCCTGGATGAGCGTGACGGACTCACGGAGACGCGCGAAGCGCTCCTTCTGCTCGGGCCAGTCCACACCGACCGGGACCTCGTTCATGGACTCGCCGGTCCCAACCCCAAGGATCACCCGGCCGGGCGCGAGGCAGCCCAGCGTGGAGAAGGCCTGCGCGACGACCGCCGGGTTGTAGCGGAACGACGGCGTCAGCACCGAGGTGCCCAGGGTGACCCGCGACGTGGCGACCGCGGCGGCGCCCAGCCACACGAGCGCGTTGGGGGCGTGGCCATCGGTGTGGCGCCAGGGCTGGAAGTGGTCGCTCGTCCACACCGAATTAAACCCGGCGTTCTCGGCGGCGACGGCGAGGTCCAGGAGACGACGCGGCGGGAACTGCTCGGCGGACGCCTTGTAACCGAGGGTCAGGGCGGGCATGGCTACCTCATCTGCAGGGGACACCGCTCGAGGGTGTCAATGGTGCCCGGTTTCCGGGCTCGGCGCCGTGCGCGGGCAGCCGACCGGCAGTGGATCAGCGCGCGAACGCCAGCATCGCGGCGCCCGCGAGCACCAGGCCGGAGCCCGCGAGCCGCAGCCCGATCTCGCGCCGGGTCACGGCCTCGCGGAGGACGAGGACCCCCCATGTGGCCGTGATCACGACGGCCGACTCGCGCAGCGGCCCGACGAGCGCGACCGGCGCCCGAGACAGGGCGAACAGCACGAGCAGGTATCCGCCGAGGGTCAGCATCCCCGCCAGCACGGCGCGGCGCCGGTCGAGCGGCGCCGTTGCCGCAAACGCCCCGCCAGCGATCCGCGGCCGGAGCCACTCGATCCCCGCCAGGCCGATGGCCCCGACGACCCACAGGATCGCGGCGTAGAGCCACGGAGGGACGAGCTGCGATCCGACCCGGTCGATGCTCGTATACGTCGCGATCATCAGCGCGGTGAGCAGCGCGAAGACTGCCGCGCCCCGCTCGGCGGCGTGGCGCCCGCGCAGGAGCCGCCACGGGCGCTGGACGGTCAGCAGCCCGACGAGCAGAACGGTGACACCGGCGAGGGCCATCGGCGCCAGCCGTTCGCCGAGGACGACCACCCCGATCAGCACGATCAGCAGCGGCGCGGTGCCTCGGGCAAGCGGGTAGACCACGGACAGGTCGCCCCGTCGGTAGGCCGCCGCGAGGAACACGAAATAGGCGATCTCAACGAGACCCGACACGAAGCCCACCGCGAACCCCTCCGGCGGGACGGGCGGCCGGTCCAGCAGCCACCATGCCACGCCCGCAGCGGGGGCGATCACCAGCGACGCGGCAATCATCCCGACCGTGGCGGTCCGCAGCGGGTCGCCCGCGGTCTTGAGCAGGATGTTCCAGGACGCGTGCATCACCGCCGAGACGAGCACGAGGGCGAGCGCCAGCGAGTCCACCCAGCGAGTCTATGGGCACCGGACAGCCGCGAGGCGCCCGGTTCCGCTGCGCCCCGGTGGCGCCCGGTTCCGCTGCGCCTCGCGGCGCCGCGATCAGCGGGCGACGTCCCGCCGGCTCATGCCCCACGCCCCGAGCGCGATACCGCCGACGGCGATCACCACGCAGGCCACGATGCCCACGGGATCCCAGTTTCCGATCATCGGCTCGCCCATGTGGGCCGTCAGCGCCAACTGGTGGAACCAGTCCGGCAGGCCCAGCGGCGGCGCCAGCAGGTCGATCAGGTACGTGGCCACGACAAACAGCGCCGTGATCTCCGCCGCGATCGAGGTGCGCCACACGCCGCCGATCGCGACGCCGAGCCCCACGAACGCCGCTGCGACGAGGCCCAGCGACGCCGAGCCCAGGATCGCGTCGCCCGCCGGGATCGCGGCACTCGCCGCCCCGAGCCCGACGCCGACCGCGTACACCACGGTCATCACGACCACGGCAAGCAGGGCGCCGATCCCACCGGTCACAACCCACCTCGCGCGGGAGAGGGTCGAGGGCACCACCACCTCGAGCCGGCCGCTGGTCTCGTCCGAGGCCCACTTGGCCACGAACGTGGCGGCGGCGAACCCGGCCGCGATCAGGAACAGCTCCGCGTACAGCTGGAGCCACGCCCCCGCGGTCGTGAAGTCGTAGCCGGGGAAGATCTGGGCGAAGATGGCATTGAGGCTGGAGTCACCGCCGATCGAGTCGGTGAACGACCCGACGAGCGATGCCAGGAGCGCGCCCCAGATCGCCATCCCGATGCCCCACGAGACGGCACGCGGCAGCTGGTCGCCGAAGGCACGGCTGATGGGCCCCCGGACGCCGAGGACGTCGGCGGGCAGGGATGGCAGCGAGAGACCGGCAGTGACCCCGAGATCGCGCCGGTTGAACAGCTCCACGCCAATGACCATGAGGACCGCGCCGACCAGCGCGGTCGCCAGGACGCCCGGCCAGTCGAACAGGCCGACGAGCGGGATGTGCGCGTTCGCCCAGTGGAAGGGGCTGATGGCGATCAGCGGCCCACCGACCTCCAGCCCGTTCGCGACCCAGAGCAGCATCATCACCAGCGCGCTGATCCCGGCCGACCCGGCCCGGCCGAGGACCGGGGCGAGCGCAAAGGCAAGACCGCCGAAGCACAGGCCGAGAGCCCCGATCCAGGCGGCGAACCCGATGGAGTTGACCAGCGGGATCGGGTCGCCCATGGCGGCATCGCCGAAGGCGTTCGAGCTGATGGTCAGCATGACGGCCAGGATGGCCAGCGCCAGCCAGACCACGGTAAGGTGCGCGGCCAGCTTCTCGAGCGCGATCCGCCGCTTGCCGAACGGAGACGCGGCGACGAAGTCGAGGCTGCCGTGGCTGGCCTCGCCGGCGAGAGTCCCCGAGAGGGCCATCATCGACCACACGGCCACCCCAAGGGCAAACAGGGCCCCGTATTTGAAGGTCACCCAGCCGCCCAGCGTGCCCAGGGAGCCACCCATCAGCGTGGTGTTGCCGAACAGGTTCACCATCGACGCCGGCATGCCGCCGACAAGGGCGTTCAGGTCGCTCCGCACCCCGGGCGTGGGGAATACCGTCCCGATGGCCGCGCCCAACACCAGGGCCAGCCCACCGAACATGCCGGCCGCGATGATGAACGAGAGCCGCGAGTCGCGGATCGTCTTGCCATAGATGCTGCCAAAGCCGTACAGCCGGCGACGGAGCGGGATTGGCGGGAAGGTCGCCGCGACGTGCCGCGGCGTGCCGGTGCTAGCGGCCATCGCTGTTCGCCTCCACGGCCCCGTGGCCGTACTGCGCGAGGAACGTCTCCTCGAGCGAGGGTTCGCGGGAGACGAAGTCGAGCAGCTCGTACTGGGCGGCGGCCCGGACGACCGGCGTGATCGGTCCCGAGACCCGCATCCGCAGGACGTGATCCTCGGACACGAAGTCGGACACGCCGGGCAGCGCCGAGAAGGCCTCGGCGGGCACCGGGCCGGAGAAGCGGAGCTCCACCTGGTGGTGAGCGAGGTCGCGCAGGCCGCTCACGGTGTCCACCTTGACCAGCCGTCCGTCGCGGATGATCGCCACCCGGTCGCAGCTCTTCTCGACCTCCGACAGGATGTGCGACGAGAGGAACACCGAGGCGCCATCGGCCACGGCCTCGCGCAGGATCGTGAAGAACGTCTGCTGGACGAGCGGGTCGAGACCCGAGGTGGGCTCGTCGAGGAACAGCAGCTCGGGCCGGTGCTGGAGGGCGACGATCACGCCCACCTTCTGCTTGTTGCCCTTGCTGTACGCCTTGAACCGCTTGTCGGCATCGAGGTCGAGGCGCTCGATGAGCGACGCCTGGTAGGCCTTGTCGACCCCGCCGCGCAGGTTGGCGAAGTACTCGAGCGTCTGGCGGCCGCTCAGGCGGTCGTACAGCGCGAACTCGCCCGGGATGTAGCCAACCCGCTTGTGGATGGCAACCGGGTCCGCCGAGGACTCGATGTCGAACACGAACGCCTTGCCCGACGTGGGCCGGATGAGGTCAAGCAGGGTGCGGATCGTGGTCGTCTTGCCGGCGCCGTTGGGTCCCAGGAACCCGAACACCTCGCCCTGCTGGACCTCGAGGTCCACCTCCACGATTCCCCGACTGGCCCCATAGCTCTTGGTGAGGCGTTCGGTGCGGATGATGGCGGGCATCTCAGTCCTTTCGCGCCGGGACACTCGCGGAGGCGGCTGCCTCACGCTCGGCCCGGAACTGGGCGATGAGCTGCGGGAACATCCCGTGCACCATCGCGTAGAGGCGCTGGACCTCGCGGAGCCGCTCAAGCGACGACTCGGAACGATCCGCGTAGGCGAGCAGGATGTCGTCGATGGCACGGAGCGAGGGACGGGTCGCCCGTTCCTTCGCCTCGAGGCTGTGGATCACCGCGTCCGGCGAGGTCCGCCAGTGCTCGCGACGATCCCCCGGCCGCTTGGTCCGCACGATGAGGCCGGACGGCTCCAGCATGCGGACGGCGCCGCTGATGGCTCCACGGCTGGCGCCGATGGCGACCGAGATCTCGTCCACGGTCTGGTCGGGTGGCTCGCAGATCAGCAGCCATGCCCACAGGCGGCCCGCAACGGGCGGGAGCCCCTCCGTGCCGAGGATGCGCGACCAGCGATCGATGAAGGCCTGCTCTTCGCTGCGCATGGCTGGGATCGTAGGGAATTCTGACCGTTCAGTCAATGCTGAATTGACAGGATCCAGACGGGCCGAACGGCCTCTCCGAGGCCGGGTTCAGGCCTCGGGCCAGCCTCCCAGCTCGATGAGCGTGGGCGGGTTTGCGCCGGCCCGGCCGCACACGATTGATGACGCGCGCACGGCGAACCGCGCGGCCCGGAGCACGGCATCCATGTCGGCGAAGTCGGCGCGTCCGATCCCCTCGTGGACCAGGCAGGCGAGGAACGTGCCGCCGAAGGTGTCGCCGGCGCCAACGGTGTCCACGACGTCGACCCCCGGAGAGGGCACCTGCTCCACGCGGTTGCCACCCAGGATCGTCACGGGCTGGCCCCCGTCGGTCACGAGCACGACGCTGGGGCCCTGCCGTCGTACCCAATCGGCCGCCGCCTCGACGGATGCGCCGGGCCGCAGGAACGCGAGGTCCTCGGTGCTCGCCTTGAACACGTCCGAGCGCGCCGCGACCCGGAGGATCCGCGCCCGCCACGCTTGCGGGTCCGGGATGATCACCGGGCGCGCGTTGGGGTCCAGCAGCAGGACGACATCGTCCGCGAGGGCCGCGACCATCGCCTCCAGGGTGGTCGCCATAGGCTCGAGCACCATCCCGAGGGTTCCCGTGAGGACCGCGCGCGTGGAGCCGGGCAGCCCGCCGGCAAGCGGGCCGGGCAGGACGGCCGGAGCGGAGGTGCCCTCGATGTAGAAGCGGTAGGCGGCGCTGCCATCGGCGCCCAGCTCGGCGAGCGCCAGGGTGGTGGGGTTGTCGGTCCGCTGCGCCAGCTCCAGGCGGACGCCGTCGGCAGCCAGCCCCGCTTCCAGCATCCGCCCGAAGCGGTCCGACGAGACGCCGCCGATCCAGGCCGTCGGGATGCCGAGGCGCGCGATCGCGCGGACCGAGTTGTAGGGCCCGCCGCCGCACACCGGGACGATCTCGCCCGAGGGACGGACGATAAGGTCCACGAGGGCTTCGCCGGCAACGATGATCAGCGGGTTCCGCTCCGGTTCCGTGGTGGGAGGAGTCCCAGTTGTCACCCCCGGATTATCGCAGCGGTTGTGAGCGTGGCACCTGGCGACCATGCGACGATGCGCCCGTGACGAGCGACCACCTTGCCCACGACCTGGCGCGCTACTTCGAGGGACCGGATGGAACGATCCAGCGCGTGCGCCTCGCCGCCTACGCCTGGTGTGAACGGGATGACGCCGTCCTGCTGACGCGTGTCTCCCCCAACGGCCCGGGCGGCGGCCTGTGGACCCTTCCGGGCGGGGGCCTCGACTTTGGCGAGGACCCGACGACAGGGGCCTGCAGGGAGGTCGACGAGGAGACGGGCTATGGCGCCGAGATGGGCGAGCTGCTCGGGATCTGGTCCGACGTCCTGGAGCCCGCGCGGACCATCAGCGGGCACCGCATTCACGCGGTGGGCATCCTCTTCCGTGGGATCATCACGGGTGGTGACCTGCGCCTCGAGTACGAGGGCTCCACGGATCTCGCGGCCTGGGTGCCGCTCACCGAGCTGGATGTCCTGCCCTCGGTCGACTTGCTCGCCTGGGCTCGCCGCCTGGCGCGCAGCCACCCAGACCGCTGACTGCACCGCTGAGGGAGCCCCGGCACGGGACGGGTCGCCCAGGACCGCCGCAACCGTTACCCTCGAACCCATGTCCGACCAACCTGCCTGGGAGCGGCGGTTCCGCGCCCCGATCCTGTCCTTCCCCGCCTGGGCCGACGCCGACCCGGAGCGGCTCGTCATCGCATCCACGGAGAGCGGCTCGTACCAGCTCCACGCGTGGGACCGGAGGACGGGTCGTCGTCGCCAGGTCACGTTCGACCCCGTCGGCGTGCTGGAAGGCCGCCCGACCCGGGACGGCACCGGCGTCATCTGGTTCCAGGACGAGACCGGCGACGAGACGGGCTCGTACGTCGTCGCGCCGTTCGACGAGGCGACGCCCCCTGAGCCGCTGATCACCGGCCTGCCAACGGGCTGGCCTGAGGGTCTCGCGATCGGGAAGCGGCGAACGGTGGCCGGGATCAGCACCGACACCGCGTTCACGGTCTGGGTCTCGGACGACGGCGGCGACGCCCGGCTGCTCCACGAGCATCCGCAGCCCGTGCGGGTCGCGGGCGGTGCTGGCATGTCGGGCGCGGTGGACCGCGCCGCGCTGTCGGCCGACGACGAGGTGGTGGTGCTCGAGGTGATGGAGGACGGCGATGTCCTGCATCCCTCGCTGCGCGCCGTTGACGTGGTCAGCGGGGAGACCCTTGCCGAGCTCAGGGACCCCGGGCTGGAGCTGGGGGCCTTCGCCTTCTCGCCGGTCCCCGGGGACCTCCGCGTCGCGATCACGCACGAGCGGACCGGCGACCGCCGGCCGGCTCTGTGGCATGCCCGCACGGGCGAGGTCACGGATCTGGCCCTCGACCTGGTCGGGACCGTGGAGGGCGTGGACTGGTGGCCGGACGGGAGCGCGCTACTGCTCGTGGTCCTCGAGGCCGGCCGCCACCGGCTGCATCGCTGCGCGCTCGACGGCACCGGTCTGACCGTGCTCGACACGGCGCCGGGCTCTATCACCGCGGCCGGCGTGCGCCCGGATGGCTCGGTCTGGTATCGCGGCCACGACGGCGAGCACCCGGCCCGGCTGCTCGCCGTGGGCTCGGCGACCCCGGTGCTCGAGGCCGACGGGCCCGCCGCGCCCCTCGGTCGTCCATTCGAGACGTGGTGGTTCCAGAACCCGCGGGGCCAGCGCGTGCACGGGTTCCTGGTCCGGCCCGAGGGCGAGGGTCCGTACCCCGTGATGATGCGGGTGCACGGTGGCCCCCACAGCGTGGACATGGACCGCTGGGCACCCGACCTCCTGGCCCACGTCGACGCCGGGTTCCTGGTCGCGATGGTCAACTACCGCGGGTCCGAGGGCTTCGGCCAGGCGTGGCGGGATGAGCTCACCGGCAACGTGGGGTTTCTTGAGCTCGAGGACATCCTCGCCGGCCTTGATGATCTGGTGGCACGCGGTGAGGTGGACGCGTCGCGGGCCGTCCTCGCGGGCTGGTCGTGGGGCGGCTACATCACGCTCCTGGGCGCGGGGCGCCACCCCGACCGGTGGCGGTCGCTGATCGCCGGCGTGCCGGTGGCGGACTACATCGCCGCCTACGAGGACGAGGCGCCGATGCTCCAGGCGCTGGACCGCGCGCTGTTCGGGGGCTCTCCCACCGAGGCGCCGGCGCTGTTCCGCGAACGGAACCCGATCACCTATGTGGATGCGGTCGCGGCACCGCTGCTGATCCTGGGCGGCGAGAACGATTCCCGGTGCCCCATCCGCCAGGTCTGGAACTACGTGGACCGGATCCGGGCGCGGGGAGTGGAGCCGCGCGTGTACACCTATGCCACCGGCCATGCGTCGTTCGATATCGAGGAGCGGATCCACCAGACCGCGCTCGTGCTGGACCACCTCGCCAGCACGGTCCCCGGCGCTCGCCGGCTCGAGGGCCTCGAACGCCACGTCACCCGGGACGCCGGCGGCGCCTGACCGGCGCGGCACGCTCCGCACCCGGACACGAAGCGGCCCCCGCCCAGTCGGGCGGGGGCCGCTTGACGCGCTGGGAACAGTGGAGCTCAGGCGACCGGGTCCAGCACCTCCGGGTCCGCGATCTGCTCCATGAACTCCGGGTAGGCCACCGCCCCGTGCTCGATTCGGTCCAGTCCCGCGATCTCGTCGGCGGCCGAGACCCGCAGGCCCACGGTGAGCCGGATCGCCCAGAACACCGCGGACGAGGTGACGAAGGTCCAGCCGACGATGGCGACGATGCCGATCAGCTGCGCGACGAGCTGGTCAACGCCACCGCCCGCGATCACGCCCTTGCCGTTCACGGTGTCCAGCAGGCCGACGGCGATCAGGCCCCACGCCCCGCACACGCCGTGCACCGAGATCGCGCCGACCGGGTCGTCGATCCTGAGCCGGTCGACGATCAGGACGGAGAACACCACGATCACGCCCGCGACCAGGCCGATGATCACGGCGCCCACGTTGTCCACCGTGGCGCAGCCGGCGGTGATCCCCACCAGGCCCGCGAGCGCGCCGTTGAGGGTCATGCCCGGGTCGGGCCGGCCGTACGCCGGGTTCGCCCAGGCCGCGAACATCGCGGCCGTGCCACCGGCGGCCGCGGCGAGGGTGGTCGTGACCACGACCGACGAGAAGTCGGCACCCACGGCCGCGAGGGTCGAGCCGCCGTTGAATCCGTACCAGCCGAACCAGAGCAGGAACACGCCGGTCGTGGCCAGCAGCAGCGAGTGACCGGGGATCGGGTTGGACTTGCCGTTCGCGTCGTACTTGCCGATGCGCGGTCCGATCGCCAGGACGCCGGCGAGGGCCGCGACGCCACCGACGAGGTGCACCACGCCCGAGCCTGCGAAGTCCACGTAGCCGAGGTCGGCGAGGAAGCCGCCGCCCCAGGCCCAGTGGCTCACGATCGGGTAGATGAAGCCCGAGATGAACACCGTGTACATGAGGTACGAAGAGAACTTGGTGCGCTCGGCCATCGCGCCCGACACGATGGTCGCCGCGGTGGCCGCGAACACGACCTGGAAGAACCAGCTCGTGCTCTGTGTGGGGTCGCTCAGGAAGAACGCGTCCCCGATCCCGCCGTAGGCGACGAAGCCGCCCAGCGTGGAGCCGCCATACGCGAGCCCGAAGCCGATGGCCCAGTAGAAGAGGGCCCCGACGGAGAAGTCCATGAAGTTCTTCATGGCGATGTTGGCGGTGTTCTTGGCCCGCGTGAACCCGGCCTCGACGAGCGCGAAGCCCGCCTGCATCAGGAACACGAGGGCGCCGGCGAGGATCACCCACACGCCGTCGATGGCCTTGGTGAGGTCGCCGATGGTTGCCTCGCCGTCGGCGGCGAGGGCGGTGGCCGCGAGCGGACCCATGAGGGCCGCGACGGCCAGGCTGCCAACGAGCAGGCGTCGTCTTGTCATCCGATTCATCCTCCCTATCGCTTGAATGCGGCGATGTCGTCTCGTGGTTGGGCACCGCGGCCGCCTCCGGGGCCGCGTGCGGTGGATGGGGCCGGCCAGGGCGGACCGGCCGTGGTTCATTCCCGGTCGACCGGGGCCACGCGGACCGGCAGGAGCGCCGTCACCGGACCCCACAGCGCCGGCACCCGGATCCCCCGACTCCAGGCGGTGACACCGATAGGCGCGATGACCGTCGTCGCCACCGCGAGCAGGACCACCGCGGCGTACACGCCCTGGTCGATCGCCCCGGCGTGCAGGCCCACGGTCGCGGCCACGAGCGCGACCTCGCCGCGGCCGACCATGCCGAGCCCGACGAGACCGGAGTCCGCGGTCGAGAGCCCGCCGAGCCGGGCTCCGAGACCGGAGCCCAGGACCTTGCCCAGGATCGCCACGCCCAGCAGCGCGAGGGCCAGCGGGAGGACGGGCGGCACGGCCCGGAGGTCCGCGGCGAGCCCGATGGCGGCGAAGAACACGGGTACGCACAGGGCCTCTCCCGCCCGGACCAGGCCGTCCTTCACCTTCTCCGCGAGCGGCGAGCCGGCGAGGGCCAGACCCGCCACATAGGCACCGGTGATCCCGGCGAGGCCACCGAACCGCTCGAACGCCCAGGCGATCAGCAGCACGAACCCGAACGCGGCGGCAAGCCCACCGCCACCCCGGACGTGGAGCCCGTCGAGGACCCGGTGGAGTCGCGAGGGAAGCAGCCGCAGGACGATCGCCAGGGGCAGGATCAGGTCCACCACGCCCGCCTCCGCACCGGACCCCCGCACGTCGGGAGCCTCTGGGTGCGGACCCTACCGGGCGATCGGCTCGACGATCGGTACCCGGATGGTTGCGATCATGGCGATTCTTGGGCGTATTGAACGATGCGATACGGGTGATATCGGGGCAACTCACCCCTCGCCGGGGTCATGACCCACGAATCTTGTGCACTCTGCACAACGCAGTGCGCGACCTGATCGCCTCAGGCGAACCGGTACACGGCCTCTTCGCCGCGGCAGCGGGGTCCACGCCCGTAGGCGATCCGGCCCGCGGTGACGTCGGCGAGACACCAGAACGCGGTCACCGATGTCCCCTGGCCATCGTCATGGCGGCAGATCGACGGGCTCGTGGCGTGGTCGGCGAGAAACGCGGCCAGCTGGTCGGGACCGATCGAGCCGGGCGCCGGGCCGATGCCATCAGGGCCGTCAAGGAGCTCCAGCGCACGTCCGAGGCGCACTGCGGACCGCGTTGCGTAGGCCGGGTCCCCCTCGTAGCGGAGCATCCGGTCGCACGCGTAGTGGTTGGTATGGGCGAGCGTTCCGGCGGCGGTCGGGATCGTCAGCTCCGCGTCCGTCGCGGAGCCTTCCACGTCGATCACGCGCCCGTCACGATGCGCGAGCACCGTGTTGTACGAGGAGGCGCGATCCGGGCGCAGGGTCATCGCCACGGCCTCGTCGAGCGTCCGGGCCGTGAGCTGTTCGCGGACCATCAGCAGCCGCGGAACGCCGACCCGCTCGTCGTTCGGCGCCAGCTCGTTCCCGGTCAGCGACAGGCCGGCATCGTTCCAGCCCACGCTGATCCACGGGCCGATCCCCAGCGACAGCACCACGGGCTCCCCGGGCACCCGCCACTCGATCGCGATGACGGATGCCTCCGACGCGGGCGACAGGTCGTTGGTGTGGGCGACCCAGACGTGGCCGTCGGGCGTGGCGGGCGGGACTGCGACGAGGTCGCTGCAGCGTCCGTCCACGGTTGCGCCGGCCGTGGCCTGCGAGGGCCGCACGGTCCAGATCTCCTCGACCGAGGCGGCGAACAGCGCCCGCGGATCAACGCCCGCGCCCTCGGCCGCTCCGTCGATCTCATCCACCAGCCACGGCGTTGCCGCGAGCGTCGCGTCCCGGTAGCGCTCGGCGAGGGCCAGCTGCTCGTCGCGGGACCGCCCGGCCGGAAGATCGGCATCGAACGCGACCGCCTCGCGCAGCACGTCCGCGCAGGCCACCCCGATCTGCCGCCCGACCTCCCGGTGCAAGCCCTCGACCACGAGGAAGGGCAGCCCCCCGCGATGCTCCATCTGCCTCCCCACGATCCCCTACCTGCCCGCGCGGTTGCGCGGCTTGGGCGGCAGCCGCCGCCGGCCATCGACGAGATAGTGAACGAACCAGTCGCGGACCTGGACCAGGTTCTCCGAGCGCCGGAACGGGGTCCCGCCCCGGGTGAGCTCGTGGCTCTCCTCCGGCACGCGCATGAACCGGACCGGCCGGCGCAGCGAGCGCAGGACCGTGAACAGCGCCTCGGCCTGGCCGACCGTGGTGCGGATGTCGCGCTCGCTGTGCTGGATGAGCAGCGGCGTCCGGATGTTCGCGGCGTAGGAGAGCGGTGACATCTCGTCGAAGTAGTCGGGATCCTCCCACGGGTACCGCCCGAACTCGGCCAGCGCCCACTCGCCGCCAGAGATGTCGCCGGTGAGGAACAGCGTCCGCATGTCCACGACCGAGCGAGCGGTCAGCGCCGCCCGGAACCGGTCCGTGTGACCGACGATCCAGTTGGTGAGGTAGCCGCCGTACGAGCCGCCGGTCACGCCCAGGCGCCCGGGATCGGCCAGGCCGTCACCGATCGCCTGGTCCACCCCGGCCATCACGTCCGCCATCGGCCCGTCGCCCCAATCGCCGATGTTGGCGCGATTGAAGGCCTCGCCGTAGCCCTCCGAGCCGCGCGGGTTGGAGGCGAGCACGGAGATCCCGGCGCCCGCGAGGACCTGGAACTCCAGCATCGGCGCCCAGCCGTAGAGCGTGTGTGGTCCGCCGTGGATCTCGAGCACCAGCGGGCGCTTCCCCTCGCCGCCCAGGTACAGCCAGCCCTGGATCTCGAGGCCGTCGCTCTGCCAGCGGCGCTCGACGGGTTCGATGAGCGAGAGCTCGGCCGCCAGGTCGTCGTTGAGGTGCGTGAGCGGCCGGGGCACGTCCGCCCGGCCCCGCGCCGGCACGCCGATCGCCACGACCTCCGGAAACGCCGTGGCGGTGGAGCGCACGGCGGCGACGACATCGCCACGGGTTCCAGCCGCGGCCCCGGCAGCGACCGATGCCGGCGCCGCGTCCCAGCCCGAGAGGTGCTGGCGGCCCTCGGTCAGGCGCTCCGGCGGGCGACTGCCGTCGATCGCCACCCGCCACAGCTCGTTCGACCCGTCCACGGGTGCGGTGAACAGCGCATGCGCGCCGTCGGCGGACAGGGCCAGGCGCGGTTCCTCGCCGACCGCCACGTCGCTGTTCATGCCGGCATCGGGCTTGAGCTCGCTGCCCGCGAGGAGGTCCGTGCCGCCGCCGGGGCCCGCGTCCGTGCCGTCCGCCGCGAATCGCCAGATCCCGGTTCGATAGCCCGCGCGCGGGTGCCGATCGCCCAGGGCCAGGATCGCTGCCCCGTCGTGCGTCCAGACCGGATGCACGAAGACGCCGTCGCCGTCGGCGACCGTGCGGACCTCGCGCGTCACCACGTCCACCACGTACAGGCCGGAACGTTCGGCGAGGTCCGGATCGCGGTGGCGGTTCGCGGCGAAGGCGATCCGGGCCCCGTCCGGCGACCAGGCCGGGTGCGTCTCCGCCGCCCGACCGGCGACGAGCGGGCTCGCCGCCCCGGTCGTGGCATCCACGAGCCACAGGTGCGCCTCGCGGTCATCGATGAACCCGGTGCCGTTGTGCTGGTACCCGAGACGATCGAGATACCGGTAGTCGGACAGCGGGTGCCCGCCCGCCTTGGGCTTGACCGGGCGACCGCGCACGCGGCGATCCTCTGCCTCCGTCGCGCCCAGCGAGCTGGTGAGGATGGCGATCCGGGTCCCGTCCGGCGACCAGGCGAACGCGTCCACGCTCCGTGGCAGGTCCGTCAGGCGTCGAGCTTCGCCGCCGTCGAGGGGCAGCAGGAAGATTTGGTCGCAGTCCTCACGGTCCTTGGGGTCGGCCGGGCGGTCCGGCTCGTCCTCCACGTGGAGGCGCCGGTCGCTGATGAAGGCGAGCGTCGCGCCATCCGGCGAGAAGCGGGCATGGCGGTCCGTCTTGTGGCCGATGGTCAGCTGCCGGGCCGCGCGGGGCCCATCGACCGGCGCGAGCCAGATGGACTGGCGATACCCATCGCGGCCGACGGCGCTGCGTTTGACCGTGAAGACGACATGGCGCCCGTCCGGGGACACGCGGGGGTCGGTCGGGACGTGGAGCCGGCAGAGATCGTCAGGTTGCGCGGGTCGACGCACGGAGCCCTCCGGGAGCACGGGCGGATCGGCGGCGCGAGCACGCGACGCCTGGGTTGGCGCCAGTTTATCGCTGGGCGAGGGGCTACCATCGGCCTGCGATGGCCGAGCAGCTCTCCTTCCAGCTCGAGCCGGCGATCCCCCGGCCGGGCGACGTGGCGCCGATGTGGCCCACCCCCCGCCCAGAGCCGTTCGACTCCGCCGACTGGCTGTTCGAGCCCACCTGGGGCGGACACCGCGTGCTCGTGTTCATCGAGCCCGGAGCGGCGGCGGGCGGCGGCGAGGTCCGGATCGTGGATGCCCGTGGGGCCTCGTACGAGGCGGTCCTGCCGGAGCTCGCGGGGCTTGCGGTCCGCGTGGCCGCCCGATCCGGCGTGCTCGACGGCGAGCTCGTGGTGGTTGACGCCCGGGGTCACGCCGACGACGAGGCGCTCCGTCGACGGCTGTCGGGGCAGCCCGGGCGACCGGTCGCGCTGCTCGTGTTCGACCTGCTCCACCTTGACGGCCGGTGGCTCCTCGGTCAGCCGCTGGACAAGCGACGGGCCGCGCTGCGCAAGGTGCTGCGACCCGGCGACGAGGTGGTCATGGTGCCGGCGATCAGCGGGGAGGGCCTCGCGCTGCACGCGGCCGTGTCCACCCAGGGGATCGCCGGGATCCTCGCGCGCCGGAGCGCGTCGCCGTACCTGCCCGGGGTCCGGAGCACGCTGTGGCGGTCGATCGCGGCCTCGGCGCCGGGTGAGGCGCTGCCGGCGGCGTCCGAGGAGGTCCCCGACGGTGAGGCCGGGGCCGGGGCCGCGCCGGCCACCGCACCGGTGCTGGCGATGTTCCGGCGCCTCCCATTCCCCGACGATCCCGACGCATAGACCGCGGCGCCCCGTGCCACTACGGGGCGGTGCCGCAAGTCACCTATGACTGGGGTGAGCGACCGCCGTTCGGAGCTTGTCACGCGCCCGTGCGGGGACCCTGACGCGAGCTCCTCGTGGTGCTCAGGCGAGTGAGTCGCTGGAGACTTGCCCGTCGAGATCCACGCCCGCGCGCCGAGGTCCCGACCCCGGGCGGTCAGCGTGCTGCCCCATGGCTCGTTGCCACGAGCACCAAGCCCCGCCCGATGCGAACTCCGTAGCCGACGCCGGCTTCCCGCTCGCTGGGACGTCCAGCCCCGCCGCATGCCGACGCCCTGGCTCATCAGACGAGGCGGAGCGCACCGATGCGCCCGCCACTGTCCAGCGGACCGCAGGTGGTCAGTCGGCTGGATAGACCGGTGACTCGAGTTCGTCGTAGTGCGGGTCTTCGGAGAGGCACGGCGCAATCTGGTCGAGCGTGAACCAGACCGTGCGGGCGTCATCGAGCTTCGAGCTCTGCAGGTGAAGGGCGACACCCTGGGCGCCCTTCGGGGCCACGATCCAGACGAGGGCCGAGTCGGCGAACACGTCGGTGGCTCCGAACGCCCGTGCAGCGTCGGGGCGCGCACCCAGCCAGATCCCCTTGGAGATCCATCCCGGCCCCGCCAGGTGGGCAGCGTCCGCCTTGCCTTTGAGCTCGTCGACGCCACCAGGGAGAGGGACCCACTCCACATCGGTCTGGGCGTAGCAGGTGACGCCGTACCGGTCCCGCAGGACCTCACGCGCAGCCTGTTCGGCGTCGGGAACAACGTTGACGGAGAACAGCCCAGGGGAAGCCGTGCCCGCGGCCACGGCGTCCTCGACACGTTGCGCAGTGGCCGCCGCGGGAACCACGATCGCCCCTGGCGTACTCGAAGTCCGGAGTGCAACGATCCCGAGGAAGGCAACCCCGACGAGCATGAACGTCACAAGTCGAGCAGTATCGCTCACGAGCTTCACAGCCGAACCCCCTGGTCAGTACACGTAGTTGGCGCCGCTGATGTCGTCCGCATGGAGCAAACGGCTCCAGTAAGTGTCGTTGTCATCCGCAGGGGTGTACGGGCACATGGTGATCCAGGTCCTCGCTCCCTCTACGCAGTTGTCGGCTGGGTCGTAGACGTGGACCAAGCGCACGGTGTGCCCCAGTTCGTGGGTGAGGACGCCGCCGAAATCAAAGCGAGTCGTCTCGGCCGGTTTTGCGGCGCCCACCCACCAGTCTGGCGACGTGCTCACCTCCATGTTGAAGAAGATGTCGTCGTCGATCAGCCGATACCAGTGCCGAGCTGGGAAGGTGCGTTCTTGATAGTGCTTGCAGGTGACGGCGAGCACCAGCCCGCCGCCCTGGACCCAGCCCGGGAAGCTGCAGTCTGTGGGTGGCAGACGACCGTCAACGTAGATGTTGTGACCGGTGCCATCGGCGACGCCGGGGTTGAACGACGTCTTCGTTCGCCACTCAGCAGTCGCCTCGTTCAGCCGGTTGAGGTGGCTTGCCGACCAGTAGGGCCCCTTGGAGTCGAAATCCGGCGGTCCGCTGGGGACGCCGTCGTCGTTGCCATCCCAGAACCACAGGGGGTTAGGCACAGAGAGCAGATTTGCCTGGGCGGGGCCGGCAGTGAAGCCAAAGACCGCGACCGCGAGGACCGCCACGGTCAGCGTTCGCGTTCGAAACCGCACCGGTCTCCCCCCAACCTTGCCATCAGCTTGCGGCTATGGAGACGGGACCACCCGTTGCCGCGTCTCAGCCCTCGGCCGCTCGCCCGGACCATATGCGCTTGACGGCCCCCCCCCGGCAGGGCTGGAAGACACGTCAATTGCGCGACATTCGGCCCTCGTGTTCCGCCATGGCGGTGGCCGGTCAGCTCCCGCGAACCGCCTGCACGAAGGTGCGCAGCGTGGGCGGCTGGCCGTAGAGCAGGACGCCGGCCCGGTAGACGCGGATGGCCAGCAGCGTGACCAGCGGCACGGTGACCAGCATCAGGCCCAGGCTCAACGCCAGCTCCCAGGGCTCCACGCGCCCGATCGCGAGGCGGGACATCATCACGAAGGGGCTCCACAACGGCACGAACGACGCGAAGCGGATGAAGCCCGCGGAGCTGCCCGACAGCGCCAGGACGGCGGGGAGGTAGCCCATGATGGCCGGAATGGACAGCGGCAGGGCGACGATCTGCAGGTCCTCGGCGCGGGAAAGCATCGAGCCGGCGGCGGCGTACATCGACGCGTAGAGCGCGAACCCGAGCACGAAGTAGACGAGGAAGGCGAGGACGAGCCCCGGCGACAGCCCCGAGAGCGACGTCGCGGCGGCGGGATCCTCGCCCAGCACGGCATTCCCGATCTGCCCGGAGAACACCACCATCGCGATCGCCGGCACCAGGACCAGCAGGACCTGGGTGAGCCCCGCAAGGCCGATGCCCACGATCTTGCCGACCACGAGCTGGGGCGCGGTCGCGGCGGAGATGAGGAGCTCCATGACCCGGCTCGCCTTCTCGGCCACGACCCCGGAGGCGACCCACAGCCCGTAGAACACGAGCGTCAGGAACGAGAGCACCACGAACACGATCCCGACGATCCTCCGGCTGGCGTACTCGGCGGTGTCGATGGTCGTGCACGCCGCCGCCTCCTTCGGCGGTCGCCCCGGCGTCGACCACGGCGAAGGTGGGCTGGACGAAGGGCGTCTGCGATGGCGGCGCGGATGCCGTCCAGTCGAGGACGCCGACGGCGAATGCGCCGATCTGCAGGATCTGGGCCTTGTCCTGGCCGAGCGCCCCCACCGTCACGACCCGGAAGTCCAGACCACCCGAGGTCGCTCGTTCGATCAGCACCGCCCCGGCCGACGCACCGTCCCTGACCTCCCGGACGGCGCTCGCCGGGTCGGCCGCGGGGACGAACTCGAACGTGTTGTCCGCGGATCCCGATCCGTCCAGCTGGGCATTGAGGAACCCGTCCATCACGCCGATGGCCCGGGCCGCGAGGCCCGGCTCGTCGGCCGCGACCACGATCCGGGTCACGGTTGCCCGGTCCACGACCCGTACGGCAAGCGGGATCAACGCGAGGGATGCCGCCAGGCCAGCCATGAGGATCGTGGACACCAGGAACGCCTTCGACTTCACCCGCTCCGCGTACTCGCGGCGGGCCACCAGGCTCACGTTCCGGGCCGCCGCCCCCGCGCCGGTCGGGGCTTCGCGGGTCACGCCGCGCCCTCGGTATCACCCGACGCACGCCAACGTGCCAGGTCGGCTCCGTCGGGCGCAACCGGATCGGGTTCGGCCGGATCGGGTTCGTCGGCGCCGGGCGGTGGCGGGGCGAGGTGGGTCTCCTCGTCCGCGGGCCGCCCGACGAAGTCGATGAAGATCTGCTCCAGCGACGGGTCGGCGATCTCGAAGTGGGTGACGCGCGCGCCGGCACCAACCGCCGCCGCGAGGACGGCGTCGGGTTCAACGCCCTGGTCAAGCTCGATCGTGGAACGGTCCATGCCCGCCTGGATCACGCGTGTGCCCGGGACGCTGGCCAGCCACGGAAGGCGGTGGTCACCGTCGACGGAGACACGGACCATCCGCCGGCCGCTCGCCCGTCGGACCTCGCGCAACGGCCCGCCGACCACCATCCGCCCGCGGTCGACGATCGCGACCGACTCGCACAGGGCCTCGGCGACCTCCATCTGGTGGGTCGAGAAGATGACGGTCCGGCCGCGGTCACGGAGCTCGAGGAATGCCTCGCGCAGGAGCATCGTGTTGACGGGGTCCAGGCCGGTGAACGGCTCGTCCATCAGCATGACCTGCGGGTTGTGCAGGGTCGCGGCGATGAACTGGACCTTCTGCTGATTGCCCTTGGACAGCTGCTCGGCGCGGCGCGAGGCGAGATCGTCGGCCCGGAACCGATGCAGCGAGGCCAGCGCCTCGCGCTTCGCCCGTTCCGGCGACACGCCCTGGAGGCCGGCGAAGAACACGAGCTGGTCCAGGACCCGCATCCGGGGGTAGAGACCGCGCTCCTCGGGAAGGTAACCCCAGGTGGAACGCGGCAGGCGGTGGCTCTCGGTGCCACGCCATGTGACGCGGCCGGCGTCGGGCTCAAGGACGCCGAGAGCGATCCGCATCGTCGTCGTCTTGCCCGCGCCGTTGGCCCCCAGGAAGCCGAACACCTGCCCGGGCGGGACCTCGAAGGTGAGGTCATCGAGGGCGACGACGGACCCGAACCGCTTGGAGAGATGGTCGATGACGAGGGACATGTGTCGCGAGCATACCGGCGCCACGCGCCCTGACCACGGTGGGAAGGTCCCGGTCGAGTAGCCGGAGATGGTCCCGGTCCGTCGGTTCGCCGGCCCGCGGGGCTGCCGGGCGGGCAACTGCCGGGCGGGCAACTGCCGGGCTGCCGGGCCGGACCCGGAGTAGCATCGAGACGTGCAAGATCCCCGGACCACCCCCCAGCGCATCGACGCGGATCGTGCCGCCGGAACGCTCCGCGTCGAGTGGGCCGACGGCCACGCGACGGGCTTCGACACCACCCAGCTCCGCTGGCTATGCCCGTGCGCCTACTGCCGGGGCGAGGCCGGGATGCCGGGGTGGCTCGACACCAACCCCACCCTGACGCCCGACCAGACCAGGCTCGTGGATGTCGCCCTGGTCGGGTCCTACGCGATCCAGCCGACCTGGGGCGACGGCCACGCCACCGGGTTCCACACGTTCATGCTGCTGCGCGACATGTGCCCGTGCGACGAATGCACGCGCCGTCGCGAGCAGCCATCAACCGACAGCCAGCATTGGCATGGAGGGGATCGATGATCATCGCAACCACGCCGTTCATCGCCGGGCACCGCGTTGCGGAGACCCGGGGGCAGGTCTTCGGGCTGGTGGTCCGGAGCCGTGGCCTCGGCGGCAACCTCATCGCCGGCCTGCGCTCGATCGCGGGCGGCGAGATCCATGAGTACACGAGCCTCCTCGAAGACACGCGCCGGCAGGCCATCGACCGGATGGTCCAGAACGCGACGATGGTCGGGGGGAACGCCGTGATCTCGATGCGCTTCGACTCCTCGGAGCTTGCCGGGACGATGTCGGAGATCGTGGCCTACGGGACCGCGGTCGTGGTCGTGCCCGATGCCTCGGCAGCGCAGCCGGGTGGCGATCTCGCGGCGGCTGCACAGCCGGTCGAGTAGCCGGTGGGGGTGACCCTCGCCCGGGGCCTCATCGGAGGCCTCGGGCTGCTCCTGATCCTGGCCGGGATCGCCACCGCGGCGGTTGGCGGTCCCGCCGGATCGCTCATATCTGCCCTGACGCTGTTCGTACCGGGCGCAGCGCTCATTGCCGCGGTGCTCCTGGAGCGGACGCGCTACCGGTCCCTCCACGCCGAGCGAACCGGCGACGCCCACGGGCCCGGCGGGGGCGAGACGCGCGCCGTGGAGCCCCGCTTCCGACCCAGCGAGGAGCGATTCGTGGACCCCACCACGGGCGTCGCGATGCGCGTCTGGGTGGACCCCGCGACGGGCGAGCGGCGGTACGTCCCGGAGGGCTGAGGACCGAGGGCACGGCGCCGTCCGGGGACCCCACGTCACCGACACGGCTTCAGCACCGGCCGATCAGGGTCTGACAATCCCTGATATCGGGCGTAGCGGCCCGATCTGGGCGCGTTGAGGGGACTCCGGCGCCCCGCGCAGCCGCGTGGCGGACGGTCTGTGCGACGTGGAGTCCCTGCTCGCGCCGCGTAAGTCCCGGGTGAGTGTCGTTCGCTTCAATGGATGCATGCCCGGGCCAGCATTTGACACCAGGATCCAGCGGGCGGTTCGGCGTCGCCACGCCAGCATCGCTGAGGATCTGATCCGCCTCCGCGAGGACGCCGGCGTCAGCCGGACTCGGCTTGCCTGCGAGGCGGGTGTCGATCGCCGCTATCTCGACCGGATTGAAGCTGGCGCGGCGCGGCCGTCCATTGAGACATACGAGCGCCTGGCAACGGCCCTTGGTGCGGATCTGAGCCTGCGGGTCTACCCCAACACCGGACCAGCCATCCGGGATCGGCACCAGGCGCGCCTCCTCGAGTTGCTCCTCGGCATGCTGCATCCCCGCTGGCAGGTCGCCACCGAGGTCGCGGTGCGACGCCCAAATCGTGGCTGGATCGACGCCGTCTTGCATGACCCGGGTGCCAGGCTGATCGTCGCGTCCGAGCTGCAGAGCGAGCTGCGGCGCCTCGAGCAGCTGATCCGCTGGCAGGCCATGAAAGCGGAGTCGCTGCCCAGCTGGGAGGGCTGGGGCCACCTGGGCGACGAGCCCGCGATCAGCCGCCTGCTCGTGGTGCGGCGCACGCGCGCGACCAGGGCGGTCGCGCAGGAGTTCGGACGCCAGCTGCGGGTCGCCTACCCCGCCCACCCGGACGACGCAGTCGCCGCCCTGGCGGGCAGCGCGCCGTGGCCCGGCCCGGCGATCGTGTGGGCGGTGCTGGATGGCCCCAGGAGCCGCCTCGCAACCGGCCGTTGACGCCACAATCGGAGCCGGCTCGCGGCCGGGCGCTGAACCTGACGGCTCGACCCACGGGAGAGAACGCGCTGGCCGAGGGGCCCAACCCCGAGTGGTATCCTCGATTGTCCGACCGGGACACGGGGGTGCGGCCGTCGTCACGCGCCACCCGCCGGACCCGTGCGCACCCGAAAGGATCCATGGCCACCGTTCGACCCGCACCCGGGCCCCGCGTCGCCGGTCGTGGCCGGCGACGGTCCGCACGCGACCAGAAGGGGCCGATCCTCAACCGCGAGCTGTCCTGGGTCGAGTTCAACGCGCGCGTCCTCCACGAGGCCCGCGACGCGCGGAACCCGCTCCTCGAGCGGGTGAAGTTCCTGGCCATCTTCGCGTCCAACCTGGACGAGTTCTTCCAGGTCCGCGTGTCCGGCCTCCGGCGCCAGGATCGCTCGATGGGGCAGCATCACAGCTCGGACGGCCTGACCCCCGGCCAGCAGCTGGAAGCGATCCGGGAGCGGGTTCGCGAGCTGGTCAACGAGCATTCCCTCATCTGGACGGAGATCCGCGAGCAGCTCGCCGCCGAGGGCGTGGAGATCTACGAGTACGAGGATGTCCCGGAGCACCACGAGACCCTCCGCCGGCGGTTCCACGACGAGATCTTCCCGGTGCTCACGCCGCTGGCCGTGGATCCCGGGCATCCGTTCCCGTACATCTCCACGCTGAGCCTGTCGATCGCGGTGGGGCTCAGGGACCCGGAGTCGGGCGAGAAGCGGTTCGCCCGCGTCAAGATCCCGCCCATCCTCCCGCGCCTGTTCGCCGTCGAGCGCGACAAGTTCGTGCTGCTCGACCAGGTCATCGAGGCCAACCTCGACGAGCTGTTCCGGGGCATGGAGATCCTGGAGACGCACCTGTTCCGCGTCACCCGCGACGCCGACATCACGGTCGAGGAGGACGAGGCCGACGACCTGCTGATCGCCATCGAGGAGGAGATCCGGCGCCGGCGCTTTGGCGAGGCGGTGCGGCTCGAGGTCGAACGCTCGATGCCGGAGCTCACCCGCCAGATCCTCATCCGGGGCACGGGCGTCCGGGAGGAGGATGCCTTCGAGGTCGCGGGGATGGTGGACCTCACCGCGCTGTGGCAGCTGGTCTCGCTGGATCGCCCGGACCTCAAGGCCCCCGTCCACACGCCGGTCATCCCCGGGCGGCTGCTGCCGTCGGAGGAGGACGAGCCGGTCGACGTGTTCGCCCAGATCCGGGCGAGCGACCTCTTCCTGCACCACCCATACGAATCCTTCACCGCATCCGTGGAGCGGTTCATCGACCAGGCCGCCGATGATCCCGATGTCCTCACGATCAAGCAGACGCTGTACCGGACGTCGGGCGATTCGCCGATCGTCGGTGCGCTGATCCGGGCGGCCGAGCAGGGCAAGCAGGTCGTCGTCCTGGTCGAGATCAAGGCGCGCTTCGACGAGGAGAACAACATCGTCTGGGCCCGGCGCCTGGAGCACGCCGGCGCGCACGTCGTGTACGGGCTGGTCGGCCTCAAGACCCACTCCAAGGTCGCGCTGGTGGTCCGTCGCGAGGGCTCTGGCCTTCGCCGCTACGTCCACATCGGCACCGGCAACTACAACGGCAAGACCGCTCGCCTGTACACGGATCTCGGCCTGCTCACCTGCCGCGAGGAGCTGGGCGCCGACGTCACGGACCTGTTCAACGTGCTGACGGGCCTGTCGCGCCAGCGGGTCTTCCGACGCCTGCTGGTCGCGCCGATCACGCTCCGGACGCGCTTCCTCGAGCTGGTCGAACGCGAGACCGCCAACGCCCGTGCCGGCCACCCCGCCCGGATCGTGCTCAAGGTGAACTCCCTGGTCGACACGCAGACGATCGAGGCCCTGTACGAGGCGGCCAGGGCGGGCGTCGATATCGACCTGATCGTCCGAGGCGCCTGCTGCCTGGTCCCGGGTGTGGCCGGGGTCTCCGAGCGGATCCGGGTGCGGTCGATCATCGGCGAGTTCCTCGAGCACTCGCGGATCTGGATGTTCAACAACGGCGGGCGGCCCGAGTGGTACATCGGCTCAGCGGACCTGATGGAACGCAACCTGGACCGGCGGGTCGAGGTGGTGACCCCCGTCGAGGACCACGAGGCCCGCGTGCGACTGGGCCGGATCATCGAGGTCATGCTCGCGGACGACCGGCGGTCATGGCAGCTGGGGAATGATGGCCGCTGGCTCCGGACCGAGGTCATGGAATCGCGCGAGGGCACCGTCGAGGCCTTCGCGGTTCTCAAGGACGACGCGGCATCGGCGCTCGCGCTGGCGGACGCCGTGCACCGGTCGAATGCGCCGGCGGGCTCGATGGATCCTCGCGCGTGAGCGAGGCCGACGGTGGCCGCCCGTTCGAGGTCGAGCTCAAGTACCACATGACGGACACCTCGGCCGGCGATCGCCTGCTGGGCACGGACGAGCTTGCCGGCCTGCCCGCGCTCGCACCGCCGGACGACGATCGTCCACGAGGATCGCTACGTCGACACCGCGGGCGGAGCCCTCGCCGCCGCCGGGTACGCGGGCCGGCTGCGGACGAGCGGCAAGGAGACCCTGATCACCCTCAAGGGCCTGCGGCGCGAGGATGACGGCGGGGCTGCCCATCGCCGGCTGGAGCTCGAGGGGCCGGCGGACCCGGACACCGAACCTGCCGCCTGGCCCGTGTCGGGGGCCCGGGAAGCCGTGCTGGCCATCGCCGGCACGTCGCCGCTGCGTGAGCTGGTCCAGATCCGGCAGGTCCGCCGGCGGCGCAACTACGGTGCCGCGGGCGCGATCGTGGAGCTCTCCGTGGACGACGTCGAGGTCATGGTCGCCGAGCGCGTGATCGAACGGTTCGCCGAGCTGGAGGTTGAGCTGCGCGAGGGCGAGGAAGCCGTGCTCGAGCCGTTTGCGGACCTCCTGTCAGAGATCGAGGAGCTCGTTCCCTCCGACACCTCCAAGCTGGAGCGGGCCATGGAGGCCGTCCTGCGCGAGTCGGCCACGCCGGCCGCGGGACCGGCCGTCGAGCCGAGACCAACAGCCGGGCCCGCCAGGACGGCGGCGCCTGCGGCCCCGACAGCGCCCGCGACCGCCAGGGCGGCGGAGCCCGGACCCGCGGCGGTGCCCGCGAATGATGCGGCGCCCGCGGAGCCTGTCCCCGCACCCCCGCGGCTGGTCGTCCCAAAAGCCCCGGGGGTCGTGGCCGACGACCACCTCGCGGAGGCCGGTCGCAAGGTCCTCCGCTTCCACCTGGCCCGGATGATCGCCCGCGAGGCCGGGATGCGCGAGAGCCATGATCCCGAGGAGCTCCATGCGATGCGCGTGGCGACCCGCCGGCAGCGGGCCGCCTGGCGCGTCTTCGGTGACGCCTTCGATCGCCGGTACACCAGCCGATACACGCGTCGCCTCAAGTCCGTCGCGCACGACCTGGGCGCCGTGCGCGATCTCGACGTCCTGATCGAGGCCGGGGAGGCCTACCGGGCCGACCTGCCGGTTGCGGAACGGACCGCGTTCGAACCGCTGCTGCGCTCCTGGGGCACGCAGCGCGACACGGCCCGCGAGGTGCTCGTCAGGGAGCTGGACTCCGCGCGGTACCGGCGATGGCTGGACGCCTACGTGGCATTCGCCCAGGTCGATGGTCTTGGCGCGCGGGCGGTCGGGCCCGTCGAGCCGCACCGGGTCCGGGACACGATGCCTTCACGGATCTGGGCCGCCTACGAGGTCGTGCGGGCGTACGAGCCGGTCATGCGCTGGGCCGATGTCACGACCCTCCATGATCTCCGGATCGCCGCCAAGTGGCTCCGCTACACCCTGGAGTTCGTGCGCGAGGCGCTCGGACGCGAGGCCGGCTCCGTGATCGAGAAGATCGTGGCGCTCCAGGATCATCTCGGCTGGCTGCACGATGCCGACGTGGCGGCGCACCTGGCCCGGACCTTCCTCGTCGAGCACGCGGGGCAGCTCAGCGAGGCCGAGAGCGCTGCCATCGGGCGCTACCTCGTCGACCGTGAGCGGGAGCTGGCGCGCCTGCGCCGCACGGTGGGGCCGGCCTGGCGTGGCGTCTCGAGCCCGGCCTTCCGGCGGGCGCTCGGGCGGGTGGTCGCCGGACTCTGACCCGGCCGTCCGCCAGGCGCCCGGCTCCAGCTCGTCGGGCCAGCCCAGCACCAGCGTCGGGAGCCGATCGCGCCACGCTGGACCTGCGGTCGCAACCGCCAGCGCGAGGCCTTCGCGGATCCCGTCCTCCGACACGCTGAGCTCGCTCGCCCCGTACCGCTCCAGGATCGCATCGACGATGATCGCGCCGGCCGGAAGGATGCGCGCACGCGCCGGGCGGACCAGATGACGCTCGGCAGCCTCGACGCTCCGCTCGACGGCCAGCATCGAGAGTGCGACCGTGAGCCGTCGTCGGGTCAGGATCCGGTCGTCGGCCGCCGACGGCATCAGGCGCAGCAGGTTCGACGCGGTTCCCCCCACCGCGACCAGGCCGCCCGGGTGGATATCCGGGGCCTCGCGCATGATCTCCCGGACCCGAACCTTGAGTGCCTCGAGCTCGGCGGCCGACGGCGGATCCGCGCGAACCTCGTCGCGGGTGAGCCGGGCGGCGCCCAGGGGCAGCCCGTGCGTCTCGACGTGGCCCTCCGGGGTCCACCACCACGAACTCGGAGCTTCCGCCCCCGACGTCCACCACCAGCAGGCTCGAGGTGAGCGGCTGGCCCTTGGTCACCCCGAGGAGCGTCAGCAGCCCCTCCTCCTCGTGAGCGAGCACGTGGAACGGGACACCGGTCCGGGCTTCCACGGCATGGACGACGGCCGCCGCGTCATCGGCGCGGCGCATCGGCTCGGTGCCGACGATCGTGATCCGGGTCGCACCGACGTGACGAGCGGAGCCGGCATAGACCGCGAGGGACGCGACGAGCTCCTCGGCTGCGGTGGCGCCAACGCGCCCGTCCGCGGTGATCCGGTCGCCGAGGCCCAGGAACACCGACTCGTCGACGAGCGGCAGGATGCGGTGGCCGTCGATGGCGGCGACCAGCAGGTGGACGCTCGTGGCGCCGACGTCGATGGCCGCGCTGATGACGGCGCTGGCGGGGATCACCACGGGGGGCGCGGGTTCGGGCTCGGGTGTCGGTTCGGGTTCGGGCTCCGGTTCCGGGCTCGGGAATGGGTTCGGGCTCGGGAATGGGTTCGGGCTCGGGAATGGGTTCGGGCTCGGGAATGGGTTCGGGCTCGGGAATGGGTTCGGGCTCGGGAATGGGTTCGGGCTCGGGAATGGTCCTCGGGAAGGTTCGGGCTCGGCCGGTTCCGGTTCGGGCTCGGCCGGTTCCGGTTCGGCCTCAGGCTCGGAAACAGACTCAGGCTCGCTCTCGGCCGGTTCCGGTTCGGGCTCGGGCTCGGGTTCTGGTTCCGGCGCAGCCTCGGGCGCGGCCGTCGGTTCGGGCTCCGGTTGGGGAACAGGCTCGGGCTCGGCTTCCGCTTCGGCCTCAGGCTCGGGATCAGACTCGGGCTCCACGCCTACCCGGTCGAGAACCCCCTCCGCCGCCGGCCTCGACGTCTTCCGGACGAGGTCCGCAACCTCCTCGAGCACGACGCCGGCCGCCACGGCCCGGGATGCCCGCGACGCTTCGTCAGCCGCGGCGCGCGCAGCCTTGGCGGCCCGGCGAGTCTCCTTCTCGGCGGCCTTTGCCGCCTTTCGGGCAGCCTTCTCCGCTTTCGCGGCCAACCGCCTGGCGTCCTTCGCCTCTTTCCGCGCGGCCTTCATGGCCTTGGCCGCTTCCCGGCCGGCCGCCTTCGCAGCCCGCTTTGCCGCCTTGCGCGCCAGCCTGGCGGCGGCCGCATCGATGGCGGCCGTGGTGTCCGGTGCGGTCGCGCCGGCGTCTGGCACCGTGACCACGGGTCGAGAGCCGTCGGGCTCGCCGCGGGTCGTTGCCTCGACCTCTCCGGCGTCCGACATCGCGTCCTCCTGTGTCCGGTTGGGCACCATCGCGCGTGGTGCCCTGCAGCGGCCAGTCTGCCCCACGCGGGCCGACCGCGCTGGCGCCGGCCGCGCCTGCCCAGATCACTCGCGACCGCCATTCGTTGACGGCGCGTTAACGACCGCCCAACGCGGCGTTGACGCTTGCCGGAGATCCTCGCTCCGTGGTCGCCGTGCCTCCCCCGACAGCGGCTACCGGCTCGATCCCCCGGAGCGTTAACCGGGCCTTAACGCCGTGCACACCACCCGTTGACCGCCGGACCCGATCGTGGGACCGGCAAGCAGAAGAATGAGGAGTCCCTACGTGACGCTCAGCTCCACCAATCGAATCGGCGCCCTCGCGCTCGCCTCGACGATGTTCGTCGCGGCCTGCGGCGGTGGGGCAGCCACCACCGCGCCGGCCACCCAGGCCCCAGGTGGTGGCTCAGCCGATGCCCCGATGCCGGGATCGGCCAGCCTGACCCTGCAGGGAGCCGGGGCCACCTTTCCGGACCCGCTCTACCAGGTCTGGTTCCAGGATTTCACGGACGCGCACAGCAACATCCAGTTCGACTACCAGTCGATCGGATCCGGGGGCGGCATCAAGGCCATCACCGAGCAGACGGTTGACTTCGGCGCGTCGGACGCGGCGATGAAGGACGAGGAGATCGCGGCGCTCCCGGCCGGCGTGACCCTGCTCCACGTGCCCACCGCCCTCGGCGCAGTGGTCGTCATCTACAACGTGTCGGGCGTGACGGACCTCAACCTCGACGCCGATGCGATCGCCGGCATCTTCCTTGGCACCATCACCAAGTGGAACGACCCGGCGATCGCCGCGCTCAACCCGGGCGCCACGCTGCCGGACCTCGCGGTGACGGTGGTCCACCGCAGCGACGGCTCCGGCACCACCAACGCCTTCACCACCTACCTCGACACCGTGAGCCCCGACTGGAGCTCCAAGGTCGGCAAAGGCAAGGAGGTCGCGTGGCCCGTGGGCATCGGCGCCCAGGGCAACGATGGCGTGGCCACCGGGGTCAAGCAGACGGACGGGACCGTCGGCTACGTCGAGCTCAACTACGCCGCCCAGACCGGCCTCACCTCGGCAAACGTCAAGAACGCCGATGGGGACTTCGTCGCGGGCTCCACCGCCGGCGTCACGGCCGCTGCTGAGGCCGCCGCCGCGGACTTCCCGGCCGACTTCCGGCAGGCGCCGATCATCAACGGCCCCGGCGCCGACACCTACCCGATCGCCTCGTACACCTACCTCCTCATCCCGGTCGACTGGAAGGATGCCGACAAGGCGCAGGCGATGGTCGCCTTCACCTACTGGGCCCTGACCGACGGCCAGGCCGAGGAGAACGCGCTCGGATACGCACCACTGCCCACGCCGATCCAGGAGATGGCCATCGCCGAGCTCCACAAGATCACCGCCAACGGGTCCGCGGTCTGGCCCTGAGGTTCAGCTCACTCCCCTCCTCCTCCTCCGACCGGTCCCGCAGCTTGGAGCGGGGCCGGTCGGTCGTCCACGTTCCCGGCTACGCTGGCCACGCGACCCACTGCACCTCGAGGATCACCCGATGACGACGCAGGCGACCCCGGAGCGATTCGCGCACGGCTCCGGCAAGATCGTGGACCGCCTGTTCCGGGGAACGGCGGGCTTCTCCGCGTATGCGGTCATCGCCCTCCTGGTCCTGCTGGCCGGGATGCTCGCGCTGAGCAGCGCCGAGGCCATCGGCCACTTCGGGCTGTTCGACTTCATCACCGGCACCACCTGGGACCCGGTGGCCGAGGTGTTCGGTGCCCTGCCATACATCGTCGGGACGCTGCTGTCCGCGGCGATCGCGCTGGTCATCGCCACCCCGATCGCACTGCTCACGGCCGTCTACCTGGCCGAGCTCGCCCCTCGCCGGGTCGCGATCCCGCTGACCTTCCTCGTGGAGCTGATCGCCGCCGTGCCGTCGGTTGTCATCGGCCTGTGGGGCGTGTTCGTCCTGACGCCGTTCCTCAAGGGCACCGTCGAATCGTTCCTGGTGGGCGCCCTCGGCGGCGCGATTCCGCTGTTCGAGGGTCCGCCGCTCGGGATCGGGCTGTTCGCAGCCGGCGTCATCCTCGCGATCATGATCCTGCCCACGATCGTCTCCGTCTCGCGCGAGGTCATCACCTCGGTGCCGATGGCCCAGCGGGAGGCGATGTTCGCGCTCGGCGCGACGCGCTGGGAGGTCGTGACCAAGGCCGTGCTGCCGGCCGCCCGGTCGGGCATCGTGGGCGCGGTCATCCTGGGCCTCGGACGCGCCCTGGGCGAGACGATGGCCGTGACCATGGTCATCGGCAACGCGCAGGACATCCCGACCTCCCTGTTCGACCAGGCCCAGACGATCGCCTCCAAGATCGCCACCACCTTCAACGAAGCGTCGATCGGGCTCCAGACGTCGAGCCTGATCGCCCTCGGGCTGATCCTGCTGGTGATGACGATCGGGCTCAACATCGTCGCCCGGCTGCTCGTGTGGCGTGTCGCCGGCCGGGTCCGCGGAGACTGATGCCATGACCGCCTCGACGCCCGCCATCCCGGTCCGGAGCGTGCTCGTCCGCTCTGCCTCGGACCGGCGCCGCAGCCTCGTCGATCGCCTGTTCCGCGCCCTGTCGCTGGTGGCGGCCATCGCGGGGATCGTGCCGCTGCTGTTCATCGTCGCTTTCGTCACGATCAACGGCATCGGCGCCGTCAACCTCGACCTGCTGACCAGGCCCCCGCGGGCACTGGGCATCGGTGGCGGCGCCGTCGCCGCGATCCTCGGCTCGCTCCAGATGGTGGGCCTCGCGACGTTGATCGCGGTGCCGTTCGGCATCCTCGCCGGCGTCTACGTCAACGAGTTCAGCGACCGGAGATCGGCGTCGGTGATCCGGTTTGCGGCGGACGTCCTCGTGGGCGTGCCCTCGATCCTGGTCGGCATCTTCGTGTTCACGTTCCTGGTGCTGCCGTTCAAGCAGTTCAATGCCTTCGCCGGCAGCGTTGCCCTGGCCGTGATCATGGTCCCGGTGATCATGCGGACCACGGAGGAGATCCTGCTCATCGTCCCCGGGACGCTTCGCGAGGCGTCGCTGTCGCTGGGCATTCCCGTGTGGCGGACGGTGCTGTCCGTGGTCATCCCAACGGGGCTGTCGGGCATCCTCACGGGCCTGATGCTCGCGATCGCCCGCGCGATGGGCGAGACGGCGCCGCTGCTGTTCACGGCGCTCGGCAGCCGGCTCGTCAACGTCGGCGACTTCGGGCGCCCGATGGACGCCCTCCCCATCTTCATCTACGTCAATGCCAGGCAACCGTACGAGGCCCTCAACCAGCAGGCCTGGGGCGCGGCATTCCTCCTGCTGGCATTCGTCCTCGTCATCAACGTCCTGGTGCGATTCCGCACCTGGGGCCGCCGTGCCGGTTGAGGGAGCCAAGATCGTGAATGTGACCACCCCCCACGGCCCCGAGTCCGGGGCCACCCGGGGCTCCCAGTCCGGGGCCACCCCGGCTCCCGGGCATCCGGCGGTCAGTGGTGCCGCACCGCCCGAGACGCCGGCCACGGAGGCCGCCGAAGCGACATCCGGGCGGATCGAGGTCGAGGGCCTGTCCGCGTTCTACGGCACCTTCCGCGCCGTCCGCGACGTGTCGATGACGATCCGGCCGCACGCGATCACCGCGATCATCGGCCCGTCCGGCTGCGGCAAGAGCACCTTCCTGCGGTCCATGAACCGGATGCACGAGCTGGTCCCCGGGGCGCACATCGAGGGCCACCTGCGGCTCGACGGCACCGACCTCTACGCGCCGGACGTGGATCCGGTGCAGCTGCGGCGGGCCATCGGCATGGTGTTCCAGCGTCCGAACCCGTTCCCCACCATGTCGATCTACGACAACGTCGTGGCGGGCCTGCGGCTGACCGGGCGCCATTCGCGCGCCGTGCTCGACGAGACGGTCGAGCGGTGCCTGCGCTCCGCCGCCCTGTGGGACGAGGTGAAGGACAAGCTCAAGCAGCCCGGGACATCGCTCTCCGGCGGCCAGCAGCAGCGCTTGTGCATCGCCCGGGCCCTGGCCGTGGATCCCGCCGTGCTGCTGATGGACGAGCCAGCGTCGGCGCTCGATCCGGTCGCGACGCTGCGGATCGAGGAGCTGATGGCGGAGCTGCGGGCCAACTACACGATCGTGATCGTGACCCACAATATGCAGCAGGCCGCTCGTGTCAGCGATCAGACGGCATTCTTCAACATGGGCGACGATCGGGCCGGCTACCTGGTCGAGATGGGCGTCACCACGACGATCTTCACCAACCCGGCCAACCAGCTGACCGAGGACTACGTCTCCGGCCGGTTTGGCTGAGAGGAGGGCGGACGATGACCGAGAACGACAGCCTCACGGGCTCCAGCATCGAGGACGAGGTCGCCGCGCTCGCGGAGGCGGCCCGGGCCGGAACCGCACCCCTCTCGACCGAGCCACGGCATCCCATGCGGACCACGTACGACCGCGAGATCGCCGAGATCAAGGACGACGTGCTCCGGATGGGCTCCCAGGTGGAGGCCCAGATTCACGCTGCGATCGGCGCGCTCGTCGCGCACGATGCGGAGGCCGCCCTCGACGTCATCAAGGCGGACAGCGCCATCAACGAGCAGCAGCGGAAGGCGACCGCGATGATCGCGGCGGTGATCGCGACCCAGAACCCGGTCGCGCGCGACCTGCGCTACCTGCTCACGCTGGACCACGTGAGCTACGAGCTCGAGCGGATGGGCGACCACGCGGGCTCGGTGGCCAAGCAGGCCCGCAAGCTGGCGCCGTTCGCGCCGCTCAAGGACTACGTGCTGCTGCCGGAGCTCGGCGGTCGGGTCGCCGACCTGGTGGGGGGCATCATCCGCGCCCTGGTGGACGTGGACGAGCATGCGGCCCGCGAGGTCGCCGCCCTCGACGACGATGTCGACAGCCTGTACCACCGGATCTTTGACGAGGTCCTGGTCCTGATGCGCGAGGACCCGGCCAACGTGGATCCGGGCACGCGGATCCTGTTCGCCTCCCACTACCTGGAGCGGATCGGCGACCGGGTGACCAACATCGCGGAGGACATCGTGTTCCTGTCATCCGGCGAGGTCGAGGACCTCAACCCTTGACGCTGGCACCGGCGCCTGCGAGCGTGACCCCCACATGACCACCCTGCTCCTCCTCCGCCATGCCCACGCCGGTGACTCCGGCCGCTGGACCCGCGATGACGCGCTGCGCCCCCTCTCCGACAAGGGTCGCCGGCAGTCGGAGCGCATCGGGCAGCTGCTCGCGCGGCCTGGACGAGGCACCCGACCTGATGATCACCTCGCCCAAGGTGCGCGCGGCAGAGACCGCCGGGATCGTCGGTGCCGTGCTCAACGTCCCGGTCGTGGAGGATCGCCGGCTGGCGGGCTCGCTGGACGCGGAGGTGGTCGGTGAGATCCTGGCCGCCGCCGGACCGGCGGCGCGTCCATGCCTCGTCGGCCACGACCCCGAGTTCTCGTCCCTGCTCGGCGAGCTCCTCGGCATGGCGGTGGTCCCGATGCGCAAGGGCGCCCTGGCGCGGGTGGACTTCGAAGGCCGCCTGGGCAGCGGTCGCGGCGTGCTCCGCTACCTGGTGCCGCCGGAGCTGCTCGCCGGCCGGTAGTCCGCGTCGACCCGGTCGTCCGCGTCGACCCGGTCGTCCGCGCCGGCCGGCCGTCCGCTGGCCGCCCGACGCCGGAACCGGATCAGGCCTCGATGCCGCGCGACCGCTCCATCACGATCTGGTGGTCCTGCGTGAGGCCGGTCGCGAAGCCTGCCTCGGAGAGCGCCAGGTAGTACTCCCAGGTCCGGATGAACCGGTCGTCGAAGCCCTGGGCCCGGATCTCCGTGAGGTTGGCCATGAAGCGCGTCCGCCAGGCTCGAAGCGTGGTGGCGTAGTGGGGCCCGATGTCGGAGGCGTCGCGGAGGAGGAGGCGCGTCCCGTGGAGCGACCGCTCGATGACCGCCAGCGAGGGACACAGGCCGCCCGGAAAGATGTGGGTCTGGATCCAGTTGGCACCCCGGCGCTGGCTCTCGTAGGCCGCGTCCGGGAAGGTGATGACCTGGAGGCTGAACCGCCCGCCCGGTTTGAGCGCGCGGTCCACCGCCGCGAAGTAGGTCTCGTAGTACTCGGCGCCGACGGCCTCGAGCATCTCGATCGACACGATGGCGTCATAGGTGCCGCTGATGTCCCGGTAGTCCCGAAGCTCGATGTCGACGAGGTGCCCGAGGCCGGCCGCCCGGACTCGCTCGCGGGCCAGCGCGTGCTGCTCCCGGGAGATCGTGATTGACGTCACGCGGCAGCCCAGCTCGCCCGCCGCATACAGCGCGAAGCCGCCCCATCCCGACCCGATCTCCAGGACGTGCATGCCCGCGGTCAGGCCGGCGCCCTCGGCGATGCGCCGGTACTTGGCGCGCTGGGCATCGGCGAGCGCCTGGCCAGGCGCTTCGAAGACAGCGCACGAGTACGTCATCGTCTCGTCCAGGAACAGGCGGTAGAAGTCGTTGCCCAGGTCGTAGTGGGCCGAGATGTTCTGCCGGGCCCGAGCCCGGCTGTTGCGCCGGGCCCGGTGCGCGACCACGCGCGGGAGCTGGAGGGGAACCCGCCACCACCCGTTGGTCAGCGCGAGGGCGGAGCGGTTGAGCGCGGCGAGCTCGATCAGCGCCTCGAGATCGGGCGAGGACCATTGCCCGTCCATGTACGCCTCGCCGGCGCCGGTCTCACCGTGGAGCAGGATCCGGACGGCCGCATCCATGTCGTGGATCCGGATCTCCGCCCGGCGGGAGGACGCGGTGTCACCGAACAGGCGCCTCCGGCCATCGGGCATGACGACCGCCAGGCATCCGACCCGGATGCGTGACGCGGCCGCCATCCCGATCCGTTCCGCCATCGACGTCATGGCGCGTCCGGACACGGAGGTCAGGCGACGAGTCGGGGCCGGCAGGTTCATCGGACGAGCTCTCCGTGAGGCGTGGCCGGCGTGCCGCCGGCGCTCGCGATGCGTGTTGCGGTGTGTTCCCGAACCGCAACACCATGACGCTGGAACCGGATCCCAAGGGTCCACAGCCTCAGGGCGTGGACGTGGATCAGGGCCATCGTACGATGGGTCATCAACGGGTGGCGCAGCAGCATCCTGACCAGCGATCTGTCCGATAGCACCCGCCGCGCGAGCACCAGGCTGGTGGACAGCACGGGCGTGTCGCCCTGCCGCTCGTTGATCGCGATCCGCAGGCTGGTTGCCCTGTCGGCGACGTGCACCGTGTACCGGCCCTCCATGTCGATGAACGGCGAGACGTAGAAGTCCTTGTCCATCCCCGACACGAACGGTCCATCGGCGGACCGGGCGCGAAGGGTGTACAGGTGCCGCTCCAGGTGCGTGTTGTGGACCTCGATGATCACGACGCGGAGCGCACCGGTGGCGTCGCGGCAGAGGTAGAAGCTGGCGGGATTGAACACGTAGCCGAAGACCCGCAGGTTGGTCACCAGCGTGATCCGCCAGCCGGTGGGGTCCTCGCCCTCCGCCCGGAGGTGGTCGAGGACCGTCCTCCGCAGGTCCGCCGCCGGCTCGGGCCAGTGGTCCGCATCGCGGAACCCGAGCACGTTGCGCCGGTTCCGGCTCACGAGGCGCAGGGACGCGTCCACCTCGTCGAGCTCGGACAGGTCGAGGGCGAAGGAGAAGACGTCGTGCTCCATGGCCCACTTGGCAGGCGTCGACCGCCGGTGAGCGACCTTGCCCTCGAGGAGGTGGGACCTCATGCCACACGCTCCCCGATATCCGCGGGCAGCATCCCGGCCACGGCCATGCCGGACCGGCAGCCATCCTCGTGGAAGCCCCAGCCGAGATGCGCCCCGGCGTAGTACGTGTCCCGGTGCCCCTGCAGGCGGCCCACGGCGGCCTGCGACTCGAGGAACCGCTGCGTGTACAGGGGGTGGCTGAACTCGCGGGCGACGATGACGTGCTCGTCGCGGACGAGGTTGCCGGGGTTGACCGACGTGAAGTACTGGGTTGGACCCGGGAGCGCCTGCAGCCGGTTCATGTGGTAGGTCATGGTGACGGCCCCTCCCGGCGGGTTGCAGGCGGCCTGGTCCACGTTCCAGGAGGCCCAGGCGGCAGGCCGCCGGGGCATGACCCGCGGATCCGTGTGCAGCACCACCTGGTTGCGGTTGTACTCGAACCCGCCGAGTGCGGCGTGCTCACCGGGGTCCGCGTCGGCCAGCAGCGACAACGTGTCGTCGGCATGAGTCGCCATCACGACCGCGTCGAAGCGGTCGGTCGTGCCGCCGCGGGTTGCGCACGACCGGTCCGGCCCCGCCGCGGATGACGGCGGCCACCGGGTCGCCCGACCGGAGGGCGTGGGCGGGAAGAGCCGCCAGGAGCCGATCGACATACGTGCGTGAGCCACCCGTGACTGTCCGCCAAGGGTGCGAGCTTTCCCGACGCCGATCAGGCCGTGGTTGTCGAGGAACCGCAGCAGGATAGTCAGCCGGGTACTCGGCACGTCCGGCCGGGAGCGGTGGACCACACCGCCGCGGTGATGGGCACGAGGAAGTGATCGCGGAAGCCGGCTCCAAACCCTCGGTCGGCGAGGTATTCGCCGAGCGTCATGCCCGTGGGCGTGTCGCCGTCGAGGATGGCTCGCGCGTCCCGGTAGAAGCGGAGGATGTCCGGGAACATGCGCAGGTGCGAGGGCCGGACCGCGAGCTCGCGCTGGGCGAAGAACCCGGCCGCCCCGCGAGACCCGAATTCGACGTCGCACGCCCGGCAGACAGACGCGAACGACATGTCGCTCGGCTGCGTCTCCACGCCGAGCTCCGCGAACAGCTCCACGAGGTGCGGGTAGGTGGGCTCGTTGTAGACGATGAACCCGGTGTCCACGTTGACGGGGCCCGACGGCGAGTCGACGGCAATGGTGGCGACATGACCGCCGGGTGTCCCCTCCCCCTCGAACAGGGTGACCTGGTGGCCCTCGCGGTTGAGCGCCCAGGTCGCGGACAGGCCGCTGACGCCCGCGCCGATGACGGCGATCTTCATCGAACCGTGCCGCCGGCCGCGGCCCGCTCGTCGAGCGCGCGCTGCATGCCCCCGACTGCGTCCTTCGCGAGCTTCTCGAACGCGCCGCCTGCGAACGGCTGGACGAGCCGCATCCAGCCGCCGAGGCGGATGTCGGCCGTGTAGTCGATCCGGGTGCCGTTGCCGGTAGGCTCGAACCGGATCTCGTCAACGGCAAACACGTTCGATCCCTCGCCGGTGAGCACCACGCGCCGCGGGGCCTCCAGCGTCGTGATCCGGTACTCCATCGGTGCCACGCGGCCGCGCGTCCGCACGCCCAGACGGTATCGCGCTCCCAGCTCCACCGGGCCCGCGTCGATCCGCTCGGACGTCGCGACACCCGGGTCCCAGTGCCGCGAGTTCGCGAAGTCCGCGATGAACGCGAACGCGTCCTCGATGGGCAGCGCAGTCTCGATGATCTCGTGCAGTCGTGTCATGTCGGGTTGGTCTCCGGGGTCCGGCTCGGGGACCCTATGCCTCCTCTTCGCACGAGATGGCGATCCGGACGGGTCCCGGCTGCGAATAGGAGGCGTGATCAACCTCAATGTCCTTGTCGACGGGCTGCTGGAGCTGCTGGTCGTGCCGTCGTTCACCCGTACCGGCTACGCGGTTCGCCGGCGCCTGTTCGCCTGGGAGGACCCGGCCGCGTGGTCGCTGGCCGGCCGGACCGTGGTCCTCACGGGCCCCACGTCCGGCCTTGGCCGGGAGACCGCGGAGTCCATGGCACGCATGGGCGCCCGGCTCGTCCTGGTCGGTCGGGACCCGGCGCGTCTCGAGGCCGTCCGGGCCGACCTGGTGGGCATGACGGGAAACCCGGCGATCGTCACGAGCGTCGCCGACCTGTCATCGCTGGCATCGGTTCGGTCGGCTGCCGACCGAATCCTCGCCTCCGAGACGCGGATCGACGTCATCGTCGACAACGCCGGCGCGATGTATCCGGACCGGGAGCTCACGCCGGAGGGTCACGAGCGCACCTTCGCGACCATGGTGCTCGGACCGTTCGTCCTGGTGTCCCGGCTCCTGCCGCGCCTCCTGGCCAGTCCCGATCCCCGGATCGTGGCGGTGACCTCGGGTGGCATGTACACGCAGTCGCTGCCCCTCGACGACCTCGCGTATGAGCGCGGGGCCTACGCCGGTGCGCTCGCGTACGCCCGCGCCAAGCGGGCGCAGGTCGCGCTCGTCCGGGAGTGGGCGCGACGCCTGCGCGGGCAGGGCGTGTCCGTCAACGCGATGCACCCGGGCTGGGCCGACACGCCGGGCCTGGCGGCCTCCCTGCCCGGGTTCCGGGGGCGCCTGGGTGACCGGCTGCGCACCGCCGCCGAGGGCGTGGACACGCTGCTGTGGCTGGCGGCCGCGCCGGATGGCAGGGCAACAACAGGGCGGCTGTTCCTCGACCGGCGCCCGCGCCCCTTCGACCGGGTGCCCGCGACACGCCTCGACCGTGCTGCGCGGCAGGCGCTCTGGAGCACGGTGGCGGACTTGAGCGGCGAGGTCGATCCGACCCCCCGGTGACCAGGGGTGCTCCACGGCCGATGCCGGGTGGATGCCCTACCGTTGTCGTTCCCGTGAACGGTAACGGTGGCCTGCTGTGCGCTCGACGGGCCCTCAAAGGCCCTTGGCAAGCAGCCAGTAGAGATCGTTCCACCGGAGCTGGTCGCGGAACCCGTCGAGGGTGGTCTCCTCATCGATGACCAGGTACTCGACCCCGGACATGGCGGCGAAGTCCCGCAGGTGTTCCCTGGTCACGCCGAAACCGAGGCTGGTGTGGTGAGAGCCTCCGGCGTAGATCCACGCCGCGGCGCCGGTCCGGAGGTCGGGCCGCGGGCGCCAGACGGCGCGGGCGACCGGGAGCTTCGGGAGGGGCTGCTCCACGGGCACGACGTCGACAACGGTCGCCAGCATGCGGAAGCGCTGCCCCATGTCGGTGATGCAGGCGGCCACGGCCGCCCCCGGGTGGGCATCGAATACGAGCCGCACCGGGTCCTCCTTGCCGCCGATGGACAGGGGGTGGATCTCCAGCCGCGGACGGCCGCCCGCGATGGAGGGGCAGACCTCGAGCATGTGGGCGCCGAGGATCAGGTCGTCGTCGCCCGTCAGGTGGTAGGTGTAGTCCTCCATGAACGACGTGCCGCCGGGCAGCCCGGCCGACATCACCTTCATCGCGCGGACCATCGCGCTGGTCTTCCAGTCCCCTTCCGCACCGAAGCCGTAGCCGTCCGCCATCAGGCGCTGGACGGCGAGGCCGGGAAGCTGCTTGAGGCCGTGCAGGTCCTCGAAGGTGTCGGTGAACGCGGTGAAGCCACCGTCGGTGAGGAAGCGCCGCAGGCCGAGCTCGATCCGGGCCCCGTCGCGCAGGCTCCCGGCGCGATCGCCGCCGGGTCGCAGCTCGGGAACGACGTCGTATTCCTCGAGATACGTCGCGATCAGCTGATCGACCTCGGCGTCGGAGGCCTCGTTCACCACCTTGACCAGGTCGCCAACACCCCAGGTGTTGACGCTGAACCCGAGCCGGCGCTGGGCCTCGACCTTGTCGCCCTCGGTGACGGCCACATCGCGCATGTTGTCGCCGAAGCGCGCGATCCTGCCGTGCTGCCAGTCGGCCTTGGCGCAGGCGGCGCGGGTCCAGGTGCCGATCTGCTCCTGGACGTCGGCGTCGCCCCAGTGGCCGACCACGACCTTGCGATCGATGCGCAGCCGGGCCGCGATGAACCCGAACTCCCGGTCGCCGTGGGCGGCCTGGTTCAGGTTCATGAAGTCCATGTCGATGTCGGCCCACGGGATCTCGCGGTTGAACTGGGTATGCAGGTGGAGGAAGGGCTTGGCGAGCAGATCGAGGCCGGCGATCCACATCTTGGCCGGGCTGAAGGTGTGCATCCAGGTGACCAGCCCGACACAGGCCGGGTCGGCGTTGGCCTCCGCGACCAGCTGGCGAATGGCGTCGGAACCCGTGAGGACGGGCTTGAGCACCACCCGGACCGGAATCGCCGGCGCTTCGTCCAGCGCGGATGCGATGGCGCGCGAATGCTCGGCGACGGTCGCCAGCGTCTCGGGACCGTACAGGTGCTGGCTGCCGGTCACGAACCAGACCTCGGACGCCGCAAGGTTGAGCATTCGATTCCTCCTGTCGGGGGTCACAGCGAGCCCCCGTCCACGGACCGCAGACAACGGCCACTACGGTCGGCGTTGTCCGTAGTACGCGGTCGCGCCGTGCTTGCGCTGGTAGTGCCGCTCGAGCAGCACCGGGTCAAGCGGCCCGACCTGCGGCGAGAGGGCGAGGGTCCGAGCGGCCATCGCCGCCACGGCCTCGAGGGCAACGGCGCTCTGGACCGCGGTGGTCGCGCTGCCGCCCCAGGTGAACGGGCCGTGGGACGCGACGATCACGGCAGGCATCTCGAGCGCCTCGAAACCCGCCGTTTCGAGCTCTCGACCATGACGTTGCCGTCTCGAGCCCCTCGTCGCCGTCGATCTCCGAGCGGGTGAGCGGCCGGCTGACGGGCACCGGCCCGTGGAAGTGATCCGCGTGGGTCGTGCCCAGGGCCGGGATCGAGCGCAGGGCCTGCGCCCACGCGGTTGCCTCGGTTGAATGCGTGTGGACCACGCCGCCGATCTCCGGGTAGCGCCCGTACAGCGCGAGATGCGTCGGCGTGTCCGATGACGGGCGGAGGTCGCCCGCGATCACGGCGCCATCCGCAAGCGACACCACGACCAGGGATTCCGGGCGGATCTCGTCGTAGGGGACGCCGCTTGGCTTGATGACCATCACGCCCCGATCGCGGTCCACCGCCGCTCGCGTTGCCAAACGAGAGCGTGACGGTCCGGCCCGGACCAGCTCCTGGTTCGCGTGCCAGACCTCGTCGCGGAGCTGGGCCAGGTCCATGGCGGAGCCGGTCATGAAGGTGCCCCGGCCGGCGTCGATGGCTCCGTCTTCGCCCGGGCCCGCAGCCCGCGAAGCGTCTTCATCACGTCGTTCTCCCCGCGTCCGAAGTAGTCGTGGAGGCGGACGTACTCGCGGTACAGGACGTCGTAGATGGCCGTTGCGGCCGGGTCCGGCTCGTAGGTGTGGTCCTTGAGCCGGGCCATCGCGTGCGCGGCGTCCTCGATCGACGCATGACCGCCGGCCTCGGCGCCCGCGGCCACCGCACCGAACATCGCGGACCCCAGGGCGGGCGTCTGATCGGACGCGGAGAGCCGGAACGGCCGGCCGGTGACGTCCGCGTAGATCTGCATGATCAGCGGGCTCTTGTCGGCGAGGCCGCCCGCCGCGATCACCTCGTTGACTGGAACCCCGTTCGCCTCGAGCGCCTCCATGATCACGCGTGTCCCGTACGCCGTCGCCTCGATCAGGGCCCGGTAGATCTCGGGCGCGGTCGTGGCCAGGGTGGCTCCGACCAGCAGGCCGCCAAGCTCGGCGTCCACCAGGACGGAACGGTTGCCGTTCCACCAGTCGAGGGCGAGCAGGCCGGACTCCCCGGGTGCGAGGAGCCCGGCCTGTTCCTGGAGGAGCGCGTGGATGTCGATGCCGCGCGTGCGCGCCTCGACCTGGTATCGCTCGGGCACGGCGTGCTCGGTGAACCACGCGAAGTGGTCGCCGACGCAGCTCTGCCCGGCCTCGTAGCCGAAGTAGCCGGGGATGATCCCGTCCTCGACGTACCCGCAGATGCCCGGGACGAGGTGCTCCTCCTCGCCCAGCACCATGTGGCACGTGCTGGTGCCCATGATCATGACCATGCGGCCGGGCTCGGTGACCGTGGCGGCCGGGACGGCGACGTGGGCGTCGACGTTGGCGACGGCGACGGCGGTGCCGACGGGGAGCCCGGTCCAGGCGGCCGCCTCGGGCGTGAGGCCGCCGGCACGATCGCCCGTCTGCGCGATGGCGCGCGACATCTTGGCATCGACGACATCCGCCAGGCGCGGGTCAAGCGCTTCGAAGTAGGACGGGTCGGGGAAGCCCTCGCGCTTGGACCACAGGGCCTTGTAGCCGGCGGTCGTGGGGTTGCGGGTCTCGACCCCGGTGAGGCGCCAGACCACCCAGTCCGCCGCCTCGATCAGGCGGTCCGCGCGCGCGTAGATCTCGGGCGCCTCGTCGAGGATCTGGAGGGCCTTGGAGAAGAACCACTCGGAGCTGATCTTGCCGCCATAGCGCGTCAGCCATCCCTGGCCGGTGGACTCGGCCGTCTCGTTGATCCGGTCCGCCTCGGGCTGGGCGGCATGGTGCTTCCAGAGCTTGACCCAGGCATGCGGGTTGGCGCGCAGGTCCGGCAGCGCCGCGAGCGGCGTGCCGTCGGCGAGCGTCGGCATCATCGTGCAGGCCGTGAAGTCGATGCCCAGCCCGATGACGTCGGCCGGATCCACCCCGGCTTCACGCATCGCCTGGGGCACGGTCTCGCGGAACACGCGGAGGTAGTCCTCAGGGTCCTGGAGCGCCCAGTCGGGCGGCAACGGAACGTCACGGTCCGGGAGGGGCAGCCGCGTCATCGATCACGCCGTGGCTGTAGGGCCAGACGGCCGTTGCCAGCTGCCGCCCGTCGGCCACGTCGACCACGACCGCGCGGCCCGATTCGGAGCCGAAGTCAACGCCGATTGCGTACCTGCTCACGTGTCTCTCATCATGCTGGGTGACAACATCAGGGACGACCGTTATCGTTCCCGTTATCGTTCACGCTACCATATGGCCGCAAGGCTGAAACCGCCGAGAACCCGGGCAGCCTGCGCAGGAGAGTCGCAAGCCTTGTCCCAGCAGCACCGGGTCACGATCAAGGAGATCGCCCGCATGACGGGGGTCTCCACGCAGACCGTCTCCCGGGTGATCAACAGGCGGCCCGACGTGTCCCCCGAGACGCGGCGCACGATCGAGGCCGCCATCGCGGAGCACGGCTTCCAGCCCAGCGCGGTCGCCCGCAGCCTGGTCCAGCGCCGCTCGCGGATGCTGGGTGTCATCGTCGCCGGCCTCAAGTACTACGGCGTCGCGCAGACGGTGAACGGCATGGCGCAGGCCTCCGAGGCTGCCGGCTACTCGATCATCCTCAAGGAGCTGGCCGGCTTCGACGTCCCCGACATCGTGCCCATGGTCAACTTCTTCGTCGCCCACCGGGTGGAGGGCATCATCTTCGCGCCGCCCCAGATGGGCGCCGAACATCCGACACCTTCAGGAGCAGCTGCCGGTGTCGACGCCGCCGGTGGTGTTCCTCAAGGCGGCGCCGTCCGAGCGGTTCACCTCGATCGGGATCGACAATGTCGCGGCGGCAGCCGAGATGACCCGTCACCTGATCGCCCTCGGCCGGCGGCGCGTCGCCCATCTCGCGGGTCCGCTCGAATGGCGCGAGGCGCGGGACCGGCGTGACGGCTGGCTGCTTGCGGTCTCCGAGGCCGGTCTCGAGCCCGGGCCGATGGAGGCCGGCGACTGGTCGTCGGCAAGTGGCACGGACGCGTTCTCCCGGATCCTCGAGGCCGATCCCACGATCGATGCCCTGTTCGCGGCCTCGGACCAGATGGCCCTGGGCGCCCTCCACGTGGCCAACGCCCGCGGCATCCGGATCCCCGACCAGCTCGCGATGACCGGCTTCGACGGGCTGCCCGAGGCCGCCGAGTTCACCCCCTCGCTGACCACTGCCTTCCAGCCGCTCCAGGAGATCGGCAAGATGGCCGTCAACGAGCTGCTGGCCTCGCTCGACGCCGACGCCGGGAGCCCGGCGCGTTCGATTGTCGTCCCGACGCGGCTGATCCTCGGGGACAGTGCCCCGATGCCGCCAACCGTGGGCTGATCCGGCTACCCGTCGAGCGCGGTCCCCTCGACACAGCACGCGAACACGCCCTGGCTGGCCAGCCGGTCAAACGTGGTCCGGCGGCGCACCGTCCAGGCCATCACCTCGAGCCCGGCGGCGCGCGCGGGACCGATCGTGGCGGGCGTCACGGCACCCCAATGGACCGAGAGCCCCTGGAGTCCCAGCTCGATGGCGAAGTCGATCGTGGCCGGCGCCAGGGTCCACGTGGTGAGCCACCGCTTCCAGCCGGGAAGCCGGAGCGCCATGTCAGCGAGCGTGGATGGCTGGAAGGACGAGATGACCGCCCGCTCCCCGTTGTCACCGCGGGCGGCCCGCAGCACATCGGCGGTCGCGTCCCCGTGCTCGTTGCCTTTCAGCTCCACGTTGAGGAACGCGCGCTTGGGCAGGGCGGCCATCGACGCCGCCAGGGTGGGCACGCCGAGCTCGCCGAGCTGTTCCGCCGACAGCGCGTCGACCCGGTCGGCCCGTTCCTGGACCCGGCCGAGCGTCTCGTCGTGGATGAGCACCGGGACGCCGTCGGCGCTCAGGCGGACGTCGAACTCCACCCCGTCGCAGGCCGGAATCCGCACCGCGGCCTGCAGGGCCGCCAGCGTGTTCTCGGGTGCCACGCGCCAGTCACCGCGATGGGCCAGTCGCATTGGGTGGGCCTGGGTGGCGGGCAGCAGCCGCTCCGCCACCGTGACCGCATACTCAGGAGCCCGACCCCGGAACTCGTCCTCGACCCCGACCCGGACATGGGCAGCGACCCCGAAGTGGTCCGACGGATACAGGGTCGGGTCGCCGGCGGCGGGCCGGTTGAATGTCAGGCGCGCGTCCTCCACCGTGACCGCGCCCCGGACCCAGATGTAATCCAGGCACTCCGGCTCGCCGTCGGCATCCATTGCCGGTGCCTGGAGGCCCGACGGCCACGTCAGCAGCGGCTCCGCCCCCTTGGCGGCCATATGGGCAGACGTGAATCCCGCCTCGACCATCTCCGCGTACACGCGGTGCCTCGGACCCGCGTTGAAGTCGCCCACCACGATGATCGCGTCGTGCTCAGGCGAGGCGCCGAGCCATGCCGTCAGGGCGTTCACCTGGGCCAGGCCCACATCCCGTTCGTCGGGCTTGTTGTGGAGGTGGGCGACAGCGAACACGAGGCGAGCGCCACTGGGCAGGGTGATCCGCACACGGTGGGCCGCGCGTGTGGTCCCAAGGTCGAGGCGGTCGACATCGCCAGCGACGAGGGGCGCCTTCACGAGCATGCTGTTGCCGTACTCGGGTCGCCCGGCCCAGCCTCGGACCGCCTCGTACCGGGCTTCGCCGGCCGCACCCAGCAGCCGGTCCTGCTGCATCGGATAGACGACCTCCTGCAGGCCGATCAGGTCCGGCTGGAGCGCCGCCATGTCCGCCAGCAGGAGCGGGAGACGCTCCTCCCAGCGGTCGGCAAGATTCAGGATATTGAGCGTGGCGACGAGCAAAGGGTCCAACGGGACTCCTCTTGGCTGGGTTGATCCCGATCAGGCCGGCAGGGCCAGAGGGAGGGTGACAGTGAAGGTGGAACCCACGCCCTCGTCCGAATCCACGGCGATCGACCCGCCGTGGCCCTCGACCACGTGGCGGGCAATCGCCAGGCCAAGGCCGGTGCCGCCACCACGGACACGGGCCCGATCTGCCTTGTAGAACCGCTCGAAGATCCGATCCTGGTCCACCCGCTTGATGCCGATGCCGTGGTCGATGACGGAGATGGTGATCGCATCGCCGTCCCGGCGGACCATGACCCGGGCCTCGCCGCCGTCGGGGCTGAACTTGACGGCGTTGTGGACGAGGTTCACGAGGACCTGGCCCAGGCGTGCCTCGTCGCCGCGGATCAGCGGCAGATCCGGCTCGGTGTCGGTCACGAGCGTCACCCCGCCGCGCTCGGCGAACAGCCTGAGGCGCTCGGTCGAGGTCGAGGCGAGCGCGGCCAGGTCCACCTCGTCGTCGAGCCTCAGCTGGCTGCCTCCCTCGATGCGGGCAAGGTCCAGCATCTCGTTGACCATCTGGGCGAGGTGACCGGTCTCCACCTCGATCCGGGCGATCCGCTCGCGCATCTTGGGGGGAACCTCGGCGGTCACAGCCTCACGGGCGAGCGTCTCCGCCAGCAGCGTGACGGTCGAGAGCGGGGTCCGCAGCTCGTGGCCCAGGTTGTCGATGAACTCGGTGCGGATCTGCTGGAGGCGTCGCAGCTCGGTCACGTCCTCGAGGACGATCACCAGCTCATCCTCTTCGGCGCGGCGGGCGCGAACGACCAGGATGCGCGGCTCGCGGCCGCCGGTTCGATGCTCGAGGGTCGCGGTGCCCCCGGGCGGCATGGCGTCCAGGGCCGCCTCCAGCCTCGCATCAAGGAACGCCTCCATCACGCTCCGCCCGGGCAGCGGCCGCGAGGCGCCCAGGAACGCCTGGGCCCGCTCGTTGGCATAGCCGATCCGGCGATTCGAGGCAACCCGCAACAGCCCGACGGGGAGGAGATCGTCGCGGTCAGGGCCCGGGTCATGTTCGGTTGCCGGCCCCGGTTCCGCGGCCCCCGCGGCCACGAACCGGTCGATCTCGTCGGCGCGCCGGCGCATCACCAGGAGCGCGGCAGCCAGCGCCAGCGCGAGGCCGATCACCGCGATGAGGAGCAGCAGTTCCATCACGGCCAGCATTGCATACGGCGCCGGGCCGCGCCGCCGCTCGCGCGATCACCGGGTGCGCCGGATTCCCGGGTCCCGGGCGGGCCCCCGGGGCGTGGTCCCGGTTGCCTCCGTCCAGGGCGCGACGAGCGCCGCGAAGATCGCCGGCGGGAACGCGTGCTGGAGGGCGGTCAGGTGACCGACGCGCGCCGCCAGCCGCCGCGATCGCGTGGCCACCGCGGGTGGCAGGCCATCGGTGGGCACCGCGGCCGCCACGTCGCGCGCCGCGAGGAGCGCCGAGATTCGGAGGGCCTCATCCTGGTCCGGGTCCAGCGCCTCGGGCCACGGGCGGTCGTCGCCGGCGATTCCCTGCGATGCGCGGAGGAACGCGGCAAGCTCCTCGCGGGTCAGCATGACGGCCCGGTCCCGGACGGCGACCACCCCGTCGCCATTTGGGCCGTACCGCGGCTGGTCCAGCGACGCGTCCCAGGCGCGCAGCAGGCGCTCGCGCGCCCGGCTCCGGAACGGATCCGCGAGCATGTCGTCGAGGAACGGCGTCAGCGCCAGCTCCGCGGCCACGCCCAGCAACCCCTCGCGCAGGCCGATCTCCGCCCACCGCCCGGGCGGCACGCGACGCGCGAGCTCGGCCTCGACGGCCGAGAACGAGCCCATCGCGTCCGGGGTGAGGAAACGGCGGACGGTCGCGAGGAAGGCGATGGGCGGCGGCTCCGCGGCGGCCATCCGGTCCAGCTCGTCCGGGGTGAGCCGGGCGACCCGGTCGAGGAACCGCGCGAGCCGCTGCGCCGGCTCGCCGCGAACCAAATCCGTTCGGGTGGTCGCGCGAGCGCCGGCGCGCGCGGTCGCCCGTGAGCCTGCCTGGCGCGCCCAGGGCGCCCGCGACACCCTCGGCCGGTAGCCGGATCGACGAACCCGGGCGCCGGGAGCCACGCCCAGGCCAAGGCGCACCTCGTCGTAGCGGGCACGCAGGTCCGGGTCGCTCAGCCAGTCATGGGCGACGTTGATCCGCTTGGCCCGGTCGAGCGCGGCCTCGCCGCTGCCCGCGATATCGGGATGGTGGCGCTTGAGCAGCGCCCGCCAGGCAAGCTCGATGGCCTCCGGCGAGGCCTCCACCGCAACCTCGAGCCGCGCATAGAGGTCGTCGTCAGGAACCAGCTGGCCGGGCATCGGCCGGGATCCGTCCTGGTCAGACCGGCGTCGCGGACCTGCCGACGAGGAACGCCTCGACGTCCTCCATCGGGCGCACGACCTTCTCGCCGGTCTCGCGGTTCTTGACCTCGATCCCCCCTGCCTCGAGCGAGCGGGGGCTGACCGTGAGGATCCAGGGCATGCCCAGCATGTCAGCGTCGGCGAACTTGACGCCCGGGGACTCGTCGCGGTCGTCGTACAGGATCTCGTGGGCCGGCCCGGCGTCCGCGGCCAGCTGGTGGAGCCGCTCGGCGGTCTCGGTCACCCGCGGGTCCTTGTTGGCGCCGAGGGCCACGAGGTGCGCGGGATACGGCGCCACCTCGGCCGGCCACTTGATGCCCCTCTCGTCGTGGTGGTCCTCGACGATGCAGGCGACGTTGCGCCCGAGGCCGATCCCGTAGGAGCCCATGACGATCGGGTGCCGCTCGCCGTCCTCGCCCAGGTAGAGGGCCCCAAGGGCCTCCGTGTACTTCGTCCCGAGCTTGAAGATGTTCCCGATCTCGATCCCGTTCCGCAGGATCACGGTCCCGTCGCCGTTGGGGCAGCGGTCGCCCTCGCGGACGCTGGCGATGTCGGCGATCACGTCCGGCGTGTAATCGCGGCCGACGTTGGTGTTGCGCAGGTGGTAGCCGACCTTGTTCGCACCGGCGACCAGGTTGGGACTCTTCGCCACCAGATCGTCCACCACGACGACCGCGTCGCGGGCACCGACCGGCGAGCCGTAGCCGGCCTGCATGCCCCGGGCGAGGATCTCCTCGACCTGGGCCGGCCGAAGCCCGCCGGTGGCCTTGAGCGCGTTCACCAGCTTGGTCTCGTTGAGGTCGTAGTCACCACGGACGATGGCCACGATGAACCGGCCATCACCGGTCACCATGAACACCGCCTTGGCCGTCCGGCTGGTGGGGATGTCGAGGAAGGCCGCGAGCGCGTCAATGGTCGTCGCGTCCGGGGTGTGCACCTCCTCGAGCGGCAGGAGCGCCTCGGCGGCGGGCGCATCGGCAATCGTTGGGGCGATCTGCCGGTTGGAGGCGTAGTCGCAGGTCTCGCACAGGACCAGCACGTCCTCGCCCGCGGGATTGAGCGACATGAACTCATGGGCCAGGCTGCCACCCATCATCCCGACGTCGGAGCTGACCGGGATGGCCCGCAGACCCAGCCGCTCGAAGATTCGCGTGTAGGCGCGGTGGTGCGCCCAGTACGCCACGTCGAGGCCCGCCTCGTCACGGTCGCAGCTGTACGAGTCCTTCATCACGAACTCGCGGACGCGGACCAGGCCGCCGCGGGACCGGGGCTCGTCGCGGAACTTGGTCTGGAAGTGGTAGATGATCATCGGCAGCTGGCGGTAGCTCTTGACGATGTCGCGGAGCAGGTCGGCGACCACCTCCTCGTGCGTCATCGCGAGCACCATGTCCCGCTCGCCGCGGTCCTTGAACCGGGCCATCTCCGGACCGATCGCGTCGTAGCGGCCTGACTCGCGCCACAGGTCCGCCGGGTGGACGACCGGCATCTCCATCTCCTGGCCGCCGATCGCGTTGAGCTCCTCGCGGATCACCTGCTCCACTCGCTGGTTGGCCCGGAACCCGAGCGGCAGCAGCGAGTAGATGCCGGCGCCCAGCTGGCGCACGTAGCCCGCCCGCAGCAGCAGGCGATGGGACGGCATCTCCGCCTCGGAGGGATCGTCGCGGAGCGTCGTGAAGAACAGGTGGGAGAGGCGCATGGCGCGCAGTCTACCGGTCGGCCGCTTCACGAGCCGGGAAGGACGCCGATCGGCCCGCGGCCCTTGCCACCCCTGGTGCTGACACGGCATCAACCCGGAGATTGCCCACCGGTATCCTACGTTCGTCGCCATCCCGAACCCCTGGCGATGCGGAGGGACGCTCTCATTCAGAACATGACGCTGTTCCTGTTCGCCGTCATCGCGCTGGCCGTGGCGTTCGACTACATCAACGGCTTCCATGACACGGCGAACGCGATCGCGACGTCCGTGGCGACCCGGGCCCTGCGCCCCCAGCACGCGCTGCTCATGGCCGCGGCGTTCAACTTCATCGGCGCCTTCCTCGGCACGGCCGTCGCCAAGACCATCGGCGGCGGCCTGGTGGATGAGCAGACGACGACGCAGACCGTGGTCGCCGCGGCCCTGTTGGGTGCGATCGCGTGGAACCTCCTGACCTGGTGGCTGGGGCTGCCCAGCTCGTCCAGCCACGGCCTGATCGGCGGGCTGCTCGGCGCCACGCTTGTCGCCGGTGGGGCCGGGTCGCTCAAGCTCGACGGCATCTACAACAAGGTGATCGTGCCCCTGGTCAGCTCTCCCGTCCTTGGCTTCATCGGCGCCCTCGTGCTGATGGTGATCCTCACCTGGACGTTCCGAGGGTTCGCGCGCAAGCCGCTGGGGCGTGCGTTCCGCATCCTCCAGGTGTTCTCGGCCGCGTGGATGGCGCTGGCGCACGGCTCCAACGATGCGCAGAAGACGATGGGCATCATCACCCTCGCGCTGTTCTCAGCGGGCGTGATCCCCAGCATCGATGTCCCCGTCTGGGTCATCGTGATCTCCGCGACCGCGATCTCGCTGGGAACGGCCGTCGGCGGCTGGCGGATCATGCACACGATGGGCCAGCGGGTCGTGCAGCTCGAGCCCATCCATGGCTTCGCCGCCGAGGCCACCGCGGGCACCGTCATCCAGGTGGCCGCGCACTTCGGCATGCCGGTGTCGACCACGCACGTGATCTCAAGCGCCATCATGGGCGTCGGCTCGAGCCGTGGTCTGCGCGGCGTCCGCTGGGGCGTTGCCCGCGGGATCCTGATCGCCTGGGTGCTCACCATCCCCGCCGCCGGGATCGTCGGCGCCGGGGCCTGGCTGATCCTCAACGCCATCGGTCTCCGATGAGCCGCTCCAACCCGAACGCCCTCCCCCAAACGCCCGCCACCGGAGGCCTGCCATGGTCCGCCTGATCCCGCGCGACGAGAAGTTCTTCGAGCTGTTCATCAAGGACGGCCAGACGATCCTCGAGGCAGCCCGCCGCCTGGAGTCGATGGTCGCGACCTACGATCGCCTCGATGAGCGGGTGGCCGAGATCCAGGCCCTCGAGAAGGCCGGCGATGCCATCGACACCGAGATCGGGGTCCGCCTCGAGCGGTCGTTCATCACGCCCTTCGATCGCGAGGACATCCACGAGCTGACCATCCACCTCGACGACGTGCTCGACGGGATCCAGGCGACGGCGGAGACCTTCCTGATCTACAAGATCGGCCACCCGTCCGAGGAGGCGCGCCACATGGTCGGGATCCTCGCCGGCCAGGCCGTCCAGCTGCTCGAGGCGCTCTCGAAGCTGGAGCGGGGCAAGGGAATCGGGCCGCACCTGGAGCTGATCCATGATCTCGAGCACGAGGCGGACGGGCTGTCACGAGCCGCGATCGGCCGCCTGTTCGAGGCCGGCAATGATCCCCTGGACGTGATCAAGCAGCGCGACCTGATCAAGAGCCTCGAGGAGACGATCGACGCGGCCGAGGACGCGGCCGAGGTCATGGAGCGGATCCTCGCCAAGAGCTAGGGGCGCCGGCGCTCGCCGTGAAGGTCGTCCTCCGTCCGCGGCCCCATCGAGGCGGCCGTCGCTCGCCCCCGTCGCGCATCAGAGGACGGCGAGGCGTGCAACCCCGACATCGGGTGGCGGCCCTCGGCGTCGATCACGTGCATGACTGCGTTGATCAGCGCGAGGTGCGTGAACGCCTGCGGGAAGTTGCCAAGGTGCCGGCCCGTCTCCGCCTCGATCTCCTCGCCGTACAGGCCCAGCGCGCTGGACAGCGACAGCAGGCGCTCGCACAGGCGCCGGCCGCGGTCGACCTCGCCGATCTGGACGAGGGCCGAGACGAGCCAGAAGGAGCAGATGGTGAAGCTCCCCTCCCGGCCCGCCAGGCCATCGTCGGTGTGCTCGGTCCGGTAGCGCAGGACGAGCCCGTCCTCGGTCAGCTCGTCCGCGATCGCAAGCACCGTGTCCCGGATCCGTGGGTCGTCGGCAGGGAGGAAGCGCACCAGCGGGAGGAGCAGCAGGGACGCATCGAGTGCGGTGGTGTCGTAGTGCTGGGTGAAGACACCCCGTGAATCCAGACCGTTGGCCAGCACGTCGGCCTTGATCTCGTCCGCGGCCGCCTGCCAGCGCTCGGCAATCGCAAGATCCCCGCGGAGGCGGGCCAGGCGGACGCCACGGTCCGCCGCGACCCAGCACATCACCTTCGACGACGTGAAGTGCCGGGGCTCACCGCGGACCTCCCAGATGCCCCGATCCGGCAGTCGCCACTCCTCGATGGCTTCCTCCACGAGCCGGCTGAGGATGGTCCACATCCGATCGTCCAGCCGGTCCCGGGACGAGGTGTGGAGGTAGAACGAGTCGAGGATCGCGCCCCAGACGTCGTGCTGGCGCTGCTCGTAGGCCGCATTCCCGACGCGCACCGGCTTGGCGCCGTCGTAACCTGAGAGGTGGTCCAGCGTCCGCTCCGGCAGCTCTCGCTCGCCCCCGATGCCGTACATGACCTGGACCCCGCCGTCGGTGCCGGCAAGCTCGGCAAGGAAGTAGAAGAAGTCGTTCGCCTCCCAGTCGAAGCCCAGCGTGTACAGGCCCCACAGCGCGAACGTGGAGTCCCGGACCCAGCTGTAGCGGTAGTCCCAGTTCCGCTCGCCTCCGGGCGACTCCGGCAGCGAGGTCGTCGCGGCGGCCACGATCGCCCCGGTCGGCGCGTAGGCCAGGCCCTTGAGCGTCAGCGCCGAGCGCTGGAGATGCGATCGCCACGGGTGATCTGGGAAGCGTCCCCTGGCCAGCCAGTGCTGCCAGTGGTGCGCCGTCCAGACGAGCCGCTCCTGGCTCTCGTCGACCGTCCGCGGCGGTCGGCCCTCACCCCAGGACAGCGCGACGAACCGCGTCTCGCCCGCCTTGATCAGCGATCGGGCGATGGCCCGCGGCCCCTCGAGCCCCATCCGGAAGTCGCTGGTGAGGGTGAGCTCCGCTCCGTCGGGACCACGGCAGACCACCTGGTGGTAATCCTCCGCGGTGTAGGACCACTCGCCGGCCGACTGTCCGTAGTCGAAGACCGGCTCGCAATCGAGGGTCAGCTGCATCTCGCCGTTGACGCACCGGACGGTGCGCAGCAACACGTGTTCGGCGTCGTAGTCCGTTGGCGCCCGCCGGTGGGTCTTCGAGCGCGATTCCGTGTTGTGCCAGGGACCCATGAGCAGGACATCACGGATGATGACCCACCCGCCGCTGGCGGTCTCCCAGGACGTCTCGAGCACCATCGTGCCCGGCAGGTAGCGCCGGGCCGCCGGGACCATCACGTCGGCCGGGCCGAGCCGGAACCCGCCCGCGTCGCGGTCAAGGATCGCCCCGAACACGCTGGGCGAATCGAACCGCGGCAGGCACATCCACTCGACCGTGCCGCTGGGCGCCACCAGCGCGGTCACCTCGCCGTCGGACAGGAACGCGTAGTCGCCGATCGGCGGGAACGCGGAGCCATCGGGCGCGCCGATGCCCGGGGACGTGACCGGGGAGGGGGTGCCGAGCGGCACACGCGGAACCGGGCCCAGGTCCGTGACCGGGGCGGCGTGCGGCGGTCCGTCTGTCTCGCGCTCGACCTGCATCATGCCTCCGCAGGCGACCAGTGTCCCACGCGTCGCAACCTCGGGCCATGGCCCGGGAGGGCCATGGTCGGGCGGGACCGTCGCGTCGGGCGGGACCGTCGCGTCGGGCGGGACCCTGCTCCGGGGAGGGACCCTGCGTCCAGGTGGGGACGCGCGCTCAGGCGGGCCGCCGGAACACGTAGCCCACGCCGCGGACCGTCTGCACGAGCTGCGGCCTGGCCGCGTCCTCCTCCAGCTCTGAGCGCAGCCAGTGCACGTGGACGTCGACCGTGCGCGTCTCGCCCGCGTAGTCGTAGCCCCACACCTTCTCCAGGAGCTGGTCCCGGGTGAAGACCTGGCCCGGGTTCCGCACCAGGAAGGACAGCAGCTCAAAGGCCTTGGGTTTGAGCGGAACCGCCACGCCGTCGCGCAGGATGCGATGACCGGCGAGATCCAGCTGCACCCGGCCGAGATCCAGGAGCGGGGCCGGCCCGTCGGTCATGCCCGCCGGCTCGGCTCGTCGGAAGATCGCCCGGATGCGGGCCGTCAGCTCGCGCATGCTGAATGGCTTGGTGACGTAGTCGTCGGCGCCGAGCTCGAGGCCCACCACCTTGTCCACCTCGCCGTCGCGCGCCGTGAGCATGATGATCGGCACGGGCGACTCGGCGCGGATGATCCGGCAGACCTCGACCCCGGACAGCTCGGGAAGCATCAGGTCGAGCAGGATCAGGTCCGGATGGGTGGCCCGGAACTGGGACAGCGCTTCCCGGCCGTCGGCGGCCGGGATCGCCCGGAAGCCCTCGAGCTCCAGCGCTTCGACGAGGGTCTCGCGGAGGGTCGTCTCGTCGTCGACGACGAGGATCGTGCGGGCCATGTGCCTGCGATGGTCCGGCGTCGTGGTTAACGGCGTGTTCACGCCCTGTTCACATGGTGTTGCGGCAGACGATGCCTGTTCACGGGCCCGTTGCCAGCACCGCGGCGGCGTCGTCGAGGCGGGCCAGCGTCCGGTCCCGCCCGAGGGCAACCAGCGTGTCGAACAGTGGCGGCGTGGCCGCCTGGCCGGTCGTCGCCACGCGGACCGCCATGAACAGGTCGCCGGCCTTCCAGCCGCGTCCCTCGGCAAGGGCGCGAAGCGGCGGCTCCAGCTCGTCGGCCTCCCAGGTCACCGCATCGTGCGCCGCGAGTGCGTCGCGGGCGGCGACCAGGCCCTCGCGGGTCGTGGCCGCGTCCCAGCGCTTGGGCACGAGCTTCACAGGATCAAGGCCAAGGTCGTGCTTCCAGAGGAAGCCCGCCACGTCGACGATCGCGGCAAGGGTCGAGATCCGTTCGCGAACGATCGGCAGCAGCGCCCGGAGCTCGTCCGCGGAAGGCTCCCGGTCGATCTGGCCCGCGACGCAGGCCGCCTCGAGGAATGGCAGCAGCCGGTCCACGAGGTCGTCATCGTCCAGCCTCCGGATCCACTGGCCGTTGAGCCACTCCAGCCGCTCCCGGTCGAAGCGGGCGCCGCCCTTGTGGACCTTGTCCAGCTCGAAGCGGTCAACGATCTCGTCGATCGCGAGCACGTCCTCCTCGGTTCCCGGCGACCAGCCCAGGAAGCTGAAGTAGTTGACGAGCGCCTCGCGCAGGAAGCCCTGGGCCACGTAGTCGGCGACCGCGGTCTGGCTCTTGCGCTTGCTCATCTTGGTGCCGTCGGGGTTGAGGATGAGCGGCAGGTGCGCGAACAACGGCAGCGGGTACCCGAGCGCCTCGAACAGCAGGATGTGCTTGGGCGTGTTGCTGACGTGGTCCTCGCCCCGGATCACGTGGCTGATCCGCATCGACATGTCGTCGACCACCACGGTGAAGTGGTAGACGGGCGTGCCGTCGGCACGGACGATCACGAAGTCGCCGCCGAGGTTGGCGGTGTCGATCTCGACCCGGCCACGCACGAGGTCGTCCCAGCCGACCACGCCGGTGTGGACCCGGAAGCGCAGGGCTCCACGGCGGCCGTCCGCTTCCCGCTCAGCGCGCTCCTCCGCGGTCAGCGACGCGCACCGCCCGAGATAGCCGACCGGCACCTTCGCGGCCTCCTGCGCCTTGCGGTCCGCCTCCAGCTGGGCCGGCGTGCAGTAGCACGGATAGGCGCGGTCCTGCTCGAGCAGCCTCCGCGCCGCGGCGGCGTAGTCGTCGAGGCGAGCCATCTGGCGGTAGGGCGCGTACGGGCCGACCTCGCCGAGGCCTCCCACCCCGGGCCCCTCATCCCAGGTGATCCCGAGCCAGTGGAGCCCGTCGAGGATGTCCGTCTCGAACGCCGACGTGCTCCGTGCAACGTCGGTGTCCTCGAGCCGGAGGACGAAGGTTCCGCCGCTATGGCGGGCAACCAGGTAGTTGAACAGCGCCGTCCGCGCGGTGCCGATGTGAAGCGGTCCGGTCGGACTGGGCGCGATGCGGACACGGATGTCGGAGGGCATGCCCCGATTGTAGGGGGCCATCGGGTCCGGACCCTGGGTCTGAGCTCCGCGGCGCCGGCTCAGGCGCCGAGCGGCGCCGGGACCTTGTGGAACAGCGCGGGATCGGCCTCGCCGGGCAGCATCCGGATCAGGGCGGCCGGGCGGAGGCCCAAGGTCGCCCGGCCGCGCGGTCCGTCGAGCGTCAGGCTGTCGAGCGATTCCGAGCGGGCCAGGATCGTGACGTGCGCTCCGGGCGTCAGCGCCCGCGCCTCCAGGTAGGACAGGAGCCCCGCGTCCTCCTCGGCCTCCTCGGTGATCCGCAGGACGGTCGCCCGGGTACCGGATTCGAGCTCGCTGAGCGGGGTCCCGGCCGGCCGGCGGTGCGCGACGTCGAGGTCGATGGGATTGCCGTGCGGGCAGGTCTCCGGGTGGCCGAGCAGCTCGTCCAGCCTGGACTCGACCCGTGGTGACAGGGCGCCCTGGAGCCGGGCGGCCTCCACGTCGCTCTCGGCCCATGTCAGGCCGACGACCGAGGTGAGCAGCCACTCGAGGAGCGCATGGCGCCGGAAGATGGCATCCGCGGCCGCACGCCCGGCGCCCGTGAGGACGAGCCCGCGACCCGTCGACGGCTCCAGGAGTCCGTCCGACGCGAGCCGGCGGCACATCTCGCTTGCGGCCTGCGTGGAGACGCCGACGTGTCGCCCCAGCTGCGCCGAGGTCGCCACACGGCCGTCCGAGCCCATCACGCGCAGGGCGAGCAGATACTCCTGGGCAGCCGCGGAGATGTCATCGCTCTCGGTCCGGCGCATGCCGCAAGTCTACGTCTCTCGACCCGTGGGCTCGCCCTCGGCGCGCGACGATTCGGCCCGGTTCTCGTCCGGCGGCGCGTCGGCCGGATCCGCGCCGGCCGTTGCCCGCCGCGCGCGCGCCAGGTACTCCGGGCCATGCTTGCGAGGATCGGCGTACTCGCGGGGATTGAGCGTCCAGTACGTGCCCGACGACGGGCCGTACCAGGCGCCGCCCTCCCACCGGGGATCGAGCGGGATCTCGGTCGCCTCGTCATAGGTGGTGGAGCCGGGGGTGGCCTTTCGGGATCCTCGCCTCGCGTGCTCGGGCTCCTCACCGGCCGCCCTGGTCCGCGCCTCGGACCGTGGTCCCGCGGCCGGGCCTTCCCCCCGATGGGGCCGAGAACCCGCGGCGCGACCGGCCGGCTGGCCGTCCGTGGACCGGTGGCCCGCGTTGGCGCCACTCCCGGAGCGCCGCGCCCTCCACGCATCGCGGGATGCGCGTGGCCGCGCGGTGGCGGCCGGCGACGGGTGGGCCGGCGACCGGTCGGCCGCCCGACGCAGGTGCCCCTCCCCGTCGACGAGTCGTTCGTACGCCGCCTGGATCGCCAGGAACCGTGCCAGGGCGCGCACGCCCGCGGCATCGGGGTGGTACTGCTTGGCCAGTCGCCGGTACGCCGACTTGATCTCGTTGAGGGAGGCGCCGGGTGCCAGGCCGAGCGTCTGGTACGGGTCTCCCTGGAACGTCATCGAGGTGCCTCCGCGGGACGGTGATGGCCCGTCCCTGCGTGTCTCAGCCGGTGAGCTCGCCTACCGGGGCGAGCTCGAAGGACGGGATGGCCTCGGCCACGGTCCGGCCGTGCGGGTCGAGGCTCGGCGGGCGGTGGTAGCGGGCGAGCATCCTGAGCGCCTGGCCCTCGAGGACGCCCATCTGGGCCAGCGCCTCGACGGCGGCCGCGTGGCCGGCGCGATCGTGCCCACCGCCATCTTCGATCTTGAGAGCAAACCCGGATGGTGCCGAGCCCGGGCCGCGGGCGTCCGCCAGGATCCCCACACAGGTCAGCCCCTCGGCGCCCCCCTTGGCGATGAGCCGGCCGGGTGCCGCCTTCATCAGTGATGAGTCAAGCCGCTCACGCGTGCCGGCGACGAGGTCCGGATGGGCAACCATGGCATCGCGGACGGTCACCAGGTGACGGGTGACCGATGACCGCGCGTCCGCGGCCGGGAGCAACTCCGGACCGGCCAGCATCGCGAAGGCCCGGGCGATCTCCCGGAGCGGGAACGCGAACGTCGCCACGCCGCAGGCGTCGACGCTGGTCACGAGCCGGGAGGGTGCCACCCCGAAGCAGGCCGCGACCGCCTCCACGTAGGCCATGTGCGCCGGGTGGTCCTCCTGCCAGTAGGTGTCGACGTCCCAGCCACCCATCTTCGCCAGCAGCAGGAAAGCCGTGTGCTGGCCCGAGCACATGTGGCGGAAGGGGCCAGGTCGCTCACCATCCCGGGCCAGACGAGCCGCGGTCAGGGTGTCGAGGGGGCCGTCGGTGCCGCACGCCAGGGAGGCCTGGGCGAGGCCCGCCCGGCGATACAACCCCATCAGGGTGCGGACGTGGAGATCCTCGCCGGAATGGCTCGAGACCATGACCGCGAGCTCTTCGGCGGTGAGGTCGAACTCCGCCTGACCGCCGGCCCGCAGCAAGGCCACCAGCCCGAACGGCTTGACGGCGGAGCGGAGGTTGACGACGCGGTCCGGATCGCCCAGGGCATGGAGCAGGCGCCCGCCGGCGTCGGCCTCGACCGCGTCGCCCGCGGTGGACGGACTCGGTGACGCCGCTGCGGATCTGTCGGACGAGCACCGGGGGCACATTCCAGCGCGCGGCGCGTGCCGGCGCAGCGGTTCGGGACGGGCGGCTTGGTGTTCGGCTGGCCATGAATCGCGAGCATAGCGCGCCGGGCTCCGCGCGGCCCGTCCGCGCGTTACGATTGGACCTCGACCGGCAGGAGTGTGCCGCCCGGGTGCATGGCGCCCGAACCCCGATCAAAGCGAGGGATCCCCGTGGCTGACTGGCCCAACCTCCACGTGTCGCAACACCCCGCCGTCCGCCACAAGCTGGGCATCCTGAGGAACGAACAGACGGAGCCCAAGAAGTTCCGCGAGGTCGTCCGCGAGCTGTCGTGGCTGCTGGGCTACGAGGCCCTCGCCGACGCCCACATCCGGCCCATCGACGTCCCGACACCGCTCGAGGTCATGCAGGGTGGAGAGCTCGCCGACCGCATCGGCTTCATTCCCATCCTCCGCGCCGGCCTGGGCATGGTGGATGCGTTCCTGGAGCTGATGCCCACCGCGCAGGTGTGGCATCTCGGCCTGTTCCGCGATGAGCGGACGCTGCGCCCGGTCGAGTACTACAACAAGCTGCCCAACACCAGCACCGTGGACCTGTGCCTGATCCTCGACCCGATGCTCGCCACCGGCGGCTCCGCCACTGCCGCCATCGAGGTCCTCAAGAAGTGGGGCGCGGTCCGGATCAAGCTCGTCAACCTGATCGCCGCACCCGAGGGCGTCGAGGCCGTGCTCAAGGCCCACCCGGAGGTCGACATCTACACGGCCGCGCTCGATCGCCAGCTCAACGACAAGGGGTACATCATGCCCGGCCTCGGCGACGCGGGCGACCGCCAGTTCGGGACGGGCGGTACCGCCTAGACAACCGCCCGCCGCGCGCGCCGGGTCCGGCTCGCGGTTCCTGGCTGATCGGACGATCCTGTCGGTCGACCCGGACACCGGTTCGAACGACCTCCGCGCCATCATCGGTCCAGCGCGCGCTGGCGCACGTTCTTGGTCGGTCCACCATCTCGTCTGGATCCTCGCTCCGCGGCCGCCGGAGCCGGAGGGTAGTGCCGAAAACGGAGGACCTGCGCGTCTACCCGACGAGACCTGAGTCGGGGACCTGCTGCATCGCTGTCGTCACGGCCGCTGAGTTGAAAGTCCGTCGGCAGCCAATCGCCTCTGGCCCTGGCCGTTGGGGCCGGTCTGGCCTTGTGCGTGGGCAACGTCTGTTGACAGACTGCTTGTCAGGCCAGGAGTGCTCGGGAGCACTGGAGAGTCATCTCCCTCGAGTCGAGCATTGCGGAAGTCCACTGCTGGAGGCTCGAATGGAGGCGTACGGAGTGGAATTGGACGAGACTGCGGCCGTCGATGGGACAAGGGCCGAGGCGGCCCGCCGATTTGGCTCTTGGATCGCCCTCGTCACTGCCGCGCTGACCGTAGTGACCTTCGCCCTGGCACTCACGGCGCTGCCGGATGCCGTCCCGTACCCGTTCACGAGCCAGGTCATCGTCGATCAGTGGCCCGGGGACTACCTGTGGATGTACCCGGCCATGGTCCTGATGGTGCTCTTCGTGGCGCTCCTCGTCGCGATCCACGAGTCCGCACCCCCGGCCCGCAGGACGTACAGCCTGCTCGCGCTGTGCGTTGGCGTCATCGCCGCCGCTGTCCTGCTCATCACCTACTACATCCAGGTGACGGTGATGCAGCCGAGCCTCGAGAAGGGGCAGCTCGATGGGTGGGCGATGCTGACGATGTACAACCCGAACGGCGTCTTCATTGCACTCGAGGAGCTTGGCTATCTGCTGATGAGTCTCGCCTTCCTCTGCGTGGCCGGGGTGTTCGTGGGGGCCAGTCGGCTTGAGCGGAGTCTTCACTGGCTCTACATCGCGAGCTTCGCCGTGTCGATCGGCGCCCTCGTCGTCGTCTTCGCGATGGAGGGGATCAATCGCGGGTACGTGTTTGAGATCATCGTGATCTCCATCGTCTGGCTCACCCTCATCGCCGGGGGGATCCTCACGGCCCTCGTGTTCCGGCGCGCTTCGCCCCATGAGGCGGGCCGAGCCGAGGCTCCACGTCTCCCCAGGTTGGATAGCTGAGCGACCTTGAGGACCGAACCTCTCGGTCGCCATGCAGAAGCGGTCGCGAATCTCAAGCAGTACGGCTGGATGCCCTGGCGGCTTCTCGCGCTGGCAGGGCAAGGGCCTCACAGATGAGAGGGCAGGTCTCCTGTGAGTGCGGCCCCCTTATCTCACCGGTGCGAGGGCGCCCGAGATGAGCACCGCGATCTCCTCGTTGATCAGCACCGTGAGGTTCAATCGCCGCGGCGGCTCGCGCGGGCGTCCGGCCGAGCACGGCGACGCGCCACCTGGCGGACCTGCGAGCGCAGTGAGCCTCACGACCGAGCAGCTGATCTATCGGGGTCGGGCGGAGGGCAGGCTCATGGCGGAGAGCTTGGAGCCGACCTGAGCAAAGGAATCCGCGCGACGAGCAGGAGTAGGATCAATGCCCTCCTTGGGTCGCTCAGGGCACCCACGCCCGGGTCACCGCAACCCAGAGCAGGACCGCGTCCATCCCAAGACCGAGCACCAGCTGGGGATCGAAGAACAGGACCAGCGTCGCCGCCGACGCGATGGCCCCGAGCGCGATGGTCGGCTGCAACGACCCGGACGGGACGATGATGCCGACCGTCGCCAACGCCGCCAGAGCGAAGGCGCCGACGGTGACCGCGATCAGGACCTCTCCGATGACACGGACGACGCCGAGATCGAGCCCGGCTCGCGCAGCCGCCCACGACTGGCTCATGTCAAACGGCCACGGAGCGCCACCGTCGGTTGCCGAGGGCGCGGGAACGGCGAACAGCAGGTGGACGACCCCATGGCCGATGAACAGGGCGGCGAGCAGCCATCGTCCGGCAACCATGTCCCGTGAGAGCAGCCACCAGATCGCCCCGCCGATCACCGCCAGCACCACCGCCCACGGCAGCGTGCCGGCCATCGTCTTCACCATCACATCTCTCCTTTCCCGGCCCGGTAGCCATCCATGACGATCCGCAGCGTCCGTCGGAAGGTGGTGTCCCTCCACTCGCCCAACCGCTCGGCAAGCGCCTCCGGCAAGCCGGCCCACGCCGTCTCGACCAGGGGTGCGCTGAGCACCGAGTAACCGATCGTGAAGGCGACCAGCGACTGGTACAGTTCCACCGCGTCGTCGGGTACGACGCCCTGGTCGATCAGATACTCGAGGCCCGATGCTCCTGTGCCGCTGGTCCTGCGGGCCGCCAGGGGGAGCATGTTGGGGTGCGCCGCCAGGACCCGCCGGTACTCGACGAAGATGGCCTCCAGCGCATCGGCCCAGTCATCGGGCGCCGTCTCCGGGAGCCGCATCTCCGAGCGCATCCGCTCGACGACCCCGTCGAGCAGCGCCTCCTTGTGAGGCACGTGATAGTAGAGCGACATCGCCTCGACCCCCACGGCGGCTGCGAGCCGGCGCATCGTCAGGGCGGCGAGGCCCTCCGAATCCACGATCCCGAGCGCGGCGTCCAGCAGCTCATCGCGGGTCAGCGGCCGCTCCCGCCTCTGGCGCGTCACCTCAAGCCCGCCACCGTGGTTCGGACCCCGTGCTGGACCTGCGTCTCGGGGGACGGCTCAACAGAGGCGCCCAGGAGGGCAATCGCCATGGAGGCGAGCGTGCCCAGCAGGGCGAGCCAGCAGATGGCGAGCGCCTGTTCCGGATCAGATACGCCAGGAACGAACCCGACGATGGCGACCTCGAGGGCGAAGGCGTACAGCGCAAGGCCCGCGACGACGGACGCCGGCCAGGACCGCGAGAGGGCCCTGCCCACGGTCGCCGGTAGACGTGAGGGCAACCACCTGAGCGGCCGACGGATGCGCCGCGCCGCCAACCAGCCGGCCAGCAGGAACACGAGCATCCCGATCCCCCCACCCACCAGGAACATCAGCCCGCCGAGCAGGAGGAGGATGCGGCTGCCGTTCGGCCGGTCGAGGTAGCGGATCGACCAGAAGATCGTCAGCAACCCGACGAGCATGGCCAGGAGGCCCGTCAGCAGGAAGTTCGGAACGAGCGTGAACGCCTCCTCCGTGCCGTGGATCCACATGCGCTGCGCAGGGCCGATTGCCTGGACGATGAGCCCGGGTGTTGGCGTGTTGCCCTGGAGCGCTTCGAAGAGGCCGTGATCCAGCCCGGACACGCCGACGCAAACGCCAAGAGCCGCCGCGACGGCCCTCGCTCCGTTGATGTTGGGCTGCGCAGGTGGGTTCGTTCCCATCTCTACTCCTCTGGCCGCCAGCGGGACGACCGGCGCGCCCTTACAACGTACGACTTACCATGTAAGATACACCGCCCAGGGTCTCTGTCAAGCCCGCGGCGAGCTGTGAGGACGCGGGTGAGACTCGCCGTCGCGAGCCGCCGCCGACTCTTGGTGCAGGACCGTCCGGGGAGCATGGCGAGCCTGGCCACGCCCCGCGCGGGCGCTACTCGAGTCGCTCACCTACCCCGCGAAACTTCGCCACACCGATGCTGCGTTCCATCCGGCGTTCTGCCATGCGGCGTTGGTAGCGGCGCGAAAGGACTTCCCGTCCCAGTGGGAGCCCGAATCCGTTCGCTTGGAGGCGCCATCAAGCACCTCGACAGGCGAAAGGTTCGGCCTTCACTACCAGCCGCCGCGCCCCGCCTGCGGCGATCAGGCGTAGGGGCGTCGCCTGCGCACTGCCAGGAATGCCGCACCGACCGCCAGCATGCCGGCCGCTCCGTACCCCGCGGTCTCCGCCGCGTCCCACGCCGGGAACAGGTCGCCCGGGACGCCGATGTAGTAGCTCCCAAGATGGCTGGCGAGCCAATCGAGGGGATCCGGCTCTCCTGGCGGGACCATGCCCCATGCCTCCTCGTCCGTGACCTTCCGACCGTCGCTCGTGAGCCAGCCGCCTCCCATGATGTCGCCCCCGGGAAACGCCAGCACATCCCCATTCGGGTTTGCGGCCACGACATGGTTCGGCGCCTCGGCCTGCATCCAGAGACTCCGGGCGACGTTGCCCGTCCCAGCCAGCGCGATCCAGATCACCGCCGTGGCGAGGATCACCGCCGGCAGCGTGCGGCCGAGCAGGGCGCCCACCAGCAGCGCCACGCCATAGGCCGCCAGGCCCTTCGCGACCAGGATCGGCCCGTGGAGGCTGGCGTCAAAGAAGTTGAGCCAAGGGTTCGGCAGGTACGGCTCTTGCGCCAGCCACAGGACCTGCGACGCCACGGCCAGCAGGGCGAGCACCGCCGTAGCGGCCACCAGCGACGGCAGCATGCGGCCCCACAGCCATCGCGCGCGCGACCGGGCGAGCACCCAGACCGAGGGGGCGGTTCCACCCTCGATCTCCGGCGCGACCACGCCCACGCCCAGCACCATGCCGATCAGCAGAGGCAGGACCGCCATCGCCAGCATGACCGAGTTGGCGTCCGAGCTGGTGATCTCGTTGAAGGCATTCATGGCCGCCTCGCGGCCCGCGCCCAAGGTGCACGGCGCGAGCCCGGCCAGGCCCGCAGACGTGGGGAAGCACCCGCCCTCGACATGCAGCCCGGTCAGCCTGAACCAGACGACGAGTGCCGACGCGGCCAGCACGAGGCCCGCGGCGAAGCTGGCGAGGATCTCGAACCGCTGGAGCCGCAGGCCGGCGCGGATGCGGGCGCTCATGCCGCGGCCCCCGGTCGGCGGCCGGCGGCCAGGTAGCCGAGGACGATGTCGTCCAGGCGTGGGGGATCGGCTACGGGATCCTCGGTGCGCACGAGCGCGGTGTGGACGCCGCGCCGGTTCGCGAAGCTGCCCACCACGTCCATGCCGGCCGAGTCCGCGAGCGGCATCAGCCGATGATGCGCGCGCGCCCATGACATTTCGGCGTCGAGTTGGACGCGCGCGGGCGCAAGCACGATCAGCCGGTCGCACACCTCGTCCAGGTCACCCACGATGTGCGACGAGAGGAGCACGGTGGTCCCCCCTGCGACTGCCACAGCCACCGTGCCCAGGAACTCCCGGCGGGCCAGCGGGTCCAGGCTCGCGAGCGGCTCGTCCAGGAGCAGCACAGCCGCTCGCGTGCCCAGGGCGAGCGTCAGGGCCAGTTGGGCCTGCTGGCCACCCGAGAGCTGGCCGGCCGGCCGATCGTCCGGGATCCCGGCGTCCGCCAGCCGCCGCAGCGCACCGTCGGTGTCGAACCCCGGCCGCAGCTCGGCGGCCACCTCGATCTGGTGGCGCGCCGTGAGCACCGCGTAGATCCCCGGCGCCTGGCCGACGTAGCCGAGTTGCGCAAGCGCGCGCCGCGTGTCCCGGCGGACGTCGATGCCCAGGACGTGCGCGCTGCCGCCGGTCGGGCGCTCGAAGCCAAGGAAGGTGCGGATCAGAGTGGACTTGCCGGCGCCGTTGGGCCCGACCATGGCGACGAACGCGCCACGCGGCACGCCCAGGGTGACGTTGTCAAGGGCTTGCACCCGGCCGCGCCGGTACCGCTTCGTCAGGGCCCGGGTCTCAAGCGCCGTCTCGGTCACTGGCCGCGTCCCTCCATGCACGGCTCCACCATGGCGGATGGGCTGCCGCGTGACCAGTCGTGGCCTCCCGCTGCCACGCGAGGGGATTCACTCGCCGCCAGCCCATGCCGCGCTGCTACTGTGACCTCCGATGACGTCAGCGACCGAGGTCTCGCGCCCGTCGACGGCCGGCCCGCTCGTCCGCGTGGACGCGGGTCTGCTCCTTGCTGCCGTGTACCTCGGTGTCGGCGTCGCCGGGTACCTCCTGACGGGTCCGACCCCGGTCGGCAGCAGCCTCCCGGTGCTCTGGACCGCGATCACCATGGCAGCCGGGTCGGCCGTGGTGCTCAGGAGGCCGAACCCGCTCCCCGCATCGGTTGCCCCGTGGGTGTGCCCGGCGCTCGTCGGTCCGATCGCGCTCTACCCGCTGTTCGCGCCTGTGCTCGCGCTCGAATCCCCCGTCCTCACGAGCATGGCAGGCGCGTTCCTGCTCACGGCGACGCTCCCGATGGTGCTCGCGATCGCGAGGCTCCCGCCCGGCGACAGCGGCAACCTCGCGCGTGCCGCTGTGCCCGCGATCGGCCTGGCCGCGGCTCTCCTGATCATCCTTCCATTCGGCTCCTCCGAGCCTGTTGCGGGGCGAGTGGCGGCACCGGACTCCGCGTTCGCATCCGCCGCCGGGTGGGTTGCCCGGCTGATGGTGCTCGCAGTCCTGGCATGGCCGCCGGCCGTGGCGTTCACCGTCCTGCTGCGCCGCGGGCGGACCCCGGGAGCCCGACCGGTTCGCGAGGTCCTCGGGGACGCGGCGCTGCTCGTGGTGGCCATCGGGCCCGTCGTCACCGGGTCCGTGCTGTTCGTCCCGTGGATCTACGCGCTCCCGCTGGTCGGGCTCGCGGCCCTGGCCGTGTTTGCCGCGTTCCGGGTGGCCGTGCGTCCCCTGGCCGCGATCTCGGCGCGCGCCGCTGCGCAGCGCGACCTCGCCCTGTCGGCGAGCGAGGCTGAGCGCGCGCGTCTCGCGGCCGACCTGCACGACGGGCCCCTCCAGGACCTGCTCATCCTGGCCCGGAGCCTGGAGGCGCGCCACGATGCCGAGGGCGCGCGGCTGGCCCGGGACGTCGCCGACGAGCTCCGCGAGATGTCCGGGGACCTGCGGCTGCCGGTCCTCGATGATCTGGGCGCGGGACCGGCGGTCGAGTGGCTGGCTGCGCGCGTGAGGCGCCTGACGGGCCTGGACGTCGCCGCCGACTGGGCCGCCGACGGGCGCGCACCGCGCGCGGTGGAGCTCGCCGCGTTCCGCGTCGCCCAGGAGGCCGTGAGCAACGCCGTCCGCCACGGCAGGCCGCCGGTCCGCATTCGATGCCGCTCGGCCTCGGATCGCCTGCGGCTCACGGTCGAGGACGCGGGCGATGGGCGTGGGCTCGACTCCCCCGTCGTCCTCTCGGCACCGGAGGACATGCGGCGGGGCATCCTCGGCATGGGGCAGCGCGCCGAGCAGATCGGGGCCAGCCTCGAGGTGCGCCGCGGCGAGGGCCAAGGCACGATCGTTGTGCTGGAGTGGGAGGAACCGAGGGCGTGACCGAGCGTGCCGACGCCATGTCCGGCGGATCGGCTCCGACGATCCGCATCGTGGTGGTCGACGATCATCCCGTCTTCCGCGACGGGACCGCCGCGCTCCTCGCGCGCGAGCCCGACCTCGCGGTCGCGGGTGTCGCGGCAGACCTCGAAGCGGCGCGCGCCCTCTTGGCCGGCGATCCCCCGCCCGATGTCGTGCTGCTCGACGTCCGCCTCGGCGACGAGAACGGGCTTGCCATCGTCGAGGAGCTCGCGGCTAAGACCGCCGTCGTCGTCCTGACCGCGTACGACTACCCGCAGTACCTCCACTCCGCGATCCGTCTCGGTGCGGCCGGGTTCGTCGGCAAGAGCGCCCCGACCGAGGACCTCCTGCGCGCGGTGCGGCAGGCGGCCGCAGGCGGCCTCGTGTTCGACCGGCGAAGGCTCGGCAGCGAGCCGGTGGACCTCACCCGCCGCGATGTCCAGATCGTGCGGCTCCTGGCCGACGGCTCCTCGAACGACGAGATCGGGCTCGCGCTGGGCATCACCACCAAGAGCGTCGAATCCGCGCTGGGGCGGATCTTCACGCGGACCTCGACCCGCTCCCGAACCGAGCTGGCGGTCCGCGCGGTCCAGGAGGGCTGGCTCGACATCCCGGTCCGCGACGCGAGGCCGGCGGCCTCTGGAAAGTGAGACGCCGCTCGCATCGTGGAGCCAGCCGTTACGGGATGTCGCAGCAATCTGGCGGCGGCAGCCGCTCGCACTGCCCGCCACCGCGATGACGCCTCGTAATGACGTGATCCTGCCCGCGTCGCATCGTGTGGCGCACGATGCTGGAAGAGGATGTTTCCAAGGCCAAGGCCGCCCTCAAGTCGGCCAACCTGCGGGTGATCGGGACCGAGCGCGTCAACACCACGTTTGGCGTCATGTTCCACGACCCGATCTTTGGCCGGGCCCGGATCACGTACGACCTGGTGACGGTCCAGCTGCGGGCGAAGATGGAGTCGGCCGCACAGGACCGCACGCCTCCTCGAGCCGCGCAGTCCGCCGGGGACGGCCACGCCAGATGAACCTGGTCCATGGCAGAGGCCAGGGCCGCAGTCCCCCTGCCCATGGTCATAGGCCGAAGGCCGCCGTGTCACGCCACGGCGGCCTTCTGTCGTCTTGGCGGGCGCGGGCGTCGGCGAGGTCGGCGATTGCGGTCGCCTCACCTACCCCCGCAACGATGTGTCGGCGAACGATCTGACCTTCACCACCAGCGGCGCCGGTCGCGCTCGCTCGGGTTGCTGGCTATCCAGCCGGTGATGGCGAGGGTGTCGGGTCGGGCGAGGGTGTCGGGTCGGGCGAGGGTGTCGGGTCGGGCGAGGGTGTCGGGTCGGGCGAGGGTGTCGGGTCGGGCGAGGGTGTCGGGTCGGGCGAGGGTGTCGGCTTCGTGACCAATAGCGACGTGCCGTAGATGCGACTGAACCCGTAGTGGCCCATGCGCCCGTCGCCATACGCCCAGAACACGTGCTTCCCGTCGGCGGTGAGGACCGCGCGCTCGCGGAGACCGACCCCGTTGTAGGTCGACGAGAAGTACCTGGTCTTCCAGCGGCTCGGGCTGATGGCCTTCGGGCGAGTCCATGTCTTGCCGTGGTCGAACGAGACGGCGTAGTCGTTGCCCACCGTTCGCCCGGAACCGGATCGGTCGATGGTATGCAGGGTGACCAGCACGAAGCCGTCACCGGCCACGACGTTCGGGTGGAACGTCTTCTGTTTGCGTCCGGCCACGGGTCGCGCCGCCGGCAGGGCGCTGTAGGCCCAGGTGGCGCCCTTGTTGGTACTCCGGTAGACCCGGACACCACCGTCGATCCCGACCGCGAGGTAGACGGCCCCGGTCTCCGGGTCGACGTCGAGCCCGAAGTTCCACATCGGATCCGTCAGTCCCGAGACCGGCGACCCGCTGCCGATGTTCCAGGCCGTCCTCGGCAGCTTCGCCGCCATCACCGTGGGCCCGAGAGAGAACCTCCCGGTGGAGCGATGATAGGTGAAGTGGGCGACCGAGAAGCCGATCCGGCCGACATTCGAAAGCCCGCCGTAGGAGAAGGGACTGGCGATATTCCACGACCGGACGTCACGCTGGTAGAAGGCGACGTAGGCGGAGCCATCCGGCGCGGCCTCGACGCGGTAGTCGATCCGCCAGGTATCGCCGTACCCGGCTTTGGGCTTGGCGACCGGGACCTCGATGCCGTGGAACGTGCGGCCGTAATCGGATGAAGCCAGCAGCCGCAGGCCCGGCCCCTTGCTCGGGTTGGCCGGCCAGTTGTAGGCGGCGTACACCGTCCCGTAGTTGGGGCTCTCCGGGTTGTCGTCGGTCGTGAGGTCAGGGAAGCCGCCGAACCATGGCGTTGTGCCCCGGGCGATGAACGGTGCGGACCAGGTCCGCCCCTCATTGTCACTGTGCGAGATGGCAAAGACGCAGCAACGCCCGCCCGACGTGGTCAAGGCCATGTAGTACAGCCGCGCAGAGCCGGCCTTCGGGCCTTTGCCCCAGGCAATCGCCGGGTGATTGCCGCCGCCCGCTGGATTGCCGGCCGCGGCCTTGAACGTCTTGCCGCTGTCATGCGAGATGGCGATGACATTCGACGGGCTCTTGTCGCCCCGCGGATAGGTCACCGCGATCCGGGTCGGATCCGTCGGATGAGCGGCGACGATCGGCTCCCGAGTTCGGCTCGAGCTGCTCGTCGGGGCCGCGCTGACGGCCCTCTCGCGGACCACGGTGACGCCCGGCCCGGCAGCCGAAGCCGACACGGTGAGAACGAGTGACAGGCCGACTGCGGCCGTGAGGGCGATGACGCGACTCAAGGGCGCTCCAGGGGTGAACGCGGCGAGGTTCTGCGATCCGCTCTTCATCGAGGTTCGGCGATCTCCGGTTCTGTTGCCCTTGGGCGGCGCCACCGTGACAGGCTGCCTGTCACAACTGGTCGTCTACGCCTCCACCAACAGAGACCGTAGCGTGGTGGCCCGACACGTCCACCCTGACGAATGGCTACACCCGCTCGGCGTCAGGCACGATCTTCGCCGTTCGGTGCGTAGCCGCACCGCAAGCGGCACAGGTGACTGCCCCGTGACCGGCAGCCGCATGACGCCGCCGACAAGGTGCGTATCGACATCTCACGGACGTGACCGCCAAGACACGACGCGCCGACACGTGGCTTCCGGGGGGGCCCTGCGGCCCCGCGGCGGCCGCTGCCGGGGGCAGTCCGACCTCAGCCGATCGCCTTCTTGACGAGCTCGGTGATCCTGGCCTCCGCGTCCGGGGTCAGCTCGGTCAGCGCGTAGGCGACCGGCCACATCGAGCCTTCGTCCACCTTCGCGTCGGGCTGCAAGCCGAACGTCGCGTAGCGCACCTTGAACTTCGCGGCGGCCTGGAAGAAGCAGATGCACTTGCCGTCCTTGTAGTAGGCCGGCATCCCGTACCAGGTCTTCGGCCTGAGCTCTGGCGCGGCGGCCAGGACGATGCCGTGGACGCGCTCCGCCATCGAGCGGTCTGGCTCCGGCATCTCGGCGATCTTCGCGAGCAGGTCGGCCAGGTCGGCGGCGGGATCGCCTTTCGAGCCCCGCCTGGTGGACTTGAGCTCGCGGGCGCGCTCCTGCATTGCCTCCCGTTCCTCGGCGGTGAATCCCTCGGACGCCTTGGCGGGCTTCTTCATGTCGGTCATTTGGGAGTGCCTCCTGTATCGGTCGCGGTGGGTGGTCGGTCGAATGCGTGGTCAGCCGGCCGCCATGGGCTCGCCGGTCTCGAGCAGGGTCTTGAGCCCCGCGAGGATGAACGGCCAGCCGGCGGCGACGTCGGCGATCTGGGTCGAGGTGCCGGGCTCGGTCTCGTGGACCACCGTCAGCTTCTGGACGCCCGGGCCCGCGCTCCCGACCTCGAACGTGACGCGCGACAGCGGCTCGTCGCCCCCGCCCCAGGCCTGCTTGTAGCTGACAACGAGCCGGTGCGGCGGGTCGGCCTCGAGCACCTCGCCCGTGATCCCGAGGTCGCCGCTTGCCGTGTGGAGCTCCCATGGAGCACCGACGGTCCACTCGGAGTGGACGGTGGAGCCGTACCAGTAGCGGGTCGTGAAGTCGGACTCGGTGAGCGCGCGCCAGATCGCCTCGGGCGTGGCGCGGATGAACGTGGCGAAGACGTGGCGTGGAGCGGCCTCAGCGGCCGTCGCGGCGGTGTCGGCAGTGTCGGGGGACGTCATCGGATCGATCTCCAGCAGGGTCTTGAAGTCGTCGAGCAGGTCGGCGGCACGGATCGCGTAGCGGTCCAGCCACCGGTCGTGGACCCGTCGGATGGGGACGGGGTTGAGGTAGTGGTGGCGCTCCCGACCGACCTTGCGGCTGGTCACGAGGTTCGCCGCCTCGAGGACGCGGAGGTGCTTCATCACGCCGAACCGGGTCATCGCCGGCAGCGCGGCCTCCAGCTCTCCAAGCGTCTGGCCATCGCGCTCGAAGAGCCGGTCGAGCAGCGTCCGGCGACTGGCGTCGGCCAGCGCGCGAAACACCTCGTCGTCCATGCCGGAGACAATAGGTGACCAACGAGTCACATGTCAAGCGCGAGGGATGCCCCAACTGCGCCACCGGGTGTGGGAAACCTCGGCATCGACGCCATGTCGAACGATCGCGCGAGACCGTGGCCATCTCGAGGAGCACGGCGGCTGGCAAGCCGGTCTCACCGTTCCACCGCCTCGGCGATCGTGTCCATCTCGACCGGGCCGAGCCCCACCTTCCGGGCTGGCGTCTTCCACGCCTTGACCGCCGTCATGACCTCGTCGATGACTGCGGACGCCCGCTGCTCGGGCAGGCGGTAGAACGCGGCCGTGCTCGACACGAGGTCAAGGTCTCCGGTGTGATCGGCGTCGTCGATCGCGAGCGCATGCTCGGGGATCTCGGGCATCGGGTTCAGATCGAACGCCGGCGCCAGCCGCCAGCCGCGGGGCGTCCTGATGAACCCGTGGTTGCGGAGATGGTCATCGCGATGAGCGACGGCGACGTTGAACACCACGCGCCGGAACATCTCCGCGAGCATGTCGTTGATCGCGCCAGTCTCCCCGTGGTCCGCGATCGCGAGGGCGATGTCGAGGTAGCTCGCCTCCTCCCTGTCGCGGCGCGAGAGGAGCGTCATTGACGAGGCATAGAGACGTCGGGTTGATGGGGTCCGGTCGAATCGCTTTGCGGCGAACGAATGGCGACCCTCGCCGATGCTCAGGAGCCGATGCTCGGGCACGTCGATCCCGGCCGCAGCCGCGATCTCGTTCAGCACGTACTCGCATGTGGCCATGTCGCGCTGGTCGGTCCGCGAGGGAAACTTCGCGATCCAGAGCGACCCGTCGGGGTCCACGTAGCTTGCCTTCGGTCGAGCACCGCCCAACGAACTGCCCGGGGCGAGCAGGAGGGCCAGGCTCTCGGCCTCCCAATTCGCACTGCGGGGGCGCTCGATCTCGTGGGCGGCAGAGAGCAGCTCCGGCAGGCGCGTCATCGGCGGCACGCCGTCGTTCTCGTCGAGGTAGGGACCGCCGGGCGTGCGGAAGCGCAGCGCACCCATCCGGGAGACGTCGGAGATCCTGAGGAGGTAGTCCCATTCGTCGAGGGTCCGCCGTGGCCGCCGCTCGGTCCGCGCGAGGTGTGCCTCGCGCCTGGCAAGCAGGGTCCGGCCCCAGCGATCGGTTGCCGCGTCGGTGAAGATGCGGTCAATCTTCCCGTCGCGCGGCCACTGGTCACCTGGAAAGAGCCCGTGCAGGGGGTCGATCGTGAACGCGTCACGCCGGGCGAGCCAGTCGTCACTGTAGGCGAAGCCGACGAGCGAGCCACCCGGGGCGCGCGTTCGTCGCAGGGTGCCGATGGCCAGTGGACCACCGAGTTCTGCTGCGTCGAGTTCCACGGAGACCGTGTCGAGTTCGCTGCTGGTCACGGCGCGTTCCTTCTCGGCCGATAGGTCGGCTTGACCGCCGCATCAGCGAGCTGCCTGCCGAGTTCGTCGTCGGCCGCGATCGCCGCGATGTCCTCCTCCAGACCGAGTACCCCGAGCGCTCGGACGAGAACCCCGAAGCCGACAGACAGATTGCCCTGCTCCAGCCGGTGCAAGGTGACACGGGTCACCCCCATCCGTTCGGCCATCTGGTCCGCAGTCATGCGGCGGCGCAGCCGGGCGAGGCGGATCCGCTCACCGAGGTCGGCGGCGAGCCTGGTGTAGCGCGGGTACGGAGGAAGCGTCCGGTTAGGCATGGATAATAGACTATGCAACTTTTGCCTTGTTGTCAATCCTATTATGCAAGTCCCGCACCGCCGGAGTACGACCGGTGCTGGGTTTCCCACACCCGGTGGCGCAGTTGAGTGGCTGTACAACTGCGCCACCCAGTGTGTGAAACCTCCTCGTTATGAAGTAGGCCCGGTGGGTCTCCCGTGTCATGGAAGGTGGCACGCGGATCTGCCACGGTCTGGCCGATGGCCGTCGCGCTCCCGCTCCCGCCGCCTCTCGCGCTCGTTCCGCCGCCTGCCCGCCGGATCGGCGGCCGGCCGCCGCTCGCCATCCCGAACCGGCCGATCGCCTGCGACGAGGGTCACCGGGGCGCCATCCGCATCCACGGCAACCCGGACTGGGGCTCCCGGCCCTGGTCATGTCCCCAGACTTGGTGTCACAGCGCTGAGGCCGTGAACGGAAACGGCCACCGCGTCATCCTCGCGTCGTTGGACTAGCAACCGACGACACGGAGAACACCGAGATGGCCGAGGACAGGATGGCCGTGCTAGGACACGGTGCGCAAGGCGATCGCCGAGGGCGACCAGGATTTTCTGCGCGAGGGCGTGCGGGTGCTCGCCCAGGCGGTGATGGAGGCCGAGGTGACCGAGCTCACCGGCCTCCCCCATGGCGAGCGGGATCCGGAGCGCCGCCTCACCCGTCGCAACGGGTACCGCGATCGGCGCTGGGACACCCGCGTGGGCACCGTCGAGCTCGCGATCCCACGAGTCCGCGACGGCTCGTACTTCCCGAGCCTGCTGGAGCCGCGGCGACGAGCCGAGCGCGCGCTGCTCGCCGTGGTCCAGGAGGCGTACGTGTCGGGCGTGTCCACGAGGCGTGTCGACGACCTCGTCCGCGCCCTGGGCATCGAGGGCATCAGCAAGAGCGAGGTCAGCCGCATCTGCGCGGCGCTCGACGCCGAGGTCGAGGCGTTCCGCAGCCGGCCGCTGGGTGACACCGCGTACCCGTACCTGTGGCTCGACGCCACGTACCTCAAGGTGCGTGAGGCAGGTCGGGTGGTGTCGATGGCGGCGCTGGTCGCGGTCGGGGTCGCGATGAGTGGCGAGCGCCGGGTGCTGGCAGTCGAGCTGTCGCCCGGGCACGACGAGGGCTCAGCCTGGCCAGCCTTCATCCGCGGCCTGTGTCGAGCGGGGCCTCCGGGGCGTCCGCCTGGTGATCAGCGACGACCACGCCGGACTGGTGAAGGCGATCCGGGAGCAGCTGCTCGGAGCCTCCTGGCAGCGGTGCCGGGTGCACTTCACCCGCAACGCCCAGGACCTCGTGCCCCGGAGTGCCCGGAGCATGGTCGCGAGTGCCATCCGGCTGGTGTTCGAGCAGCCCGACGAGCGGTCGGCCCGCAGCCAGGTCGACGCGGTCCTCGAGGGCCTCCGGCCGCGGTTCGCGGCGGTCGCCGAGCTGCTCGCCGACGCCGAGCCCGATCTCCTCGCCCACTTCAGCTTCCCTGAGACCCACCGGGCGAAGATCCGCAGCACGAACCCGCTCGAGCGGCTCAACAAGGAGATCCTGGTGTTGAAGTGGTCCCTGCCGGAAGGACCGCGACGGCGGCCCGTACGGTGGGTGACCGTGCCGAGGCCTGACTCGAAGGAGATCTCCGGCGCCACCTCGATTTGGTGGCGGTGTTCCGTTTGAAGTGTCGACCCCGGCACGGTCGCCCGAGGACCGTGCTGACCTGATGAGAGCGTCGATCCCTCGACTGGGATGTCGTCGCGCGGTCCCTCCCCCACGACGGTCAGAACCCTGGAGGCGACTACATGACGGCACCCAACATCGTCGGCGTCGACCCGCACCGCAAGACGTTCACGGCGACCGTGCTCGACTCGCGCGGCGGCGAGCTCGGACACGCCCACTTCCCGAACACGCGCGAAGGGCATGACGCCGGCCTGGCGTGGGCTGCCGGGCTCGGCCCGGCCGATCGCTGGGGCGTCGAGGGCGCCAGCGGGCTCGGCCGGCACCTGGCCGAGTTCCTCGTCGAGGCCGGATGCGATGTTCGCGACGTGCCGCCGCACAAGACGACGGCCCGCCAGCGCGGCCGTCACGAGGGCAAGTCCGACCGGCTCGACTCACACCGGATCGCCGCGGAGACGCAGACGAACCCTCGTCTCGCTCGGGCGTTCAAGCACGCGGTATCGGCGGCGCCGGACTCGGTCCGCGACCGGATCGCCCTGTGGCACAACGCCCGCACTTCCCTCACCAAGGTCCGCGTCCAGCTCCTCGGCGAGCTCGACGCCCTCGTGCACGACCTGCCCGAGGACCTGCGCGCCCAGCTCCGGCCAGCGAAGACGGTGAGCGCTCGCGTGAACTCGCTGCGTCGGCTCGACACCTCCGGCGTCACCGACCCCACGGTCGCCCTGCGGCTGCGGCTGATCGAGCACCGCGTGGCGATGCTGCGCGACGTCCTCGAGCAGGACAAGGCGGCCACCGCCGAACTCACCACCCTGGTCGCGTGAGACGAAGTCGACGCTCACCGAGCTCGTCGGCATCGCGCCCCGCGCCGCGGCCGAGATCATCGTCGAGGTCGGCGACATCCGACGCTTCACAGAGGCCGGCTTTGCCCGGTTCAACGGCACCGCGCCGATCCCGGCCAGCTCGGGCGAGGGCGAGAACGCGCCCGTCCGGCACCGCCTCTCCCGCGGCGGCAACCGGCGCCTCAACGCCGCCATCTACCGCATCGCGATGATCCAGCTCCGCTACGAACCCCGCGCCCGCCAGATCCACGACCAGGCCCGCGCACATGGCCACACTCGTCGAGAGGCTATGCGCGTCCTCAAGCGCCACCTCTCCGACGCGATCTACCGAACCATGCTCCGGGACGCCCGACGGACCGGGGACTTGACATGAGAGCTTCAAGCGCCGGACCGGGGTCGTCGGGATCTTCCCCAATCGGGCGTCCGTGCTGCGCCTCGTCGGCATGATCCTCGCCGAGCAGGACGACGAGTGGCAGGACGGCCGGCGCTACTTCCGGCCCGAGACCATGGCGGCCATCGATGCCGTCACCACGACCGAGGAGGCGAGCCAGCCGTTGCTCATGGCAAGTTGATCAGGCGCGAGGTGTGACACCACGTGCTGGGACTTGACCCCGGCCCTTCCGCCGGCCCCGGTTCCAGTGCGTCCCGGACGACCCGGCGATCAAGCCGCACACGTTCTCCGAGCCGCGACGGCCGGCGTGCAGCGGCCACCCGTTGGGCGTGGCCTGCTCGGCCTGCGACGTGGTGCCGGGCGTGGCACAGGGACCGCTCACGCCGGTCGGCTTCGACACGAGCGCGAACGAGATGGGCAAGGTCCTCGCGTTGATCGGGTCGGGCGACTCCGGCCGCAAGGCGGCCCAGAAGGTCCGCTACGACGCCCAGCGCTACGAGACCGACGAGCACGGGTTCCGCTACGCCAGCCGCGCCTTCGGGCTCTCGGGTCGCTACATCGACCTGTTCGGCGAGCTCATCGACGAGAAGCTCGGCCCCAAGCGCTGGCCCAAGATCCTGGTCCTCGATTCGCTGCCGCTGCATCTGTTCCCCTACGACGCGGTGGATCACGGCGAGCGCTGGGACCCCAACAAGCGCGCCGGTGCAGTGCTCGCGGCAGTCGGCGGCGACGACCCCAAGCGGCCGCTCCGGGCGTGGGGGCTGCACCTCTCGCCCGATGAGACGCGCGAGTCCTGGTCGGACTTCCTCGGCGAGCTGCCGGGCGATGTCGAGTGGGTCGTCGCGGACGGCGCGAAGGCGATCAAGCAGGCGGCGATGCTCCGCTGGCCGAACGCCACGTTCGTGGCCTGCGAGTTCCACTTGAAACGCGCGCTCGAAGCCTGGGCTGCGAAGGACGGCTGGCCGGCCGAGAACGAGGAGATCAAGCCGCTGCTCGGGCGGGCGTTCCTCTCCGAGGACGACTGGGAGGCGCTGCTCACGTTCGCCGACGAGCACGACTGCGGGAACATCATCGAGTGGATGGGCGCGAACACCGACCGCGTCCGGGCGCAGATCGCGCTGCGCGTGCCCGGGTTCAAGGACCATCCCCGGAACAACAGCCCGGCCGAGGGCCTGCTCGACTTCATCGACACCAAGCTGACCGACCGCCGGCGGTTCCGGTTCCGCAACGCCCGCCGCTTGCAGATGGTCCTGAACCTCATGCGCGCCTCGGAGTTTCGGGCCAGGCTGGCGAGGCCGAGTTCGCGGCGATCATCAAGGAACACCTCCGCGAGGTCGGTCCAGCGTTCGTGAATCCCGACTGGGAAGCCGGCGAGGACGATCCCACCGAGCTCCGATCGCTGTCGCGGCTGCTGCTCGCGGCGCGCGACCGGGACCAGGAGGCGCGGCCGGCCTACCTCGCGGGCGCGAAGGTGAAGTCGGTCTGGCGGCGGATCGTCGAGGACAACGAGGAGCGCCGGCGGCTGGGCTTCCCGCCGCTCACGTTCCGGTTCAAGCCGGGCCAGCGCACGATCTCGGCCGACGTCGCGGGCACCATGCTCACCGACTACCCCGAGATCGCCCGCGACTGGGACTTCGAGCGCAACGAGCGCGACATCGCCGTCGTCACCGCCGGCTCCGACTACGACGCTCGCTGGCTGTGCCACCGCTGCCAGCACGAGTGGAGGGCCGAGGTTGGTCAGCGCACGAAGCGCCGGACGCGCTGCGAGCGGTGCTCGACGGCGCGGACGACCGCCGCCGAGAGTGTCGCCGGCGTCCGGCCTGACCTCGTCCCCGAGTGGGACGCCGACGCGAACCTGCCCCGGACGCCGCTCACAATCAAGGCGACCTACGCGAAGACCGTTACCTGGTCATGCGCCGACCCGCGCCACAAGCCCTACCGCATGTCGCCCCGCGCCCGGGTCAAGGTGCCGTTCGGGACGCCGGCCTGCCCCGACTGCAAGAAGATGCGGCCGAAGACGATCCCGAAGGTGGCGGTCATCGCGCCCGACGACGAGCTCGACCTGCCGTTCTTTGGGGGAGCCATTGGTCTCAGGAGCCGCCTGACGCGGCCGAGCGTGCCACGCGGATCGCGTGCCAGACGGCCCAGCAGCCGGCGATGACGAGCGGGACCCGGATGACGGCGAATGCGGGGACAACAACGCTCACGACGCGGTCCGCCGTCGGCAGGAGCATCAAGACAAGCGGCAGACCGAGAAGCCAGAGCAGCAACGCTGCGATCGTCCATCTCCCTGCCGCCCGGCCCTCTGGCAGATCGTGACCCAGCTTCGCGGCCTGCTTGCTGCGCTCGAAGTCCTCGATCGCCAAGTCCACGCGGATCGTGTCTTGACGGCCCCAGGTTACGACGAACAGGCGAAGTGCCTCCAACATCGACATTCCCGGCGGGAGCCCACGCCCCGGGTGACGCGGCAGGGACCCGCGAGCGACGAGGGCGTCATCGAGCCGTCGTCTGGCGCGCATCGCCTCAACGACCGGCGGACCGGCCACGGCGAAGAACGTGAGGAACACCGTGAGCATGTTCATGTTCACGGTGCGTCGAGACTCGGGCGAGGCCCGCAGGCCACGGCTCGCCCGGCGCGCCCCCGCTGAGGGCCTGACTCCGCAGCGATCACCAAGCTTCTCGTCTCCTTGTCCCTGATGCGATCGTCCGGCGGGATCGCCTCACGGTCAAGGTGCCAGACGTCCTGCCGATGCTGCCCTGCCGATGGCATGGTCCATAACCAACAGGTTTCACACACTGGGTGGCGCAGTTGCAGGATGCCTTGTGAGGCAGGACCAGAACACGCTGCCTGATCCCTCGGATCTGAACGAAGGTCACTCGTCAAGGCGAGCTGGGAGCCTTTGCGCTATACGCGTGAGGACGCCGGTCCTCGGGGACGAGGCCAGCCCACCAGGTCGGCGTCGGCGAAGGGCGAGCGCGAACCCCGCAATAGAGGCCGCGACGAGGAACGCAATCGGCGTCTCGTTTCCTCGGGTCGGCTGCTGGGGGATCGTCGCTGTGTCCGGCGGCGAGCCGCCGAGGGCGCGATACCACCCGGCGAGGGTGTACGGGTAGTCGTCGAAGAACCCCTCGCCTTCCTCGGAATTCTCCACGGTTCCGTCGGGCCTGACCTTGAAGGTCCAGATGAGCTCGTGGGGCTCGCCGGCGAGCAGCCATCGTGAGCCGATCCGCTGGTGACGACCGAAGAACCCGAACAGCCAGGCGTCGTCCTTGGAGGACGCCCAGCGGTGGGGGCGTCCCTTGAGGACGTCGATGACGGCGAACTGCGCGCGACCGTCATGCACGCCTTCGTAGCGGGCGAGCGCGATCCAGGGGCTCGCCGCATTGAACTGCTGCCAAGAGAGACCGCAAGGCGTGTTCGGGCATGGACCTGCGAGTGCGGGCGTCGCGGCCGCCAGCACGGCGACGATCGCGACCGCAACCATGAGCGCCGGCATCCTCAAGGCCACGACCTCCAACTCTTCCCCTCCACGCCGGACATGACGGACACGAACTTCGCGGTGCGACGCGGCCTCACGCGTGTAGCGCGTGAGGCTGCGAGTTGGTGCGGTTCTCCACCGCGAGCCCGACGTTGGACCGGCTTGCTGCGTCGGAGCGCAGTTCCGTTGATGCCCAGTTCGAGGCGAACGACGAGGCCATCCGCCGAAAGACCGCGTAGGCTTCCCGCACTGGGTGGCGCGGTTGGGGGATGGCGTGTGCGGTACAGGCGTCTGGTCGGCCGGCGCCACACCGCTCCGCCGCCACACCGCTCCGGCGTCACACCGCTCCGCCGCCACCCGCCTGTCCGGTTGCCGCAGGAAGTCATCGCAAGGTACGTTCGGCACATGGACACGACTGGACGACGGTCCCGGATGCGATCAGCCATCGTGATCGTCCTGCTGATGGCGGTCCCTTCGGGCTGCTCGCTCCTGCCGCTGGCGTCCCCCTCGTCCTCAAGTCAGACGGCGCGGGACGTGATGGTCGCGGAGTACCTCGGGGCGCTCGAGCGTCGCGACGGCGCGGCCATCAGAGCGATGGTCAGCCCCAGGGTCGATGCGAGCGCCGACATCGTGCAGGTCCTGGAGCGGTATGGCGGCGTGAGGCTGCACGATGTCCAAGCGATGTGGCTCGACGAGTTCGAGGGCAGCTACGTCGTGGCCACGGTCACCGCGGCTGGGGAGGACGGCTCGACCTACGAGATCCGGGTTCCGATGAGCTGGAGCGACGGCCGCTACTACCTTGCGCTCGGCCAGGCGCCCCCGAGGGGCTCGGAGGCGAACCCCGAGAGCCCGACACCGTAGGGTCCGGCGCACGACCGCTCGCGTCGGAGGCCGGGCCGACCAAGCGCCGATGACACACAGGGGATCACGCCTGCACGCCATACCCGGCTGGCAGGTCCCTCGAGTTGACGGGGCGGCGTGCGGCTCGCATCCTGATACTTGTGGGTAGCAACTTCCACTTGACCAGCGAGCCCGGACTCCGCGCAGACGGGGTTGCTGCGATCGGGGCGGCGGTCCTGTGGCTCGTCCTCGGGGGCGTCGCCGCACTCATCGCGGTCGCCAGTGCTGCGGTCGCCGTGCCGGGGTTCGTCTTCTTCGCCCCGCTCGCCGTCGCCTGCGTTCTGGCGGCAGTCGCGGTCCTCCGCAGGCCATGGGCATTGGGCACGGGAATTGGCTCGGTGGCCCTCGGCACCCTGCTCGCAGCCGTCGCTGTGTCGTCCCTGTTCACCCGGGCGGGCGATGACGGATCAAGGTCGGGCGACCTCGCGATTGCGGTCGCATCCTTGTCGGCAGCCGTCTTCTCGCTCGCCGCGTGGCGGCTCGGTCGGAACGCGTCAGCGGGGCAACCTGCCAACCGTTCTTGACGATCGCCGCAGGCGCGGTTGCGGGTGAGGTCGGGGTACGCTTCGAGCAGGCTCGACGATCCCGACACGGAGGCGCCCCATGGCCGAGGTCCTGCTCTTCCACCACGCCCAGGGTCTGACCCTCGGCGTCCGCGGCTTCGCCGACGAGCTGCGCGCGGCCGGGCATACGGTGCACACACCGGACCTGTACGACGGACGAACCTTCGCGACGCTGGACGAAGGTCTGGCCCACGCCAAGGAGGTCGGGTTCGAGGCCATCCTCGAGCGCGGGGTCCGCACCGCCGACGACCTCCCCGCCGGGCTCGTGTATGCCGGGTTCTCGCTGGGCGAGATGGCCGCCCAGAAGCTCGCCCAGACCCGGCCCGGGGCCCGCGGGGCGCTGCTGTTCTACTCCTGCATCCCGATCAGCGGCGAATGGGCCTTTGGGCCCTGGCCGGACGGCGTCCCGGTCCAGATCCACGGCATGGACGCGGACCCGATCTTCGTGGGTGAGGGCGACGTGGACGCCGCCCGTGAGATCGTCGCGAGCGTCGACGACGCGGAGCTCTTCCTCTATCCGGGCGATCAGCATTACTTCGCCGACAGCTCGCTGCCCTCGTACGACGCGAAGGCCACCGCGCTGCTCACCCGGCGGGTGCTCGCCTTCCTGGACCGCGTCTGATCGGAGGGATGACGTGACGGACCCCACGATCCGCCCCGCCTACAGCCTGTGGCCGGAGGTCAACCGGAGCCTGCGCGAGGTCGTCGCCGCGATGACCGACGAGCAGCTGGTGATCTGCCCGTCGCCCGAGCGGTGGCCGTTGTGGGCGACGGTGGGCCACCTCGCCTGCCAGCGCGTGTTCTGGCTGTGCGACTTCGCGGGTGAGCCCGGCGCGGACACCACGCCCTTCACCAATGCCGCGTACAGCTGTCCCGGGGACGAGGATCTCGAGCATGTGCTGGGAGCCGGAGACCTCGTCGCGGCGCTCGACTCGACGTTCCGCATCGTCGAAGGGTGCCTGGACCGATGGACGATGGAGATGCTTGGCGAGGAGATCCGCCAGCCGGAGTGGGATGGCTCCTGGGTTCGCAGCCGTGGCTCCGTGATCCAGCGGGTCTTCACCCACGACATCGCCCACTGCGCCGAGCTCAACGAGGCGCTCGGGATCGCCGGCCTGCCGCAGATCGAGCTCTGGCACTGAGGGTCGCGGCGTCCTTCCCCCGACACGTGTATCGTGTTGACCGAATGGTTAGGTTGAGACTAACTGTCAACGCGGCACAAAGGGGAACGGCATCAACGCACAGGAGCGCTCCGGTCTCATCGAGAAGGTCGTTGGCGAATACGAGATCCTCCTCGCCCGCATGGCGGACGCGAACTCGCCGGAGTTCCTCGAGATCGACATCACGATGCCCCAGGCAAAGGTGCTGTACCTCCTGGCCTCGGGCGACCTCAACATGTCGGAGCTCGTTGCCCGCCTGGGCGTGACGCTGCCGACCGTGAGCGGGATCGTGGATCGACTGGTGGAGCACGGGCTGATCGCCCGCCGCGCGGCCGAGTCGGACCGGCGGCGGGTGTTCGTGGGCCTCACGCCTGCCGGATCAACGCTGATCGACCGCTTCCGGGACTTCAACGCCCGCCAGATCCGGGACCTGCTGAGCGTCCTCGATGACGAGGATCTCGAGGCGGTGCGCGGCTTCCTGGCTGTTCTCGACCGGGGGGTCTCGCGCCTGGCGGCCGCCATTCCGATCACCTCCCCGGCGCCCGCGGTGGCGCGCCACGGGGCATCGAGGAGCGCAGCGTCATGAACAAGCGAGCGGTCGCCATCGGCGGCGTGGTGGTCGTGGGCATTGCCATCGTGGGTCTCGCGACCATCGGCGGCTCGCTCGGCGGCCAGACGCCCGATGTCACGTACCTCACCGCGACGGCGTCCGTGGCGGACGTCCGTGACACCGTGTCGGTCAGCGGGTCCGTGCAGCCCGTGGACAGCTACGGGCTCGCGTTCGGCCAGGAGCCGGTGCGCTCGCCCAAGGCGGCGTCCACGGCCGGCACGTCGGCGGCTGCGCGGTGGGTGGTCGCCACCGTGAACGTGTCGGCCGGCCAGGAGGTCAAGGCGGGCGACGTGCTCGCGACCGCGGACACCGGGGATGCCGAGGTCGCGCTCACCGTGGCCCAGGCGAACCTCGCGGCCGCGGAGGCGAAGCTCAAGACCAGCGAGAAGCCCGTCACGAAGACGGCCAGGGCCAAGGCCCGCCTCGGGATCAAGCAGGCGAAGAGCCAGCTCAGCCAGTCTCGGAAGACGCTGGCCCAGACGCAGGCGTCGGGGCGGCTCGCCGTGTCGCAGGCCACCACGGCGCTCGCCGACGCGAGGCAGCGCCGGAAGGACGATCGCGCGGCCGGCGCGCTGGCGTCGGTCATCGATGCCGACACCGCCGCCATCAAGCAGGCGAAGCGGGCGCTGGCCACGGCACAGCGCCAGGCCGCATCGGCGAACACGCAGGCATCGGGGCAGGTCGCCGCCGCGAAGCTGGGCGTGCAATCGGCCGAGATCGCGTACGACGGCGCCGTCAACGTCGACACCGCTGCCGCGGTAGCGGCAGACCGGGCGGCCGTGGCGCAGGCCGAGTCGGCTGTCTCGGACGCACAACAGACGCTCAGCCTGGCGACCCTGACCGCGCCGATCGACGGCGTGATCTCATCGGTCTCCATCGAACCCGGTGACTCGGTCTCGGGCCAGGTGGTGCTGCTTCGTGGGACCGCCGTCGAGGTGGCGGCCTCGATCACCGAGAGCAACCTGCCCTCGGTGCGGGTTGGCCAGTCGGCGGAGGTGTCCCTGCCGGCGCTCGACCTGAAGGTGGTCGGCACCGTGGACTCCGTGGATCTCGCGGGCGCCACCAAGAGCGCCTCGGGTGTCGTGTCCTACGGCATCGTGATCTCGCTCGAGACCCCGCCCGAGGGCGTGGCTCCGAGCATGACGGCCGACGTGGACATCACGACCGCGAGCGCGCTTGGCGTGCTGGCGGTCCCGGTGACCGCCATCGGCGGTGGGCCGGGCGCCTACACGGTGCAGGTGCTCGATGCCCCCGGTCGCGTGCGAACCGTGCCGGTCGAGGTGGGCCTGCTCACGGCGTCGCTCGCGGAGATCCGGTCCGGCATCGACGCGGGCACGGTGGTGGTGACCGGGACGGCCACCGCGAAGGACCTGGTCACGACATTCCCGACCGGCCCCGGGACCGGCGGCGGAGGGACCAGCACCGGATCGGGCTCCGGGAGCACCCAGCCTTGACCGCATCCCCCACCGCCCCCGACCCGGCGGTGATCCCGCAAGGCCCCGCGCCCGTCATCGAGATGCGTGGCATCGGCAAGACGTACAGCTCGGGGCGGCTGGAGGTCCGGGCGCTCGTCGACGTGGACCTGGACGTCGTGCCCGGGGACTTCCTCGCGATCGTCGGACCGTCCGGATCGGGCAAGTCGACGCTGATGAACCTGCTCGGGTGCCTTGACCGGCCCACCGCGGGCACCTACCGGCTGGCGGGGACCGACGTGGCCACGCTCTCCGACGACGCGCTGGCGCGCGTCCGGAACCGCACCATCGGGTTCGTGTTCCAGTCGTTCAACCTGCTGCCACGAACGACCGCCATCGAGAACGTGGCGATGCCGCTCCTGTACGCGGGCGTCGGGCGGGCCGAACGGATGCGGCGGGCCCATGACTCCCTGGCCCGCCTGGGGCTCGAGGACCGCCTGACCCATGAGCCGTCGGAGCTGTCCGGCGGCCAGCAGCAGCGCGTGGCGATCGCCCGGGCGCTGGTGACCGAGCCCACGATCATCCTCGCCGACGAACCGACGGGGAACCTCGACTCGGCGTCGGGTGCGGACGTGCTCGCGCTCCTGCACGAGCTCAACGACGCCGGGACCACGATCGTGCTCATCACCCACGACAGCGACGTCGCGGTCGCGGCAAGGCGCAGCGTCCACGTGCGCGACGGGAGGGTCTCCGCATGAACTGGGCGGAGCTGGTCCCGCTGGCCATCTCGCGGCTCGCCGCCGCCCGCCTGCGGGCCCTGCTGACCATGCTGGGCGTGATCATCGGCGTGGGCTCCATCGTCGCGCTGGTCTCGGTTGCCCAGGGCGCCACGTCGGGGATCACGAATCTCATCGAGGGCCTGGGGACGAACCTGCTCAGCATCAGCCCCGGCGCGAGCACCTTCGGGTTCGTGCGCGGGGCGGCCGGGTCGGTCGAGACCCTCACCATTGCCGACGCCGAGGCCATCCGCGGGATCGCGGGGGTCGCGGACGTGGCTCCGCAGGTGTCCACGCGGGCCGTCGTGGTGGCCGGGGATTCGAACACGACCACCACCGTGTCCGGGATCACGCCGTCGTTCATGCCGGTGCGCGCGTACGAGATCCAGCGCGGCTCGTTCGTGTCCGAGGCCGAGTACCGGGCCGGGCTGCGGGTGGCCGTGATCGGCTCCGCCACGGCCGACGCCCTCCATGTCGGGGAGTCGACGGTCGGCTCCACCATCAACGTCGGCGGGGTCCCGTTCCGGGTGGTCGGGATCCTCCAGCCCAAGGGCATCCTCGACGACCAGGTCCTCATCCCGCTCACGGCCATGCGCGACTACTTCGTGACCGGCAGCTCGCTCGGGTCGCTCTCCGTCTCGACGCAGCGTGCGAGCCAGATCCCGCTCGTCAAGTTCCAGATCACGGAGCTGCTGCGTGTCCGTCACGGGATCGTCGCGGGTCAGGAGGACGACTTCACCGTCATCGACCAGACCCAGCTGCTGTCCGCGTTCGGGACGATCACCGGCTTCCTGTCCCTGCTCCTGGCCGGGATCGCGTCGATCAGCCTGCTGGTGGGTGGCATCGGGATCATGAACATCATGCTGGTCTCGGTCCGCGAGCGGACGCGGGAGATCGGGATCCGCAAGGCGATCGGGGCACGCGGACGCGACATCATGGCCCAGTTCCTGATCGAGGCCCTGGTCCTGTCGGTGGCCGGCGGCGTGCTCGGGATCGCGTTCGGCGTGGCGGCGTCCGGGCTGGTCGGGGCCCTTGCCGGCTGGGGGCTCAACATCAGCCTGACCACGATCCTGCTGGCGGTGGCGTTCTCGCTGGCCGTGGGCGTGATCTTCGGCGTGTGGCCCGCGCGCCAGGCCGCGCGCCTGGATCCGATCACGGCGCTCCGGTACGAGTAGCATCGCGGCGAACCGCGTCGCGGGCCGGGACTCCCAGGACCACCGGGTGGCTTGACCTCGATCGTCGGCGGCCCATCATTCGGCGCAGACTGGGGACTCGCCGGGGATCAGAGGGGGACGGGGGCAGATGCCGATCGCAGGGACGTTGGGGGTGTGGGCGCGGCTGGCCGTGCTCGGGCTGCTCGTCGCGGCCTGCGGGAGCGAGACCGTGACACCGCCCCCGACGGCCACCCCGTCCGCGACCCCCGATCCGCGCCTGGAGGAGGTCGCCGAGGGCCGCGGCGTGTGGGAGCGCCAGCGCCCGGGGACCGTCGCCTACACGACGGTCGAAACGTGGTCCGGGATGTCCACGACGACCGTCCACGTGACCGAGATGGACGGTCGTGCGGAGGTCCAGGCGACGGAGGTCGGGTCGTACCCGCCGGAGATCGGGCCGAACCAGACCATCGACGCCATCCTCGACCGCGCCGATGCCGCCCTGGCCACGTCGGGCAACGAGGTCACGATCACCTACGACACGCGCTACGGGTACGTCAGCCGGCTGGAGCAGTCGACGCCGGATGTCGCGGACGGCGCCTCCAGCGTCGAGGTGCGGGACCTCACGACCCCCGCCGACCGGACCGGCCCCTCGCGTGCCCGCGATCAGCTCGACGCCCTGCTCCAGGCATGGAAGTCGCCCCGCTCCCCCACCTGGGAGTACACGTGGAGCCGGTTCACCGCGGCCGACACCGCGTCGACCGCGACGACCTACCGGGTCCACCACGAGGACGGGCAGACGACAGTGGCGACCGAGGATGGTGCGGCGGGCTCGGCGGCGCCGCCCGACGCGGCCACGATCCAGGGCACGGTCGAAGCGGCAGTGGGCGTGCTGGCGGCCGGGGGCTGGGTGGACGTCGCCGCGGACGAGGCGGGGCTGGACGCCCTGATCGCGATCGACCCCTCGCCGTCCGCGAAGGGTGACGCCTACTGGATCCGGATCGACTACACGGACCTGTACGCGGTGCGGGCGCACGAGGCCCTCGCCGCGGCCCGCAGCCGCTGGTCCACCGCGGCCCCCAGGCGGTACACGTTCCGCTGGCGCTTCGAGGGTCCGGGGGGTTCCTGGGGCTGGACCGTCACGCTCAACGGCGACGTGGCCAAGCTCAAGCCCACCAAGGGCGCACCGGCCGTCGAGGGCTCGTTCGTCGCCCCGCGGGTCGACGCCGTGTTCGACCTGATCGAGGCCATCATCGACGGCGGCGGCCGGGTGACGGTGACCTACGACCAGGCGCTTGGATACCCCGCGACGGTCGTCATCGACCGCGGCGGAGGCGCCGCCCCGAACGGCACGATCACCATCAGCAAGCTCAAGGTGAAGTAGCCGGCCCGGGTCCCTGCGGCGTCGGTCAGCCTGCCACCTCGTTCCCGTCGCGACCGCGGCCGCTCGCGCCGCCCACGGCGGCGGCGCCGTTGACGGACGACCAGCTGGCGACCGCCTCGGCGAGGATCGGTGAGTCCGGCCGGACCGCAAGCCGGTCGCCGGCGGCGCCGATCCCGGGCCCCAGCTCGTTGAGCCGGCCACGGTAGGCCGGCTTGTCGCCATTGGTGCGGCCGACCGGCGGGTAGACGTCGAAATATCCGTCGGAGGACACGACGATGGTCGCCTCGGGCGACAGGAACGATCTGCGGGTCATGGGGAGTCCGATCTGTCGCGCGCAACGGACGAACCAGACGGGACACCGGCGCAGTCGACTGTGACCCCACCATCGACCCAGTCCGGGAATCCGTCAAGTCGCGGACCAGGACCGGTCTCGTGCGCCGAGGTCAGCTGGCCCCCGTGTGCAGGCGCTCACGCACCTCATTGACCAGCTCGAAGAACCGCGGCGACTCCCGGGTCGCCTCGCCACGCGGCTGGGGCAGGTCGATGTCCACGGCGCCCGTGATCCGACCCGGCCGCGAACCCATCACCACCACCCGCGTCGAGAGGTAGACGGCCTCCGGGATCGAGTGGGTCACGAACACGACGGTGGTCCCCGTCCGTGACCAGATCCGCAGCACCTCGTCGTTGAGGCGCTCACGGGTCATCTCGTCCAACGCTCCGAACGGCTCATCCATCAGCAGGATCCGCGGCTCGAAGGCGAGCGCCCGCGCGATCGCCACCCGCTGCTGCATCCCGCCCGACAGCTGGTAGGGACGATGCGACGCGAACCCCTCGAGCTCCACGAGGTCGAGCATCTCGCGGGCTCGGGCTTCCCGGCGCTCCGCCGGCCAGCGGAGGATCTCGAGCGGCAGCGTGACGTTCTGGGCCACCGTGCGCCAGTCGAACAGGACGGGCGCCTGGAAGACCATCCCGTAGTCGCGGTCCAGGCGAGCGCGCCCGGGCGGCTTGCCGTTGATCGCGACCTCGCCCCGCGTGGGCGCGACGAGGTCCCCGATCACGCGCAGGAGCGTGGACTTCCCACACCCCGACGGCCCGATGAGCGAGACGAAGGCCCCGGGCTCGATGTCGAGGTCCACGGCCCCCAGGGCGAGCAGCGGCCCGCCCTCGCCGCCGGTGAACGCCTTGTCAAGGCCGCGGATCCTGACGATCAGCCCGGCGGGGCTCGTGGCGGGCGTCGCCCCGGCCGCCGGGTCCTCGCCCATGCCCTAGCCGGTGACCGCCTGGTCGGCGATGTCCAGCGCGGCGTCGATGATCGCGAAGCCCTCCGCCAGCTGGTCCTCGGTGATGCACAGGGGTGGGTTGGTGTGGATCGAGTTGTTGGCGATCATCGCGTACAGGCCGTGCTCACGGAAGAACTTGCCGATCGCCTTCATCTCGTCGCTCGTGCCGTTGAAGGGCGTGATCGGGGTCCACGGGTCCTGGCTCCTGACGAGGTCGAGGATGCCGAACAGGCCGATGCTCCGGTGCGCCCCGACCGACGGGTGCTTCGCGGCCAGCGTCTCGTGGTGGCGACGCATGACCTTGCCCATCCGGGCAGCGTTGCCGATGAGATCGTCCTCCTCGTAGACGCCGATCGTGGCCAGGGCCGCCGCGAGACTGACCGGGTGGCTGCTGTACGTCAGGCCGCCGAAGAACATCTTCGTGTCCATGACCTCGGAGATGTGGTCGCGCATGGCGACCGCGCCCAAGGGCAGGTATGACGACGTGAGGCCCTTGGCCATGGTCATCAGGTCCGGGACGACGTCCCAGTGGTCCACCGCAAACCAGCGGCCGGTGCGGCCGAAGCCCGCCATGACCTCGTCCGCGACCATCAGGATCCCGTACTTGTCGCACAGCTCGCGGACGCCCTTGAGGTACCCGTCGGGCGGAATGAGGATGCCGTTGGTGCCGACGACGGTCTCGAGGAAGACCGCCGCGATCGTCTGGGCGCCCTCGTACTTGATCACGTCCTCGAGGCCGTTGAGCGCCTCGGCCGCCGAGCGCGGCTCCTTCTCGCCCCAGCGATGGGTATCCGGGTAGCGCACGACACCCACGATGCCGGGCTCGTTGGCCCAGCGGCGGTAGTCGCCGGTCAGGGTCATCGCCCCGGCCGTAGCCCCGTGATAAGCGCGGTACCGGGCAAGCAGCTTGTGCTTGCCGGTGACGTGGCGGGCGAGCTTGATCGCGTTTTCCACCGCCTCGGCGCCGCCGAGCGTGAAGAACACCTTGTTCAGGTCGCCGGGCATGATCTCGGCCAGCTTCCGGCCGAGGCGGGCACGGATCTCGGTCGCGAACGCCGGCTGGACGAACTGGAGCTTCTCCGCCTGCGCGTTGATCGCGTCGATCACCCGGCGGTCGCCGTGCCCGATGTTGACCGACATCAGCTGCGAGTTGAAGTCGAGGATCCGGCGGCCCTCGGGGGTGTACAGGTAGACGCCCGAGGCGCGATCGATCGCGATCGGATCGATCTGGCCCTGGACGGACCACGAGAACATCGTGTGCTCGCGGGAGAGGGAGACGATCTCCTCACTGGTCATGCCGGGCGCTGCGCTGATGCCCATGATCCTCCGTTCAGGGCGGCCCGGGTGGGCCGTCCGCTGCTGTCGGCCAAGGAAGCCGGCGAGGTCTGCCGTGGGCCTCATTACAACACACGGGCGCGGTCCCGGCGGCGGACCAGACGGCCGGGTCACGGTGGGTGGAATCGCCTGTTTGCCGGGCCTGCCGGTAACTAGGTAACTGGGTAACATCGGTTACGCCATTCCTCGCCCCAACCGGAGGACCGCCACATGACCCGAGACGATGTCGCCCGCTGGCTGGACCGCTACACGGACGCGTGGCGGACGTACGACCCGGACGCCATCCGGGCGCTGTTCGCCGACGATGCCGAGTACCGCTACTACCCGTGGGGCGAGCCGCTCCGCGGCGCGGCGGCCATCGTGGACGACTGGATGGCGGACCGGGACGCCCCGGGCACATACGACGGCGCGTACGCGCCGTACGCGGTCGACGGCTCGCGTGCCGTCGCGGTGGGCACCAGCACGTACACCGGCAAGACAGGCGACCGGCGTTATCACAACGTGTTCCTGCTCGAGTTCGACGAGCGAGGCGACTGTCGCGCGTTCACGGAGGTCTTTGCGCAGGAGCCCTGACGCGGGCGCCGGGACCTTCGGAGGGATCGGGACCTTCGGGAGAATCGGGCCATCCGGGGGATGACGTGCGCCGGAACCGAGGTGCACGCTCTGGGCATGCACCGCATCATCCGCACCGCGCTCCTCCTCGTTCTCGCGGGGGCGCTCCTGGTCGGCCCGACCGGGCCCCGCCCCGCGCTCGCCGCCGGGGACACGCGGCCGCCCGTCGTCTCGTCCCCGGTCGCGAGCCCCGCTCCGGGCAAGACCGTGAGGGCGGCCGCCGTTCCGGTCCGGGTCGCGTGGACCGCGTCCGATGCCGGGACCGGCGTGGCGCGCGTGAAGCTGCAGATGAGCATCGATGGCGGCTCCTGGGCAACGGTCACCCTGTCGAAGCGGACCGCTCGCCACGCCGTCGTCACGGTCCGGCCGCCCCACGACGCCCGGTTCCGCGTCCGCGCCAGGGACGCGGCCGGCAACTGGAGCGAATGGGCTTCCGGCGAGGCGCTGCACTGGACACTGCAGTCGGAACAGGCGACTGGGGTGACGACCACGGGCGCGTGGACCTCGATCAGCGCCCCGGAGCTCCTCGGGGACCAGGCCCTGCGTGGCCGAACCGCCGGGGCCGAGCTGTCATTCACGTTCACCGGCAGCCAGGTGGCCTGGATCGGGCGTCCCTCCCGGTCCGGCGGGTCCGCCCGTGTCTTCCTCGACGGCGAGTCCCGCGGAGTCGTGAGCACGTACGCGACCTCGAGGGCCTACCGGCGCGTGCTGTACGTGGCGACCTGGCCCGAACCCGGCGACCACACCCTCACGCTCCGTGTCAAGGGGACAGCCGGCCACCCCAACGTGGTCGTCGACGGGTTCATCGTGGGCGACGCGCCGGCGGCCGACCCGGTCCTCGTCGGCGCCGGTGACATCGCCTACTGCGGCAATCCTGGTGACAACCTCACCGCGGACCTGCTCGACGCCATCCCGGGCCGGGTATTCGCGGCCGGGGACATCGCCTACCCCGACGGGACGACGTCCCAGTTCCGCGACTGCTACGACCCCACCTGGGGCCGCTGGCGGCTCCGCACCTCCCCCGCCGTCGGCAACCACGAGTACCACACCCCGGGCGCCCGGCCCTACTGGGACTACTTCGGGTCGCGGGCCGGCGAACGGGGCAAGGGGTGGTACGCCTACGACCTGGGCACATGGCGGATCTACACGCTCAACGCCAATTGCACCGAGGTGGGCTGCGGAGCGGGATCCGAGCAGGAGCAGTGGCTCCGGGCCGACCTCGCGGCCAACCCGCGGGCGTGCGTGGCCGCGGTGATGCACGAGCCGCTGTTCTCCTCCGGCCAGCACGGCGGCGACCCGGCCGTGCGACCGCTGTGGCAGGCGCTCGACGCATACGGCGCCGACATGATCCTGACCGGCCATGACCACGACTACGAGCGGTTCGCGCCCCAGACGCCGGCCGGTGTCGCCTCCGCGTCCGGGATCCGCGAGTTCGTGGTTGGCACGGGCGGGGCGCCGCTCCGTCCGTTCGCGGCGGTCCGGGCCAACAGCGAGGTCCGCGAGGCCGACACCCACGGCGTGCTCCGCCTCACGCTCCGGGTCGGCTCGTATGACTGGCTGTTCATCCCGATCGCCGGCCGCACCTTCACGGACAGCGGCACGGGCGCCTGCCACTGACAGGCCGGGCCCATCGCTTTTCGCTCCGGGTTGACTTCCGGCCCACGGCGTAGGGGCCGTCGGGGGCAGAACCGCCGAGGCGAGCGGCGTATGCTCCGACCATTCGCCGCCGCGGTGACGCCGGTGGCAGCCGTCCGAGCGGGCGGCAAGCGGGAGTATCGAGGAGGCTCATTCATGCCCCGTATCGTCCGAGGCGCGCTGCTGCAGGCATCCTGGACCGGCGACAAGGAGTCGATGATCCAGAAGCACGAGGGCTACGCCCACGAGGCGGCCAAGCAGGGCGCGCAGGTGATGCTCTTCCAGGAGCTCTTCTACGGGCCGTACTTCTGCCAGGTGCAGGAGAAGCAGTACTACAGCTATACCGAGCTGATCCCGGACGGGCCGACCACGAAGCGGATGCAGGACCTCGCCAAGCAGACCGGCATGGTCCTCGTGGTCCCGATGTACGAGGAGGATTCCACCTCGGGCATCTACTACAACACCGCAGCCGTGATCGACGCCGACGGCTCGTACCTCGGCAAGTACCGCAAGACCCACATCCCGCACGTCCAGGGCTTCTGGGAGAAGTTCTACTTCCGCCCCGGCAACCTTGGGTACCCAGTGTTCCAGACCGCCGTGGGCAAGATCGGCGTCTACATCTGCTACGACCGCCACTTCCCGGAGGGCGCCCGCGCCCTTGGCCTCAACGGCGCCGAGCTGGTGATGATCCCGTCGGCGACCAGCCGCGGCCTGTCCGAGTACCTGTGGCGGGTCGAGCAGGTCAGCCACGCGCTCGCCAACGGCTACTTCGTGGGCACGATCAACCGCGTTGGCATCGAGGCCGAGATCGGACCGGACGACTTCTACGGCCAGAGCTACTTCGTGGATCCACGCGGCCAGTTCGTGGGCGCCGTGGGCAGCCCCCACGACGAGGAGCTGATCATCCGCGACATGGACTTCGACGTGATCACCGAGGTCCGGCAGACCTGGCAGTTCTACCGGGACCGCCGGCCCGACCAGTACGGTGACCTGATCCGGCCCTAGGCCTCCCGGCAGGGCCGAACGGCACGGTTGCCGACCCGACCGTGTCCGGTATGATCCCGCGCGGCTCGGCTGTCAAGGAGGAGGACAGCCGAGCCGCCCGATTCTCCCGGGTCCCCACAGGAGGAGACGGAATGCAGTTCGGGTTCACGCTCAAGCCCGACCACTCGATCGAGCGCACGATCGCGCTCACCCGGCAGGCGGAGGCGGCCGGCTTCAGCTACGGGTGGCTGTTCGACTCGCACGTCCTGTGGCGGGATCCCTACCCGCTCCTGACCCTCATGGCGCAGGCAACGACCACGATGCGCTTTGGGACCTGCGTCACGAATCCGGCCACCCGCGAGCCGTCCGTCACGGCCTCCCTGCTCGCCGAGCTCAATGAGCTGTCCGGCGGGCGCATGGATCTCGGCATCGGCCGGGGCGATTCCGCGCGGCGCGTGCTGGGCAAGGGTCCGACCACGATGAAGGACCTCGAGCAGGCGGTGCACGTGATCCGGGCGCTCGTGGAGGGCCGCGGGATCGAGTTCGAGGGCGCGATGCTCGAGCTGCCGTGGACCCCCGGGTTCTCGCTGCCCGTGTGGATCGCGGGCTACGGCCCGGTGGCGCTCAAGCTCACCGGCCGGATCGCGGATGGGGCCATGCTCCAGATCGGCGACCCGGACCTCATCCGGTGGTTCGTGTCCCAGGTGCGTGAATCGGCGACGGCCGCCGGCCGGGACCCCGGCGCCGTGCGGGTCATGGCTGCCGCCCCGGCCCACGTGGGTGACCTCGCGGACGGCCGGGACCGGACGCGCTGGTTCCCGGCGCTCGTCGGCAACCACGTCGTCGATCTCGTGAACAAGTACCCGCGCGAGGACCTGCCCGAGGAGCTCACCGCCTACGTCCACGACCGCGAGGGCTATGACTACCTCCACCATGCCGAGGTGGGCTCGTCGAACGCCTCGTTCGTGACCGACGAGATCGTGGACCGGTTCTGCCTCATCGGCGGCCCGGAGGCGCACATCGCGCGTCTCAGGACGCTCGCGGAGGCCGGCGTGGACCAGTTCAACCTGTACCTGATGAACGGGAACGAGGAGGAACAGCTGGAGCTATACGGGAGGCACGTGATCCCGGCACTCCGGGACGTCGAGCCGCCGCAGGCCTGAGCCCGGGAAACGACCCGGGACGGGCGCCCTGCACCGCCCGCCGCTGGATTCCCCTCCGCGGCATCCAGCATCATTCTGCCCGTGTCCGATTCGTCTCTGCTCACGATGGCGCTGGACCTGCTGCGCACCGTCCTGTCGCTCCTCGTCGGCTACCTGGTGGGATCGCTGCCGCTCGCTGCATGGGTCGGACGGGCCGGCGGTGTCGGCGTCGCCCGACAGGGCGAAGGCCCGTCGGGCCCGGCGGACGTATGGCGGCAGGCCGGACCCGGGTGGGGCGTCCTGGCCCTGACCGGAGACCTCGCCAAAGGGATCCTGCCCGTCGCGATCGGGATCGTCACCTTCACCTGGTGGACGGGCTGGGTCGCCGGTGTCGGCGTCCTGGCCGGCGCGGGCTGGCCGGCCTTCGGACGGCTGGCGGGCGGGCGCGGCGTCGCAACCCTGGCAGGCATCCTGGTCGCCCTGGCGCCGCTGGCCGGGGCCGTGAGCCTCACGCTGGCCATCCCGGTCGCCGTTGCGGCCCACGTGCTGGGCCGCAACGGGCGGATCGCGGGAACTGTCGCCGGGCTCAGCACGTTCCCGCTGCTGTTCATCGCCGAGCAGCGCGACGTCGTGCGGCTGGTGGGCCTCGGGTTGCTCTCCCTGGTCGCGGTCGCCCGGTACGCCGTCGCGCGACGCTGAGCCGCCCGCTCGCTCGCCCGCGCGACGCGCAGCGCCTTGGCCGTCAGCTCGATCGCGGTGACAGCACGCACCGCGATCGCGCACACCCCGCCGCGGCGGCCGGCGGCTGGGTGGAGTTCGGTGTGGTGCGGGGCAGGGTCACCGGACAAAGGTCACCCTCCCGCCCTCGACCCCATCGGACCACACTCGGGGGGCTGGAGGTATCGCCATGGCCGATCGCTCGCTGTTTCACCGCCGGGATCCGTTCTGGGAAGTCGATGGGCCCGCGGCCCGGCGAGCCCACCGGGTCCGGCAGGCGCGCGGCGCGATCGCGTTCCTGGTCGCCGTCGTCGCCGTGGGCGCAACGGTCCTCGCCTGGTTGATCGAGCTGGGGATTGCCCGGGCCGTCGGGATCCCGCTCGCGCTGCCCCCGCTCTGACCCGGTACGGCACCGCGGCGCCGCGGATGCCGTGACCGCGCTCACGGCCAGCGCGCTGGCGACGGGTTCCGACCACCGGGAATCGAGGCGACATCGAGGGCGTGATCACCGCTCCCCTGCCCCGCGCGGAGGCGGTGGGCCGGTCGACCCCTCCCAACCGGGGTGCCGGGGGGCCCTGTCCACGTCAACCGGCCCTGTCGATGCCGGTCGCCCTCGCTAGGATGGGTCTACGAGCGTCCCACCGCCTCCCTGCGAGGCGGGCCACAGCACGCGAGGAGGACCGATGCGGACCCTGATCGCCAACGGCACCATCGTCACCGCCGACGGGTCATACCAGGCCGATGTCCTGGTCGACGGCGAGACGATCGCGCAGGTCGGCGCGAACCTGGCCGGGGCCGGAGTGACGGCCGACCAGACCGTCGACGCCGCGGGCAAGTACGTGATCCCGGGCGGAATCGACGCCCACACCCACATGGAGCTGCCGTTCGGCGGAACCTTCGCCAAGGACACCTTCGAGACCGGCACGCGGGCTGCGGCCTTCGGCGGCACCACCTCGATCGTCGACTTCGCGGTCCAGACGAAGGGCCAGCCACTGCACGAGGGCCTCGACGCCTGGCGCAAGAAGGCCGAGGGCAACGCCGTCATCGACTACGGCTTCCACATGATCATGTCGGACGTCAACGACTCGACGCTGGCCGAGATGGACCAGCTGGTCGCCGAGGGCGTTCCGGACTTCAAGCTGTTCACCGCCTACCCGGGCGTCTTCCTCTCGCCGGATGACCACATCTTCCGCGCGATGCAGCAGACGAAGAAGAACGGCGGGCTCATCCTGATGCACGCTGAGAACGGGCCCGTGATCGACATCCTGGCGGCCGAGCAGATCGATGCCGGGGTGACCGATCCCATTGGCCACGGCCTCGCGCGTGACTCGCGTCTCGAGGGCGAGGCGACGAGCCGGATGATCCGGCTGGCCGAGGTCGCGGGCGTCCCCGTGTACTTCGTGCACCTGTCGGCCAAGGAGGCGCTTGACGCCGTCATGGCCGCGCGCAACCGCGGCGCGATGACCTGGGCGGAGACCTGCCCGCAGTACCTGTACCTGACGCTCGACGACCTCGGCCACGGCTTCGAGGGCGCCAAGTTCGTGTGCTCCCCGCCGCTGCGCACGAAGGACCACGCGGTCGAGCTCTGGAACGCGCTCAAGCGAGACGACCTCCAGCTCATCGGCACGGACCACTGCCCGTTCGACTTCCACGGCCAGAAGGAGCTGGGACGCGGCGACTTCCGCAAGATCCCCAATGGCCTGCCCGGGGTCGAGGAGCGGGTCGATCTCATGCACCAGGCGGTCGTCGACGGGCGGCTGACAAAGGAGCGCTGGGTCGAGGTCGTGTCGACGGCTCCCGCGAAGATCTTCGGGATGTACCCGAAGAAGGGCCTGATCGCCGCCGGCTCGGACGCCGACATCGTTGTCTACGATCCGAACCGGAGCCATGTGCTGTCTGCCTCGACTCACCACATGGACGTCGACTACAGCTGCTACGAGGGGATGACCGTCCAGGGCGGCTCCGATGTCGTGCTGTCGCGCGGCACCGTGGTGGTCCGCGACGGCGAGTGGACCGGCCCCGCCGGCCACGGCAAGTTCATCAAGCGAGGGCTCGCGAACTTCCCGCGAGTCTCGTAGTCCTCGCCGCCTCCTGTCGGCCCGGTCCGCTCCGCGCGGACCGGGCCGACGGCCGTTCTCGACGGTGTGGCGCCGTCAGGCGCCTCAGGGGCGCGGCGCCGTCGGGCGGGCGCCTTGGGGGCGCGGGGTCGTCACCGGGCGCGCGGCGCCCCAACGGACGCACCGCGGGACAGGTCGGTCGCGAGGGGCCTCACTCATCACGCGACGAGGCAAGTCGCGTGACGTTCCGGGCCCCGGTCGCCCGAGCCGGCGCGTCACGCGCTGGTTGAGGCTTCGGGCGACCTCTCGCTCGGCGGCCAGGGGATCCCGGCTGGGGCTCGGGCCCGGGGTCCTCCGGCCTCAGGACGAGCAGCCGACGCAATCCTCGGCGTGAAGACCCAGCGCCTCGCGCGCCTTGCATTCGTCATCCACGCAGAACGCCATCTCGAGCTTGCCGGGCTTTGCGCCCGCCTGGATCACGCCGCTCACCAGGACGCCTGCGTCGGCCAGCTTCTGGCTCACGGCGCCGAGGCTTCCTGGCTCATCGGGGACCTCGACCATGACGGGCTCACCCTCGACGAACACGTGGCCCAGGCCCTTGAGCACGGACCTGGCGGCGTCGTCGTCGGTGAATGTCACGAACATGCACTGGAGGGGCCCGGTCCCGACGCAGGCGGCGTGATGGATCTGGACGCCCCGCTGGGCGAAGGTGCGGCTGAGCTGGGCGAGCTCGCCGGGGTGGTTGTCGAGCTGGACGACGAACTGCCGGGCCATGGAACGCTCCTCTGGATGAATCCCATCGATCGGGGCTAGCCTCGGCGCATCGGCTCGACCGGGCCAGTGCCGGACGGAGGGCGAAGGTCCCGACGGACATCCCGCGAACGGGCCAACGGGCATAGATTCGTGATCTCGGTGCAACGTCACCGCCAGGGAGCTGCCGCCATGTTCGTGACCCTCGTCCACTGCCATGTCAAGCCGGAGCATGCCGACGCGTTCGAAGATGCCTGCCGGGCCAACTGCGAGGCCTCGGGCCGGGAGCCCGGCAACGTCCGATTCGACCTCCTGCGCCAGGCCGACGACCCCACCCGGTTCGTGCTCTACGAGTGGTACGTCGACGAGGCGGCGGCGCTGGCGCACCGGGAAACCCCCCACTACGCCGAGTGGCGCGAGGCGACGGCCGAGATGTTTGCCGAGAAGCGCTACGGCGTCCGCTACGTGGGCCTGTTTCCGGAGACGCCGGCCTCGTGACCGAGCTGGCCCGCATCGCGCCCGTCCCGCCATTCGCGTTGGGGCGGATCCCCAGGATCACCTTTGGGCCCGGCACGCTCGCGCGATTGCCCGAGATCGTGGCGGGGCACGGGAACCGGGTGCTCCTCGTGACCGGCGGGCGATCGCTCGCCGCGTCGGGCCGGCGTGACGCGCTCCTCGCCGACCTGGCGGCTGCGGGCGTCACCGTCACGGGCGAGGTCGCCATCACGGACGAGCCCTCCCCCGGCGTGGTGGACGGCGCCGTGAGGACCCATCACGACGGGGCGGCGGACGTGGTCGTCGGGATCGGCGGCGGCAGCGTGCTCGACGGGGCGAAGGCGATCGCCGGGCTGCTCCGGTCGGGGGCGAGCGTCGTCGAGCATCTCGAGGGCCTCCCCGGCCACCGCCCCTACGACGGCACGCCCGTGCCGCTCGTCGCCGTTCCGACCACGGCGGGCACGGGCTCCGAGGCCACCCGCAACGCGGTGCTGAGCGAACGCGGCCCAGCCGGCTACAAGCGATCCTTCCGCGACGAGCGTCTCGTGGCAGCCGACGCCATCGTTGACCCGGACCTGTTGGCCGGGGCCGGGCCGGCGCGGATCGCGGCCCACGGCATGGACGCGGTCACCCAGCTCCTCGAGGCCTACGTGTCCACCAAGGCGGGGCCGGTCACCGATGCCCTCGCCCTCGCCGGGCTTGCAGCGGCCCGTGAGGCGCTGCTGCCGTGGCACGCCGACCCGGAGGGACCCGCGGCGCCGGCCGCGCGCTCGGGAATGGCCTACGCCGCGCTGCTCTCGGGGATCTGCCTCGCGCATGCCGGTCTCGGCGGGGTCCACGGACTCGCCTCCCCGCTCGGGGCCCAGCTCCCCATCCCGCATGGGGTCGCGTGTGGATCCACGCTCGCCGGCATCACGGCGGCGAACGTCGCGGCCCTCGAATCGCGCGATCCGGGCTCGCCGGCCCTCGCCCGGTATGCGACCCTCGGCCGGCTCGTCGCCACGCTCCCGGAGACGGCACCAGAACGCGAGGCCCGCCGCGCCCTCGTGGTCGAGCTCCGCCGGTGGGCAACGGCGCTCGCCGTCCCGGGCCTGGCCACCTTCGGCCTGGACGAGCGCGGGATCCCCGCCATCGTTGCCGATGGCCGCGGGAGCTCGATGCGCACGAACCCGGTGCTGCTGACCGACGAGGAGCTGACCTCGGTCCTTCGCGGCGCGCTCTGAGGCCAGCCGGCGATCAGATCCGGGGGCGAACCGACGGGTCCGGCCAGTCGGGCTCGCCGGGCGCCTGCGCCCCTCGCGGCGCAGGCCCGGCAACGGCCGCCGAACCCTGGATCGCGCTTGCCCGCGCCCTGCGTCCTCGCACCACGGCGACCCAGCCGATGACCAGCATCAGCCCGTACGCGACGATCGCGATCGTGATCGAGATCACCTGGTCCGCGCGCAGCGGGCCGATGACCTCGGGGTCACGCCAAATCCCGGCAACGATCGCCCTGGCGATCGCCCATGACCCGATCGCGAACAGGAACACACCTCCATTGCGGCCGGGAAAGGCGTCGAACGCCAGCACCCAGGCGACGAGGATGATCACGACGAGGGTGGCCAGCGCCTCGTAGAGCTGGGCGGGGTGGGCCGCCAGCTGGGGTGCCAGCGAGCCCCATGGTCCGGGCCCCGTGTAGGCCGTCGCCCAGGACGCGTCGGTGAGCTGACCCTGGCCGGTTCCGCCGAGGGCCATCGCCGCCTTGCCGCCCGCGAGTGCCAGGAGCACCGGGAGCGTCATCGCGTGCAGCCATCGACCAACCGGTGCCCCCAGCAGTCCCGCCACGATCGACGCCGTGATCACGCCCCCCACGACCCCCAGCGAAAGCTGGAGCCCGCCCTGGCTGAGATCGAGCAGCGCCCCGGGGTTGGCCTGGTAGAAGTCCCAGTGCAGCAGCAGGTAGCCGAGGCGTGCGCCAACCGCGGCCCCCGGCAGGGCCGCCACGGCGATGTACAACAGGTCGTCCGCGCGCAGGTGGTTGAGCTCGGCCGGCTCCTCCCCCGGGGCGTCAGGCGGCTTGATGAGGTCGACGGGCGTGGTGCGGGCGACCAGCACCGCGATCACGAGGGCCAGAAACACCACAAGGGCGATGCCGAGGGTCTCGAGGCGGACGCTGAAGTCACCGATCCGGACGATCGGGTCATAGGCGAGCTCGATGACGGCGCGAGGCGCTACGAGGTGGAGCACGACGCGGCGAGTCTACCGTGCCGCCGTCCAGGAACCGGCGCCTCCACGTGGGCAGTGCGCCTGAGGGAACCACCGGGTTGGGCCGCGCGTTCAGGGGCCATGACCATTCGATCCGCTCCGCGTCTCCCCGCCGCCATCGTGTTCATCGTCCTCGCCGCCGCGGCGTGCACCGGCGGGACCGCCGCCGCGTCCCCGACCATCACGCCAGTTCCGGCGACCCCTGCTCCGGCAACCCCCGTGCCCTCGCCCCTGGTCGCGTCCATGGAACCACCGACCGCCATCCCGGGCACGACCAACGGGATCCCGGGCCTCCCCCTCGAGGCGGCGATTGCCGACGCCGCGGCGCGTGCCGGTGTTGACCCCGCGGATGTCACGGTGATCTCCACCGAGTCCCGCGACTGGCCGAGCGGCGCCCTCGGGTGCCCGGTCATGGGCTTCATGTACACGGACATGATCACCCCGGGATACCGGATCGTCCTCGAGGCGGGAGGCGCGACCTACGACTACCGCGCCACGGCGATGGGTGGCGGGGGCGACGTCCGGCTGTGCGAGCGCCCGCTGGGCCCCGGCTGACCCCCGCGATCCCCGGGAACGACGAAGGGGCCCCGGCCGGCCGGGGCCCCTTTCGCTTGGTCGCTCGCTACTTCACGAAGGCATAGACGGCCGCGTGCGCGACGAGGTCCGCGCCGTCGGTGATGACCAGCCACGCCTGCTTGTCGCCCTTGGCGGCCTTCTTGCTGAAGGCGGCCTTGACGGTGAACGTGGCGGTCCCGCCTGCCGGGATGCTCACGGACGTGACGCTCGTCGTGAACTTGACGCCCGCGGCGCTGCCGTAGGCGTCGATCGCGACGCCCCAGTCAGCGTCGACGTCGCCGGCGTTGAGGAGGGTCACCTTGACCGTCCTGGACACGCCCGAGCCCGAGGGCGTCGCGCCAAAGCTGACGCTGACCGGGTCCAGGAGCGCCGTGGCGCTCACTGCCGACTCGAGGTTGGCGATGCCGCTGCCGGTGACGTTGACGTCGGTCTGGAGATCGGTGCCGTTCGTGTGCACCGTGAGCCGGCCGACGTCGGCCGTGTTCACGATGGCCGAGCGGACGGCCCACGCCGGCCAGTCGGGATGGGCCTGCACCACGATCGCCGCTGCGCCGGCGAGATGCGGTGACGCCATGGAGGTGCCCTGGAAGAACGCGAAGCAGTCAACGCCCGGATCGCAGTACGACTGCGGGATGGAGCTCAGGACGTTGACACCGGGGGCGACCACGTCGGGCTTGACCCGGAAGTCCACGTCGGTCGGACCCTGGCTGCTGAAGCCGGCCATGATGTCGGCGTTGGTGGTGTTGAAGTAGGCATTGGTGGCACCGATCGTGGCGCTGGCGCCGTCGGCAGCCATCAGGGCGGTCTTGTCGGCCAGCGATGCCATGTAGGCCGGGATCGTGGGTTCGTTCGCGATCCCGCCGAGGGCCATGGCCGTGGGGTCACCGGCAACGTTGTTGACGACGATGGCCGCCACCGCGCCGGCATCCTGTGCGTTGCGGATCTTCTGCGAGAAGGTGCACGCACCGCGCGAGATCAGCGCGATCTCGCCCGCGAGGCTGCCGCCTGCCAGCGGGGCGCAGGCATTGTCCAGCGCGCCACCCGAGGCGAAGGCAACGCCCAGCGGGGCGGTGAGATCGGCATCGACGGTGGCGAAGTCGCCGGCCGCCACGCCCACGGTCATGCCGTCGGCGGTGAGTGGCGCACCAACAAAATGGGGAACGGTGGAGGCGCCAGCAGTCAGCGCACGCGCCGCCGAGCCGGGCGAGCCGACCGTGTAGTGACCCGGTCCCTCGTTGCCGGCCGAGATGGCGGACACCATGCCCGCGCGATCCATGTTGTCGACCGCGATGGTCAGCAGGTCCTGGATCCCGCTGGCGGGACCGCCGAGGCTCATGTTGATGACGTCCATGCCATCAACGTACGCCGCCTCGATGGCGTTGAGGATGTCCTCGCTGCGGGCGTTGTCGACATCGCCGGGGAACACGTTGTAGTTGCCGAGGAGCGCGCGCGGGGCGACGCCGGAGATGGCGTACGGGATCGACGCGCCGCCCACCGTCGCCGGGGTGCCGTAGTTGCAGGCGATCGTGCCCGCGACATGCGTGCCGTGGCTATCGATGGCCTCGGCCGTGTAGCCGCGGCTGCCGGCCCTCATGTTGAACACCCGGGCCACGATCACCTTGTCGTTGGTGAAGCGGCGGTCGCCCAGCTGGAGGTGATTCGGGTAGCCGGCATCGCTGAAGCAGGGGTGGGTCAGGTCGATGCCGGAGTCGATCACGCCAACCTTGACGCCATCGCCGGCATCCGCGGACGTCGTGCCCGCGGCGGTCCAACCGGCCATCGCGTTGATGAGGGCGAGGTCGGGGTCCTCAGCGGTCAGGTAGTAGCGGCCCTGGTACTGGGCCCGCACGACCAGCGACGAGGAGCGGATGGTTGCGAGCGAGGTGCCACGGAGCTTGACGCTGACGCCATTGAAGGCGAGGTCGAAGCCCTGGACGACCTTGGCCTTGGGCGCGTTCTTTCGCAGCCACGCCTTGAAGTCATTGCGCAGCTTCGCGAGCTGGGCCTTGTAGGACTTGACCGACTTGTTGTTGAAGTCGACCTTCTTGCCGGGTGCCGGCCTCGTCTTGCTCGACGTGGCAAGTGGGGCTCCCCGGAGCTGCACCAGGGCATAGCCATGGGCCACGGAGGCCTTCCCGGCCGTCGCGGCGGCCGTCGGCAGGCGGGTCGCGGCACCGACGGGGGCGCCGACGATCAGCGCGGCGGCGACCGCCGCGGCGAGGGTGAGCTTCAAGCGTCGCACGATGTCCGGGTCCTCCCAGTCTGTGGGTCTCAGGTGGAGCGGGTACGGGCAGCCGCCACCCTTGCATTCGGCCTTACGAGGCAGGGTAGCCCACGATCGAGATCCGGGACCATCCCCATTGCGTCATGGGCCGGTGCGCACGCGAACCGCCCGACGTGCAGGCATGCACGCAGGCGGTGCGCAGGCGCACCGCTTTCTCGGACCTGGGCCCGCGCGAGGGTCAGGCGGGCAGGGTCGCGACCAGCTCCTTGACGGCATTCACGGACTTCGCAAATGCCGCCTGCTCGTCGGCCGTGAGCGAGATCTCGAACACCCGGTCGAGGCCGCCACGCCCGAGGACGACCGGGACGCCGACGTAGTACCCATCGACCCCGAACTCGCCCTGGAGGAAGGTGGCGCACGGGAGGACGCGCTTGCGGTCGTTGAGGATGGCGTCAACCATCTCGAAGGCGGAGACGGCCGGCGCATAGAACGCTGACCCCGTCTTGAGCAGGGCAACGATCTCGGCGCCACCGTTGGCCGTCCGGTCCTCCAGCGCCTTGACGCGGTCTGCCGGGAGCAGCTCGGTGATCGGCACGCCGGCCACGGTGCTGTAGCGCGACAGCGGAACCATGGTGTCGCCGTGGCCGCCGAGCACGAACGCGTGGACGTCCTTCACGGAGACGCCCAGCTCCATCGCGATGAACGTCCGGAAGCGCGCCGAATCGAGGACGCCGGCCATGCCCAGCACGCGCTCCCTGGGGAAGCCGGAGGCGGCCTTGGCGACGTGGCACATGACGTCGAGCGGGTTGGTGACGACGATGATGATCGCGTCGGGCGAGACGGCGGCCGCCTGCTTCACGACGCCCCCGACGATCTCGGCGTTGGTCGCGATCAGGTCGTCGCGGCTCATGCCCGGCTTGCGCGGGATGCCCGACGTCACGACGATGATGTCCGACCCCGCCGTGTCGGCGTAGTCGTTGGTGCCCAGGACGTGCGCGTCGTGGCCGACGACGGGCGCGGCCTCGGCGAGGTCGAGGCCCTTGCCCTGGGGCATGCCCTCGACGATGTCCACGAGCACCACGTCGGCCAGTCCGGCCTCCGCGATGCGCTGGGCTGTCGTGGCGCCTACGTTTCCGGCGCCGATGACGGTGACCTTGTTGCGGGCCATGCTGTCGCTGCTCCTCGACGTTCCGCTGGGGGCGCGGGACGGGCGCCCGGGGGTTGCGGTCAGGTAGGTACCAGTTTAGCCCGCGGCGCCGAGTAGCCCCGCGTACTCCACGCGCCGGTAGTCGACCTCGCACGGCTGGCCGTCGGCGATCCACATCGTGCGGGTCTCCAGGTCGTACAGGACCGACGCCACGGTCATGTCCTGCTCCATCTCGGGCAGCGACGGGTCCGGGTGCGCGCACACCCCCGACGGTTGGTTCACGTGATCCCGGAGCATCGACTGGAGCATCGCGGGATGGACGCGCCCCTGGTTGTCGGCGAGGAGCGTGGAGGCGCGGCGGTGCCGGAACGGGCTGCCTGGTGCGTACCAGCGCATGACGTCCTTGAGCCCGGTCTCAGCCAGGTAGTGGTTGGTGTGGACGATGGCGTCCGGGGCCGGCCAGGTCAGCCACACCTGGCTGTGGTCGCCGGGCGCCGCCTCGATGTCCACCGCCATGCCCTCCCGGCTCGCCACGAGGTAGTTCGCCGCGGAGGCCCGCGGATGGCGGGTGACGGCGTCCAGCGCGGCGGGCAGGGTCCGCGCGTCGAGGATGGCGCGCAGGACCACGTGGTAGGGCAGGCCGGGATCGCCCCGATCCTGGTCGCTGATCAGGGCATTGGTCACGAGGCCGATCCCGGCGCTGTTGAAGCCGGTCTTGGCCAGCAGCCCGGCCTCGACGACCGTCACGTACGAGGGCCCGTCGTCCTGCTCGGCCTCGAGGACGACCACGGTCTCCGTGCAGTGCGGCATCCAGTCCCAGTTCTGGCCCATGAGCGGATGCCCCCCGGCGGTCCCCGCGGGGAGCACGGCGAACGCCGTGCACTCCCCCGCCGCCTGGCGCGCGACCGCCGCGAACATCACCTCGGTGCGGACGTTGATGGCCAGGATGTCGGCCAGGGTGAGTCCCGCGCCGTCCGCGATCCCGGCCATCTCCTCGAGGTAGCGGGGATGGGCGGCCTCGATCGCGGGCCGGTAGGCGCGGGCGTGCGACGTCACCCGGTCCCACGACCAGCCGGCGTAGTGCTCGAACACGCGGCGGTAGAGCGCGACGCTGCGCTCGACACGCTCGCGGGCCTGCTCCCCGTACTGGCGTCCGCGCTCGCGCGGGCCGCCCGAGACCCGGATGTGTGGGTAGGTCCCTCGCATGGGCGAAGTATCGCAGGCCGGACGCGACAGCCCCGCTGGGTCGCTCCCCGCGGGATCGCTCCCAGCCGGGGGCTATCGGGGTGTCGTGGCTGGGGCCGGGCCCCGCGTGGGTCAGCCCTTCGCTGTCCCGTCCGCGTTGAACACGGCTGGCCCGGCGTTGCGCACCACCTCGGAGACGCCGTCGGCGTACTTGGCGAAGTTCTCGTGGAACATGCCGGCGATCGTGCGAGCGGCCGCGTCGTAGGCAGCAGGGTCCGCCCACGTGTTACGGGGGAACAGGACCTCATGCGGCACACCGGGCACGCTGACCGGAACAGCCACCCGGAAGATCGGGTCGACCACTGTCTCGACGCCGTCGAGCTCGCCGTTGATGGCCGCACGAACCATGTTCCGGGTGTGGTTGATGTTCATCCGGTGCCCGACGCCGTACGGGCCGCCGGTCCAGCCGGTGTTCACGAGCCAGACCGGGACGTCGAACTGGTCGAGGCGGTCCATGAGCATGTGCGCGTACTCGCCCGGGTGGCGCGGCAGGAACGGCGCGCCGAAGCCAGCCGAGAACGTGGCCGACGGCTCCTTGACTCCGATCTCGGTGCCGGCGAGCTTGGCGGTGTAGCCGCTGATGAAGTGGTAGGCCGCCTGCTCGCGGGTGAGCCTGCTGATCGGCGGCAGGACCCCGAACGCGTCGGCCGTCAGGAAGACCACGTGCTCCGGTCCGGGGGCAACGCCCGTGGGGTCCGCATTGCCGATGAAATGGAGCGGGTACGCGGCGCGGGTGTTCTCGGTGAAGCGCTCGGAGTCCAGGTCCAGCTCCCGCGTCTCCGGGAACATGTCGGTGTTCTCCAGGATGGTCCCGAACCGCTTGGTCGTGGCGAAGATGTCCGGCTCGTACATGGCGGACAGGCGGATCGTCTTGGCGTAGCAGCCACCCTCGAAGTTGAAGGTGTAGCCGTCGCCCCAACCGTGCTCGTCGTCGCCGATCAGGCTGCGCTGCGGATCGGCCGACAAGGTGGTCTTCCCCGTGCCGGAGAGGCCGAAGAAGACGACGGAGTCACCCTTCTCGCCCACGTTGATCGAGGAGTGCATCGGCAGCACGCCCTCGTCGGGCATCAGGTAGTTCATGACCGTGAACGCGGACTTCTTGATCTCGCCCGCGTACATCGTGCCCACGATGATGATCTCCATCCGCTGCAGGTGGAGCAGGATCGCCGTGCCGGTCCGGGTGCCCTCCGTCGCCGGATCAGCCTGGAAGCTGGGCACGTTGATGATCGTGAAGTTCGGCACGAAGGACGCGAGGTCCTCGCGAGGGGGCCGGCGGAACAGGTTGCGGGCGAAGATGCTGGCCCACGCCGTCTCGGTGTAGACGCGGAGGCTGCGCCGGTGCGCCTCGTGGGCACCGATGTACATGTCCTGCGCATACAGCCGCTTGTCGGCGACGTAGGTCATGAGTCGGGCGCGGAGCCGGTCGTAGTGCTCCTCGCTGATCTCGTGGTTGACCTCGCCCCACCACACCTTGGCCTCGCTCCAGGGCTCGCGGACGACGAACTTGTCCCGGGGCGAGCGGCCGGTGTGCTGGCCGGTGCGGACCACGAGCGGGCCCTCGGCCGCCAGGGTGCCCTCGCCTTCGCTGATGGCGCGCTCGTACAGCTCGGCGACGGGGAGGTTGGCCAGGACGGAGCCCCCGATCTGCCCGGCTGGAGTCGGAGCGGCCATCGTCATGATCGGGTACCTCGGCTGCAACGTGAGCATGCACGCCCACGAGTGGCTCTGACCGGCCGCGCGTGGCGGGTCCCGTGGGGACCCGGGAGTCGGCTTTCGCAGTCAAGGACGCGATGGAATTGCAGGCGATCATACAAGGTTGCACAACCTTGGCGGAATCGGCGACCAGGGGATCCTGGGGTTGCGATCGGGGGATCCTGAGGGTCGGTGACCGTGGTGATCGGTGCGCGCCGAGTGTCTCGGAGGCCGATCCTGCGTGGCCCCGCCCGCGGCGTCTCCGGATGGGGTCGGGGTCGTCGGGCGGGCGCCGGGCGCGTCTCCCGGGTAGCGGCCCCCGGGGCGGGCGCCGGGAGCCCCAACGGACGCGGCGGGGAGCGAAACGGGCGCCTGAAGCCCCGATTGATGCGCCGGCGTGCCCAATGGCGCGACGGATGGGGCGCCGACGGCCCGGACTGATGCAGCACGGGACCGTTCGGGCGTCAGGCGCCCCGCGTCGGTGCCGGAGAGGGGCTCGCGTGCCGGAGAGGGGCGGGATCCGGGTCGGATCCGGCCATGGAGCGCGGGTCCCCGATCAGGCCTCGTCGCGGTCAAGGCGCCCAGGGCGCAGGAACAGCCAGGTAAGGTGCCTTCGCAGCCGCCGCCGGCGCGACGGCGGGTCGACGGTTCGTGGATGGAGCGCCTCGACCTCGGGGCCGAGGAGCGCCTCGAGACGGGTCGTGAGCCGCTTGGCCAGCTCGAGCTCGGCACGCGACCCGGGCTCCGGGAGGTCTCCGTCCCAGGTATCGCCGAGCAGCTCGCGCGCCGATGTCGCGGGCAGCACCCTGGAGGCCATGCGGCGGCCGATGTACAGCTCCTCGGTACCCGCGATGACGAGTGGAACGAGCGGGGCGCCGGTCCGGATCGCGATCAGCGCGGCCCCGGGCCGGAACGGACCGATATGGCCCGCGGGTCCCGACACGGTCCCCTCGGGCATCTGGACGAAGATGCCGCCGTTGCGCAGGACCGCATGCGCCGCGGCGACGTGGGCGTCGATCCCGAGTCCGCCCCGCCACACCGGCAGGAGCCCGCCGAGCGCGTGGATGAAGCGCTCGCGCCAGCGTGCGGTGAAGGTGGACGGACCGCTGCCCAGGAACCACGCGCGGGGCTCGACGGGGAGCGCGTGCATGACCACGAACGGATCCATCCAGCCCCGATGCGCCGCCCCGACGAGCAGGTAGCCACCACCGGCCGGCAGGTGCTCCCGACCGGATGCCTCGATCCTGAACCGGAACACGCCAAACGCGAGGACGCGGGCGAACACGCGAACGGCCCGGAACAGGATCGACGCGGGCGACTCGGGCTCGCGACCGAGCCACTCGAGGCCCTCCCGGGTGCCCGCGCGTCGGGCCGCCTCGAGCACGCCCGGCTCCAGGCGCGACCGTGGACGGCGGCGGATGGGGCGAGGCTCGGGCCCTGGAGCGGAGGTGGGCACGGCCAGCTCCGGGGGCGACGCCGGGCCGGCGGGAGACGGAGATCCGGCCGGAGCGCCGGTCGTGACCGGCAGCTCGGGATCGGGTTGCTCAGGCCCCACCGGGGCGGCCACGATCGCTCTCGGCCCCGTCGTCGATCTCGACATCTCCGTCCCTGGTCGCCCCATCGTCCGCGTCGGTGGCATCAACAGCAGCGGGGACCCGGTCTTCCGGTGCCGCGTCGTCGTCGTCGACCTCGATCTCCTCCACCAGCTCGTCATCGACATCGATCTCTTCCACGATGTCGACGTCGGTGACCCGCTCGGGCGGCTCCCCCCATCGATCCCCGCCCACCGCACCCGGGCGGTGCCGCCACAACAGGGTGGCACCGGCGATGGTGAAGATCACGGTGCTCACGATCATGGCCGTGGGGATGCCGCCGAGGGTCCAGTTCTCCGAGCGCAGGGTCTCGAGCGAGAAGCGTACGACGGCGTACCACATGGCCCACAGCAGGAGGAGGTCTCCGGGGCGCATCCGTGGCCCGAACCGCCGCGCGACCCAGAGCAGGGTGATGGCGCCCGCGATCCCGCTGATGGACTCGTACAGGAACAGCGGGTGGAAGCCGGTGGTTGCCTCCGGGAAGGTCGTGCACGGGTAGTCGACGATGCGATGGGCGCAGTCGATGGTGATCCCCCACGGCAGGGTCGTGGGGGGGCCATAGAGCTCCTGGTTGAAGAAGTTGCCCCAGCGCCCGATCGCCTGCATCACGAACAGGCCGGGCGCGACGACATCGGCCCATCGCCAGAAGGACTGCCTCCGGTAACGGATGAACACCCACGCGGCGATCGTGCCGGTGATGATCCCGCCATAGACCCCGAGGCCCGTGAACCCGGCGAACTGGTAGCCGCCGTCGGCCGTCCTGGCGATCGGCAGGAAGATCGTCAGCAGGTCGTCCTTGTACCGCTGCCACTGGTCGATGACGTGATAGAGGCGACCGCCCAGGAGGGCGGCGACGGCGACGACCACGATTCCCGTGTCCACCAGCCGGGCATCGAGACCGCGACGCTGCGCCTCGCGCGTGATCACCACGTACGAGGCTGCGAGGCCGACCGCATAGGCGATCCCGTACCACAGCAGCGGGATCGGGCCGAGGTGGACGGCGACGGGGTCGGGGGTGACGTTGATGAGAGCGATCAGCGGCTGCAACAACGACCTCTTGGCACGGACATCGCGCGGAGTGTAGCCCGAGCGGCCGGAGAGCGGCCGACCGCCCGCAGCGAGCCCGACCGCGCCGAGCGGCCGCGTCGGTTATCCTCGGCCCGATGAGCGGCGACTTCAACTGGTGGCTCCTTGTCGTCGGCGCGGTCGCCGGCGTGGCCCTCACGTGGCTGGTACTGGCCGACAGCCAGCGTCGGGAGGAGGAGATCACCGAGGAGGAGCTGGCCGCGGAGGCCGGCTGGATCGCCCGGTCGCTCCAGGGCGGGCCGGACCGCGGCGGCGTGGAGCGCGTCCTCCACGCGCATCGCCGATACCTCGGCTTTGCCCCGCCGGACACGTTCGTTGATCCGGCTGAGCTCACGGAGCTCGAGCGGAACCAGCGGGCCAGCAGCGATCCGGGAGGCGCGGGCTAGCAGCTTCCGTCGGGATCCGGCCCCGCGTCGCTCCGTGCGTCGCGCCGCTGTCAACCGGACCGGCGGCTTCCGTTCAGACGCCGCCCACGAGCACCGGTTCGCCGGCCACGGCCCCCGCCGGCACTCGTGACACCCCGAACCTCGAACCCGGCGGCAGCGCGGCGAGGCCGTCCGCCGATCCTGCCCAGGCTTGGAGGTTGCCACCCGGGTACATCCGACCGATCCGGGTCCTGGCCCCGTTCACCTCCACCCAGCAGCCGTACTCCTCGCCCGCGGCGAGCGGCGGGAGCCCCTCCGCGACCATCACCAGCTCGCCGGTCGACGGCGAGAACAGGAGGGTGCCGGATGCCGTGCCGCCGGCATCGGTCGCCACCAGGGCGACGCGCTGCCGGTCGGATCGAGCCTCGAGCCGCAGCGTCATCTGGGTCGCGGCTTCGAGGGCCTGGACCTCATGCCCGAGCTGCGGCTCGGGGCTGCGGATCGTCGCGGCACCGAAGCCGATCCCCGCGGCGAGCACGAGCGCCGCCGCGACGGCGCCATAGCGCAGCCAGCCGCGCAACGGCGAAGCGAACCGGGACGCGACCGCGACCGGTGCCCCGGGCGATGGCTGGGCGGGCAACGGAGCCGGTCCGTGCGAGTCCACATCGCCGGCGGCGGGCTGGGCCATCTCGACGGGCCGATCACGGCCAACCTCGCGGACGAACGCGAGCGTGCGCTCGCGCAGGGCCGGATCGGGCGAGGTCGCGATCACGTCGCGGACGACAGCCGCCGTCCGGCGAACCCGCACCAGCTGCGCCGTGCATGCGGGACAACCGGCAAGATGGCCGGCAACCGCGCCGCTCTCCGGCGTGTCGCCCGCCATCAGCCGATCGAGGCCGCCGGGCTCGACGGCCGCGACCTCGATCAGCTCCAGAGCCTCAGCGTGATCCATGTTCATCCCCGCGGCCGACGCCGGCCCCGACCGGCGCCTCGTCCGCCTCGAGCAGCTCCCGCAGGCGAGCAAGCGCCCGTCGAGTCCGCGTCTTCACCGTGCCCAGCGGCCAGTCCAGCCGCTCGGCGATCTCCTGTTGGGTGAGGCCCTCACGATAGGCCAGCACGATCACGTTGCGTTCCACCTCGGGCATCGTGGCCAGTGCGGCTGTGATCACGGCTCGCACCGAGGCCGCCTCGGCGGCGGCCTCCGGACCCGCGTCCGGCGCGGCACCCCCGATCACCGCCGCATCGGCCGGCAACCGGTCGAGCCCCTGGTCGGCTTCGTCGGGATCCCCGGGGCTCCCGAGCGACACGAGCGTCGGCCGACGGCCCCTGGCACGGAGCCGGTCAACCGTCCGGTTCCGCGCGATCGATCGGAGCCAGGTCGAGAGCGACGCGAGCGCCGGGTCGAACAGCTCGGCCCGGTTCCAGAGCGCGAGGAACGTTTCCTGCACAACCTCCTCGGCGAGTCCCCGATCGCCCGACAGCCGGACGGCCACCGAATGGACGCCGTGGACGTGCTGGTCGTAGAGCGCCGCGAAGGCCTCCTCCGAACCGCCGGCTACGGCTCGAACGAGCGCGGCCTCATCGGTTGCACCCGCGCGACGCTCCGTCATTCTCTACGCGCTCCCGCCTCACCTGGTTTCAACGTTCTCGTCGGACCCGGTCGTGAGGGGCAGCGGGCGACGCTCGAACCCCGTGGTGAACACCACGTCGGTCTCGGTTGCGAACACGTCCTCCGTGATCTGGATCTGGCGCACGATCACCCCGAGGTGCTCCATGTCGCGGGCGCGGATCTTGACGATGTAGTCCGCCTCGCCGGTGATGTGATGGCACTCCTCGATCTCGGGGATGGCGCTGAACTCCGGCGTCAGGTCCTTGGACACCGTCCCAGGTGCCTGCGTGACCCAGGTGAACGCGAGGACGGACAGCCCGACCGCGGCCGGGTCCACGTCGGCTGCGTAGCCCCGGATGACCCCCCTGGCCTCGAGCTTCTTCACTCGCTCGTGGACGGACGGAGCGGCCATGCCGAGGTCCGAGGCGAGGTCCGCGTACGAACGACGGCCCTGGACCTGGAGGATCTCGAGGACGCGGGCGTCGTTGTCGCTGAGAGGGATGTTCTTGCTCATCTAGTACCTATTCATTAGGCGATCCTATTGCAGAACCTTCGTATCTTAGGTATAGTCACTCAATCAGGGTTACGTCTGGGGTGCCGACCTCGCCGGAATGGCCGGCGGGACCTCACGGTCCGCGGCCCAGCCCCGTTTAGCGAAGGTTCAGACATGGTGCTCGTTGCCGTGTTCACGCTCCTCGCGCTGTTCTCGATCGTCAGCATCGTGATGAGCGCCGAGGACCCCCAGCGGCTGACCGACCCCAGGGACAATCCGATCCTCTGGGGCACCATCGGCCGCCGGTAAGCGCGTCCCACAGCCTACTGCACGAAACCCCGGCCATTGGCCGGGGTTTCGTCATGTTCGGGGGATCCCAGCACCTACAATGCTGGCTCCGCCCACGCACAGGAGCCCGCAAGTTGCCCGCTCTCCCGACGCCGTACCGGCCTCTCCCCGCACCCAGCGTCCGCCCGTGGGCCGGCACGCGTCTGGGCGCCGCGGACGCGCACATTGGCGAGCTGTGGCTGGCGGGCCCCGAATCCATGGTCGTCGTGGACGGCGTGGGGCAGACGCTGGACACGCTCGCCGAGAAGGACGGCGAGGCCCTGGTCGGGACCCAGGGCGTGGCCCTGCTGGGCCGGCGCTTCCCCCTGCTGATCAAGGTCATCGACGCTGCCGACCGGCTGTCGCTGCAGGTCCATCCGGACGACGCCCTGGCCCGCGAGCTGTACGGCTCGGACGCCGTCGGCAAGGCCGAAGCCTGGCTCGTGATCGACGCGAAGCCGGGCGCGAACCTGGTCACTGGACCATCACCCGAGGTTGGCCCGCCAGCGCTGATGGCGGCGGTCGGGGCCGGCGAGGCGGACCTCCGGCACTGCCGCCGGACGGCGGCCGTTCCGGGCGACACGTGGCTGCTCCGGCCCGGGACGATGCACGCGATCGGCGCCGGAACCTTCGTCTACGAGATCGAGCAGCCCTCCGACCTGACGTTCCGCATCTCTGACTGGGGCCGTCCCGGCGGCCGGGCGTTGCACGTGGCGGAAGCCCTGCGGGCGCTGCAGCCGACCCAGGTCGCGGAGCTCAGCGGGACCGGGTTCCGGCTCGACGGCGGCGCGCTCGAGACCCCCCAGCTGCGCCTGGAGCTACCCGAGCTCGATGGCCCGGTCACGCGCCTTCCGGCCGGGCGAACGTGCGAGGTGGTGACATCGATCCGCGGCACGCTCGATGTCGCCGGTGACGGCTGGAACGAGGTCCTGCAGCCGATGGACACCCTCGTGGTCCCGGCGTCGGTCGATCGCTACACGCTCCGCGGTTCTGCCGGCGCGCTGGCCTGCGTGGGGACCGTCCCCTAAGGCGAGGCCTGCCGCTACCAGGTCCCGGCGGCGTGCCGTCGAAGCGCACCGAGCGTGCCCGCGGGCAGGTGCGCCTCCAGGCAGGTGACGCCATCCTGGCCCACGACCGCGTCGTGGCGGGTGCCGGCCGGCAGGTCGAGCCGATCGCCCTCCCCGAGATCCACCGCGGACCCACGGTCCGGGACGCCGAACCGCACCGAACCGGCGGCGCACACGAGCACCTTGTCGTAGTCGTGCGCATGCGGCGCGTACCGGTCGCCGGGTCCGTTCGACCACGAGCCGGGGGCAAGGCCCTCCGCCCGAAGCCGCGCCGCCAGCTGGCCCGGGCTCACCCGCCGACCCCGACGCCGATGAGGCTCCCGACGAGATACGTGACCGCGGCCGCCGCGGCGCCGATCCCCAGCTGACGCAGGCCGCTGAACGCCACCCCCTTGCCGGTGAGCAGGCTCACGCCGGCGCCGACCGCGAACAGCGCCACGAGCGACACGCCAAGGCTGATCGCGAACGCCGGCGCTCCGCTCCCGAACACGTATGGCACGACAGGGATCACCGCGCCGATCGCGAAGGCCAGGAACGAGCCGAACGCGGCTCCCCACGGGGAGCCAAGCTCGTCCGGATCAAGCCCGAGCTCCTCGCGGACGAGCGCGTCGAGCGCCGTCGCCGGTTCCTCGAACATCCGCTCCGCGATGCGCTCCGCCTCCTCGCGCGGGAACCCCTTGGCGACGTAGATCTCGGTGAGCTCCTGCTGCTCCTCGCCGGGCATCGCCTCCAGCTCGGCGCGCTCCAGCTCGATCTGGTGCTCGAACAGCTCGCGCTGGCTCTGCATCGAGATGTACTCGCCGGCGGCCATCGAGAAGGCGCCCGCGAGGAGACCGGCAACGCCCGCGAGGAGGATGAGCGAGCCCTGGTTCGACGCACCGGCCACGCCCATCACGAGCGAGAGGTTGGAGACGAGGCCGTCGCTGACGCCAAAGATGATCGCCCTCAGCGTCCCGGACCGAGCACTTCGGTGCCACGTCTCACCCTTGGTGACGGCCTCGGCCGAGCCACCGTCGCCGGAACCCACGGGCGGATGCGCCGTCGCGGTGACGCGCCGCGTGGCCTGTGCCCGGCTGCCCGCCCGACGTCCCGTTCCAGCGGTCCGGCCGCCACCGGTCCCGCTGGCGTAACCGCGGCCGGTCGCCGCTGGTGCCGTCGGCTGCTCGCCGTCGAGGCGCTTCCAGATCTGCGCGTGCTCGCGCTCGTCCGCGGCGATCGACTCGATCGCGGGGTTCGCCTCCTGGGCATCGTAGATCTCGCCCTCGTCACCCTCGAGCGCCTTGACCAGGTCCGAGACGGCCCTGGTGCCCAGGAGACGGGCGGCCAGGATGATGAACCGCACCCGGACGCGCGGGCGGGCTGCCGGCGGCACGGTGGCGCCAAGCTCCCGGAGGCGCGTCGCCCAGATGGCGGCGTGGCGGCGCTCGTTGTCCGCGATGTGGCGGAACGCCTCCGCGCGGCGTGGATCCTTCTCGATCCCGGCGAGGGCGTCGTAGAGAGCCACGGCGTCCTGCTCCAGCCGGAGGTTCTCGAGGCTCTGGGCGATGTTCACGGGCCCAAGGGTAGCGAAGGCGTGCGCCGGGAGCGCAGCGACCAGTCCTACACTCTCAACGATGACCGGCCTGCCTCCCCTGCGCTACCTGACCGCCGCGGACGTCGAGGCGGCGATGCCGGACCTGCCCAGCCGACTCGCCCTCGCCGAGCTCACCCTGCGCGGGCTCGCCGGCAATGCGGAGCTGCCGGTCAAGGTCGGGCTGCACCCGGTGCCCTCGGCATCCTTTGCCCATGCGATGCCGGCGAGGCTGCCGGGGTCGGCCGCCGACGGCTCGGAGGACCGGATCGGGATGAAATGGGTCAGCGGCAACCCGGCCAACAACGCCACCGGGCTCGCCGGCATCTACGCCCTGCTCCTGCTCAACGACCCGATCACGACCGTGCCCGTCGCGATCCTTGACGCGGGGCCGATCACGGCGGAGCGCACCGCCGCGATCAGCGGCGTGGCGATCCGTGCCTGGGCTCCGGCAGCCCCGGCCGGGCGCCCGCTGCGCGCCGCGTTGATCGGGGCCGGCGTGCAGGGCCGGAGGCACGTGCCGGTGCTGGGACACGTGCTGCCGGGGGTGTCGTTGACCCTGTTCGACCGGGACCCGTCGCGCGCGGCAGCCCTTGCGGATCTCGCGGCATCGACGGCCGGGATCGGGTCGGCGGCGGTGGCGACCACCGCACGCGCCGCGGTCGACGGCGCCGATGTCGTCGTCACCGTCGCCTCGTTCGTGGCGCCACCGGAGCGCCAGGTCATGACCAGCGAATGGCTTGCGCCGGGCGCGCTCGTGGTGCCGGTCGACTACGCGACCTACTGCTCGGCCGAGGTGGCCCGGGATGCCGGCCTGTTCCTCGTGGACCATGTCGCGCAGTTCGTCGCCAACCGGGACATGGGCAACTTCGACGGCTATCCGGACCCGGCGATGACCTTCGGCGAGGCGCTGATCGCCGGCGTGCGACGGCCCGCCGGGCGGGTGGTCGCGACCCACCTCGGGACCGGGCTCGCGGACGTGGTCTTCGGCTCGGCCATCCTCGCTGCCGCCACGGAACGGGGCCTCGGGACGATCCTGCCGCGCTGAGCGCGCGTCCTCCGGCGACGAGGCCCGCCGGTACCATCGCTGTCATGGCCTCGAACCGCGCGCCGCTGATCGGGACGCTCGCCGCCGTGTTGGCGGCGTCGCTGTTCGGAATGCTGGGGCCTCTCGCCCGCTTCGGCGACGAGGCCGGCGTGGGGGGCGTCGCGTTCACGGCCTGGCGGGCCGTCCTGGGGGTCGTGTTCCTGGGCGTGCTGATCGCGTCGCGAGGGGCCGCGGGCTCGTCGCTCGCCGCCGTGCGCGGGCTGTCACGGCGAGGGCGGGCGTCCCTCGCGGTGGCCTCGCTCATGGGCGTGACCCTCAACGTGTCCATCTTCACCGCCTTTGGCCTGGTGCCGATCGCGCTCGCCCTGATGCTGTTCTACCTCTATCCCGCCGGCGTGGTGGCGATCGACCTGGCGCTGGGGCGCGAGCGCATGTCCGTCGTGCGACTGGTGGCGCTGCTGCTCTCGTTCGGCGGCGTCGTGCTCGTGCTGGCAGGCGGCATGGGCGACGCCGGCGACCGGCCGTTGAGCCTGCTCGGGATCGGGCTCGGGCTCGCCGCCGCGGCCAGCCAGGTCGTATTCATGACCGTGAGCCGCGGCGGGTATGCGAGCGTGCCGGCGGACGCCGCGACCCTCGTGATCCTGGCGACATCGGTGGTTGGGGCTTCGCTGATCGCCGTCGTGGCCGGGCAGGGCGAGGACCTGCTGGTGCCGTTCCGGGACCCGGGCTCGTGGCCCGTCATCGCCGTTGCCGGGGTCGCGGCTGCGGGCATCTCCTCGCTGTTGTTCCTGACCGCGATTCGGACCATCGGCGGCACGCGCACCGGGATCCTGATGCTGTTCGAGCCGGTGGTCGGGGTGGTGCTCGCCGCCCTGCTGCTGGGCGAGGCGCTGCTCCCGCTCCAGATCCTGGGCGGCATCCTGGTTCTCGCCGGGGCGCTCGTGCTCCAGGTCCGGTCTGCCCCGGACCGCGAGCCCATCGCCGAGACCGACGCGAGTCCGATGGTCTGACGTCTGGCCGCGAGGCTATGCCTCCTCGTGGATCTCCAGCGGCCCGTCGTCCACCTCGATCAGGACTCGGCCGCCGTCGACCCGGACCTCGTAGACCGCGAGCGGGAGCTCCGCTGGAGCGTCGAGCGGCTCGCCATCGGTGAGGTCGAAGCGGGACAGGTGCAGGGCGCAGGTCAGGGTGCCCGCGGTCAGGAAGCCGCGGTCAAGCTCGAAGTACTCGTGCGAGCAGGTCCCCTGCAGGGCATGGAACTCGCCGTTCACGTGGATCACGAGCACGGGATCGGACTGGTCCACCCAGACCATCCGCATCTCCCCCTCCTCGAGCTCGTCGGCTCCGAGGAGGTCGATGACCCGGCTCAGGCCGCCGTCGCGGAACCCGCGCCCGCGAGCCCGGCGGCCCACTTGGCCTCCAGGGCGTCGCGCAGGCGGTCCTGCGCCTCCTCGAGCGGGACCCTGGCCACCACCGGCTCCAGGAACCCGAGGACGATGAACTTGCGGGCCTCGTCCGGAGGGATCCCCCGGCTCTCCAGGTAGAACACCTGGCCTTCGTCGACCGGTCCGACCGACGAGCTGTGCGCCGCCCGCCGGCAGTCCGGCTGGTCGATCTCGAGCGACGGGATCGCCACCGAGCGCGCCGACTTCGAGAGGTTCATGCCGAACTCACCGAGGAAGCTGTCGGTGCCGATCGCGGACTTCTCGATCACGATCAGGCCCTTCATGTAGCTACGGGCCTTGTCGAACAACACGCCCTTGGACAGCAGCTGGCCGGTGGTGTCCCGGCCGATATGGCGCGTGTACGAGGTCAGGTCGTGGAGCTGGTCCCCGGCGCCGAACACGATCTCCACCTGCTCGACCGTGCTGCGGTCGCCGGCAAGGACGTTGTCCACTCGCGAGCGGACGAGGCGGCCGCCCAGCTGGGCGAGCGCCCAGCGGAGATCCGCGCCCTCGCCGAGCCGCGCCATTCGCTGCTGGAAGATCACCTGGTCCGGGCCGGTCTCCTGGAGGCTGGCGAATGCGAGCCGGGCATGGGCGCCCAGGCGGATCTCCGTGGTCGAGGACAGCAGCCCTTGGGCACCGGGGACCGCGCCGTCTGACGGGACGAGCTCCTCGACGACCTGCGCCTCCGCTCCCTCGCCAAGGACGATGACGGAGCGCGCGATCTGGGTTCGCGGCGCCCCCACGATCCACCTGATCACGATCGGGCGGTCGACTCGCACTCCGGCGGGCACGACGAGCGCGGCGCCCTGGGTCCAGGCCGCTCGGGCCATCCAGGCGAGCTTGTCGTCCACCGGCAGGACCGGGTCGTCAGCGACGAGCGTCTTGAACAACCCGTAGTCTGTCATCGCCAGCTGGCCCAGGGTCATCAGGACGACGCCCGCGGCGGCGGCCTCGGCCGAGATCGTCGCCGTTGCGACCGTCTCGCCGTCGAGCGCCAGCAGGCCGGCAGTGGTGTCGTCGGGGCCGTAGGCACCAGCGGCCGGGGTCGCACCGGTGTCCTGCGCCGTGGGGTATGGCGTCGCGCCGTCGAGCGAGGCCGCCCGCAGGTCGACGTACGGCGTGTAGAGCTGGCTCGCCTCGACCGGGAGCGCTTCGAACCGCGCCAGGGCGGCGAGGCGCTCCTCGCGCATCCACGCGGGCTCATCGTGGTCGTCGGAGATCGCGGTGACGAGCGCCTCGTCGACGAAGGTGAACGGCAGGTCGGCGGGGCCCCGGCGGGCGGTGCGAAGCGCTCGCGGGGCGGGAGTTGACGTCTCGGCGACCTCCGTCATCCGAGCGACCCCTCCATCTCCAGCTTGACGAGCCGGTTGAACTCGATCGCGTACTCCATCGGGAGCTCCTTCGTGAACACCTCGAGGAAGCCCTGGATGACCAGGTTCTGCGCCTCGTTCTCGGTCAGGCCGCGGCTCATCAGGTAGAAGATCTGCTCGGCGGAGATCTTGCCCACGGTGGCCTCGTGGGTCATCGTCGTGTCGTCTTCCTGGATGTCGATGTACGGGTAGGTGTCGCTGCGGCTCTGATCATCGAGCATCAGGGCATCGCAGCGCACGCTCGCCGTGACGCCCGTGGCGCCCGGTGCAACCCGCAGCTGGCCGCGGTAGGTGGCTCGGCCGCCATCCTTGGACACGGACTTGGACACGATCCGCGAGGTGGTGTTGGGGGCGAGGTGGATGGCCTTGGCGCCGGTGTCCTGGTGCTGGCCCTTGCCCGCGACCGCGACCGAGATGACCTCGGCCCGGGCGCCCTCGCCACGCAGGTAGATCGCCGGGTACTTCATGGTGAGGCGCGAGCCGGTGTTCGCGTCCACCCACTCGACGGTCGAGTTGGCGTGCGCGTGGGCGCGCTTGGTCACCAGGTTGTAGACGTCGTTCGACCAGTTCTGGATCGTCGTGTACCGGACCTTGGAACCCGGCAGCGCGACGACCTCGACCACGGCGGCATGCAGCGAATCGGTCGCGTAGATCGGTGCCGTGCAGCCCTCGATGTAGTGGACCTTGGCGCCCTCGTCGACCACGATCAGCGTCCGCTCGAACTGGCCGGTGTTCTCGCCGTTGATCCGGAAGTAGGCCTGGAGGGGCAGCGGGACCTCGACGCCCTTGGGCACGTACACGAACGAGCCACCGGACCACACCGCCGAGTTGAGGGCGCTGAACTTGTTGTCCTCGGGCGGGACGACCGTGCCAAAGTGCTGGCGGAAGATGTCCGGGTACTCCTTGAGCGCCTGGTCGGTGCCCATGAACACCACGCCGATCTTGGACAGCTCCTCGCGGACGGAGTGGTAGACCACCTCGGAGTCGTACTGGGCGCCGACGCCGGCGAGGAACTTGCGCTCCGCCTCGGGGATGCCCAGCTTCTCGAACGTCGCCTTGATCTGCTCCGGCACGTCGTCCCAGGACTTCTCCTCGCGCTCGGACGGCTTGCGGTAGTAGACGATCTTGTCGAGATCGATGGCGTCGAGCGCGCCGCCCCAGGTCGGCATGGGGCGCTTGAGGAAGTGCTCATAGGCGCGGAGGCGGAACTGGAGCATCCAGTCCGGCTCGTCCTTGAACCGGCTGATCTCCTCCACCGTGTCGCGCGTGAGCCCGCGCTTGGTCTCGCGCAGGTACACGATGTCATCGTGGAACGCGAACTGGTCGCGCTCGTCCTTGACGAGGTCGCGGGTCGTGGTCATCGCAGCTCCGTTCGCGGCCGCGGGCCGCCGGCTGGGGTCCGGGGTGGGTATTGGCATCGGGCGGGAGTCGCCGCGACCCCGGGGACGCGGGGCCGCGAGCTAATCCCTAGTGGAATTATCGGAATTACCGGCCGATCCGTCAACGTCAGGCCCCGGGGGCTCCGCTCGACGCGGTCCCAACGAGCGCCCTTGCGCCGGGACGCCGTATCGTGGGAGCGTGGAACACGATACCGGCGACCCGGCAGCCAGCGGTGATCCCGCCATCGAGCCGATCCCCGACGGCTCCATCCTGGTCCATATCGGGCCGCCCAAGACCGCGACCACCCAGGTCCAGGCGTCGCTGTACGCGGCTCGGCCGGCGCTCCGCCGTCAGGGCGTGCGACACGCCGGGCCGAACCGGCACCCGGCGGGCTCCGTCCACGCGGTGCTCGGGCGCGCGTCGGCATTCGCGGGCGGCGTCGTCCCGCCGATCCAGCGGTGGACGAACCTCGTGGACCAGATCCACCGGGCCCCGGAGTCCAGGGTGGTCGTGAGCAGCGAGTTCTTCGCCGACGCGCCGCCGGGCGTCGTGCGCCGGATCGTGGACGACCTGGGCGCCGACCGGGTCCGGGTGGTCATCACGCTCCGCCCGCTGGCCAGGATCCTGCCGTCCCAGTGGATGCAGTTCGTATGCGACGGCATGACGACGTCCTGGGACGAGTGGCTCCGCGCGATGTTCGAGCGTGGCGACGCGAAGGTGACGCCCGGGTTCTGGCGGCGGCATCGCCACCACGAGCTGGTCGCGCGCTGGGCGGAGGCCGTTGGTCCCGACCGCGTCACCGTGCTGGCGATCCGCGAGGGCGATCGGGGCGGCGTCCTGCGTGACTTCGAGAGCCTGCTGGGGCTCGAGCGCGGGCTCCTCAAGGAGCAGGAGGAGCTGGGCAACCGGAGCCTGACCTGGCCCGAGGCCGAGGCCGTGCGCCAGTTCAACACCAGGGTGCGGGCCGACGGCCTGAGCCGCGTCGAGCTGCACCGCGTCATGCACTACGGCGCAAGCCGGTACATGAAGGACCATCCCGCCGATCCCGTGGCCCCGAGGATCGAACTCCCGGACTGGGCCCTCGACCACGTCCGGGCCGAGGCGACGGCCAACGTCGAGCGCATCGGGGCAAGCGGCGTCCGCGTCATCGGCGACCTTCCGGGCCTCGCCCTCGTGCCAGAGCCTGGCGGACGGCCGACGCCGGACGCGTTCGGGAGCCCGGAGGTGGCCGCCACCCTTGGAGTCGGCATGCTCATCGCGACCGGCATGGCCCGACCGGGCCCGGCGCAGACGCGCGAGGACATGTCCATGGTCGCGACATACGCGATTCGCGGCTATGTCAGCCGGCGGATCGTGTCATCGCTCCGGCGCCGGCTCCACCGGGTCCGGCGCCGCTCGCCGGGACCCGCGAGCTGACGGCGTTCGGCGGCCGCTGATGGTCCCAGGCTTCCGACCGGCTAGAAGAAGGTCGTGCACCACGGGGCGTCGGCCGTCCAGAGCAGGGCGTCCGCTTCCGCAAGCGCACCCGGCCGATGCTCATCGGCGCCGGTGGCAAGCGTGATGTGCGCCAGGCGCGTGCCGCCGAGGTAGGCCCCCGAGAGCGCCGCGACAGGCACGGTGAGATCAGGTGAGCGCCGCGTCCGCCGACACGTGACGCCGTCGGGTCCCGCGTCGAGCAGCAAGCGCATGGTGCCACCCCACGCCGGGTCGTCCACCACGTCGAGCACGAGGCTTGCCGCGCGCTCGTACGTGCGCGCCTCGAGGGCGCGGGGCACGTCGAACAACCGGACCCACAGTCCGTCGCCGGCATAGGTGACCCGGCACGCCCTCGCGTTCGTGAGCAGCCACGGGAACCGCTCCGCCGCGCGCCGGCCGGGAAGCTTGAGCGTGGCCAGCAGATCCAGCCCGAACAGGAACCGGACGAGGTCGTCACCGGCGGCATTGTCCAGGGCGTGCAGCTCGTTGACCTCGACGACGAACGCAGGGATGTCCAGATCCCACTTCACCTCCGCCTTCCAGCGGGCGTATCCATCGACCACGCCGCGGGCGTCCCGGTGCAGCGCGGCCCATCCCTTCCAGCGCTCGCCCCATGGCTCCTCGACCAGCCCGAAGGCGCGGTCCCAGGACACGTCGCGGCGGCGGAGCTCGCCCGGCTGGCGCAGCCGCCAGGCCTCGAAGACCGCGGCGGCGGCGTCGCGGGTCGCGGCGTTCACGGGCGCGAGCTCGACGGTGCCGGCAGGCTCGCCGAGGAACCCCGTCGCCCTCGTGTCGACCGTGTAGTCCACCAGCCGGATACCGGGGGCATACCCGAACCGGCCGTAGATGCCGTACTCGGCTGCGTACAGCAGCGCCAGGGCCTCGCCTCGCTCCCGCAGGGCGCCGTGCTCCCGGGCTGCGAGGCGGGTCATGATCCCGCGCCGGCGGTGGGTTGGGAGCACGGTCACGGCCGAGACCCCGGATGCCGCCAGCCGGCCCCCACCGGGGACCGTCAGCTCCGTGGACCAGGACCGGAAGGTGCCCACCACGCGGTCCGCGTCCAGCGCCAGCCACATTCGGGCCGGATCCCAGCTTGCCCGCTGCATGTCCGCGACGGCGCGGATGTCGGGCCGCTCCAGGAAGGCCGTGGACATGACGTCGACGGCCGCCTCGTAGTCGTCCGGCGAGGCGTTCCGGATCTCGATCGGCATGCGGCCGACTCTAGCACCGCCCTGGGCCACGCTAGACTGGGCGCACCCCCGAGGGAAACAGGAGGTCAGGTGACGGACGGGAATCCGACGGGCGCGGGACTGCGGCTGCCGGACGGCACGCGGCTGCTCCATGTCGGCCCGCACAAGACCGGCACGACGTCGCTCCAGGCGGCCCTGTACGCGGGGCGGGATCGAATGATGGAGCAGGGCGTCCGTCACCTCGGCAAGACCCGCAACCCGGCGTCGGCGGTCCGGGCGATCACCGGACAGCCCGCACCCGACTCGCGGGACAAACCGCCGCCGATGCGCTACTGGCGCGATCTCGTCGCCGAGTTCCGGCGCGCGCGCGAGCCTCGGGTGGTGGTGTCCAGCGAGTTCTTCGCGTGGGCCAGGCCCGACGTGATCGAGCGGATCGTGTCGGATCTCGACCGGGAACGGCTCCATGTCGTGGTGACCCTGCGGCCGCTCGCGCGCATCCTGCCCTCGCAGTGGCAGCAGAACGTGCAGGCCGGGATGGTGCTGGCCTACGAGGACTGGCTGCACGAGGTGTTCGACGGCACGCCGGGCCGGCCCGCGCGCAACTTCTGGTACCTCCACCGCCACGACCAGCTGATCGAGCGCTGGAAGGCCGTTCTCGGCCCGGACCGGGTGACCGCGGTCGTCGTCGACGAGCAGGACCACGCGATGGTGCTCCGGGTGTTCGAGGACCTCCTGGGCCTTCGCGACGACACGCTGCTCCCCGACCGCGACCTCACCAACCGGTCGCTGACGCTCCCCGAGGTCGAGGCCGTCCGGGCCTTCAACCAGGCGACGCGCAAGCTCAAGGTCCCGCGCGCCGTCCACGCCAAGGCGATGCGCTTCGGCTCGGCGATGCACATGAAGTCGCGTGCCCCCGGCGCCGAGGAGGCCAGGATCGACACGCCCCAGTGGGCGCTCGATCGCGCCCGCGAGCTGGACGCGGAGATGGCCCCGGCAATCCGGGCCTCGGGCGTCCGGGTCATCGGCGACCTCGAATCGCTGACCATGCCGCAGGTGAGCCGCAACGAAGCACCATCGGATCCGGTGCTGGTGCCGCCGCGGGTCGCGGCCGAGATGGCCGTGGGGATCCTGATCGCGAGCGGCCTTGCCCGGGCTGCGCGGGAGCGCCGCAAGGGCGAGCCGGCGTGGATCGAGCCGATCGAGGTCGCCCGCGTATCGACCTGGCAGCTGCTGCGCGTGCTCCTCGGCCGGTGGCGAGTTACCTTCACCCGCAGGCTCCGGCGAGTGACCGGCCGCTCCAGCGCGAGCGACGCCTGACGGTGGCGACGCCCCGGATCCAGGCGACACGCGACGGCGACGGCGCTCTTCCGCCCGTGTTGCCCGATGGCACGAGGCTGCTCCACATCGGTCCGCCAAAGACCGGCACCACCTCCCTGCAGGGGGCGTTCTGGGCCGCGCGCGACGCCGCCCTTGCACAGGGGGTGCGCTACGCGGGGTCCAGCCGTCACTCGTCCAAGGCGGTGCTCGCGGCCACCGGACGGGTGTCATTCGCCGAGGACCGCGCGACGCCGGACATCGGGCACTGGCACCGGCTGCTCCGCGAGATCCGGGAGGCCAGCGAGCCGCGCGTGGTCCTCAGCAGCGAGGGCTTCTCCTACGCAAGCGACGAGGCGCGGGACCGGGTCGTCACGGATCTTGACGCCAGCCGGCTCCACGTGGTCGTGACGCTCCGGCCGATCCCAAATCTCCTGGCCTCGGAATGGCAGGAGCACACGCAGAGCGGGCTGCGCGTTCCCTTCGAGGCCTGGCTGGACCAGCTGTTCAACCAGGCGGACTCGAGGATCGCCCGCGCGTTCTGGCATCGTCAGCGACACGACCGGCTGATCGAGCGCTGGGCCGCGCCGGTCGGGATCGACCGGGTCACCGCCGTGGTCGTCGATGAGCGCGATCACGGGCGGCTGTACCGGGTGTTCGAGGCGCTGACGGGCCTCGCCGAGGGAACCCTCGTGCCCGACAGCGCCCTGGCCAATCGGTCGCTGACCCTGCAGGAGATCGCGGCGATCAGGGCCCTCGCCGAACGGTTCGACGCCGAGGGACTCAGCATGCCCGCCTTCCACCGTGTCGCCCGCATGAAGCTCGCCGCCTACATGAAGCAGCGCCGGCCTGGGCCCGATGAGGCCCGGATCGAGACGCCGCAATGGGCGCTCGACCGAGCGGGGGAGATCGGCCGCGAGGTTGTCGCGGGGATCGCCGCCTCGGGAGCACGGGTGATCGGAGACCTCGAGTCGCTGGCGGTCGTGCCGCACAGCGGCCTTGAGGGCGACCGCCTGCCAGAGGTGACGGTGACGCCGGAGATCGCCGCCTGGATGGCGATGGGCGCCATCGTGGCAGGCAACCTCGCGGCACCGGGCGGAGCCCGGGCCGGTGGCGCTGCGTCGGGCGACCTGGCATCGGTCCCCAGCCGTCGCCTTGCGCGGATCCTCGCGGGACGGGCACGGCGATCCGTGGCCCGCCGCCTGGGGCTCCGCAGGCCCTGATCTCCGGCGTCACGCGCCCGGGCGTGGCTCCAGCCGCTCCCGGATCCGCGCCACCGCCTCCGGCACCCCGGTGACCGTCGTATCGATCACGAGGTCCGCGTCGGTGGGCTCCTCGTAGGGCGACGAGATGCCGGTGAAGTCCCTGACCTCGCCCGACCGCGCCTTCGCGTACAGGCCCTTGCGATCCCGTGCCTCGCACACCTCGAGCGGCGTGCTGATCCAGACCAGCAGGAACGCGCCCTGCGCCTCGGCCATGGTCCGCACCCGCGCCCGCGATGATGCAAACGGGGCGATGGGCGCCGCGACGGCGATCCCGCCGTGGCGGGCGAGCTGGGCGGCCACCCAGCCGATGCGCTCGACGTTGCGCTCGCGGGAGGCGACATCGAAGCCGAGCTCGGCGGACAGGTGCTGACGGACCTCGTCGCCGTCGAGGAGCGTCACCGGGCGGGAGCCACCGTCCGCGAGGTCCTCGACCAGGGCCCGGGCGATGGTCGACTTGCCGGAGCCGGACAACCCGGTGAACAGCACCACTGCGCCGGCCCCCGGCGTCTCGGAGCCGGCGCGCAGGACCTCCGCCACGGATGCCTCCGGATAGACCGCCCGCACGGCCCGCCCGTGGACGGTGGCGAGCGATGCGATCCGGTCGCGCTCCTCGTCGGTGCGCAGCTCGGAGATCCGGACGGCGCGCCCGGCGCCGTACGCGGCGAGGACCTGGGCGATCTGCGGTTGCGGCCAGCCCGCCGGACCCGGGCCCGACGGGAACGGGACCGCCACCGGAACCACGTGCCCCTGTGGCCGCCGCTGGCGAAGGACCGCGGCCGCCCCAAGCGCGGCGCGGGTCAGGCCGGCCCAGCCCACCGATCCCGCCGGCCGGTGGTGGCGCGCCACGGGGATCGCCAGCAGGACGGCGCCGGCCGTCACCCCGTCGAGCATCTCGGTCGCGCGATCGAGGTCGGCCATCGTCGGAATGTCGTCGATGGCGATGGCGAGCACCTCCCCGCCGGCGGTCAGGCCGCCGATTCGTGCTCGCGCGGCACCGGCGGACAGGCGGAGCTCCGGGTCCCACTGCGGGCCGCCGTGGTGGGCGAATGGGCTGAGGGGCTCCAGCAGCGTCCCGCTGCCAGCCACCGACAACCGGGCAAGTGGCGTGTTCTCCGCGTCGGCCAGGAGAATCCCGGCCTGGCCGGGATCGACGCCGTCGGGGACAGGTGGCGCGGGCAGCGCGCCACCGAGGGCGAGCTCGAGAAGGTCCTGGCCGTCCTCGTCGAGGACAACGGCGGTCGTGCTCATCCCGGTGCCTCCTCGGCGGGCGCGTCCGGCGCGTGGGCCGCTACCTCGGTCCGGCGTGTCCTCGCGGAGGCCACCGCCCGGGCGCGCGATGCGCGGGCCTGGTTGCGGATCAGGATCCAGATCAGGCTCCCCAGCACCAGCGCGGCGACCGCGGCCAGCGCCACGAGCTCGTTGCCAAAGCCCAGGAGCTTGAGCGATGACGCGAGCAGGAGCACGGCCAGGACGCGCCGGATGATGCCGCCAGGGGCGCGGGTGGACATCTGGGCTCCGAGCCAGGTGCCCGGGATGGCGCCGACCAGGAGCGATCCGGCGACGCCGAACGAGAAATCGCCGAACACGAGGTGGCCCGCCGCCGCTGATCCCACCATCGGGATCGCCTGGACGAGGTCGGTCCCTACCAGGGCGGACGCCTGCAGGCCCGGGTGCATCAGCAGCAACCCGACGACCACGATCGACCCGGCCCCCACGGAGGTGAGGCCGACCATGAACCCGGCCGCAGCACCGAGCAGGATGGTCGGAACCGGCTTGGGCATGACTGCCGGGCGCCGCGGGTGTCTCGCCACGCCCTCGCCGAGGGGCAGCTGGCGGCTCCACATCTGGATCAGGGCCCGGGTGATGAGGCCCACGGTCGCGACCAGCAGCGCGATGCCCAGCCCTCGCTGGAGCAACACGTCGATGTCCACGTCCGGCGGGACGAGGCTGATCAGCCACGCGGCCGAGAACGCCGCCGGGACGGAGCCGACGCAGAGCCAGCCGACGAGCTGCAGGTTGACGGTCCCCCGCCGCAGGTGCACGAGCGCCCCGATCGGCCGCATCAACAGGCTGACGACGATGTCGGACGAGATCGCGGTCAGCGGATCGACGCCGAACAGGAACACCAGCATCGGTGTCATCACGGCACCCCCGCCCATCCCGGTGAGGCCCACGAGGATCCCCACCAGCAGCCCTGCGATCGCCAGCGGCAGGTCGAAGGTCATCAGCGCGGGCGATCGCGCTGCCGGGCCCGGAAGGTGCAGGACATGCGTGGATGATAACTTCGCTCCGGCTACGCGGGACCCACGACGGTCGATCGCGGACGCGGATGCGGATGACAGAGGAGCGTGCGGGCGGATGACGGCAGGCAGGCCTTGGTGACGAGCGAGCGCGTGGGCGCCCCCGGGACACGGGCGGCCGACCTCAGCGACGACGTCCGCCTCGCTGCTGCCCTCGCGGAGGGCGCCGGCCGGGTGCTGGTGGCGCTCCGCGCGCGCGCCGGGACAGGCGACCTGCCCCTCGACGGCCGGGCGCTCGGGGCCGCGGGAGATGCGGCAGCCCAGGCCTGGCTCGCCGCGGCCCTCGCCGAGCATCGGCCCGCCGATCCCATCCTGTCGGAGGAAGCCGAGCAGGATCCTGCGCGCCTCGCGGCGGCGCGGGTCTGGATCATCGACCCCCTCGATGGGACCCGGGAGTTCGCCGAGATCGACCCGGACGGCAGCCGGCGGACCGACTTCGCGGTCCACGTCGCGCTCTGGGACCGCGAACGCGGGCTGGTCGCCGGTGCCGTGGCGCTCCCCGGACGTGGCCAGGTCTTCCACAGCGGGTCCGTGCCACCGGCCACCGCTGACGCCGCTCGTGCTGTCCTGGCCGGCGACCGCCCCGTGCGCATCGCGGCGTCACGGACCCGTCCGCCCGCCGTCGTCGGGAGGCTCGCCGTCCGCGACGACGTGGAGCTGGTGCCCATGGGTTCCAACGGCGTCAAGGTGATCGCCGTGGTCGAGGGCGCGGTGGATGCCTACATCCACGCCGGCGGACAATACGAGTGGGATTCCGCCGCACCCGTCGCCGTGGCGCATGCCGCGGGGCTCGTCGCCACCCGCCTCGACGGCTCCCCCATCGTGTACAACAAGCCGGACCCGTGGTCTCCGGACCTGCTGGTCTGCCATGCGGCGCTCGTCGCCCACGTGCGCCGCCTGCTGGCGGAGGCCGGGCCGGACGACGCCCCAGGAGCACCCGAGTGACCACGCATTCCCTCAGCCAGCTCCGTTCCCTGGAGGCCGAGAGCATCCACATCTTCCGCGAGGTCGCGGCCGAGATGCAGCGCCCGTGTCTCCTGTTCTCGGGTGGCAAGGACTCGATCGTGATGCTCCACGTCGCCCGCAAGGCGTTCGCGCCGGCGCGGATCCCGTTCCCGGTGATGCACGTGGACACGGGCCTCAACTTCCCCGAGATCCTCGCCTACCGGGATCGCTGGATCGAGAAGCTGGGCCTCAAGCTCGTCGTCGCGTCCGTGCCCGACGCCATCGCTCGCGGCGTGGTCCGCGAGGAGCCAAACGGCTCGCGAAACCGGATCCAGACGCCGGTCCTGCTCGAGACGGCGGAGAAGCACCGGTTTGACGCGCTGTTCGGTGGCGCCCGGCGCGACGAGGAGAAGGCCCGCGCCAAGGAGCGCGTGTTCTCGTTCCGCGACGAGTTCGGCCAGTGGGATCCCAAGAACCAGCGGCCCGAGATCTGGAGCCTGTACAACGGCAGGGTCCACCTGGGCCAGAGCATCCGCGTGTTCCCGCTCTCGAACTGGACCGAGCTCGACATCTGGACCTACATCGGGGCGGAGCGGATCGAGATCCCGGAGCTGTACCTCGCCAAGGAGCGCGAGGTCGTGGAGCGGGGCGGGATGCTGTACGCGGTGAACGAGTTCACACCCGTCCGCGACGGCGATGTCTCCCGGCGCGTCCTGTGCCGCTACCGGACGGTCGGCGACGCCAACCTGACCGCGGCGGTGGAGTCGCACGCCGACACCGTCGAGCGGATCATCGACGAGATCGCCGCCGTGCGGATCACCGAGCGGGGCGCGACCCGCGGCGACGACAAGACCAGCGAGACCAGCATGGAAGACCGCAAGAAGGAAGGCTACTTCTGATGCCGATGGACCTCCTCCGGTTCGCGACCGCCGGATCCGTCGACGACGGAAAGAGCACGTTGATCGGTCGTCTGCTGTACGACAGCAAGTCGCTGTTCTCCGACCAGCTGGACGCGGTCGAGCGCGTCTCGCGCGATCGCGGCAACGACTACACGGACCTCGCGCTGCTCACCGATGGCCTGCGCGCCGAGCGGGAGCAGGGCATCACCATCGACGTCGCCTACCGCTACTTCGCGACCCCGCGCCGCAAGTTCATCATCGCGGACACCCCCGGCCATGTGCAGTACACCCGGAACATGGTCACCGGGGCTTCCACGGCCGACGTGGCGCTGATCCTGCTCGATGCCCGCAAGGGCATCACCGAGCAGAGCCGCCGGCACGCGTTCCTGGCCACGCTGCTGGGCGTGCCCCACGTGGTGGTGTGCGTCAACAAGATGGATCTCGTGGACTACTCGGAGCGGACCTTCGAGGCGATCCGGGACGAGTTCGGCGAGTTCGCGACCCGTCTCCGGGTCCGCGACATGACCTTCATCCCGGTGTCGGCCCTGGTCGGCGACAACGTGGTGACCCGGTCCCCGAGGATGCCCTGGTATGACGGGTCCCCGCTCCTCTCGCACCTCGAGCGGCTGCACGTCGCGTCGGACCGCAACTTCGTGGATGTGCGGTTCCCGGTCCAGTACGTGGTCCGGCCGCAGAGCCTCGAGGTCCTCGACTACCGGGGCTACGCGGGGACGGTCGCATCCGGCGTCCTCAAGCCCGGTGACCAGGTGGTCGCCCTGCCGTCCGGACTCGAGTCCACGATCGCGTCCATCGACACCGCCGACGGTCCGGTGGCGGAGGCCTACCCGCCGATGGCGGTCACGGTCGTCCTCACCGACGAGATCGACATCTCGCGAGGCGACATGATCTGCCGGCCCCACAACATGCCGATCGTGTCCCAGGACATCGATGCCCAGGTGTGCTGGATGGACGAGAGCGCGACCCTGGTGCCCGGGCGCAAGTACGGGATCAAGCACACGACCCGCTGGGCCCGCGCGATGGTCCGGGAGCTCAGCTACAAGATCGACGTCAACACGCTCCACCGCGACGAGGCCGCGACCGAGCTCGCGCTCAACGAGATCGGGCGGGTGCAGCTGCGCGTCACCCAGCCGCTGTTCGTGGACCCCTACCTGCAGAACCGCCAGACCGGCTCGTTCATCCTGGTGGACGAGGCGAGCAACAAGACGGTCGCCGCGGGGATGATCGGCCGAACGCACATCGGGGGCTGATCGCCCGCGGGCGCAACGCACGGATCTCCAATCCGATCTATCGTGTCGGCCGAATGGTTTGGTGCAACCGAAGCATCAGCCTCGACCGAAGGGATCGACACCATCGCTGACACGCATCGGGCCATCGTCGTCGACGAGGTCATCGCCGGCTACGAGGCCCTCATGCAGCGTCTCGCGGACGGCCATGCCCCGGAGTTCCTGGAGATCGACGTCACGATGCCCCAGGCCAAGCTCCTCTACCTCCTGGGCGCCCAAGGCGATCTCCACATGTCGGGCATCGTCGCCCGCCTCGGGGTCTCGCTGTCCACGGTGAGTGGCCTCGTCGACCGTCTCGTCGACCATGGCCTCGCCACCCGGCACGACGACCCGTCCGACCGCCGCCAGGTCGTCGTGGGGCTCACCTCCGCCGGCGCCCAGTTCATCGACCACTTCCGGGAGCTCAACGCCCGCCAGATGCGCGAGCTCCTGGCCGTCCTCGACGACGGCGACCTCTCGCTCCTCCGCGACGCGCTCGCGGCGCTGGTGCGGGCGGCGTCCCGTCTGGCCACTCGAAAGGATCCAGGATGAGCCGCCTGTCCGAGTTCGCCGTCGCCAAGCGGAGCGTCACGCTGCTGTTGGCCGCCGCCCTGTTCGTCGCCGGCATCTTCGCCTGGGGCAACCTCAAGCAGGAGCTGCTCCCGGACATCGAGTTCCCGGTCATCACCGTGATCGCCCCGCTGCCGGGCGCCGGTGCCGCGGACGTCGCGGAGCAGGTGACCAAGCCGATCGAGCGGGCGATCTCGGGGGTGCCGCGGCTGGAGGCGCTCCAGTCCACCTCGGCCAACTCGCTCGCCCTGGTCGTCGCGCAGTTCTCGTTCGGATCGGACGTCAAGGAGATCCGCGCGTCGATCGAGCAGAACCTCCAGAGCGCCGGCCTCCCGAGCACCGTCAACCCGCAGGTGAGCGCGCTCAACATCAACGCCTCGCCGGTGATCATCGCGTCGATCGCCGCGACCACGGACGATGGGCTGGCCGACGCCGCCCGGATCACGAAGGACACGATCGAGCCGGCCCTGCTGGGCCTCGAGGGCGTCGGCAGCGTCGACGTCACCGGCGGCGAGGAGCAGCGCCTGCTGATCACGCTGGATCCGGACAAGCTCGCCCAGAACGGTGTCAGCCTCAGCCAGATCACGGGCGTGCTGGCGGCCAACAACCTGACCTTCCCGTCGGGGCAGATCACCGCCGAGGGCTCCAAGATCCCGGTCTCGACGATCGGGCATATCGACAGCGTCGAGCAGGTGGCGTCCCTGGTTGTCGGAGTCGTGGCTCCGCCCCCGCCGTCGGGCGCCGAGGCTCCGGCCGCGCCCACACCGATCACCATCGGCGACCTCGGAACCGTCGAGCTCGCCAGTGTCGCCACCACCGGCTACGCCCGCACCGACGGCAAGCCGGCCCTCTCGCTCTCGGTCTCCAAGACCTCCAACGCCAACACGGTCCAGGTCGCCGAGGACGTCACCGCCAAGCTCGCGGAGCTCGATCAGCAGAACGCCGGCCTGGTGTCCATCACGGTCGTCTCGGACCTGTCGAGCTTCATCAAGGAGTCCCGCGACGGCCTGCTGCAGGAGGGCGGCACCGGGGCCCTGTTCGCGGTCCTGACCATCTTCCTGTTCCTGTTCAGCATCCGGAGCACGGTCGTGGCCGCCGTGAGCATCCCCCTCTCGATCCTCACCGCCCTCGTGGTCATGCAGCTGACCGGCGTCAGCCTGAACATCATGACCCTGGGAGGACTGGCGGTCGCCGTCGGCCGGGTGGTCGACGACGCGATCGTGGTGCTCGAGAACATCTACCGCCACCGCGCGCTCGGTGAGGACCGCCTGACGGCGGCGATCCGCGGACCGAGGGAGGTTGCCGGGGCGATCACCGCGGCCACGGTCACCACCGTCGGCGTGTTCCTGCCGCTGGGCTTCGTGGGTGGCCTCGTGTCCCAGTTCTTCCTGCCGTTCGCCCTGACGGTGACCTTCGCGCTGGTGGCCTCGCTGGTCTGCGCGCTGACGGTCGTGCCGGTCCTCGCCTACCTGGTCATCGACCGGGTCAAGCTCAACGTCGACGAGGACGGCGAGCCCCGGAACTCGTTCTGGATCCGTGCGTACACCCCCACGATCACCTTCGCCCTCCGCAGCCGCTGGACCAAGATCGGCGTGGTCGCGGTGTCGCTGGCCATGTTCGTCGCGACAGGTGCGCTCGCCCCGCTGCTGCCCACGGCGTTCATCAACGCCGGCTCCGAGAAGCTGCTGTCGGTCACCGTCGCGCCGCCCCCCGGCACCAGCTCGGACGCGGTCCTCGAGCGCACCAGCCAGGCCGAGGAGATCCTCGCGGCGGACCCCAACGTTCTCCTTGTCCAGACCTCGATCCCGGGCGAAGGGGACGCGGGCTTCCAGACCATCGTCGCCGCCCAGAGCGGGCGGCCCGCCAACAGCGCCCGGATCACCGTCCGGCTGGCGCCCGACGTCGATCTCAACGAGTACGCCAAGGTGCTGTCCGACTCGCTGGCCCCGGTCAAGACCGGCGGCTTCGACGTCGCGGTCGCCCAGCTGGCGGGGTTCTCATCCAACGGGCTCAACGTGATCGTCTCCGGGGCCGACGCCGAGGCGGTCGCCGCGGCCACCGAGGTCGTCGTCGAGGCCCTGTCGGACAACCCGGAGCTGCTCAACCTCAAGTCCGACCTATCAAAGGCGACGCCCGAGATCCAGGTCGTCCCCGATCCCAACAAGTCGATCATGGTCGGCCTCACGGGGGCGCAGGTCGCGCAGGAGGTCCGGGCCGCCCTCGTGGGCAGCGTCGCCACCAGGATCACGATCGGCGGCGATGGGACCGACGTGTTCGTCCAGGTCGACCCCAAGGCGCTGGCATCCGTGGAGGCCCTGCGATCGCTGCCGGTCGGCGCCGTGACCAAGGTCCGCCTCGACTCCGTGGCCACCGTGGACCAGGTCAACACCCAGGGCTCCATCACCCGGATCGACGAGTCCCCCGCCGCCTCGATCTCGGCCGAGATCGCCAGCGACAACACCGGCCAGGTCAGCACGGACGTCCAGGCCGAGATCGACGCCCTCGTGGCGGCCGGCAAGATCCCGGAAGGCGTCGACGTCAGCCTCGCGGGCGTCACCGAGCAGATGAACGAGGCGTTCGGCGGGCTGTTCGTGTCGATGGCCGTGGCGGTCCTGGTGGTCTACGTGGCGATGGTGCTCACCTTCAACTCGCTCGTCACCCCGTTCATCATCCTGTTCAGCCTGCCGCTCGCGACGATCGGCGCCTTCCCGGCGCTGTTCTTCACCGGACGGCCGCTTGGCGTGAGCGCCCTGATCGGCTTCCTGATGCTGATCGGGATCGTGGTGACCAACGCCATCGTGCTCCTCGACCTCGTCGAACGGCTGCGCGCGCAGGGCATGTCCACGACCGAGGCGCTGATCGAGGGCGGACGGACCCGGGTGAGACCGATCCTCATGACGGCCATCGCGACGATCCTGGCCCTGGTCCCGCTCGCCGCGGGATTCAACCAGGGCTCGATCATCGCCGCGGAGCTCGGCACGGTCGTCATCGGCGGCCTGTTCAGCTCGACCTTCCTGACCCTGCTGGTGGTCCCGGTGGTGTACTCGCTGGTGGACGGCGCCCGCAGCCGCAGCTGGCGACAGCCGAGCGTTGGCGGCACGGTCTGAGCTTCAGGTAGTCTCTTCAGACCCCATCACGAATTCGACGCCAAGGAGGTTTCGATGGCTGTCTCGCGATCCGCGGAGGTGACCTGGAACGGTGACCTGCAGAGCGGCAGTGGCACGATCAACTACGTCTCGTCCGGGGCGTTCTCGCGGCTGCCGGTCAGCTGGGCTGCCCGGACCGAGGAGCACAACGGCAAGACCAGCCCCGAAGAGCTCATCGCCGCGGCCCACGCGGCGTGCTTCTCGATGGCCTTCTCGGCCCAGCTTGCGCGCAACTCGACGCCCGCCACCGCGCTGGACGTCAAGGCGGTGGTCACGTTCGACAAGACGGACGCGGGCTGGAAGATCGCCAAGAGCGAGTTGACGGTGCGGGGAACGGTCGAGGGCATCGACGAGACGAAGTTCGTGGAGCTGGCCAACGCGGCCAAGGACGGCTGCCCGGTCTCCGGTGCGCTGAAGGGCAACGTCGAGCTATCGGTGGACGCGTCCCTCGTCTAGCTCCGGCGTCGTCGTCGGGGCTGGTCGTCGGGGCTGGTCGTCGGGGCTGGTCGTCGGGGCTGGCGACCACCCGCCCGTTGAGTGCTGGGCCACGAATCCACCCCTGGGATGCCAGTGGCGGCGATTCCGCTGACTGACATGCCACAGACCAGCCTTCGTCCCGGGTTCCGTGGGCTGGCGGTCCACGATTCGGTCCCCGTCAGCCAATGGACTGGGCTCGGCGGCGAAATCGTGGACTGCAGGGCAACGGCCGCTGTCGGCGCCGACCGGGTCGCTTGCCGGAGCCGTCGCTGCGGCACGTGCTGGATCCCAAGGTGACCTTCGGCAGGTTGCGCCGCGCGGGCCAGGTCATTCAGCCTCGCAAGCGGACAGGAACAAGGAGGAACGGTGGACTTCTTCCTCGTCGCACTTGGGACGGCCGTCGTCCTTGCCACTCTCTTCCGCGCGCCACGACAACCTCTCTCAGTGACCATCCGCAACGGCGCGGTCTTCTTCGCCTATTACCTCGGTCTCTCGGTGCTGTTCACGGTGCTGCCGAGCGAGTTCCGGCTGTCCGGCTCGATCGCAGTCATGGCCGGCCTCCTCGCCGTGGGCGTCTGGTGGTATCGCCGTCACCCGTCGAACGCGGATCGCGGAGCCTTGTGGCTGGAGGCGGTCGCCTCGCCGGCACCGATCGAGCTGGCGGCGGTCAGTACGCGTGAGTGGATCAGGGCGCTGATCCCGGTTGCAGTGATCACCGTGCTCGTGCTTGCTCTCGTGGTGCTCGGTTCCCGGATGACCAGTCCCGCGTAGCCCGCGCCATCACGCTCGACCGGAGGGCCGCCTACCCGATCGTGAGCAGGCGCCGTGGGTTCACCCTCGTGATCTGGTCGATCTCGGCCTCGCCCAGCCCGCGCTCGCGCAGCCGCGGCAGGAATGTCGAGGTCAGGTACGTGTAGCCGTGGCCCTCGTAATGCCGCAGCTGGCTGTTGTGGCAGACGTCGTGGCTGAGCAGGATCCGGTCGGCATGGCCGCGGTCCACCAGCTCCAGCAGGAGGTCGATGACCCGGCCCTCGCCGTACTCCTCCTGCGGCGAGAACGACATGCCCAGCATGTCGAACTCGATCGACGCTCCCCGTGAGATCAGCGACAGGTAGTGATCCAGGATCGGATAGCTGTCGGCGTGGCCGATGACGACCCGTCCGGGGTCGACGCCCTCCTCCTCGAGGATCGTCAGCTGGGCGGCCCCGACATCCGACAGGATGGCGTGGGTGGAGATCGCGAGGCCCGTCCGCCGGGCGCAGCGGGCCACGGCCCGGAACACGCGCTCCTCGGACGGCGTGACCCACGGCTTGTCGGTCCCGATCTCACCCAGGATGCCGATCCGGATCCCCGTGTCGCCCACGCCGACGGTGGCATCGTGGACCAGCTCCTCGGCCAGCGAGTCGACCGAGCGCTTCTCGATCAGCGTCTCGGGCGGGTAGTACGCGGTGCGGTACCAGCCCCCGCCCATGACGACGTGGATCCCGCTGCGCTCGCTGATCCGGCGCAGCCACAGCGGATCCCGGCCGATCCCGGGCAGGGTCAGGTCTGCGAGCAGTGTGCCGCCCGTCGCCTTGAGCGCGGCGAGCTCCTCGAGGATGATCGGCTCGTCCGGCGTGAGCTCCCAGTAGTCCCAGCGGTTCGGGATGTGCCACAGGGTGCACTGGGTGTGTTCGTGGGGAAGGATGAACCCCAGGGTCGAAGGGTCGACCGGGCCCTGGACGGTCATGACGTGCGGCATCTCGACCGAATCCTAGTCCCGCGTGGGTGGCCGATGCAGCCTCCATCCGCGAGCTGAGACGGTACCCTGCAGAGCGACGACAGGAGGACCTGATGACCGACCGGCGCGACCAGCCATTGAGCGGCAACGTGATCTCCGGGGGTGGGGGTCGGGCGTACGCGTGGGAATGGACCGATCTCGGCGGGCCGGCCGGCCGAGGACGGCTGCCGTGGTTCGGGATCTTCCTCGTCGTGTTCGGGGCGCTCCTGCTGCTCCGGCTGGCGTTCCCGGCGCTCGAGACGGCCGGCTCGCTGCTGTTCCTGGCGGTGGGGGTCGCGTTCCTCGTCTCGTGGCTCGTGAACCGGGGCATGGGATCGCTGTACCTGGGCTCGATCATCACCGCCCTCGCCGCGCCGGACCTGTTGATCGCGTCCGGTGTCCCCGACGAGTCGGGGCTCGGAACGCTGTGCCTGGGCGTTGCGTTCCTGTTCATCGCGCTGGTGCGGGCGGCCAGTGGCGGCGGGATCGGCTGGCAGGTTGGCCTGGGAGCGCTGCTCGCCCTCATCGGCGGCTCGTCGTACGCGGTCCCCGGCTTCAACGACCTGGTCTGGCCGATCCTCCTCGTGGTGCTCGGTGGGCTGCTGCTCGTCCGGGCGGGATCCGCGCGCCGGTAGTCCGCACGAGCGAGCGGCGGGCGTCGCCCGCGACGAGACGCGCTCAGGCTCCGAGCGCGGCCAGCTCCATCAGCGCGGCATCGAGCGCTTCGCCCAGCCCATCGGCGATCCGGCCAAGCTCGGTCTCGGTGACCACGAACGGCGGGCCCAGCAGGACGATGTCGCCGTCGACCCCATTCGCGTTGCCGGTCCCCGAGTAGAGCAGCAAGCCGCGCTCGCGGGCGATCCGGACCACTCGCTCCACGAGCTTCGCGGACCGGGGGTAGGGCGCCTTCGTGGCCCGATCGCGCACCAGCTCCACGCCGACCATCAGCCCGCGACCGCGGATGTCGCCCATGGCCGGATGACTCCCGAGCCGGGCTCCGAGCAGGGCCTTGAGCCGCTGGCCCTTGACGCGGGAGGCCTCGACGAGCGACTCCGTCTCGAGGATCCGCAGCACCTCGCGGGCCACGGTCGCCGCCACCGGCTGATGCGAGTAGGTGAACCCGTGGACGAACCCACCGCCGTTCACCACCTGGTCGCGCACCTCGCCGGAGGCCGCCACGAACCCGAACGGCCAGTAGCCCGAGGTCGCGCCCTTCGCGGCGACGACCATGTCCGGCCGCACACCGAAGTGATCCATGCCGAACCAGGCCCCGGTCCGCCCGAACCCGGTCATGACCTCATCCGCGATGAGCAGGACGCCGTGGCGCCGGCAGACGTCCGCGATGGCCGGCCAGTAGCCCTCCGGCGGTTCCACGGCACCCAGCGTCGCGCCCACGATGGGCTCGGCGACGAATGCCGCGACCGTGGACGGGCCGGCCTCCCGGATCGCCGCCTCCAGCTCGGAGGCCAGTGCCTCCGCGGACCCGAGCGCCAGCGCCCCCGGGTCCGCGGCCCGGTACGGGTACGCGGCGGAGACGTGCCGGAACCGGCCCAGCCATGGCTCGTACGGGCGGCGCAGGGACTTGCGTCCCGAGAGGTCGAGGGCTCCAAGGGTGTTCCCGTGGTAGGAGCCCCAGCGGGCGAACACCACGCTCCGGCCCGGCTCGCCACGCGCGAGCTGCGCCGCGCGCGCCAGCTTGAGCGCGGTCTCGATCGCCTCCGACCCGCCCGAGACGGGGTACAGGTACGGCTCGTCGACCGGGAGCCGCTCCCCCACCTCGCCCGCATACCGCTCCAGGGCCTCCGTGGTGAACGCGGAGCCATGCGCGTACGAGAGGCGGGCCGACTGGTCCGCGATGGCATCGGCGATCTCGCGCCGTCCGTGGCCGACGTTGACCACCACCGCACCGCCGGCGGCATCGAGATACTCGCGCCCCTCGGTGTCGGTGATCGTGGAGCCACGTGCGCTGGTCGCAACCGGCGGCTCGGGCACGGAGGACCGGCGGAAGACGTGGCCGCTCACGGGGCGGCCACGGGTTGGTGGGAGCAGGAGTGGTTCACGCCCGGATTGTAGCGGGATGAAACTTGCCTCCCTGAGACTCGACGCCCGGCCGAGACGGACGCGCTAGACGCGGCCCTTGGGCACGGTGTGCCAGTACGTCTTGTTGAAGATCACCTTGCCCAGGTGCCACAGCCTGCCGGGCTTGGGCGGCTTGGGGGGATGGTCGTAGTCGAACTGGAGCAGGGTGCCCTTCCCGTCACCGACCTCGAAGAAGCACATGACCTTGCCGGTGTAGGCCGCGTCCTTGCCCTCGGGCTCGCGGCCCTCGACGGCGGCCGCGATCCGCTCGGCGATGATCGGCGCCTCGAAATGGGCCGTGGACCCGGCCTTGGACAGCGGCAGGTCCGTGGTGTCACCCAGGGCGTAGATGTTGGGGAAGCGCGGGATGTCCTCGTCGGCCTGGCCGGGCGCGGGCTTGGCGACCGTCTTGACCTGGAGGGTCTGGCGGTCAGTGGGCAGCCATCCCGACTTGGGCGTGAGCCCCGAGTCGATCAGCGCCTGGGCGCCCTTGTGGGGCGGCACGCAGATCAGCAGGTTGTACGGGTGCTCCTCGAAGGCATCGGTGACCACGACCTTGCGCTCGGCGTCGATCTCGCCCACGCCCGCGAGCAGCTCCAGCCTGATCCCCTTCTCCTCGAAGATCGGGGTGACCATCTCGGACACGCTCTCGATGGTGAACGCGCGGTTGATGGGCGACAGGAACGTGATCTCGGTCTTGTCACGCAGACCGCGTTCGCGCAGCTCGGACTCGATCAGGAACGCGACCTCGAGCGGCGCCGGCGGGCACTTGTAGGGGATGCCGGCGATCCCGATCACGATCTTGCCACCGTCGAACGCGTCGAGCGCCGTCCGCAGACGGGAGGCCGCCTCGGCGCTGTAGAAGTGATGGGCCTGCGAGTCGAAGTTCGGCAGGTCCTCGGGCACGATCCGGGATCCCGTCGCGATGACGAGCTGCTCGTAGCCGAGCTCCGCGCCCGAACCGAGCGACACCGTCTGGGTCGCCGTGTCGATGCGCGTGATCTTGTCGACCACCAGCTCGACGTTCTTGTCCAGGAGCTTCTTCTCGGGCCGGACGAGCCTGCTGGCGCGCTCCTGGCCCATGGCGATGTACATGTACCCGGGCTGGTAGGCGTGCACCCCGGTCACATCGACCACGGTCACGGACGCGGCGCCGGCTGCGATCTGGCGCTTGAGCTTGCGGGCGATGAGGTTGGCGGAGAGGGTGCCGCCAACGCCGCCGCCCAGGACGACGACTCGCTGCACCGAGCTACCGGACCTTCTCGACGATGATCTCGTCGAAGTCATCGCGGGTGAACACGCCGACGAGCGTGTGGCCGGCCTTGCCGACCCACTTGGGGATATCGGTCTTGGAGCCCTTGTCGGTCGACAGGACCGCGATCACGTCGCCGACCTCGGATTCCTTCATGCCTCGGATGAGCTCCATCAGCGGTCCCGGGCAGAAGCTGCCGCGGGCGTCGATCGTGAGCGTGATGGGCGGGAGGGCCGTCTCTGTCATGGCAGGGATGTCCTTTCGGAGCGCGGTTCGGGACGCGATGGAGAGGGAGGGCGGGCAGCGGGGGGCGCCGCCCGCCCGGGGAGGCGCTAGATGAAGATGGGCGCGGCGCCGTCGCCGACGTAGCCCAGGTAGGTCGCGGCACCGACGGGATCACCCATGCCGTCGATGAGGTCCTCGCGCTTGATGCCGAACATGTCCATCGTCATCTGGCACGGGATGAACTCCACGCCCATGGCGGTGGCCATCTCGAGAAGCTCGGCCGGCGACGCGACGTTGTACTGCTTGGCGAGCTTGCGCATCATCCACGGGCCCATGCCCAGGAAGTTCATCTTGGACAGCTTGCGATGGGCGATGCCGGGGCGCGACATGATGGACAGCATCTTCTGCATCCAGTTGTCGCCGGTGATCCGCTTCTCGGGCTTCACGAAGGTCTGGAGGCCCCAGAAGGTCACGAACACCTTGGTCGGCATCATCATCGCGCCGGCCGTGGAGGCCAGGATCATGGCGGCCCAGGTCTTCTCCAGGTCGCCGCTGTAACAGATCATCGCGATCCCGTTGTTGCGGGTCCCGGATTCCTTGTCCGGTTCCGGGACGGGGAGCGTCTCGGGGGTCACGGGGGCTTCGGCGAGCGTCATTGCTACGACCCTACTTCTTCATCATCACGAAGCGGAACACGCCGCCGTCGGTCGCCTGCTCGACGATGTCATTGCCGGTGGTCTTGGACCACGCCGCGAAGTCCTTGACGGAACCTGGATCGGTCGCGAGGACCTCGACGGTCTGCCCCGAGGCCATCGCCTTCACGGCCTGGGCCGTCTTGACGATGGGCATCGGGCAGTTGAGCCCGCGGGCGTCGACCTGGACGTCTGCCATGGTTGCTGGTTCCTCCTAGATGAAGACGATCTGGCCGTCGCCGGCGTTGAGGTAGAAGGCGGTCACGCCCTCCAGGCCGTCGACGAGCGGATCGAGGTCGGACTCCTCGAGACCGAGGATGTCCATGGACAGTGAGCAGGCCTGGATGTCGACCTCGCCCAGCTCCTTGGCCTGGCGAAGGGTCTCGGCCCAGCTGGCCTGGCCGGCTGCGGCGAGGGCATCGACCTTCGCGCGACCCTCGGCACCAGCCTCCGGGGCAAGCCCGTGGTCGGCGTCGATCTTGGCCTTGCTGAAGGCGTCCAGGCCCCAGTACTGGAGGAAGATGTTGACCTGCTTGCCCAGGGCGGCGGCACCGGCCGTCATGACCGCGAGGGCCTGCAGCTTGTCGTCCGTGCCCGAGAACACGACGAAGTTGATCGGTTGCTCTTCCAATGCGCCCTCCTTGGGGCTGCTCTCCGCCGGGGCCATCTACTGGATCTCGACGAGCTCGCTCGCGGCCTGGTCGTGGAGCGACAGGCGGCCGAGTCGGGTGAGGCGGCGCTGGAGCACGCCGCGCATGACGGAACAGGCCGTGATGACGTCCATGTCCGTGAGCTGATAGCGGACCTCGCGACCGTCCCGGGTGGATTCGACGAGTCCGGCGGCGCGCAGGACGCCGAGGTGCTGGGAAACGTTGGGCTGGCTGGCGCCGAGCTCCTCGGCGAGCTTGCCCACCTCGCACGGACCCTCGGCAAGGCGATGGAGGATCTCCAGCCGTCGCGGGTTGGCGAGCGTCTTCAGGATCTCTGCCTGCAGGATCGTGATCTCGTCCATGGGTGCAAGCATCGTTGTATGCGAAGATGCGCATGAGTGCCAGTTGTCACGACGGGCCGGGACCCCGCACAGTCCGCGGGGGTCGAGCGGCCCGGGTCATCACGCGAGCCGACTAGATGGCGAACAAGCTCCTGCTCGCGCCGGAGGGTCAGCTTGCGACCGTGCCCTGTCATGGCCAGCCTGCGGAGCGCGTGGGGGCCATCGGGCCGCCCACAAGCGCCGATTGCCTCTGTCCGGAACCAGCCGAGCGCGCCATCCTCGGGAGTGTTCGGACATCGCGCGACCGCTGCGCGTCAGGCGGTCGAGGAACCGCGGAGCGGACGGCAGGACGGGCCTGGCATGGGCCCGTGGATCGGAGCGGTCCATGCACGTGCAGATCGGCCAGGGTGCCACGACCCTCGTCTGGATCGACAGCGAGGAAGCCATCATCGTCCGCTGGGCAGACCGGGCGACCGTGGAACGTGTCCGGTCGGAGGCACGGGATCACGGATTCCACGAAGGCCGGGGGCCCGTGGCCACGTCTGGTCGCCACGGCGACGGTGGGACCGACATGGCCGAACGCGCCCGCCGGGATGACCTGCGCCTGTTCGTCGAGGACGTCGCGGATCGCGTCCCGCCGACCGACGACGTCACCGTGGTCGGACCGGGGGTGCTGCGCGGCCGCCTGGAGCGCACGCTGCGTGCGGACGATCGGCGACACAGCCGGCGCCGGCAGATCCACTCGGCCGCCGCGGACCGCCTGACGGAGCAGGAAGCTCGTCGCCCGCGTCCGGACGCTCGCCGGCGACGAGCCACCTCGACGGGGCGTGGCGGCGGACTAGGGACGGAACCGCGAGCCGTCCGTCGAGGGGATGTCCGGCCCGGCTGGTCATGACGTTTCGGCCCTCGCGCGTGCCCGGAACCCGGACCATCCTCGATCCACTGGAGGTGCCAAGTCGCATGGCCATGTCCACTCCGCTCACGCAGACTCCCCCTCGGCGGAGCCAGAGCGGATCTCCCTCGTTCCGACCCATCCTCGTCGCGAACGAACGATGCAAGGGCTGCGGCCTGTGCATCGATGCCTGCCAGCCCGGTGCGCTGGCGCTTGATCCCGTCGCGGTCAACGCGATGGGCCATCACCCGGTGACGCTCATCCATCCCGAGGCGTGCACGAGCTGCGCGAAGTGCGCCCGGATGTGTCCGGACGCCGCCCTCACGGTGTTCGCCCGGCCCAGGGAGGCCTGATCCCCATGCCCACTGTGGCCCGTCCCGAGGGCGCCGAGCGCCCCCACCTCGTCGCCTCGCCGCCCGGGACCGGCGGCGAGGCGTCCGCCGACCCCGCCCGGATCCTGATGAAGGGCAACGAGGCCATCGCCGAGGCGGCCATCGCGGCGGGGTGCGACGCCTACTTCGGATACCCGATCACGCCCCAGGCCGAGCTGCTCGAGTGGATGGCCCGGCGGATGCCCGAGGAGGGCCGCGTCTTCGTCCAGGCCGAGAGCGAGCTCGCGGCGATCAACATGGCGCTCGGCGCGGCCGCGGCCGGGGCTCGCGTCCTCGTCTCGAGCTCCAGCCCGGGCATCAGCCTGATGGCCGAGGGCATGAGCTACATGGCGGGCTCCAGGCTGCCCTGCGTGCTCGTCAACGTGATGCGCGGCGGTCCCGGGCTGGGCAGCATCGGCGCCTCCCAGGGCGACTACCTGCAGGCGACCAAGGGTCACGGACACGGCGACTACCGCGTGCCGGTGCTGGCCCCCTCGTCCATCGCCGAGGCGATTGGCCTCGTGGGCGACGCCTTCGCCCTGGCCGAGCGCTACCGGACACCGGTCATGATCCTCGCCGATGGGATCCTGGGCCAGGCCATGGAGCCCGTCGAACCGGTCTTCCCCACCCTCGAACGACAGCACCCCGACTGGTCCATCGAGGGCGCCGGGGACCGCGAACCGCGGGTGATCAAGTCGCTCCACCTCCTCCCGGACGACCTCGAGCGCCATAACGTGGATCTCCAGACCACCTACGCCCGGATCGCGGCGCGCGAGACCCGCTGGGCGGGTGAGCACCTGGAGGATGCGGAGGTCCTGCTCGTCGCCTACGGCACGGCGGCGAGGGTGGCACGGACCGCGGTTGCCCGGGCCCGCGAACAGGGCCTCCGGGCCGGCCTGTTCCGCCCGATCACGCTCTGGCCCTTCCCGGCGGAGGCGCTCCGTGAGGCCGCACGGGGCAACCGGGCGGTCCTGGTCGTCGAGCTTTCGGCCGGCCAGATGGTGGAGGACGTCCGCCTCGCGCTCGAGGGAGCCGTCCCGGTGCTCCACCATGGACGGATGGGCGGCATGGTGCCCAGCCCGGACGAGGTGGTGGCAGCCGCCAGGCGCGCCTGGTCGACGACGGAACCCGCCCGGCCGTTCCGGTCGCGGGCGGCGCGCGAGGAGGGCGAGCGATGATCACGCCCGAGGTTTCCACCGCGGTCGAGGGCAGGACGATCTACCGACGACCGGCGCTGCTCACCAACACCACCAGCTACTGCCCGGGCTGTGGACACGGGATCGTGCACCGGCTCCTGGCCGAGGTCCTCGGGGAGCTCGAGGTCGGCGACCGAACGCTGCTGGTGGGTTCCGTCGGCTGCTCCGTGTTCGCCTACGACTACCTGCGCCTCGATGCCGTGGAGTCACCGCATGGCCGCGCGGCCGCCGTCGCCACCGGCGTCAAGCGCTACCAGCCGGACAAGGTCGTGTTCAGCTACCAGGGCGATGGCGACCTGGCCGCGATCGGCACGGCCGAGATTGTCCATGCCGCCGCCCGCGGTGAGCGGTTCACCACGATCTTCGTCAACAACGGCATCTACGGGATGACCGGTGGCCAGATGGCCCCGACCACGCTGCCCGGCCAGAAGACGTCGTCGAGCCCGTTGGGGCGTGACACCGCCACCACCGGCTCACCCCTTCCGGTGACGGAGATGCTCTCGCTGCTGCCCGGCGTGCAGTACGCCGCGCGCGTCAGCGTGGGCGACCCCGGGCTGGTGGGCAAGGCCAAGCAGGCCATCAAGCGGGCCTTCGAGGTCCAGCTCGAAGGCAAGGGCTTCTCGATCGTCGAGGTCCTGAGCACCTGTCCCGTTGGCTGGGGCATGACCCCGTCGGAGGCGATGGCCCACCTCGTCGGCGACGTGATGCGCATATACACCGTCGGAACGTTCGTGGACCGCGGCAAGGGCATCGCCCCGGCGCTGCCGTGGCCGGTGGGCACCACCGCGGCCGGCGGCTGCGCCGCCGCCGCTCCCCGCAGGCCGCCCGCCAAGCGGGCGATGGGCCGCCTGGAGGAGTGACGATGGAACGCTCGACGATCATCGCCGGGTTTGGTGGCCAGGGGATCCTGTTCGCGGGCAAGGTGCTCGCCGAGGCAGCCCTGCTCGAGGGCCGGGAGGTGCTCTGGATCCCGTCATATGGACCCGAGATGCGCGGCGGCACGGCGTCCTGCACGGTCATCGTGGCCGACCAGCTCATCGGGTCCCCGATCGTCGATCGCGCCGACGGCGTCGTGGTGCTCAACCCGCCGTCGCTGGCGAAGTACGCGCCCCTGGTCGCCGTGGGCGGGGTGCTGGTGGTGAACACCACCCTCATCGAGGCCGAGGCGGGCCGCGACGACATCGATGTCGTGGACGTGCCCTGCACGGCCCTCGCGAAGCAGGCCGGTGACGACAAGCTGGTCTCGATCGTGGCCCTCGGCGCCCTGGTCGGCCGCGGGTGCCTCGTGGAGCGGGAGAGCGTCCATCGGGCGCTCGCGGTCCTGCTTGGGACCAGGCGGCCCGAGATGATCGAGGCGGACGGCGCGGCGTTCGACGCGGGCTACGAGGTGGGCCTGGAGCAGGTCATCGCCTGAGGCGAGGGCGCTGGCGGCAGCCGGCGACTCGCCCCCGGCTGTCACGGCATGCCTCAGTCGCCGCGATCCCCCACGCCGTCGATGTCCATGGGCGCCGCGCGATCGTCGGGCTCGATCGGCTCCGGGGGCGCATCTCCGGCCAGGTCCGCCATCACCCTGAGGAGGTCGGCGATCGCGATCACCCCGATCGGCCGCGACTCGTCCTCGTCGGCCACGACCACCAGGCGGCTCACGTGGTGGCGCTCCATCCGTCGCGCGGCGAGGGTGAGCGGCTCGCTGCCCCGGATCGTGAGCGCGGGGGTGGTCATGAGGTGCTTGACGCGGAGCGTCTGCCAGTTGGCCCACAGGTAGGCGGTGGCTCGAGCCCGGAGCAGGTCCGACTCGCTGAGCACCCCGACGAGCGCACCGGCGTCATCGAGCACGGGCACGCCGGAGATCTGGTGCTGCTCCAGCAGCCTCGCGACGTCGGCCAACCCCGAATCCACCCGGACCATGATGGGCTCGGCGACCATCACGTCGCTGACCAGCGTCGGCGTGTGCGGCGGGACGACGCTCACCGGGGTTCCTCCATGGTGCCGGCCGACCGGCGCAACGGGATCTGGACAGGGGTAGCGTGCCCCTCCCTGTCCGGCGACCCGGAGGGCGAGGGGTCCTGAACGGCGAGGGCCGTTGGTCGCGGTGCCGTTGGTCGCGGTGCCGTTGGTCGCGGTGCCGTTGGTCGCCGGGCGTCAGCCCGGCCGCGCTACCCCGAGGCCGGGGGGCCCTCGGAGACGTGGGTCAGCTTGGCCAGCTCGGCCGCGATCGCGGCCTGGAAGTGCTCCATGTTGAGCCTGACCGAGCGTGACAGCGGCCGCCCGTAGCCAAACCGCCGCCCTCCGATCCCGATGAACGTCCCCGCGGGAAGCCCGCCAGGACGGAGCACCTGCGCGAGTCCAAGCACCTGCTCGATGGGCAGCTCGTGGGACGAGCGCGGCGTGGGTGACGCCGGGTCCGCGAGGATCTCGCTGATGGGCATGCTGACCACGTGGCCCGGCGGGATCCCCACGGCAGCGTCCACCACCACGGTCACCTCGCCGGTCGGGACGTCGGTGAGATCCTCCACGCGCAGGTGCCCGCATCGACGCACCTCGAGGCGCTCGAGGAGCGCCGACGGCAACGACGGAAGGAGCGTGGCGACGGCGGACAGCGCCGCTCCATCGTCACCCCGGTCCGCGTTGCCGCAGACCAGCAGGCGCACCGAGGGTGGGGCGAGATGGGTCATGTGATCCTCTCCTCGGCCCCGTCCTCCACGATCCGGAGATCGAGGAAGTGGGTGGCACAGCTGATGCACGGGTCATAGGCCCGGACCAGCATCTCTAGCTGATGGACAGCCTGCTCATGGGGCAGGTCGAGGATGCTCGGCGCGAAGGCCGCCAGGTCGGCCTCGATGGCCCCCTGGTTCTGGCTGGTGGGTGGCACGATCTTGGCGTGAGTGACAAAGCCCTGCGCATCCACCTCATAGCGGTGGTGGAGGAGGCCGCGAGGGGCCTCGGTGGACCAGGCGGCAATGCCGGCGCGCGGGGTGAACGGGACGCGCGGCTCGCGCGGCGGCCGGTAGCCGTCGATGATGTCGCGCGCCTCGGCGCACGAGTGGAGGAGCTCCACGGCACGCGCGACGATGGAGCGGTGGATGTTGGTCCGGATGGCATCGCGCAGGCCCGTGGCCTCGAGGGCCTCCGCCGCGAGGGGATGCAGCTGGTCCGCGGCGAGGGTGACCCGCGCCGTGGGGCCGAGCAGGTACACGGCCCCGTCGTGGGTCCGCGCATGGAGCGCGTTCGAGCCCTCGACGTGGAGCTCCTCGAAGGCGTCGCCCCAGCCCCCGATGGCCAGGTCGAGGCCGTCCGACGACACGATCCTCCCTTCGTTGAACGGGTACTCGTCGGGATGGCGGAGCGCCACCAGCGGCTGCGGATGCTCGAGCGCCGGCGGATCCCAGGACGCCACCAGTCGCACGGTCGCTTCGGACCAGGCCACGGCGTCGTCAAGCGCCCGGCGGATCCCGTCGAGGTCCCTGCGTGCCGGGACGCGCGAGAAGCCGCCGATCCGCACGCTGATCGGGTGGACCGGACGCCCGCCCAGCGCCGAGATGAGCTGGTTGCCCACCTTCTTGAGGGCGAGCCCCTGCTCGACCACGGCGCGGTGGTCCACGGCCATGGCCAGCGCGGACGGGTACCCCAGGTAGTCGGGCGCGTGCAGCAGGTACACGTGGAGCGCGTGGCTCTGGATGAACTCGCCGCAGTACAGCAGGCGGCGGAGCGCCCGGATCGCCGGGTCCACGGTGACGCCGTAGCAGTCCTCGAAGGCATGGACCGCGGTCATCTGGTAGGCGATGGGGCAGATCCCGCAGATCCGGGCCACGATGTCGATGACCTCGTCGCCGGTCCTGCCCACCACCAGCCGCTCGAAGTAGCGGGGCGCCTCGAAGATGCGGAGGCGCGCCTCGGTGACCTCGCGCCCGTGGACCTTGAGGAGCAGCGTCCCTTCGCCCTCCACCCGCGTCACGTACGGGACATTGAACTCGCGCTCGGCCCCCTGGGCGTCGGCGACCAGCGTGCCGTCAGCTGCGCACATCGCGGACTCCCTCCGTCTCTGCCGCCGGCGTCATCCCGGGCGGGCCTCCGAACTCCTCGATCACGTGGCGGAATGGGGGTGCCCAGCCGGTGAACCCGGCGAACAGGCGGCTGACCTCCACCCCCTCGCGACCGCCAGACGCGAAGGTCCCGGACAGGCTGGCCGTGTTGGCCTGCTCCCGTGGGCCGAAGCAGCCGTAGCAGCCCCGCCCGAAGGTGGGACACAGCGCCCCACACCCGCTCTGGGTCACGGGCCCGAGGCACGGGATGCCCTGGGCGACCATCACGCAGGTGGTCCCGCGGCGCTTGCACTCGAGGCAGACGGCCTCCTCGCGGATCTGGGGGCGGCGGCCGACGGCCACCGACACCAGGACCTCGCGCAGCTGCTCCGGGCTGATCGGACAGCCGTGGAGCTCGGCGTCCACGTTGACGTGGTCCGACACGGGCGTCGCGGTCGCGAGCGAGTCGACGTACTCCGGGTGGGCATAGACCGCCGCCCGGAACACGTCGTGGTCGCTCCAGTTGCGGAGCGCCTGGATGCCGCCGTAGCTGGCGCAGGCGCCGATGGTGACGAGGAGCTTGGCCTTGGCCCGCAGCTCCACGATCTCCTCGGCCTGCTGGGGTGTGCTGACGGAGCCCTCGACGAGGAGGACATCGTACGGGCCCCCCGAGCGCAGCGAGCTGGCCTCGGGGAACTCGATGAGGTCGAAACGGTCGCCCAGGGCGAGCAGCTCGTCCTCGAGATCGAGGAGGGTGAGCTGGCAGCCGTCGCAGGAGGCCATCTTGACCACCCCGACGCGGAGCCTGGGGCGAGCAGCCACGGTGACCATCACATGCCCTCCCTGCCGAAGACGTCGCCGAGCTGTGACAGCGCGAAGACGGGGCCGTCCCGGCACACGAACAGGCGGCCGGTCTGGCAGTGCCCGCACAGACCGATCCCGCATTCCATGTGCCGCTCGAGCGTCACGAAGATGCGGTCGCTCGAGAGGCCACGGGCATACAGGGCATCGGCCGTCGCCTCCATCATCCGTTCGGGGCCACAGACGAAGGCCAGCGATCGCTCGCCGCTCCATGTGGCCTGGTCGAACAGCTGGGTGACGACGCCGACCGGACCTGTCCAGCCGGGACCCTCACGGTCGACGATGAGCTTGACCTCGACATCGCCGCGCGCGGCCCAGCCGCGAAGCTCTTCGCCGTACAGCTGGTCGGACGGCGTCCGGGCACCGTAGAACAGGCGAACGTTCTCGAAGTGGTCCCGCTGGGCCAAGATCCCGTCGATCAGCGGTCGCAGCGGCGCCAGGCCGATGCCGCCGGTGACGATGACCACGTCGTGGCCCATCGCGCGCTCGATCGGCCACGACGTGCCGAGGGGACCCCGGAGACCGATCTCGTCGCGCGGGCCGAGGCCGCTGATCGCGGCCGTCGCGGGACCCGCCGCCCGGATCGTGAGGTCGATGGTGTCACGTCCGAACCGGGAGATGGAGATCGGGGCCGGCGGGAAGGCCGGCATCGCGACCATGGCGAACTGGCCGAACGCGCCGGCGAGGAACGCCGGCTCCACGTCGCCGATGGTCAGGGTGGTCACGTCGTGGGTCTCGCGCCGGATCGACACCACGCGGGCCGTCGCGTAGTCCCCCGGGCTGGCCGCGACCGGCGCCGGTCGGACCGGGTCCGGCCGTGCCGCCAGCGGCGGCGCGACGGCAAGCAGCTCCTGCCGGATGTCGATGCCAACCGGGCACCACGTGATGCACCGGCCGCAGCCGACGCATCCGAACATCCCGAACTGGTCCACCCAGGTCGCGAACTTGTGCGTGAGCCATTGCCGGTACCGGTCACGCGGCCGGCTCCGGAAGTTGCCTCCGGCGACCTTGGCGAAGCCTGCCGTGAAGCAGAAATCCCAGACCCGCTCCGAGGTCGACACGTCGCCGTCCAGGTCGGATCGCTGGGTGACGCTGCTGCAGAAGCAGGTGGGGCAGACCATCGTGCAGTTGGCGCAGGAGAGGCAGCGTTCCGCCACCTTGGCCCACTGCGGGCTGTCGAACTGCGCGATCAGGCGATCGTGGAGACCCGCCGTGGGAACCGGGTCGCCCATCGTTGCGGCAACCTTGCCCACCGACTCCGACGCGCGGAGCATCTGGCCCGCGTCGGCGGCCAGGAGCGGCAGGTGGGCGACGAGAGCGGCACCCTCGGGGGATCCCGTCCGGATGACGAAGCCCTCGTCGAGCTCCGTGAGCGCGAGATCATAGCCCCCTCGGACCTCGGGGCCGGTGCCCATCGAGGTGCAGAAGCAGGTGGAGGCGGCGGTCGCGCAGTTGACGGCGATGATCAGGGCGCCCCGACGGCGCGCCCGGTAGTCCTCGTCGGTGTACGGGCCGCCCAGGAACACGCGGTCCTGGATGCCCAGGGCGGCGACCTCGCAGGCCCGGACGCCGAGGAAGGCCAGCCTGGCAGGTTCGGTGGTCGCTGGCTCGAAGCTGACGGACCGGCCCTCACGCCGGCCGACGTTGAGCGGCACGATCGGCGGGAACGTCCAGCGCTTGGGTCCCGTGGGTCCGACCGTGTAGTCGAACACCCGACGGTCGCCGCGCTCGACCAGCCCGTAGTGGCCGGGCGTCTGCTCGTCTCCGATCCCGGCCGGCAGGTCGTCCACGGACGAGATCTCGCCGTACACGATCGCCCCATCCCGGACCGTCGGCCCGATCACGGTCCGGCCGTCGGCGCGGAGCTGGTCCAGGAGCAGGCCGAGGTTGGCCCTGGCGAGGAACCAGGGCCCGGTCCCGTTGGGCGAGGCGACCGAGGATGGCGCCGCCGCCACGGCGGTGCCGGTCGGGCTGGGATACGGCGCGTACGGGAGACGCTCGTCGTTCACCACGGCCGGGTCTCCGACCGATTCCACTCCTCGCGCGCGAACAGGTCCAGCTGCTGGAGGCGAGTGGCAGCCAGCCGGCGGCCCATCGCCTGCATGACGCGCGGGTAGACCGACGCGGCGAGGGAATGGTCCTCGCGCAGGAGCTGGCGCAGCGTCTCGCCCTGGAAGTCGATCAGCGTCACGGGCTCGATCGCGATCCCCACCGACGTGGCGCGGTGCGGCGGCACGAGCGCCGACCAGCCGATGATGTCGCCGGCCTCGACCGTGAGGATGGTGACCATGCCGCGCTCCGGCACGAGCGTCCGCAACGCGACCCGGCCGTCGAGGACGATCGACATCGCCTCGGTCACCTGTCCCTCGTGGAACAGCTCGGTGTCCGAGGGCACCAGGCGCCGCGAGGCGATCGACGCCAGGCGGGCGACCGCCTCGGGCGACAACCCTCCTCCGAACCAGGAAGATGCAAGAGCCGGCATCAGATCGGGGGACGTCGTAGGTGTCACAGGCGGCATCGCGCGCAGACCTCGCTACGTGGGGGTACGGAGCCTCGCAACAGGATCACGCGCTCCGGGCCCGCATCCACATGCTCGGCCCGGGAGGGGGTCGCGCGGGAGTGCCGTCCGGTGGAGAGGGCCCGGGCCGGTCGGCAATCGGCCCCTGCCGGACGGCCCGCCCGATCAGGCCAAGGTGGCCGATCACCCGACGCTGAGCCGGGTTGGCCGCGGGCGGCCTACCGCAGGTGCGCGAGCCGCTCCGCGAGGATCGCTGCGTCGACGTGACCGGTGACCTCCGCCTCGCTGATGGTCTCGGGGCGGTGGCCGATGGCCACGATCTCGCGCTCGAGGGCGGTCCGGAGATCGCCCTCGCCGAGCACCAGGACCCGGTCCACGGCGCCGATGGAATGCGCCACCTCGGCCAGGGCAGGCGGGGTCATGGCGAACGCCGCGGGGATCGGGAGCTCAGTCGAGGCGAGCTCGGCGCCATCGCCACCGCGGACGACGATCGCGCGGCCCGGCTCGATCCAGACGACAGCATTGACGCCGACCCCGGCCGGTCGTTCCACGGTCCGGCGTCGTGAGGTTCCGTGCATCGGGTGCTCTCCATGCGACAGGCGCATCGTCGGCCCCGGGAGAGGCCACGGCGCCTGCCGTTGGTCCTGTTCGAGCGCGCCGGGAGCCATCGCGATGGCGGGCTGCCGGGCTGGTGCGCCGGTCGAAGGACCCGGACGCGACACCGCCGGCGCGGGTGACCCGGCGCCGGCGGTGAAAAGGCTGAGGGTGAGATCAGCGGATCAGGGGATCCAGGCCTGCCAGACGTCCGGGTGGCCGTCGATCCAGACCTTGGCCGCCTCGGCGTCGGACATGCCGCCGTTGGTGATGAGGTCGGCGACCTGGTTCTGGTCCGCGTTGGTCCAGTTGAAGTTCTTGATGAACTGCTGGGCGGCGCCGCCCTCGTCCAGCCAGGCGGTCCGGACGATCTTGTTGAGCGTGTACGCGGGATAGTCGCAGGCGACCTTCTTGAGGTCCGCGTCACAGCCGGGGGTGTAGGCCGGCAGATTGACCTTGACCAGCTTGATCTCGCTCTGGAGCCACTGCGGATCGTAGAAGTAGCCGATGAGCGGGGTCTGGTTCTTGTCGGCGGCCTGGAACGCGGTGATGGTGGCGGCCTCGGAGCCCGAGAACACGTCCTTGAAGTTGAGACCGAGGTTGGTGATCAGCGCCTGGTCGTACTGGACGAACGTCGGATCGGCGCCCAGGAACTGGCCCTTGTCACCCGACTCCGAGGTCTTGAACAGGTCGGCGTACTTGTTGAGGTTGTTCCAATCGGTGATGTCGGGGTACTGGTCGGCCATCCAGCCGGGCACGTACCAGCCGATGATCCCCTGCACGCCCATCGGACCGGCGTCGGTGGCGAGCTTGGTATCGGTGATGTACTGCTGCTCGAGGTCGGGGTGGCCCCAGTTCTCGAGGATGACGTCAACCTCGCCGGTCTCGAAGCCCTGCCAGGCGACCTCCTCGGCGAGGGTGTTGGTCTTGACGTCGTAGCCCATCTGCTTGAGCAGGCACTCGGCGACGGCGACGTTCGCCTCGGCGCCGACCCACTGGTTGATCATGAGCTGGACCGTGCCGTGATCGCCGCTGCCCTCACAGGTGGCGGCGGTGGGGCCCGTGGACTCGGCGGGGGCCTCGGAGCCCGCGGCCGTGCTCGCCGCAGGGGCCGTCGTGGCGACAGGCGCCGGGGTTGCCGGTGCCGCCGTCGCGCCGGAGCTCTGGGCGCAGCCGGCCACGAACAGCATCGTCGCGGCCGAGAGCGCCAGCCAGCGCTGCACGTTGGTTCGGGTCATTCTGTTGCTCCTCCTTGCGCCGGCTCAGCCGGCACCCTCCATGCCTGCGCGGCGGTTGCCGCCGGCCCCTTGCGTGATCCGGTCCAGCAGGATCCCCAGCAGGACGATCGCGATGCCAGCCGCGAGCCCCTTGCCGAAGTCCTTGCCCTGGGCGAACCCGGTGATGACGTCGTAGCCTAGCGCGCCCGCCCCCACCAGCGCGCCGATCACGACCATGGACAGGACCATCACGATCCCCTGGTTGGCCGCCAGCAGGAGCGCGAAGCGCGACATCGGCAGCTGGACCTTCCACAGGAGCTGCCACGCGGTGGCCCCGGATGCCGTGGCTGCTTCGATCACCGTGGCCGGCACCGCCCGGATGCCGACATCCACGAGGCGGATCACGGGCGGCAGCGCATAGATGACCGCCGCCACGATCGCGGTGAACCGGGTCGGGTCGAACAGCGCGAGGGCCGGGATCAGGTAGACGAACGCCGGCAGCGTCTGGGCTGCGTCCAGCAGCGGCCGCAGGAACGTCCGGAAGCGGTCGTTGCGCGCGGAGACGATGCCGATCACGAGCCCGATCCCCAGGGTCAGCAGCGTGCCCACGACCACGTTCGCAAGCGTGGCCATCGCGTGGGCCCAGAGGCCGATCAGCGCGATCAGGACCAGGCTGACCACGACCACGACGGCCGCCCGAAGGCCCGACACGGCGCGCGCCACCAGGCCCGCCACCGCGATGACCAGCCACCAGGGAGCCTGGGTCAGCACGGTCTCGAGCGGATTGAGGAACCCATAGGTAACCGCGTCCTTGAACCCGATGGTGACCGTCCGGAAGGTATCCGTGAACCAGCTCACGCCCGAGTTGACGGGGTCGGCGAACGAGAACGTGACCGTGTCCGGGAACTGCCTGGCGTCGATGAGCAGCGGCGCAGCCAGGCCGAGGGCAACGAGGCCGGCCACGATCGCGAGCGTCACCCCACGGCCGCCGCGCCGCCGCTGCGCGGCCCGCTCGCGGGGGTCGAGCCACTCGCCGGCGGCATAGGTCAGGCGGTCGAGGACGATCGCGAGGATGACGATCGCGATCCCTGCGTCGAAGGCCTCGCCGACGTTCACCTTGGACAGGGCCTGCTGGAGGATCCGGCCCAGGCCGGGTGCGCCGATGAGCGCGGTGATGACCACCATCGACAGCGCGAGCATGATCGTCTGGTTGATGGCCAGCCCGATCGGGCGGCGCGCGAGGGGCAGGGTCACCTTGCGCAGCAGCTGGCCCTCCGTCGCTCCCAGCGAGCGGGCCGCCTCCACGGTCGTGGGCGACACGCCGCGGATCCCGAGGGCCGTGATCCGGATCGCCGCCGGCACCGCGAAGATCAACGTCGCCACCGTGGATGGCGCCACGCCGATCAGGAACAGGAGGGTGATCGGCGTCAGGTAGGCCAAGGTGGGCATGATCTGCATGAAGTCGAGGATCGGCGCCAGGAACGCCGCCACCCGTTCGTACCGCCCGGCGAGGATCCCCAGCGGCAGGCCGATCAGCAGCGCCAGCAGGACCGCGGCCAGCATCATCGCCATCACGGCCATGCTGGCGTCCCACAGCTCCAGCACCCCCAGCAGCAGGAGTCCCGTCGTGACCAGCACGAGGAGGCGGACGCCACCGAACGCGTACCCGAGCGCCGCCACGATCCCGATCACGCCCGGCCAGCCCAGCGACGCCAGCAGCTCGTCGAACACGCCGACCAGCCCGGCGACGCCGACCCGGATGGGTTCGAGGACGGTGCGGTTCTCGTTGACCCAGGTGCGGAGGCCGTTGAGCCAGTTGAACAGGTCGTAGTCGTCGTTGTGCGGCAGGTTCATCTGGCCGCGGAATACGAGCCACAGGACGATCGCCACGACCGCGCCGGCGACCGCGATCGTGCGTCGGGACACCCCGAGGCCGGCGACCGGGATGGCTCCCCGGCCGATCGCGGTCAACCCTCGGGCCCCACGCCCGCGATGGCGGACAGGATCTGTGCGCGGTCCACCAGCCCGACGAGCGTGCCCCCTTCCACGATCCGGATCGGGCGATCCGTGCCGGCCGCCACATGGACCGCAGAGCGGATCGTGGTGGAGGCCGGGAACTCCGGGCCGTCGAGCGGATCCTCGGGGCGGACCGAGCGCTTGATCCAGCCGAGGGTGAGCACGTACGACTTGGGCACGTCCTGGACGAAGTCGGCGACGTAGTCGTCAGCGGGCGCGCCGACGATCTCCTCGGGGCGCCCGATCTGCACGATCTCCCCGGCCCGCATGATCGCGACGTGGTCGCCCAGCTTGAGCGCCTCGGACAGGTCGTGGGTGATGAACACCATCGTCTTGCCCATCTCGTGGTGGAGGCGGATGACCTCGTTCTGCATGTCGCGCCGGATGAGCGGGTCGAGCGCGCTGAACGGCTCGTCGAAGAACAGCACCTCGGGGTCCACGGCGAGGGCCCGGGCCAGGCCCACACGCTGCTGCTGGCCGCCCGACAGCTGGTCCGGGTAGGCCATCGCGTGCGGCTCCAGGCCCACCAGGGTGAGGAGCTCCCGGGCACGGTCCATGCGCGTCTTGCGGTCATCGCCGCGGATCTCGAGGCCCAGGGCCACGTTGTCCACGACGCGCCGGTGCGGCAGCAGTCCGAAGTGCTGGAACACCATCGAGAACCGGTGGCGGCGAAGCTCACGAAGGCGCTTGGGGTCTGCCTGACGGATGTCCTCGCCGTCGAGGAGGATCTCGCCGAAGGTGGGCTCGATGAGGCGGGTCAGGCACCGCACGAGCGTGGACTTGCCGGATCCCGAGAGGCCCATGACCACGAACACCTCGCCGGGCTGGACCTCGAACGAGACATCGCGGACGGCGATCGTGGAGCCGGTCTCGCGGCGGAAGTCGGCGGTGACCACGTCCCGCCCCGGCGGCTCCTTGAGCTTTGCGCCGGCCGACCCGAAGATCTTCCACACGCCCCGGGCAGCAATCGTCGGGGCTGCTTCGTCCCCGCTCAACGGGCGTTGCCCGGGTGCTCGCTCACCATTGCCACCTCGCCGATCACGGGCACGCCGTCGCAACGCGCACGCGTCGCGGACCCGACCCCTCGGATCGCCACAGGATGGACAACCGGGCGCCGGAGGTCAAGGCGAACCTCGCCTCAGCCCCCTCCGTCCCGGTGCGTGATCCCCGTCAGCCGCCCGGGGCCACGTCCGTGCCTGGCCCTTCGGGCCGATGGCGGTAGAAGGGCACGGGGTCCGGGGCGAGGGGCGTGTTGCCGGTCACCAGGTCGGACGCCTTCTCGGCCAGCATCATCACGGGTGCGTAGATGTTCCCGTTGGTGACGTAGGGGAACGACGAGGCATCGATCACCCGCAGCCCGTCGACGCCGTGGACGCGCATCGTGCGCGGGTCGAGCACCGCGTCCGGCCCCGTGCCCATCTTCGTCGTGCATGAGGGGTGGAGCGCCGTCTCCGCGTCGCGAGCGACCCAGGACAGGATCTCCTCGTCCGTCTCGACCGTCCCGCCCGGCGAGGTCTCGCCGCCGTTGAAGGGGACGAACGCGGGCTGGGTCAGGATCCGGCGCGCGATGCGCACGGCCTCCACCCATTCCCGGCGGTCCTGCTCGGTCGACAGGTAGTTGAAGCGCAGCGCGGGCTTGGTCCGGGGATCGGCGCTCTTGAGGCGGAGCGACCCTCGCGCGTCGGAGTACATCGGGCCCACGTGGACCTGGTAGCCGTGACCCCCCTCCCCCTTCGAGCCGTCGTAGCGGATCGAGAGCGGCAGGAAGTGGAACATCAGGTTCGGGTAGGCCACGTCCTCGTTGCTGCGCACGAAGCCGCCCGCCTCGAAATGGTTCGTCGCCCCGGGGCCGCTGTGCAGGAACAGCCACTGGGCGCCGATGAACGGGCGCCGCCAGAGCTGCGTCGCCTGGGGCTGCATGGAGACCGGCTGGAGTGACCGGTACTGGATGTAGACCTCCAGATGGTCCTGGAGGTTGGCACCCACGCCCGGCAGGTCGGCGACGACCGGGATGCCGTGCTCCCCGAGGTGGTCGGCGGGGCCGACGCCGCTGACCAGCAGCGTTTGGGGCGAATTGATGGAGCCCCCGGCGAGGATGACCTCGCCCGCGTCGATGCGCTCGGTGCCGTTCCCCTTCGCGACCTCGACGCCGGTGGCACGGGTGCCATCGAACAGGACCCGGGTCACGAAGGTGCCGGTCCGGATCTCGAGGTTGCGCCGGCCGCGGACGGGATCGAGGTAGGCCTTCGTCGCCGACCAGCGGCGGCCCTTCCGGATGTTCCGGTCGAACGGCGCCACGCCCTCCTGGCGGTAGCCGTTGACGTCCTCGGTCCGCTCGTAGCCCGCCTCCACCGCGGCCTCGAACCAGGCCCTGAACAGCGGGCTGGTGGCGGGTCCACGCTCGAGCACGAGTGGACCGCCGTGGCCGCGGAACGGGTCGTCCGGGGCGGCAGCGGTGCAGTCCTCCATCCGCTTGAAGTACGGCAGGCAGTGCGCGAACGACCAGGTGTCCATGCCCGGGTCCGCCGCCCAGCGCTCGTAGTCGAGCGGGTTGCCACGCTGGAAGATCATCCCATTGATGGACGAGCTGCCGCCAAGCACCTTGCCCCGGGCGTGATACACGCGTCGGCCGTTCATGAACGGCTCCGGCTCCGACTCGTACTGCCAGTCGTAGAACCGGCTCCCGATGGGGAACGTGAGCGCCGCCGGCATGTGGAGGAACACGTCGAACGGCCAGTCGCGACGGCCGGCCTCGAGCACCAGCACCCGTGTCGACGGATCCGCCGACAGGCGGTTGGCGAGGACACAGCCGGCGGACCCGCCGCCCACGATCACGTAATCCCAGCGCGTCCCGCTCACGTGGTCTGCCACCTCCGGATGACACGGGGAGCACCGGCCATCCTCGGCATCGGCGGGTCCACTCGTGCAGGACGGCCATCATGCCCCGTCGTCGGGCACCGCACAGGGTCCATGTGGCAGGTCCGACGGCTGCTCGCTGGACACCTGTTCGCTCGATCTCGTAGGCTGCTCCACGGAGATCGTTCCGCCATGCGGCATCATTCCACATCATGGAACACCCCAGTGGCATCGGAGCTGGCGTGACCAACGACCGGCACAGCGACCCAGACGAGCCGACGGCCACAGCGCCCACGGTCGTGATCGGCTGCGGTGCGCTGGCCCGGGAGCTGCTCGCGGTGCTGGCCCAGGTCCCGGGCGTCGAGCTCACCTGCCTGCCGGCGTCGCTGCACAGCCGCCCGGAACGGATCCCCGCCGCCGTGCTCGATCGAAATCGCCACCATGCAGGCCGAGCGCGGGCCGGACGTCGGGTTGCTCGTCGGGTATGCCGACTGTGGGACGGGCGGGATGCTCGATGCGGCCCTCGCGGGCACCGGCGTCGAACGCCTGCCCGGCGCGCACTGCTACGAGATCTACGCCGGCAGCGAGGCGTTCGCCGCGCTCTCGGACGAGGAGCCCGGGACCTTCTATCTCACCGACTTCCTGGCCCGCCAGTTCGACACCCTCGTGTGGAAGGGCCTGAAGCTCGACCGGCACCCGCAGCTGCTGCCCACCATCTTTGGCAACTACCGCCGGCTCGTGTACCTCGCGCAGACCGACGACGAGGCCCTCGATGCGAGCGCCCAGGATGCGGCAGCACGGCTCGGGCTCGCCTACGAGCGGCGGTTCACCGGCATCGGGGGGCTGGGCGACGCGATGGCCGAGAGCGGACTCGCCGTCACGCCTCGGAACGGGACCGGCCGCGACGTGACGCGACCGGCCCCGGAACCGTGAGCTTGATCAGCGGGTCGTGGCCATGGCCTCCTTGGCGCGCCGGATCACGGGGCCGAGATGCTCGGCGACCGATCCCACCACGGGCTCCAGCTCATAGCGGACGCGCACGACGGGCTTGGCCACGGTGAGGACCCGCGTGATGTCGATCGGCGTCGCCGCAAGCACCACGTCGGCCGGGATCGCGGCGAGCGCCGACTCCAGCTCGTGGATCTGCTTGTCGCCATAGCCCATCGCGGGCAGCAGGCGCTCGAGCTTCGGGTACTTCGCGAGCGTGTCCGCGAGCTCGCCCGTGGCGTACGGCCGCGGGTCCACCAGCTCGGAGGCGCCGAACCGCCTGGCCGCGACCACGCCGGCGCCGTAGGTCATGCCACCGTGGGTGAGCGTCGGGCCGTCCTCGACAACCGCAACCGTGCGCCCCCGGATCACCCCACCCTCGAGGGTGAGCGATGATCGCGCCTCGACCACGGCCGCCCGCGGGTTGACCTCGGCGATGCTGGCCCGGACCGTGGCAAGGGCCTCCGGCGTCGCCGAGTCCACCTTGTTGATGACGATCACGTCGGCCATGCGCAGGTTGGCCTCGCCCGGGTGGTAGCGCAGCTCGTGGCCGGGCCGGAGCGGGTCGGCAACGGTGATCATCACGTCCGGCCGGTAGAACGGAAGGTCGTTGTTGCCGCCGTCCCACAGGACGACGTCGGCCTCGGCCTCGGCCGCCCGCAGGATCTCCTCGTAGTCGACCCCGGCGAATACCAGCCGTCCGGCGTCGAGGTGCGGCTCGTACTCCTCGCGCTCCTCGATCGTGGTCTGGTGGCGGTCGAGGTCGGCATACGTCTCGTAGCGCTGGCAGCGCTGGGCGACGAGGTCGCCGTACGGCATCGGATGACGGACCACCGCCACCTTGAGCCCCTGCGCCTCGAGCAGCGAGGCCACGTGGCGGCTCGTCTGGCTCTTGCCGCAGCCGGTCCGGACCGCGCACACGGCGACCACGGGCTTGGTGCTCTCGAGGAGCGTGGCATCGAGACCCAGGAGCTTGAAGTCGGCCCCGGCGGCGAGCACCCGGCTCGCCGCATGCATGACCTGCTCGTGGCTGACGTCGCTGTAGGCGAACACGACCGTGTCCACGTCGAGCTCGTCGATCAGGTGCTCCAGCTCCGCCTCCGGGTGGATCGGGATCCCGGAGGGATAGCGCTCGCCGGCCAGCTCCGGCGGATACCGGCGGTCTGCGATGCCCGGGATCTGGGTGGCGGTGAACGCCACCACCTCGACAGTGGGGTCGCCTCGGTAGACCACGTTGAAGTCGTGGAAGTCCCGGCCGGCGGCGCCCATGATCAGCACGCGTTCGGTGCGCATGATCATCCTTTCGTGAGGGGCGTCGCGGGCACCCGCGCCGATCCGCTCGGGATCAGCGGGCGAGCGCGGCGGAAGGCCGCCTCAGCGTCCCGGCCATGATGGGCGCACATCACCCTCCAGGTCGCCGGGCCGATCGCCCCACGGGAGGGTCCGCAGGTCCCGGCAAGGCGGTCCACTCGGCACTCACCGAGAGTGAGTCGAAAGCCCGACCATGCGTGCGAGGTGGGTGCCGGAGGGGACGCCCGGCACCCACCCGAACCTTGCGCCTCCGCCGCGGCGGGGGCGTTTGCGATTCCCCGGGGGGGGCGAGGCCCCTTGCGGAGGCCGATGGCCCCCGGATATCACCCGTGCTGATCAGCAAGTGCCTGGCCCGCGACCGCGGCGACCGCGACCGGGGACCGCGACGGGGACGGAACCGGGCCGGCCGCGACCGCGCCTACAGCTCGTAGTGCCGCCGGGCCTCGTGCTCCAGCCGATCGCGATGATCCGGGTGAGCAACGGCGATCAGCGCCTTGGCGCGCTCCCGCAGGCTCTTGCCCCACAGCTCGGCGACCCCGAACTCCGTGACCACGGTCCGCACGTGCGCTCGCGTGGTGACGATTCCCGCCCCCTCCTGGAGCGCGGGGGTGATCCGCGAGATCGAGTGGTCGGCGCCTGCCGCGGCCGGCAGCGCAATGATCGCCCGGCCCTCGGGGGCCAGGGCCGCACCGCGCATGAAGTCCATCTGCCCGCCCACGCCCGAGTACATCCGGTATCCGATCGAATTGGCCACGACCTGGCCGGTGAGGTCCACCTCGATCGCCGAGTTGATCGCGGTCATGTGCCGGAACGAGCGGATGACGTGCGTGTCGTTGGTGAAGTCCACCGCACGCATCTCGACCATCGGGTTGTCGTCGACAAAGTCATACAGGCGCTTCGTCCCCATCATGAACGCGGCCACGAGCTTGCCGACGTTGCGCACCTTCGCGGCTCCCGTGATGACGCCCGCCTCCACCAGGTCCACGACGGCGTCGGTAAACATCTCGGTGTGGATGCCCAGGTCCTTCTTGCTCCCCAGGAACTCCGCGGTGGCTGACGGGATTGCCCCGATCCCCAGCTGCAGCGTCGCGCCGTCGGGGACGAGGTCGGCGATGAACGACCCGATCCGCCGCTCGGTGTCGCCGATCTTGGGCCGGGGCACCTCGTGAATGGGCTCGTCCACCTCGGTCGCCAGGTCGATCTCGCTGACGTGGATGAACGACTCGCCCAGCGTCCGGGGCATCGCGCTGTTGAACTGGACCACGACGGTCTTCGCGGCCCTGACCGCGGCGTGCATCGCCTCCACGGATGTGCCCAGGGAGCAGAAGCCGTGGGCATCGGGGGGCGTGGCGTTCACGAACACGTAGTCGAGCGGCAGCGCGCCGGACAGGAACAGGTCCGGCACGTCCGAGAGGAACACCGGGACGAAGTCCGCGCGGCCCTCGTTGACCGCCCTTCGCGCGTTGGGCCCGATGAACAGCGCCCGGTGGCGGAAGTGCGGGGCCATCTCGGGCGCGAGGTGAGCCCCCGGTCCCTCGATGTGGAGGTGCACCATCGACACGTCCTCGAGCTCGGGGGCCCGGGCGACCAGCGCCCGGAGGAGCACCTCCGGAGTGGCGGCAGCGCACTGGACGTAGATCTGGTCGCGCGAGCGGATCCCCGCGACGGCTTCTTCGGGGGTGACGATACGCATGGCGGGAGTCTAGGTGCGCCCGACGCCGGGTCGCCCGGCCGGATGGCACGTGGGTCCGGGACCCACCGCCCCAAGAGGTCAGCCGGGTTCGCGCCGGAGCTCGAACGAGGGCCCCGTCCCGAGCCCTTCGGCCGGGGTCCCGTAGCGCAGGATCAGCTCCCGGACGGCGGCGGCGTGCTCCGCGCCCTCGAGCGGCCTCGCGCTGGCCGGCCACGTGTCCTCGCCGATGGTCACGCGACAGGCTGGGCTGGCCAGCAGGTTGAGACCCCAGGCCGCGCCCGGGGAACCGGCCGCGACCCGAAGTGACCCGTCCGCAGCCTCGACGAAGCCCACGACCGCCCGCGCGGCGCGCCCCGTGACGCGGCCGGTGGTCTCGATGCGCAGGACACGCCCCCAGGCGACGAGATCGTCCTCCACGGGGTGCCGGCGGATCCGGTCCGGGGGCTACGCGCCGCCGCGGTCCAGCCGGTGCTTGGCCACGAACGCGGCCGCCTGGGCGCGCCGCTCGAGGTTGAGCTTGGACAGGATGGAGCTCACGTAGTTCTTCACCGTCTTGTCGGACAGGAAGACCTCGGCGGCGATCTCCTTGTTGGTCTTGCCCTCGGCGACGAGGAGCAGGATCCGCTGCTCCTGCGCGGTGAGCTGCGCCATCTCGTCCGTGTAGGCGCCGGTCGCGATCCGGCGAACGCGCTCAAGGACCTTCTCGGTGACCGCCGGATCGAGCAGCGACTCGCCACGTCCGACGGACTCCAGGGCGGCAACGAGGTCGCGAGCCCGGATCTGCTTGAGCAGGTAGCCCGATGCGCCGGCCACGATGGCCGACAGCACGGCCTCCTCGTCCGGGTACGACGTGAGCATCACCACCCGGGTCGCGGGCAGCTCGGCACGGATCTCGCGACAGGCCTCGATACCCGATCCGTCCGGCAGGCGGACATCCATGACCACGATGTCGGGCTGGAAGCGGCGGGCCTGCTCGATGGACTCCGCGGCCGTGCCCGCCTCGGCGACGACCTGGAATCCCTCGCGGCGGTCCAGGAGCGCCACGAGGCCCTGGCGGACCACCTCGTGGTCATCCACCACGAGCAGGCGCAGGGGACGCGGGGAGAGATCAGTCACGGTCATCGATCTCCGGTGGCGGCATTGGGACGCTCGGATGCACCGGCAGGTTGGACGCCGGTATTCGCACGATGATACGCGTGCCGGGCCCATCCGGGCGCTCGATGGTGAACGTTCCCCCCATCCCCACTGCCCGATTCCGCATGTTGCCCAGGCCCTGGTGACGCCCGAACGCGTCGGGTCCGGGCACCGTGGCGGGATCGAAGCCCCGTCCGTTGTCCTCCACGCACAGCGTCAGGCCGTCTCCATCCTCGGAGAGCACGATCCTGGCCCGCGTGGCCCCGGAATGCCGGGCCACGTTGGACAGCGCCTCCCGGGCGATGAACAGGAGGTCGGACCGGCGGTCCGGTGCCAGGCCGCGCATCCCGTCGGCGCCCTCCTCGAGGTCGACGTCAAGATCGATCATCGCGTTCATGCCCAGCTCTTCGCCCAGGCGCGCCAGCGCCTCGACGGGATCCTCGGGGCCCCCGATCCCGGGACGCAGCCGGAGGATGTACGAGCGGATATCCGCGATCACCAGGTTGAGCGCGTCGATCGCCCGGTCCACGCGGGCGACGGCGTCTGTCCGGCCGGCCTCGTCCTCCACCAGCTCGGGCACATCCTCGAGCGACAGCCCGACGGCGTAGATCGACTGGATGATGCCGTCGTGGAGATCCTTGCCGATCCGCTCACGCTCCTCCACCACGGCCATGCGCTGAACCTGGTCGTGGAGCCGGGCGTTCTCGATCGCGATGCCCGCATGGACCGCGAACGTCTCGACCAGCCGCTCGTCGTCGTCGGAGAACGGCTCCCCATTGGGCTTGTCCGTCAGGTACAGGTTGCCGACTGAGCGCCCCTTGACCAACACGGGCACGCCCAGGAACGACGTCATCACCGGGTGGTTGGGCGGGAACCCGTGGGCGCGCGGATCGTGGGCCATGTCCTCGGCGCGGACCGTCCGCCCCTCCCGGATGATCACCCCCAGCAGGCCGTGGCCCTGCGGGACCTCGCCGATCGCCGCCCGCGTCTCGGGCGGCACACCGCTGGTGATGAACCGCTCGATGTGGCCTCGCGAGTCCGCGATCCCGAGCGCCGCGTACCGGGCGCCGACCAGCTCGCGGACGCGATCCACGATGAGGCCGAGGACACGGTCGATGTCGAGCTCGGCGGCCACCGCACGCGTGGCCGCCTCGAGCGCCGCAAGCCGCATCGCGAACGCGGCAGCTTCGTCCGGGGCCGGTTCGGCCGGGACGGGTCTCGCAGGCGTGGTCATCGGCGGGAGCCTACCAGCCCGGCGTGGACCGCGACGAACGCGGTCCCCGGCCTTTGGGCCAAACGTCACTTCGCATGATTTGCCTGCGACCGGCAACATGACCCGATCGCTTGAGCCCCCGCACCGGAGTGTCCCTGCCCGTGGAGCCCACCGTTCGCACCCAGCCCGACGTCGCGTCCCCCGCCGAGCCAGAGGAGAACGGAGTCGGCAGCGGCCTCAGCCGCCGCGGATTCCTCCGCGTGGCCGGTGCCGCCGGCTTGACCGGCGTCGCCGCGGGTGTCGCGGCCTGCACCACCAACGCCGCGCCGATCTGGAGCTTTGGCGCCCCGGCAACCCCCGGCGCCGCGACGGCGGCTCCCAGCGCCACCCCGACGACCGCACCGAGCATCGAGCCCTCGCCCTCGGCGTCCGTGGTCCCGTCCCCGTCACCGAGCCCGAACATCCCTGCCGGCTGGTCAGAGCACGACATCGCGGCGCGCGACGTCATCCGGCGCTACCTCGGCAACCTGGTGCCCGCGCTCCAGGGGATCTTCGGCGACGCGGCGTTCGCCACGCTGGTCGACATGCTCGGCGCGACCGAGCCCTACCCGGAGCTCGACAAGAAGCCGGCCTTCGTCCAGGTCCCCAACCTGGTCCTGACCGACGCCCTCACGCCGCTCCAGCCCGAGATCGACGGCGAGTGGAAGGTGTTCCGCCTGACCGTGGACGAGATCGAGCAGGCCATCGACGAGATGAAGCCGACGGTCGCCGCGCTCGGCTACAACAAGCAGACGCCCGGGCCCACCATCCGCGTCACCGAAGGCGACAAGGTCCGCGTGATCTTCACCAACAACCTCAAGGAGCCGACGAGCGTCCATTTCCACGGTGTCGAGTTCGAGAACTTCCTGATGGACGGCGTGTCGTTCGTGACCCAGAAGCCGTTCTCCACCGGTGAGTCGTTCACGTACGAGTTCACGGCGAGCCGCTCCGGGTCGCTGATGTACCACTCGCATCACAACGCGACCGACCAGGTCGGCCGCGGCCTCCTCGGCGGGTACATCGTCGACCCCAAGTCCCCGACCGAGGTCGACAAGGTCGACCGGGACTACGTCTGGATCTCCAACGACACCCTGGGCGGCTTCACGATCAACGGCCACGGGTTCCCGGCCGTGGTGCCGATCCTGGCCGCGGTCGGCGAGAAGGTCCGGATCCGGTATATGAACGAGGGGATCATGTATCACCCGTTCCACAGCCACGGCTACGCGCAGACGGTGGTCGCACGCGATGGGTACCCGCTCGGCAAGAACGCCTACAAGGCCGACACCGTCACCGTTGGCCCGGGCGAACGGTGGGACGTCAACATCACGGCGGACCGGGTCGGCCTGTGGGCGTACCACTGCCACATCCTCCCGCACGTGGAGGGACCGGATGGCATGTTCGGCATGGTCAACGTGTTGATCGTCGTTCCCACGAAGGATGACGTGACCGCGATCGTCCAGGCGCTGCTTGCCTAGCTGATCAGGAGGATGTCGATCGTGACGTCGCAGCCGCACACCGAGGCCGGCCCCATGCCAGCCTCCGCGCGCGCGGCGTCGGCCTCGGGCATCAAGAAGCTGCTCCTGGCCACCGACCTCAGCGAGGCATCCGCCTCGGCCACGGACCACGCGTTTGAGTTGGCGTCAAGCCTGGGAGCTGCGCTGCTCGTCGTGTCCGTGATCGATCCCGGCTCGCTGCTCCTCCCGGGCGGACGCTTCCGTGCGCGCATCGACCAGGTGCGCGAGCGCCGCGAGCAGCTCGCCCAGGCGCTCGTCGAGCGGGGCCGGCAGCTGGGCATCGACGTCTCGTTCCTCGTGTGGACAGGCGATCCGGGCGACCAGATCGTCGAGGCCGCCGAGGCCGAGCACGCGGACATGGTGGTGGTCGGCAGCCACGGCCGGGGCGCCGTCGGGCGATTGTTCCTGGGCTCCGTATCGGAGCACGTCGTCCGCAACGCCCCGTGTCCCGTGCTCGTCGTCCGGCCCCGAGAGCCGAACCAGCCCTAGCGGTCCGCGCGGCTACTTCGTGTAGACGCCCTCCGGGTCAAGCTCCTCGCGAACCAGGCGCAGCTCGGCCGCGGTCGGCGCCGGGGTCGTCCCCAGCTGCGGGTTGATCCTGGGCTCCCAGGCGATCGTGGCCCGGACCTCGTCCAGGGTGGCGCCCGGGTGCAGGAAGTCGAGGCGCATCTCGCCGGTCTCGTCGAAGTGCCAGATCCCGAGATCCGTGACCACCACCGAGGGACCCCGCCCGTTCCAGCCGCCGGCCTTCCGGATCCGTTCCGCCGCTTCGGCGCCGCCGAGGTTGCCGGGCGAGGTCCGGAAGTCGATCTCGTTGACGAACGAGCGCAGGCTCTGGCGCATGATCACGAACACCTGGCGCGCGTTGATCGCGATCTCGCAGGCGCCGCCCGAGCCCGGCAGGCGGGTCCTGGGGGCCTCGTAGTCGCCGATCACCGTGGAGTTGAGGTTGCCAAAGCGGTCGATCTGGGCCGCGCCGAGGAAGCCGACGTCGATCAGGCCGCGCTGCAGGTAGAACGCGAACAGCTCGAACATCGAGACCACGGCCGTGGCGCCGGTGACGATGGTCGGGTCGCCGATGGACAGTGGCAGGCGGGCCGGCCGGGCGCCAAAGACCCCGGCCTCGTAGACGAGCTCGAGGTCAGGAGCCACCGTGCGCTTGGCGAGGTTGACCGCGATGTTCGGCAGCCCGACGCCCACGAAGCAGACGTGTTGTCCCGCGAGCTCGCGGGCGGCCGCGACGATCATCATCTCGGACTTCGTGAAGGCCAGCTCGCTCACCGGTAGTCCCCATAGTCCACGCTGCCGGACGGCGCGCTGCCCGGTCGCAGGGACGCCACGCGATCCGCGCCCAGCTTCTGGACATACGCCGCGCGACCGTCGAGGTCGTAGACCCACTCGCGCAGCCAGGCCTGGGTCTTCTCCTCGTCCCGGCTGATGGGGTCCCAGTCGAGGTAGAAGCGGTTGTCGCGGTCGTAGGCGCCCTGGACGTAGGAGGGATGGGCGCCGAACGGGTCCACCACCACGGCGTCCACGATCAGCCCGGGGATCACGGTGCGGTTGGGATCCGCCCGCACGACGGCCTCGTCGACGAGCTCCTCCACGACCACGATCACCCGGTCGGCCGCGAAGGCCGCCTCCTTCTGGCAGCCGAGCAGGCCCCAGATCTGCGTGTTCCCGTGCAGGTCGGCCCGCTGGGCGTGGATCACGGTCACGTCCGGGTGCAGCGGCGGCACCGCGTACACGACCTCGTCGGAGTACGGCGAGCGGATCTCCCGGATCAGCGGGTTCGCCTTCGGCAGGTCCGTCTCGAAGTACGAGCGAAGCGGCATGAACGGGAGGTTGGCAGCGCCCGCGGTGTACCGGGCGACCATGCCGAAATGGCTGTACTCCTCGATCTCGAGCGCCGTCCCATCGCCCACGGCCGCGGGCTCGATCCGGCGGCGGATGGCGTTGAGGCCGCCGACGCCCGGGTTGCCGAGCCAGGAGAAGACCAGCTTCCGGGCGACCCCGCCGGCGATCATCTGGTCGTAGATGAGATCCGGCGTCATCCGCGCCAGGGTGAGATCCCGCTTGCGCTGGCGGATGATCTCGTGACCCGCGGAGAAGCCGATCAGGTGGGTGAATCCCTCGATGGCCACCGTGTCGCCGTCACGGACCAGGTCCGAGACGGCGTCGCGCATCGTTGCAACCTTGCCGGTCATGGACCCCTGCGCTGCGGGTTATAGGGCGGAACTAGCGGCGAGCCGCCGGGCGCATCCCGACGGCCCACGTTACCCCGATAGGCCGAACTCCTCGGTGGCCAGTCCGGCACGGGCCGCCCGCTCGACCTCCTCGACATCGTCGGCGCGGTGGCTCACGACGTGGGCGACGGCTTCGCCGAAGATGCGCACCGCGGTTGCGGCCTCCGATTGCGAGACGACGAGCGGCGGGGACATCCGGACGCAGTCGTCTCCCGCCTCGAGGACCAGGAGACCCCGGTCGAATGCCTGCATCTGGACGGCGTCGCCGGTCTCGCCCGAGTCGAACTGGATGCCGATCATGAGGCCCTTGCCACGGACGTCATTGACGACGCCCGGGAACTGGTCCACCAGGGGCCGCAGCCCGTCCATGATCTCGCGGCCACGGATCGCGGCGTTGGCGATCAGCCCGCCCTCGAGCAGCCGGATCGTCTCCATCAGGGCGGCCAGGCTGACCGGGTTGCCACCGTAGGTGCTGCCGTGGGCGCCGGGGCCCCAGGACATGACCTCGCTGCGGGCGATCATCGCGCCCACCGGCATGCCCGATCCGATGCCCTTGGCCGTGAGCAGGATGTCCGGCTCGACGCCCCAGTGCTGGATCGCCCACATCTTGCCGGTGCGACCCGCACCCGACTGGACCTCGTCGGCGATGAGCAGGATGCCGTGGCGATCGCACAGCTCGCGGAGGCGCGGCAGGAAGTCGTCCTCGGGAACGACGTAGCCGCCCTCGCCCTGGATCGGCTCCACGATGATCGCCGCGAACTCGTTGGCCGGCATGAGGCGCTTGAAGATCCGCTGCTCAATCTCGTCCAGGCCCTCGTTGCCGTATGGCACGTGGTAGACACCCGGCAGCATCGGGCCGAAGTGCGCGTGGTACTTGGCCTTGGACGCCGTGAGGCTCACGGCCCCCATCGTCCGGCCGTGGAACGCGCCGAGGAACGCGATCACGTTCTGGCGGCGGGTGTGGTAGCGGGCCAGCTTGAGACTGGCCTCCACCACCTCGGCGCCGGAGTTGCCGATGAACACCCGCGTGGGGCCCGACATGGGCGCGATGCGGGCGAGCTCGGCAGCCGCGTGGGCGTAGATCGGCAGGTAGAAGTCGCTGGCCGAGAAGTGCTGGAGCTCCGCCGCCTGGCGCTGGATCGCCGCCACCACGTCGGGATGGCTGTGGCCGGTGGAGTTGACAGCGATGCCGGCCGCGAAGTCGAGGAACACGTTGCCGTCGATGTCCTCGATCGCGCAGCCCACGCCGCGCACGGGGACGATCGGGTAGGCGCGAGGGAGCGACGGACTCGTCCAGGCGTGGTCGAACTCGATGTGCGCACGGGCCTTGGGGCCCGGCAGCGCGGTCACGACGTCCGGCAGGGGGCGCTCCTGGAGCGGGGCAGTCATAGGTAGCTCCAAACGCATAAAGGGTATGCAGGTTGCATACAGAATAGCAGGGCGCCAGCCGCGATCCATGGCCCGGTTGACGGAGTCATGAGCGTCGATCGTCATCCACCCGGGGCGGTGCCGGGCCGCGCGACGGGTGCCCTGGTCGGCTCGGGCCGGGCAACTCGCAACGGGGGCCGGGCGCGGCGCGGGCCTGGTCCCAGGCGCGGCGCGGGCCCGGTCTCCCGGGCCCGTCGCCCGTCAGTCGACGACGGTGTGGCTCTGCTCCCGGAGGAACTGGGCGACGTAGTACATCGAGAGGCCGGACTTGCCGGTGGACCCGGAGCCCTTCCAGCCGCCGAACGCCTGGACGCCCGGCCACGCACCGGTCGTGGCGCCGGCCCGGCGGTTGACGTACAGGACGCCCGCCTGGATCTCCTCGAGGAACTGCTGGACCTCGGCCGGGTCCTCCGAGTAGACGCCCGCGGTGAGGCCGTAGACGTTGTCGTTGGCGAGGCGCAGGGCCTCGTCCAGGGAGTCGACCGCGGCCACCGCGGTGAACGGGGCGAACAGCTCGTCCTGGAACAGGCGGTGATCGCTGGGCACGCCCACGACTGTCGGCTCCACGTACCAGCCGCGCGCCAGGCCGCCATCCTTGAGCCGCTCGCCGCCGGTGAACACCGTGCCATCCCGGCGCGCCTCGGCCACGGCCTGCTGGTGCCGGTTGACGGCTCGCTCGTCGATGACCGGTCCGAGGAATGCGGTCCGCGGGAGCGGGTCGCCAACGACCAGCTTCTCCGTCTTCTCGACCAGGACCCGGACGAGCTCGTCGTGGACCGGCCGCTCGACGTAGACGCGGCTGTTGGCCGAGCACTTCTGCCCGCCGTAGCCGAAGGCGGCGCGCATGATGCCCTCGGCAGCCTCCTCGAGGTCCGCCGACTTGAGCACGATGGCCGGGTTCTTGCCGCCCATCTCCACGATGCACGGGCGTGGGTAGCGCTTCGAGAAGTTGCGGAACAGGTCGAAGCCCACCTCGTACGAACCGGTGAATACGAGGCCGTCGATCCCCTGGTTGGTCTGCAGCTCATCGCCGACGGTGTCGCCCGGACCCATCACGAGGTTGAACACGCCCTCGGGCACGCCGGCGTCGCGGTAAGCCTCCTTGAGCGCAGTGGCCGACATCGCGGCAACCGAGGCAGGCTTGAACACGACCGCGTTGCCGGCCATCATCGCGGCCGACGACGGCCCGACGGACAGCGCCATCGGGAAGTTGAACGGGCTGATCACCGCGAACACGCCGTGCGGTCGCAGGATCGATCGGGTGTGGACCGCCGCGTCGCCCAGGTTGTCCATGGGATGGTCGTAGAACGCGTTGTCCTCGGCCGTCTTGGCGTAGTAGCGGATCAGGTCGGCCGCTTCCTCGACCTCGCCCAGGGCCTCGAGGCGGGTCTTGCCAACCTCGATCGCCATCAGGCCCGCGTACTCCATCTGGCGCTCGCTGATCAGCTCGGCGGCACGGCGGAGGATCTCGAGGCGCTTCTCCCAGCCCAACCGGAACCAGGCCGGCTGCGCACGACGGGCCGCCGCGATGGCGTCCTGCACGTCCGTGCGGGTGCCCCGGGCGAACGTCCCCACCAGGATGTCGCTGTCGATGGGCGAGCGGACCTCGAAGCGGCCCTCCCCGTCCCGTTCCTTGCCGCCGATGAAGTTCCGGTGATACGCGCCGAGGCGGCCCTTCGCCTTCTCGAGGCCCGCCTCGTATAGGGCGTGGAGCTCCTCGTTGTCATTGCGCAGGGTCGCGTAGGTGATCTTGATCCGCTCGGCCATTCTGCTTGGCTCCAGTCTGGGTGCGCCGGGGTGTGATCGGCGGGCGCGCGGGCTCGGAGGGGTCGTTGGTGGCCAGTCTAGTGCGCTCGCCGGTGAGAGCGGGAGGGCGGACCGGCACGCGGCCGGCGGGACCTCCGAGCCGTGCACGCGGCGACCCGGAACCGGCACACTTCGGCCATGCCCCGACCCCCGCGCCGCTGCGCCGCCGCCGTCGCCACCGGGCTGGCGGTCGTCCTGCTCGCCGCGGCCGCCCTGCCGGCCCTCGCCGCTCGCGAGTTCCCGGCGGGCTGGGAGGGCTACCACACGTACGCGGAGATGCGTGCCGAGGTATCGGCCGTGGCCGCCGCCCACCCGGACATCGTCCACGCGTTCTCGATCGGCACGTCCTACAAGGGCCGCGAGATCCTGGCCGCCAAGATCAGCGACAACGTGGGCACCGACGAGAACGAGCCCGAGGTCCTGTTCGACGGGCTCCACCACTCCGACGAGCACATGGGCCTCGAGATGACCCTCCGGATCCTCCACTGGCTGGCCGACGGCTACGGAACCGACCAGCGGGTGACGGACATCGTGAACACCCGCGAGGTGTGGATCGTGTTTGCCGTCAACCCGGACGGAGCGCAGTTCGACATCAAGGGCGGACGCTTCCACTACTGGCGCAAGAACCGGCAGCCGAACGCGAACGGGACGACGGGGACGGACCTCAACCGCAACTACGGCTACAAGTGGGGTGGCGGCGGCCGGACGTCGAAGAACCCGCTCGCGATCACCTACCGCGGGCCACACGCGTTCTCGGCCCCCGAGACCCGCGCGATGCGGGACTTCCTGGCCAGCCGCGTGGTCGACGGCCGGCAGCAGATCCGCGCGGCGATCACGTTCCACGAGTACGCCCGGCTGGTGATGTGGCCGTACGGCTACACGAGGAAGGACATCCCGGGCGACATGACCGTCGCGGACCACGCGGCCCTGGCAGTGATCGGGCGCCACATGGCGAAGACCAACGGCTACCGGGCCGAGCAGGCCAGCGACCTGTATGTCACCAGCGGGACGTCGCGGGACTACCTGTACGGCAAGTATCGCGTGTTCTCGTACACGTTCGAGCTGTCGATCCGCGACTACCCGAAGGACGGCCGGATCGGACCCGAGACGGGCCGCAACCGGGAGGCCGTGCTGTACCTGATGGAGAAGGCGTGGTGCCCGCTGACCGTGCTCGGCACTGATGTCCGGGCGGCCCGCTGCGGCGCCTTCGACGATGACCTCGAGGTGGCCCGCGGCTGGACCGTGGACCCGGACGGAACCGACACCGCCCCCTTCTCCGGGCGGTGGGTCCGCGGCAACCCGGAGCGGACGACCTCGGGCGGGACGGTCCTCCAGCGGGACAACGTGCCGTCCGGGCGCAGGGCGCTGGTCACGGGCGCCCCGGCCGGGACGTCATCCGGCGCCAACGATCTCGATGGACTGACCACGGTCCGCTCGACGGCGATCACGTTGCCCGCGGCCGCCGGCCAGTCACTGACCTTCCGATGGCTGTTTGCCCACCCCGCCGGGTCGTCCTCCGGCGTTGATCACCTGCGGGCGATCGTGGAGGCCGGCGACGGGACCCAGACCGTCGTCTGGGAGCGGCTGGGCTCGACAACGGCCGTGACCGGCTCGTGGGGATCGGCATCGGTCACCCTTGACGCGTGGGCGGGTCAGACCATCCACGTCCGGTTCGAGGCCGCCGATGGCGGGGCGGATTCGATCGTCGAGGCGGGCATCGACGACGTGCGGGTCACGCGCCCCGCGAGCTGAGACCCGCAAGCCGAGGCGGTCCGCGGGCGAGCGGTGGGCGGTCCGCGGGCGCGCCGGCCGGCCGGCCGTCAACCCAGGACCGCCGCGACGACCTCGGCGATCGACGGTGCGACGGCGTCCGGCGCGTAGGCGCCCCTCCGTCTTCCTGCCGCTGCGACGAGCTCGTCCTCGCCGTGCTTGCCGGTCCGGACGAAGACCGTGCGCAACCCGGCGCGCCGGCCGCCGCCGATGTCGGAGCCCATGTCGTCGCCGACCATCGCCAGCTCGGAGCGGCGGAGCGGCGCCTCACCGCGGGCCGCGGCCTCCGCGGACAGCCGCGAGATCGCCGCCCGGAAGAACGCCGGCGACGGCTTGCCGACGATCCGTGCCCGGCGCCCGGTGGCGGCCTCCAGCCCGATGAGGAAGGTGCCGGCGTCGAGCGATGGGCCGCCCGGGGTCAGCCACCACAGGTTGCGGTGCATGCCGATCAGCTCCGCACCGGCCCGGCAGCAGCGGAACGCGCGATCCAGGTTCTCCCGGGTCAGCTCCTCGGGCGAATCACCCAGGATGACCGCGGCCACGGACGCTGGATCCGCATCGGCTTCCTCGCCGCTCACGGCGCGGATCCCCTCCAGCTCGGATCGCGCGTCCTCGGAGCAGATCACGTACACGGGCCTGTCGCCGTACGCCCGGCGCACCAGCTCGGCCGACGCGCTCAGCGCCGAATGGAACCGGTCCGCCGGCGTCGAGAACCCCGCGCCCCTCCCCCACCTCGCGAGCGTGGGCCGGGACACGAGCGAGGTGTTGGTCGCGACCAGGAACGGGAAACGGCGCCGCTCGAGCTGGTCGAGGGCGGCCACCGCGCCCGGGACGGCAGCACCCTTGAGGATGAGCACGCCGTCGAGGTCGAGCAGGAGCCCTCGGACTCCCTGCAGGGCTGCACGAAGCGCGGGGTCCGGGGCGGGCATGTGGGGCATCATGCGCAGGGTAGAACGACAGGAGGAGCTGCGCATGGGACTGCTCGACGGGCGCAAGGCGCTCGTGTTCGGCGTCGCGAACGACCATTCCATCGCCTGGGGGATCGCCAAGGCGCTCCATGACGAGGGGGCCATCGTCGGCTTCTCGTCGGTTGAGAGCCTGATCGAGCGCCGGGTCCGTCCGCTCGCCGACAGTCTCGGCAGCCCGTTCGTCGAAGCCTGCGACGTCACCAGCGACGATGACATCCGGGCGGTCATGACCCGCTGGCATGAGCAGCAGGGCGACCTCGACATCCTCGTCCATGCGGTCGCCTTCGGGAAGCGCGAGGATCTCGACGGCCAGTTCGTGGAGACATCGCGCGACGGCTTCGCGCTCGCGCTGGACGTCTCGGCATACTCGCTCGTCGCGCTGACCCGCGAGGCACGGCCCTACATGCGCCGCGGGTCGTCGGTCATGACGCTCACCTACTACGGCGCCGAGAAGGTCGTGACCCACTACAACGTGATGGGCGTGGCCAAGGCGGCTCTCGAGGCCTCGGTCCGCTATCTCGCCGCGGACCTTGGGCCGGAGGGGATCCGCGTCAACGCCATCTCGGCGGGCCCCATCCGGACCCTGTCGGCCGGGGGCATCGCGGGCTTCCGCAAGCTGTATGGCCCGTTCGACCAGGTCGCGCCGCTGCGCAGCCACATCACGATCGAGGACTGCGGCAAGACCGCGCTGTACCTCGCGTCCGATCTCTCGTCCGCGGTGACGGGCGAGGTGATCTACGTGGACGGCGGGTTCAACATCCTCGGCGTGCCCACCGCGTCCGACTGAGGCGGGACGGAGAGCCGCGCATGGACCTGGTGCTGGTTGGGATCGGCGGCTTCGCGGGCGCCGTCGCGCGCCGGATCGTGGATCTCTGGATCAGCGATCGTGCGGGGGCGGGGTTCCCGTTGGGCACCCTGGTCGTCAACCTGTCGGGTGCCTTCCTGCTGGGCCTCCTGTTCGCGTGGGCAACCGAGCGGGACGTCCTGCCACGCGAGATCCGGGGGCCGCTGATGATCGGCTTCCTGGGTGCCTACACCACGTTCTCGACGTGGATGCTGGAGTCCTGGCGGCTGGTGGAGGACGGGGCGTGGCAGCTCGCCATGCTCAATCTCGCGGGGTCGGTCGTGCTGGGCGTGATCGCGGTCGTCGGCGGCCTGGCCGTCGGACGCCTGCTCCCATGAGGTCGCTTCGATGACACTCCAAGGTGAGGCGCTGCTCGTCCGCATCTACATCGGCGAATCCGATCACTGGGAGGGAAGGCCGCTGTACGACGCGATCGTGCGGCTCCTCCGCGAGCGCGGCATCCGCGGGGTCTCCGTGTTCCGCGGGATCGAAGGGTACGGTCGCTCGTCGCGCGTCCACACGACCCGGATCCTTGCCCTGTCCGAGGACCTGCCGATCCTCGTCGAGGCCGTGGACGAGACCGACCGCATGCGGGCGGTGCTCCCCGACCTGGAGGTGATGATCGGTGGCGGCCTGGTCACGCTCGAGCGCGTCGAGGTGGCCATCTACCGGGCGGCGGACAAGGGGGCATGATCCCCCGCTCCACCCGGGCGTTCGACGCCGCCGTGCTCGAGGCGGTTGACGGGTGGGGCGCCCAGACGGTTGCCGTGGCGGTCGTCGACCGGGCCGGGCTGGTGGCGGCGCGAGGACCGCTGGACGCCGTGATGCCATGGGCATCGGTGACGAAGCTGGTCACGGCGTGCACCGTGCTCATCGGCGTGGCGCGCGGCGTCGTGGCGCTCGATCGCGCGGCCGGCCCGCCCGGCTCCACCGTCCGACACCTCCTGGCGCATGCGTCCGGCCTGTCGTTCGACGACTCGCGGGCGCTGGCGTCACCCGGGCGGATGCGGATCTACTCCAACACCGGCTTCGATGTCGTGGCCGACGCGGTCGCGAGCGCGACCGGGCGACCGTTCGACTCGCTCGCCCGAGGGTGGGTGCTGCAGCCGCTGGAGATGACCTCGGCCCACCTCGTCGGACGGCCGTCCGAGGGCATCGCCGGCTCATTGACGGACCTGGCACGGCTCGCCCAGGAGCTGCTCGCCCCCCGGATCCTGCCCGCGGACCTGCTGGCCGAGGCCGTCTCGGTCGCCTTCCCGGGCCTGCGCGGCGTGCTGCCGGGATTCGGTCTCCAGGATCCCAACGACTGGGGTCTCGGCTTCGAGATCCGCGGTCACAAGACCCCGCACTGGACGGGGGCCAGGAACTCGCCCGCGACGTTCGGGCATTTCGGAGCCACCGGGACATTCCTGTGGCTGGACCCCGCGGCCAACATCGCGCTGGCCTGTCTCACCGACCGGCCGTTCGGCGCCTGGGCGGGCGAGGCGTGGCCGGCCTTGTCGGACGCGGTGCTCGCGGCGGTCCACTCCGGCTGAGGGCGGCGGCGCGGTTCGCGTCGCTGGTGGGCAGGCGCGACAGCCTCAGGACGCCCTCAGGCACATGTCAGCCATCGCCGGCGCAGTCCTTGCAGATCCCCGCAATCGAGACGTGCGACAGCTCCACGGCAAACCCGCGATCCGCGCGGAGGGCGCGCACCAGCCCCGCGGCCTCCGCCTCTCCGATCTCCCACGAGACGCGGCAGCGGAGGCAGTGGAGATGTCCGTGGTCCGCCGCCGGCAGCACGTGGAACTCCTCGCGGCCGTCCGCGCCATGGGCGTGGCGAACGATCCCCAGCTGTTCGAGGACGTCGAGCGTCCGGTAGACGGTCGAGGGCGTGGTCGCGGCGTCCACCTCGCGGCACCGCTCGACGAGCTCGGCGCCCGTCACGTGGCCATCGAGCCGCGACAGGACATCGATCAGCGTCCGTCGCTGCGGCGTCCAGCGAAGCCCCAGGGCCCGCAACCGATCCCGGACGTCGGACCACGGCGAGGATCCCTTGCGGGCGCCTGCGTCGCGCACGATCCCGCCGTCGCGGACGGTCGACGCGGGTGAGCTGCGCGGGGAAGATCCGTGGGGGTGCATCGGGCGAAGGATAGGGTGACGACCACCAGTATTGCAACCAGTTGCAGTAGCAACGCGCTGCGAGTAGCATGCTGGTCCACCATTCCGCTGCTGCCGCCGGGAGACCGTTGCCGCATGGACCTGCTGAGCATTGCCGCCGCCCCGGCGATCGTCGCCGGCGATCCGTCGATGCACGCGGCGGACCGGTTCCTCAGCGTCCCGGTGTCGCTCGTGTTCTGGGCGATCTCGGCCACCGTGGTCGCCATCGCCGTGCGGCGAACCAACCGCTCCCTCGACGAGCGCTCGATCCCGCTGATGGGCGTGATGGCCGCGTTCATCTTCGCGGCCCAGATGTTCAACTTCCAGGTCGCAGGTGGGACGTCCGGTCACCTGCTCGGGGGCGTGCTCGCGGCCATCCTCCTCGGCCCCTGGGCGGGCACGCTCGTGATGGCCTGCGTGGTGGCGGTCCAGGGGCTGGTGTTCTCCGACGGCGGGCTGGTGGTGATGGGCGCCAACATCTTCAACATGGGGATCGTGGGCACCCTCGCCGGCTATGGCGTGTACCGGGCGCTGTGCGGCGTCCTCGGAGGCGAGGACCGGGGCCGCATCCCGGCCGCCGCGATCGCGGGCTGGCTGTCGGTCGTGATGGGAGCCACGATGATGTCGCTGGAACTGATCGTCTCGGGCACCAGCCCCGCCGAGCTGGTGCTGCCGGCGATGCTCGGCGTGCATGTGGTCATCGGCATCGGTGAGGCCCTGATCACAGCTGCGGCCATCGGGTTCATCAGCGTCGCGCGGCGGGATCTGCTCGATCTCCGGCCGGATCGCGCCATGCACCGGGAGCAGGCCATGGGAGCCGCGGCATGACCGCCGTGTCTGAGCCGGAGGAGGCCCCGGCGGCCCCGGCTGGCGGGCAGGACAGGCACGCCCCTCGGGGCCGTCTCGGTCGGTGGTGGTGGGTCGTCGGGCTGGCGATCGTCGCCGTCGTGGTCGTCGTTCTCGCCCCGCTCGCCTCGTCCGATCCGGACGGCCTCGAGCGCGTCGCCGAGGACACCGGCTTCATCGAGCGGGCGCAGAACTTCTTCTCGGGCCTGCTCAGCGGCTACGCGATCCCGGGCATCGACGACCCGGTCGTGTCCACCATCCTGTCAGGCCTGCTCGGCGTCGCGATCGTGGTGGGCGTGGTGTTCGTCCTCGGGCGCGTGGTCGCCCGCCGGCGCGCCTGACGGGCAGGAGCGCCGCACCCTGGAGCTCGACCGGTACGTCGAGGGCGACAGCCCGTTCCACCGCGCCGACGCGCGGCTCAAGTTCATCCTGGCCATCGCCACCATCCTGGTGATCAGCCTGCTGCCGATGGGCTCGGGTCTGGCGATGCTGATCATCTGGCTGGTGCTCGTCGCCTCCTCCGCGACCGCCGGCCTCGGACCGTTCCGCCTGTCCCGCTCCGCCGTCGTCGCGCTGCCGTTCGCGCTGGCCGCGTTCCCGTTGATCTTCACTGTCCAGGAGCAGATCATCACGACCGTGGCCCTGGGTCCGCTCAACCCGACCATCTCCGCCGAGGGCCTGCGCCGCTTCCTCACGATCATGACCGGCAGCTGGCTGTCCGTGCAGGTCGCCCTGCTGCTCGCGTTCACGACACCGTTCCACGACCTGGTGGATGCCCTCCGGGAGTTGCGGGTTCCGCGGATCATCATCGCGATCATCTCGTTCATGTACCGGTACCTCGCGGTGCTCACCGACGAGGGCGCCCGGATGCTCCGGGCCCGGGATGCACGCTCGGCCGCCGGCGACGGATCCCCCGGAGGCTCCATCCGCTGGCGCGCCGCCGTGACCGGGCGCATGGTCGGCTCGCTGTTCCTGCGTGCCTACGAGCGCAGCGAGCGGATCTACGCGGCGATGCAGGCACGCGGGTTCGAGGGCGAGTTCCGGCACCTGCGGACCCGGGCGCTCGCGCGGACGGAGATCGCCTGGCTTGCCGCCATCCTTGCCCTGCTCACGGCCTACGAGGTCATCGCCATCCTGTGGCTTCCCCGCCTGTGACGACCCTCGACCAAGGTGGCGTGCCCGAGCTGGAGCACGACCACGTCCACGTTCACGTCCACGAGGGCGCGCCGCCGCACGCGCATCCCCACCTCCATGCGCCGGGCGAGCCGCAGCCGGACGGCACCGCGCCCGCCGACGAGCGTGGCCGGGTGGACCTCGAACATGTCCACTTCCGCTACCCGGACGGGTTCGAGGCCCTGCGGGGGGTCGACCTCCACATCGGGAGCGGCGAGAAGGTGGCCCTGGTCGGTCCCAACGGCGCCGGCAAGAGCACGCTGATGCTCCAGCTCAACGGCACGCTCCGGCCCGCTCACGGATCGGTCCGCGTCGCCGGGCTGCCGGTGACCCGGGAGACCATTCGCCGCGTGCGGGCCGAGGTGGGCCTCGTGTTCCAGGACCCCGATGACCAGCTGTTCAGCCCGACCGTGTTCGACGACGTGGCGTTCGGACCGCTCCACATGGGGATGGCGGCCGATGAGGTCCATCGCCGGGTGGAGCGGGCGCTGGCCGCGGTGGGGATGGCGGCCTTCGCCCACCGGGTCCCCCATCGCATGTCGCTTGGACAGCGCAAGCGGGTGGCCCTCGCCACGGTGCTGTCGATGAGCCCCTCGATCCTCGTGTTCGACGAGCCATCGGCCGGGCTCGATCCACGTGGCCGCCGGGAGCTCATCACGCTGCTCCGTGGCCTCGACCAGACGACGCTCGTCTCGACGCACGACATGCGCCTCGTCGCCGAGGTGTTCCCGCGGACCGTGGTCGTGGACGACGGCCAGATCGTGGCCGACGGGGCGACAGACCGGCTCCTCGCGGACGCGGAGCTGCTGGAGCGTCACGGGCTCGAGGCGCCGTGACTCGGGGGCCCTATCCGATCCGGTTGAGGGCGGGGACGTCGAGCGGCGGCAGGCCATCGGCTCGCCGGAAGAGCCGCGCGACCAGTGAGGGTGCCCACCAGCGCAGGAAATAGAGGCGGCATCCGACGCAGATCCCGGTGACGGCCAGCAGGGCCTGGAGGCCGGCGACGGCGCCGGCGAGGACCCACCCGAGAGGAGTGGCACCGAGCAGGAAGGCTGCCGTGGCCAGCGCCAGGAACGTGCCGCCGAGCGCCTGGGCAAAGCGTGGCGGGTACTCGTGCTCGGGCTCGGCCGGTCCCAGCCGCACCGCCCGGCGGATGAGCGGCCAGGCGCGGCCGGGGACGAACCATCGCGTGCCGAACGCCGCCGCAACCAGCAGGTTGAGCCCGACCAGGGCAGCGAGCCAGGACTGGCCGAGCGCGAATGCGAGGGCAAGGACCACGACCGACGCGGCGGCGCCGAACCGTTGGCCGCGGGGGTCGATGGACCGCGCAGGGGTGGGGGTGAGGATCAGGGACAGGGACAGGGACACGAGGAAGGACTCCGGGTCGAACGGGACGGGCGCGCCGTGCGCGAGGAGACGCGACGGAGCGCGGGGCGACGGGGAGGGGGCGAGGCCCGGAGCGGTCAGCCGGTGCGGGTCAGCTCAACGCTGCCGCACGCTCGACCGTCGCCGGCGCTCGCCGACGACAGGAGCACCGCTGACCCGTACAGCCCGCGAGGGCGACCTCAACCATGCGCGAAGCCTAGCCTCCAGTGGTTGCCCCGTCAACGATGGCCCCCGGTGACCGCGGACACCGCCCAGCCGCGCCTCACCGCGAGGAGGGCCTTCCCGATACCGCGGTCCGCGCGTAGGATCTTGCGCAACGCGGCCGCACGGGGATGGCCGCGCCCGGGGAGTCGTCCATGTCCCTCACCTCGCGAATCGAGCGCGCCCAGCAGGCCGCAACGGATGCACCTGGGAGCGCGGAGGCCAAGCCCGCCACGAGCGCGGTGGCCACCGTGCCGATTGGCGCGCCCGCGAACTACGCCGCCCGCGAGGAGTGGCTTCGCGAGGTCCGTCGTCGCCTCCAGGACGAGGTCGTCGGGTCGTCGCATGCGCTGTTCGAGGCCTCCAAGACCTCCGACCTCCGGACGGCCGTGGATGCGATCCTGGAGCGGTTCATCGTGGCCAACGGGCTCGCGGTCACGCGCGGCGAGCGCAATCGCCTCGCCGAGGAGGTCATCGCCGAGGTCAGCGGCCTGGGCCCGCTCGAGCCGCTGATCGCCGACCCGACGATCACCGAGATCATGGTCAATGGACCGGACCACATCTACATCGAGCGCGCCGGCAAGATCTCGCGCGTCCCGATGTCGTTCCTCAACGACGACCACGTCCTCCGGATCATCGACCGCATCATCACGCCGCTTGGGCGCCGCATCGACCAGACCAGCCCGCGCGTCGACGCCCGCCTCCCGGACGGATCGCGCGTCAACTGCATCATCGAGCCCCTGTCCCTCATCGGGCCCGTGATCACGATCCGGAAGTTCTCGCAGCGCCCGTACACGGTCGAGGACCTGGTCGGGTTTGGCACCGCGAGCGCCGAGATGTTCGACTTCCTGCGCGCCTGTGTCGAGGCCCGTCTCAACATCTTCGTCTCGGGCGGCACGGGCTCCGGCAAGACGACGACCCTCAACGTGATCTCGGCCTTCGTCCCCGAGGAGGAACGGATCATCACCATCGAGGACGCGGCTGAGCTCCAGCTCCGCCAAGAGCACGTCGTGACCCTCGAGGCCCGCCCGCCCAACCTCGAGGGCCTGGGCGAGATCACGACCCGCGACCTCCTCCGCAACGCGCTCCACATGCGCCCGGACCGGATCATCGTCGGCGAGTGCCGTGGCGGCGAGGCCCTGGACATGATCCAGGCGATGACCGTGGGCCAGGAAGGGTCCCTCTCGACGGGCCACGCCAACAGCTCGCCGGACATGCTCCGCCGCCTCGAGACCATGATCCTGATGGCCGGCTACGAGATGCCGCTGCGCTCGATCCGGGAGCAGATCGCGTCCGCGGTGGACCTCATCGTGCACACCGCCCGTCTCGGCGACGGCTCGCGCAAGATCATCAACATCACCGAGGTCTACGGGATCGAGGATGACCAGATCCTCACCCAGGACATCTTCGAGTTCAAGCAGACCGGTGTCGATGAGCACGGCAAGATCGTGGGCACGCTCCAGCCGACCGGCGAGCGACCCACGTTCATGCCCAAGTTCCAGGCGTCCGGGATCGAGCTGCCGGAGGGGGACTTCGGGATCCCGGCGGAGGATGCCGAACACCCGGTGAAGATCCGGCTTGGCAAGGGACGGTCCATCGGCATCGAGCAGTCGGGCGAGCTTGCACCCCGGCTCAAGATCGGGCTGGGGCACGCCGTGGAGGCCGGCGGCATGGTGTACGTGTCCTCCGTCGGCCCGGTGAACCCCGAGACCGGGCACATCGCCGGGGAGTCCATCGCCGCGCAGGCCACCCAGTGCCTGGAGAACCTCAATCGCCTCCTGGAGGCGAAGGGCTCGTCGCTCGAGCGGATCGCGTGGGCGAACTGGTCGCTGCGTGACCCGGCCGAGTTCGATGCCTTCAACGAGGAGTGGGTCAAATGGTTCCCGGGCGACGCGCCGGTCGGCCAGGGAACGATGATGCCGCCCCAGCAGCGACGAGCCGGCTTCCGGATCTCGCTGGGCGTGATCGCCGAGGTCGGCGGGTCCGCACCGCGCGCCGCGGCCGTGGCCGCCAAGCCGGCTGCGGCGACCGTGGCCGCCAAGCCGGCCGCAGCGACGGCCACATCCGTGCCCCAGCTGCCCGCCGGCGGCGAGCGCCGAAGGGCGGACCGGCGGACAAGCAGCGTCGCGCCGCCACCCGGAGGCGTGGAGCGACGGCGCGGCGAACGGCGCCGCACCTCGAGCACCCGACCACCCACGGCCGGCTGACCGCCGGGCAGCGTGCGCTTGGCGCCCAGTACCATCGCCCGGTGACAGCCCACCGGACGGCTCCTGGTGACGGCGCCCCGATCGTCCGCGTCGAGTCGCTGACGAAGCGGTTCACGAGCGTGACCGCGCTGGACGCCCTGACGCTCGAGCTTTCCCCTGGGATCGTGGGGCTCGTGGGCGCGAACGGGGCCGGCAAGTCGACCCTGATCAGGATCCTGCTCGGGCTCCTGGCGCCAAGCAGCGGCCGCGTCGCCGTCCTGGGCATCGATCCGACCACCCACGGAACCGAGCTCCGCCGCTGGGTGGGCTACATGCCCGAGCACAACGCGCTGCCGCCCGACATCAGCGCAACCGAGCTGGTCGCCCACCTGGGCCAGCTATCCGGCCTGCCGCGGGCGGCTGCCCGGGAGCGGACGTCCGACGTCCTCCGACACGTCGGCCTGTACGAGGAGCGCTACCGGCCCATCGGCGGCTACTCCACCGGGATGCGCCAGCGGGTCCAGCTCGCCCAGGCCCTCGTCCATGACCCGCGCCTACTGCTGCTCGACGAGCCCACCAACGGCCTGGATCCGGCCGGCCGCGACGAGATGCTCGAGCTCATCAGCCGGACCGGCCACGAGTTCGGGATCGCGATCATCCTGGCCAGCCACCTGCTCGGCGAGATCGAGGCGGTGTGTGACTACCTGGTGGCGATCGACGCCGGTCGACTGCTCCGGGCCGCACCCCTGGCGGAGTTCACGACCGAGACCGGCGTGCTCAGCGTCGAGGTCGAGGAGGGGCGTGACGCCCTGGCGACCCGGCTCGGTGAGCGCGGCCTCCGGGTGCTGGCTCGCGCGGGGATCGGCGAGGACCGGGAGGTCCGCATCGCCCTCGGCGACACCGCGCCGTACGACCTGATCCGCGATGCCGTCGTGGACCTGGGTTTGCCGCTGGTCCGGATCACGCGCAGCCGGCACAGCCTCGAGGACCTCTTCCGCGACCAGGACCGCGGCGACGAGGCGGCCGTCGATCCGGCGACGACACCCGGTGGAGCCGCATCGTGAGCGGCAGCATCTACGACCTCGGCTATCGCGGCTACGACGGCCCGCGCCTCGGCCGCCGCCACGCCGTCTCGACCCTGGTCCGGCACTCGGCCCGGAGCGTCTTCGGCATCGGCCGGAACGGCCGGGCGAAGATCCTGCCGGTCGTCTGCGTGGGGTTTCCGGCGCTGATCGCCCTGATCCTCGTCGGGGTCCGCGCCCTCGCGGCCCAGGTCGACCTCGGCGACGTCCCGGGCATCCCCGGGCATGACGGGCTGTATGCGGCGGTCTCGGTGTTCCCGCTCCTGTTCGTCGCGGCCCAGGCGCCGGAGCTGCTCGGTCGTGACCAGCGCTACCGGGTCCTCACCCTGTACTTCTCGCGGGCGCTGCGCCGCACCGACTATGCGCTGGCCAAGCTCGCAGCCATGAGCATCGGGACCCTGACGATCCTGCTCGTCCCCCACCTCCTGCTCGGCGCCGGGACCATCCTGCTCGATCCGGACATCGTCACGGCGCTCCGAACGGAGGCCGCCACCCTGCCCCCGGTCCTCGGCTCATCGGTGGTCATCGCGGTCACCCTCGCCGCCGTGGCCCTCCTGGCCGCCTCGTTCACGCCGCGTCGCGCCTACGCGACCGCGGCGATCTTCGGCGTGTTCATCATCCCCGGGATCATCGCGGCCATCGTCATCGCCATCGACCCGGGGCGGCTGTCCGACTGGATCATCATGATCGACATCGGGTCCCTGCTCGACGGAGTCAACGCCTGGTTCTTCGGCGTCCGGCCGAGCGCCGAGGCCGCTCTGAGCGTCGTCCATCCCCACCGCCGCGCTGGCCATCGGAGCGCTGGTCGTTGCTGCCGTCGCCGCGCTCGGCCTCGTCTGGCGGTACCGGAGGATCGAGGCATGACGGCCGGCGACCCGCGACTGGCCGGCTGGGGCGTGCCTGCGGCTCCGCCACGCCCGCTCGATCCCACCGCCGCCGTGGAGCTCCAGGTGGTCTCGCGCTGGTACGGCAACGTGGTCGCGGTCAACGACATCTCGTTCACCCTGCGGCCGGGGGTCACCGGACTGCTCGGCCCGAACGGGGCGGGCAAGTCCACCCTCCTCCACCTCATCGCCGGCCTGCTCAGGCCATCGGCCGGACAGGTTGCGATCACCGGCCGGCCGGCCTGGCGCGACCCGGCGATCTACCGGCGCGTCGGGCTGGTTCCCGAGCGGGAGGCGGTCTACCCGTTCCTGACCGGGCGCGACTTCGCCCTGCTCAACGCCCGGCTCCAGGGATTGCCCGACCCTGAGGCGGCGGCCGACCGTGCGGTCGCGACGGTCGAGCTCGGCTGATGCCGCCGGTCGCACGATCGGGACCTACTCCAAGGGGATGCGCCAGCGGGTGAAGATCGCGGGAGCCCTCGTCCACGAGCCGTCGATCCTCCTGCTCGACGAGCCGTTCAACGGCATGGATCCGCGCCAGCGCCTGCACATGATGGATCTCCTGCGTCGGATGGCCGGCGAGGGGCGCACGATCCTGTTCAGCTCGCACATCCTCGAGGAGGTCGAGCGGCTCGCCCAGAACGTCCTGGTGATCGTCTCCGGGCGCCTGGCGGCATCGGGCGACTTCCGCGAGATCCGGCGGCTGATGACCGACCGCCCGCACACGTTCACCATCCACTCGTCGGACGACCGCCACCTGGCGGCGGGGCTCGTCGGCCACCCGGCGGTCTTCGGGGTCGAGCTTGGCGAGGGCAGGCTGTCCGTGCGCACCTCCGACTACCTGGCGTTTGCGCGCTCCCTGGCGGTCATCGCCCGTGATGCCGGCATCACGCTGCTCGAGGTCCAGCCGACGGACGAGGATCTCGAGAGCGTCTTTGGCTACCTGGTGCGCCGGTGATCCGGCTGATCGCCGCGCTGACCGTGCGTGCCCTGACCGGGCGGCGGCGGAGCCTGCTCGTGTCGCTGCTGGGAGCGCTGCCGATCCTGATCGCGCTGCTCGTCCGGCTGTCGGGGCAGGAGTCGGGGATCACCGAAGTCACCGACACGATCATGGACCGCCTGGTCATCTCGACCCTCGTCCCGCTCGTCTCGCTCGTCTTCGGGACGGCCGCTCTCGGCTCGGAGCTCGACGATGGAACGGCCATCTACCTGATCACCAAGCCGATCGCGCGGTGGCGGATCGTCGCCGCCAAGACGGCCGCGGCGGCCGGGCTGGCCGTGGTGGTCACCGCGCCCGCCGCCGTCATCGCCGGGGCGATCCTCGCAGCCGGGGGCACCGGGCTGGCCACGGCGGCCGGCTATGGGCTCGGGGCGGCCGTCGCGGCGGTGCTCTACGTGACGATCTTCCTGGCGCTCAGCCTGGTGACGTCCAGGGCGCTCGCGATCGGGCTCATCTACGTCCTCGCATGGGAAGGCTTTCTGGCCGGCCTGTTCGCGGGGACCCGGACCTTCTCCATCCGCCAGTACGCGCTGTCCATCGCGGACGCGACCGCGGGCGGTTCCCGGGCTGCCGCCGGGGAGCTGCTGGCCGGAGGCGTGGCGATCGCCCTCTCGGTCGTGGTCTTCGCCATCGCCCTGGCCGTGGCCGTCCGCCGGCTGATGGCCTACGAGATCGGAGAGGCCGACTGACCTGGTTACCGGGCGTCCAGCAGCCGCCCGTACAGGTCGAGCGTCTGGCTGCGCGATCGCAGCCCAACTGAAGTGGTCCTCGCGCGCTGCCGGCCCGCCCGGCCCATCCGCTCCCGGAGCGCCTCGTCCAGCCCGACGCGGTTGATGGCCTCGGCCAGGCCGGCTGAGAACGCCGCCGGATCGACCGGGTCGAACGTCCCTTCGCGGATCCGCGGGTCGACCAGCAGCCCTGTCTCCTCGGGTACCACGACCTCCGGGATGCCCCCCACCGCGGACGCCACCACCGCCGTCTCACAGGCCATCGCCTCGAGGTTGATGATCCCGAACGGCTCGTAGACGGACGGACAGCAGAACACCGCCGCGTGCGAGTAGAGCTGGATCGCAGCCTCACGCGGCAGCATCTCCCGGACCCAGGTCACGTCGGCCCGGCCTGCGCTCACCTCGGCCACCCGCTGCGCCATCTCGGCCCCGATCTCGGCGGTATCGGGGGCGCCGGCACAGAGCACCACCTGGAGCGACGGATCGATCTCGGGGATCGCGTTGACGAGGTGGATGATCCCCTTCTGGCGGGTGATCCGGCCGACGAACAGCACGAACGGACGGTCGGGGTCGATTCCGTACTGCTCGAGGAAGGCGGTCCGGGGATCCGGGCGGTACTCGTCGAGGTCGATCCCGTTGTGGATGACGTGGATCCGGGCGGGGTCAACGGGGAAGAAGCGCAGGATGTCCGCCCGTCGTCTCCCGCGATACCGCGATCAGCGCGTCGGCATCGAGGATCGTCGTCCGCTCCATCCAGCCCGAGAGCTCGTAGGCGTTGCCGAGCTGCTCCACCTTCCACGGACGCAATGGCTCGAGCGAGTGCGTCGTCAGGACCAGCGGCACGCCCCACAGCTTCTTGGCCAGGAATCCGGCCATGTCCGCGTACCAGGTATGGCAGTGGACGACGTCCGCGTCGAGGGTGTCCTTGGCCATCGCCAGGTTGCGCTGGAAGGCGTCGAGCGCGCCCCGAAAGCGCGGGTCCGTGTCGTGGGTGGCCTCCGCCCACGGGCCGTAGCCCTTCACCCGGAGGTTGGGCTCGTCGGCATCCTGGTCGCCGAAGCAACGGACCTCCACCGGAACCAGGCGGGACAGCTCGCGGCTGAGGTATTCGACGTGCACGCCTGCGCCACCGTAGACGTTTGGCGGGTATTCGTTGGTGAACAGCGCGACCTTGCGGGGCGACGACACGGGACCTCCTCGGGCGAGGCTGATGCTACGTCACTCGACCGCCGAGGGGTTGACGCACGGGGCCCCGCGCCTAGAGTGAGGGGGTGAGGATCCGCTCGCTGGATCCCGGGGGAACGGGACGGAGGAGGCCGTGCACATGCCCAGAATCCACAACACGATCGCGCCCATCCTTGCGGCAGCCCTCGCGCTGGCGATCCCGGCGGTGGCCGCGGCCACCGTCACCGGAGGCTGCAAGGTCACCGGTACCTCGACGTCAACCGGCGCCATCGATCTCACGACCGCGGCAGAGTGGCACCTGCAAGTCGACGGACGTGGCCGGCGGCTCCGGGACCGCCCCGTCCAAGCAGACGGCGGCGTCGGTCGGTGCCTACGCGCTTGGCCTCCAGCTGCCGATCGCTTCGGGCAGCGGGGATGGCGGCACCACCGGCGAGGTCCAGGGGGTCTCCGTGGCGGCCTTCACGGCGCTGGGCGCCCGGTTCACCGTCGCCGGATCCTCGAGTGGCGAGGGCGGGGGTTGCAGCGGCGAGGTCCGGATCATCATCGATGACGTGAACCCGCTCCTGACCGTCTTCGGGGGCGGCGGCGTCGCGGCCGCGATCGTCGGCGCGCTGGTCCTGCTGCTCACGATGCTCAACGGCGGCGGGATCGGGTCACGGATCGTGGGGCTCATCTTCGGCGCCCTCGGTGGCCTCGGTCTCGCGTTGGCGGCCGAGCAGTTCGGGATCCTGGATCCAACGACGCTCGCCGGGCTGGTGATCCTGGTGGTTGCGGCGGTGCTCGGGTTGCTGCTGCCGGGAATCCTCAACCGCGGCCCCAAGCTGTCGTCCTGACGGCCCTCGGCCTGCTCGGGAGCGGGCAGGACCGAGAGCAGGACCACGCGGGCTGGACCGCCGCCCGGGACCACCTGACAGGCCGGACGGCCATAGCCACCTCGCTGCCTCCGGCCTAGCATCGACGCTCGACGTCGCCGGAACTCGCAGCGAGGGCGCCGGTTGGAGATCCGGGTCCTTGGCCCCCTCGAGCTTGTCGAAGATGGCCAGGCCATCGCGATCGCGTCCCAGCGCCAGCGTGCCCTGCTCGCGCTGCTCCTCGTCCACGCCGGACGGACGGTCCCGACCGAGCGCATCCTCGACGCGCTCTGGGGCGATGCGCGGCCGGAGAGCGGCGCCGGAAGCGTGGCGTTCCACGTGTCGCGGCTTCGGGCAGCGCTGGAGCCCGTGTCGGGCGACGTTCCCGGTCCAGCCAGCGGTCGGGGACTGATCGCGACCGAGGCGGGCGGCTACTCCCTGCGCATCGAGCCCGACGCGATCGACGCGACCCGCTTCGAGCGGCTGGCGAGCGAAGGCCACGAGCGTCTCGCCGGTGAACCGGCAGTCGCCGCCGCGAGACTTCGCGACGCCCTGGCGCTGTGGCGCGGCGACCAGTACGCGGACCTCGCCGACCTCGCGTTCCTGCAGCCGGAGATCGCTCGCCTTCGAGAGCTTCGGCTGCGAGCGCTCGAGGATCGCTTCGAAGCAGACCTCGCGCTCGGTCATGGCGGCGACATCACCGGCGAGCTCGAGGCGCTCGTCTCCGAAGAGCCGTTGCGCGAACATCTGCGTGCCCAGCTGATGCGCGCCCTCTACGGTGTCGGCCGCCAGGCCGATGCCCTGCGCGTCTACCAGGAGGGTCGCCACCTCCTCGCCGACGAGCTCGGCATCGATCCCTCGCCTGAGCTCCAGGCGCTCGAGCTCGCCATCCTGCGCCAGGACGTGAAGCTCGATCTCGCGCGGCCCGCCTCCGGACCGCGGAACCCGTACAAGGGCCTGCGGCCCTTCGGGGAAGCGGACGCCACTGACTTCTTCGGGCGCGAGATGTTCGCGGCGAGGCTTCTCGAGCGCCTCGACGCGGTGTCTCGGACGAACCACCTGCTGCTTCTCGTTGGACCCAGCGGAAGCGGCAAGTCGAGCGTCATTCGGGCAGGGCTCCTGCCGCTGCTGCGGGCGCGATCGGATCCCGGCCACGCGGAATGGCGGGTTGCGATCATGCTTCCGGGCAACCGTCCGGAGGAGGCGCTCCTGCGCTCGCTCGACGCTGTCGTCTCCGGCGCGGAGGGACCCGGCCTGGCGGTGGGGGCCGACCCCGCCGACGTGGGCGCCACGCTCGCTCGGGCGGCCGCCGCCGATCCTCGCCCCCTGCTCCTGGTCATCGACCAGCTCGAGGAGCTGTTCGCGCTGGCGACCGACCCAGCGGCGCCCGCCAGGTTCCTGCGCGGCATCGCCGCCGCGCTCACAGGACCTCCGCCGCGCCCGACCGTCGTCACCTCGCTGCGAGCCGACTGGTTCGACCGGCCACTGCTCAGCGCCGAGCTCGGGGCACTCATCCGGGACGGCATCGAGGTCGTGACCCCGCTGACCCGCGACGAGCTCGAGCGGGCAATCGTGCGACCGGCCGCCGCGGTCGGCGTCGAGCTCGAGCCCGGGCTCGCCGCGGACCTCGAGGCGGACGTCATCGACCGGCCGGGGGCGCTCCCGCTACTCCAGTTCGCCCTCACCGAGCTGTTCGAGCGAGCCGACGGACAGCAGCTCAGCCGCGGGTCCTACGCCGCGATCGGAGGCATCGCCGGTGCTGTCGGTCGGCGCGCGGAGACGGTCTTCGCGTCGCTCGACCAGCCGTCGCGCGATGTCGCTCGCCAGCTGTTCCTGCGCCTGGCCGCCGTCGGCGAAGGGCGGAGCGTCGCTGCCCGGCGGGTCGTCATGGACGACCTGCGGTCGATCGAGCCGGCGCCAGAGCGCATCGACGACCTGCTCGAGGCGTTTGGTCGATGGCGACTGCTTGGCTTCGACCGCGACCCCCGCACCGGCCGAGCAACGGTCGAGCTGGCCCACGAGGCGTTGCTCACGCACTGGCCGCGCCTCGCGGGGTGGATCCAGGAGGCGGAGGAGGCCCTCTGGATGGAGACGCGGCTGAAGGCCACGGCCACCGAATGGGAGGCCGCGCACCGGGATCCGGGCTTCCTCCTGTCCGGCAGCCGCCTCGACCTGTTCGAGGCCTGGAGCGCCGCAACCGACATCCGCCTCGACGCTCCGGAGCGCGAGCTGCTCGACGCGAGCCTGGCCGAGCGTCGACGCATCGAATTGGCCGAGCGAGATCGCCGAGACCAGGAGCGCCGGCTGGAGCGACGGGCCGCGACGTGGCTCCGGGCGCTCGTGGCGGTGCTGCTCGTGGCGGTCGTCGGCGCTTCGGGGCTGCTCGCCGTCGTCTGGCGCCAGGCGGAGGGCGCCCGCGAGGATCGGGCGATCGCCACGGCACGCGAGCTGGCGGTCGCCGCGAATGGGCGGCTGGACGTGGATCCCACCCTGTCACTGCTCCTCGCCGTCGAGGCGGCACGGGCCACGGCCGATCGAGGCTGGATCACGGAGGAGGCGCTCGACGCACTCCACTGGGCGATCCAAGAGACCCGGATCCCCTATCCGATCGAGGCCGCACCGAGCGCCATCCGCATCGCCCGGAACGGTCCTCGAGGGGTGTACCTGCTGCGCGGTGCGGACCTCATCGAGGTCGCGACGACGGGTGCCGGGCGGGTCCTGACGACCGCCGAATGCCGGGTCTACCTCCACCAGCCGGCCTGTCCGGTCGCGGGCGGGGACTTGAAGCGACAGCGACCTGAGGGTCATGACGGCCGACGGCCCGGTGGCAATGGATGAGCTGGCGGACGCTGGCAGCCCGGGAGCGAACGTGCGGGTCTTCTCGCAGCTGCCCGCCGACCTGAGCAACGCGCTCGTCAACTACGCGGCAGAGGGGCCAACCATCGCCATCACGTCGGACGTCGGCGCCACTGACCCAGGACCGGCCGTCGAGCAGGCAGACGTCGCCATCCTTGCTCGACCCGGTGACATCACCGATCTCGACCGGGCCGGATCGCTGATCGCCCTCGACGACATCCTGTCGCCGGCCGAGGTGGCGACGCTCGCAGCGGGCCCGTTGGCCGACCTGAGCTGGGTCGGATCGCGCGGCGCTGGCTCGACTGGCGATGGGACCAGCTTCGTCGGCGCACCGATCGCGGCCACGGCCTCAAGCCTGCTGTGGTACCCGGCCGAGGCGTTCGCGAAGGCCGGCTACGAACCTCCGGCAACCTGGCCCGACCTGGAGCGGCTCGTCGAGCGGATGATCGCCGACGGGCGTACGCCGTGGTGCCTGGGCCTGGTTGGGGGGGAGCACGACGGGGCCAACGGCGCGGACCTCATCGAGGATCTTGTCCTCGATCGCCTGACGACGGAGTGGTACGACAGGTGGGCGTCGGGCCTGTTCAGCTTCAATCATCCGCTGGTCGTGGGAGCGTACGAGCAGTACCACGCCCTGATCCACCTCGACGGCGCCATTCAGGGCGGCCCGGATGCGGCGGTCCGGACGCCTGCAGCATGGGTCGCCCTCGAAATGGGCTCCGATGAGCTCCCTGCCTGCTGGCTCATCCATGCAAGCGGAGATCAACGGGCCCAGTGGGCAGGTGCCGTCCGGGAAGACCTGACGCCGATCAAGTTCCCCATCGGTGGGGAAGGCTCGCAGCAGCTCCGTGGTCGCGTGTACATGCTGGTGGTCCTCCGGGATCGGCCTGAGGTCCGGGCGCTTGTGCGTCACCTCCTCGGCGCCGAGTTCGCGTCCCTACTCGTCGCTCACGATTTGGGGAGCGGACTAGTCCCGACCGTCTCCCTGGGCACGCTGGTGGACCGGCCAGCCGGCGAGCGGATCCCCGCGAGCCTCGTGGCGTCCGCGATCAGCGCAGGGGAGTTCCGTCCGGACGCCTCAGACCGGATGCCACGGAGCCTCGGCACGATCGCCTTTCCGGAGTCGGCCCTTCGAGTCGCGGAGGCGCCGGCGGGCTCTGCGATCGCTTCCATCCTTCGCGAGGTCGACGTGATCGAACAGGTCCGCACCGCAGCGCCGCCATGAACCCGCCGAGCAGGCCGTTCCGGCCGCTCATCGCCCCCTCAAACGCTGCTCACCGGCGGCTCATCGGCAGATCGCATCGTGGCGACGCCGATCCGGCCACCAGGGGCCCGGATGGCGAGTCGGGAAGAGGCCCCATGATGCGCACCAGGTATCTCCTCACAGCGCTTCTCTCGGTGGTGCTGGCCGCCTGCACGTCCGGCGCGAACCCGTCGGCGACCGCCGGGCCCAACGCCCAACCACCGGAGGCCCCGGCGCCGTCGCCCAGCACCCAACCACCGGAGGCTCCGGCGCCAACCGCGACGACGTCGGTGCTCAAGGTCAAGGTCACCTTCGACGGCGAGACATGCACCTACCTCGGGCCGTCAGTGATCCTCGACGGCACCATGCTGCAGATGGAGTTCGCGCCTGAGAAGGCGGTCTCGGGTTCGTATCTCTGGATCTATGGCGTCAAGCCGGGAACGACCTACGAAGATCTCGTCGAAGTGCTCGCGAACGACGATGGCGACGTGACAACCGACGCTCCCGACTGGGTGTACCAGCCGACTCTTGGCTGGGTCCAGGCAGCCAGCACGCTCCTCTACAAGATCGAGAGCGTGAAGCTGGGCAAGGACCTCGTCGACTACGCCGTCGGCGGCTACCAGGTCATGTGCGTGACGCCGGCAGGGCATCCAGCCGTGCAGCTGTCGGTCGCCGGCCCGTAGTCCGACGAAACCTCGGCGATCCAACCACGACCCGGCCGGGCCTTCCGGCCGGGTCCGCGTTCGTCCGCAACGTGCGTCCAAGGGAGGGAATGGAGCGGGAGACGGGGATCGAACCCGCGACATGCAGCTTGGAAGGCTGCCGCTCTGCCAGCTGAGCTACTCCCGCGTGGCCGAAACCGTACCATGCAGGTCCCGGACCCGGCCGTGCCGCGCGTCGGCAGGCGCATCCCGCCGAGCCGCCCGGCCGTCAATGCCATACTCCGGGCTCGATTCCCAGGGGAGGAGCGGCATGGAGCTTCGGCGATTCGCCGACGTCGGGGAATTCCTGGACGCGGCCGGCGACTTCCTCGGCGAACGCGAGGCCGAGCACAACCTGATCTTCGGCATCTGCTCCAGCCTGCGCACGACACCGGGGATGTACGCCGGTCCGCCCTACCTCGCGGCGGTGACCGACGGGGGTCGTGTCGTGGCCGCGGCACTCCAGACGCGGCCGCACCGGCTCATCCTGTCGGAGATCGACGACCCACGCGCCATCGATCATCTCGTCGCGGATTCGCGGCAGCGGGGCCTGTCCGGCGTCCTTGGTCCGTCCGAGCACGCGCGGGCCTTTGCCGACGCATGGACCGCGACCGGTGGCCCGCCGGCACGCCTCGCCGTGTCCGAGCGGATCTACCGGCTCACGGCGGTCCGGCCGCCGCGCCCGGTGCCAGGTGGCGTGCGTGTCGCCACGCCCGAGGATCGCGACCTCGTCGTCGCCTGGACCGAGGGCTTCATCCTGGACGCGTTCGGCGAGGCGGACCCGGCCGAGGTCGAGTCGACCGCCGACCGCTGGATGTCCGGGTCGGAGCGGACGCTCTACCTGTGGATCGACGGCGAGGCCACGTCGCTCGCGGGTGTCGGGGGCCCGACGCCGAACGGGATCCGGATCGGGCCGGTCTACACGCCCCCCGAGGCCCGCCGCAGGGGCTACGCCAGCGCCCTCGTGGCCGCCGTGAGCCAGGCGGAGCTGGATGCCGGGCGCCGCTTCTGCTTCCTGTTCACGGACCTCGCCAACCCCACCTCGAACCACATCTACCAGGAGATCGGCTACGACCCGGTCCGGGATGTGGACGCCTACACCTTCGACGCCCCCTGAGACCGCGGCGGCTACGCGTCCAGCTCGCAGCCCGCCGCGTGGCAGTCCTCGGCAAACCGCTCGAGCGCTCCATCGTCCGTGGCACACGCACGGATCAGCGTCATGACCCGGTCCGCGCCGGCCTCCCGATATCGCCGCAGCAGATCGACCCGTGCCGCCCCCTCGGGTGCTGAGTCGGACCGCCCGATGTTGACCGAGAGCCGCAGGGTCGCCGGGTCCCGCCCGATCTCCTCGCAGCGAGACTCGATGACCGGCCGGTTCGCGGTGAGCTCCTCGGGGCTGAACCAGTCGAGATTGAGCTCGTCGGCGAACCGAGCAGCGAGCCGCCAGGTGCGGTTGGGCCCGTTGCCGCCGACCATGATCGGGACCCGCGGCTCCTGGAGCCCGCGCGGGACGTTGATCGCCTCCTGCACGGACGCCATCGGGCCGGCGTACGTGGAACGCCCGGCGGCCAGCATTCGGGAGACGATCTCCAGCGAGTCCTCGAGCAGGGCCATCCGGTCACGGAGGGGCGGGAAGCCAAAGCCGTAGGCGGCGAACTCGTCCTCCTTCCAGCCGGCGCCGAGCCCAAGCTCCGCGCGGCCGCCGGAGACGACATCGAGCGTGGAGATCATCTTGGCCACCAGGGCCGGGTTGCGGTAGCCGGCGCACAGGACGAGATGACCGAGGCGCACGCGAGCGGTCTCCACCGCCAGGGCGCTGATCCCGGTGAAGGCCTCGAAGGTGATCTCGTCGGTGGGGACCGGCTCGGTCTGGAGGTGATCGAACATCCAGAGAGAATCGAACCCGAGGGTCTCAGCCTCGTGCGCCACCGCCACGGTGCGCGCCCACGCTCGGGCCGCGTCCCAGGCGTCATACTCCCCGGTCCAACCCTGGGGAACGATGATCCCGACGCGCATAAGCCGGTGTCAGGTGGCGCGGTGGGTCACCCGCACTTGACCTTGTGCGCCGCGGGGTGCGCCTCGGACCAGGGGACGGCCACGCCGCTCACCCGGCTCGCCTCGAGGAACAGCTTGGGATACGTGTAGTTGGGGCCGGTCGACGTCTGGAGCCAGAGCTTCTCGTCGGTCTTGTAAGCGCCGTTGAGCGTCTTGGACTTCCAGGCCTTGTCGATGACATACGTGTACTTCATGTTGTCCGAGGTGTACACGCTGACGCGCATGCCGACCAGGTCCGCGCCGCGGTTCTTCAGCCACTGGTCAAGCAACGGCAGGAACATGCCCTTCCGCGCATGGGCGAAGATGAACGAGACGCCGGGCTCCGTGGGCTGGTTGAGCGCCCCCTGGTACATCGCCACGTTGCAGTACGGGTAGCCGTTCGGGCCGCGCACCACGGCGAGGTCGATGCCGTGATTGAGCACGCCCTGCTTGGTGATCCGGACGCGCGTCGCGTGCGGGAAGTTGAGGTTCCCGCAGCGGACGCTGCCGCCGGAGACGAACCGGATGGCCAGCTTGTGCGACCAGTTGGCCTCCCAGATCGTGAACATCTTGTTGACCGAGAGCGAGCGGCTGGTGGAGTAGGTGCCCCTTGAGGACGTCTTGAACTTGGCGAGGTGCGTCACGACCTTGCCCAGATGGCCGCACTTGCCGTTGCGGATCTCCACCTTGTAGGTGGCGCTCTTGCGGAACTTCTTGAGGGCATAGGTCAGGTGGCCCGAGCCGTCCGTGAAGGCCGTGATCGCGGCGGTGCCGCTGGTGCCACCGCTGGCAACCTTGGCAGTGAAGGTTCGGTGAACCGTTGCGGCCTGCGCGGGGGCGGCCAGGACCACGGCCATCAGGAGGGCGGCGAAAAGCGGGATCGATCGGCGCACGGGCAGGGAATCTCCGGGTTGCGGGCGGCGAGGTCGTGCCGTCGGACTCCAGCATGCCCCATGTGTACGGGTTCTGGCCACCCCACCAAGGTCCTGTTCCGGTGCGGCAGCGCACCACCCGGCGCCAAAGGGCCGGGTCCGCGGCCGTCAGCGGCGCTCGAGGATCGGGCGTGCCTTCTCGGGATCGTCCACGACGAACGCGAACGTCGCCCGATCGCTCCAGCGGCCGATGAACAGGTGACCGAGCACATTGACGCCGGCGTCCGCGAGCTCGCGGGCGATCCGTGCCATCCCGCCCGGACGGTCGTCCACCTCGGCCAGCAGCGACTCGCCTTCGTAGAACACCCAGGCGCCATCCTGGAGCACGGCTCGGGCGGTGTCATCGTCGGCCGTCGTCATGATGAAGTGCCCGAAGTCGCCGAGCCCACCGCCGCCGATCGCGCGCAGGTCGACGCCAGCTGCGGCCATGTGCTCGGCGAGCCTGGCCATCTCACCGGGCTTGTTATCGACCTGGACGACGAATTGCCTGGGCATCGGTGCCTCCGGGCGGCGGGTGCCGCGGGCTAGGAGCGGGACGAGGACGCGATTCTACGCGCAGGCGAGTGACGCCGGTCCGGTTGTTCGCCTCGGGCTTGCTCGGGCCGCAGGCTGGCGGGTGCCCGGCCCCACGACCGCCACGCGGTCAAACCGGTCCACAGGACACGGCATGCCGACTATCATGTCCCGCTCATGGAACCCCTCGTCGAGATCCCGTCCGCACCCGGTGCCGCGTTCTCCCTGCCGCCGAGGCTCGAGGGCCTGCGCCGCCTCGCCTACAACCTGTGGTGGAGCTGGCACCCAAGAGCGCGGGTCCTGTTCTCGCGGATCGATCCCGGCGGCTGGGCCCGCTACCGGAATCCGATCCCCGTGCTTGCGGGTGAGGTGAACTGGTCGCAGCTGCTGGACAACTCCCGGTTCATGGCCGAGTACGAGGACATCCTCCGGGAGTTCGACGCGTACATGGCCAACGGCGCGGATCACTGGTTCCAACGCAACCACGCGGACGCTCTCTCCGGCCCGATCGCCTACTTCTGCGCCGAGTACGGCTTCCAAGAGTCGCTGGGCATCTACTCGGGTGGCCTGGGCGTCCTGGCTGGCGATCACATGAAGGCGGCCTCGGACATGGCGCTGCCACTCGTGGGCGTGGGCCTCATGTACCGCCGTGGGTTCTTCCGCCAGACCATCGACGCGGATGGCCACCAGGAGCACGCGTACCCGGACTACGAGCTCAACCGGCTGCCGATCATGCGCGTGCTGGACAGGCTCGGACGTCCGCTCACCATCAGCGTTCAGCTTCCGGGCAGGGAGCTGTTCGCGGCCGTGTGGCTGGCACAGGTCGGCCGGGTGCCAGTCCTCCTGCTGGACACGGACCTGCCGGACAACGATGACTCGGACCGGCCGATCACCCACATCCTGTACGTGCGCGGTCGCGAGATGCGGCTCCACCAGGAGCTGCTCCTGGGCGTCGGCGGCGTGCGCGCGCTGCGGGCGCTGGAGCTGACCCCCGCCGCCTGGCACCTCAACGAGGGCCACTCCGCGCTGCTCCTCGCGGAGCGGGCGCGAGAGCAGGTCGCCGACGGCGCGACGCTCGAGGAGGCCTGGGCGACGGTCCGGCGCAACAGCGTGTTCACCATCCACACGCCGGTCGCGGCCGGCAACGAGCGATTCAACACGGCGCTCGTCCGCCGGGTGGCCGGACCGCTGTTCGACGGTGATGGCCGGCCGGGCACCGGCGGCATCCCCATGGACCGGCTGCTGGAGCTGGGCCTCGGCGTGGACGGCGACAGTGGCCAGTTCGACCTCACGGCGTTCTCGCTGCGGCTGACCAACGGCGCGAACGCCGTCTCCCAGCTCCACGCGCACACCGCCAACGGCACCTGGTATGGCGTGACCCCCCGCGAGATCCTGGGCGTCACGAACGGCATCCACACCCCGACGTGGGTCGGCCAGCCGATGCGGGACGTGCTGGACCACTACACGGACGCCACCCTCGACGCCATGGACGACGAGCCCGAGGCACGCCGCTTCTGGGAGCGCACGGGCGAGATCCCCACGGCGGAGCTGTGGGAGGCCCACCAGCGCCAGAAGCTGGACTTCGCGATCTTCGCGCGTGGCCGGCTGCGCAACCAGTTCGCCCGTCACGGGGAGGCGCCGGCGACCCTCGAGGAGCTCGAGGAGGTCCTCGACCCGGGGATCCTGACCATCGGGTTCGCGCGCCGGTTCGCCACCTACAAGCGGGCCGCGCTGCTGTTCAGCGACCTCGATCGCCTGGCCCGGCTCATCTGGGACGCGGAGCGGCCGGTCCAGATCGTGTTCGCCGGCAAGGCCCACCCGGCGGACAGGCCGGGACAGGGCGTGATCCAGGACATCTTCGAGCGCTCCCGCAGCCCCAAGCTGCGCGGTCGCGTGTTCATCCTCGAGGACTACGACATCCGGATCGCCCGCTTCCTGGTCCAGGGCGTGGACGTCTGGCTCAACAACCCGCGCCGCCCGCTCGAGGCATCCGGCACCTCCGGGATGAAGGCCGCCGCCAACGGCGTGCTCAACGTGAGCGTGCTCGACGGCTGGTGGGATGAGGGTTTCGTCGGTGACAACGGCTGGGCCATCGGCGGGCGCGAGACCAACCCGGATGAGGGTGCACAGGACTGGGCCGATGCGCAGGACCTCTACCGGATCCTGGAGGAGGAGCTCGTGCCCGCGTACTACGAGCGCGACGCCGACGGGCTGCCGACCCACTGGGCGCAGCTGATGCGCAACTCCATCGCGGGCGCGATCTGGCGCTTCTCCTCGACCCGGATGCTCCACGAGTACGTGGAGCAGCTGTACCTGCCGGCAGCGGGCGGCGACACCCCGGACCGGGTTGCGGCCAAGCCCTAGCCGCGCCCAGCGGCACGGCACGGCACGCCCCTCCCGTCACACAGAGGACCGCATTCTTGGCTCCCCGCATCTCGCTGGCGCTGGCGATCCACAATCACCAGCCCGTGGGCAACTTCGGGTGGGTGTTCGCGGAGGTCTACGCCCGCGCCTACCTGCCGATGCTCGAGGCGCTGGAGCGCCATCCGGGGGTCCGCCTGTCGCTTCACTACACCGGGCCGCTGCTGGAGTGGCTGGGGGCGGAGCGGCCGGAGTTCCTGGCCAGACTGGCGACCCTGGTGGCGCGCGACCAGGTGGAGCTGCTGGGCGGCGGCCTCTACGAACCGATCCTGGCCTCGCTCCATGAACGCGACCGCATCGACCAGCTGAACCGGATGACGGCGACGGTGGAGGCGATCACGGGCCGCCGGCCGCAGGGCGCATGGCTCGCGGAGCGGGTCTGGGAGCCCGACCTGCCGACCGCGCTGACGAGCGCCGGCTACCGCTGGACGATCCTGGACGACCAGCACTTCCGGGCCGCCGCGATCCCGGAGGAGAACCTCTGGGGTGCCTACACCACGGAGGACCAGGGCAACCTGCTGACCGTCTTCGGGACCGAGCAGGGCCTCCGCTACCGGATCCCCTTCGGCGGCGTGGAGGACGTGATCGACTATCTCCGCGTCCACGCAACCGAGGACGGGAAGCGGGTGGGGACGATGGGCGACGACGGCGAGAAGTTCGGCGCCTGGCCCACCACCCACGCGCATTGCTGGGGTGAGGGACGCTGGGTCGAGCGGTTCTTCACGGCCCTCGAGGCCAACGAGGACTGGCTGTCGACCGTCACGCCGTCGCAGTGGCTCGAACGTGAGCCACCGATCGGCCGGGCCTACCTGCCCACCAGCTCCTATTCCGAGATGGGCGGATGGGCGCTTCCCGCGGACGAGGCGGTGGTGTTCACGCGGCTGCTCCACGACGCCCGGGCGAACCACGATCCGGCGGCGCGCTGGCTGCGCGGCGGGTTCTGGCGCAACTTCCAGGTCCGGTACCGGGAGATCAACGACCTCCACAAGCAGATGCTGCGCACGTCGGCCAAGGTGGCGGCGATGCCGGCCGGTCCTGAGCGGACCGCTGCCGTCGACCACCTCCATCGCGGCCAGTCCAACGACTGCTACTGGCACGGCCTGTTCGGCGGGATCTACATCAGCCACATGCGCCTGGCCACGTGCGAGCACCTGATCGCCGCGGAGGACGCCGCCGACGCCATGCTGGGGATGGCCCGCTCGGCGGAGCGCCTGGACCTGGACATGGACGGCCGGGACGAGGTGCGGCTCGCCGAGCCGGGCCAGGTCGTGACCGTCAAGCCCGCCGAGGGTGCCGGGATCGGCAGCTGGGACGTGCGCGCCGCGCGGCACGCGCTGGCGTCGGTGCTGCGCCGTCGGCCGGAGGCCTACCACGAGACATTGCGCGCGCACGCGGCTCGAGCCGGCGACGGGACGGTCGACGGGACGGGTGCCGCGTCGATCCACGACATCGTGATGGTCAAGGAGGAAGGCCTCTCCGACCATCTCCACTACGACGACCACGAACGGCGCAACGGTCTCGTCCGCTTCCTGGCACCCGATGTCACGCCGGAGTCGGTTGCCGTGGCCTCAGCGGCCGAGCTGGGCGACTTCCGCGACGGCGACTGGCTGGTGGACCATCTCGCGCCCGGCCAGGTCTCGCTCTCGCGCAACGGCACCGCGCTAGGCCAGCCGCTGGCGATCTCCAAGACGATCCGCCTGGGCGGCGGGCGCCTGGACCCGGAGCTCGTGGTCGAGCTCGAGGTGCGGCACCGCGGCGACACCGCCGTTGAGACCCGGCTTGGCCTCGAGCTCTCCCTCCACATGCTCGGCGGCGGCGGCAACCCGTCGGCGTGGTACGACGTCCACGGCATCCGCTCCGCCCACGACGGATCCGGGCAAGCCCGCGACCTGGATGCCATCGGGTATGGCAACGACTGGATCGGGATCGCGGTTGAGACCCGGCCGGATCCCGTCGCGGACGCGTGGTGGAGTCCCATCGAGACCGTCAGCAACTCGGAATCTGGCTTCGAGCGCGTCTACCAGGGCAGTACCCTGCTCCTGTCCTGGCCCGCCAGGATCGAGCCGGGTGCCACATGCCGGTATGCCGTCACCTCGAGAGTGGCCGTGGCGCGGGACCGGGCCGAGGAGGAACGCGCTCGATCGTGATCCCTCAAGGGCGCGGCCCGGCGCTCGCACCTCGGGCATGAGCCGCCCCCGACTGGTCGTCCACGCGCACTTCTACCAGCCGTTCCGGACCGACCCGTTCACGGGTCGCGTGCCGCCGGACCCGTCCGCGGCGCCGTTCCGGGACTGGAACGAGCGGATCACCGAGGAGTGCTATCGCCCGAATGCCGAGCTGGGCACCCTCGAGCGCGCCAGCTGGAACCTGGGACCGACGCTGACCGGTTACCTCGCCGATGCCAAGCCCGACGTCCTCGCGGGCTTCGCCGAGGCGGACCGCAGAGGCGGCGGCGCCGTCAACGGTCCGGGGATCGCCCAGCCCTTCCATCACTCGATCCTGCCGCTCCTGGCGCACCACGACCGCCGGACGGAGATCCTGTGGGGCCTCCGGGACTTCGAGTTCCGGTTCGGGCGGCCCGCGAGAGGCATGTGGCTGCCGGAGACCGCCGTGGACCTGTCGACGCTGGCGCTGATGGCCGAGGCCGGCGTGGAGTCCACCATCCTCGCCCCCTGGCAGGCCGAGACGGCCCACATCGACAACCGGCTCCCCTATCGCGTCGACACGGGGGGCGGTCGCCATGTCGCGGTGGTGTTCTACGACGGCGACCTGTCGGCCTCGATCTCGTTCGACCCGGGCGTGACGGCGGATGCCGACCGCTTCGCGCGCGAGCGAGTGCTGCCGCGGCTGGCCGGGTCACTGCTCGACGGGGGCGCGCCGACGATCGTGCTGGCCAGCGACGGTGAGCTGTACGGGCACCACCAGTCGTTCCGCGACCTGTTCCTCAACCGCCTCGTCGCCCACTCCGAAGATGCGCCAAACCGGGGCTACGACGTGGTCACGCTGGCCGACATGACGCGGGAGCGAGAGGGCCGCCGGCATCCCGAGATCCACATCCGCGACCGCACGTCATGGAGCTGCCATCACGGTGTGCTTCGCTGGTCCGGCGAGTGCCCGTGCGCCGTCGACGGGCGCTGGAAGGCGCCGCTCAAGGCCGCCCTCGACCGCCTCGCCGGCGGCATCGACACGGTGACCGAGACGTTCACCCGCGGGCTCACCGGCCGCGACGGCATCTGGTCCGCGCGCGACCGCTACGTCGACGTGGTGATCGGTGCCCGGGCCCCGGAAGCCTTCGCGGTCGACGTGCTTGGCGGGCGGGCGTCAGCCGAGGAGCGAGGGCGGCTGCTGGGGGTGCTCGACGCGCAGCGCTGGCGACTGGGCATGTTCGCCTCGTGTGGGTGGTTCTGGGGCGACCCGCTCCGGATCGAGACGCGGCAGGTCCTGCGTGCGGCGGCGCGGGCGGTGCGGATCATCGATGGGCTGGCCGGCACGGACCTGGAGTCTCGACTCGTGGCGGATCTCGGGACGGTGCAGTCGCCGGAGGCCGGCGTCGACGGGGCGATGCTCTACCGACGAGCCCTCAGCGAGATCGGCCAGCCTCCGCCCCGGACGTCACACGAGCGCCGCCTGCCGCATTCCCGGTAGGCGATCACGACGGGTCCCGGGAATCCAGCGACCCCCGGTTGTCCGGCCGGGGGTCGGCTGGGGCTCGAGCGCCGGAAGGAGGGGTCGGGTCGGCGCTCGAGGCGAATGTGGTGGGTCGGCTACGCGAGGCCGACCGGGGAGTTGGGGCGATGCGGGTCGTCGAAGCCCTCACGGGAGTCGACCCCGAGCTCGTTCGCGGTCACGGCGAATGCGGCGAGGATCACCAGCATGATCGCGATGAGGAGGAATTCCATGTGGGTACGCTCAAGATCTTCTCGGGCGGGGTGCCCGTCATTGATATAGTCAACTAGGCCAAGTCGAACGATAGTTGGACTAGTCCACTATGTCAAGTAGCCGGAATGGCCCCTCCTCACCGGCCGAACGGCCCGCCCTGAACGGTCCCGGTGGCCACGACCTCGACATCGAGCGCGATTTGGACGTGCCGATCTCGACCCAGATCTACTGGCAGCTCGCCTACCAGATCGAGTCGGGGCGGATGCAGCCGGGCACCCGTCTGCCGCCCGTCCGGGAGCTTGGCGCGGCGCTACGGGTCAACCCCAACACGGTCCGTGCGGTGTACCGCCGGCTGGCCGATTCCGGGTACGTGGTTGGGCGGCATGGGGCCGGGACGCATGTCGTGGACCGGCCGCCCGTCCGACGCGGGTCGGAGGCGCTTGCGGGGATCGTCGCCGAGACGCTGCGCCGGGCCGTATCGCTTGGATTCACACCGGACGAGGTGGCGCAGGCGACGTTCACCGCGGCTACGGGACGAAAGCGGCCCGGCCTGCACATCCGCGTCCTGTTCGCGGAGTGCACGTCCGCCGACGCGACGTTTGACGCTGAGCGCATCACGGAGGCCTTCCCGGAGCAGGTCGAGGTCATCCCGGTGCTGCTCGACGACCTCGCCGAACGCCTGGATCGCTACCACTACGACCTGGTGGCGACCACCACGTTCCACGCGGACGAGGCGCAGGCCATCGTCGCCGGGCAGGTCCCCGTGGTGGCGATGCTGGTGGGGCCGGCCTACATGTCGCTGATCCACGAGATCGGCGGGCTGGCGGCCGGCTCGAAGCTGGGTGTCGTGTGCGGATCACAGCGCGGGGTGGAGAACATCGCCGAAGCCCTGCAGCTCGCCGACAACACCAGCGTCGAGCTCATCAGCGCCGTGGCCCACACCGAGGAGGAGCTGGATCGCGTGGACCGGGAGGCGGACCTGGTACTGCTGTCGCGTGAGGCCATCGCCCTCGGGCTGGAGTCCCGCTTTGAGCGGCCCGACCGCTTCCGGGAGTGGAGCTACGAGTTCGACCCGGCCGCCTTCGAGCTCCTCCGCCGAGCCATCGAGCGCGCGGCCGCCCAGGGTCCCGTCCTGGCCTGATCCCGCCTCGCCCGGTGGCGGGCGCCGCGACCGGTGCCATGGCCGGGGCCCGCGCGCCGCTACCGGTGCCGTCGTCTCACCGGCCCCGGTGGCGCCGAGGTGCGACACTTGAGGTATGCGAGCCCTGCCCATCTCGCGCACCGCCAGGACGCGCTTCTCGCTGGAAGCCCTCACCGCGGCCGCGCCAGCCACCACCGTGGCCGCGCCCCTCCCCGCCACGGCCGCGCCCATCCCCGCCGCGGCCCCCGCCACCGCGACGTCGGCCCCCACGACCAGGCTGGCCGCCAACCTCCCGGTCGCACGCCGGGTCGCCGCGGCGGTCAACGCCACGAGACAGGCTGGCGAGCCGAGTGCGCAAGCGGGTGATCTCGCGGCCCTCGAGCTGCTCCACGAGATCTCGCACCTCTTGGTCCGGCGAGCGGCGGAGCTCCAACCGCTGACGTCGATGACCGTCACGACGGACGCCATTGGACAGGCCCTGGGCACGAAACGGGCGGAACGCCTCCTGGGCGCGGTTGGCGGTGAGTTCCCCGACGTGGCGGACGCCCCATCCCCGGCCCGGCTCGAGGAGCTGCTGCTCATCCGGGTGGCCAACGAGAACCCAGCCGCGCGGCCGCTCCGCATCCTCGTGGACGACACTCCCCTCCCCCGGCCCGAGCGCACCGCCGCGATGGCCGCGCTCGAGGCGTACCAGGGTTCCCTGCCCCCGGTCGGTCCCAACGGCGAGACGCTGGTGGAGCTGCTTCGGGCGCCGGCCCGTGCGCACCCCACGTCGCTGGCCGGGCAGCTGCGCTACGTGAAGGAGCACTGGGGCGCGCTCCTCGGCGGCGCGCTCGACTCGCTGCTGGACCGGATGCTGCTCACCCTGGACGTGATCGGCGAGGAGGAGCGCGGGCTCCACCTGCGCTTCGGCGGTGGTGGCGGCGGGGGCGGGGGCGGTGCCGATCACGGCGAGGCGCCGGACCTGTCGGGCCTCGAGGCGGAGCCCGAGCGGTTCTCCAGCGACTCCGCCTGGATGCCGCGGCTGGTGCTGATCGCCAAGAGCACCCACGTCTGGCTGGACCAGCTGTCGCGCGCGTACGGGCGGGACATCCGCACCCTCGACGCCATCCCGGACGAGGAGCTCGACCGGCTCGCCCGCCTGGGCATCACGGGCCTGTGGCTGATCGGGCTCTGGGAGCGGAGCAAGGCCTCGCAGCGGATCAAGATCTGGCGCGGCAACCCGGACGCGGCGGCATCGGCCTACTCCCTCGACGACTACGTCATCGCGGGTGACCTCGGGGGCGAGGACGCGTGGGCGAACCTGCGCCACCGGGCGTGGCAGCGGGGCGTCCGGCTGGCGTCGGACATGGTGCCCAACCACATGGGGATCGACTCGCGGTGGGTCACGGACCATCCCGACTGGTTCCTGTCGCTCCCCGAGCCGCCATACCCCGGCTACACGTTCAGCGGCGAGAACCTGGCCGAGCACGACCGGGTGGATGTCCGCCTCGAGGATCACTACTGGGACAACAGCGACGCCGCCGTCACCTTCGAGTGGCGCGACCGCTGGTCCGGCGAGCGGCGCTACATCTACCACGGCAACGACGGCACGAGCTTCCCGTGGAACGACACGGCGCAGCTCGACTTCTCGTCGGCGGCCGTCCGCGAGCAGGTGATCCAGACGATCCTCGCGGTCGCGCGCCGGTTCCCGGTCATCCGCTTCGACGCCGCGATGGTGCTCGCGAAGAAGCACGTCCGGCGGCTGTGGTTCCCTGGCCCCGGCGAGGGTGGCGGCGCCATCCCCTCGCGCGCCGAGTTCGGGACGATGACCCAGGCCCAGTTCGACGCGGCGATGCCCGTCGAGTTCTGGCGCGAGGTCGTGGACCGGGTGGCGGCCGAGGTGCCCGACACGTTGCTCCTCGCGGAGGCCTTCTGGCTCCTCGAGGGCTACTTCGTCCGCACCCTGGGCATGCACCGCGTCTACAACAGCGCGTTCATGCACATGCTCCGGGACGAGGACAACGCGGGCTACCGCCGGGTCATCAAGGAGACCCTGGAGTTCGACCCCGAGATCCTCCAGCGCTATGTCAACTTCATGAACAACCCCGACGAGAAGACCACCGTCGAGCAGTTCGGGAAGGGCGACAAGTCCTTCGGCGTGACCACGCTCCTCGCGACGCTGCCGGGACTGCCGATGTTCGGGCACGGCCAGTTCGAGGGCTACGCCGAGAAGTACGGCATGGAGTTCCGGCGCGCCACGCTGGACGAGCGACCGGACGAATGGCTGGTGGCGCGCCACGAGCACGACATCGTGCCGCTGCTCCACCGGCGCGGCGACTTCGCCGAGGCGCGGAACTTCACCCTGTACGACGTTGGCCACGACGCGGGCGGCGTGGACGAGAACGTGTACGCGTATTCGAACGGGTCGGGCGGATCCCGGTCGCTGGTGGTCTACCACAACCGGTACGGCGACACGTCGGGCTGGATCCACACCTCGGTGCCGTTCGCGGTCAAGAGCGAGGACGGGTCAAAGCGGGTCGTGACCCGGACGCTGGCGGACGGCCTGGGCCTGGGCGACGGCCCAGCGGACGACCGCTGGCTGGCGTTCCGCGAGCAGCGCTCGTCGCTGGAGTACCTGCGATCCGTGGCGGAGATCCGCGAGCGCGGCCTGCACGTCGGGCTCCACGCCTATGAGAGCCGGGTGTTCTGGGACATGCGCGAGCTCCACGACGGGGCCGGGATCTGGCGCCGTCTGGCGGAGCGGATCGGCGAGCGCGGGGTGCCGTCGCTCGAGGATGAGCTGCGCAACCAGCAGCTCGGGCCAGTCCACGACGCCCTGCGGGCCGCGATCGCCGAGCCGTCGCGCGACGCCGCATGGCGGGTCGTGGACGCGGTCGCCGAGGCGACCGGCACCCTGGGCGACCGCGGGGCCGTGGTCGAGCGGGTCGTCGCCCGCTGGGAGGCCTCACAGCGCCAGGCGGACGCCATCGAGGACCCGTCGCAGGCGGCCGCGCTGCTGGTCTGGACGCTGCTCTCGCCGCTCGGGTCGCTGCCCGAGGGCGCACCGGTCGGGCCGACGAGCCGGGCCTGGTACGAGGAGCTGCGGCTGGCGCCGGTCGTGGCCGATGCCCTCCGGGGCCGGGGCCTGGACGAGGGCGCGGCGTGGTGGGCGGCGGAGCGCGTTCGAACCCTGCTGGACCTGCCACTCCCGTCGGCGATCGGAGGACCGGCCGGAACGCTCCCCCTCCGACTGGTCGACGCCTGGCTGGCGCACCCGGCCGTTCGTCCGTTCATCCGGGTCAACGCCTGGGATGGCGTCGAGTGGTTCCACCGGGAATCCTGGGTCGAGCTGCTCGCGTGGATGGCCCGGCTAGATCAGGTCGTGGCAGCCCCCGCCGGGGGCGGCGGGCGAGCTCCCGGGCGGTCGGTGCTCGAGCGGAAGCTGGCCAGCGCGGCCGAGACCTCCGGTTACCGGGTGGACCTCCTGCGAGCTTCGCTGGGCGCGTCGTCCGCCGGCGGCCGCGCGGCGGCAGCGCAGGGCGTCAAGCCCACGAAGAAGCGCGCCAGGGCCGCTCGAAGCAAGAAGCCTCGAACGGACAGGTAGCCGTCAGCCGTCCCCGAGCATGATCCGCCGCAGGATCGGGATCGGTGGCTCGCCGTTGGCGATGATCGCCTCGAGGTGCGCCCGTTCATCGAACCCGGGGGTCGCCGGGTAGCCGCCCACGACCCTGGGGGACGGCACGGCATCCTCGCCCGCCCCGGCAGCTGCGGCCGCCCTGCGGCGGGCCGCGTCCTCGATGTCCCACATCCCGACCGAGCCCATGAAGTACGTCACGAGCTGGGTGGACGAGAGGCGCGCCCGCTCGTCCTTGGCGAGGGCTTCGGCACGCTCCTGGAACCCGCCGTCGACCATGAGCGCGATCGCCTCATCGGACGCCATCCCGGCGGTGTGGATCCGGACGTCGATGATGGCGTTGATGACGGCCCGCAGGTAGAACTTCCAGTGGACAAGCCAGAGCGCGGGATCATCATCGGCGTATCCACGGTCGAGCATGATCTGGGTCACGTACACCGCCCAGCCCTCGGCGAACAGCCCCGACCCGAACACGCGCCGGACGAGCGACGTGCCGCGGTTGCCGTGGGCGCCCTGGAGGTAGTGGCCGGGGACCGCCTCGTGGATCGTGAGCAGCTTGATCTGCCGCGAGCTCATCTCGCGCAGGTAGGACTCCACCTCGTCCGGCGACCACTCGTCGCGGACCGGCGTGATCGAGAAGAACGCCCGTTGGCCCGCATCGAGCGGCCCCGGCGAGTCCAGCATCGCACCGCCGAACGAGCGCATGAACTCCGGCGTCCAGTCGATCTGGAGAGGCTCCTCGGCGAGGGTGATGATCCCGCGTTCCCGGCAGAAGGCCTCGATGCGGGCGAGCTCTGCCGTACAGGCGGCCACCAGCTCATCGGCGCCGGGGTGCTCGGCCGCGATGGCGTCGAGCGTGCCACGGACCAGGTCGCCCTCGTCCGTGGGGGCCACCTCGCCGGGCCGCCACCGCGGCCAGATGTCGCGGGCGATCCGGACCATCTCCGCGCGCACCACCGCGTACTCCGCCTCTGCCCTGGCGAGGACGTCGGCGGCGGTGATCGCCGGGTCACGGAGCGTGTGGCGGAGCTTCCGCGTGTAGAGCGGCTCGCCGAGCTCGGAGGGCCCGCTGACGTTGGGGACGACCTCGTCGGCCAGGTGGCGCGCCATCGCCTCGATCGCGGCGACGGCCTCGTCCGCGGCCCGGGTCAGCTCCGGAAGGAGCAGGGCCACGTCGGGGTCGTCGGCGGCAGCCGCCTCGGCCTGGGCCACCGCGTCTCGGGCGAGCTCCCCGACGCCACCGATCCGTCGGGCGGCCGCCTCGGCATGGAGTCGCGCCACCGGGCGCGTGGGGTGGGTGCCCACGACCTGCCGCGCCTGGTCGAGCAGCCGCGGGATCCCCTCAAGCCGCCCCAGGACCGATGCCAGTCGGACGGCAAGGGGGGCGAACTCGCGGGTCAGCAGCGGATGGAGGCCACCACCAAGCAGGTACACCCAGGCGAGCGGGCTCCATGCCTCCTCGATGAGCTCGGCCTCGGCAAACCGGAGCGCCGCCAGCTCGCCCCGGAGCAGGTCGGCGTCGATCCGCTCATCGGCGGACAGCCGCGCCTCATCGAGGCGTTCGAGCGTGTCCTCCCAGCGGTCGGCGAACGCAAGACGCGCCCGTCGGCCGGACTCGCTCATGTCCGACCACTGGTCGTCGTACCGGTGGTCGCCGATGGCGGTTGCGAGCTCCGGCTGGAGCGCGAACAGCTCCTCGAGCAGACCGGAAACGAGGTCGTCGAAGGCGGACAACGGACACCTCCAGGGGATTCGGTCCACCGAGGATAGCCCGGTCACGCTGGACCAGGCCTCGGCGAGGCTGCGAGATCCGGGCGTGCGACCGTGTGGCTCTATCTGCCATCATCGGACACGGCGTCCGGCACATCGGCTTCGGCCGCCGTGTCGTTCCATCGCACGGAGGGCTGTCGTGAAAGGCTTCATCCTGGCAATCGCGGCGGGCGCGATCGCATTCCTGCTCCTGCTCCAGATCCTGCCGGCGTCGCTGATCCAGATCAAGGGCGACCTGTGGCCCAACCAGATCCTGGTCGCGATCGTGATCGGCGTCGTCAACTCCACGATCAAGCCGATCGTGCAGGCGACTGTCCTTCCCGGTGTCGCTGCTGACGATGGGCCTCTCCGGGTTCGCGATCAACGCGGCGCTGCTGCTGGCGATCGCCTATGGGATCCACCTGTTCACGGCCGTCAAGTTCACGATCGGCGGCTGGCCAGTCGCGGATCTCAGCTCCGACACCGTGGTCGGTGCCCTGATCGCGTCGGTGCTGCTGTCGATCATCACGGCGGTGATCGGCATGTTCGTCCGCGACTGACGATTGCGCCGATCCCCGGCAGCGGAGGATTCCCGCATGTCCACCGTCCGACTCGCGTTGGCCGCCGCGCTCACGGCCATCGGGCTCGCCCCCGCACTCGCGCTCGGGGCCGGACCCCCGTTCCCGGATCCCGTCAACAACCAGGCGGTGTACGACACCGCGGGCGTGCTCGAGGCCTCGACGATCGCGACGGTGGAGGCCCAGATCGACAAGATCGAGGCCGACACCGGCGCCGAGATCGTGGTCTACACCCAGCTCGTCGACCGCGGCGTCGACTACGTCGAGGCGGAGCAGCACGCGATCGCGCTGATGGACCAGTGGGGCGTTGGGCGCGCCGGGATCAACGACGGCCTCGTGATCCTGTTCGACCTCTACGGGGACGACCCGTGCCACGGGCAGGTCCAGCTGTACGCCGGGTCCGGGTACCGCGAGGCGTGGCTGTCCAACGACGACCGGCAGCGGATCTTCGAGAACGACATGCTGCCGCATCTCCGGAACTGCGACATCAACGGGGCGCTGCTCACGGCGATTGACAAGATCAGCGCGGTCCCCGGCGCCAGGCAGCTCAACGCGGTGCTGGGGCTGCTCCTGGCGCCCGCCATCCTGCTCCTGGCCGTCGCCTACTCCCTGTTCCGCTGGTTCCGCGCCGGGCGGGATCCGGTCTATCTCGACGACCCCTCGATCCTGATGCCTGCGCCGCCCCCGGGGCTCACGCCCGCCGCCGGCGCCGCCATGCGTGACGGCAGCGTCACCCGCCGGGCGCTCACGGCGGCCAGCCTGGATCTGGCCGCTCGCGGCCGGATCGCGTTCCAGAACATCGAGAAGCCGCACCTGTTCGGGAGCGGCAAGCAGGAGCTCGGGATCTACACCCGGGATTCGATGACGCAGGACCCGGTGGAGCAGGCTCGCCTCGCGCGCGTCCGGCGGCGGCCGCTGGACGAGGGCACGGCCTACCTGCTGGGCCGGCTGCACAGCGTGGGGGGCTCGGACGGCTGGATCGAGCCCGACGACATCCTCAAGCTCGGAACCTACGTCTCCAGCTTCAACTCGAACCTGGAGAAGCACCTGGTGCAGGAGGGGTGGTATCGCGAGCCGCCGACGCGGACGTCCGGACGCTGGGCCGCGCTCGGCGTGGTCGCGTTCGTGCTGGCCATCGGCTCGATCATCCTGGGTGCCAACCTGCCGTCCTCGGGCTTGGTCCTGATCGGCCTCTCGCTGATCGCTTCGGCCGTCTGGCTGTTCATCATCTCGACCGTCATGCCGGCGCGAACGCAGGCCGGCGCCGTGGTCGTGGCCATGCTCGAGGCCTACCGGCGGACCCTCGAGAAGACGATGGCGCAGGCCCGGTCGATGGGCCAGGTCGTGGAGGAGTCCGCGATCCCGCTCATCGAGGACCCCGATGACGCCGTCGTCTGGGGCACGGCCCTCGGCCTCCAGGAGGATGTCGAGCGAGTCCTCCAGCGGTCGGCCGAGGACTTCTCCGCCGGACGCTCACGCAGCGGATACTTCCCGCTCTGGTATTCGAGCGGGTCTGGCTCGTGGGGCGATGGCCACGGTGGCGGCGGCTGGGCACCAGGGATGATGAGCTCCTCCCCGATCCCCAACTTCGGCGGCATGATGGCCGCCCTGGGCACCATCGGGAACTCGCCGTCCTCGTCCGGATCCGGCGGCGGCGGCTTCTCCGGCGGCAGCTCCGGGGGCGGCGGAGGCGGGGCGGGCGGCGGCTTCTAGGACCGTCCCGGCGGCGGCCGGCGGGCAACAGGCCGGGGAGGCCGCTCGGGGTACACTCCGGCCATGGGAGCCGCCGACACCATGGAGATCTTCTTCGAGCAGCTCAACGCGGGCGAGATCGACGCCGCCGTGGCCCTGATGGACGAGCGCGTGGAGATGCGCATCCATGTCGGTGACAACGCCCGGACGCTGCGCGGGCTGGAGCAGGTGGGTGGCTGGTTCCTGCGAGCCGACAAGGGGCTCAAGATGGTCCCCGGGGACGTACGGGACATCGGCAACACCTACCAGGCGGACATCATCGTCGTCCGACCGGGCGCTCCCAGCCAGCACCTCGATGCCCAGTTCCGGGTCGAGACCGGCAAGATCACGTCGATCAACCTGACGCCCTTCTCGCGGTAACGGTCTCGCGCGAGCGGGTCTCGCGGTCGTCGCCGCGCGCGTCAGGGGGCGGCCGACTCTCCCACCACCGTCCCGTCGCCCGCCCCGAACCCGTTCTCGTCGGCCGGCAGCGGGATCGTGATCTCATCGCCGATCCCGATCTTGTCGGGGTTCTTGATCTTCGGGTTGGCCGCCATGATCTCCTCGACGGTCACGCCGAACTTCTTGGCGATCTTCGACATCGTGTCTCCCTTCGCCACGACGTAGACCTGCGGCGTCGGAGCGGGCGGCTCGGTCGGCACCGGTGTGGGCGTGATCGCGACCGTGGCCGACGGGGTCGGCGAGGCAGCCCCGCCGTCGCCGCCGGCGAGACCCAGGAGGCTGGGCCCGAACAGGAACAGGAGGAGCGCGACAAGGAGCAGCAGGATCCCCCACAACGCGACCTTGGGAAGGCCCGCGACGCGGGGCAGGCCCATCCGGGTTCGCAGCGACGGGTAGGCCTCGTAGCGGCGTGGCGCCTCCCACGCCGGCCCGAACAGCTCCTGCGGATCCTGCGCGGTCGGCGGACGCACCTGGTCCCGCCTCCCGGGCCTCGGATCCGGACGGGGTTCGCCGCGGGCGGCCCGGCGAGGGTCGGCGGGACGCGATCCACGCCTAGACCGGCGGGAGGGCGGAAGGTACTGGGCATCGTCACGGTCCCGCGCGTACTCGGCATCGTCGCGGTCCCGGGCACGGGCAGGGGTCATCTCGGGGTCGTACGGCTCAGCGATCGCAGCGCGTGGCTCATCCGGGTCGGGCCCGGCAAGCCGGTCGGCCGCGCTCCCGGCCAGGCCGCGGGCCCCGCTGCGCCATTCGTCCGGCCCTGGTGCGGAGTCGCGCGCCGGGCCACGATCCGACACGCGCGGGGGCACTTCGCCGGCGTCCGCCCCGGCGTTGGGGCCCCACAGGGCACTCGAGGTGGCCCCGACCTCGGGGCGGTCGGCGTCCTCGCCCACCCACGGCGGTGGCGCGGCCCAGTCCCGTTGCTGCGTCCGCCGCGGCGGGATGGGCTGCGGCGTGTCGGCCCAGGGGGCGCGGCGCGGATCGTCTTCGACCGGAGCCGACGGGCGGGCACGGGGTGGCTCATCGGACGGCGGCAGGTCTGGCGGCGCCGGCCTCGCGGCGGCGGCCTCGCGACGGGCCCAGTCCTGGAACGTCGGGCATACGGGGAAGGCCGACGACAGGCAGTAGGCCTCCTGGTGTGCCAGCGCACGGGGCGCCGGCCGCGCCTCGGCGAAGCAGCGGTGCCGGTGATCCGGCGCGGTGGCCCGACCGTCGCGGTCGTCCTCGAACGCCACGAACGGGCAGGCCGGCGCGGCGTCAGCGGGGATCCCTCGCTCGGTCATCGGCGCGATGATACCCGGCCATCGACGCTCCAGCCCGGAGGGTTCGGCGTTTGACAGTCCTTGGCAGTCGCGCGGACACTTCAGGTGCGGGCCACAGCCCGGCCCGACGACCCGCGGCGATCACGTTGCCGCCCCTGCCCGGAGGTCACCTTCACATGTCGTTCGTCTCCCGGATCCTCGCCCCCAGGGCCACCGCCCACGCGCACTGCGACCTGCCGTGCGGGGTCTACGACCCCGAGCAGGCCCGCATCGAGGCCGAGTCCTGCTACCGGATCATCGAGAAGTACGCGGCCAACGAGGACGCGACCTTCCGGACCCGCGCCATCAAGATCAAGGAGGACCGGGCGGAGCTCGTCAAGCACCACCTCGATGTCCTCTGGCACGACTACTTCAAGCCCGAGCATCTCGAGGCCGTCCCCAACCTCCACGAGCTGTTCTGGAACGCCAACAAGCAGGTCAGCAAGGTCAAGGCGAGCACGGACCTCGCCGACGCCAAGGTGCTGCTCGACATGATCGATGCCGTCGACGCGGCCTGGAAGGCGACCGGCGGATTGGGCAAGACCCGCGTGGCCGGCCGCCCCGGCTGAATCCTCGCGCCGATGGCTCGCGGGAGCGTCGCCTCGGCGCTCGGAGAGTCCGAGGCCCCGTCCATGGACGGGGCCTCGTCGTGAGGCGGGCGTGGCGGGCGCTCGATCCAGACGGGTGGCTCGTGGGGCGACGCGCCCCGGGCACTGGGTCGGCGACGCCCTCGGTGGCTTGTGGCGGGTCACCGTTTCCGAGGGCATCCATGGCGCCCGCCATCGTTCCCGGAGACTGGCTGCTCGTCGATCCGACCATCCGCCGCTGGCCCCGGCGCGGCAGCATCGTCGTGGTCCGCGAGCCGTTCACGGATGTGCTCGCGATCAAACGCGTCGCCGCGCGGCCGGGCGACTGGGTTCCGTTCACCGACGGCTGGCTCCAGATGGCCGACGACGAAGCCTGGCTGCTTGGCGATGCCGACGATCGTGACCTGGAGGCCGCCGGGTACGGGGCCGCAATCGACTCACGCCGGTACGGCCCGGTTCCGGTGAGCGCGCTCCTCGGCCGGGCGTGGTTCCGGTACGGGCCCCTGCGCCGGATCGGGCGGCCGGCGGCGGCACGCGCAGACCTGCTGGCGCGCGGTCGGGCCGGACCCATGCCCTCCCCATAGCGGCCCCAACTCACGGCGCGCGTCAGCACTGGGGCTGGGCTCGCGTCGAGCACCGCCGGGGCGGGCCGTGCAACGACCCACGCCTGCGGGCCTGCCGGGTCGTAGGATCTCGGCCATGGACGACCTGCTCGCCGCACTGCCCGGCCTCCAACCCGACGATCCGCTCCCGGGCGCCCCCGAGCCCTGGGACTACGGGCCGATGCCCGCGCTTCGTGTTGGACCTCCGTGGGCGATGGCCGAGATGATCGCCGCGGAGCCCGCGCTGGGGGCTCGCGTGGCGCGGCGGCTGGTCGCCGACGGCTCTGCCGCCGCTCTCGCCGGCGCGGTGCGTGCGGCGGGCGAGGATGGCGCCCCGGTCGTGGTGACGGGCTGCGGCACCTCCGAGCACGGGGCGATGGCCGTGGCGGCAATCCTTCGCGACGGCTGGCGGGCCGCCGGCCTGCCCGGCTGGGGACCCGTGTCGGTCCAGGCGTTCGAGCTGGCCCAGGACCCGCCGCCGCGGGGCCTGGTCATCGGGATCAGCCATGAGGGTGGCACCGCGGCCACGATCGCGGCGCTCGAGGCGGCGCGGGCCAATGGCGCCCGGACGGCGCTGATCACGGGGTCGGCGGGCGCCCCGGCGTCGGCGGCAGCCGAGATCGTCCTCGCGACCGTGGAGCTGGACCAGTCCTGGTGCCACACCGTGGGCTACGTGTCGCCGATCGCCGCGGCCACGGTCACGGCCGGGATCATCGCCGGCGGCACGCCCAACCCCGACCGGATCCGGGACCGGCTTGCCGCGGGCATCGAGGCAGCCCACGCAGCCGGGCCCGACGGCACCCGCCCCGGCGCCGCGATCGGCGCGGACATCGCGGCCGCTTCACACCTGCTGGTCGTGGCGTCGGGCGTGGACCGGATCACGGCGCGAGAGCTCACGCTCAAGGTCGAGGAAGCCGCCTACGTCCCCTCTGCGATGCGCGACCTCGAGACCTTCCTCCATGGCCACCTGCCGGCCACCGGGCCGTCGACGGCGCTGGTGCTGGTGCTGCTGGAGCGCGGCGCCCTCGAGAAGCGGACGAGGCGCGCCCGGCAGGCGCTTGCGGCGGCGGCGGCCACCGGGATCCGGGTCGGGGCGATCCTCGGCGCGGCGGCAGCGGCTGGCATCCCCGCGGAGCTGACGCCCGCGGGCCGAATCATCGTGCCGGACCACGATGGGATGCCCAATGGACCGGCGGCACTGCTGGGCGCCGCCGGCCCGCTCCAGCTGGTCACCCTTGCCGTCGCGCATGCGCGGGGCACGAACCCGGACCCGATTCGCCGCGACGACCCCGTCTACCTGCGGGCTGCCGACGTGGCCGACGCGCCCGGGGCGACCTCCGAGGGCGGACGCGTCCCGGTCCTGACCCGGTCAGGCGTCGAACAGCACCTCGGCGGCCAGGTCGATCATGTCCAGGTCGCGCGCGAGGAAGTCCTGGAGCATCAGCCGCTCCACGCCGATCTCCGCAAACCGCCGAACCACGTCCCGGGCCTCGTCCGGCGTCCCGTAGACCCAGCGCGGCCGCCGGGCGGCAAACCACGTCTCGGACTCATCGTCCGAGCCACCGAACGCCGCCATGAGCTCACCCGAGCGGCGCCGGAGCTCCGCCGCGTCCCGCCCGATCAGGAGCCCCGACATGGCCGAGTGCACGAGGCTGGCGGGCTCGCGCCCGATCGCGCAGGCAGGCGTCGTCGAGCGCGCGCGAACTTGGCGACGGCCCCCTCGGGGCTGGTGGACGAGAGGTTGAACTCATCCGCATGGCGGGCCGCGATCCGGTATCCCCGGGCGGTCCCCGTGCCGCCGGTGATGATGGTCGGACGTGCCCCGGCCCGGGACGGCAGGGAGCCGGGTCTGGGGCGGAAGAACGCATCGTCAACCGCGTAGTGCGCACCCAGGAATGACCAGCCGTCCGGCTGCTCCCAGAGGCCGTGCAGGATCTCGAGCGCCTCCTCGAGCCGGTCGGCCCGTTCCCCGATCTCCGGGAACGGGATCCCGTGACCACGGTGCTCGTGCTCGTGCCACCCGGCGCCCAGGCCGACCTCGATCCGGCCGCCGCTCATCTCATCGACGGTGACGACCACCTTGGCCAGGTGGCCGGGCGCCCGGAACAGCACCGGTGACACCAGCGACCCCAGGCGGATGCTGGTCGTTTCGCGCGCCAGCCCGGCGAGCACCGTCCACGCGTCCGTTGTCGGGTTGTCGGTGCGTCCCGGGAACGCGTCGTAGTGGTCGGACCGGAACAGCGTCTCAAAGCCGACCGCCTCCGCCCGGCGGGCGACCGCGAGCTGCTCGTCGTAGGTGAGACCCATCTGGGGCTCGATCATCAGCGCGAAGCGCACGCCAGATCCTCCGTGCGGGATGGAACGTTCAGGTTGACAGAATAGTTCGAATGGCGTAAATACTTCACCTCATGCGAACCATGACCCCGATCCCTGACGGCGCCGAGGCCCGCGTCCGCGCGGCCGAGGACGCGATCGCCGGGCTTGGCCGGGCGGTCGGGTCGCTCCGCTGTGCGGGCTCCCAGCACATGGTGCGGCTGGGGATCAGCATGACCCACTTCCATGTGCTCACGCTGCTCCGCCACCACGGCGAGCAGCCGATGGGCCACCTGGCGGAGATCCTGGACGCGTCAATGTCCAGCACGACCGGCATCATCGACCGGATGGAGGAGCGCGGGCTCGTCGAGCGGGTTCGCGTCCCGGACGACCGGCGTGTCGTGCTCGTCCGACCCACCGAGGTCGGTGAGGCGCTCGTGGACGAGGCGGAGCTGATCCGCAGCGACGTCATGCGGGCAGCGATCGGCCGGCTCACCCTCAGGCAGGTCGAGCGCCTCTCCCATGCGGCGGCGGACATCGCCGCTGCCATCGAACACGAGCTCGCGGAGGCCCCGGACCGCTACGCCGGCGCCGCACCCTGTTCGCACTTGCGTCCCCAACTCCCCTGAAAGGAACCTTCTTGGAAGCGATGCCCTCGGCCCACGAGGCTGAACCCGCCCACGGTCTCGGCGCCCTGAACCTGTCCCACCGCGCGAAGATGGAGATCCTGTTCGCGATCATGATGGGGCTGTTCCTGGGCGCGCTCGACCAGACGATCGTCGCGGTTGCGCTGCCCACCATCGTGACCCAGCTCGGTGGCCAGGAGCTGCTGACCTGGACGATCACCATCTACCTGCTGACGTCGACGATCACCGTCCCGTTCTACGGGAAGCTCTCGGACCTGTACGGCCGGAAGCCGCTGCTGATGATCGGCATCACCCTGTTCCTCACCGGCTCGGTCCTGTCCGGCCTGAGCGGGAACATGACCCAGCTGATCATCTTCCGGGGCGTCCAGGGCCTCGGCGCGGGCGCCCTGTTCCCGATCAGCCTCGCCGTCATCGGCGACCTGTTCAGCCCCGCCGAACGCGGCAAGTACCAGGGCCTGTTCGGGGCGGTCTTCGGTCTGTCGTCGATCGTCGGCCCACTGCTCGGGGGGTTCCTGACCGAGCAGATCAGCTGGCACTGGATCTTCTTCGTCAACCTGCCGATCGGCATCGTCGCGCTGGCCGTGATCTGGCGGCTGCTGCCGACCGTCAAGCGCCCTGACGCGTCCCGCAACCTCGACTTCGCGGGCGCCGGCGTGTTCATCGTCGCCGTCGGATCACTCCTGATCGGCCTGACCAACAAGCAGAGCAGTGACTGGAACACGTTCGAGGTCGGCGGGCTGATCCTGATCGGCCTCGCGCTCGGCGCGGTGTTCACGCTGGTCGAGTCGCGTGCCAAGGAGCCGATCGTCCCGCTCAACCTGTGGAGAATCCGGACCTACTCCGCCTCGATCATCGCGACCTTCCTGATCTCGTTCGGCTTCTTCGGGGCGGCCGTGTTCCTGCCGCAGTGGTTCCAGTTCGTGCAGGGCGCCACGCCGACGAACTCGGGCCTCTACTCGCTGGCGCTGCTCGCCGGACTGATCATCAGCTCGGTCGGCTCGGGGATCCTCGTGTCGCGAACCGGCAAGTACAAGGCCCTGATCCTCGGCGGGCTCATCCTGATGGTTGCGGGCCTGCTCCTGCTGACCCAGATCCGCGCCGACACGCCGCTGCCCGTCCTGTGGGCCTGGATGTTCGTGGCCGGCCTGGGCATCGGCCCGACGCTGTCCGTGTTCACGATCATCATCCAGAACGCCGTGCCGATCCGGGCGCTGGGCGTCGCGACGTCCAACCTCACGTTCTTCCGCCAGATCGGCGGCTCCATCGGGCTCGCGCTGCTGGGCACCGTGTTCGGCAACCGGCTGACCGAGGAGCTGCCGCATCAGCTCCTGACCGCCGGCGTCCCACAGCAGATGGTCACCCAGTTCACGAGCGCCGGCGATGGCAACGCGACCAGCCTGATCCGGGTCGGCGGCGACCTCGGGGCCACGATCCTGGCCGGGGTCCCGGAGGCGTTCCGGGCCGCGGTTGAGCCACTCATCCCGGGCATCGTGTTCGCGATCCAGCAGTCGTTCAGCCTCGCGATCTCGACGGTGTTCCTGATCGGCGCGTTTGCCACCGTGGGGGCCTTCGCCGCGGCCCTGTTCCTCAAGGAGCTTCCGCTCCGTTCGTCCGCCGGGGCGCGCGAGCCGGTTCCGTCGGCTGCACCGGGCTCCACCGCCACCGTGGCCGCGGACGATGCGCCGGTCGGCCAGCCGCCCGTCCCCGCACCCGCAAGCGACTGACCGTCCGCTCGTTACGGCCCGGCCTGCAGCCCGACGCCCCACCTGGGGAGTCGGGCTGCTCCGCGTCAAGTGAGCGCGTCGAGCTGGTCGGCGCCCGTCCCGCGCTACGCTAGCCCCGTGATCGAGATCCTCCCGTTCCCACCGTCGCTCCTCGCCCCGGGTGCCGCCCATGCGCCGTTCCGGGCGGCCATCGCCGTCGACGAGCTCCCACCCGGCGCGCTCCGGCGGGTGACCCTGGGCGAGGCGGACATCCTGCTCGCCCATTCGTCGCTGGGACTGTGCGCGGTGGACGACCGGTGCCCCCACATGTCGGCTCCCCTGTCCATCGGGTCGATCGACGGGTGCGTCGTTGCCTGTCCGCTGCACGCCGGCCGCTTCGACCTGGCCACTGGCGACCCCGTCCAGATGCCGACCACCGGCGGCCTCTGGCCGGACGGCACCTACGAGCCGGTGTGGACGCCGCCCGGACGCGAGCCCAAGGATGATCCCCCCGGAACCAAGAGCCAGGCCCGGCGGCTCACCCGGGTGCGACGCTTCCGCTACTACCCGGTGCGCGTCACCGACGGCATCATCGAGGTCGCCGTCCCCGCCTGAGCCCGTGGCGAGGCTGCGGTCGGCCGCCGCGGTCGAGGGTCCGGTCGGCCGCCGCGGTCGAGGGTCCAGCTCGCGATGCCACCCCCTGCTCGCTCCCTGCCCGCCCGGGCGACACTGTCCCGCCCGGCGCCCGGTCCCGCCCGGCGCCCGATCCCGCCCGCCCAGCGACCACTGCGATGGCACGACCGGCGTTGTGCCCGGCCAGCGGGCCGGATCATGAACCGCGGACCTCGTGGTTCACGTTCTTGATCGCGCGGCGGGCACGAGACCTCGCGGGCCATCGCAACGACCGGCGAGTGAGCCAGGCAGGTGCGGGCCATCGCAACGACCGGCGAGTGAGCCAGGCAGGTGCGGGCTGAGTGAGCCAGGCAGGTGCGGGCCGCGAGCCAGGCGAGAGCGCACCGCGAGCCAGGCGAGAGCGCACCGCGAGCGACCTGGTCACTCACGTAGCCTGTTGACGTGCGCGAACCACGACCTGGCTCCCCCCTCGAGGTCCTCGGCGCCGCGCTGCGCCTCGGGCTGACGTCCTTCGGTGGTCCGATCGCCCACATCGGCTATTACCGGCGCGAGTACGTGGAGCGAAGGCGATGGCTGGACGAGGCGGCGTTCGCCGACCTGGTGGCGCTCAGCCAGATGCTGCCAGGCCCGGCCAGCAGCGAGCTGGGGATCGCGATCGGGACCCGCCGCGCGGGGATCCTCGGCGGGATTGCCGCCTGGATCGGGTTCACGACGCCGTCGGCGATCGCGATGATCGCGTTCGGCCTGCTCGCGTCGCCGGCCGACCTCGGGACCGCGGGCTGGGTCCACGGGCTCAAGCTCGCGGCGGTCGCCGTGGTCGCACAGGCCGTGATCCTGATGGCTCGATCGCTCGCGCCGGACGCGCGACGACGTCTCATCGCCGCCGCGGCCGCCGCCGCGTCACTCCTGATCGCGTCGCCGCTGTCGCAGGTCCTGGTCATCGGCGCGGGCGCCGCCGTGGGTGTCATCCTGCTCCGCGCCCCGACACACCCGGATCGCAGCCCGCAGCCGCCACCCGTCGGGCGCCGCGTCGGCGCCGTGGCGCTTGCGACCTTTGCGGTGCTGCTCGTCGGATTGCCGGTGCTGCGGCTGGCCGGGGGTCAGGCCGCTGCGGTGTTCGACAGCTTCTACCGGTCGGGCGCGCTCGTGTTCGGCGGCGGTCACGTCGTGCTCCCGCTGCTCCATGCAAACGTCGTCGATCCCGGATGGGTGTCCGATGGCGCCTTCCTCGCCGGCTACGGTGCCGCGCAGGCGGTGCCGGGGCCGTTGTTCACGTTCGCGGGCTACCTCGGCACGGTGTCGACCGTCGCTCCCAATGGGGTGGCGGGCGGGCTGCTCGCCCTGGTGGCGATCTTCCTGCCATCGTTCCTGCTGGTCTTCGGCGCCTTGCCGTTCTGGGATCGGATGCGCACCGCCCCACGGTTCCGGCGGGCGCTGCTGGGCACCAACGCGGCCGTGGTCGGGATCCTCTTTGCGGCGCTGTACACCCCCATCTGGACTGGTGCCATCGAGGGCATGGGCGATGTCGTGGTTGCCGCCGTCGGACTCGCGGCCCTCCTCACCGGCCGCGTGCCCCCGATCGTGGTCGTCGGGCTGGCGGCCCTGGCCGGGCAGCTCGGCGCGGGCCTGATCTAGCGGCGCCTGGGCTCGGCCGACGCTCAGCGGTTGCGCTCAGCAACAAGCACGCTTGCGAGCACGACGGCCGCTCCGGCGATCTGCACCGGCGACAGGGCTTCCCCGAGGGCCAGCCACGCGATGACCGTCGCGAAGATCGGCTCGGTGAGGCCGACTGTCGACGCCTGGGACGCCCGCAGGTGCTGCATCGACAGCACGACCAACGAGAACGGCACGACTGTGCCGAGCACCACCATCCAGCCCGCAAGGCCGAGGGCAGGCACCACCGGCCCCACGGCCCCGAGCAGCTGGACGCCACCCGTGAAGTCGTCGAATGGGAACGACCACCAGGGGGCAACGACTGCCCAGGCAAGGGCCGCCGCCCCCATGCCCCACATCGTGAGCGACACGGGATCGCGTGGCGCGGGCTGTCGCACCTGGACATCGGCGGTCACGAAGTAGATCACGAGCGCCACCATGGCCCCGATGGCGAACACCACGCCGAGCGGGTCCAGGGTGAACCCCTTCCAGGCTTCGGCGACGATGGCCAGCCCACCAATCGCCGTCACCAGCGCCGCCCAGACGATGGACCTGGTGGGGTGTTTGAGACCGAAGCGGAACCAGATCGCGATCACCAGCGGCGCCGTGAACTCGATCAGCAGCGTAATGCCGATCGGCAGCCGTTCGATCGCGAGGTAGTACAGGAACTGGGTCAGCGCGATGCCGAGCACCCCGTACACGAGGAGGAGCGGCGTCTCCGCGCGTCGCAGCCGCAAAGCTCCACGGTTGGTGACGGCCACGACCCCCAGGAGGATGAGGAACGCGAAGGTTGCCCGGAACTGGGAGAGGCGCGTCGCCTCGATCCCGGCCAGCAACAGGGACTTGGCCACGGTGCCGTTGAGGGCAAACAGGGCGGCGGCACCCAGATACAGCAGGTAGCCGCGGGCGGGGCGGCGGGTGGGTGCCGCGGCGACCCCCGGGATCGGCTCGACGACGTGGGTCACGGACAGGAGCGGTGCCGCGGGGCCCGCGTCACGCGGTGAGGCCGCTGGCCTTGGCGTACTCGGTGATGATGGCGACAGCCTCGGCCGGGTCGTCGGTCACCGTGAGCAGGTCGATGTCCGCCTGGGAGATCGCCCCGGCCGGCAGCTGGACGTCCCGCATCCAGGTGAGGAGCCCGTCCCAGTAGTCGTGCCCGACGAGCACGAGCGGGAAGTTGCGGATCTTGCCGGTCTGGATCAGGGTCAGCGACTCGAACAGCTCGTCGAGCGTCCCGAACCCTCCCGGCATGATCACGAACGCGTCGGCGTACTTCACGAACATCGTCTTGCGGGCGAAGAAGTAGTGGAACTCGATCGAGAGGTCCACGTACGGGTTGAGGTGCTGCTCATGCGGCAGCTCGATGTTGCAGCCGATGGACAGCCCGCCCTCCTCGTGGGCGCCGCGGTTGGCCGCCTCCATCGAGCCCGGGCCGCCACCGGTGATCACGGCGAAGCCCGCCTTCGCCAGCTCGCCACCGACACGCCGGGCCGCCTCGTAGCCCGGGCTGTCCTCCGGGGTGCGCGCGGACCCGAACACGGCCACCGCCGGCCCGACCCCGGCCAGCGCCTCGAACCCCTCCACGAACTCGGACAGGATCCGGAGGGCTCGCCACGTGTCGGTCTCGAGGAACTCGGGGCGGCCGGGATGCCCGGCCAGCAGCTTCTCGTCCTCGGTGCGGCGTGACCCCGTGCGGCCGAGCCGCTCGTGGGTCTCGGGCCGCATGGCGACCCGGCCCCCGCGGATGGTGCGCGGCGAATTGTGGTGGGAGGCGTCCTCCCCGGCGCGGGCGGCGCTGCCGCCGGGGTCTGTGGCTGGCCTGCCTGCCGGAAGATCATGGTCGCTCATGGCGGTGAGCATGCCACTCCGGCGCTGAATGCGCGCCGGAAGTCGGGCGGATCGCCACTTGCGCCCCGCGAGCCGTCGGTGGAACGTCTCAGTGGCCGGCATCAACCGCTTGCAGGTGATCCGCAATGCACACCACGGCCCTTTGGGAACACCGTCGCCGAGCCCAGACTCCGACCGCCGTGCTCCTCCTGTCGCTCGTCCTCGTGGGCGCGTGCGGCACCGATGTCGCGCCCAGCTCGGTCGCGACCGCCTCCGGGTCGCCCGGCGCCACGCCAACCGCCGGGGCACCGTCCGGGCTTCCCGCGGCCACGTCCTCGCCGACCTCGGCTCCCACCGAGGTGCCACCGAGCGCGCCGCCGGCCGATGGGACCGGCCTGCTCCCGGGCACCCTCGCCGTGACCGTGACCGGCAACCTGCGCGTCCGCTCCGAGCCGCGCGTCGCGGACGACTCGGTCAAGTTCGTCCCGACGCTTGGCGAGGGCACCGAGCTCGTGGTGATCGCCGGGCGCGTGAGCGCGTCCGGCTACAGCTGGGTCAAGGTCGCCCCGATCGGGGTGGACCTGAAAGGCGGCAGCGGGAAGGGCGCCGTGGCCGTTGACCAGGGATGGGTCGCCATCGCCGACCATGACGGCACGCCGTGGGTTGGCCTGGCGAAGGACCCGACACCGGGCTACGAGCTGGCCGCCGCGACCGTCGCGCGCAGCAAGCCCACGATCGCGGCCGCGCGCGCGGCGGCAGCGGCCCAGAACGCCTTCGGTCTCGACCTGTACCGGCGGATGCTCCGCGATCCAGGGCTCGAGCTCAACGGCAAGGGCGTCGTGATGTCGCCGACGAGCATCATGATGGCCCTGGGAATGGCGCGGGCGGGCGCGAAGGGCGACACCGCGGCCGAGATGGACGACGTCCTGCGACTCGATGGCTGGGCGAAGTACGCAACGGCCCTCGCCGCGCTGGACCAGGAGCTGCGCTCCCGGGATGCGACATGGAGCGACTACCAGGGCGGCGAACAGCACGCGCTTGCGCTGAGGATGGCCAACATGGCGTTCGGGCAGCAGGGCGACACCGTCGAGCCCAGGTACCTCGACCGGATCGGCGCGGCCTTCGGGTCGCCGCTCGCCCTGGTCAACTACATCAACGACCCGGCGGGGGCCCTGGACGCGATCAACGGCTGGGTCAGCCGGCAGACGATGGGCCGGATCCCGAAGCTGCTGACCCCGGCCACCATTCACGAAGGCACGCGCCTGGTCCTCGTCAACGCCGTCTACCTCAAGGCGGAGTGGGCAACGCCGTTCGCGTCCGAGACGAAGAGCCGACCGTTCACGACGATGAACGGAGACCTCGTCTCCGTGCCTACCATGCGCCAGCCCGAGGCGGCGCTCCCGGTCGCCGAGGGGCCTGGGTGGCGGGCAACCGAGCTCAGGTACGCATCGCCCGAGGGCGTCGCGCCACTGTCGATGACCCTCATCCTGCCCGACGACATCGACGCCTTCGAGCGATCGCTCGAGCCGTCCGTGATCGCGGCGATCGACAGCCAGCTCAAGACCGAGTGGAAGCGGGTCACCAAGGTCACCCGCGGCACGGGCCAGACCGCCGAGGCCGAGTGTGGCAGCGTGGCCTACGCCACCAACCTGTTCCTGCCGAAGTTCGGTATCGACACCCGCGGCGATCTCGTCCCCGCCCTCGGGGCTGCCGGGATGCGGATCCCGATGTCGCCGAACGCGGACTTCAGCGGGATCAACGACGCCGGCCTGCGCATCGCCGTCGTCATCCACCAGGCCAACATCGACGTCGACGAGGAGGGCACCGAGGCCGCAGCGGCGACCGCGGTGGGAATGGACACGACGGGCGGCTGCGGCGGTCCGATCCCGCGGACGGTGAAGACCCTCCGGTTCGACCAGCCGTTCGTGTTCCTGCTCCGCGATACGGGGACCGGGGCGATCCTGTTCATGGGCCGCGTCGCCAACCCGCTGGTGCGGTCGTAGGGCGGGCGATCCCGCCTGTCGCTACCGCGGCTTCGCGAGCCAGGCCTTCCAGGCGGCCTCGTCCTTGCCGGCCGTGACCTCGTCGCCATAGCGCACGAGCGGGAGCCGGATGAGCCGGGGATCGGCCAGCAGTCGCGCGTTGATACCCGTGGCGTCCGTCGAGAGATAGGCGAGGCCCTGCTCCCGGTACGGGCGGCTCTCCGTGTCCAGCAGCGCCGCCGCACCCAGCCGGTCCGTGAACCGTCGCAGCTCACCGGGCGCGATCGGCTTCGTGCGCAGGTCCACGAAGTGGACGACGATGCGCCGCTCGCGGAAGAACCGGAGCGCGCCGCGCGTGGCGTTGTTGTCCTCCATCCCGAACACTTGGATGTTGGGCATCTTCTTGGTGGGCGTCTTGCCGAGCGGCGCAGGCATCGAGACGCAGGGTAGCGCGACCGCCAGAGGCTCAGGCGGCGGTCACTGCTTCACGGGCGTCAGGGTGATCTCCGCGTCCGTCTTCATGCATTTTCCCGGGTTCGCGCAGCCATTGCCGGTGTACTTGAGGCTGAGCGGCTGGCCGATAACGCCGGTGATCCAGAAGGTGCCGCTGCCGCTGACCTTGACGCCGCTGCCGCCGCCGGCATAGGTGTAGGCACCGACCACGAAGGGAGTCTGTCTTCCCTCCACAGCAAGACTCGTATCCGAGTGGGTCGGCTGGAAGGAGAGGGTCGCGGTCCCGCCCTGGAAGGTGCCCTTCAAGGTGAACGGCGCCGTGATGTCGGTCACCCGGCCCGAGACCGAGAGCCTGCACTCCGGGTGCTGGCCTCGTACTCCGGCGGCACGCACGTCACCGGGACCTGAGCCACGACGGCGTACTTGTAGTCGAGATCATCAACCCAGCGGTCGAGGCCCCACATGCTCTTGACGAGGTTCGCCCCCCGGACACCGACGCCGAACCAGGTCGACCACAGCCCTCCCCCGATGGCGGCGCGCGCGACGACGCGGTAGCTGCCATCGCCAACGTCGCGACACTTCCAACGCGGCGCTGGAAAGTCGAGCGTCTGCGTCTTGCCTGACCCGAGGACGAACGCGGGGTGGCTCGTTGACCGACGACCTCCACCCGCCCAAGGCCCTCGTAGGAACAGCCCCACGATCAGATCGAGGTCCGAGAGGGAGACATTGCGAACGACCGCTCCGGCCTCCAGGGAACGCCGACCTTGCGCTCATCGACACAGCGTGTGTCGGCGCAAGCGACAACGAGTTGCGTCGCCGTCATCGAACCACCAGATGGCGTCTGCGGACCGCAGGATGGAGCGCCTCCCGCGTACCATGGGCGGCCAGGAGGTTCCACGTGACGATCTGGTTCACCGTGCAGCTCGACGACCGGCCCGGGGCGCTTGCCGCGGTTGCCCAGGCCCTGGCTGATCGGGCCGTCAACATCACGGGCATCGTGGGTGTGGCCGAGGACACGGACGGAGCCCTGATGCTGACCACGAGCGACGCCGCACTAACCCGCGAGGCGTTCACCGCCCTGGGCATCGCGTTCGACGAGCACGATCCAACCACCAGCTCGGAGCCTACGGGGCTCTCGATCTCCGACATCGTCGCCGGGCGCACCTCCTAGCCCATGGCGCGCTCGCACCCCCAGCCCCTGCCGCCGGCCATCGCCGCCCGCCTCGAGGTTGTCGACGACCCACGCGCGCTGGGCGCGATCGCGACGGCGGTCGGTGCCGTCGGCGGCCGGATCCGCACCCTGGCCACGGTCCGCCGAGGTGGCGTTGCCGGGGTCGCCCCCGAATCGCATGACACGGTCGAGGTGGAGCTGGAGGTCGAGAGCGTCGACGAGCACGCGATCGTGGGCGCGCTCGAGCCGCTGCGCGAGGTGATCGCGCTCAAGCTCACCCGCCCCCTGGGCAAGGTGTTCGGCAAGCGCGTCATCGTCGTGGGCGGGGGCGCGCAGGTCGCCCAGGTCGCGCTCGGCGCCGTCACCGAGGCCGATCGCCATAACCTGCGTGGCGAGCGGATCTCCGTGGACACCATCCCGCTCGTTGGCGAGGACAACATCGCCTTCGCCGTCCGCGCCGTTGCCGACCTGCAGCGAGCCCGGATGCTGGTTCTTGCCGGCTCGATCATGGGCGGCGATATCAGCCAGGCCGCGGACGAGCTGCGCGCTGTCGGCATCCCGATCATCGCGCTCAACATGGCCGGATCGCTCCCCGGTCACGTGGACCTCGTCGTCAGCGACCCGGTCCAGGCTGGCACGATGGCGGTCATGGCGGTGGCCGACACGGCGACCTTCGACCTCGCCAAGCAACGCGGCCGGCGCTACTGAGCCATCCGTGCACGTCGCCACGACCTACACCGAGAGCACGGTCACGCTGGCGCTCCGTCCGGAACCAGGGGATCGCGACGCGGCTGGCGGGGTCCGGCTCGCCCGGCACCAGGCCCGGTTCCGCCTCCCTGACCGCATCCGGCCGGCCGATGTTCATCCCGACGTGGAGGCGCTGGTCGCGATCCTCGTTGCCTCCCCGTTCTCGAGTGGGCTCAGGGTCACTCGCGGTGTGAGTCAAGCGTTTGCCGGCTGCGTGGCAAACGTCCTCGGGGTCACCGTCGGCCCTGTCGACCCTGCGCTCACCGCCCGGCCGACACCGGTCGACGGTGTGGTCGGCCTTGCATTCAGTGCCGGAGCCGACTCGACAGCGGCCCTGGCGGTCCTCCCAGAGACAACGTTCCTATCATTCATGCGCCGGATCGACGCGCCGGATGCGGTCCATCGCTCGCGGTACTCGGATGAGGCGGCCCTCCATGCCTGTCGCGAGCTCGAGCGACAGGGCCGGCGTGTCACCGTCGTGGAATCGGACGTCGAGCATGTCCGGCTGCCGGTGGGGTTCACCACCGACTGGGTGAACGGGGCAGGGCTCCTGCTGCTCGCGGACATCGAACACCTCAACGGGGCGGCATGGGGGCTCATCGCCGAGTCGGCCTACGACGTCGGGCACGAGGTCTACGCGGACTGGGGCAACAAGGGCAAGTCGTGGGGATCACTGTTCGCCGCGGTCGGGGTCCCGATGTGCCAGGCGGTCGCCGGGGTCAGCGAGGTGGGAACGGCGGACATCGTGCGACGGTCGCCGTATGCCGCCATCTCGCAGTCGTGCATCAGGGGCCGGGTCGGCGAGCCATGCGGCCGATGCTGGAAGTGCTTTCGGAAGCTGCTGCTCGACGCCGCTCAGACGGGGATCTGGCCGGACGGTGCTGTCGTCGACACGATGCTCAGCGATGCGCGCGTCCGGCACCGGCTCGAGGCCTACCCCATCAAGCACGAGAACGTGATCGCCTGGACGATGGCGCGATACACGGGCGACCACCCGGTGCTCCGGCGCCTGGCAACGCGCACCGAAGCCGCGGCGGCCGACCTCGACTGGCTGACGCGCTGGTACGGCCCGTCCGCCGACCTGCTGCCCGCCGGCTGCCGCGACGACGTCCGTCTGCGTCTCGACACATGGCTGCAACGCATGAGCCCGGAAGACGAGGCCCGCCTGCGAGCCTGGGACCTGCACCCGATCTTGGCCGACCCCGCAGTCCAGGCGGCACAGGTGGAGCTGGTCGCCGCGCTCGGTACCTACGGAGGCCACGGCGCCCGCCGGACGACGTCTGACCCCGCCAGCCAACCGATGCGGTGGGCGCGCCGTTTGCTCCGGCGTGGCGGGCACTGAGCGGCATGCGCATCGCGACCTGGAACGTCAACTCGCTCAAAGCCCGCCAGGAGGCCGTCGAGGGGTGGCTGGCCCGCACCGAGCCGGACGTGCTGCGGATCCAGGAGGCCAAGCGCCTCCACACCGACACGCGGACCTGGGAGTCAGGCGCACGACTGCCGGCCCGGATGGCCTGGTCCCGCGCTGCCGCGCCCATCCTCGCTGCGGCGCTCCTGCTCGCCGGATGCGGCGCAGGCGGCAACCCACAGCCGGCGACGTACACGGACCCGCCGCCGGAGCCGCCGGCCAGTCCGCTGCCGGGTGCCGCAGAGGCCGACCTTGCCCTCCGGGCATTCGGACCGCTCATCGCCCGCGACGGACCTCACCTTCCACGTCGTTGAGGTGATCTCGACCACGGGCGGCGGCATCAAGGCGACCATCACCCTCGATGTCGCCGGCAGCGGCTTCGCGGCGAAGGTGACGAGCCCTGGGACCAAGCCGTTCGAGCTGCGCCATGTCGGTGCGGTGACGTTCGTCAAGATCGGCAACGGCAAGTGGCGGGCGGGCACGGCGGACGAGCGGCTGCTCGATGAGGTGACCAACCCGTGGTTGTTCCTGTGCTGGCTGGACGACCTCGAGTACACCGGGCCGGCCGCCGACGCACCCGAGGGGCTGGCCTTCGCCTGCGGCCGCCCGTTCACGTACCAGTCGCTCACGATGCGGGCGGAGGGGAAGGTCGGCCGGATCGAGTCGCTCACGCTCGTGATCGCGGCCGACGGCACGCCGCTGCGCATGGAGCTGTCCGGCTCCGGCCCTACGCTCGCGACCAGCAGCGAGACGTTCACGGCAACCTACGAGTTCAGCAGGGTCGACGAGCCGATCGTCGTGAAGGCGCCCAAGCGGTAGGGTCGCCGGGTAGGATCAGGGCCTCGCAGTCAGGGGTCTCATGCGCATCGCGACCTGGAACGTCAACTCGCTCAAAGCCCGCCAGGAGGCCGTCGAGAAGTGGCTCGCGCGCGCCGAGCCGGACGTGCTGCTGATCCAGGAGACGAAGCTGTCCGACGCCGACGCGCCAGAGATGCCGATGCGGATGCTGGGCTACGAGATGGCCCACCACGGTGAAGGACGCTGGAACGGCGTGGCGATCCTGAGCCGGGTGAGGGTCGAGGACGTGGTCACCAACTTCGGCGACGGGGCGGTGCGGGATTCCTCCGCTGGGGCGTCCGTGGCGGTGAGCGAGGACGACTTCGACCCGTTCGACGAGGCGCGCATGGTGTCGGCGGTGTGCGGCGGGGTCCGGGTCGCGTCGCTGTACGCCCCCAACGGACGCGTGGTGGGCTCGCCGTTCTACGAGGGCAAGCTGCGCTGGTTCGAGCGGCTCTCGCGCTGGCTGGCCGAGACGCAGTCGCCGACCGCGCCGCTCGTGCTCGGGGGCGACTACAACGTGACGCCATCCGACCTGGATGTCTGGAGCCCGGCGAAGGCCCACGGCGGCACCCACGTCTCCGAGCCCGAGCGCGAGGCCCTCGCGCGGCTGCGGTCCTGGGGCCTCGTGGACACCTACCGCGCGTTCCAGCCGGATGGCGGACGCTTCTCGTGGTGGGACTACCGGGCCGGAATGTTCCACAAGAACGAGGGCATGCGCATCGACCTGCTGTATGCGACGGCGCCGGTGGCGTCGCGGGTTGTGTGGGCGGAGATCGACCGCGAGGCGCGCAAGGGTCCGCCCACCCCGTCCGACCACGCGCCCGTGGTCATCGACCTCGACGAGCCCGGCAAGCCGTTCGACGCCGGCTGGGAGGGCGCGCTCGGGCGGATCGCGGCGAGGTCACGACCGCGGGGGTAGCCCCCGGTTGCCACCCGGGGCCAGGTGGCGAGCAGGCCGCGTCAGGTGGTGACCCGGGGCCAGGTCGACCCGGGGCCATGTGGCGCCCCGGGGCCATGTGGCGCTCCGGGGCCATGTGGCGATCAGGCCGCGTCAAGTCACCTCAGGCTGCCGTCGACGACCACTGAACGGAGCTCCGCGCGCAACCACGCTTGGGTCAGCGGCGACCTCCTCGTGGTGGTCGGGCTGGCCAGTCACTGATGACTTGCGGCAGTGCTCCGCATCGAGGGGGACCTGTCGGCAGAGACCGTCCTGCGTGTTCCGTGTCGAGGGGGGCCCATCGGCACAGCGTCCCACGTGCTCAGCGTCGACGGCGACCCGCCCGGTGCAGGCGGGCGGCGGCTTCGGCATAGTCGGCGTAGGCGATGGGTCGCCGGCGCGTCCCCACCATGGGTGGCCGCAGCCATGCCGCCGAACGACTCGCCGGATCGCATGTCGCCAGCGTCCAGGCAAAGGGGGCCGGGGCCTGTGGGTCGTCGATCCACGCGAGCAGGCGGTCCACCGGCGAGGGAAACGCCCTCCCGAGCAGCTCGCGGTTCTCCGCCAGGCGCGTGGCGATCGTCGCGCTGTCCAGCATCGTGCCCAGGACCACGAGCCGTGTCGCGCTCCAGCCCAGCCGATTCGCAGCCTCGCGGGCGTTGCGCTCGTAGAAGGCGAGGCTGCGCTGGAACGCGCCGACATCGGGGAGGTCGCCCTTCGTCTCGTCCATGAGCAGCGCCCGGTCGACCGGTCGGAAGGCGAGCAGGTCGATCCAGCCGCGTGGTGACGGGTCGCCGACCGGGACCTCGAGGGCGGTCCGAAACCCGCGCCGCTCCAAGTTGGCCGCGAGGAATCCGTTCATCCTCGCGTGCACGGGCTCGCGCTGCCGGCGCCGGTCTGCAAGGTGACGACCTTCGATGTCGAGGCTGGCGCGGAACCCAAGCGCTGCCAGCACCCGATCGACGAGGAGCACGTCGAGCGGCTGCGCGACACCGCGCTCGAGCCGGCTGATGGCCGACTGGGTCGTGGCAGCCCGGCGTGCCAGCTCTGATTGCGTCCAGCCGGCGAGCCGCCGCGCGTCCCGGACGAGCTCACCGAGGCGGATCGCGAGCGAATGGCTGCCGAGGGGCACGACGAGGTCGGACATGCGCGGGGGTATAGCCCGCCCCGCTTATCACGGGCTTTGGTGGGCCGCTGGCTTGCGGGGTTGCGCAGCCGAGGTGGCGCTCACCAACCCTCGACAAGTCACCAGCGACTGGCCAGCCCGATCGCCACGAGGAGGTGGTCACCCACCTCAGCGTGGCCCCGCGCGGACCTCCGATCGGTGGTCGCGGTCCACAGTCGCTAGTGACTTGGCGCCCGTCAGCGGGTGCCGAGTACCGCCTCAGCGGGCTTCGGGTTCGGCAGGAGGTGCAGGGATGGGCGGTCAAATCGGGCCGTCGGCCGCAGATCGACACGATGAACGGAGAGTGCCCAGGAAACGGTCGCCGACATTGGGGTCGGGCTGGCCGCGCACGGGCACCGGTGGGCTGAGCGTCATCGCTGCTCAATCGAACCGCGGGCCCCCACTGACCTGCCGAGCAACCACCTCAGACCTACCAGTCAAGCTTGGCGAACTCATCGGACGTCGAACGGCGTCCACGCACCGACGAGGATGGCAGCGATGATGAGCAGCAATGCCACGAGCCAGAGGGCGAGGTAGCGGCGGTACCCGTCTCGCTTGAACTTGAACGGCCAGACATGGAGGCGAGGCGGCTCCCACTCGGGCGGCTTCCCAATGGTCCCGCGAAGTGCGTAGCCCCAGCGGACGACCGCCACGACCAGCACGAGCAGGGTCGCGATCGTGATCAGTCTCATGGGTCCCGCTCCATGCTCCGATTCGCGCTGCCTCGCTCCACGTCGCCAGCCGACGGCGCTGCGCCACCCCCGCCCGGCGGTCCAGGAACGAAGGCCGGCCAATGCCTGCTTCCGTGGTCCTTGGTCACGGCGCGGTCTGCCAGCACGGTCCTACACGTGCTGCCGAACTCAGCGGGCGCCAGCCGCCTTCGCGATCGCCGCGATGTGGGCCGGCGTGGTCCCGCAGCACCCGCCGATGATCGTGGCGCCCAGGTCAGCGACCGCCCTTGCGTATGCGGCCGCCTCCTCGGGCGTCGCCGGGTAGTGGGTGGCCCCGTCGCCATCCACGGTGGGGAGCCCGGCGTTGGCCTTGGCGACCAGGTGGAGGCCCGGCGCGGCATCGCGCATCGCCGCCATCACCATCTCGACGGGTGCGAACCCCTCCCCGCAGTTGGCGCCGACGCCCGCGACGCCATGCTCCGCCAGCGCGGCCGCGACCGCCTCGGGCTTGTTGCCGAACATCGTCCGGCCCTGGGGCGTGAACGTCATGGTGGCGATGACCGGCAGCCCGGGAGCCCCTTCGCGGGCCCCGTCCACGGCCGCAACGGCTTCGTTGACATCCATCATGGTCTCGATCCAGAGCACGGCGACGCCGGCCTCCGCGCACGCCGCGGCCTGCTCGGCATAGGTGGCCCGCACCGCGCCCTCGTCGAGCAGCCCGTACGGCATCAGCAGGCCGCCGGTCGGCCCCATGGAGGCCGCGATGATCGTGTCCAGGCCCGCGCCGGCGCGAGCGGCGGCGACCGCCGCTTGGCAGATCTCCACGGAGCGACCCGGCACGTCCGAGGTCTCAAGGCGAAGCGAGTTGGCGCCGAACGTGGATGTCAGCACGATCTCCGCGCCACCACCGACGTGTCCACGATGAACGTTGGCGACCGCGGCCTCCCCCTCGGGGGTGAGCAGCCAGGCTTCGGGGGCCTCGCCGATGGGCAATCCATTGGCGAACAGCATGGTGCCCATCGCCCCGTCGGCGACAAGCGGGCGGTCGAGGGCGTCGGGCGTCGGCAGCGTGTTCACGCGGCGAATGCTAGCGCGACCGGCGCTCTGCCTGCGGATCTGGGTTCCGGCGCGGGATCAGCCTGCCCGCCTCGCGGCCGTCATCATCGCCTCGTCCCAGGCGACCGGCGCGCGGGCCGGCGTGACCATCGTCCCCGCCTCGCCTGCGAGCATCCGGGCCGCATCGACGAGCGCCCCGATCATGGCGAACCCACCATCCGTCTCCGCGAACCGTTTCGCGGCGGCGACCTTGGGGCCCATCGAGCCCGCCGCGAACAGCGAGGGATCGAGATCCTCGGGTGCGATCCGCTCGATGAGCTGCGCCTCGGGTGTCCCCCAGTCGCGGTACACGCCGTCGACATCGGTGAGCATCAGGAACGCGTCTGCCTTCAGCGACCTCGCAAGCAGCGCGCCGGCGAGATCCTTGTCGATCACCGCCTCGACGCCACCGTATCCCCCGTGCCCGCCGACCACCGGGATCCCGCCGCCGCCCGCGCAGACCACCACCACGCCGGCCGTGACGAGCTGCCGGATCACGTCGATCTCCAGGATGCGGCGCGGCTCGGGCGAGGGCACCACGCGCCGCCACTTCGCCCCGTCGGGCGCGATCGTCCAGTCCCGCTCCGCCGCCAGGCGCTCCGCCTCCTCGCGCTCGTACACCGGGCCGATCGGCTTGGTCGGGCGCATGAACGCTGGGTCGTCACGGGCGACCTCGATCCGCGTGAGCAGGGTCGCGAGCCGCCGGCCCGGGAGCAGGTTGCCGAGCTCCTGCTCCAGGAGGTACCCGATCATCCCCTCGCTCTCGGCGTCGAGGATGTCGAGCGGGTAGATCTCGTCGGGGCGGTACGCAAGGTTCTGGAGGGCCAGCAGGCCCACCTGCGGGCCATTGCCGTGGGTGAGGATCAGGTCGTGCTCCAGGGCGATGGGCAGCAGGGCATGCGCCGCGATGGCGATGTTTGCCCGCTGGTTCTCCGCGGTGAGCGGGTCGCCCCGGCGGAGGAGCGCGTTCCCGCCGAGCGCCGCGACGACGCGCATCAGCGCAACCCGTCCCGCGAGAGCGTCGCGACCAGCACCGCCTTGATCGTGTGCATCCGGTTCTCGGCCTGGTCGAACACGATCGATCCCGGCGACTCGAACACCTCGTCAGTGACCTCCATCGCCGTCAGGCCGTGGCGCTCGAACATCCTGCGGCCGACCTCGGTCTCGAGATCGTGGATCGCGGGCAGGCAGTGCATGAACCTCGCGTCCGGGTTGCCGGTCGCGGCCATCATCGCGGCGTCCACCTGGTACGGCCGGAGCATGGCGATCCGCTCGTCCCATACGGCCTCCGGCTCCCCCATCGACACCCAGACATCCGTGTACACGACGTCGGCGCCATGGACACCAGCCGCGATCTCGTCGGTCACCGTGATCCGGGCGCCGCTTGGCCCGGCGTGCTCCCGCGCCCAGGCGAGGAACGACTCACGGGGCCAGACCGGCTCCGGGGCCACGATCCGCAGGTCAAGGCCCATGGTGGCGCAGCCGATCAGCAGCTCGTCGCCCATGTTGCTGTGGGCGTCACCCACGTAGGCGAGCGTGACCTTGTCGAGCGGCTTCCCGACGTGTTCGCGGATGGTGAGCAGATCGGCGAGGACCTGCGTCGGGTGGTCCTCGTCGGTGAGGCCGTTGTAGACCGGGACACCGGAGTGCTGCGCGAGCGCCTCGACGTCAGCCTGCCGAAAGCCTCGGAACTCGATCGCGTCGTACACGCGGCCGAGAACGCGGGCCGTGTCCTTGACGGACTCCTTCTTGCCCACGTGGCTGCCCGACGGACCGAGATACGTGACGTGGGCGCCCTGGTCGTACGCGGCAACCTCGAACCCGATCCGGGTCCGGGTGCTGTCCTTCTCGAAGATGAGGGCGATGCTCCGGCCGGCGAGCCGGCGATGCTCGCGATGCTCGCGCTTCTCCGTCTTGAGCTGGGCGGCGAGTGCCAACAGGTGCTCGATCTCGGCCGCGGAGAAGTCGCGGAGCGTGAGGAAGGAGCGCCCGAACAGGTCGGCACCAAGGTCGAGGGCCATTGCCGGACTCCGGGACTGGTGGCGCAGCAACGGGTCGAGGCCCGGACGCGCCGTGCCGGCGTCCGGGTCGGAGTGGGGCCAGCGTGGCTCGGGCCTCCCGGGCTGTCATGGTTCATCCGGCCCATTGCGGGCGGGACCCTCGTCGGATCGAGCGGCCAGTCGAGCGGCAAGTCGAGCGGTCTCGGACTCGGGTGCCGGCTTCGGCTCGGGTGCCGGCTTCGGCTCGGCTTCGGGCCCGCTCGGGCCCCGGCTTCGGCTCGGATCCCGGCTCCTCGTGCTCGGGCCCCGGCTCCGGTGCCGACTCCGGCTCGGGCCCCGGCCCATCGTGCTCCCGCTCTGCGCTCTCGCTCGTGCCCGCCGGCGGGTCGTTGCGATGGGTCGCCCATCCAGATGCCCGCTCGGCGGTCAGGATCCCCGACGAGATCGCCGCCCGCCCATGCTCAGGCCCGCCGAGCGAGCCGCCGCATGATCGGGCCATCCGAATGACCGCCTCGCGGTCAGCAGCGGCGGTCGGCGGTGGCTGGCGGTCGGCGGTCAGCAACGGCGGTCGGCGGTCAGCAGCGGCGGTCGGTGGCCGCAGCGGTCGGCGGCGGCAGCGGTCCGGCGATCAGTCCCCGACGGATGCCCTTGGGCGCGCGGTGCGGCGACCCTCCGTCGCCCCGCCCGATCCGATCGCGTCGCGCCTCGAGCCGCGCCCGTTCGTGCCACGCCCGTTCGAGCTGTGCCCGTTCGAGCTGTGCCCGTTCGAGCCATCGCCCGACGGCCGCGCCGGGGACGGGGCGTAGTCCTGCCGGGGAGTCGCCTTCCATCCCGTGATCGGATCGCCGTTGTAGCGGGCCGCGACCATCAGGTCGAACGCCTGGACCGACGGCTCCTCGTTGGAGTACCGCCCGGCCTTCCAGGTCCGAGACCGGGTGCCTCGCTGCTGGAGCTCGCAGACGTGCCAGTCCTGCTGGTTCGTCAGGTCCCAGAACTCGATCGGCTCGGAGGGGTCGAAGTCCGGCTGCTCGATCGTGTCCTTCTCGAACAGCCACTCGCAGATGACCCGCGTCCGGTCCGGCGCGATGGGCTCCAGGCGGTGGACGAGCAGGTAGTCGGGATGGATCGACAGGAACGCCAGCGGCCAGACGACGTAGTAGTAGACCCGGAGCTCGTCCTCGGTGTTGATCCCGCACATCGGCGGCCGCCCGCCGCGCGACCCGTGGCCACCGTCGAGGGCCATGGTCTCGGCGCCATCGACCAGCTCCATGTAGCCGCCCTGCCAGGCGCCGTTGGGCTCGAACTCGCCACCCAGGTCATAGGGGGTGAGCCTGTTGAGCTGGGGGTGGACACCTGGGCAGTGGTAGCACTCGCTGTAGTTCTCGGCGATGAACTTCCAGTTGGCCGCAACGTCGTACTCGATCCGCTTCGCGGAGCGCAGGCTCGTGAAGTCGAAGCGCGCGAACTGGTCCACCAGGTCGCCCAGCTGCGACCCGAGGGGCTCGACCTCCCCATCGGAGAGGTTGAGGAACACGAAGCCCTGCCAGGTCTCGAGGTGGATCGGGGCCAGGCCGAAGGTCTCGAAGCTGAAGTCCTCGAGGTCGTCCGTGTGCTTGGCGCGAACGAGATGACCCTCGAGGTCATAGATCCAGGCGTGGTAGACGCATTGGAACCGGACCGCCTTGCCGCACTCGCGCTCCTCGACCGCGGTTCCGCGGTGGCGGCACACGTTGTAGAACGCCCGGATCACGCCGTCGCGACCGCGGACCACGATGACGTTCTCCCCTTCGAGCTCGACGAGCTTGAAGCTGGTGGGCTCCGGCACGTCCTCCTCGCGCGCGACCAGGACCCAGTCCCGTCGAGCGATGTGCTCGCGCTCCCAGCCCAGGATGGCCGGGTCGTGGTAGGTGCGGGCGGGGAGGAGGGACGCGGCACGGTACTCGCGTCGAACGCTCGCCAGCTCGGCGGCGGTGAGGATGGCCGCGCTCATGTCGCTGTTCTCCTGTTCGCCGGGCATCTGGGACGCTGGCCCGACGCCCCCATCTTGCGCCACGGCCAGGTTCCGGGCCAGCGATCGTCCTCTGGAGCGCGACGCGGTCGATACACGGCCGGTCCCGTATCCGTAGACTGCCGCCCATGCTCTGGACCCCCAGCCTGATGTTCCGCGTCCGTTGAACCGCCTGGCAGGCGCGCGCGGTCATCTCGGGATGTCGGTCCGGGTCATCCGGGCCGTGTTGCGCAACCCGGCGCTGCGCCGCGTCCAGCTCGCATTCCTGCTGTTCAACGCGGCCGAGTACGGCACCTGGGTCGCGATCCTCCTCTACGCGTACAGCGCGCTCGGCGCCGCCAGCGTCGGCCTCGTGGCGCTCGCCCAGCTGGCGCCGGCCGCCGCCTTCGCCCCGGTCTCGGCCTCCCTCGCCGACCGCTTCCCGCGCCAGCGCGTGCTGGTGACCGGCTACCTGCTGCTCACCGTGGGGCTTGGGGCGACAGCGGCCGGGATGCTCCTCGATGCCAGCCCGGCGTTCGTGGTGCTCGCCGCCGCGACCGCCTCCGTCGCGCTCACGTTCACGCGGCCGACCCAGGGCGCCCTGTTGCCAAGCCTGTCCCGGACGCCCGAGGAGCTCACGGCCGCAAACGGGGTCGCGGGCACGGTGGAAGGGGCGGGGGTGCTGCTGGGACCGCTCGCGGCGGCCGGACTGCTGGCCGTCGGCACGCCCGGGCTCGTGTTCGCGGCGGGGGCCGTGGCGAGCCTCGCGGCCGCGATCTCCGTTGTGGGGCTGCCGGTGAGGCCGACAGCGACGGTTCGCCGGACGATGGGCGGTGAGCCCGGAGACTTGAGCCAGCGCATTCGCCGGTCGCCGGCCTGGCTCATGGTGGGCGGGCTGCGGGCCCTCGCCTCGAACAAGGACACGGGACTCGTGGTGGCGCTCCTCGGGCTCCGGATGCTCACCGTCGGTGCCGTCGACGTGCTGCTGGTGCTCCTGGCCCTGGAGGTCTTTGGCACGGGCGAGTCGGGAGCCGGGATCCTCAACGCCTCCCTCGGCCTGGGCACTGTCGTGGGCGGGGCCGTGAGCTTCGCGCTCGTCGGCCGACAGCGGCTGGCGCCGGCGCTGGCGCTGAGCGCGCTTGGCTGGGGACTGGCCCTGGTGGCGATGGGTGCGATCACGCCGGCACTCCTCGCGCCGGCGGTGATCGCCCTCGGCGGGGTTGGCCTGGCGGCCTGCGATGTGGCGGGCCGCACGATCCTCCAGCGGGTCACCGACGACCGGTCTCTCGCGCGCGTGCTCGGGGCGCTCGAGGGAGTCGGGCTGACCGGCCTGGCGATGGGCTCGTTGCTGGTCCCGGTGCTCGCCGGCGCCTGGGGACCCGAGGTCGCCATCGTCGCTGTCGGCGCGTTGATGCCGGCCGGCGTGGCGATCGCATGGGTCGGCCTTCGCGCGATCGATCGCCGCGTCCGCGTGCCGGTTCGCGAGGTTGCGCTGCTACGCGACTCAGAGCTGTTTGCCCCGCTCGCCCCGCCCGAGCTCGAGTCGGTCGCAGGGCGCACCCGGTGGCTGACGGCCGAGCGCGGCGACGTGCTGATTCGCGAGGGCGACCCCGGCGACCGGTACTACGTCCTCGAGACCGGCTCCCTGCTCGTCACCCAGCGCGGCCACGACCTCAACCGCCTTGACGAACGCGGCACCGGGTTCGGCGAGATCGCGCTCCTCCACCGTGTGCCGCGGACGGCTACGGTCACCGCCAACGCCGCCTGTGTGCTGCTGATGCTGGAGCGGGTGGACTTCCTCGAGGCGGTCACGGGGCACGACGTGGCCAGCGTCCTGGCAGAGCGGGTGGCGACGACGCGAGAGCAGATCCAGCCGGCTGCGGATTGAGCGGCCACATCCGTGGATCGGTGGCACGATAGGCGACCCGGTGCCGGCCCACCAACCAGGAGCAAGGACGGCAGCCCGGGAGCGCAGGCCCGGGGGTTGTAGGTGAGTCGAGGCTCGGCAGTGCAGGCGAGGACGTGGCTGGCCGCCATCGTCGTCGTTGTGCTGGCCGTGGCCACCGCCGGCTGCCAGGCAGCCGCGGCTCCCGCATGGATCTACCCGCCCGAGCCGCCCGTCCTCTCGCCGGCCGACGCACAGGCGCCCGTGGCCATCTCGCAACCGGCGGCCGGAGACCATCCGGAACCGGCACCGTCGGCCGCGCCGCCCGCCGCGCCCGCGCCCGCGTCGCCCGGCCCGCCCGGTGGGGACCCCGCGGCTCCGACGTCGATGGCCGTCTCCGTCCCGATCCTCTACTACCACCGGATCATCGCGCCACCGCGCGGCTTCCGGCAGTGGACCCGTGCCCAGCGGGAGCGGTTCCTCGCCTACGACGTGGTGCCCGCCGCCTTCGAGGCCCAGCTGGACTGGCTGGTGGCCCACGGCTACACGACGATCCTGCCTCGCGACCTTGCCGCGTTCTGGGACAGCGGGGTGCCCCTTCCCGAGCGGCCGGTGATGATCACCTTCGACGACGGCACGCACGACTGGGCGAGCACGGTCCTGCCGCTGCTGCAGGAGCGGGGCATGGTGGCCGAGTTCTACGTGACGCTCCAGTCGCTGCCCAGCGGCGGCATGACCTGGCGTGAGCTGCGCGAGCTGGCGGCCGCGGGCATGGGCATCGGCGCGCATGGTCTGCACCATCGACAGCTGGCCGGCCTCGGCGGCAAGCACCCGGCCGTCTCGGAAGCCGTGATGCGCCGCGAGGTCACGCTGCCCCGAACGATCATCGAGGCGCACCTGGGAATCGTGCCCGACTCGATCGCCTACGTCGGCGGCGGGTTCGACGCCACGCTGCAGGCCATCGTCCGCGAGGCCGGCTACACCACTGCCCGCACGATCCTCCACGGGAACACGCAGCTCGAGGGCCGTCGCTACACGCTGCGCGTGGTCAGGATCGGCAGCGGCACGGACGTCCTCGACGTCGTCAAGGGCACGCTCGTGCCCGGCCTGCCGCGGTTCACCCGGCTTGTGCGTCGGGACGACTGACCCCGGGCGGACCTAGTCCAGGGACACCGTCTGGTGCCATGACGGAACCTGCACGTCGAACCCCAGGGCGGTGACCTTGGGCGCCAGCACCTCCTGGGCCGGCGGGTCCCCGTGGACCAGGTACACGTGCCCCGGGACGCCCGGATCCCCCGCCTTGCGCCCGCGGATGAACCCGCCCACCCAGTCGAGCAGCTCCGGCTCGTCGGCGTGGGCCGAGAACCCGTCGAGCGACCGGATCGAGGCGCGAATGGGCATGTCGTGACCGCCGATCCGCGCCCGATCGGCCCCCCGCATCAGGTGCCCGCCGAGCGTTCCCTCGCCCTGGTAGCCGACGAACAGGACCGTCGCCGACGGGTCGTCGAGCAACCGCTCCGCGTGACCCACGGATCGGCCGCCGGTGAGCATCCCATTGGACGCGATGATCACGTACGGCGGCTTGGAGTGCTCGATCCTCATCGACTCCTGGACGTTCTGGACCACGCGCTGGCCCGGGTAGTCGAGCGGCGCGCCCTGCTCGCGGAGGATCGCCGCCGTCTCCGCGTCGTACGCCTCCGGATGGGCGCGGTAGATGTCCGAGGCCGCCTTGGCCATCGGCGAGTCCAGGTACAGCGGCAGATGGGGGATCCGGCCCGCCTCCACCAGGCGCGAGAGCTCCCAGACGAGCTCCTGGGTACGCCCGATCGCAAACGAGGGGATCAGCAGCACGCCCTTCCGGCGGACCGCGTCGTTGACCACCGATGTCGAGCGTGTCGATCGCGACCGCGGCCGCCTCGTGCTCGCGCCCGCCATACGTCGACTCCATCACGACGACATCGGCCTCGCCCACCGAGGTGGGGTCGCGCAGGATCGGCGTGCCGGGGCGGCCAAGATCGCCCGAGAAGATGACCACCGTGTCGCGGCCGCCCCCCGGGCGCGCGATCCGCATCCGCACGATCGATGACCCGAGGATGTGCCCTGCGTCGAGCAGGGTGACGTGAACGCCCTGCGCCACCTCGTGCTCCGACGCGTACGGGATGTGGCGAAGCATGGGCAGCGTGGCGCCGGCGTCATCCTCCGTGTAGATCGGGTCCGACAGGCCCACGTCCACGATCGGACCGGCCGCACGGAGCAGATCCTCGGGATCCGGGCCGCCCGGGCTCTCGGCACCGGTCGCCGCGAGCTCCACGGCCTCCTCGAATAACCGCTCGTCACGGGCTTCGCGGGCGGCGGCCCGCTCGGGATCGCGGCGTTCGCGTCGGGCGGATCGCTTGGCGAACTCCACCTGGAGCTTGGCGCTGTCGAGCAGGACGAGCCGGGCGAGCTCCGCGGTGGCCGCGGTACACCAGATCCTGCCCCGGAACCCCTCGCGCACAAGGAGCGGCAGCAGGCCGCAGTGGTCGAGATGAGCGTGGGTGAGGACGACCGCGTCCAGCGTGGCCGGGTCGACGCCCAGCGGCACGCGGTTGCGAACCGATTCGTCGGGTCCCCCCTGGAACATGCCGCAGTCCACGAGCACGCGAGCGTGCCCGGTATCGACGAGATGGCGGGAGCCGGTCACGGTCCGGGCGCCGCCGAGAAAGGTGAGCTCCATGGATGGATCGTGACACACCGGTCCCCGGCGCGAGTCCGCCGCGTGCGACGATGACCGGGTGACACCTTCCGAACGCCTGGCCGCGCTCGAGGCCGCGTACCTCGCTGCCCGGGGTGCCCGCGACCGGCTCGATGTCGCCCGGGCGACGGGTGAGCCACAGGACGTTCGCGGGCTGGAACGCCAGGCGGCCGAAGCGTCGGCAGCCGTGCACGCCGGGCTCGCCACGTTCGATCGTCGTGCCGTGAGCGAGCTCACCCGCGAGGATCGCCGGGCCTTCGACCGCATGCTCGAGGGCATGGCCGAGGCGGACGCCTACAGCCTCCCCGTCACGCCCGGGGTCGAACCCGGCACCCGGGAGGCAAGCTGCGGCGATGCGCGCGCCTGGGAGCGTCTCATCGCCGCCGGCGGGGAGCCGCTCCATCGCCGGCTGGAGGCCTGCTACGGGACGACCGCCGACGCGCTCGAGGCGGAGGGCAGGGTGATGTCCCGGCCGCAGGTGCTGGCCCGACTCGGCACGGAGCCCGATCCGGTGGTCCGCCGCCACCTGTTCCTTGCCCTCGCGCCGCTGTGGCGGGTCGTCAACGGGGACGACGAGGGGGGCTCCCCCTACCGGGCGCTGATCCGTGAGGCATCGCAGGAGGCCCGCCTGGGACGCTCGCGCCTGGCGGCCAACGCGGCGGGCCTCGATGTCGCTCCCGCGGAGATCCGGGCGTGGGCCGAGGGCGTGCTGGAGGCCTGGCGGATCGCGGTCGTCGAGCCGGCCCGTGCCGCGGGTGAGCCCGCGATCGAACCATGGGACTGGTGGTGGCAGGCCGGCGCCGTCCAGCGCGCGGTGGGGCCCATGTCCGTGCCGGAGGTCCTCGCGGTCAATCGTGCCGTCTACGCCGCGCTGGGCGCCGATCTCGACGGGCTCGGGATCCACCTCGATGTCACGCCCAGGCCTCGGCGGCCACCGGTCCCGGTGGCCTTCACGACCTTCGATGGGCGGCCACACCGGCGGGCGGACGGCAGCTGGTCGCCGGGACGCCCCACCGTCCTGGCCAGCTACACCGATGGTGGCCTGGGCGACCTCGCCGAGCTCGTCCACGAGACGGGGCACGCGATCCACCTCGCCGGGATCCGCACCCGGCCGGCGTTCGCCGACTGGCCGGATGCCGATGCGCTGACCGAGGCCCTGGCGGACATCGTCGCCTTCAACGTGGCGGATCCCGCCTGGCTCCGCCACTGGCTGCCGGGGCCTCCGGTCGTCTCGCCGCAGATCGCCGCTCGTTGCCACTACGCGGCGGTCGTGATCGACGCTGCCTGGGCCATGTTCGAGATCCGGATGCTGGACGATCCGGACCGCCGGGCAAACGACGTCTGGACGGACCTCACCAGCACGTGGCTCGGGATCGCGGCCCACCCGGAATGGTCGTGGTGGGCGATCCGCGGACAGCTGGTCCAGGAGCCGGGCTACATGGCCAACTACGCGGTGGGTGCCGTGCTGGCGGCGGGGCTGCGGGCCGCGATCAGCTCCGGGCGCGGCGACTGGACCGCCGGCGATCCCGGCTGGTATGCGTGGCTCCGGGAGCGGATCCTGCGCTTCGGCCGGGAGCGGCCGGCCGGGGACGCCGTCCGCGGGATGCTGGGCCATGCGCCCACGGCCGACGCCCTCTTGGCCGAGATCGCACGGTGCACGCCAGCGGGCTGATCGACCGCAGGTCACGGCACCGCAGGCCGGCCACGGTCGTGACCCGCCGGCGCGCCGGTACCATTCGCCAGGTGCCTGATCCCGCCTCCCGCTGGTCCCCCGCCGTCGTCCGGCCACGGCTGCCAGGCCTCCTCGCCGGCCTCGTCCTGTTCGGCGTGGGCATCGCCGCCATGGCGCAGGCGGGCATCGGCCTGGGTCCGTGGGAGGTGTTCCACCAGGGCATCAGCCGGCTGAGCGGGCTCCCGCTCGGAACGGTGAGCATCCTCGTCGGCATCCCCGTGCTGGCGGCGTGGTGGCCCCTCGGGGAGCGGCCCGGCGTGGGCACGGTCATCAACATCGTCCTCATCGGCAGCTCCACCAACGTGGCGCTCGACATCATTCCGGAGGCGTCGGGCATCGCCGGGCAGATGGCGATGATGCTGGCCGGCGTCGTCACCATCGCGATCGGATCCGGCCTGTACCTCGCCGCGGATCTCGGTCCGGGTCCGCGAGATGGCCTCATGACCGGGCTCCACCTGCGCTTCGGATGGTCGATCCGGCGGGCCCGGACCGGGATCGAGCTCAGCGTGCTGGCCGCGGGGTTCCTCGCTGGTGGCACGATCGGCCTGGGAACCGTGGTGTTCGCGCTGGGCATCGGACCGCTGGTGCAGGTCGCGCTGCGTGTGTTCGACCGCGAGGGGCGCGTCTCGCGCCGCCGGCGGGCGGTACTCGAAGCCCGCGGCGACATCGGCGACTGACGGGGGTCCCCCGTGGCTACCGGGTCAGCTCGTGGGACCCATGAGCAGGGCGTCGACCGCAACCGCCGCGAACAGCAGCGTCAGGTAGGAGATCGAGTAGCGGTACAGGCGGATCGCCTGCGCGAGCGACCCCTCGGGGGACGTCGCCTGCCGCCACAGCACGAACGCTCGCCACAGGAACAGCGCGCCCAGCACCACCGCCGCGACGAGGTAGACGGGGCCCATGGTGGCCACCGGCCAGAAGATGAGGCTGATCGCCACCAGCAGGATCGTGTACAGCGCGATCTGCCGCGCGGTTTCCGGGACGCCCTTCACCACCGGGAGCATGGGCACGCGGGCCGTCTCGTAGTCCTTGCGGATGCGCAACGCGAGCGCCCAGAAATGGGGCGGCGTCCAGTAGAAGACGAGGAAGAACAGCATCAGCGCCGGGATCTCGATCCGGCCCGTGACCGCGGTCCAGCCGATGACCGGCGGCAGGGCGCCGGCGGCCCCGCCGATGACGATGTTCTGGGGGGTCGTCCGCTTGAGCAGGAGCGTGTAGATCACGACGTAGAACGCGATCGCGAGCAGGGTCAGGAACGCCGACACGAGGTTGACGAACATCGCCATCAGCGCGATCGAGATCACGCCCAGCACGATCCCGAACACGACGGCGTTCTCGGGCGTCACGTCGTGGGCGGGCAGCGGCCGGCGCCGGGTACGGGACATGAGCAGGTCGATGTCGCGGTCCAGGTACTGGTTGATCGCATTGGCCGAGCCCGCCGCCAGGGAGCCACCGAGCATGGTCCAGAAGGCGAGCCGCAGCCACTCGAGCAGGTTCATGCCGGGCAGGTCACGGGTCGCGAGGACCATCGCCGGGATGGTGGTGATCAGCAGCAGCTCGATGATCCGGGGCTTGGTCAGCGCGATGTACGCCCGAACGGTTGAGCTCCGGGATGCGGTGGGGGCGTCGTTCCCCGTGCTGCGGGTCGATGCCCCGCCGCCGGTCGCTGGGCCGCCCGAGCCGCCGTCGTCCGGCGACCCGCCCGAGTCACCCGCGACCGGGTACCCGGTCGCGGGCGGGGCCGCGATCCGCGCCTCGTAGTACGCCGTCATCGCCAGTGCGACGGACAACCCCCAGAGCAGCGCCGAGAGGGCGACGTGGAGGGTCTGCGTCCAGTCGGCCAGGAGCGTGAACACCTGGAGGCCACCGATCCCGACCTGGACCGGGTAGATGATCGCCATCAGGGCGGCCAGGATGACGACCGCGCGCCGGGAACGCTGCGTCCGCCACGCGGCGAGGGCCGTCGTCCACACCAGCACGAGCACGAACGCCGCCACGTAGCGGTGCAGCACGTGGGCCTCGTACAGGCCGCGAACCTGCGGGTCCAGCCCCGCCTGGAGCGGCATCAGGCTGCCGTTCATCAGCGGCCAGTCCGGGAACACGAGGCCGGCGTCCTGCGCCGTCACGTTGGATCCGAACAGCAGCAGGCCGAACATCGCCGCCGACGTGAGGACCGCGAGCAGGGTGAAGCGCTGCGAGCGGCCCCGGGCCAGCAGGCGCGCCGGGTAGAACGCGCGGACCGTCACGAACACGAGCAGCCCCAGCAGGGACATCGCGGCCGCGAGGTGCGCCGTCACCGAGTCGCCGGAGTTGTTGAGGCGGACCGTCTCCCGGCCGAGCCAGGCCTGGAAGCCCACGAGCAGCACGGCCACCAGGCTCGGCCACAGGATGGACCGGCGGTCACGATGGTCCTTCCAGGCGAAGAAGGCGACGCCCAGGATCAGGAAGCCGATGACCGCCGCGATCGTCCGGTGGATCCACTCCCACCACGCCTTGGAGTCATCGAGGGGCGGGAGCAGCTGGCCGTAGCACAGTGGCCAGTCGGGACAGCCCATCCCGGAGCCCGTGGCCCGCACGATGACGCCCACGGTGACGAGCAGGATCGTCGCGACGACCGTGGCGACGGCGATCTTCTGGAAGCGTGTCACGGGCGGTTCGAAGGTCCTTCGAGGTGGGCGAACCAGGGGCGCTCGGCACCGGGCCGGGAACGCAGGCCAGCATTCTACCCGCGGTCACCCGTGGGACGCGGAGGGCATTCCTGCGCGCTCCGAGAGGTGGGGCTACGCTTTGGCTCGATGGTGACCCGTCTCCTCTCGCTGTTGCTCGTCGGGGTGCTCACGGCGGCGCTCGTCGCCGCGTGCGTGTCGCGCGGCGGGACACCCGGCTCGTCGACGCCCGCGGCGCCCGCGGGCTCGGGCCAGACCGGTGCCTCCCCGGAGGCCTCGTCGGCAGGGCCATCGGTCATCCCGGTGATCATCGGCCAGCTGCAGCAGGGGCCAGCGCGCTTCGTCTTCTCGTTCCTCGACGCGGCCGGCAACCTTCCCGCAGGCTCACCCGATCGCACCGCCCAGGTCGCGTTCGTCGCCCCGGGTGAGACCGAGCCCGGGACCCCGGTGCCCGCGGAGTTCGTGTGGGCCATCGAGGGCAGCCGTGGCGAATACATCGCGCACACGGAGTTCCCGACCGCCGGCGCCTGGAAGGCGATCTTCATCACGCAGTCTCCTGCCTCGCCCCAGGAGTCGATCGGGGTCTCGTTCGATGTCCAGGACCACCTGCCCACGGTCGGTATCGGCCAGCCGGCGCCCGCGTCTGTGACGCCCACGGCCGCCGATGTCGGGGGCGACCTGGCGCAGATCAGCACCGACACCAACCCGGACCCGAAGTTCTACGAGCTGTCCGTCGCGGACGCGATCGCGGAGGGGCGTCCGTTCATCCTCGTGTTCGCGACCCCGGCGTTCTGCCAGAGCGCCCAATGCGGCCCAACCCTCGATCACATCAAGCAGGTGGCGGCGACGGCGCCCGACGACATCGCGTTCATCAACGTCGAGCCGTACAAGATGGAGTTCAAGGAAGGCCGGCTGCAGCCGATCCTGGACGCGGACAACCAGCTCCAGCCGGTCCTGGCCGTCGAGCAATGGCAGATCCTGTCCGAGCCGTGGGTGTTCGCCGTGGACGGGACGGGCATTGTGCGGGGATCGTACGAGGGCATCGTGACCGACGCCGAGCTCCAGGACGTGTTCGCCCAGATCTCCGGCACGTAGCAGCCTCGCGGACCGGGCCGGCCCCCGGCCCACTCCGTCCTGCGCAGCGCCTACCCGGCATCCTCCAGGCGATAGACCACGCGCGCCCCGCCCTCGTCCCGGAAGAACACCCGGACTGGGGTCCCGAGCGCCATGTGCTCGGCGAGGTGCCCCGGCGGGAACGCCGCCCCGTTGTCCAGGATCCCGATCCGGAAGTCCAGTTCCTTCCCGTCGTCGGTACGAAGCCGGAACCCCGTTACCTTCGTGAGCCCCGCCGAGTCGAGCTTGACGAGCTGCCCCACGACCGGCGAGACCACCGTGACCGGGCTGCCACTCAGCGCGGGTCCCAGCGAGGCGCTGCCGACGGGGCCCGGCGTCGGATCGGTGGTACCCCCGCAGGCCGCGAGCACGACCGCCAGCACGGCAAGGGCAACGGGCCGGGAGCCGCCACTCCACCCGCGCCCAGGGTGCCGTCACGCCGGGGCCATTCCCGTCCCGCTGCTGCCGGGCTTGACCGCGGGCTCGCCGGCCGCGCACCTCGGGCAGGTCGCCACACCCGCCTCGTACGTCGGCAGCTCGAGACGCCACAGGGCCCGCAGCGGGTACACCCGGCCGCTCGCCGGCGAGGTGAGCGTGGACAGGCCCCCCGAGCGATCCACGAGGACCACGCACTCGACGATCTCCCCGCCAAGCGCCTCGACCGCCGGGATCATCGCCAGCAGCGACCCGCCGGTCGTGAGGATGTCGTCCACCAGCAGGACCTTCTCGCCGGGCCGGATCTCGAAGCCGCGCCGGAACTCGCGACGTGGGCCGGCATCAGCGGCAACCTCCTCCGCGAAGATCGCGCGCGTCCCCAGCTGGCGGCCGGTCTCAAAGGCCAGGATCACGCCCCCGGTGGTTGGGCCGGCCACGAGGTCGACCGACGCCGTGCCGTCGCGCCGCGTGTGGATGGCCGCGAAGAAGGCGCACAGCTCGCTGGTCGCGGCCGGGTCCTGGAGCACCTGGAACTTCTCCACGTACGCGTCGGAGTGGCGACCGCTCTTGAGCGTGAAGTGCCCCTCGCGAAGGGCACCGCTGGCACGGAACAGGACCTCGGTCCGTGCGGCGATGGCACGGCTGGCGGTCTCGGACAGGGATCGGCGGAGGGTGGTCATGGCCGGGGGATTCTAGGCTGACCGGCGGCCCGCGTCCGGCCGCGGCTCGCTCGCCCGTCGCGGGGCGGCGGGTGCCTGACCACGGTCGGGGCGTCCAGCCCGCCCGCCATGTCCGGACCGTAGTGTGCGAGCGTGTACCCCGCCAGGCCCTTCGCCCAGGCCTCGATCATCGGCGCCGCGAAGTGCGATCCCTCCCAGGCGGCCACGATCGGGATCGCGAGGACGGCCCCACCCGCATCGATGGTCAGCGGATGCAGCCCATACCGCGCATCGTCGGAGACGATGGCGATGCCCGAGCCGCCGGCCGCGAGCGTCTGGGCCACGGCAGACAGGTTCGACTCACCAACGGCGTGATACGAGAGGCCGGCCGCCGCCACGGCCTGGTCGAACACCCGTCGCGTCCCGTGCTCGGTCGTGAGCAGCGCCAGCGGCTCGCGCGTCAGCTCCAGCAGGGTCACGTCGGTGCGCCGCGCCCACCGGTGATCCGGCGGAACCTGGGCCGTGATCGAGAACCTGGCCACCGGCAGCGACTCCAGCTCGCCCGGCGGCGGCCCGACGGAGACGCCCAGGTCGGCATCCCCTGAGCGGAGGATCCGGAACACCGTGAGCGACGGGGCGTCGCGGACGGAGACCTTCAGTGCCTCCGTGCCCAAGGTCGCGAGATATGGCGCGATGACATCCACGATCGTGACGTGTGGTGCCACGACGCTCAGGTTCGTCACCCGCGCCGCCTCGAGGTCTCGCATGGCCGCCTCGGCGGCATCGGCGCGGGCCACGAGATCCCGCGCGAGCGGGACGAACTGGCGGCCAGCGGGTGTCAACCGGAGGCGCCCGTCCGAGCGATCGAACAGGCTCTGTCCAAGCGACAGCTCAAGTCCCCGGATCTGGCGCGACAGCGACGGCTGCGCGACCCGGACGACCGCGGCGGCCCGCGTGAGCGACGTCTCGTCGACCACGGCAAGGAAGTAGCGGAGCGTCCTGACTTCCAAGGGTGTTCCCCAAAGGCCATGCCTCTCGGGCATGGGCTGTGACCAACGAAGTATTGGACGCCGACGCCCGATGTGGCAACACTGCGGAACCATCGGGAAGAGGGCCGCGGTCGTGAGCCCCCTGAACAGCCGGATCGAGGGACACCCATGCACGCGGATCCGTCCATGCGACGCACCGGAGCCCGACGGCTCCTGGCACTCATGGCCACAGGCGCCCTGCTCGTTGGCGCCTGCAGCTCGAGCGCCGCCACCCAGGCACCGGCCAGCGCCCCCGCGGCTTCTGCGGATTCCACCGCTGCCCCGGCGACGCCCGAGCCGACCACGGCGGGCCCCGCCGTGCTCAAGGTCGCCGCCACCGCCAACATCACCACCTGGGATCCGGTGAAGTCGTTCTCCACCGAGGCCCTCTACCTGGCCAATCTCTACGAGCCCTTGCTCCGGGTCAACCCGCCCGGCGCCGCCGAGCCGTTCACGCCCGTCCTGGCCACCTCATGGGAAGCCAGCCCGGACGGCCTGACGTGGACCTTCAAGCTGCGCGATGGCGTGACCTTCCACGATGGCGAGCCGCTCACCGCAGACGCCGTGAAGCAGTCAATCGAGGCCGCCGCCAGCCGCGGGGGCGCGTCCTTCATCTGGGGCGCGCTGGACTCGATCACGGCTGTCGATGCCTCCACCGTGGCGCTCAATCTCACGTACGCCGCACCGATGGACCTCGTCGCCTCGTCGCTGTATGGCGCCTGGATCGTCAGCCCCAAGGCCCTGGCCGCAGCGGCGGCGGACGACACCTACTTCGAGCAGGGCATCGAGGCGGGCACCGGCCCGTACACCCTCGAGTCGTACACCCCCGACAAGGAGGTGCTGCTCACGAAATACGACGGCTACTGGGGCGGCTGGAACGGTCCGCACTACGACAAGGTGCTGGTGTCGATCACGCCCGAGGCCGCGGTCCAGCAGCAGATGCTCGATGGCGGTGAGGTCGACCTCGCCCTGTCACTGCCGCTCGAGAACGTCGCCGCCTACCAGGACAACCCCGACTTCACCTTCGTCAACCAGCCGTCCTTCTTCAACTACGTGGGCTTCTTCAACACGGCGCGCAAGCCGCTCGACGACGTGAAGGTCCGCCAGGCGCTGTCCTACGCCATCCCGTATGCGGACATCATCACCGTGGGTGCCCAGGGGTACGGCACGCAGTCGCGCGGTCCCGTTCCGGAGGGCGTGTTCCCGTGGTCCGCGGAGGTGCCTCAGTACACGCAGGATCTCGAGAAGGCGAAGGCCCTGCTCAAGGATGCCGGGTACGAGAACGGCGGCTTCAAGCTCAACCTCACCTACGCTGCCGAGAATCAGAACGAGGCCCGGTTCGCGCCCCTCATCCAGGAAGCCTATGGGTCGCTGGGCATCGACGTCACCATCACACCAATCGCGTTCAACCAGCAGTGGGAGCAGGCCAAGGGCGACCCCAAGGATCGCCAGGACATGTTCCTGCTGCTCTACTGGCCGACCTACAGCGATGCCGGCTCGGATAACCTGTGGTCGATGTTCCACAGCAGCGAGAATCCGTTCTTCAACCTCTCGTACTGGAAGAACACCCAGTTCGACTCCCTCGTCGACGAGGCCATCGGCCTCACCGCGACGCAGCGAGACCAGGCCCAGGCGAAGTACACCGAGGCCATGCAGGTGCTCGTCGACCAGGCGCCGGGCCTGTTCTTCTACGACACCCGCTTCGTGACGGCGATCCCGAACCGGGTCGGCGGGTTCGAGTACAACCTCAACTACCCGTTCGCCCAGTTCTTCTACCCGATGTACCCGGCCGGCTGAGCCGGACCGCAAACGGGCGCCCGGGGCGAGTCCCTCGACCGGGTGCCCGCCCCCTCACTGGCCCCCTGACGCCGCCGTGATCTCGTTCATCGCGCGCCGCCTCGCCGGCTCCGCTGCCGTCCTGCTCGGACTGTCGATCATCACCTTCGCGCTCGCGCGCCTGGTCCCGTCCAACCCGGCTGCGGTGTACATCGGCCCCAAGGCGCGGCCCGAGGACATCGCCCGGGTGACCGAGCAGCTCGGCCTCAACCAGCCCGTCCCGATCCAGTACCTGACGTACATGCGCGACATGCTGACCGGCGACTGGGGCACGTCCATCGGGACCAAACGCCCGGTCCTCGAGGAGATCCTCGGCCGGCTGCCAGCGACCCTGGAGCTGATCGTCGCGGCAATGGTCATCGCAATCCCGGCGGGCGTCCTGCTGGGCATCCTGTCCGCCCGCTGGCGCCGGCGCCCGCCCGACCTCGTGGTGCGGATCGTCTCGATCGTGGGCGTCTCGCTGCCGGCGTTCTGGCTCGGCCTGCTGCTCCAGGTCCTGTTCTTCCGAGACCTCCACCTGCTGCCGCTCACGGGTCGGGTCGACGCGGACCTCCGGTTCGTGTCCCCGATCACGGAACTGACCGGCTTCTACCTGTTCGACACCGTCGTGTCGGGCAACTGGGCGGCCTTCTCGGACGTGGCCTGGCATCTCGTGCTGCCTGCCCTCACGCTGGCCGCGTACCCGATCGGGCTGATCGCCCGGATGACGCGAGCGTCCATGCTCGAAGCCCTCGGCCAGGACTACGTGCGCGCGGCGCGCGCGGCCGGGATCAGCGAGCGGCTGATCACCTACCGGCTGGCGCTCAAGAACGCGCTCATCCCGGTGGTCACGGTCGTGGGCCTCACGCTCGCGTACGCGCTTACGGGGACGTTCTTCGTCGAGGTCGTGTTCAATTGGCCGGGCCTGGGCACGTTCGCCGTCAAGGGCCTGCTCAACCTCGACTACCCGGTGGTCATGGGGATCACCCTGTTCGGGGCGGTGGGGTATGTCGTCATCAACCTCGCCGTGGACCTCGTACAGGCGTGGCTGGACCCGCGGACGAGGCTGGCCTGATGGCGGTCGAGGTCCTCCGTCCCACAGCGATGGTGCCCCGCGCCGGCCTCTGGCGCCGGTTCCGGCGGGCGCTGCGACGGGACCCCCTCGCAATGTTCGGCGTCGCGGTCATCACCCTGCTGGTCGTGTTCGCCGTGCTGGGTCCGTGGATCGCGCCCTATCCGGACCAGGGCGAGGGAGCGAGCAACGTCCCCGAGCGGATGCTCGCACCGAGCGCCAGCCACTGGTTCGGCACCGACGGCCTTGGGCGCGACATGCTCAGCCGCGTGATCATCGGGGCTCGTTCGGCGCTGGCGGTCTCGCTCGTCGTCGTCGGGCTCGCGATGCTGATCGGCATCCCGCTCGGGGCCCTGGCGGGCTACCGACGCGGCCGGATCGATGCCGCGATCATGCGCCTCACGGACCTGTTCCTCGCATTTCCCCCGCTGCTGCTCGCGATGGCCATCGTGGCGGCACTGGGTCCGGGTCTCGACCACGCGGCAATGGCGCTCGCGATCTCCTGGTGGCCGTGGTACGCCCGTCTCGCCCGCGGCACCGCGGCCTCCCTGCGTGAGCGCCCGTTCGTGGAGGCGGCGCGCTCCATCGGCGTTCGGGACCTCACCATCCTCGGGCGGCACATCATCCCCAACTCGCTGGCGCCGCTCCTGGTCCAGGCCACGATCGACGTCGGGACGGTCATCCTGGCCGCGGGCTCGCTCGCGTTCCTGGGCCTCGGAGCCTCGCCGCCCACCCCCGACTGGGGCCTGATGGTGGCGGAGGGCCGGACGTTCATCCTCGACCAGTGGTGGCTGTCCGCCTTCCCGGGTCTCGCGATCTTCGTGGCGGTGCTCGCCTTCAACCTGGTCGGGGACCTGCTCCTCGACCTGCTCGACCCACGGGGCACGCGATGAGCACGCCGCTGCTCGAGGTCAGGGACCTCGGCGTCCGGTTCGTCACCCCCGATGGGACGACGACGGGGCTGGACGGCGTCAGCCTGGAGGTCACCCGTGGCGAGATCCTGGGCGTGGTCGGCGAGACGGGCTGCGGCAAGACGCTCACCGGTCTCTCGATCCTGGGGCTGCTGCCGCCCACAGCGAGGGTGTCCTCCGGGTCGATCCGGCTCGATGGCGAGGAGCTGCTGGGCCTGCCGGAGCGAGCCCTCCGCCACGTTCGCGGCGCGGGCGTGGGCATGGTGTTCCAGAACCCGGCCTCGGCGTTCAACCCCGTGTTCTCGATCGGCTGGCAGATGCGGGCGACGCTCGGCGCCCACGAGTCCCTCTCGAAACGGGATGCCACCACGCGCATCCGCGAGACACTCGCGGAGGTCGGGCTCCCGGAGGCGGACCGGGTGCTCAGGTCGTATCCACACCAGCTCTCGGGCGGGATGCTCCAGCGGGCGATGATCGCGAGCGCCCTGCTGTGCCGGCCACGCCTCCTGATCGCGGATGAGCCGACCACGGCGCTCGACGTCACGATCGAGGCGCAGATCCTGCGCCTGATCCGCAGCCTCCAGGAGTCCCGAGGCTTCAGCGTCCTGTTCATCACCCACGACCTGGGCGTCATCCGGAGCGTCAGCGACCGGGTCGCCGTGCTGTACGCGGGCCGGGTCGTGGAGACCGCGCCGACGACCACCCTGTTCGAGCGGCCGGAGCACCCGTACACGCGGGGCCTCATGGGCGCTGTCCCGGATCCGGCGGCAACCGGACGGCGCTCGCTCGTCGCCATTCCCGGCTCCGTCCCGGCTGACCCCGGCCTGATCGTCGGGTGCGCGTTCGCGGACCGCTGTCCGCTCGTGTTCGACCGCTGCCGCGAGGAGCGGCCGACACCGAGAGCCGCCGCGTCGGGCCACGACGTCGCCTGCCACCTCGTGGAACCGGGAGCCGCCTCGTGACCCCCACCGTCCTCGTCGGCGACGCACCGCCCGCCGCCACGCCCGCTCCGCTCGACGACGGGGTCCTCGTCCGCGTGCGAGGACTCGAGAAGACGTACCGGGCCGATGGGCGAACCGTCCGCGCGGTCGCCGGGGTCGACCTCGACATCCGGTCGGGCGAGATCCATGCCCTCGTGGGCGAGTCCGGCTCCGGCAAGACGACGCTCGCCCGCTGCCTGCTCCGGCTGGTCGAGCCGACGGCCGGGCAGATCGAGATCGGCGGCCAGGATGTCCTGGCCCTGCGAGGCAACCAGTTGCGCGCGTTGCGCCGCGAGATGCAGCTCGTGTTCCAGGACCCCCAGGGATCGCTGGATCCGCGGCTGAGCGTGCTCGACCTCGTGGCGGAGCCGATCCGGACGCACCTCCGACCCGGGCGCGGGACCGTGGAGGCGACCGTGGTCGAGCTGCTCGACGGCGTCGGGCTCGACCGGCGCCACCTTGACCGGCGCCCGCACGAGCTGTCCGGCGGCCAGTGCCAGCGGGTGGCCATCGCCCGTGCCCTCGCGCTCCGCCCTCGGCTCCTCGTCCTCGACGAGCCGACCTCGGCGCTCGACGTCTCGGTCCAGGCGCAGATCCTCAACCTCCTGCTCGAGCTCCGGGAGCGGCACGGCCTGACGTACCTGCTGATCTCGCACGACCTGGGCGTGGTCCGCCATCTCAGCGACCGGGTGTCGGTGATGTACCTCGGACGCCTCGTCGAGCTGGCCGACGCGGGGTCAGTGTTCGGCGACGCCCGGCACCCATACACGCGGGCCCTGCTCGCGGCTGCGCCCGGCGCCGCGGGCGAGCCGTCGCCGGCCGTTGTCCGTGGCGACCCACCGAGCGCCGCGGAGCCGCCCACAGGCTGTGCGTTCCACCCCCGCTGCTGGCTGCGCGAGCACACGCCGGATCCGGCGCGCTGCGCATCTGTGGCACCGCCCGTCGTCGCCGGCGCGACCCGGTCAGCCTGCCACTGGCCGGAGCTCGTCGCGGACTTCGGCTCGACTGCCCAGCCGGCCATCACGGCCCAGGAGTGGCAGGAGTCGGCCAGCCTCCGCTGGTCGTATGCCAACGTCGAGCGCTTCCTGCGCGTCGACCCGATCACCGCCCCGGCCGAGCCGTCGGCTCTGCCACGTGCGATGCGCGACCTGTCCGGGCTGGAGGTGGTGGTCCAGGGGGCCGTGCATCGCATGGACGACATCCTCGAGCAGACCGAGACCGACGGCTTCCTCGTCCTGCACCGAGGGCGGATCGCCGTCGAGCGGTACGGCGGCCATCTCACCCAGGACCGGCCGCACCTCCTCCAGTCGGTCTCGAAGTCGCTCACGTCGGGCCTGGCAGGTGCGCTGATCGGTGCTGGGCTGTTGTCCACGGAGGCCGCGGTCACCAGCTACGTGCCCGAGCTGCGCGGGGGCGCGTTCGAAGGGTGCACGGTGCAGGACCTGCTCGACATGCGCGCCGGCACGCGGTTCTCCGAGGTGTACGAGGACGACGACGCCGATGTCCGGATCAGCGAGCAGGTATCCGGCTGGCGGCCCCGGACACGGCCCGACCTGCCGCCCGACCTGTACGCGTACATCGCGACCCTCGTCAACCAGCGTCCGCACGGCGGCGCCTTCGAGTACCGGTCGATCCTGACCGACGTCCTCGGCTGGGTGCTTGAGCGGGCGGGGAAAGACCGGTTCTCGGCCCTGTTCGCGCGTCATGTGTGGCAGCCCATGGGCGCCGAGCACGATGCGCTGGTGACGGTCGATGCCGGCGGCGCACCGGTCGCGGACGGTGGCCTGTGCGTCACGCTCAGGGACCTCGGTCGGTTCGGCCAGCTGTACCTCGACGGTGGGGTGAGCGGTGGCCGGCGGGTGCTGCCCCAGGCGTGGACGGAGCGCGTGGGCACGCCCCGCCCGGATCTCGTGGCCGCGTTCAACGGCTCACTCACCTATGAAGGGGTTGCAACCCCCACCTCGCACTACCACGACCAGTGGTGGGTGTTCGACGCCGACCGCGGGATCTTCGGCGGGATCGGCATCCATGGGCAGGCGCTGGTGATCCACCGGCCGGCGCAGGTGGTCGTGGCCAAGCTCTCGACGCACCCGAGCCCGCTCGATCGGGACAAGCACGAGCTGAGCCTGGCGCTGGCGATCGCCGTGGGGAACGCCCTGGAGACCACCGGCTGACGACCAGCCCGGCCGACGCGGGCCCGGTCCGACGCGGGCCCGACCGCTGGCTCAGGGCACCAGCACGCGAAACGATTGCGCTGGGTCGAACCGCGCGGTGACCAGCCAGCGCGGCTCGGCGTCACAGGTCTGCGCGGCATTCGAGGGGTCGCATGCAGCCGGCGGCATCACGAGAAACCTGCCGGACGTGACCACGTCGGCCGGGTCCATGCCGATCACCGCGGGCGCCAGGTCCACCGGGCCGCCGCGCGATGACCGAAGGACGCCGTCACGACCCGGCTCGTCGGAGGCGAGGAACGGGGTCGGGGCGGGGCACGGGGTGGCTGCCACGCCGGGTCGGTAGCAGGTCTGGAGCGGGTTCGCCACCAGCCAGCCGCTGACCTCGAACAGGGTTCGTGATGGCGTCGACAGCTCCCCCGCGAAGAGCCGGCGGGTGAGCCCGTCGATGGTGTCGGGCGCTGCCGGCTCGGGGACCAGCGATCCAAGGTAGACGAGCCCGCCGGCCCGGGCCACGGTCACGATCCACGCGCCCGGGGGCGGATCTCCGTGCCACGGGATGGCGTCGCCGCCCGGCACGACCGGGAGACCCAGCCCGGGGATCTCGACGGCCACGCAGCCCGCGCTCCCCTGTGCCGGGTCCTGGCATGGAACGGGCGTGACCCGCATGGCGCCATCGATGAACACCAGCGTCTCGTCGATCCGGACGCCGAGGACGAGGAAGCGGAGCTCGTCTGGCGTCAGGCGAGGCGGGGCGCCGGAGGTGCTCGGGCCGTCAGAAGCCGGCGCGTGGGTCGCCTCTGCGGAAGATGGGGCGGCCGTTGGCGCCGACGGTGAAGCCGTGGCCGGCGACGGCGGGGATGAGGAGGACGACGGAGGCGCCGGCGGCTGGGCGAGCTCGAGGCCAGCCGCGACGGCGACCGCGATGACGACCATGGCCACCACCGCGCGGCGCGCGGAGCGCGGCGACCCGACCGGCGTCGGCGGCACCGCGAGATCACCGGCGAGCGGCTCGCCACCAGCGTCGTCGCGGCTCAGCGCGTGTACTCCGCCCCGCGGCTGCTCGCCGGTCCCGGCGTTGCCGGCAGGGCCGTCCCCACGAGGTCCCGCACGTCCGCCACGCCCACCGCCCGACAGGCATCGGCGATCTCGTCCGCCAATCGCACGGGGAGCATCGGGTCGGCCAGCGCGGCGACACCGATCCCCACCGCCACGGCGCCGGCCGCCAGCATGTCGAGGACATCGTCCACCGTCGCGATCCCGCCGATGCCGATCACGGGCACGTCGACGACCTGGGCGACCTCGTAGACGACGCGCAGGGCGATTGACTTGAGGGCGGGGCCGGACACGCCTCCGAACCCCGATCCGAGCGCCGGACCGCGCCGGTCGGGGGCGATCGCGAAACCGGGCAGGGTGTTGATCGCGCTGATCGCGTCGGCGCCGGCGTCCTCGCACGCCCGGGCGATTGTCCGGACGTGCGGCGCCGCGGCCGTGAGCTTGGCGATCAGCGGCAGGTCGCAGGCGCGGCGCACGGCCGCGACGGCGCTGCCGGCGGTGGAGGCGTCGAGCCCGAACGCGGTCCCGCGCGCGCCGCTGGGGCACGAGAGGTTCAGCTCGACGCCGGCGATCCCGGGCACTCCCTCGAGGCGCCGCGCCGCCTCCGCCAGCTCGGACGCCGATTCGCCGCACAGGTTGAGGATCACCGGGATCGGCCAGCGAGCCCACGCCGGCGCGTACCGCTCCAGCACCACATCGAGCCCCGGGTTCTGGAGCCCCACGCCCCACAGCATCCCGGCCGGGACCTCGGCGGTCCGGGGCGGCCGGTGCCCGGCGCGAGCCTTGAGGGTCGTGCCCCGGGTCACGAGCCCGCCGAGCCGCGGCAGGTCCACGAGGTCCGCCATCTCCGCGCCATACCCGAACGGCCCCGCCGCCACGATGACGGGATTGGCGAGGACAAGTCCGCGCCCCAGGTCCACGTCGAGCGTGACCGGCCGGCTGCCGATGGCATCCAGTGCGGGCTCACCGCCGGCGAGCCGACCCGACGTCGAGGCGCCCACCCGGGCGCGCGGCGACGCCGACGGCGGGACCGGCCTGATCGCGGGACGGACCCGGCGCACGGTCGGCGTCCGGCGCGTGCGACCACCGGGCACGGCGCGGCGCTTGGGCTTCATCGGGCGCGCCCCCACCACCACGCCGCGAGCGCCGTCCAGGCCAGGATCCCGCGGAACGTCGCCCACTCGAGGATGGGCACGCTCCAGATGTCCGGGCGTGCCGGAGGGACACCCAGCGCATCGTCCATCATCCGGAGATCGATCCGCATGGCCACCAGGAACCCGAGAAACGCCACGACCGTGAACCCGGCGACCAGGCCCAGCCAGCGCGGGAACCGCGGATCACGCCTTCGAAGGAGGTCGACGGTGGCGATCCCCACGGCCAACACGCCCAAACCGAAGAAGGCCAGCGCCGCCAGGGCGTGCTCGCGGCCGGTGGTCATCGGGAACACGCCGACGAGCAGGCCGGCGACACCTGCCCCTGCACCGATCGGACCCCACGCGTACCGGGGCCGTCCGGCCGCCGAAGCCGCGAGCATCGCCATGAACACCGCGAACGACCCGCCTCCGACCATCACGCCCACGTTGAACAGCGTGGCGAGGCGGGAGACGCCCGGCTCGCCAAGCTCCGAGATCCAGTGGTTGAGCGTGCTGTATCCCTCGCCGCCGGTTCCGGTATAGGCGAGTCCCGCGACCACCGACACGACGCTCACCACGGCAACGCCGAGGAGCCCGGCCGATGTCCCCAGGCGGGTGCGAAGCGCATCGGTCACGGCGTCACTCCTGGCCCCAGTCCAGCTCGTCGGCAGCGAAGACTGGGCCTTCGCGACAGACCCGCACGGTACCGGCCGATCCCTCGACCGCACAGCCGCCACACGTCCCGGCGGCGCACCCGACCGACTGGTCCACCGCCACCTGGAGGAACGCCTTCCGCCGCGCCTCCGGAGACCCTGGCGCCGGCGGCCGTCCTCCACCCCGCTTTCGGCCCAGGGTTGCCACCCCCAGCCGGGCGCGTCGCCCGGCGGCCAGCCGCGCGACGCCCGCGAGCATGGAGGGCGGGCCAGCCGCGAACGCCTGGTCGGCCCACGCCTCGTAGCTGGTCACCAGGTCCACCACGGACCCTTGGTGGCCGAGCGAGCCGTCCGCCGTGGCCACCACGTACTCCACCTCGTCGGGCAGGAGGCTGGAGGGGTACACGGCGCCGGCCGTGGCCGCCCCGTACAGCAGCACCACGGATCGCCCGTCGCGGAGCGCCTCGTCCACCAGCAGGCGGAGCGATGCCATCGCCGCGCCAACCGCGACCAGCAGCAGGTGCCGGGACCGGGGATCGACCTCGAACGGACGCCCCAGCGGACCGGCGAGCTCCGCCCGGTCTCCGGGACGCAGGGCGCTCACCCAGCGACGTGCGCCAGGAGCCGCCGAGCCCGGGACCTCGATCGTGATGACCCCGCTCGAGGCGTCCGCCGTGGCGATCGGCCACGGCCGCCGGATCGGCAGGTCGCCGGCCTCCCGGGTCAGCGCGTGGAGATACTGGCCGGCCCGCGCGGCCGACGCGATCGCGGGGGTGTGCCAGGCGGCGAGACGCGTGCCGGCGAGGATCTCGCGGGTCTCGACCAGCTCAGCCCCGGTCAGGCGCATCAGCGCCGACCCTGGTGCCGGGCGCGGCGGAATGAAGGCGCGGCGGTGACGCTAGCGCGCACCATCCTCCGGGGCGTCGATCTCGATCTCGAGCTCCCCGTCCTCGTCGCCCTCGTCGCTCTCGTCGCCCTCGTCGCTCTCGTCGCCCTCGGCGGGCTCGGCGGGCTCGGCCTCCGGCGCCACCGAGGGGAAGGACTCGGCCAGCGCGTCGGCCAGGTCGCCGAACACGTCCGTGGGGTCGTAGTACTCGACGATGTCCTCGGGCTCGGTGAGCTCGCGCCACTCGCCGTTGCCGTCCTCCGGGAGAACCTCGGCGCGGAAGCGACCCGACGCGGTCAGCGTGAGCCGCTCGTCGTCGTCGTCCACGATGATGAGGTCGCCCATGGTGCCGGTCAGGCGTGAGACCGCGTCCTGGAACTGGTCGATGAGGCTCGCCTCGTTGGCCTGGCTTCGCTCCTGGAAGTCCAGGGCGAGGTTGTACATGGCCAGCGCAGCTGACTCCTCGTCGCTCGCTTCCGCGACTGCGGGCTGGCCCGCTGCCCAGTTGTCGGCGGCACCGGCATACGCCGCGTCGTCGTCGAGCCCGAACGTGTCCGCGGGCGGCACCCCGGCCGTGTCCATGAGGTCGTCGGCCGCGGTGGGCTGGCGATCGAGACCGGCGGCCTCGCGAGCGGCCTCGGCGAACGCCGCGTACACCTCGACCGGGTTGTAGAGCTCCACCAGCTCCGAGGCCGTCTCCACGATCTCGGTCTCGGTCACCCACTCACCCGTGTCGGGATCCTCGAACCGGCTGCGGACGCGGAACGTCCCGTCGGGGGCAACCGACAGGTAGTCCGGATCCTCATCGATGAGCGTCATGCCGCCGATGTCCGCGATACGCCCGCGGTTGCGGTCCAGGAACTTGGCAAGCTGCTCGGTCGCCTGCACCAGGAAGTCCGTCCGCTCCGAGGCGGCGTCGCTGGCGAGCTCCCCGAGCATCGAGTTGCGGCTCACGTCCATGCGATCGCCTCCTTAGCCGTGGTACTCGAGATCCGGTCCGAGTCGCTCCCGGAGGAACATCGAGTGATGCCGTTCGAAGATCCACTCGCCGGCCCGGTGGCCGAGCGCCCTCGTGGCCTCGTCGGCCTCGAGCTTGTCCAGCGTTCCGTAATCGGGCAGGTCGAGCATGATGACATTGTCGAAGTCCCAACCGTGCGCCACGTTGAACCAGCCGACGAACCTGATGCCAAACTTCTCCTCGTACTCCTTCACCTGGCGCGGGAAGATCGTCTTCATGAAGAACTTGAAGAACGGATCCCGGCCGCGACGGACGGAGAAGAACGTGGCTAGGACGGGCACGTGACGGAGTGACTCCCTGTGATCCCTGGCTCGGGCGCGCCTATTCTCGCATGCCGCGGTCCGATGGCAGGTCATTCGCGGGCGGGTCGTCCGCGGGCGGGTCGCCCGCCGGCTGATCGTCGGCCGTGGCCGGCCTCACCTCGACCGGGCGGCCGAGGGCATCGACGTGCGCGGCTCCGTCCTCGAGCTGGCCCACCGTGGGCGTCGAGGAGGCGCGCGGGGCGTGGCGGACCCCCTCGCGGCGATCGGCCGCGACCAGGCGGAGCAGGAAGATCACCGTCTGGCCCGCGAACAGCAGCAGGATCAGCGTCAGGATCAGGAACGCGATGCTGATCTCGGCCGGCCAGCCCCACGCGACGGTGAGCGGCGTCAGCACGACCAGGATCAGCAGCAGGACCACCTGGAACCGGAAGCAGCCAAGACCGGGGCCGCGCTCCGCGTCGAGGGGCTCACCCTTGTAGTCGACAGGGCGGACCGAGGGAGGTCGTTGATCGGAGGTCACGCGCCCAATGTACCGCCCGCCGATGGGGCGGCGCGCGCACCCGAGGCCGGTTCGCTGACCGGACGACCCGCTGGCTCCACCGCTCGGGCGGCCAATCTCGGCCGGCTTCCGCGGGCCGGCCTCCGGCTCGGCCGGCTTCCGCGGGCCGAGTCCAGCCGTCGCTGCCTGCCAGTCCACGATTTCGCCATTCCTCGACATGCGGGCGGCGTATTGGTGCCTCGCAGTCCCCGGTCCTGCCCCCACAGTCCAACCTGTTGCCCGCGGGGCAACGCCAGCGCCGCCGGGACCGGCGGTGCGGCGAAATCGTGGACTGGCGGACCACGCCGCTGGCGCGGCGAAATCGTGGACTGGCGGACCACGCCGCTGGCGGGGCCGTGCCGGGGAGGGACCACCCGGGGACTGGCGAACCGGACCCATGATGACCCCGCCCGTCGCCCTACCATGACCCGCGATGGACGACCCCCTCGCCCCCTTCCGCTGGCACCCCGAGCCGGAGCTCATCGGCATCCGCGACGCCGCCACCTCGCGCGCCGCCCTGGAGCGCGCCGGTGAGGCCACCTGGCGCGCAAGCCTGGACTGGCTCTACGACGAGGCGATGGTCCGCGCGATGGGCGTGCCCACGGGGTACGCGGAGCTCCGACGCCAGTACTTCGGCGAATCGCAGGCGCCCGGCCCCGCGCCCGCAGACCCGGCCCCGCTCCAAACGGTCATCGACGAGTTCACGGCGCGGATCGCCCCCCACACGCTGAACTCCTACCACCCGAGGGCGCTCTCCTACTTCACGCCACCCCCGTTGGTGGCGTCGATCGCCGGCGAGGTCCTGGCCCAGTGGACCAACCAGGGCATCGACGTCTGGCACGCAGGCCCGGGCGGCGCCTTCGTGGAGGAGGAGGTCGTGCGCTGGCTGTGCGACCTCGTCGGCTACGGAACGGGCTCATTCGGACTGTGCACGTCGGGCGGCGTGATGGCCAACTTCATCGCGATGGCGCTCGTCCGCGACGTCCACCTGCGCCGGCTCCGGGGTGCCACGCGCCCCCCACGCGGCGCGGCGCTGGAGGGGGCGAGGATCTACACCGGCGACCAGACCCATTTCTCGATCGCCCGCGCCCTCGACGAGCTGGGGTTCCCGCCCGAAACGCTGGTGGCGCTCCCGGCCGATGACCGGTTCCGCCTCCATGCGGAGCCCGTGGTGGCGGCCGTGACGCGCGACCGGGCGGCGGGCCTCACCCCGGTCGCCATCTGCGCCGTCGCCGGCTCCACCAACACCGGCTCTGTCGACATGGTCGAGGAGCTGGCCGCGCTTGCGGATCGCGAGGGGCTCTGGCTCCACGTCGATGCCGCATACGGCGGCGGGGCGCGTCTCTCCGAGCGCGACGCCGCCCGCGTTCCCGGTCTCCACCTCGCCGACAGCGTCACCGTCGACCCGCACAAGTGGTTCTTCCAGGCCTACGACCTGGGCGCGCTGCTCGTGCGGAACGGCGACCACCTGCACCAGACCTTCGACCGCTCGCCCGAGTACTACCGCGCCCACGCCGCCGGGGACACGCAGGCGGCGGATGAACCCCATGCCCAGGGCGTGGACTTCTACCGGCTGGGGTTCGAGGGTAGCCGTCGGTTCCGCGCACTCAAGCTGTGGCTGAGCTGGCACCATCTCGGCACGGTCGGCCTCGCCCGACTCGTGGAACGTACCAATGACACGGCTGCCTACCTGGCTGCCCGGTGCCGCGACTCGGATGATCTCGAGGTGCTCCCCGACGATCCCGAGCTCTCGGTCGTGTGCTTCCGTCACCTGCCCGGTGGCCCGGCCGGCACCGCGGCCATGAGGGCGCCAGCCATCGACGCCCACCAGGAGCGGCTGGCTGCCGCGCTCGAGGCGTCGGGGGAGGGTTGGCTGTCCACCACGGTGGTCCGGGGCACGACCTGGCTTCGGGCCGGGATCGTGAACTACCTGACGACCGAGGCGGACATCGATCGGCTGGTCGAGGTGCTGCGGTCCCTCGCGGACGGACGGCCCAACCCGGTCGGCTAACCCGCCCGGAATCCCGGCGAGCCCCACGAAGACCCCGGCATCCGGCGTTCGCGGCCGTCGCCGATCCCCCTCGCTCAGGCGCTCTCTGGGTGCCACGCCCAGTCGTCGGGCTCAAGGGACCCGTTGGACCACATCCGCTCGGGGATGCCCAAGCCGGCCAGCAGCGATTCGGCCGCCCCAGAATTCTCGCGGGGTACCACCAGCAACAGCCCGCCTTCGCGCCCGTCCGTACGGACCATCGCCCGGCGCATCAGCTCGGCCGGCTGCGGCTGGTAGCCATCGAACCCACGGTGCTTGTACGTGTCGAGCAGCAGCAGCCACCATGGGCCGTCGCCACCCATTCGCCAAAGCCCGGCGAGCCCCACGAAGTGCCCTACACCCCAGGTGTCGCGCGGCACCCGTTCCAGGGCGTCGGCCGCTGCCAGGCTGGCGGCGGTGAAGCGCGCATCGTCGGGTCGCAGCATCTGGTCGCTCTCGTAGTTGAAGATCGCGTGCCACCGCCAGTCCGGAACCTGAGCCTGCAGGGCCTCGAGCAGCCGGTTCCAGCGCTCCTTGTCCAGCTGCACGGCACCGGCCTCGTCGCGTGCCGCGATCGGTACCGCCACCCAGGTGCCGGCGGTTGCGATCGCGATGGCGCGGGCCACGCCCGATGGGCTGGTACCGGACACGACCGGGTCGGCCGACCAGCGGACCGGGAATCGATACCACTCCCGGCTGTGCGTCTCGAGCGCCGTCGCCTCGGTCAGCTCGCCCGTCCGGACGCGTCGCGCGACCTCATCCGAGATGGGGATCTCGTAGGCCTCGACCGCGACCGCGGCAAGGTGGGCGAGGTAATCCTCGGCGGCCAGGTCCTGGCCGGCGTGGCGGGTGAAGCCGAGGGCGGGAAAGAGGTAGCTGAGCGCGTAGGCGCCGCAGGTCGCCGGGCGCTGCGGCCCGAGCGTGTCGAACACCGCGGCCATCGTGCCCACCCCATCGACCAGGGTGATCTGCTGGCCGGGGAACAGCCGCTCGAACCGGGCCCGCACGGCGTCGGCCCCCCGCCCTTGATCCCGGCCACTCGCGCCATCGTCGGAGATCACACGGTCTCCAGCCAGCACCACCGATGCCAGGCCGCCCCGCCGTCGGCCGCGTCCCGCTCGGCTGCCGAGGCCAGCTCGGCCTCGAACCGCTTCACTCGCGGGTAGTGGTCCGCGATGACGGGGCCAAGCGCCGCCCGAAGCACCGCGTCGGCGTCGAGGGCCGTCAGCGCCGCGAGCGGATCCGAGGGCAACCGGTCGAACCCCAGGGCGAGCGCCTCGTCGTCCTCCATGTGGCCGACGTCGACGGTCGCCGGCGGCGGCGGCTTGAGCCGCCGCTCCAGGCCATCGTCGATCGCAGCCAGGATGCCGGTGGCCAGCAGGTACGGGTTGGCGGTCGCGTCGGCGAGCCGGTACTCGAGATGGCGGCCGTCGCCGGTCCCGGGCACCCGGACGAGTGCCGCCCGGTTGCCAAACCCCCAGCACCGGTGCGCGGGCGCCCATGACCCGGGCTGCAGACGACGGTACGAGTTGGGGGATGGCGCGGTGAGCGCGCACAGGGCGGCACTGTGCTCCAGCAGCCCGGCCACGGCATGGTGCCCGGTCTCGGACAGGGCCGACGGGTCCACGGGATCGGGGATCAGCGCGCGACCGTCACCTCCGGTCAGCGAGACGTGGACGTGGACGCCATTGGCAGGCAGATCCGTCCATGGCCTGGGCATGAACGTGGCGCTGAGGCCCTCACGGCCAGCCAGGGACTTGACAAGCTGGCGGGCAAGCAGGAACCGGTCTACGGCCACCACGGGATCGCTGGGCAGGAAGCTGAGCTCATACTGGGCAGGACCGTACTCCTTGGCGAACTGGTGGACAGGGATGCCGGCCGCGTCGAGCGAGCCTAGGACATCCGCGACCCACGGCCACCGCGAATCCACCTCGTCGATCACGAACATCCGCGACCGATCGCTGGGCTCCCAGTCGGATCCGTCCCGGGCGGCAAGCGCGAACTCGGTCTCGAAGGCCATCGAGACCTCGATGTCACGGTCGGCAAGCGCGGCCACCGCAGCCCGAAGACGGCCCCGTGGATCACCCGCCCACGGCTCCAGATTCGCGTCGACCAACCACCCGTAGGCCTGGGCCACACCGGGTCGATGGGCCATTGCGACGATCGTGTCCGGATCGGGAACGACCCGGAAGTCACCGCTGTCGGCGGCGAAGCCCGCGTGCGGCAGCTGGTCATCGGTCATCGCGAAGTCCCAGTTCGCCCGCGCAAAGGTGACCCCGTTCCGGGCGACGTCCTCGAACCGGTGGCGGGGCACGACCTTGCCCTGGCTCAGCGCCCCGTAGTTGTGGTACACGACCCACAGGGCGTCTGCGCCGACCTCCTCCAGGCGGAGCATCGTCTCCGCCGCGCGTGCCGCAACCACTGGACCCTCCTGCTCCGCCTTCGCAACCCTCAGCGTAGCGAGCGTCGCACCTCGTCGAACACATCGTTCGGGAGGTAGGCGGAGACCACGTAGTTGGGATGGTCGACGATCTCGCTGATCTTGAGGTCCATGGCCACGGAGCACAGCTCGTACGCCTCGATGGGCTCAAGCCCGCGAGTCCGGGTGAGCCGGTCGATCATGCGCCGGACGGCCGCCTGGGACGCCGCGTAGAGATCGGTTCCGATCCCCGTGGTGACGTAGTAGCCGGCGGCGGCGGCGCTCGCCCGCTCGAGCGGCCGTCGCACCTCGTACTCGGGCGCGTCCAGCTGCAGGTCGTGGCGCACGGTCAATCGGAGCCTGATCTGCATCGGTACCTCGATGCCCGAGCCGCCCACCTCGCCATCGCCCTGGGCGGCGTGAGGGTCTCCGGTGCCGAACAAGGCTCCATCCACCTCGACGGGCAGGTACACCGTTGTGCCAGGCCCGATGTGCTTGGCATCCATGTTGCCGCCGGTGCGCAGCGGCGGGATCGATGACAGGACCCCGGGTGCCGCCGGGGTACAGCCGACAATGCCCACCATGGGCTCGGTGGGCACGGAGATGTCATGGACGTACCGGGACCAGTCGCGACCCACCTCCCACACGTACACCCAGGCATCGGGGAAGTCGTCGGGGAGCAGCCCCGAGCCCGGGTAGTTCGCCGAGAACCCAGTTCGGCCGCACTCGACCTCGAGCAGGTCGACCTGGAGCACATCCCCCGCCAGGGCGCCCTCCACGTGCACCGGGCCGGAGATCAGGTCCACCTGGTCCCAGTCGATCGTCTCGATCACCTGCGCCCCGGCGCCGGGCAGAACCTGCCCGTTCGAACAGTCGGGGGCATCGACCACGATCTCCGCACCCGACGGAACGCTCAGTCGCGGGTCGTGGTCCCGGCTCCAGCCGAGCGACAGGGCCGGCAGGGGCAGGTGGTACGACGACGAGTGCATGGATGGCTCCCTCGGTCATCCCGTGAGCCGGATCTCAAGTCCCTCGTCGCGCAGGGCGCCGAGAGCATCGGGATCAGCGTCGGGGCTCGTGATCAGCTCGTCGAGCTCGCCGATCGGGTACAGGTGGACGAGGCTGACAGCTCCAACGCTCGGGGCGTCGGCCACGAGCACCCGCTGGCGGGCCGCCCGCATCAGCAACCGCTTGATCTCGACCTCAGCGACATTGATGTGGGTGACCCCAGCCGACGCGTCGATCCCGTCGGCTTCGAGGATCGCCAGGTGGCCGTGCACCTGCTCGAGGACGGTCGTTCCGAACGGGTTCACGAGCGTGTGCTGCAGACGGCGAAGGGTCCCTCCGCTGAGCATCACCGTGATCCGCGGGATCGCGGACTCGAGGGCGAGCGCCACCGGCACGCTGTTGGTGATGACGGTGACGTCGTGGAGGTCCTCTCGGGCCGCGATCGCGCGCGCCGTGGCGGTCACGGTCACACCGCCGTCGAGCAGCACGGACTGTCCGCTGGAGACCATGCCGGCGGCGGCAGCCGCGATCTCGCGGCGGGCTTCAACGCGCTGTGCCTCGACTTCCTCGAACGGCGACTCCAGGCCAGGCCCCGGCCGGTGGACGGCACCGCCTCGCACGCGGCGGATCATCCCTTCGCCCGCCAGGACGTCGAGGTCGCTGCGGATGGTGACCTCCGAGACACCGAATGTCTCGCTCAGGTCCGCGACCGACGCGAACTGGTTCCGGCGCACCACCTCGAGCACCTTCGCGCGCCGCAGGAATCGCGGCGGCACCATCGCGCTGCTGCCGGAGACGGGCGGGCGTTCGACGTCGTCGTCCACGGGAATCCTTCTGTCGAGAACGAGGGCTACCAGCAGGGCGGCGGTTTCGAAGCCGCGTCCTTCGATTGCGAATTGTAAATCGGGGACGTGCATTCCCGCGCGGTCCGTCGTAGGCTGGGCCCCTGCAAGCGTAGGCTGGGCCCCTGCAAGTCGCCGTCGCGCTTGCGGAATGCAAAGTCGAACCCGAATGTCGCGTCTTCCACATTCCGCCACCGCCATCCCTCTTCCGAGCCGACCTCCTGCAGCAGGAACGCCGTGATCGACCCAAATCCCGCGCGACCCACCGTTCCCCCCCGTCGCGTCTCGGCGCACGGGATCGACATGCGCTTCAGCGGCCTGCAGGCGCTCCGGTCGGTGGATCTCGATCTCACCCAGGGCGAGATCGTGGGCCTTGTCGGGCCCAACGGGTCGGGCAAGACAACGCTGCTCAACGTGCTGTCCGGCGTATTGATCCCAACCGGCGGGCACATCCGCCTCGACGAGCGTGACATCACCCACCTGCCGGCACACAAGATGGCGGCCCTGGGGATCGCACGGACGTTCCAGAACATCCGCCTGTTCAGCCACCTGTCGGTGCTCGAGAACGTCGAGGTCGGGGCCGCGCTGCGCCCGGACCGGCTCGGTGGCGCGGCCCTCCGGCGCGCCGCGCGGGACGTGCTGCGCGAGACTGGGCTGCTGAACATCGCCGACCGCCGGGCGTCGACCCTCGCCTACGGGCTCCGACGGCGCCTGGAGATCGCTCGGGCGCTCGCAACACAACCCCTGTTCCTGCTCCTGGACGAGCCCGCGGCTGGCGCCAACGAGGCGGAGTCGGACGAGCTGCGGGGGCTGATCGCGGAGCTCCGCCCGACGCACGGGTTGGGCATCCTGGTGGTCGAGCACGACCTCCGACTGATCATGCGACTCGCCGACAGGATCGTCGTCCTCAACGAGGGGCAGCGAATCGCCGCTGGGACTGCGGCCCAGATCACCGATGATCCCGCGGTGCGCGAGGCCTACCTGGGTCGCCGCGCTGTGCGCCGCGAGGCGACTACCGTATCGGGCGATCCGCAGCCGGGGGCGGTGGCCCAGTAGGCGGCGAGACCGGACGCACGGGCCGGGAGCAGCAGCCTCGGAGCCTAGCAAACGGGCGGCCAGGCCCTTGCGGGTTGCCGCCGGCGGGGGGATTCAAGTCCGCATGGACGAAGGAGGAGATGCAGCAGTGAATGCTCGCACGACACTCAGCATGGCCGCTGCGGCCATGCTCATCGTGGCTGCCTGCGGGAGCAGTGGCGGCGGCGACAGCGGCACCTATCCCATCGGCTACGACTCGTCACAGACTGGTCTGCTCGCCTACTCGGACGTCCCGGCATCCAAGGGCGTCCAGCTGGCAATCAAGGAGATCAACGACAAGGGCGGCATCGACGGCAAGTGGAAGATCGAGCTGACCCTCCAGGACAACCGCTCCGAGGCCGCCCAGAGCGCGGTCGTGGCGCAGGACCTGATCTCCAAGGGGGTCAAGTTCCTGATCTGCACCTCGGATGCTGATCCGTGCACCGCGGCCGGCCAGATCGCCCAGAAGGCCGGCGTGCCGACGATGTCGACCGCGGCCACCTCGCCGATCCTGCCGGCATCGGTGGGCGACTTCATGTTCATGAGCGTGTTCGGCGACAACACCCAGGCCACCGCGCTCGCCACGTACGCCGCCAACACCGGCTACAAGACCGCCTACCTGCTGTGCTCGCCCAATTCCTCGTACACGTCGAAGTCGTGCGACTACTTCGCGCAGGTGTTCGAGAAGAAGGGCGGCTCGATCGTCGGGCGCGGCTCGTTCACCCTCGGAGCGGCCGACTTCAGCGCCGAGGTGACCAAGATCCAGGCGATGTCGCCGGCACCGGACGTGATCATGACGCCGGCCTACCCGCCGGACGCGCCCACCTTCATCAAGCAGCTTCGCGCCGCCGGCGTGACCATCCCGGTCATCTCGATCGACGGCGTCGACTCGCAGGACACCATCAGCGCCGGCGGCCCGGCTGTCGAGGGCTTGGTGTTCACCACTCACGGCTTCCCGGCCGAGGGCACCCCGACCGCCACGTTCTGGGCCAACTACGAGGCTGAGTACGGGTCGCCGCCCGACAGCGTGTTCGCTGCCACCGGCTACGACCTGATCAAAGTCGTGGAGGCAGGCGTCACCGCCGCTGGGACCACCGATCCGGCCAAGGTGCGCGACGCGATCGACAACCTGGAGAACGTCCAGGGCGCGACCGGCTCGATCACCTACAAGGGACAGAACCGGATTCCGCTCAAGACCGTGTACCTCGTGACCATCAAGAACGGTCAGTTCGAGCTGCTCGACACGCTCCAGCCCGACTCGGCCGACATTCCGGCCCCCTAACCCAGACCCCCAGACCGTGAGCCTCCTGTCCGTCGAGCGGCTGTCCGTCGCGTATGACGCCATTCGCGCCGTCCGCGACCTGTCCCTGCACGTGGAGACCGGCGAAATCGTCGCCGTGCTGGGCGCCAACGGCGCCGGCAAGTCGAGCACGCTCAATGCCCTGATGGGCCTCGTTCCGCACGTGCAGGGTGACGCCCGCTTCGATGGACAGGGGATCGTCGGCATGCGCCCCGAGCGCATCGTGCGCATGGGCATGACCCTGACCCCGGAGGGCCGCCGCGTGTTCGCGACCCTCTCGGTGGACGAGAACCTGCTCCTGGGAGCGATCGCGCTCCGAGATCGCTCCCAGGCGCCGAAGCTGCGGGAGATGGCGTACGAGCGCTTCCCGGTGCTCGCGGAACGTCGACGGCAGGCGGCAGGCACGCTCTCGGGCGGTGAACAGCAGCAGCTCGCCATCGCCCGCTCGCTGATGTGCGGCCCGCGGCTGCTCCTGCTCGATGAGCCCTCGCTCGGGCTGGCGCCCAAGTTCGTCGATCTCATCTTCGAGCTCATCCTCGACCTGCGCCGGGACGGCGTGACCATCCTGCTGGTGGAACAGAACGTGGACCTCACCCTCTCGATCGCCGATCGAGGATACGTGCTGGCATCGGGCGAGCTCCAGATGGAAGGCTCAGCGGCCGAGTTGCGCAGCTCGAGCGGAATCGAGCGCGCCTACCTCGGGATCGGAGCTGACTGATGGAGCTCGTCGTCCAGCAGTTCGTCAACGCGCTCAGCCTGGGCGGCATCTACGCCCTGCTCGCCCTGGGGCTGGCGATCGTGTTCAGCATCATGGGCATGGTCAACTTCGCCCACGGCGAGATCATGACCCTGGGCGGCTACGCGATGTGGGTCGCGACGGTCGCCTTCGGGGCGCCGCTGCCACTTGTGCTGGCTGCGGCCGTGCTGACCGGGATGGCAGCGGCCGTGACCATGGAGCGGGTCGCCTTCCGCCCGGTCCGTGGCTCGAGCGGAGCCACGATGCTACTGACCAGCTTCGCAGTGTCGATCATCCTGCAGGTCACGTTCCAGAACGTGATCTCCCCGCGGCCCCGCGGGATCCAGCTGCCGCCCGAGATGAGCCAGGTGATCCCGGTGTTCGGGATTGGCATCGGCCTGATCCAGCTCACCGCCATCGTGCTGGTGCTCGTGTCGCTTGCCCTGATCACCGTGTTCCTGCGCCGGACGACGATGGGGATCAGCATGCGGGCGGCCGCCCAGGACTTCTCGGTCGCCAGGCTGATGGGCATCCGGGCCGACCGCGTGATCGCGACCGCGTTCGGGATCTCGGGCCTGCTGGCCGGCGTGGCCGCGTTCCTGTACGTCGCCCAGCGCGGCTCAGTCGAGCCCGCCATGGGCCTGACGCCCGTGATCAAGGCCTTCATCGCGGCGGTCATGGGCGGGCTCGGCAGCCTCCCCGGAGCGGTCCTCGGCGGGTTCGTCTTCGGATTCATCGAGATCATGCTCCAGGCATGGCTTCCGGAGGCCGCCCTCCCATTCAAGGACGCGGTGGCGCTGACCATCGTCATCGTGATCCTGCTGTGGCGCCCGCAGGGCCTGCTGGGCCGCGCGACGGACCGCGCATGAGCGAGACCACGTTCCGGGTCGCCGGCCGCCACCTGTCCACCGATGTTCCGGTCGTCCGGGCCCTGGCCGGCCTCACCACACTGGGCGCGCCACTCGTGGTTCTGACCGCGCTGATCGCGATCGGGCTAGGCCCTGCCGAGCAGCAGGTCACCCAGAACTTCCTGATCGCGCTGGTGGCCGTCGTCGGCTTCGGGATCTACAGCGGCAACACCGGGATCCTGACCTTCGGCCACGCGGCATTCATGGGCGTGGCCGCCTACGCGAGCGGGATCCTGACCATGGATCCCATCATCAAGGCCCAGGCGCTGCCCAACATCGTGCCGTTCCTGCGGGAGATCCAGCTGCCGCTGCTGGGGGCGCTGCTCGTGGCGCTCGGGGTGGTCGCCGTCGTCGCCCTCCTGTTCGGGGTGCCGCTCTCAAGGCTGTCGGCCGCGGCAACCCCGATCGCGACCCTGTCGATGCTGATGATCGTCTACGTGGTGCTGGTGGGCGCCGCCGACATCACCCGCGGCTCGCAGACGTTCTACGGGGTACCGCCCGACGTGACCATCTGGCTGTGCCTGCTGGCCGCCCTGGGTGCGATCTTCGTCGCCCGCCTGTTCCGCGAGTCCACCACCGGCCTGCGGATCCGGGCGAGCCGCGAGGACGAGCTGGCGGCGCGGTCGATGGGGATCGACATCCCCAACCTGCGGCTGGTCGCGTGGATGCTGAGTGCGCTGGTTGTGGGAGTGGCGGGCGTCCTGCTGGGACACACCCTGACGGCCTTCTCGCCCAAGCAGTTCTACTTCACCCTCCAGTTCGCCCTGCTGGCGATGCTGGTGGTGGGCGGATCGACGACCGTCACCGGCGCGGTCGGCGGGGCTGTGCTGATCTCCTTGCTGACCGAGATGGCCCGCCGCCTCGAGGGCCTCCTCAGCGGCTTCACCGTGGGCGACTTCACGCTGCAGGGCATCTTCGGGCTGCAGGAGGTCACGCTGGGGCTGGCCATCATCTTCGTCATGTACCGCCGGTCCGACGGCCTGTTCGGCCGCCTGGAGCTCGATGAGACCCTGCTGGCCTGGCGCCGGCGCCGCACGACCCCCGACAACCCCGCAACGGGCGGCCCGCCGGCTCCCGACGTCGCCCAGGGAACCGAGGAGACCCAGCCGTGACCGATCGTCCTGCAGGCCGCCACAGGGAGCTCAGCGGACGCCGCGTGGTCGTCACCGGTGGCGCGAGCGGCATCGGTCAGGCAACAGCGGAACGGTTCGTGGCAGAAGGCGCCCGGGTCGTGGTCCTGGACCGGGACGCGGCACGCCTGGCGGCCGTCCGCGACGAGGTCCCCGGCCTGGCCGGCACCCTCGAGGCGGACGTGTCGGATCGAGCCTCGGTGGAAGCGGCGTTCTCGGCACTGGACGCGATGGTGGGAGGCGTCGACGTGCTCGTCGCGAATGCCGGGATCAGCATCCGCCACCGTTTCCTCGACATCACGCCCGAGGAGTGGCGGCGGGTCATGGCGGTCAACCTCGACGGCGTCTTCCATTGCGCCCAGCTCGCCGCGCGAAGGATGGTGGCCGGTGACGGCGGCGTGATCCTGATGACGGCCTCGACCAACGGCGTGGTGGGCCACCCGTTCTACGCCGACTACAACGCGTCGAAGGCAGGCGTGATCCTGCTGACCCGATCGATGGCGCTGGAGCTGGCGCCACAGGTGCGGGTGAACGCCATCTGTCCCGGCTACGTGATGACACCCATGCAGCAGTCGGAATACACCCCGGAGATGCTGGCGGCGACCGACGCCAAGATCCCGGTCGGCAGGCACGCCCGGCCGGACGAGGTGGCGGGCCTGTTCGCCTTCCTGGCCTCCGACGAGGCCGCCTACCTGACGGGAACGGTGATCCCCATCGACGGCGGCGAGCTGGCCGGGGGCCTGGCCAGCCGCGACTGGATTTGCCCGGCCTGAGCCCGGGCTGTTCGTCACCAGCGCGCCGGCCCGCCGCGCACGACTACGGGAGGGACCATGACAGACCAGGCGACAGCACCCGCGAGCCGCGTCGCACACCCGTACATCCCCAACTCCGAGCCGCGGGTCAAGGCCGCGATGCTGGCGGCGATCGGTGTTGCGAGCGTGGAGGAGCTCTATGAAGACATCCCGACGCGCCTCCGCCTCCAGCAGCCGCTCGACCTGCCGTCGGCGATGGCGTCCGAGGCCGAACTTGTGCGCCACGTGGAAGGGCTGCTGGCGCGGAACCGATCCACACGCGACCTGGTGAGCTTCCTGGGGGCCGGCTGCTACGACCACCACGTACCCGCGGTGTGCGACGAGGTCGGCGGTCGGAGCGAGTTCCTCACCGCCTACGCGGGCGAGCCCTACGAGGACCACGGACGCTTCCAGGCGCTGTTCGAGTACGTCTCGATGATGGCCGAGCTGCTCGAGATGGACGTTGTCAACGTGCCCGTCTACGACGGATACCAGGCCGGCGCCACCGCCCTCGGCATGGCCGCCAGGGCAACTGGCCGGGACTGCGTCCTGCTTGTGGGTGCCATCGGCACCGATCGGCTGTCCAAGTTCCGCGACCACAGCGGCCCGAACCTCGTCCTGGACGAGGTCGGGTACGACCCCACGACCGGGACGGTCGGCCTCGCCGCACTCCGGGCGGCGATCGACGACACGGTGGCCGCGGTCTACCTCGAGCAGCCGTCCTACCTGGGTGTGGTGGAGACCGCCGGGGCCGAGATCGCCCGGGTCGCGCACGAGGCGGGCGCGCTGCTGGTGGTCAACGTCGATCCGGCGACCCTCGGCGTGCTGGCGCCACCATCGTCGTTCGGTGCCGACATCGCCTGCGGCGACATCCAGCCGCTCGGCATGCATCAGCAGTTCGGCGGCGGACATGGCGGCTTCATCGCCTCCGCCGACGACCCTCGCATCGTGCTCGAGTATCCGTCGCGCCTGTTCGGCGTGGCTCCCACGTCGGTGCCCGGCGAGTACGGGTTCGGCGACGTCGCCTACGAGCGCACCTCGTTCGCCGTCCGCGAGGAGGGCAAGGAGTGGGTCGGGACGGCCGCCGCGCTGTGGGGCATCACCGCGGGCGTCTACCTCGCGCTCATGGGCCCCCAGGGCATGCGCGAGCTGGGCGAGCGGATGATGGCCCGGACGCGCTATGCGATGGAACGGCTGGCCGAGGTGCCCGGCGTCCGGCTCCCCTTTGGCGATTCGCACCACGTCCACGAGTTCGTGCTCGACCTCACCGAGACCGGCCGGACCGTCGCCGACGTCAACCGTGCGCTGCTTGCCCGCGGGATCCTCGGCGGCAAGGACCTGTCGAAGGAGGTCCCGGCGCTCGGCCAGGCAGCCCTGCTGGCGGTGACCGAGGTGAGGACACAACGCGACATCGACGATCTCGTCGACGCCGTCCGGGAGAGCATCCGATGAGCAGCAGCCACGGCAGCCCGACCGGTGCCGCGACCCCCGCCGCGCCCGTCGCCCCCAAGCCCATGCCCCGCCGGTTCCACCAGGCCAGCTGGGACGAGCCGATCATCTTCGAGCTCAGCACCCCCGGCGCCCGCGGGGTCCTGGTGCCCGAGCTGGAACCGGCGATCGTCGAGCCGGGTCGGCAACCCCGCCGATGCCCTGCCCGAGGGCGTGCGCAGGGCGACGGCGCCTGCGCTGCCCGAGCTCGGCGCAGCTGCACGTCGTGCGCCACTACGCCCGGCTCTCGCAGGAGAACCTGGGCGTCGACCTCAACATCGATATCGGGCAAGGCACCTGCACGATGAAGTACTCGCCCAAGGTCAACGACCAGCTCATCCGCAACAGCCGGCTGGCCGACCTGCACCCGCTCCAGGACGAGTCCACCGTCCAGGGGGTGCTCGAGATCCTGTGGCGCGTCGAACAGTTGCTGCGAGCGATCTCGGGCATGGATCGCGTCACGCTCCAGCCCGCCTCGGGCTCGGGCGCGATCTGGACCAACGTGTCGATGATCCGCGCGTACCACGCCGCCCGGGGTGAGGGGGGCCAGCGCGACGAGATCGTCACCACGATGTTCAGCCATCCCTCGAACGCCGCCTGTGCCAGGACGGCCGGGTTCAAGGTGATCACGCTGATGCCCGACCCGGAGCTCGGCCGGCCGACCCTCGCCGCGCTCCGGAGCGTGCTGTCCGACCGAACCGCCGGCCTGATGATCACGAACCCTGAGGACACCGGGATCTACAACGGCGAGATCGACGAGTTCGTGCGTGCCGTGCACCAGGTCGGTGGGCTGGCGGCCTACGACCAGGCGAACGCCAACGGGATCCTGGGGATCACCAGCGCCCGCTCCGCGGGCTTCGACCTGTGCCATTTCAACCTGCACAAGACCTTCTCCACGCCGCATGCCAGCGGCGGACCCGGCGCTGGCGCCTGTGGCGTGACCGAGACGCTCGCCCCGTTCCTGCCGTCCCCCACCGTGGAGCGGCGCGGCGATACCTTCGTGCTCGATGACGACCGCCCCCAGTCGATCGGCAAGGTTCGCCCGTGGTACGGCGTCGTTCCCAACCTGGTCCGGGCCTATGCCTGGATCATGAGCATGGGCGCGGAGGGGCTGCGAGAGGTAGCCGAGATCGCGGTCCTGAACAACAACTACCTGTTGAACAGGGTCCTCGGGATCCCGGGTGTCACCGCACCTTATGCGGCTGGCCACCGGCGGATCGAGCAGGTCCGGTACAGCTGGGCAGCCCTAGCCGAGGAGACCGGGATCCACAGCGAAGAGCTGGGGGTCCGGATGGCGGACTTCGGGACGCATTACTGGACGAGCCACCACCCCTTCGTCGTCCCGGAGCCGATGACGCTGGAGCCCACCGAGTCCTACTCGGCAGCGGACCTCGATGAGTACGTGGCCATGCTCCGGACCGTGGCGGATGAGGCTCGGCACGATCCCGAGCTCGTGCGGACGGCACCCCACCGGAGCACGATCCACCAGGTGGATCAAAGCTGGTTCGACGACCCCGCGCTGTGGTCGCCCACCTGGCGCGCCTACCGGCGCAAGCACGCCCTCGCCGACGGGACGCCCGAGGGCGATGGCTGACCTGGTGGCCGGCTCCCGGCGGCCGGTGCTCGGGCTGATCGTGAATCCCATTGCCGGCCTCGGCGGTCCTGCCGGGCTCAAGGGGACCGACGGCCCGGAGATCGTCGCCCGCGCGCTCGCCCTGGGGGCAGCGCCGAGGGCGGCCACCCGCGCGACCGAGGCGCTGCACGCCCTGCGAGCAACGTGGCCCCCCGACGGGCTGCCGCCTGAGATCCTGGCTGCCGCCGGACCCATGGGCGAGGACGCCGCACGTGGTGCCGGGCTCGAGACCCGCAGGATCGGTCCCTCGCTCCACCAGCCCACCACCGCCGAGGACACCTGTGCGGCGGCGACCGCCCTGCTCGAGGCTGGCGTGGACCTGTTGCTGTTCGCCGGCGGCGACGGCACGGCGCGCGATGTCGCGACCGCCGTCGGCCACGGCGTCGTGGTGCTCGGGATCCCGGCGGGCGTGAAGATCCAGTCTGGCGTGTTCGCGGTCGGGCCGGCCGCGGCCGGACGCACCGCAGCCGCGTGGCTGGCGACGGGCCGGCGGGCCGAGGCCGACCGCGAGGTTGTCGACCTGGCCGAGGGTCCCGGTATCACGCCCCGGCTGTACGGCACGCTGCGCGTCCCGGTAGACCGGGCGATCCAGTCGCGCAAGGCGCCCACCCCGGCCAGTGACGCAAAGGCCACCCAGGCCATCGCGGCGGACGTCGTCGCCGGCTTCGAGCCCGGCCGTCGCTATGTGCTCGGTCCCGGCACGACCGTCGCGGCGATCTCGGCGGCAGCAGGGGTGCCGGCCACGCTGGTGGGGGTCGACGTCGTGGAGGCCCTCGAGCCGCGGCCCGGCGACACCTCCGTGGCCCGGGTGATCGTGGCGGACGCGGGGGCGGCGGCGGTGCGGGAGGCCGTGGCCGGCCGGCCCTTCTCGATCATCGTGACCCCGATCGGAGGCCAGGGCTTCCTGTTCGGCCGCGGCAACCAGCAGAATTCCGGCCGATGTCATCCGCGACGTGGGCCGCCAGGGACTCATGGTGGTCGCGGCACCGCGCAAACTGGCCGCCCTGGCCGGCGCGCCGCTGCTCGTGGACACCGGTGACCCGGATGTCGACCGCGGCCTCGCCGGGTACGTGACCGTGGTGACTGGCTACCGGGAGCGCGCGGTCGCCGCGATCGCCCCCGCGTGAACGACCTGAACGGCCGGAAGGAGAGCTGATGAAGCGAATGACGGGACGCACGGGCATCGTGACCGGCGCGGCCTCCGGGATCGGACGGGCAACGGCCATGCTCCTGGCGGCAGAAGGCGGGGCGGTGGTGGTGGCCGATCTTGACGCCGCCGGCGCCACCGCGACAGCCGCCGCAATCGAGACCGCCGGCGGCCGGGCCAGGGCGGTGACCGCCGATGTCACCGACAGCGACGCATGCCGGCACCTGGTCGAGGTCGCCACGAGCGAGCTTGGGGGGCTCGATGTCGTGGTCAACTCCGCGGGCATCATCCGCCGCTCGGATGTCGTGGGCACCAGCGAGCAGGAGTGGGACGCGGTCATGGCGGTCAACGTCCGGTCGATCTTCCTGCTCGGCAAGCACGCCGTCCCGGTTATGGCGGCGGCGGGCCGCGGAGTCCATCGTCAACATCGGCTCCGGCTGGGGCCTCAAGGGGGGCGGCAACGCCGTCAGCTACTGCGCGTCCAAGGGTGCCGTGGTCAACATGACGCGGGCGATGGCCATCGACCATGGGCCGGCTGGCATCCGCGTCAACTGCGTCTGTCCCGGCGACACGGACACCCCCCTGCTTCGCTCCGAGGCCCGGCAGCTGGGCGTGGACGAGGCCGCCTTCCTGGTCGAGAGCGCCGAGCGTCCGCTCGCCCGCCTCGGAACTCCCGAGGACATTGCGCGAGCCGTCCTCTACCTCGCATCTGACGAGGCGTCGTGGGTGACCGGTTCGATCCTGGTGGTGGACGGGGGCGGCCTTGCCTGACACCGGGGCCGACATCGACCGGCTCCCAGCCACGCTGCGCTGCCTTGCCGCTTTGGGGCGATTCCAAGACTTCACGTAAGATCGCCGGACGGCAGAGCCGTCCGGCACGCCGGGCCGGCCGTACGCAGTGGCACACCATGATCGTCCAGCCCGCGTCCAAGAACCCGCGCGGCCCCATCCGCCGCGGCCTCCGCGCGATCGGCCTCGCCTTGCCGGTGGTCCTACTCGCGGCCGCGGTCGGCGCAGGCCTGGCGGGCCGCCAGGCGGAGACCTCGCCGCCAGCCTCATCGCCGGATCCCGTGGCCTCTTCCGCCACGGCAGCCCCCCACGCAACACGGCCCGCGTTCCAGCCCGCCGTCCCAGACGGGCCGCCATCGCGCTTCCCCGACGTCGCCGCGAACCTGTCGGTGCGCTCGGTCACGGAAGCCCAGGTGGAGCTTGCCGCCGCGACCGGGCAGCCGCTCGCCATCGCCGGCTGGCTGACCTCGCTTGCCACCGACGATGGCTGCACCGCGGCAGTCGGTGATACGCGCGGCGTCCTGAGCCCACTGTGTGAGCGGACCGCCCTCCTGCTGGTCGCGGACCCGTCGACCCCGGATCCCTCGTCCCATGTCCACGTCATCGTGCCGCCCGGGGTGCGCCTCCCGCCACCGCTCGAATGGCCCGGGGCGCAGCATGCGGCGCCAGTGCCCGTGATCCTGGTGGGCCGGAGCGAGGGCCCCGGGTCCGACTGCTTCCGGAGCACGCGTGGCTGCGCCGAACGGTTCACGGCCGACCTGGTCGCCTGGGCCTCGGGCGAGGCGTTCGAACCGGGCCCCATCTTCGACGCAGGGCTGGAGGTCCCGCCGCCGGCGATCGCGTATCGGCACCGCGATGAGGCCGAGGGGCTCGTGACCGGCTGGACCGGGACCGTCCTCGTGTCGGCGGTGGTCCGTCCTGCCACCGTGACGGCGATGGACCCAGAGGCGGGTGGGGCGCTGGCGCGGCTACCCTCACCCGAGGGCCTGGTCTGGTACGCGCGGGGCCTGGAGACCACCTACGGCCCGGCGCGCTACCCGCCCGGCGACTACCCCGCCCGCGTGCGCTGGGTCGTCGTTGACGAGACGACGGGGCAGCCGCTCGCGACCGGCATCACCGGCCAGCCACCGGGGCCCGTTGGCCGGGGGATGGACGGGGTCACCGGGGGCGCCGGCGAGGCGCCGGCGACGCGCGGCTAGGGCTGGTCCGCGCGGTACGCCACCCGCCCGCCGGCGATCGTGAGGCGGACGACGCCGGATACCTCGCGACCCAGCAGCGGCGTGTTGGTGCCCTTGGAGGACGAGCGTGTCGGCGGACACGGTCCAGCTCGCCGCGCGATCCACCACCACGAGATCGGCCGGCTCGCCCTGACGAAGGCCTGGGTGCACGCCCTGGCGATCGCCCAGGATCCGCGCGGGAGCTGTGGTCAGCGCCTCGACCGCGCGTGCCAGCGTCAGGCCCCCGGACGCGACCGCCGCCAGCACGATCGGCAGCGCCGTCTCGATCCCGCTGATCCCGTTGATGGCCCAGCCAAACTCGACGTGCTTGTCCACCTCGGTGTGCGGCGCATGATCGGTGGCGATCGCGTCGGCCGTGCCGTCGGCAAGCGCGGCCAGGCAGGCGGCCGCATCGGCCGCGTTGCGCAGCGGCGGGTTGACCCGGAGCGAGGTGTCGAACGGTGCGGCCACCAGCGCCCCGTCCGTCCAGGGGTCCCGCGCCGAGCCGTCGTCCGCGACCGCCTCCCAGGCCCAGCGGCGGGCACCGGCAATCCACTCGTCGGTGAACGCGAGGTGGTGGGGTGTGACGTCGCACGTGACCGGCAGCCCGGCGGCCTTCGCGGAACGGACGTGTGCGAGCGACGCCGCCGTGGACACATGGGTGAGGTGGAGGCGAGCGGCCGGCACATCGGCCACGACGTCGGCCAGCACCGCGATCGCGCGGGCGACCGCGCCGGCCTCTCCGGCCACGGGCCATCCACGCAGCCCCAGGACCGAGGCGACGTACCCTTCCGACGCCTCGGCTCCCGCCGTCAGCGCAGGATCCTCGGGATGGTCGATGATCGGGAGGCCCAGCGCCCCCGCATAGGCAAGCGCGCTCCGGAGCAGCGCCGGGGCATGGACGGGAGCCCCGTCGTCGGAGAATCCCGCAATCCCCGCATCGGCCAGCTCCCCCATCGCCGACAGCGTCTCGCCCTTGCGCCCCGCCGTGACTGCCCCGTGGACGAGCACCCGAACCGGCGATCCTGAAGCGGCGGCGGCGGCCCGCACCCGGGCAACGACTCCCGGTTCGTCGATGGCGGGTGTCGTGTTGGGCATGACCGCGACTGTCGTGAACCCGCCGTGGCCGGCCGCCGCCTGCCCCGTGGCCACGGTCTCCGCGTCCTCGTTGCCGGGCTCGCGAAAGTGGGCGTGGATGTCCACCAGCCCCGGCAGGAGCAGCGTCCCGCCCGGGCCCAGCCCCTCGGCCGCCGCACCCTCGAGCCAGGTGACCCGCTCCAGGGTGCCCTCGCGGACCAGGAGCTCAGCCGCCCCTTGGCGCCCGGAAGCCGGATCCACCGCCCAGCCGCGCACGACCAACCCGTCGGCGACATCGCTCACGCCGGCTGCCTCGCTCACCGGTTCCCTCCGTCTTGCCGTGCACCGGCCAGCAGGTACAGCAGCGCCATCCGAACCGCCACCCCGTTGGTGACCTGGGCCGTGATCACCGAGCGCGGATCGGTCGCCACGTCGGCCGCGATCTCCACGCCCTCGTTCATCGGCCCCGGGTGCATCACCACCACCTCGGGCGAGGCGGCGCGCAACCGGTCCTGCGTGAGCCCGTAGCGCGCCGCGTACTCGCGCAGCGAAGGCAGCAGCCCCGACGCCATGCGCTCCTTCTGGATCCGGAGCGCCATCACCACGTCCGCCCCCTCGAGCGCGGCCTGGATATCGGTGGTCACCGTGAACCGCCGGCCGGCTGCGCCCCGCGCGGCCCATGCCTCGAACCCGCGGAGCAGCGTCGACGGGCCGCACAGCCACAGGTCCGCGCCCATCGCCGTGAGGCTCCAGATGTTGGAGCGGGCCACCCGGGAGTGGAGCGCGTCGCCCAGGATCACCACCTTGCGCCCCTCGAGCGACCCGCCGGGAAGTCGCGAGCGCAGCGTGTACAGGTCCAGCAGCGCCTGCGACGGGTGGGCATGCCATCCATCGCCGCCGTTGAGCACCGATCCGCCAAACATCTCGGCCGCGAGGTACGGCGCACCGGACACGGAATGGCGCATCACGAGCATGTCGGCACCCAGTGCCTCGATCGTGCGCACCGTGTCCACCAGGGACTCGCCCTTGGACACCGACGAGGAGGCGGCGGCGATGTTGACGACATCGCAGGACAGGTTCTTGGCGGCGACCTCGAAGCTCACCCGTGTCCGCGTCGAGGCCTCGTAGAACAGGATCGTGACGTTCGTGCCGCGCATCGCGGGCACCTTGGGGATCGGGCGGGCGAGGACCTCGCGCATCGCGTCCGCGGTGCCCATCACGAGCTCCAGCTCGGCGACGGGTCAGGGCGTCCACGTCCAGCAGGTGGCGGTGACGCCACGCGAGCGGCTGGGTCTCCGGCGGCGCGTCCACGGCCGGCACCTCGCCCACGACGGGCGCCGGTGACGCGGGAGGCCGAGGACGCCGCGGCTGCGCGGTCGGCCTCGGGGGTCACGAGCGGTGGCTCCCGGCGCGGTTCGACGACGGGCAGGCGCTCGATCTCGACCGCGTCCTCGCCGTCGGTCTCCTCGAGCATGACCTTGACGATCTCCTCGCGCGACGTGGGCACGTTCTTGCCCACGTGGTCGGCCCGGATGGGGAGCTCGCGGTGCCCGCGATCCACGAGGACGGCGAGCCGGATCGCCTGCGGCCGCCCGAAGTCGATCAGCGCGTCCATCGCGGCCCGGATCGTGCGGCCCGTGTACAGGACGTCATCGACGAGGACGACCGTGCGTCCGTTGAGGTCGAAGGGGATCGCGGTGCCCTTGACGACCGGCTGCTGCGCGACCATCGAGAGGTCATCGCGGTAGAAGGTGATGTCCAGGGCGCCGACCGGGACGCGTCACGCCTTCGTGCTCGAGGATGGCGTCCGCGATCCGTCGCGCGAGCGGCACTCCGCGGCGCTGGATGCCGACGAGGACCAGGCCCTCGGTTCCGGCCTGCTTCTCGACGATCTCGTGCGAGATGCGAATGGTCGCGCGGCGGACATCCTCGTCGCCCATGATGCGGCGACCGGTCATCGGCGGGTCCTGCAGCGTCGCACGGAGTCGCTCCTCCTTCCCGGCCTCACGGGGCCACCCGGCCTCACGGGACCGGCGCGGAAATCGGGTCCAGTCTAGCGCGCGCGGTGGCTCAGTAGACGGAGACGGTGACCTCGTGCGGTGCCCGACCAGGAGCTGCAGCCGCAGATCCGGAAGAAGTCCGGCCGGTACATGTCGATGATCCGGCCGTTGCGGTTCACGGGCCCATAGTCCGTGACCGTCCGCTGGATGCAGCCACCGTCGCCACAGATGCGGACCACGGTGCCGCGGGGAAGCCGCATCGCCGTCGTGCCGTTGTCGTAGAAGCTCGCCCAGCCGGTGATCGTCTGCTTGGGCTTCTTCCAGGCCGATCCGCGATCAGCCGCGGGCTGCGTCACGGCGGGGCGGGTGGCTGGGCCGGACGGAGCGACACCGGGCTCCACGTAGGGCGGCTCGGGGGACGCCGCTGGGAGGGCATCGTCGGCGTGACCAGTCGCGCCCCAGGCTCCGAGAGCGGGGGCGTTGGCGGGGATGATCACCGAGGTGAACGCGGCCGGCTGCAGATCCCGGAGCACCGCCGCCTGGCGCGACCCCGCGGGACCCGGCAGCCCGACCAGCGCGAGCGCGGCGATGAGCGCCGCGGCCGCGACGACCGATCTGCGTCGCATGTCTTCTCAGGCAGCGTATCGCATCTGCCCGAAATCGTGAAGGTTGCGGCCGTGCCAGGGCGTCTCCCGAAACGCCGGTGAGGGTCAGCGGATGACGGTCGTCCCGACAGCGCCGGACAGCTTGACCTTGCCCACGTGGCCACCGGCCCAGCCCAGGACCCACACGGTCCGTCCGCCATCGCCGCCCGGCCCGCCGTAGGCAAGGCGACCGTTGTCGAGCGAGAACCCTCCGAACGCCGGCTCGTCCTGGAGCAACGGCTGCCCGAGGCGCACACGGCCCGTTTCCGGATCCATCGCGTACAGGCTGAGCTTGCCGAGGCCGTTGTCGCCATCGCCGGCAATCCAGATCGCGACGACCGCGCCATCGGGCGCCCACAGGACCTCCCAGTCGCGGACATCGCCACCGGCAACCGGTTCCGCCCCTGCCACGCCGTCGGGCCACGAGCCGATCACCAGGCGGCCCTCGTCGGGCACCCACGTGACGCCATCCGCTGCGAGCCGGACGCTGCCGTCCCACCACACGGCGTCGGCACCGTCGGGCGAAACGATGGGCAGCCAGCCCGCCAGGGGTGGCGCACTCGTCCGCTCGCCCGAGCCCGGGTCGAGGACGATCGTGCGCGTGGCATCATCCACGACCCGGCTGACGAGCACGTCCGCGCCGTTCCACCCGGCGAAGACCGAGCGGTGATCGGACGTGATCGCGCGGGCGCGCGCGTCCGAGGTGTTCCAGACGAACACGTCCGGGCCTGCCGAGCCGTCCGACGGGCGAGCCGTGAACGCGAAGTGGGTGCCGTCAGCGTCGTAGGCGGCGATCCCGCCAACGACGACCACGTCGCTCGCAATCTCGATCGCACCGTCGGGGGTCGGGGTGACCTCGACGGTCGGAGTCTCGACCGGCTTCTCGGATGGCGATGCCGACGGCTCCTCCGAGGGCGAGGCCGACGGCTCCTCCGAGGGCGAGGCCGAACCGTCCGGCTCGTCCGTGGCCACAGCGGTGCTCGTCGGGTCGGGCGTCGGTGCGGCGTCGGACGGCGACGCCACCGCGGTGGACGGCGCGGAGGGGCTTGGTTCGGTCGAAGCGGTCGGCGACTCGGTAGGTGCCGGCGAGTCGGTCGCAGGGGTGACAGCGGCCTTCGCGGGCCTGAACGGGACCACGAACACCCCGTCGGTCCCGGCCGCGTTGCGCTGGACGACGACGAGGCGGTCGCGCTGCGGCGAGATGATCGCGGCAATGTCGTCGGAGCCCGAGAGCCCGAGCAGCGGCGACGTCTCGAACGAGGGGTCAGCCGCCTCGCACCGATCGGCGATCAGCGGGCAGACCTCATCAACCCCTGCCGTAACGACGGAGAGGCTTCCATCCTTGCCCCGTGTGACCACGGACACGCGACCCGGGTCCAGCGCCATCGCGGTGGCAGCCGGGCCGGACGGACCCACGGGTCCCGGGGCGACCGTGGCACCGTTGAGCAGCACGGAGCCAACGATCACCGCGATGGCGGCCAGGCCGGCCACGGGAGCAAGCGAGGCGAGGGGCAGCCCGCGCAGGTGGCGACCCTGTGGCGCCGATCCCGGCCGCGCGCCGGCGGTCCGATCCGCCGTGGACTCGGCATCGATCGCCGCCGCGGTCCGGGCCCACAGGTCGCGCGGCGGCTGCGGTGCCGTCCCGCGGAGCGGGGCGAACAGGAGGCGGTCGGCGTGGTAGGCATCGGCAATCGCGGTGCACTCTGCGCACGTGGCGAGGTGGACGTCGAGCCAGCCTGCATCGACGGGAGCAAGCGGCTCATCCACCTCGAGCGCGGCAAGCTCGCGGGCGCGGTCATGGTCGGTCTCACGGCGGAACAGCGGGCTCACGACCGGTTCCCCCCACGGCGGGCGGCATCCCGGGCCGCGTCCAGCGCTGCCCCGGCGGCGGCATCGGCGGCCGCCTCGGCCTCGGCCATGGTCCGGCGCTCCTCGGCGAGGGCCCGGCGGAGGCTCTCGCGGGCGCGGGTCAGGAGGGCCCGGGCCGCGACATGCGAGACGCCGAGCGCGGCCGCCAGCTCGAGCCCGGTCAGGTCGTGCAGCTCCGCGAGCAGGAGCGCCGCGCGCTGTCGCTCGGGGATCTTCTCGAGCGCGGCCTGGAGATCCGCGGACAGCCGGAGGTCCATCGCGAGGTGCTCCGCCGAGGGTGCCGTGTTGCGCGCCTCGCCCACCAGCGGTACGAACCGGACGATCCGCCGGCGGCGCAGGTTGTCGAGCGCCACGCGGTGGGCGATCTGGTACAGCCATGCGCGGGCGTTCTCGGGCTTCTGGAGCGAGTCGTAGGCCTTGTAAGCCTTCACGAACGCGTCCTGGGCGAGGTCCGCGGCCAGCTCCGGGTCACGCAGCATCCGGACGAGGTACGCGTAGATCTCGTGCTGGTGCTTCGCGAACAGGTCCTCGACGAACCGGTAAGCCTCGTCGCGGTCCCACGCGGCCGTCACGGCCGAGCGGGCGGGTCGTCCCCGCGGCTGTTCGATCTCGAAGGTGTCAGCGACCACGCATGCTCCGGGCTGAAGGTTCCAGGCTGCCCCCCACTACGGAGCACGGCGCTCCAGACCCTTAGGACGGCATGACCCGCCAGCGTGTGACGGCTTCCTCCCCCTGCCTGGGTCACCGTCGCGGGTGCTCCAGCGGGACCTCGGGGTCGGGGCCGGTCCGCAGCTCGTCCACGGCGTCCTCCGGGGAGACCGGGTTCACCGGCAGACCGGTGCCCAGCTCGAGACCGGCAATCTCACGCAACCGGGGGTGGATCTCCCAATGCCAGTGGTAGGTGGCGTCGACCTGTTCCCGGAGCGGCGCCGAGTGGAGCACCAGGTTGTACGGCGGCCCGTCGAGGCTGACCGCGAGCTTCGCCAGGACGCTCCGCAGCGCCTCGGCCGCGGCGGCGATGTCCCGGTCGCTTGCCCGGGCGAAATCGGCGTCGTGGCGGCGCGGGACCACCCACATCTCGAACGCCGAGCGGCCGGCCCAGGGTGCGAACGCCACGGCCGCGTCGTCCGCATAGAGCAGGCGATCTCCACGGTGTACCTCCTCGCGCACGAGGCGGCAGTACGGGCATTCTCCCTCGCGGATCAGGAACCGCGCGGCGCCGCCCAGCTCCTCCCCGATCCGGTGCGGGATCTGCGGAAGGTCGTAGAGATCAAAGCAGCAGTGGTTGGTCCGAGCGCCCGCCTGGGCCCCCCAGTTCTGGACCACCTGGACATACTGCGTCCGGTTCGCGGCGCGGCTCGCGACGATCTCGTCCCGGCAGCGGCGCAGCAGCTCCTCGATGATCCCATTGCCCACCTGGTGAAGCGCACGATGCTCGCCGGCGGGGCGACCGCGGTCCGCCAGGCGCCAGCGGCGCGGGCGTCCGAGATGGTGACCTGGGCGACCGCACCGTCGCGGGCACGTGCCTCCTCCTCGGTCCCGGCGACGGTGAACGCGAAGTCCTTGAGGGTGCGCAGCCGGACGCCGTCGCCGGGAGGAATCCGGCAGTTGAAGCAGTCGCCGTGATCGTCGACCTGCGCGGCGGGCAGCGCGAACCGCTCACGGGCAAACGTGCGGTCCACCATCGTCGCGACCCACCAGCCGGTGATCGCGTCCTTGCGCAGCTCGAACAGGCCCTGGCTCACGGGGTTCCCCTGTTCGCGGTCAGTGGCCGGCCGGCGCGCGCCACGGCGCGGGCCGTCGTCGTCAGCCGGTCCAGCACGGCCCGCTCCGCCACCGGGTCTGCGTCCGGCGGGAGTGCACCCTCGAGTGGGGCTCCGATCCTGGCCGCGAAGGCCCGCGCGAACACGGTCGCGGCCTCGGCGACCCGCGCGGTCGATGGCGCTTCGCCCGGGCGACCCGCCTCGCGGGCGATGGACGTCGAGTCGAGACCGGGCATCCCGCAGGGGTCGATCAACCCGAAGTCGGCGAGATCGACGTCCACGTTGAGCGCGATCCCGTGGTAGCTCGTGCCTCGCTCGATGCGGATCCCCAGGGCACCGATCTTGCGCGGTCGCGGGCCCCCGGCATCCACCCAGCAGCCGGGGTGCCCATCGCGGCGCTCCGCGACGACGCCGAACGCCGCGCACGTCTCGACGAGCGCCGCCTCGAGCGCCCGGACGAACGGCCGCAGGAGCAGGTCCCGATCGGCGAGCCGGATGATGGGATACGCCACCAGCTGGCCAGGCCCGTGATAGGTCACCTCGCCGCCCCGCTCCACGCGCAGCAGCTCGATGCCCCGCGCCTCGAGAAGCGCCGGGGTTGCGAGGACATGCGCGTCATCAGCACCGCGGCCAAGCGTGAGCACGGCCGGGTGCTCGAGGAGCAGCAGCTGGTCCCCGATCGACCCGTTCGCGCGCGCAGCCGCGAGGGCCTTCTGGAGGTCCCAGCCGTCCCGGTAGCCAACCCGTCCGAGCCAGTGCGCGGCGAGGCCCGCGGGCGCCGGGACCAACGCCGGCAGCTCGGGATCCGCGGGCTCGCGCAGGAGGCCGTCCATGGTGAGGACGATAGCAGGGGCCGCTTCCCGCCCCTCGCGACAGCCGCGCACGCGCGCCTGCCAACGCGCCATCCTTCGGCCATGGCAACGTCACCCGTGATGTCCAACCCTGCCTTCCCCCACCTGTTCGAGCCGATCACGATCGGCGGCACCACGATCCGCAACCGGATCCTGTCCTCCGGCCACGACACCGTGATGGCCGTGGACGGGCTGGTCACGGACCGGCTGATCGCCTACCAGGAAGCGCGGGCACGGGGCGGCGTCGGCCTGATCGTCATCCAAGTCGCCGGCGTCCACCCGACGGCGCGCTACACCTCGTCGGAGCTGACCGCCGACACGGACGACGCGATCCCTGGCTTCACCCGCCTGGCCGAGGTGATCCACCGTCACGGGGCGACCGTGTTCGGGCAGCTGTTCCACGGCGGGCGCGAGATCATGGAGACCGCCGACGGAACACTGGCCGTGGCCTGGGCGCCGAGCGCCGTACCGACCGAGCGGTTCCATGTCATGCCACGGGCGATGACCCCGGCGCTGATCGGCGAGATCGTGGCGGGATTCGGCGCGGCAGCGGCACGGCTCGAGGGGGCCGGCCTCGACGGCGTGGAGGTGGTGGCCTCCCACGGGTACCTGCCGTCGCAGTTCCTGAACCCGCGCACCAACCTGCGCAGCGACGAGTGGGGCGGCGACGCGTCCGGGCGGCTGCGGTTCCTGCGCGAGGCCTTGGCGGCATGCCGGGCGACCACGCGTGCGGGGTTCGTGGTGGGGCTGCGGATCTCCATCGGCGAGGTGACTCCCGAGGGGCTCACCGAGGACGAGGCGCTCGAGGCGCTGGCTGCGCTCGATGCCGATCACGCCATGGACTACGTGAGCGTCGTGGCCGGGACCTCGGCAACGCTCGCCGGCTCGGACCATATCGTCCCGCCCACGCCCATCGCGAACGCCTACACGGCGCCGCTCGCCGCCCGGGCGAAGGCCGTCATCGGGGTGCCGGTGATGGTCGCTGGGCGGATCAACCAGCCCCAGGAGGCCGAGGCGATCCTCGCCGCGGGCCAGGCCGACCTGTGCGTGATGACCCGGGCGCTGATCTGCGATCCGGAGCTGCCCGCCAAGACCGCGCAGGGCCGCCTCGACGACATCCGGGCGTGCATCGGCTGCAACCAGGCCTGCATCGGTCACTTCCACGCCGGCTTCCCGATCTCGTGCGTCCAGTTCCCCGAGAGCGGCCGGGAGCGCGACTTCCCGCGCGACGGCGAGCCGGGGTTCGCGCGCCACGCCGTTGTATCCGCGTCCGGGCGCGCGGACGTGCTGGTCATCGGGGGTGGGCCGGCCGGGCTCAAGGCGGCCGCGGTCGCGGCTGAGCGCGGACACCGGGTCACGCTGGTCGAGGCCGAGCGGTGGGTCGGCGGACAGGTCCGGCTCGCGCGAGAGCTACCGGGGCGGGCCGAGATGGGCGGCGCGATCACGAACCTTGAGGGCGAGGCGCGGCGGGCCGGCGTCACGATCCAGACCGGTATCCGCGCGGATCTGGCGTACGTCCGCGCGTCCGGCGCGCGGGTCGTCGTGGTCACGACCGGCGCGGTGCCCTACCGGCCACCGCTTGAGCTGTCGGGGCGACCGGTCGTGCTCGAGGCGTGGGATGTCATCAGGGGCGCTCCCGTGCCCGGCGGACACGTCGTCGTCGCGGATTGGCGGTGTGACTGGGTGGGCCTGGGGGTCGCGACGATGCTCGCGAGTGGCGGGCGGCGGGTCACCCTGGCGTCGTCCGGGTACCACGCCGGTCAGCGCCTCCAGCAGTACATCCGCGACACCATGACCGCGTCCGCGCGCCGGGCCCGGGTGGAGATCCGTCCACAGCTGCGCCTATTCGGAGCCGATCCCACCGCGGTGTTCCTCCAGGACGTGCTGACCTCGGAGCCGGTCGTGGTGGAGGACACATCGGCGCTGGTGCTCGCCCAGGGCACCGTGCCCGCGGACGGGCTGCTCAACGAGCTCGAAGCCGCCGCCGAGGATGGCTCGTTCCGGGTGATGGCTGCGGGCGATGTGCTGACTCCGCGCACGATCGAGGAGGCGGTGCTCGAGGGGCTGCGGGCAGCGGTGGCGATCTAGCGGTGATGGAGGCGCGGCTCCCAAGGGCTGGTACGCTCATCGGTAACCCGTTGTCCGTAGCCACGGATGGCGGGCGAGGACCCGGGAGCGACGGAACCGCGCCCGGGTCCGATCTGTTCCTGGGGGGCGGGACCGGGGGCGAAGGAGGCGACGATGGCCGACGGCGTGCACGAGCTGCGGCTGGTGGTGACCGCGCCCGACTACGACGAGGCGCTCCGCTTCTACCGGGATGTGCTGGGGCTGCGGGAGATCGGCTCGTTCGACGATGGCGGCGGCCACGTGGCGATTCTCGACGCGGGACGGGCGACGCTGGAGCTGTCGGACGTGCCCCACGCGGAGCACATCGACCGGCTCGAGGTGGGCCGGCGTGTCGCGGGTCAGGTCCGGATCGCGTTCAAGGTCGATGACGCGGCTGCGGTGACCGAGCGGGCGGCCGACGCCGGGGCGACGCTGCTCGCGGCACCCGTGGAGACGCCCTGGGGGTCGCTCAACGCGCGGCTGGAGGCGCCCGCCGGGCTCCAGCTGACGCTGTTCCAGGAGCTGACGCCGGAGGTGTGACCGCCACGCGCCGTCGATGCCCTCTGCCACTTGCGAAACATCGCCCCGATGCAGCCGATCGTGATGACCTACGGGCTGGGCGACGGGCCGTTCGCAGCCGACGCGACCCGGATCAAGCAGCGCCGGATCGTCACTGCCTGACGACGCCCGGCGGAGCCCGTCAGGCGCGGATCGCGTACCACAGGATCGGCAGCAGGCGGCCGGGGTGCTTGTCCCCCTCGAACCTGGTGAGCTCGGGCATCAGCTTGTGGGCGCGGCGGTGGCTGGAGAACCACGGAGGCTTCGGCCACGGTCGGAAGGGGCCGCGAATCACGGTCTTCTCGGCGCGTTCGAACATCAGCGGGTTGTGCACGAACCCGGTGCCCGATCCGATGTGGTGGCGGGGGTTGCCGGGATGGGCGCCCCAGGGCGTGATCCCGATCCCGTACCCGGCGGCGGACCAGGTGTTGAGCGACACGGTCCCGTAGCGCAGGTCACGGATCGCGCGCTCGAGGACCGGGCGGGTTGCCGGATCACGGGCGGTCCGGGAGTCCACGATCAGGGTCGCGTTGAGCGTCCCCCACAGGCGCTCGTTGGCGAACGCGGTGGCCCGGTCGAGGAAGGTCGTGGCGTCGATGGCGTCGATGGGGGTCTCGGCGGTGACGCTGCAGAACGCCTCCACGTGGTAGCAGGGATCCGCGGTGGCGTCGGGGGAGAGCCCCGGGATCAGCATCCACGGCAGCTCGCCGTGGGCCGCGGTCCCGAACAGTCTCGGCCTCGGGGTGGACGCGGTTGAAGGCGCCGAACCGCTCGATCGCGCCCGGGTAGTACGCGAGGCGCGGGGGCAGCTGGCCCAGGCGGCGCCGGATCCGGTCCAGCAGCGCGTCACGCTGGGACCAGCCCCGTGCGGTGATGATCACGCGTGACGTGGTGCAGTTGAAGCCCGCGTTGTTGGTGAGCATCGAGGCGATGTTCTCGGCGTGGAGGTCCAGGTCCCGGTTGGACCAGCGCCCGGGGACGACGATGATCGGGGTCAGGTTGCCGAGCTCGGCGGAGAACGGCTTCTCGATCACCGGGTCGTCGCGCCGCTTGCGCTCCTCACCCTCGGGGCCGGAGCCGAAGACGATGGCGTCATAGGTGCGGTCGGCGCCGGTGATGTGGAGCGTGTCCACGCCCGGGTGGTGGGCGAGGTAGCCGCCCTGGACCGCGTCGCCCACGACGACCCGGACCACGCCCTCGCGGACGAGCGGCGCCAGGGCCGCCGCCTGGATCTCGGCGAGGTGGGCCATCACCGGGTGGAGCTTGAGCACGACCACCTGCTGCTCGACGAACAGCTTGTGAATCGTGTCCAGCGGGCCGATCGAGCTGGCGTTTCCGGCGCCGAGCACGAGACAGACCCGGGCGGGCGGCGGGGTGCGCCAGGCGGTCGCCATCGTCTCCCGCAGGGTCTCCGCCGTGACGCCGGGCTCCATCCACACATCGGCGGTCATCCCGAGGTATGCGAGGGTGTCGAGCCAGTCGGAGGGCATCACGCGCGCCGCCACGCGGCCATCGTGCAGGGTCCGCACGCCGCCGGGGATCCGCGGGGTGCCCGTCCGGATGATCCCGTCGATCGCCCGCCGGTGGAGGCGGACGCCCCGCATGAACACGTACGGGCCGACGATCGTCTCTTCGGCCGCATCGGGACCGGTGGGGTCAAGGCCCTCGTGCAGGGACCCGATCCGGGTCCAGGCGCCGATCAGCGGCTCCGTGGCGCGCAGCACCTCGTCCAGCAGGTCCCGCTTGCGCTCCGGCGAGGTGCGCACCCAGCGGTCCGCGGCGGCTCGCAGGTCCGCGACGGCCGCATCGCAAGCCTCGAGGGGCGTGGGGTCGGGCACGGGCTGCCGGGGCACGTATAGGTACGGGCCCGGGGGGACCGCGAGGACGGCGTGCGGTGAGGGGGCCGGGTCGAGGGTCGTCATCGGTGCGCGCCATCATGCACGAAGTCCGTGGCCGTCTGGCGCGCCGGCCGACGCGCGACGGCGTAGCCTGTCTCGCATGACGCACGAGTACACGCTGCTGACCGGCGCCACCATCCTGCCGGGCGGCGACCAGGCGCCGTGCGAGGCGATCGCGTGGGCCCAGGGGACGGTCCTCGCCCTCGGCTCCGAGGCACAGGTGCGGGCAATCTCCCGGGGCGACTCGCACGTCATCGAGTTCCGGGGCGCGTTCGTGGTGCCGCTGGGCGAGGTGCTGGAGCCGGGCGGGCCGGCGGATCTCGTGGTCCTCGCGGGCGATCCGCGCGACAACGGGAGCCCTCCTGATGCGCTGGCCGTGTTCCGCCGGGGACACGCCGACGCCTGACGGCCCGGAGCCCCGCGCTGGCCGGTGCAGCACTACCCCCCGCGGCCGACGAGCGGATCCAGCCGCACCTCTGCGATCGGGGCCGGACGGCCGAGCAGGTAGCCCTGCCCTAGCGTGAGTCCGGCCGAGCGGAGCGATTCGAGCTCGCCCTCCGTCTCGATCCCCTCGGCGAGGAGCTCGCAGCCGATGGATCGGGTGAGGTGCTGGAACCCCACAAGGAGAGCCTGGCGGGCCGAGTCGCGATCGATGCCGGCGATCAGCGATCGGTCCACCTTCACAAGGCTGGGTCGCAACTCCAGGATGTGGCGCATGCTGGCGAACCCGGCGCCGGCATCGTCCACGGCAAGGTGGACGCCCGGGCCGAGTGCGGCGACCGCGCCCCTGAACGCCGCGTAGTCCCCGATCTCTTCGTGCTCGGTGACTTCGAGCAGGATCGGCCGCTCCCGGGCCGCCGTCCGCAGCAGGCTGCCGATGGCGCCGTCGGCAATGACCAGCGTGGGCGACACGTTCACGCTGAGCTGGATCCGGGCGGCAGGTCGCGCGCGGCGGCTAGGGCCGCCGTTGCCGTCGCAAGCTCCAGCTCGAGACCGAGGCCCGCTCGCGCGGCTTCGAGGAACGCCAGGTCCGGAGGCGTTCCGTCGGCGAAGCGGGTGAGGGCCTCGACCCCCAGGACCTCGCCGCGGACGATATCGACGATCGGCTGGAACACCGGGAGGAACGCCCCGGTGTCGAGCACGGAGCGAATCCGTGCGAGGGAAGCGGCGCCCGCAGTCCGATGGGAGAGCGACGGGCCGAGCACGACTCCCGCGATCCCGGCGAACTCGGCAAGGGCGGGCAGGCGCTCGGTCAGCGATGAACCGCCGCTGCCGTCGGCCGTTCCGATCCCGAGCAGTCCAACCACCTCGCCCTCCACGCGGATCGGGGCGTAGGCGGCGTGGCGGATAGGCGGGAGATCAGCGTCCGGGTCCCGCGCCAGCGGGCCTCCGTCCGTCGGCCACGGCTCCACCCACGGGCCCAGCGCGGCGCTCTCCAACAGGTGTGCCGCCTGCTCCTCGCGGGGCAGTCTTGCTGCCCAGACGTGGCCGTCCCGTTCGATGCCGGCCAGGACCCGAGCTCCCCCGGAGGGATCGAACGCCAGCAACCAGGAGACGGACACCTCGGGCATTCGGGCCAGCTGCCGACAGATCGCGGCCGCCGTCTGCTCGGCGGTGTCTTCGGGCCCGAGGGCCGCGAGCGCGTCCGCGATCAGCGCTCGCTCCCGTGCCTGGGTCTGCGCGCGCTCCTCGGTCGCGCGCTCGTCCGTGACGTCGCGTTGCACCGCGACGTAACCGGTGATCATCCCCGCCTCGTCGTGCACGGGCGAGATCACGGCCTCCTCGATGTACAGGTCGCCGTTGCGGAGCCGGTTTACGAGATCGCCAACCCACGGCCGACCCGCCCGGAGCGACTCCCACATCGAGGCATAGAAGGCCTCCGACTGGACGCCGCTCTGCAGGATCCTCGGGTTCTTGCCGAGCACGTCCTGGCTCGCGTATCCGGTGAGGCGCTCGAAGTTGGGGTTGACGTACTGGATCCGGGCGTCCGCGTCCGTGATGACGATCGACTCGTGGGACTGCTCGACCGCCGTCGCCAGGCGCCGGCGCAGCGCCGCGCCCGCCTCGTGGGCCCCGCGGTCGCGCAGCGTCTCGATCCCGAACGCGAGATCCGCTGCGAGCTCGCGCAGCAATTCGACATCCCGCAGCTCGAATGCATTCGGCTCGCTCGCGTAGATCGCCATCGTGCCCAGCAGGCCGGCACGACCGATGAGCGGCAGGGAGGCCATGGATGCATAGCCACGGGCGAGGGCGTCCTCGCGTCGGGGTGCCATCATCGGATCCGACGCGATGTCGGAGACCGTGATCGGACGGCCCTCCGCAAGGGAGCGGGCGACCGGCCCCGGAGCCCGCTTGCGCGGACCCGTGTTCCCGGCGTCGGCGGTCAGGTAGCCCGCCTCGTGGCCCGCGTGAGCCCTGGGCACCGACCGCCCAGTCTCCGGGTCGATCAGCCCAACCCAGGCGAACCGGAACGTCCCCTCGTCGACCACCGCCCGACAGATCGCGTCGAGCAGCTCCGGCTCGGTGGTCGCGCGAACGAGGCTCCGGTTGACCTCGGCCATCATCCGCCGCACCCGGTTCAGACGGAGCAACTCATCCTCGGCCTGCCGGCGCTCGGAGATGTCGCGTGCCACGCCCTCCACCGTAACCGTGCCCGACTCGCTCGCGGGCGGGCGGCCTATGTTGACCTCGAACGGCACCCATCGACCGTCGGCTGCGTGAAGCCTGACCACGACCAGCGCTCCGTCCGGGATGCTTACCGCGTCGGCCGAGACGAGCGGCGGATCGTCGGGGTGGATGAGACTGGCGACGAACGCGGGGTTGCCCATGAGCATCTCCGGCCGATACCCGAGCGCCGTCTCAACCGAGGGACTCACGTACTCGACCCCCAGGTCCGGAGCCACCCGGAACCGGAAGATCACGTCTCGAGCGCGCTCGGCCAACAGCCGGAAGGTGCGCTCCCGCTCGGCAAGCGCGGCCCGCTGGTGCTCGCGCTCGCGCTCGTAACGGGCCAGCAGGATCACGAGCAGCCCCGTGGTGACGGCCACGAAGACCCAGCCCTTGAGCGTCGCGGCTGCGGTCAGCATGTCAGGGTCCGCGAAGATCCAGCGGACAACCTGGTCGCTGACCAGGATCCAGGCGGCGGCAACGAGGACGTACGCCACCACGATGGAGGGCAGCGTCAGGCTGAATCGGCGCGATGGACCGGTGCCCGGACACGGGCTCCCGGCCCAGGGGAGCAATCGCACGCGACGAGATTCGCAGGACCAACCCAACCGTGCAATAGACCGGTGGTAAGGGGGCCCTCCCGCACGACGAGCGAGCGCACGACGAGCGAGCGCACGACGAGCGAGCGCGCGGCGAGCGAGCGCGCGGCGAGCTTGCGGGCGCGCGACGGCGTAGCCTGTCCTGCGTGATTCACGAATACACGTTGCTGACCGGGGTCACGATCCTGCCGGGTGGCGACCAGCCGCTGGGCGAGGTGCTGGAGCCGGGCGGGCCGGCGGATCTCCCCGTGCTCGCGGGCGATCCCCGTTCGGACGCGGGCGGTGAGGCGCCCATCGTGGTGATCCACGGCGGCCGGCTCCCGGACGCTGCCGATCGCCTCGGGCGCCCTGTCCACGAGGATCGGGACCTCAACTGATACCGTTGCCGCCGCTCACAGCCCGGACGGATCCGGCCACTCGATGGGGACCCGCAGATGGAACCGAAGCAGGAACAGGCGAACCCGCCCACGCCGCCGGAGACCGGGCCGCCGCCCATCCGACCGACCCGCCTGTCCTGGTGGACGATCGTGATGATCGTCCTGCTCGCCTGGAACGCGTTGATCCTGTTCCCGATCGGCGGACCGGCGATGCTCGACTACTCCGCCTTCCGCACCGAGCTCCTGGCCGGCAATGTGGCGACCGTGGACATCAACGGCCAGGCGATCACCGGAACGCTCAAGCAGGCCCTGCCTGGAGCCTCCGCTAGCCCGTCGGCAGGTGCCAGCCCTGCGGCCAGCGCCAGCCCGGCTGCAGACACCAGCCCATCGGCAAGTCCGGCGGCGAGCGCCGACGCGTCGGCGAGCAACCCGGATCTCACCTTCCAGACGGTGATGCCGCCGTTCGGTGACCCGGAGCTGCTGCCCGCGCTGATCGCCCAGGGCGTGGACGTCACCGTCGAGGACACGACGAGCGCGCCGGGAATCCTCCCCGACCTGCTGTTCCTGGGCGTTCCCATCGTCCTCCTCCTGGGGTTCGGTTGGTGGGGCACGCGCCAGCTGCGGAAAGCCGGGACGGGCGTGCTGGGATTCGGGTCCAGCAAGGCGCGGGTCTACACGGCCGAACGACCCAAGGTCACCTTTGCCGACGTCGCGGGCGAGGACGAGGCCAAGGCCGAGCTCCGCGAGATCGTGGACTACCTCCGTGACCGGACGGTGTTCGACCGTGTCGGCGCCCGGCTTCCCCGGGGCGTCCTGCTCATCGGGCCGCCGGGAACCGGCAAGACGCTCCTGGCCCGGGCCGTTGCCGGCGAGGCCCGCGTGCCGTTCTACAGCATCTCCGGGTCCGAGTTCGTGGAGATGTTCGTGGGCGTTGGCGCATCACGGGTCCGTGACCTGTTCGCGAAGGCGAAGGCCGACGGCCCGGCGATCATCTTCGTGGACGAGATCGACGCCGTCGGTCGCCAGCGCAGCACGGGTCCGATGTCGAATGACGAGCGGGAGCAGACGCTGAACCAGCTCCTGGTCGAGATGGACGGCTTCGACGATCAGACACGGATCGTCGTCCTGGCGGCCACGAACCGGCCGGACGTCCTCGATCCCGCGCTCCAGCGCACCGGGCGCTTCGATCGCCAGATCACGGTCGGCTACCCGGATCGCGACGGGCGCGAGGCGATCCTGCGGATCCACTGCCAGGGCATCCCGTTGTCGGGAACCGTCGACCTCGCCGACATCGCCCGCCAGACGCCGGGCTTCTCGGGCGCCGATCTCGCCAACCTGGCGAACGAGGCTGCGATCCAGGCGGCACGGGCCAACCGGGCAACCGTCGAGCCGGGTGACTTCTCGGCGGCGATGGACCGGATCACGCTGGGCAGCCTCCACGCGACCCTCCGAGATCCTGAGGAGCGCCAGCTGGTCGCGTTCCACGAGGGCGGTCACGCCATCGTCGCGGTGTTCACGCCGGGTGCGGATCCCGTCGACAAGGTGACGATCGTGCCCCATGGACGCGCGCTTGGCGCCACTCGCCAGCTTCCCGAGGAGGATCGCCACAACTACTCGCGTGATCTCCTGCTTGGGCGCCTTGCCGTCCTCCTTGGCGGGCGCGCCGCCGAGGAGCTCGTCTTCGGCCAGCCGACCACCGGTGCCGAGAGCGACCTCCGGGAAGCCACCCGGATCGCCCGCCAGATGGTGGGTGCCTGGGGGATGAGCACCGCGATCGGCCCAGTCTCGTTCGTGATCGACGACCCCGCTGGCAACCCGCTGCACGCGGAGTACGCCGAGGCGACCGCGACCCGGATCGACGACGGCGTCCGAACGCTGCTCGAGGAGGCTCGCGAGCGCGCGACCTCGGTCCTGGTCGCCAACCGCGCTGCCCTCGACGCCCTCGCCGCAGAGCTCCTCGCCCACGAGGTCGTGGACCGGGAGCGGCTCGCGGAGCTCACCGGTGGCGGCCAGCCGACCGGCGACGCGACGAAATAGGTCACCGAAGGTCGGCTACGCGAGGAGTCCGCCAGTCCGCGGGTCCGTCAGGCTGCCGGTGCGTCGCCCGCGGGTTGATGCAGGATCACGCTCCACGCACAGGGTCGTGGTAGAACGTGACCGGGGCGTACGATCCCCCGGTCACCTGAACCCAGCCCGAGGAGCGCAGCCGACGTGACCAACGACGAACGATGATGATCCCGATCCAGACTCCCAAGGGCGAGTTTCGCGTGTGGACCCGGCCGCGCTGGCCGAGGCCAGGCGGCTCGAGGCCGTCGACGGGACCGAGGACCCGCGGTACATGGAGCTGCTGATGGAGCAGCACTACGTCCACCACGTCCTGCGGATGCCACCCGAGACGTGGCCGGATGCCGTGAACCGCACGTTCGAGCACATCAACCAGGCGGTCTGCGTCCTGATGCAGGGTCCGAGCGAGCTCGGGCTCTCCGGGCGCCTGGTCGAGTGGGACCGGACGGAGGACCTGGGGTCGATCACCGTGCCCACGCTGGTCATCGGCGCGACCCACGACACGATGGACCCGGCGTTCATGGAGATGATGGCCGGGCGGTTCCGCGGGGCGAGTTCCTGCTGTGCCCGAACGGGAGCCACATGGCGATGTGGGATGACGAGCAGACCTGGTTCGAGGGGCTGATCGGGTTCATCCGCAGGGTGGATGCGGGGGGCCAGCGCGGGACCGGATCCCACGTCGAACGATCGGCAACGGCCTCGCTGAGGAGGCGAACCGGAGGGAGCTGGCGTGAGGCGAACGATCGGCGTCGGGGTGATCGGGTGCGGCAATGCGGCAATCCACTCCCACCTGCCGGCCAATCACCAGCGATCTGATCGCATCCGGGTGGTCGCCGTTGCTGACCTCGTGCCTGAACGCCTCGCCGAGGCGCGTGCGCTCACTGGATTGGCCGAGAGCGGAGCCTTCCGAGATTACGCCGGGCTCCTGGAACTTCCCGACGTGGACCTCGTCGATACCTCACCTGCAGATTGACCATCTGCTCGCGGATTCTCGCGCCATGGACACATTCCTGCGGGCCTTCAAGTCGCGAGCCCTCCGGATCGAGGCCCTGAACTGCTCGTCCTGGGTCATGCATCCCAAACACGACAAGGCGCACGAGGCGATCATCCTGTCGACGATCGAGCTTGCGGCCCGGATCGGCGTCTCGACGATCGTCACCATGTCCGGGTGCCCGGGTGACGGCCCCGGGTCGAGCACGATCAGCTGGGTCTGGTACCCGTGGCCCGCTGACGCCGTCGCGTTGCGCGAGCGCCAGTGGGACGAGGCCAGCACCCTGTGGCGACGGATCGCGCGCCGCGCCCAGGACGCCGGCGTCACCAGGATCGCCTTCGAGCTGCACCCGCTCCACCTCGTGTACAACGTCCCGACGCTGCTGCGGATTTGCGAGGAGGTCGGGCCGATCATCGGCGCCAATCTCGATCCGTCCCACCTGTTCTGGCAGCAGATGGACCCGCTGGCGGTCATCCGGGCACTCGGCGACGCGGTCTACCACGTCCACCTCAAGGACACCCAGCTCGTCCCCGACCAGGTGTCGCCCTGGCCGGCGTCCTGGACGGACGTTCGTTCGAGCACCCGGACGAGCGGGCGTGGAACTTCGGACCGTCGGCGTCGGGCACGGTGCGGAGTTCTGGGCGGCGTTCGTCGCGGGCTTGAAAGCCGTGGGCTACGGCGGCATCCTGAGCATCGAGAAGGAGGATCCCTACCAGCCCGCGGAGGAGGGGGTGCGGCAGGCCGCCGCCTTCGTTCGACCCCTGCTGGCGGGGTGACTATCCCCCGAGATCGTTGGCGACCGAGGAACCCGGACCGCGGCGGAAGCAGCGAAGCTCGATGACAGACGGCACATGCCACTCCCGCGAGAGCATCACCCTCCTCCCGGTCACGTCCACGTCCACCTGCTCCACGTGGAGGAGGAGCGTTCCCGGGGCGACGTCGAGGACGCGCGCGAGCCCCTCGTCAGCCTGGGCCGGGGCGAGGATTGCCTCGCCGTGGGCGACCCGGTGGCCGACTCGGTCGAGGAAGGCATAGAGCGATCCTCCGAAGACCTCGTCGCCCGCGTCGGCGACGACGTCCTGGGGGAGCACGTCGATGGAGTAGATCGCCGGGCGATCGTCTGCGGTCCGGACGCGGCGGACCTCGACCACCGCCTCGTTCACCGGGAGCCGCAGCTGCTCGGCGACCGCCTGTCCAGCCGCACGCCGTGAGATGCCGAGGACGAGACGGGTGGCGCGGATGCCCAGGCTCTCGAGATACGCGGTGTAGCTGAAGTTGACGTCGAGCGAGTTGCGGAGGAGCGGCCGCTCGGTGACGTAGGTGCCCGACCCTTGGCGCCGCACGAGGTAGCCCTCTTCGACCAGGCCGCGCACCGCCTCACGGATTGTCGCTCGACTGACCGTGAACCGATCGCCCAGCTGCGCTTCGTTGGGGAGGATCGAGCGGGTTGGGAACTCGCCTGCCAGGATCGCCCGGCGGAGGCCGTCGCGGACGATATCCGCCTGGAGGGGACGCCGACGCGGAAGGGGCGCAGCGGTCACGGCGCGGCGGATCCCGGGCGGTCGGACCCCGCGTCGCTGGATGATTCCACCGCGTCCGGGGTGTCTTCGGGGGCTTTCCGACTGCGGCCGCGGAGGAGCAGCCCGGCAACCAGCAGCAGGGAGATCGTCACGACGAGGAGCGACGAGGCGATCGCGTTCACCTCCGGTGTCACGCCGCGTCGGATGGACGAGAACAGGAAGATCGGGAGCGTCTGGTCCTGGCCGCTGGTGAAGAACGCGATGATGAAGTCGTCGAAGCTGAAGGTGAATGCCAGCAGGGACCCTGCGAGGATCGCAGGCAGGAGCTGCGGCAGCGTGATCTCCACGAAGGTCCGCCAGGGGGTCGCGTACAGGTCCTCGGAGGCCTCGGTCAGCGTCCGGTCCATTGATCGCATGCGTGTCCTTACGAGGACGTTGACGAGGGCCATGGCGAATAGGGTATGGGCGCCGATGATGCTGTGCACGCCCAGGCCGAGCCGCGGGGGGTGCGCGGGGACGAGGTAGGCAAGCCACGCGTTGAGCCAGCCAAATACCGTGACCAGGAAGATCAGGGTGGCGATCCCGATCACGATGCTGGGGACGATGATGGCGACGTAGGTGAGCTGCTCGAACACGCCGCGCGTCCGCCGACCGACGGCCGGCATGGCGAGTGCCGCGAGCGTGCCGCCGACCGTCGCGAGCACGGCGGAACTGGTGGCGATGACGAGGCTGTTCTTGAGCGCCCTGAGCACGAACTGGTCGCTCCATGCGGTGATGAACCAGCGGGTCGAGAACCCGACCAGATCGGTGGCGCTCCGCCCGGAGTTGAAGCTGAAGATCACGACCACGGCGATCGGCGCGAACAGGAACACGTAGACCATGCCCGCGTAGGACCGGAGGAGCCGGTCACCCAGTCGCTCGGCGATCGTCCAGAAGCGATCCCCGGACAGTCCGGCGAGGAGACGGCGCGTCGGGGCGCGGCTCACAGGAGCCCGCCCTCCCGGCCCGGACTGGACAGCCGACGGGTCGCCCACGTGTACAGCGCAACCACGACGACCATCACCAGGACGAAGGCAGTCGCGAGGGCCGATCCGAACGGCCAGTCCCGCGACTGGAGGAAGAGGTCCGCCAGGGCGTTGCCGAGGAAGTAGGTCTTGCCGCCCCCGAGGAGAACGGGAATGAGGTACTCGCCCATGGCGGGGATGAACACGAGCAGGCAGCCGCTGATCACGCCCGGAGCCGACAGCGGGAAGGTCACCTGCCGGAAGGTGGCCAACGAGCCGGCGCCAAGGTCGCGGGAAGCTTCGGGAAGCGACCGGTCAAGCCGCTCGAGACTGACGTAGATGGGAAGAGCCATCAGCGGCAGGTAGTTGTAGACGATGCCAAGGACCACGGCAAACGGGGTGTTGAGGAGCTGGATGTCACCGAAGCCGAGGTATCCGAGGAGCTTCGGGATCCCGTTCGAACCAAGGATGAACATCCAAGCGTAGGTCCGGATCAGGAAGCTGGTCCACATGGGAATCACGATGAGCGCCATGAGGACCGTCTTCCAGGAGCCACCCCGAGAGGTGACGGCGTAGGCGAGCGGATACGCGACCAGCAGGCATCCGGCCGTGCCCGCGAAGCCGAGCACGACCGTGTTGACGATCGGGGTCAGCCTGGTCGCGAGGTGGAAGTACTGGTCGAATGAGAAGGCCGGCTGATAGCCGCCATTCGGCGACCTGACGCCGAACGAGACGACCGCCAGGACGACGAGCGGCGCGAGGAGGAACAGCGCGTACCACAGGGCGGACGGGAAGAGCAGGAGGGCGAGCACGCGCTGCCGCCCCCTGGCTCCCCGTTGCCGCGACCGGGCGGCGAGCTCCGCCTGCATCGGCTAGGACGAGGCCTTGATGCGCGCCCACATTTCGGCGCGCTCGGGGCTGTTGTAGGTCGCGCTCGAAGCGTATTCGAGCTTGGTCAGCTGGTCCGGTGACGGGTAGATGATCGGGTTGTCGCGGACCTCGGCCGGGAGCAGCGCGGTCGCCTTGTTGTTCGCGTGGGGATAGAGGCAGAACGCCGTCTCCTTGGCGGCGATCTCGGGCTTAAGGATGAAGTCGAGGAACGCGTACGCGGCGTCCTTGTGCGGCGCATCTGCGGCGACCGAGTACGAGTCGATCCAAAGCTCGCCGCCGTCGGAGGCCACGACGTACCGGCCATCCGGGTTGTCGCGATTGACCTGTAGCCCGTCGCCGGTCCAGGCGATCGACAGCAGCGAGTCGAGGTTCCGGAGTGGTGGCTGGACGTCGCTGGTGATCGCGTACAGCTTGGGCTTGAGGTCCGTGAGCATCTTCTCGATCGCCGCCAGCTCATCCGGGGCGCTCGCGTTGAGGCTGTAACCCATGGCCACCGCTGCCGAGCCGATCGACGAGATCTGGTGGTCCACGATGACGGCTCGCCCCGCGTACGTGGTACCGGCGAGGTCGAAGAACTGCTTCCACGAGGTGATGTCCTCGCTGACCTTCACGGACCGGTAGGCGATGCCCGTGGTCCCCCAGTTCTTGGGGATCGTGAACTTGTTGCCGGGATCAAACGACTGGTCCATGAACCGGTCGCTCCAATCGGCGCGGTTGAAGCCCGGAATCTTCGCATAGTCGAGCGGCATGATCAGGCCATCGTTGACCCAGCCCTCGACGGCATAGTTGCTGGGGACGACCACGTCGATCCCGGAGTTGCCCGCCCGGATCTTGGCCTCCATCTCCTCGGTCGAGCCGTAGACCTGCATGTTCACGGCGACCCCGGTGAGATCGGTGAACGCCTGGAGATCGGCCGGGTCGTGGTATCCGGGCCAGGTCGCGAGGTTGAGCGTGTCGCCGAGGTTCGCGCTGGCGGCCGGCTCGCCGCCCGGAGCGGTGGTCCCACCAGTGGAGGCCGCTGGTGCCTGCGAGGCGCCGGTCGGCGCACATGCCGCGAGCACGAGCGAGGCGGATCCCAGGGCCGCGGCACCCAGGAACTGCCGTCGGCTGATGCGCCGTTCGAAGATCAGTTGGTCAAGGGCGTTGGTCGCCCCGGCGGCGGGGCTCCGACCAGGTTCGCTACGAGTCATCGACTTCACTCCTCCGTGCTTGCCGTGGATCAGGGTGGGTCAATTCATTGATCCGTCGACCACGAGACGCGCCGATTCCGACAGCCAGTCGATCACCACCTCCTCTCCGGGGTTCGCGGAGCCGGCGGGGAGCCGTCCGTCGTTGGGGATGCTGGCAAGGACCTCGCCGAGAACCGGGCAATCCAGGGTGAGCTCAATCTGGTCGCCGAGGTAGGCGGTGGAGGCGATGGTCGCCGGCTGCCCCGAAGGCTGGCCGGGGTCCGGGATGCGGACGTTGACGCGTTCGGGGCGGATGGCGAGCGTCGTGGCGCTGCCGGCGGCAAGACCGTCCGAGCCGCTGCTGGCCGGGACCACGAGGCCGCGGTCCGTCCGGACGATCCATCCGTCCGCGCGCTGCGCATCCCGCTCGACGACCGTCGCCGCGAAGAAGTTCATGCGGCCCACGAAGGTCGCGACCCACCGATCGACAGGCGCCTCGTACACCGTGGACGGCGAGGCGTCCTGCAACACCCGGCCGCCGCGCATGACGGCGATCCGGTCCGCCATCGACAGGGCCTCGTTCTGGTCGTGGGTGACGAAGATGAAGGTGATCCCGACCTCCCGCTGGAGGCGCTTGAGCTCGACCTGCATCTCCCGGCGCAACTTCAGGTCGAGCGCCCCGAGCGGCTCGTCGAGGAGAAGCACCGTCGGCTCGTTGATCAGGGCCCGGGCCAGGGCGACCCGCTGTTGCTGACCGCCGGACAGCTCCCACGTCCGGCGGTGGCCGTACGACTCCAGCCTCACGAGCCGGAGGGCCTCCTCGACGGCGCGCTCGCGGTCAGCCGCGGAGCGCTTCTGCTGCCGTGGTCCGTAGCCGACGTTCTTCGCGACATCCATGTGGGGGAACAGCGCGTATTGCTGGAACACCGTGTTCACGTGGCGCCGGTAGGCGGGGACGTCGGTAACCGACCGGCCGCCGATCCGGATGTCGCCCGTGGACGGCTCCTCGAGCCCCGCGATCATCCTGAGCAGCGTCGTCTTGCCGCAGCCGGACGGCCCCAGCAGGGCGAAGAACGTCCCGGGCTCGAGCGCGAAGGAGACCTTGTCGACCGCGCGGACGTCGCCGAAGTCCTTCACGATATCGATCACTTCGACATCGGCGCGGTCGTCGGGCTCGACGGGAACCAGCGGCGCGGGACTGCTCATGGCGCTCCCCCACCGGCCGCCCGAAGGACGTACTCCGTCTGCGCTCGGACGTTGTGAGCGGCCGGGAACCGGTTCTCGAAGATCGCACTGCCCACGGTGAAGGCCCAGGCGCCGAGGCGATCAAGCCCCTGGATCCGCTCGAGCGTGTCGATGCTGCCGGCGGCGATGACCGGGCCGGCGGAGGCGGCGACGACCTCCTTGATGAGGCGCTCGACATCGCCTCCGAACCGGTACGCCAGCAGGTCGAGGCCGTGCACGCCGGGCAGGGCGCCGAGCGATCGGGCGCTCTCGGCGATCCCCTCGATCGTCCCGGTCAGGACGCTCGGGTGGCCGACGACCGTCCCGGGAAAGGGACAGTACCGGAGTCCCGAGCCGTCGAGGAGCGGCAGCGCCTCCACCGCGTGCGTCCCACCGAGGACCCAGTCCACGCCGATCTCCCGCGCGGCCGCGATGCTCCTGAGCTCCGCATCGACGTGCTCCGAGACGACCTCGAGCATCGCCACCCGGCCGTCGGCATGCATCTCCTCGGCCAGTCGGCGCAGCACGGGTGTCGGCTGCCCGATGTCCTTGAACCCCACGTACTTGAACGGAAGCGACCGGATCTCGTCATAGACGGCGAGGGCGTCCGGGACGGTCGCGTCGTGCCAGGTGAGCATGAAGATGAACTCGACCATGGGACCTCCGTTTACCCGTGTGCGGGCGCTGTCGGGAGCTGGGGTATGGACTCAACGGCTACGGAGCCATCCGGGATGAGCTCGTGGGCGCCATCGAGAATGAAGTCGGGACGGATCTCGCTCGCGGCGAGGTCCGCAGCGCTGGTGGCACCCGTCAGGACCAGGGCGGATGCCATCCCGGCCGCCCGTGCCATCGCGATGTCCGTCAGCAACCGGTCGCCGACCAGGATCGTCTCGCCCGCCTCCAGGCCCAGCCGCTCCAGAACGGCGCGTGACATGTGGGCCGACGGCTTGCCGACGATCGCCTCCGCCCGCCCACCGCTCGCGGTCTCGATCGCGGCGAGCATCGCCGCACAGTCCGGGAGACCGCCTTCGGGCGTCGGGCAGTACGGGTCCGGGTTGGTCGCCACGATCCGGGCGCCGCGCCGGACGGCAAGGAAAGCGGTGAGCAGCTTCGCGTAGTCGAAGGTGCGATCGAACGAGACCACGACGACGTCGATCTGCGCCGGATCGTCGGTCAGCGTGAACCCGTCATCCCGGAGCAGGCCGGCAACGACCGGCTCGGAGACGGTGAAGATCCGCGCCCCGGCGGCATGCTCGCGGAGATAGAGCCGCAGGGCGTCCGTGGACGAGACAACGTCGCTCTCGACCGCCGGGATGCCGAGCGCGGTCAGCTTGGCCGCGTAGTCGGCCGGGAGCTCGAGGGGCTTGTTGGTGAGGAACGCCACCCGGGAGCCGTTCGCGCGGATCAGCCGCACCGTCTCTGCAGCGCCGGGGAGGAGCGAGTCGCCGAGGTAGAGCGTGCCATCGAGGTCGAACACGTACCCCCGGAAGTAACTCGTCGGGCGCGCCGGGGCGCTCACAGGCCCACACCCATGGTCGTCGCCTCGGCGAGCACCTCGTCGACAGCAGCCTCGCCCCACTGGCCCGTGAACGAGGCCAGGTCCGTGATGGTGAACCGGTTGCGCATCAGGTGGCAGCTCCCGATCGCCCAGCGCACCGTCGCGGCGTCCATGGGCGGGTCCAGCTCGCTGAACCGGGCCGGCGCCCCCGCGCGGTGGAGCGCACCGGCGATCGCGCCCGGGGCCACGAGGATCGCTTCGATCCGAGTGCGATGCTCCGGCCAAGCGCGGACAAACGCCTCGGCGTGCGCGCGACGGCTCCTCCACCGATCCAGCTTCTGCGCGTAGTCCCGCCAGCACTCGTCGCCGACCCGGCCGCTCGGATCGAGTCCGTGGAACGCTTCACGTACCCGGGGCTCCATCTCGGCCGCGGACGGATAGGCCGCCTCATCCAGCAGGCTCGCCGGGTCGAACCGCTCCAGGAACCGCCGCCAGACGACGGCGGTGACCGCGGCCGCGGCACCGACCTGGGCCCCGTGAAACGCCAGCGGACGACCCGCCTGTTCCGCCGCCATGTCGAGCAGGTGGCTCACGGTGTGCTCCATGCCGGACAGCGGTGCGGTGCGGCCGGCGGCACCCATCGCGATGCCGGTCAGGGTCATCAGGCCGGCCAGCTCCGCGAGCGCATCCGGGCGCCGCTCCGCGACCCCCGTCGCGATCGCGAGAAGCTGGTCGGCGCGCTCGCGGAACAGCTGTACGACCCGCCCGTCGTAGGAGTCGTCCATCCCCGTCGCGGAGGCCAGGTACCAGTCGGCCGGAGCCGTGAACATGGAGATGAGCTCCCCGAAACCCGCGCGGTTCATCGACGGAGGGGCGTCGGCGATGGTCTCGAGGTCCACGATCAGGGCGCTCGGCCAGTGGGACGGCACCGTCCGCTTGACGCCGTTCCGCAGGAGAACGGCCATGTCATCCGAGAACGCGTTCACGGAGACAGCCGTCTGGACGACTACGAGCGGGACTCCGCCGGCACGGAAGGTCGCATCCTTGCCGAGATCGGTGACCGTGCCCGAGCCGAGCGTCACGACACAGGCCGCGCCCATGATCGCCCGGTCCGCTTCCGCCAGCGCAGCCTCGTCTGCGTGGAGCTCAACTCGGTCCCGCCCCAGCACCTCCACCCGCACCGGGAATTGGGTCGCGAGGAGCGAGGGGACCAGGATCTTGAGGTCCTGCTCGCCGCGGTGCATCGGCGTGGCATCCATCAGGACCACGACTTGGGCGCCAGGGGTGACGAGCCGGAGGATGGCCGGCACGAGCTGATCAAGGGCGCCCTCACGGATGGCCGCCTCGCGGAGCCCGATCGACTGCAGTCCGCTACCGGCGGGCCCGTCCGCAAGGACGCGCCGGAACTCGTCGAGGTCCACCGGGAGGGTCGTGAGCGTCATCAGGCGCTCGTCGGCATCGTCAGCGGATCGATGGCATCGAAGAGGCGCCGGTACCGCCCGTATGCGTCGTCGTAGGCGGCGCGGGTGGCCGGGTCCGGTTCGTAGGCCCGTGGTCCCAGCCGGGTGAGCCGGTCGACCGCCTCGTCGAGATCGCGGAACAGCCCTGCGCCGACTCCGGCCAGCTGCGCGGCGCCGATCGCGGTGGCCTCGCGGGCGACGACGGTCCGGACCGTCCGCCCCGTGACATCCGCCTTCATCTGGAGCCAGACGTCGCTTCGGGCGCCACCGCCCACCACCCGGAGCTCGGGGCCTCCCAGCCCCAGCTCGTGGAACCGGTCGACGAGGTCGCGCAGCGCGAAGGTGCACCCCTCCAGCAGGGCGCGGGCAAGATGGGGCTTTCCGTGGTTGAGCCCGAGGCCCGCGAATACGCCCCGCGCGTGCTCGTTCCAGCGAGGTGTCGTGGCGCCGCTCAGCGCGGCAAGGAAGGTCACGCCATCGCTGCCCGGGGGGACCTGGGAGGCCAGGTCGAGGCTCCGCTCATCCTCACCGGTGATGCCGAGGTACCAGCGCACGCTCCCTCCTGAGACGAAGCCGGGGTTCTCCACGAGCCAGACCCGGTCATCCGCGTGGCCGTGCGTCTCGACCAGGCCGGTGGGGTCGATGACGGGTCCGGTGGATGCGCACGCCACCGGCTCGGCCGTCCCGGTGATGTCGCACAGCACGTCCTCCCGGATCCCGCCCGCGCCGAGGCAGGCACCATGCTCGTCGCCCGTCCCGACGACCACCCGGCAGCCCGGATCGAGGCCCAGCTCCGTCGCGACCGCCGGCCGGAGCGTCCCCGCGATCGCGTGCGCGGCCGCGATCGGGCCAAGGAGGGCCTGGATCCAGCCCCGCGGCATCCAGCATCCGCGGCGACCAGTCCCGGCGCGTGATGTCGTAGAGGAGCGTGGACGAGGCGTTGGCATGGTCGACCACCACCTCCCCGGTCAGGTCGGCCACAACGAACGACCCCGGCAGGAGATAGGCCCGGGTCCGTGCGACCTGCTCCGAGTGCTCGTCGCGGAGCCAGAGGATCTTCGGCGCGACGTGGGCGGCGTCGATGTTGAGGCCGGTGATCCGGAGGGCGTCCTGCGGGTCCACTTCCCGGCGCAGGCGCTCCGTCTGACGCGTGGCGCGCCTGTCCATCCAGATGATGCCGGGGCCAAGCGGGCGCAGCGACTCGTCGACGGCCACCGCACCATCCACCTGGGAGGCGAGGCCGATTGCGGCCACGGAGCACCCGTCAACCCCACTTCTCTCAAGGAGCTGGCGGATCACCTGACGAAGGGCCGCCGTCCACTGGAGCGGATCCTGCTGCGCCCAGCCTGCGCGCGGATACGTGATCGGATAAGCCTCGGCCGCCTCGGCGACGACGCGCGCGTCGCCGTCCACCAGGACACCCTTGAGACTCTGGGAGCCAACGTCGCAGCCGATGACGTGGATAGCCCGGTCCTCAAAAGTCATCAGTCATAAGATGACTTGCGGACGCTACCACCGGGGGTGGCGCAGGGTCAATAGGGCTGTCTCGGGGGTGTCACGTCCTCGGTATCGGTGGCGGGCGTGCCGTCCTGCGACGACGTCATGGCGCCGGTTCACCGTCGAGGCAGACTCGATCTCGCCCCTCGCTCTTGGCCCGGTACAGGGCGGCATCGGCCCTCGCGAGCAGCTGGTCCTCGGTGTCATCGTCCCGCCACGTGGCGACCCCGAAGCTGATCGTGACCGGCACGTCCCCCGCCCTCGTGGCGATGGCATCGGCGGCGACGGCCGCGCGCACTCGCTCGAACAACCTCCCGGCGTCGGCCTCGCTGATTTGTTCCGCCAGGGCGACGAACTCGTCGCCGCCGTACCGGCTCAGGACGTCCTGCCCGCGGAGCGTGCCGGCGACCACGCGGACGAGCCCGCACAGCACCTTGTCTCCCGCCTGGTGGCCCTTGGCGTCATTGATCTTCTTGAACTCGTCGACGTCGCAGATCCCGAGGGCCAGCCCCCCATGGTGGCGGCGCTGCTCAGACACCGCCCGGGTCAGGACCTCGCCAAACGCCCGACGGTTCAGGACGCCGGTCAGCGGGTCATGCATGGCAGCGTGGGTGACGGCCGCGTGCGCCTTGCGCAGCTGGACCTGGAGGTCGATCATCCGCCGGCCCACGTCCACCCGGGCGCGCAGCTCGCCCGGATCGAATGGCTTGGCCAGGTAGTCGTCCGCCCCGGCCTCGAGCCCCGCGACGACGTCGGTCTTCTCGCCGCGGGACGTGAGGATGAGGAGGTAGGGCCGCTGGTCCTGGTGGAGGTCACGGATACGGCGGCAGACCTCGACGCCGGAGAGCCCGGGCATCATCCAGTCCAGGATGGCCAGGGCCGGCGCATTCGGTCGGCGCATCATCTCCCAGGCCTCCGCCCCGTCCACGGCGGCCACGATGTCGTGGCCGTGCTTGCGGAGCACCCCGATGAGCACGAGCCGAGACGTCACGTCGTCGTCGGCGATGAGGATCCTCATGGCTGCGCCCCAGCATCGGCTCCGACCTCGCCGCCGAAGGCGGCCATGGCCTCGCGAAGTTGCGCGAACGCGGACTCGAGATCGGGGAGACGGGACGCGACACCCGCGCCGTCGCCCGCTGTCGCCGCGGCCTCCATGGCCGCCGACACCGCCCGCAGGGCCTCCCCGCCGACGGCGGCCGAGGCGCCCTTGATCGTGTGGGCCTGGCGCAGCGCGCCGGCGAGGTCACCCTGCCCGAGACAACCCCGCAGCGCCTCGATGAGCCCCGGAACGTCACCCAGGAAGCCATCGACGACCGTCCGGGCGAGCTCCTCATCGCCCATGAGGCGCGCCAGCATGCCCGCCTCGTCGAAGACGACGGTGCCGGTGGCGGCGGTCCCGTCGGGGGTCGCCGCGTGAGGGCTTCCCGGAGGCCTGTCGAGGAGCAGGGCGTCCGGCGGCTCCCGCGGCAGCCAGCGGTCGAGCGCGGTCGCCAGGGCCTCGGGAAGGATCGGCTTGGTGACGTAGTCGTCCATCCCCGCGGCCAGGCACCGCCCCCGATCGTCCTTCATCGCATGGGCCGTCATCGCGATGATGGGCACGCCATGGTTGAGCACCGCGGAGCCGGGGTCACGGACCCTCCGCGTGGCTTCGAGGCCGTCCATCTCGGGCATCTGTACGTCCATCAGGACGAGGTCGTACGGGACGGTCGAGAGGGCCTGGAGCGCCTCGGCGCCATTGGCTACCACCTGCGCCCCGAAGCCGAGCCTCCGGAGGATGCCGACGGCTACCTGCTGGTTCGTCAGGTTGTCCTCGGCCAGCAGGATGCGCATCCCGCTCCGGCGCATCTCGTGCACCGCATGGCGCGTGACGATCCGCTGGCTCGCGCGGTTCGACGGGGAACGGGCCAGCACGGCGGCGAGGCTGTCGAACAGGTCTGACTGCCGGGTGGGCTTCACCAGGTACGCGGCAAAGCCAATCTCCTCCATGTGTCGCGCGTCACCCCGCTGGCCGACGGAGGTCATCAGGAGGAGGTGGGTGCGCTCCAGCGTCTCGTCCGCCTTGATCGCCCGGGCAAGGTCCGCCCCATCCATGTCGGGCATCTGCATGTCGAGGATGGCGGCGACGAAGGGGTCACCCGCGTCACGGGCCGAGGCCAGGGCCGCCAATGCCGAAGGGCCGTCCTTGACCTCGCTGACGCGCACGCCCCAGGATCCGAGTTGGACCATGAGGACCTCTCGGTTGGTGGCGTTGTCATCGACCACGAGGATGTGGGCCCCGCGGATCTCGGCTGTCGGAGCGGGGTGCTGGTCCCGCTCGGGCTGCTTGGCGAGGCGGATGCGGAACCAGAACTCGGAGCCGCGGCCCTCTTCGCTCACGAGCCCGATCTCGCCGCCCATGAGCTCCACCAGCCGCTTGGAGATCGCGAGACCGAGACCGGTTCCCCCGTAGCGGCGCGTCGTCGAGGCGTCCGCCTGCGTGAACTTCTCGAACAGGCGAGCCTGGTGCGCCGCCGCGATGCCGATGCCGGTGTCCCTCACCGAGAAGCTCACGACGGCGTCGGTATCGGTCTCCGAGACTAGCGTCGCCCGGACGGAGACCTCGCCCACGTGCGTGAACTTCAGGGCGTTGCCGGCCAGGTTGAGGAGCACCTGGCGCAGCCGCCCGGGGTCACCGGTGAGGTGGGCCGGGACATCGGGCGCTACGGCGCAGATGAACTCGAGCCCTCGCTCCTGCGCGCGCGAGGCGGGCATGGACGCGAAGTCGTCGAGGAGCGCGCGGAGGTCGAAGTCCACCCGCTCCAGCTCGACACTGCCCGCCTCGATCTTGGAGAAGTCCAGGATGTCGTTCAGGAGCTCGAGCAGCGATTCGCTGCTCGAGCGGACCGTCTCCGCATAGTGCCGCTGCTCGTCGTCGAGCTCGGTGTCCAGCAGGAGTCCGATCATGCCGATGACGCCGTTCATGGGCGTGCGGATCTCGTGGCTCATGTTGGCCAGGAAGTCGCTCTTGGTCGCGTTCGCCCGATCGGCCTCAAGGGTCATCCTGGTGGCCTGGGCGACCGCAGCCACGAGGCGCTCGTTCGTCTCCGTGAGCGTCGCCGCGACCCGCTTGCGCTCGGTGATGTCCCGCGAGATCCCGAACGTGCCGATGATTCTCCCCCGGGCGTCCTCGTAGGGCAGCTTGGTCGTGGACGCCCAGGTCTGGCGGCCGTCTGGCCATGTCTCCAGCTCCTCGCGGTCCACCATGGGCACGCCCGTCCGCATGACCGTCTGCTCGTCCTCGAACGCCGGTCGGGCGTGCTCCTCGGCGAAGAAGTCGAAGTCTGTCTTGCCCACGGCCTCAGAGGGGTCGCGCAGCCCGCACCGCTTCGCCATGACCGCCCCGATCATCGTGAAGCGGCTGTCGGCATCCTTGAAGTAGATGTGATCCGGAATGTTGGCCATGAGCGCGAGCAGCCTGGCCCGCTGCTGCTCGAGCGCCTGCTCGGCCTGCTTGCGCTCCGTCACGTCGAACAGCACACCGTTGATCGAGGCCACGGCGCCGCCGGTGTCGCGCTCGGGCTTTCCGCGGTCGTGGACCCAGCGCGTCGTCCCGTCCGCGTGCGTCACGCGGTACTCCAGGTCGTAGGGCTGCCCGGAGGACATCGCCAGCCTCAGCTGATCGGACACGGCGGCGAGGTCGTCCGGCACGGGGGCGAAGGCGTCGGCCACGATGCCGGTCCCCAACAGCTCGCTGGCCCGATGCCCGGCAATCGATTCGACCGCGTCGCTGAGGTACTCGAAGGACCAGGGCTCGATCGGCGCCCGACGGTACACGGCCCCCGGAATACCCTCGATGAGCGCCCGGAATCGTGACTCCCCTTCGACTCGCGTCGTTTGGTCAGCGCGGTCGCTCACTGGGCTCCTGACGGCCCCGCCGGTTCGTCCATGGCATGACTGCCGACATTCAGGGTTGCTCCAATCCTCGCACGTTGGTGCGAATCGATCACGACCGGTCGTCATCCGTGGCCGGCCCTGGGCGTTCGCGCTCTCGCCGGAGCCCGGACGTCCGACCTGCGCTCGCCGCATGAGCCCACCGGGCGTTCGGTGGTAGTGTCCGGGCAACGAGACCTGCCACGCAGGATCCGCACACTGCAGGTCGCTGCCCGAGTTGCCACGTGACGTCGTACTGCGAGCACTTCGAGCCCGACATCCGGGTTGACGCGCCGCTCCGGGTCTGTTCAACGTGCGTCGAGACTGGCGGCCGGTGGATCCACCTCCGACAGTGCCTCTCCTGCGGCCGCACAGGCTGCTGCGACGAGAGCCCGAACCGGCACGCCACGGCCCATCACCGCGAGACGGGGCACCCGATGATCCGGAGCGCAGAGCCCGGCGAGGCCTGGTGGTGGTGCTACCCGGACGACCGGTTCTACGAGTCCGGTCCGGCGAGCGACGAGGGCGCCGCGATGTGAGTCTCCGGCTCCGCTCACGCCCGCGGTCCGCCGGCCGGCGCCGCGTTCCTCCGCGAATTCGATCGCCCAAACCCTTGGGAGGCGCCCCATGATCGAAGGTTCAACCCCGGGCACGAGTGCCATGCCCGGCCCGCACGGCCCGCTGGCCACCGTCCTGGAGATCCGACGGGGGCCCGACGACGCACACACCGGGGGCCTGGAGCACCGCGAGGCGCTTGTCTACACCCTGGGCAAGGCCGCCGAGCTCGAGCACCTCGTGATGCTCATGTACCTGTTCGCGGCGTTCTCGCTCAAGCAGTCCGAGGACGAGGGGCTGACGCCGGACCAGCTCGCGGCGATCAAGCGCTGGCGCAAGACGCTGCTGGAGATCGCCGAGCAGGAGATGCTCCACCTCGCGCTCGTCCAGAACCTGCTCACGGCGGTCGGCGCCGCCCCGCGTCTCGCCCGGCCGAACTTCCCGATGACCGCCTATGCCTACCCGGCCGGGGTGCGGATCGAGCTGGTGCCGTTCGGCGAGGCAGCCCTGCGCCACTTCGCCTTCCTCGAGCGGCCGGAGGGGATGGACGTCGAGGACGCCGAGATGTTCGCGGCGGTCGAGCAGGCGGTCCCGCTGCCGCATGGCGGGGCGGACGAGATCGTGCCGCAGCTGCAGGAGTTCGACACGATCGGCCAGCTCTACCGCTCGCTCCAGGCCGGCTTCGAGCACCTCGACGGCAGACTGGGCTCGGAGCGCCTGTTCGTGGGGCCTCCCGGCGCCCAGGCGACCGAGGAGCACTTCCGGTGGCCGGAGCTGGTCGCGGTGACCGACCTCGCCACTGCGAACCAGGCGATCGACACCATCGTCGAGCAGGGCGAGGGCGCGCGCGGCGAGTGGCGCGACGCCCACTTCGGACGCCTCCTGGGCATCCTCGACGAATACCTCGAGCTCAAGCAGGCGGATCCGGGGTTCGAGCCCGCGCGGCCCGTCGTCGCCGCCAACGTCCGGCCGCAGTCGACCGGGGTCGAGGTGCCCCTCATCACGGACCCCGGGACGACCCGCTGCATGGACCTGCTCAACGTGACCAACGAGGTGCTGCTCCAGCTGTTGTCCCGGTACTTCGCCCATACCGACGAATCGCCGGAGCAGCTCCAGGTCCTGGCCGACGTCAGCGTCGGCCTGATGTACACCGCGATCAAGCCCCTCGGCACCGTGGTCACGACGCTGCCCATCGGCCTGGACATGCCCGGCGTCACCGCCGGCCCCGGGTTCGAGCTGTTCTACCAGGTCGACTACCTGCTGCCACACCAGCGGGCGGCCTGGGTGCTGATGGAGGAGCGCCTTCGGGATGCGGCCGCCTTCGCCCGTCGCTGCGGGCAGGCGTGCACACCCGCCCTCATGGAGCCCCTGGCCAAGGTGGCCCGCTCCCTCGAGCGCTATGCCGACCAGCTGTCGGCGGCGAGCGAGGCGTGATGCTCTCGTCCGCCGGGCCTGGCGGCGCATCGGCGTCCGTTGAGGCGGGCACAGCGCTCCGGCAGACGGACGGCGGTGCCCTCGACCCGCTGGTCGGCCCCCAGTGCTCGCTCGCGGTCCAGCTGCGCCGTGCCTCCGGCGCCGTCATCGGCCGGAGCGCCGAGCTCGAGGCGGTCTCCCAGGAGCTCGTCGAGGCGGGTGGCCGCCTTGCCGCGGTGACCGTGGAGGGCGAGCCGGGGATCGGCAAGACACGGCTCCTGCTTGCGGCCGCGGAGCTCGCCGCCGCTCGGGGCTTCACCTGCGTCGCGATCACGGCCGACGAGCAGATCCGGGGCCCGTTCCTCCTCGCGAGAAGCCTGTTCGCGTCGAGCTCGGTCCGGGACTCGACTGCCGGGACCCCGGCGGAGAGCGCCGTCGGGCGGGTGGTGGAGGCAATCTCCGGGCGCGACGAGCGCGGCTACGAGGCACTCTCGCCGGAGGCCAAGCTCCTCCGGGCCTTCGATCTCGCGGGCGTTGCGATCTCGACGCTCGCCACCATCAGGCCGCTCGCGCTGCTGATCGACGACGTCCAGTGGGCCGACGACGACACGCTCCGGCTGCTCCGCTACGTGGTCCGCAGCGATTCCGATCGGCCCATCTTCCTGTTCGTGACGATCCGGCCGGACGAGTTCGCGGCCGTCACCGAGGCAGTGAACCTCGTGGCCGACATGGAGCGGATGGGTCTCCTTCGGCGGCTGCGGCTCGGACGGTTCACCTCGGTCGAGACGGCGGAGCTGCTCAAGCGGGTGCTGGGCGGTCCGGTCGAGGCGGCATCGGCGACCTCGATGCACGCGCAGTCCGAGGGCGTGCCGTTCATCGTCGAGGAGCTGTCGCGGACCTACCGCGAAGCCGGCACGCTCCAGCAGATCGATGGTGTGTGGCGGCTCGGCCGCAACGCGGCGCGGCTCGTCCCGTCCGCGGTCCGGACGCTGATCGATCGCCGGGCGGCGCGGCTGCCCGCCCTGACGCGGGGGGTCCTGGGGGACGCGGCCATCCTCGGCCGCAGCTTCAGCCTGCGGGACCTGCGGGCGGTCCAGGCTCGCCTCGGAGGCGCCGAGCCCGTGTCCTCGCCGGGCAGCGCCGGCGGCGCGCCGGCCGCTCCGCTCGATGCCGTCGATGGGTCGGGTGCCGTCGGTGGCGCCGACCCCCTGGCGGACGAGCTTTTGCCTGCCGTCGCGGCCGGGCTCCTGCTTGCGCAGCCGCAGGGCCAGCCCGCGGACTACACCTTCGCGCACGAGCAGGTTCGCCAGTTCGCCGCAAGCCACCTGTCGGCTGCGCGTCGCCGCCAGGTCCACGCCGCCGTCGTCGACCTGCTGCTCGAGGGCGGCGATCCCGCCCCGGCCGGCCTGCCGATGCTGGCCCAGCACGCGCTCGCCGCCGGCGATACCGCCCGGGCCGCCCGGTTCTCGATCGATGCCGCGAGCGCCGCCCTGGCCTCCAATGCCCCCGAGGAGGCGCTCCGGCTCGTCGAGCAGGCGCTCCCGGTCGTGTCGGCCCCTGCCGACCGGCGGGTCCTCCTCGCGACTCGCGACGACGCGTACGCCGTCCTTCGAAAGACCGGCGAGCGGCTGGATGGCTTGACCGAGCTCGCTTCGCTCGCCGAGGCGATGCGTGACCCGGAGGTCGAGCTCGACGTCCAGCTGCGGCGGGCATCGGCGCTCCGGATGAGCCATGACGAGGAGACGGCCGCGGAGCTGGCCGGGCGGGTCCGGGCCCGGGCCCACGAGCGCGGGGATGCCAGGACGGAGCTCCGGGCCACCATGGAGCTTGGCCAGGCCGCCCTCCGGAGCCCGCTGGGCGAGTCGTTCGGCGGCGCCGCGATCGAGATCGACCTCGATGCGGCCGAGGAGGCATACCGCCGCGCCATCGAGCTCGCCGGGCAGCTCGGTGACGAGCGCCAGCTGGCGGCGGCGCTGCGCGAGATCGGGATGATCGACTTCGCCCGCGGCCGGGCGTGGTTCGGCGGCGAGGTGATGGCCGGCCGCGCCAACGAGATGGTTGCCGCGGTGGCATCGGGTGCCGACGTGGAGGCGCTCATCCTCGGCTCGCCGATCGGCCCGCTGATGACCGAGGCGACGGACGTGCTCGAGCGTGCGCTCGGCATCTTCGAGCGCCTCGGCGACCGGACCGGGGTCATGTCGACCGTCATCGCGATGGCCTACGCGCGGTACGGGCCGGCGATGCACCTGTCCAACTCGGCGCGCCACCTCGAGGAGATCCGCCTGGTGACGTCGCGCCTGTCCGAGATCGTCACCGAGAGCGAGCGCGATCGGCTCGATCTCCAGATGCTGTTCGGGGTCCACGTGTACTCGCGGGCCAAGGTGGTCCCGGACCTCGCGATCACGCGCGGCGAGGATGCCCACCGGGCGGCCCGGCTGCTGGGCGACCGGAGCACCGAGTTCCTGGCCGCCGGTGGCGTGGCGCTCGCCCTGCTCGACCTCGGCGACGTGGACGGGGCGGAGCGCTGGCTCGACCTGGCCGCCACGGCCGCGTCCATGGCCCCGTCGCGCACTCGTGCCCGCCAGCTCGAGACCTGGCGGGGAATCGTGCGTTCCGGGGCCGGCGATGTCGAGGGCATGCTCCGCCATCTCGAGCGGGCGGTCGCGATCGCGACGGAAAGCGGCCGGGCCTCCGCCCGCTGCGAGACGCTGGCGCGGCTCGCGATCGAGGCTGCCGGCCACATCGAAGGCGGAACCGCCGACGGCCTGCCGGCGGCCGGCACGACCGAGCGGGACGCCGCGCTGGTCGAGGTCGTCGAGCGATCCGTGGCGCAGGTGACGTCGCTCCTGCCACTCCTTCCGGGTCACGCCCCGTGGGTGGCGCAGGCGGACGCCGCACTGGCCCACGTCGCCCTGGCGCGCGGCGACACGGCGGCCGCGGCGGCATCCGGCGGTGCCGCCCTCGAGGCGCTCCAGGCCGGGCTTCACGAGGACACCAGCCTGGAGATCCTCATTCCCGCGGCCCGGGCGCTGCTTGCCGGGGGTCCGCCCGAGGTCCAGGCGTTCGTCCGCGGCTACCTCCAACTGACGCTGGCCAGGATCGCGCAGGGCACGGCCGACGAAGCGATCCGCGTCCGGTGGCTCACCGGGCCGGTCGGGCGCCGGCTGGTCGAGCTGGCGGGGCCGATGGAGGCACCCGCTCCGGCCACGGGTCCCGGGCCGGCCGGCGCGGCACCCAGCCTCGATGCGGCCGATCGCCGCCTGCTCCAGCTGCTGACCCAGGGCCGGACGAACACCGAGATCGCCGCCGAGCTCGACGTCGGCGAGGACGAGGTCGCCCGCCGGCTGGCGCACCTGCAGGCCCGGCTGGGAGCGTCGAGCCGCGCCGAGGCGACGTCGCTGGCCTTCCGCGGACTCGCCACTGTGGGGTCCCGCTGATGGCGATCCGGGCGCGCGTCGACCGCCACAAGTGCGTGGGGGCCGGCAACTGCATCACCCTCGCGCCGACCGCCTTCGACTGGCTGGCCGGCGACTACGGCAAGAGCGATCTGGTCGGGCCGGACACCGTCGACGAGGAGATCCTCCGCGCCGCCGCGTTCTCGTGCCCGACGGCGGCCATCGTCCTCGAGGACGTCACGGAGCTCCTGCCCTGGCAGCTGCGGGGCAAGACCGGACCCGCCCGGCGGGTCCTCAAGACGTTCATGTTCACCGACATCGTCGGCTCCACCAACCTGGTCGAGGCCCTGGGCGACGAGGCCTGGGAGACGCTGCTCCGCTGGCACAACACGACCCTGCGCGAGGTGTTCACCGCGCACGACGGCGAGGAGATCTCCACCACGGGCGATGGCTTCTTCGTCAGCTTCGACTCGCCCGACCTCGCCGTGGCCGCCGCGATCGCGATCCAGCGGCGACTCGCCGAACACCGGGCGACGCAGGGGTTCGCGCCCCAGGTGCGCATCGGGCTTCATGCCTCCGATGCGACGCAGGTGGGCGGCGACTTCCACGGCAAGGGCGTCCACGAGGCCGCCCGGATCGCCGCTCTCGGGGGCGCCGGAGATATCGTCGCCAGCGTGGCGACGGTGGGCGAATCGCACCGGACCTCCGCGGCCCGAAGCGCGACGCTCAAGGGCCTCTCCGGGCCGATGGAGGTCGTGAACGTCGACTGGCACTGACGGCATCGTGACATCGAGGGCGTGGATCTCGCCCGCCACGCCAGGAAGCGTTCGTTGCCCGACCCTCATGCTGCGTGGGGAGCAGCCGGAGCAGAACGGTCGCCACCGCCGGTCGCGCGCGCGTCCGGGCAAAGCCTTGCCCCCACCCCGCGTCCGATAGGGCGTGGTTTGCGGGGCAACTCCGCCCTGTAGCGTGGGCGGCCCTGGGCGTTCGACCGGGCGATTGCCCGAGGATGGCACGCAATGAACGACCGCCGACGGTGGGGCCAGCTCGTGCTCATGCTCGGCGTGCTGCTCGTCGCCCTGCCCAGCGCGATCGGATTCCTCTCGGGTGGCGATGTCGACCAGAGGCTCAGCCTGACCCCGGCCGACGAGCTCACGGCGGCGGTTCGGTCCCGGATCACCCACCGGGCGTACCTCGCCGAGCTCCTCAGCTTCACCAACCCGCGGCTGGCCGCCGCGGTCGTCGACTGGCACCCCTTCCGGGCCCACATCCTCGAGACCGACCGCTCGGCGTACCGCCTGCGGACCAGCCAGGCGAAGCGGAAGGAGGGACCACCCGCAGCCTGATCACCGACACGATCGAGGGCCAGGAAGTCGGTCGGCGGGGCTGTCCCAGCCGAGGACCTTGCACGGGGCGGGGTGCGGGCGCAGGCGTCTAGGCGAGGATGGCGCCCTCGTCCGGGATGATCTCGTCGATACGGTCGAGAATGTCGAGAAACCCGGCGACGGCGGGGCCCGAATCGGGCGCCCCTGCCCGGCGGACCGCGACCAGGCGGCGGCGCATAGGTGCCACTCCCTCGAGCGCCACTGCGCGAAGCGACCCGCTCGCGACGTCGGCCGCGATTGCCGAGTGCGGCAGCAGGGCGACGCCCAGTCCGCGGCGCACCATCTGCTTGGCGGCCTCGATGTTGTCCAGCTCGATCGTGCCCCGCGGTGCCACGCCCGCCGCGCGGAACAGGGCATGCGTCAGCTCGTAATAGGACGATGTGCGGTCGAACAGGATCAGCGTCGTGTCGGCCAGCTGGTCCACCTCCACATGACCGGCGCGGGCCAGCACGTTGGAGGGCGGCGCCACGAGCACCAGCTCGTCCTCGTACAGCGGACGGACCGTGACGCCCGGGTGGTGCAGCTCGCGCACCAGGCCAACGTCGAGCTTGCCCTCCGCGACCGCCTGGACGATCTCCTCCGAGTGCCCGGTGCGGACGACCAGCCGGATGCCCGGGAAGTCGCGGATGAACCGGGCCAGCAAGCCGGGCAGAACGTAGGCGCCAACGGCAGGGGCGGTGCCGATCGTGAGCTGGCCGGTGAGCCCCCGCGCATGCTCGGCGACGACCGAGCGGCCGGCCTCGATCGACTCGAGCGCTCGCTCGGCGAAGGGCAGGAACGCCCGGCCCGCCCCGGTCAGCCGCATGCCCCGCCTGGATCGCTCGAACAGCGGCGAGCCGAGCTCGTCCTCCAACGCCTGCAGCCGGGCCGTGAGCGCTGGCTGGGTCAGGTGCAACACGCCCGCGGCGCGACTGAGGTTCCGCAACCGGGCGATCTCCAAGAAGCCCTCGACCTGCGCGGTCAGCACCGTATCTCCTGATTCCATCGATATCGTTGATCTTAACTATCATAACAAAGCATTGGATTGATGGGACGGATTACGTCATGATTCGGCTCCACCCACTGCGGAGATCCGACATGAGCCCCACTCGCGAACCCTCCCCACGGGCTGCGTCCACGACCACGAGACGGCCGGGCCCCCGATAATGGACACGCTGCAGCTTCGTCGCGGTCTGCTTCCCGCGTACGAGGATGTCCTGACCCCTGGCGCCCTGGCGGCCCTCAGGGCGCTGACCCCGCTCGACGACGCGCGCCGCGACCTGATGGCTGCCCGGGCCCGCCGGCGGCTCGAGCGCGCCCGCCATGGAGAGCCGGTCGCCTTCCTCGACCCCGCCTCGACCATCGGCAGGACCTCGATCCGGGTGGCCGACGCCCGTGCCGGCCGCTTCGAGGGCGCCGCTATCCCGCCAGACCTTGAGCGCCAGTGGATCCAGGGCACCGGGCCCGCGACAAAGCCGCGAAGCTCGCTCGCGTCGAGCCTGCGCAGCCCGGCGTACGCGCTGCTCTCAGGCGCCGACGGCTGGATGTTCGACGGCGAGGACGCCCTTGGCCAGACCGAGTTCATGGCGCTCGACAACCAGCGCAACCTGCGGCTCGCGTACGCGGCCGACCCTGGGTTCCTGGCAATCGCGGAAGGCGTTGCCGCCGAGATGAACGACTGGGCAGCAGCCTTCCTGGGCAGGCGCATCATCGACGACTGGCGAGATCAGCTCCGGTTCACGACGCGCCTGTTCCGCCCGCGCGGTCTCCATCTCGACGACCGGCATGTCCGACGGGCCGACGGCACCGGGTTCGGCGCCTCGATCGTGGACCTCGTCCTGTACGTCGCCGCCAACGCGCGCACGCTGCTCGACGAGGGCAGGAGCGTCGCCCTCTACCTGCCCAAGATCCAGCGTGCCGATGAGGCGGCGCTGTGGCGCGAGCTGCTCGAGTCCCTTGAGGCGCACCTCGAACTCCCACCGGCCACGATCCGCGTGTACGTGCTGGTGGAGCAGCTCGAGGCAGCGTTCCAGCTCATGGAGATCCGGGCCGCGCTCGGCCGCCACTTCGTGGGCTTCAACACTGGGCGCTGGGACTACATCAACTCGGTCGCCGACGCGCTCCACGGGAATGACAGCTTCGCCAATCCGAACATCGATGCCATCGGCATGACGTACGCCTACATGCGTGCGTACGAGGACCGCGTGCGGCGCGCCGTCAACACGCCCGATGCGCTCGGACAGTTCGCGCTGTGGCAGGGCGGCATGGAGGCGCAGATCCCCGTTGGCTCGGAGCGGGGCGTGGAGTCCGCGATGGGCAAGGCCGTCGCCGGCGCCGAGCGCGAGCAGCGCGAAGGCGCGTCCGGCAAGTGGGTCGCCCACTGGAAGATGGTCCACGTCATCCGCCCGGTGTGGGAGCGCGCCGGCGAGGCCAACCAGCTGGGACGCTCCTTCCCGGCCCTCACCTACGACGGGGACGATGCGGCTGCCCTGACTGCCCTCGAGCCGGCCCCGCGGACGGTCCGCGGCGCGCGCGACCTGCTCTCGGTGGGGCTCCAGTACGGCAACGCGTTCCTGCGCGGCTTCCAGGCTGCCGCTCTCAAGCCGGCCGACTTCTTCGGCGATGACGATGTGCTGTACCTCATGGAGGACATGGCCACCGGTGAGATCCGGCTCTCGATCCTGTGGGAGTGGCTGCACAAGGCCGCCCCATTCACCGAGGACGACACCGAGACCGGTGTCCGCGCCGGGGACGCGCTGACGCCGGCCCTGTTCGCGCGACTTCTCGACGAGGAGCACGCGAAGTTGCGTGCCGCCAATGGTCGCGACGTCCACGACGACTCCAAGGAGACCACGCTGCCGGTCGCCCGCGCGGCCGTCGAAGCCTACGTGCCGGCGGCGGCCAAGCCAGCCTGGTACGTCGACCTGCTCAACCTCGGCCTCGAGGCTGAGGGCCCGACCACCGAGCGGGAGCGGGCGAACCGCTACCTCGCCGCCATCGCCCGCGACGGCACCCGCCTCACCGCCAATCCGGACTTCAACTCGCGACCTGACCAGCCGGCGCCGGCGGCCAAGCCCCCGCCGAACCTGCCCGAGACCGGAGACCTGCCATGACCGCCCTGCTCGACCTGACGACCGCCCCGCAGACCCCGTTCGAGGACGACATCGCCGCGACGCACGCGTGGCTCGCCTCGCCGCGTTTCGCCGGGCTCACCCGCCTCCACTCGGCGCGCCAGGTCGTGGAGCAGCGAGGCACGATCGCCTCGGACCACACGGTCGCCCGCGAGGCGGCCGCCGCCTTCCATGCGAGGCTGCGCGAGCTGTTCGCCCAAGGCCGCAGTGTCACCACCTTCGGGCCCTACTCGCCGGGCCAAGCCGTGGTCATGAAGCGCCTGGGGATCGAAGGCATCTACCTGGGCGGCTGGGCGACCTCGGCCAAGGGCTCGACCACCGAGGATCCGGGGCCGGATCTCGCGTCATACCCGCTCTCGCAGGTGCCCGACGAGGCGACCGGCCTCGTCCGCGCGCTGCTGACCGCCGATCGCAACCAGGCGTACCTGCGCTCCCGGATGACCCCCGCCCAGCGCGAGGCGACTCCCGCCGTCGACTACCGCCCGTTCATCATCGCCGACGCCGACACCGGCCACGGCGGCGACCCCCACGTGCGCAACCTCGTTCGCCGGTTCGTGGAGGCGGGCGTCCCCGGCTATCACATCGAGGACCAGCGGCCAGGCACCAAGAAGTGCGGTCACCAGGGGGGCAAGGTGCTGGTCAGCTCCAGCGAGCAGATCAAGCGCCTCAACGCCGCCCGCCTCCAGCTCGATGTCATGCGCGTGCCCGGGATCATCGTCGCCCGCACCGATGCCGAGTCGGCCAACCTCATCGAGACCCGGACCGACGAGCGGGACCAGCCGTTCGTGCTCGGGGTCACCAACCTCGACGTCCCCTCGTACAAGGTCGCCTACCTCGCGCTCATCCGCCGGTTCCACGCCGCCGGCGCCAAGGAGCTCAACGGCCATCTTCTGTACGCGATCACCGACGTCGAGTACGCCGCGGCCGATGCGTGGCTCGAGCGCACGGGCCTGCGGGCCGCGGTGGACGCGGCCGCGGCAGAGATCGTTGCCGGTGCCGACGTCGACACCACGTTCGATCGGGCCGCCGCCCGATTCCTCGAGGCGTGGGATGACGAGGCCGGGCTCGTTACCTACGCCGACGCCGTCGCCGACCACCTCCGCCAGCGCGAGGCCGAGTCTGAGGGTGGCGCTCGCTCGCTGCCGGCAGACGAGTGGCTCAGGTCCGCCGAGGGCGCCCCGCACGCGGTCGCCATGGAGCGCGCGCGCACGCTGGGCCTCGACGTGGCGTGGGACCCGGAGCTCGCAGCCACCCCCGAGGGCTACTACCAGGTCCGGGGCGGGATCCCGTACGCGATCGCCAAGTCGCTCGCCGTGGCGCCGTTCGCCGACATCCTGTGGATGGAGACGAAGACCGCGGACCTCGCGGACGCGAGGGAGTTCGCCGACGCCATCCACGCCGTGCATCCCGACAAGATGCTCGCCTACAACCTGTCGCCGTCCTTCAACTGGGACTCCACCGGGATGAGCGACGACGAGATGCGCCGCTTCCCCGAGGAGCTGGGGAAGATGGGCTTCGTGTTCAACTTCATCACCTATGGCGGCCACCAGGTCGACGGCGTCGCGAGCGAGGAGTTCGCTCGCTCGCTCCAGGAGGAGGGGATGCTGGCGCTGGCCAAGTTGCAGCGCAAGATCCGGCTCCTTGAGTCACCGTACCGGACGCCGCAGACGCTGGTCGGCGGGCCGCGGCTGGACGCCGCGCTGAGGGCCTCATCGGGGCGCACCGCCACGACGATGGCGATGGGCAAGGGCTCAACCCAGCACCAGCACGCGATCCAGACGGAGGTCCCCAAGAAGCTGCTCGAGAGCTGGCTCACGCTGTGGGCGGCGTCGAACGGGGTCGACGAGGCACTCCGAGTGCGGCTGCTCCCCCATCGGGCCGGCTCGGAGTTGCTGGATCTGACCCTCTTGGGCGCCGATGGGCGGCGGGTGGCCTCGATCGTGTTCGCCCCGATCCACGACCGGCGCGGCCGATCGATCCTCTCGGTGCGCGACCAGGGCACGTATGAGCCGGCATTCCGCCGGCGGCGGCTGATGACGCTCGCGCACCTGTTCCTGGTCCACCGCTACAAGGCAGGGTCCGTGCACTACGTCAGCCCCACCGAGGACAACCGGGTCCAGACCGAGCGGATGCAGGCGCTGGGACTGTACGGCGACGTCCGGACCGAGCTCGGCGAGATCATCGTTGCGGAGGTGAACGGGACCCGGGTCGCGGAGCTGCTGGCGCCCGACCAGGCTGCACTGCGCGGGTTGATCGAGAAGGTGGAGTGAGCGCCGTCACGAACGAGTACGTTGCGCGCTCAACCCCTGAGCGCCCGTGGCGATGTCAAGCCTCTTGTCTGGAATCCGACGAGCGGGGGAGCGGACGGGGGAGCGGAAGCATCCCTTCTTCTTAGCAGCCCACAGCGGCGGTCGGCCACAGCGGCGGTCCCCCGTCCCATCATTCGGGGAGCGCATCGAGGTCGGGGCCCGTGCGTGCGTGTGTCTCGGAATGCCGCGCCGCCCGTGGGCGGTGGCCCGGGTCGTCGATCATTGTGCGACCGCCCTCGGTCACGAACGACACACCGTACGCCTCGGAAAGCCGCGCCGGCACGAGGACCTCGTCGGGCGGCCCGGCCGCCACGACCCTCCCGGCCAGCAACAGCACCCAGTCGGCAGCGGCGGCATCGGCCAGCTCATGGGTGGTCAGGATGACCGTGACGCCGCGTCGTCGTTCCTCCTCGATCGCGGTGCGGATCCGCTCGGTTGACGGCAGGTCGAGCCCGGTGATCGGCTCGTCGAGCAGCAGCAGGTCGGCGGCCTGGGCAAGCCCCTGGGCCACGAAGACACGCTGGCGCTGCCCGCCGGACAGCTCATCGAGGTGGCGCGATGCCAGCTCGGTGATGGCCAGACGGTCCATCGCAGCCGCGCACAGCGCCCGGTCCTGGGTGGTGAACCGGCGGAACGGCCCGAGGCCGCCGTAACGGCCCATGCCGACGACCTCCCGGACGGTGACCGGCATCGCCTCGTTGACCGCGGTCGACTGGAGCACGTAGGCGATCGCCGCCAGCCGTCGCGGGCCCGCAAGCACCGCGAGCCGTCCCGAGGTCGGTTCGAGGAGCCCCGAGATCGCGTTGAGGATCGTCGATTTCCCGGAACCATTCGGGCCGATGAGAGCGATCAGCGCGCCGGCCGGGATGTCGAAGTCCGAGGCCGCGAGGGCCACGCGCTCGCCGTAGGCGAGGACGAGGTCACGAGCCATGACAGCCGGCTCGCGCACCTCAGGAGCCACCATCGATGACCGAGGTCCGGCGCCTGGAACGGAAGACGGGATCAGCCACGTCACGCGCGAGGAGGACCGCAAAGAAGACGGCGACCGCCACGGCGGCGACTGTCGCGCCGGCGGCGGTGCCAAGGTGCCAGCTCAGCAGGAGCCCGATCACGACCGAGGCGCAGCCGAGACCCGCCGCCGTGACCATCATCGTCGGGACGCTTCGCGCCAGCAGCGCAGCGGTCGCGGGCGGCGCGATCAGGAGGCCGAACACGAGCAGCGTGCCGACCGCCCGGAAGGAGGTGACGATCGCCAGGGTCAGCAGCGTGAGCATCGCGATGTGGGCCAGCCGCGGGTGAAGGCACAGCATCTGGGCCTTCGCCTCGTTGAACGATAGGACGAGGAAGGGCCGGTAGAGGACGACGATCCCGACGACGGCGATCGCAGCGGCTGCCGCCTGCACGAGCAGGTCCGACGATCGAACGCCGAGGATGTCGCCGAACAGGAAGGTCGTGAGACTGGTCGTGAACGACGGCAGCCGCGAGACGATGATCACCCCCAGGGCCAGCATCCCGACAAAGAGCAGACCGATGCCGGTGTCCTCGCGCAGGCGGGCCTTGCGGTGGACGAACGCAATGCCGGCAACCATGACGAGCGCCCCGGCGACGGCGCCGAGGGTCAGGTCAACCCCGAGGACGAACGCCAGCGCGATTCCGGGTAGGACGCCATGGGCAAGCGCATCGCCCATGAAGGTCATCCCCCGGATGACCACCCACGTCCCGATGAGCGAGGTGGTCACTGCGGCCAGCAGGCCGCCGAGGAGCGCCTGCTGCATGAAGTGGACCGAGAAGGGGTCGATGAGCCAGTCGAACATGGCGGTCAGGTCAGGGCCTCGGCGATCAGCTCGGCGTCCGTGCGGAGCATCCCGACGTAGGTATCGGCGCCCGAGCCGGGCTCGCCAAGCGAGCCGGTAAAGAGGATGACCACCCGGACCTCCTCGCCGACCTCGGCCGCCAGCGCGTCGGCCACGTTGGTCGACAGCGTCATCTCGCCGAAGATCGCCGGCACGCCTGCGGCGCGGATCACCGCCGCCAGTTCGGCGAGCTGTCTCGGATCCGTCTGCGCCTGGGTCGAGCCGCCAGGGACGAGGACCCCGATGATCGTGAAGTCGTAGCGCTCGGCGAAGTAGCCGAAGGCTGCGTGGCTCGTGATGAGCGTCCGTCGCGAGCTCGGGATCGTGTCGAGAGTGGAACGGAGCTCGCCATCGAGTGCCGTCAGCTGGTCGGCATACCTCGTCGCCCGTGCCGCCCAGCCGCCTGCGGCGATCCCGCCGAGGCGCTCGCCGATGAGATCCACCGCCCGCGTCGCGCGGATCGGGTCGAGCCACCAGTGCGGGTCCGGCACGCCGGCGTTATCGCCCAGCGGCCGCGGGTCGAGCGCTGGACCGAGCTCGAGGATCGGCGTCCCCTCCTCTGCCGCCGCTTCCAGCGCGTCGAAAAGCCCGACCTCGAGACCCAGGCCGCTGCTGACCACCAGCGCGGCGTCGTGGAGGCTGGCCGCCTGGCGGGCGGACGGCTCGAAATCATGCGGATCCGCCCCGACCGGCATCAGGACCTCGACCCGGGCCTGGTCGCCCGCGACGTGCGCGACGAGTTCACCAACGATCGTCGTGGTCGCGACGATCAGTGGACGGCCGTCGTTCGCTGGCTCGCTGCCGCAACCGACGACGCCGAGGACCGCGGACACGATCGCCACGGTGACGCCTCGCGGAGTCATCCGCATCCGCCGATAACCGCTCGGCGGCCAGGTGGTCGCGCCCGCCACGACGCCATCGAAGACACGCATCGCGGGCGCGCACCGAGGTAACGGTGATCGATCGGTCGCAGCTCGGCAGTGAGGCGGTAGACGAGTGGAATTCCGGTGGGGATGGTCAGGGCGGCGATCTCTTCCTCGCCGAGTTGGTCGAGATGCATCACGAGCGCGCGCAGGCTGTTCCCGTGGGCCACGACCAGCACACGCTGGCCGGCCCGAAGCGCGGGGGCAATCCCCTCGCGCCAGCAGGGCAGCACGCGCGCGATCGTGTCGGCCAGCGACTCGCCGCGTGGCAGCTCCGCGTCGTCAAGGGCGGCATAGCGAGGGTCATCCCGCTCCCAGCGGGGATCGCCAGGCACGAGCGGCGGTGGTCGCACTCCGTAGCTCCGCCGCCAGCTGTGGACCTGTGCCTCGCCGAAGCGCTCCGCGGTCTCGGCCTTGTTGAGCCCCTGCAACGCACCGGGGTGGCGCTCGTTCAGTCGCCAGCTGCGGTGAACCGGCACCCACATCCGGTCGAGGTCGTCGGCCACGGTCCTGAGCGTGCGAATCGCCCGCTTGAGGACTGAGGTAAACCCGACATCGAAGTCGAGGCCAGCCTCGCGCAGGAGCTCCGCCGACGCGTGAGCCTCGGCGTTTCCGGCCGCCGACAGGTCGACGTCGGTCCAGCCCGTGAACCGGTTCTCCCGGTTCCAGGCGCTTTCACCGTGCCGGAGCAGGACCAGTTGGCGTTGACCGGGTGGCGTGACGCGATTCGTGTGCGGAGGCTCTGAACGGCGCACGCATCACCCCTCGCGGTCACGCGCAACCACGGGTTCGGCCTCCGGCGGGTGCATCCCGCCACGGGCCGCTCCCGTCTGCGCTGCCCGACCGGCGAACACACCCTGAGCCGCCGGCGCGTTGCCGGGATCGCCGGCCCACACCCTGAGCGCCGCTGCCTGGAGGGCCCGGCCGAACGAGAACGACAGCTGCCATGGCTGTCCGCCCATGCGATTCAGCGCGTCGAGGTTGGCGGTTGCGTCCTCGTCGCTCTGACCGCCGGACAGGAAGACGATGCCGGGCACCGCCGCCGGTACGTGACGGCGGAGGGCGCGGATCGTCCACTCGGCGACCTCCGCGTGCGTCGCCTGCTCCGGGCACTCGTAGCCGGCCAGGACCATGTTCGGCTTCAGCAGCAGCGCCTCAAGCCGCACCCGCTGGGCATGGAGTTCACTGAACACCGCCTCGAGCGTGCGCCCGGTGACCTCGAAGCTGCGCTCGATGGTGTGCGCGCCATCCATGAGCACCTCGGGCTCGACGATCGGGACGAGGTCGGCCTCCTGGGCCAGCGCGGCGAAGCGGGCCAGGGCCTGGGCGTTGACCCGGATCGCATAGTCGGTCGGCAGATCGGGGCCGATCTTGATCACCGCACGCCATTTCGCGAAGTGGGCTCCCAGCTCGCGGTACTCCACAAGTCGCTCGCGGAGTCCGTCGAGCCCTTCCGTGACCTTCTCACCGGGCGCCCCCGCCAGCGCCTTCGCGCCACGGTCCACCTTGATCCCGGGGATGATCCTCCGTCGCGCCAGGAGGTCCGGGAACGGCGTGCCGTCATCGGACGCCTGGCGGATCGTCTCGTCAAACAGGATCGCCCCACTGATGTGCGCCTCGACACCGGGCGTCGTGAACAGCAGGTTGCGGTAGGCCCGCCGAGTCGCCTCGGTCGACTCGATGCCGACGGCGCTGAAGCGCTTCCCGATCGTGCCGTGCGATTCGTCGGCGGCGAGGATGCCCTTGCTGGGGGCGACGAGCAGCCGGGCGATGGACTCGATATCCGATGGCCATCTCGGTCATGGTGCTCACCTCCCGGCCGCCGTCGCGCGGAGCATCCAGAGCGTCTTCTCGTGGACGGCGATCCGCCGCGTCGCCAGATCGAGCGACGCAGGATCACCGGCCGCCTCGGCCGCCCTGACGACCGCGCCGGCCGTCCGGATGACGACCTCGTTCGCATCGATCAGCCGGTTCACCATCTCCATAGCCTCGGGTGTGCCCTCCTCGTCGCTCACGGACGCCAGGATCGCCATCTCCCGGTACGACCCCGGGGCGAGCGCGCCGAGGGTGCGGATCCGCTCGGCGATCTCGTCGACGGCGTCGCCCAGCTCCTCGTACTGCTCCTCGAACATCAGGTGGAGCGAGCGAAAGTCCGGTCCGACCACGTTCCAGTGGTAGCCCTGTGTCTTGAGGTAGAGGGTGTACGTGTCGGCCAGCAACCGCGCCAGGTCATGGACAACGAGCCCCTGCGCGGGAGCCGTAGGCTGCTCAAGCTCCTCGGCCATCATGCTCTCCACCAGTCCCTCTCGTGATTTCGCGTTCCGGCCCGCCGGGCCAAGGGGACGCTTTCGTCCAGCGGCCGAAGTACCACGTGTCGTGCGCCCCGCTGTCGCGGAGGACGCGCGTCGCCTCGTCGACGTCACCGAGGCTCAGGGTGTGGACCGCCAGGACGACATGACCGGCGAAGCCGGAGGATGCGTAGATCGCCTCCATATTCCGCTCGTCGTTCAGGAAAGCCTCCAGGATCGACACGAGGAAGGCCGGCCCATCCAGGTGTCGCGCCCAGGCGCGGGCAAGCACGACGATCTCCTCTCGTCCCCGGAAGACGTGGATGGCCGCCTCCGAGAAGCCCGCGGCGCGCAGGGCACTGATCGTCGCGTCAGCGCGCTCGGTGTTGTCGACGACCACGAACACGTCGTCGCTGGGATGCGCCATCGGTGGTGTGTGGATCGCTGCTCTGGTCATGTCTCCACCTCCGTCCTCGGTCAAGGGGCCTGCCCCGGCTCGTGCTCCGCGAGCCAGAGCCGGTGATGGTCAGAGCCCTCGCGGAGCATCTTCCCGGCGCACTTCGGACAGCGCTCCTCCTCGCAACGAACACCCCGCCGGTGCGGGACCCGCGCGTCGCATTCCGGGCAGACGCAGTTCCCGCCGGGCCCGGAGCTCATGGCGGCGCTCCTTCCTGTCATCGATTCACCCAACTCGTCTCGTCACACGGCCAGGGCGTCTCGGCGACGCTGCCGTCGACCCCGGCCGTTCGAGCACACCGCGCAGGTATGTCTGGTCCCCGTACCGGACCGTCTCGATCAGGCCCTCGTGGAGCAACCGCCTGGCGACCGTCCAGTCGGCGCCGGCCCTGGCCAGGTAGTCGCGAGCGGCAGACTCGGTCATGGGATGCACGGCGACGATCCCCAGCAGACCCTGGGCGGGATCGCCGGCGACCGCGAACGGCGCCTCGCTCTCGTCGATCTCCTCGACCAGGGACGACATCGGGACGTCGTACGTGCGGAAGATGTCGGCCGCGTGGCTGGCGACGTCCTCGGCGGGTGCCAGCACCCACGGCTCGGCCGGCGGACGGGTAGGAGTCGCGATGTATGCCCGGAGCGGATTGAGGGCGCTGACGAAGGCGGCCGTGCGGCGGGTCGAGGCCTCATCGTCGTTGAGACCGGCCACGAGCATCGTCTCCGTCACAAGGTCCCCGCGGTACTCCGCGGCGAAGCGCCGCATCCCGTCGAGGACCGTCTCGAGGTGGAGATCCCCGATCGGACGGTTGAGCCGCCGATAGGCCGCGTCGTCGACCGTGTCGACCTTGAGCGACACCCAGTCGGTGGGCATGAGCTCCGTTTCGGACGTCGTCCCGCCAGAGGAGCGAGCCGTTGGTGATGACGGCCACCTTGGAGCCTAGTGCCGCGACGCCGCGAATGGCCTCGCCAAGGTGGCGGTCAAGGGTGGGCTCGCCATCGGGCACGAACGTCGCGTAGTCGACCGGCTGGCCGATAGCCTCGCATGCCGCGACGCGCTCGAGGACCGCCGCCACGACGGCGTCGGGTTCGAAGAACGCTTCGCGCTCGTGACGCGCCCGGTCGGTCGCGCCGACCTGGCAGTAGACGCAGGAATAGGTGCATGTCTTGGGCGGGACGTTGTTGATCCCGAGACTCCACCCGAGGCGACGGGAACGGACGGGGCCAAAGGCGATCGGCAGGGCATGGGTCGCGCTCGTCCAAGCGCGCGAAGTCTGGATCACGGCCACGCTCCTCCCGATCGCTCGGCCCGACGGCTAGGTCTTTCCGGCGGCCGCCTCGTCAGAGCCACGCAGGCTCCCGAGCTCGGCCTCCACCCGATGGAGCTCGTCGCGCAGCTCGGCCAGCCGAGCTTCGAGCTCCTCGGGAGCGGTGTCGCGCTCGGGCCGACGGTAGCCCCGCGAGCGGCGGCGCATCGGCCAGTCGTCCCCCTGATAGAAGTCCACGGGGTCGTACCAGCCGGGGCCGTACGGCCCGCCATGCCACGGCCCGCAGCCGTGCCCACCATGCCCGCAACCCATCTCAACCTCCTTTGCCTCGATCGAGGCGTTCCGTTCCGTCCAGAAAGGCATCGATCAGCCGAGCCCGCTCGCGCATCACGGCGATCCACTCATCGAGCGCCCCTCGCCCGGGGTCGGTGAGCCGATACGTGCGTCGGGGCGGCCCGTCGTTGGTCACCCACCCGGATCCGACGAGCCCCTCCGCCTCGAACTCCCGCAACGTTCGGTAGGCCATTCCCACATCGACCCCGTCGGGGCGCCAGGCAGAGCTCGTTCAGGCGCGCGATCAACGCCCCGCCGTGGGCCTCCCCCTCCGCGACGAGGCGAAGCAGGAAAGGTTCGAGCCAGCGGCCGCGCCGACCACCAGGACGCACCCAGCCGCGGTAGCCGTCGTGATGGTGGTGCGGATCGACGTGAGGGATCGGGTGGGTTTCAGCATCCATATGCCAACAGCATGCATGTGCTTGAGGAGGCCCCTAGTGCCGAACGGCACATTCGGGGAGGCGGCCTTCGTGGGTCGCGGCGTCTGACGCGGGCGGCTACCCCGGTTTGGCGAGCAGGCCGAGGGCAAGCACGATCCCGCCCACATGGCCATCGCACCGAGGGCCGGATCGAGATCCGGTCCCGACGGGAACGGCCCGGCACGGGCTACCCTTGGCACGACCACCGCGTTGGCCCGGCCGCCGGCCAGACCTCGAGGAGGTAGCGGAGGGATCGGTCAATGGACGATGAGACCCTGCCCCTGCCTGCTGGGACCGAGCTCCGGCGAACCGTCCGGATGGTCCGGCGGCTGAACGCCCCGCCCGAGCGCGTGTCCCGCGCCTGGGCCGACCCCGAGGAGCTGGCACGCTGGCTCCCGGAGCAAGTCGAGGGTGCGCTCGCCGTCGACACGCGGACGATGCTCGTGTGGCCGGATCGCCGCGTGTGGTGGGAGGTGATCGAGGCCCGGGCCGGCCGTGCGTTCGCGTTCCGCCGGCCGTGGCTTCCGGACGAGCGCCTGGTCACGACCGTCCGGCTCACGATCGAACCCGCCGGGTACGGGACCCGGCTGGAGCTCGAGGACGGTCCGTTCCCGCTCGACCAGCCAGGGGCCATCGACGCCTGGGCGGAGGCGCTCCAGGAATGGAGCGTGGCCCTGACCCTGCTCCGCGCGCACCTGGACTTCAGCGTGGACCTCCGGACGAGGCCGTAGGGCCCGAGTGAGCCCGAGGACGCGACTCATGCCTGACCTGATCCGCTGTCGCTAGTCAGACCGCTCGAACGTCGGCGAGCCGCTTGACCGCGTAGTCGTCGTCCCAGCAGACGGCGGCCTCCCATGCGGCCGACGCCTGCGCGGCGATGTCGTGCGCGCTGTCGTCGAGACCGGCGGCCTTGTAGGGCAGGACCAGGTCGAGATCCGGGACGTCGACGTGCGACTCGTCCCAGTCGATCAACGCCACCCGATTGGCGGTCATGCGGACGTTGCCAGGGTTGTTGGGGTTGCCGTGGACGACGCATGTCTGACGTCCGGCGAGCCGCGCCCATGCTGCTCGGCAGCGAGCAACGCCCTCAGGCGGCATCGCGCCGAGGTCGATCTTCGTCCCGGTCTCGGCGTGCAGGAGGTCGGTCGACGATCGCCAGCCAGGGCGCTGCGGCCAGCCCTGCGTCAACCGATGGAGCTGGCGAAGCGTGTCGGCCACGCGACGCCAGTCGGCCTCCGCCTCGGGCGGCCGGCCCTCCACGTAGGTCATCACCACCAGACCGTCGGCGAACAGCCGTCCGTCCGCCGTCGGGATCGGCACCGGCACGGTCAGGCCTTCACGGTCGAGGTGCCCGAGGAGGTCGGTCTCCCACGCGAGATCAGCGTCGCTCCTGGCACCGAGGCGACCGACCGCGAGGCGCCCGCTGAGGCGCACGCTCCACACCTCGTTGGCGACTCCGCCAGCGAGCGGTTCGATGCGGGCGACGTCGTCACCCCACTGCGCGAGTGCTTCCCATCCCACTGGTCGGATCTTCGCAGATGTCCTCGATCCCGACCGGCGTCTGCCGCCCGAGACGGCAACAGCGGGCGAGCCGCGACCTGGGTCGATGACCAGTTCGAACCTGACGCCCACGCCCGGGCGACGTCGCGGGATGCGCCAACGCTGCTCGTCGAGACCGACCATCGCGTGGGACTGGAGCTGGAGCACATCGCCAGGCTGCGCGACTTCGCCAGCGAGCACGAACGCGAATGAGGGTCCGGCTGCGCGGCACCAGGCGAAGACCGTGTCCTCGCGCTCGGCGAGGAGGTCGCGCGTCATGCCGCGCCACGCGCCGACATGGTTGACAGGACGGGAACCGGGAGCAGATCGTTGAGCCATGATCGATGAATGTCCCATGACCGAGGACTGCCCCGGCTACGACCGCGACCGACAGGTGTGCCTCCTCCGTCCGGAGGACTGCGAGTTCGCACCGGCGCACGGGGAGGCGGTCTCGACCGTCGAGGCGCTTGTGGCGCCGACGCCCGACGCCTCGGCAGAGGCAGAGGCGCAGTAGGGCGACGGCAGTCCTGCCACAGAGCCCAGCGGCAGTTGTCATCCAGGAGCGACCCGGGGTCAGCAGGCAGACGCCGTTAGGAGCTACCTCCCTTGTCGGCATGGGAGCGTTGTCGCTGGTGCCCGTGGCCGCTAGAATGGCCTCCGCGCTCAGGCGGACCTGTCCCCGAGCGGGAGTAACTCAGTTGGCAGAGTGTCAGCTTCCCAAGCTGAATGTCGCGGGTTCGAACCCCGTCTCCCGCTCCACTTCCCCTGCCTCGTGCTCAGCGCGACAACCTGACTACGCGTGTGCCTTGGTGCCGCCCTGACGGGTTCGCTCGGATTCGCTTGCCACGGCGCATCGCTCCAGCGCCGACCGGTCGCGGACCCCATCCGAACCCAGCCAAGTCGCTCGGCGCCGCCCGGCGAACGGGACGCGGGACGTCGGGATCCGCGATCTGGGATGGGTTCCGAGAATCGCACTAGAGTTCACTCACATGTGCAGATGAAGGCGAAGACGCGCGGCCCCAGCACCGGCCGCCTGAGCCGCGCCGAGCCACTGGCGAGCCCGATCACCTGCCGCAGTCATAGTCGGAGGATCCGTAGATGGATTCCGCGTCCCGCCGATTTGCCATGCCCGTCGATCGGCCTGTCAGCCGATTGGCAAGGTTCTGGACCATCCGGCAGGTGCTCGTCCGCGTTGGTGCCGCCGCGATTGCGACGGCCCTGGCCGCAGTCCTGCTCGGCGCCGCACCGGTCGCGGCGGTGAGCCCGGGCAAGTTGTGGGTCTCAACGACAGGGAGCGACGGAGGCCCGTGCTCGTACGCTGCGCCGTGCCGGCACATCAACCACGCCATCGACGTCGCCGCACCCGGCACGACGATCATCGTCCGTCGCGGTTCCTATCACGAAGCGGTCGTCATCCCCAAGAAGCTGAGCCTGGTCGGCCACCACGCGGTGATCAACGCCAACGGCATCGTGGCCGACATCGGAGGTGACCTGGGCAGTGCCGGGATCATCGGCTGGGGCGTCCTGATCGTGGGGCCCGACTCGGCGGGCACCTCGTTCAGTGGCTTCACCGTCAAGCACGCCCCCGCAGAGGGGATCCTTGCCGCGCTGACGTCGAACGTGCGCATCGCGGACAACGTGGTCAAGTTCAACGACAAGGGCGCAACCGAGACGTACAGCCCGCAGCCGTTCGAGTGCCAGGCGCAGGGTCCGGTCCCCGGTGATTGCGGTGAGGCGATCCACCTGATGAGCGTCGCCGACTCGAAGGTCCTGCGGAACAACGTCCACGACAACGTGGGCGGGATCCTGCTCAGCGACGAGGTGGGTCCCAACCACGACAACCTGGTCGCCTACAACACCGCCCGGAACAACAAGCTGGACTGCGGGATCACGCTCCCCTCTCACAACCCCGCGGCGACCACCGATCCCACCAAGGGCGGCGTTTACCACAACACGATCTTCGACAACGTCTCGATCGGCAACGGTGGTGCTGGGGTCGGCATGTTCGCGGCGGCGGAAGGCATGGCGTCCTACGACAACCTCGTGATCTCCAATGTGCTCCGCAACAACGGCGAGGCCGGGGTCGCAATCCACTCGCACACGAGCGGCCAGAACGTCTCGGGCAACGTGGTCGTGGCCAACACGATCTCCGGCAACGGCGCGGACCCCGACTTCCAGTCGCATCCGCGGCGCACCGGGATCGCTATCGGCAGCGTGTCCGTGCCGGTTCACGTGCTCGTCGCGCGTAACTCGATCGCGCACGAGTACTGGGGTATCTACCGCTCGGGCACCATCCACGTGACCGGGCTCAAGTCCAACTCGTTCCACTCGGTGGTGCACAACTACTGAGCCGACCGAACCGTCGCCGGCGGGCCAACGGCCCGCCGGCACCGCGACGCGCCTAGGGCAACGGCTTGAGGACCATGTCCGCGATGATGACCGCGAAGAGCACGACGTTCGCGCCGACGAGGTAGACCGCCCGGGCGGAGGCCATGTCCGAAGCGACCCCCTCCAGCGGGCGCTTGCCATCCTCCGCCTCGACGGCCTCCTTGGCCACTCGGACGACCCGATCCCCGACGGCGAAGGCGTTCACCAGGAAGACGCCCACGAGGATGTAGGCAACGACGAGCCAGCCGGCGACGAAGTCGAAGCCACCGGTTGCCGCGGTCACCACGCCCGGATCATGCCTCGCCGAGGGCCGCTCTCAAGGCGGGGATGACGGAGGACCCGTACGCCTCCAGCTGCGCCTCCTCGTCCCCGTTCATCAGGTAGAGGTTGAACTGGTCGACGCCGGCCTCGCTGAGCTCCCTGAGCCGCCGCACGTGCTCGCCCGGCGGGCCGACGATGGCGAATCGATCCACGACGTCATCCGGCACGGACGACGCGCCCGAGGCGCCAAACTCGTCCTGGCGGCGATCATGCTCGCCATCATGGTCACGGAGATAGCGGGTCAGCGACGCAGGCAGCTGGTCGATCGGATACCGGTTCACCAGGTCGACGACGTGGTTGCCGACGGCTCCCGGGAACCAGCGCACATGCTCACGGCTCTCTTCGAGGCTGCCCACGTGTGCCGGAGCTGCGGCCTGGATCTTGATCGAGGCGGGATCGCGACCGGCCTTCTCGGCCGACTCGCGCATGGTGCCGGCCATCCATCGAACCAGGTCCGGATCCGCCAGCTGCAGGATCAGCCCGTCGGCGATGCGACCGGTCATGGCCAGCGCCATCGGGCCATAGCCGGCGATCCATACGGGCAGCTTCCAGCGCCCCGTCCATTTCAGCCCCTGCTCGCCGCGCCCATCCGCGGTCGGGCGGCCCTCGACCAGGTCCCGGATGACGGTCACCGCCTCCTCCATGGTCTTCAGGGTGGTGGGGGCCCTGCCGACGGCGCGGACCGAGGTATCGCCGCGGCCGATGCCCAGATCCATGCGGCCCCCCGAGATCTCATCGAGCGTTGCGAGCGCGCTCGCGGTCACGCTTGGCTCCCGCGTGGCCGGGTTGGTCACGCACGTGCCGAGGCGCATCGTGGTGGTGTTGATGGCCATCAGCGTGAGAAGCGGGTAGACCTCCCTGAATGCCACGTGGGAGTCGAACAGCCAGCCGTAGCTGAACCCGGCAGCCTCTGCCTGCCTCGTGAGCGCGATGGAGCGTGCGACGTTGTGGTCAGGCTTGAGCGTGAATCCGAAGTCCATGGCTCGCAGCCTACACCGCGACCTGGCCACGATCCCGGTCTCGACGCCCGCCCTACACGGGGCCGACGTAGCCTCTGCAGACGTGGAGACCAAGACCAACTGGCATCGCCCCCACTGCTGGAGGAGTCGCATGAGCCCAGACGATCAGCCAGCCGCGCCGGGCTTCCCGGAGGCCGGGATCGAGATGACCCACATCCTGGTGGTCTCCGACATCGGGCGCGCCCGCACCTGGTGGACGTCCGTGCTCGGTGCCGAGCCGTATCGCGAGTACGGCGGAACGTCGGCCGTGCTCCGGCTCGGAGGCTGCTGGCTGCTCCTGGTCACCGGCGGGGGACCGACGCCCGACAAGCCGGACGTGACGTTCGTGCCACCGGTGGACCGCACGACCGTGAGCCACGCGATGACAATCCGGGTGTCCGACTGCCGCGCGGTCTACCGGACGCTGCTCGCTCGCGGGGCCTCGTTCCTGACGCCACCGGTGGTCAATGGCCTCGAGACCCGCTGCTTCACCCGGGACCCGGACGGCCATCTCGTGGAGCTCAGCCAGTACGGCTGATCACCACGGCGCAGGAGCAGAAGGCGAGCGGCGCCGATCAGGCGTGATCCAGGCGCTCAACCACCGGGCCCATCGCCTCGAGCGAGGCGATGGTCGTTGGCCAGAGCATGCATTCGACCTGCGTCACGCCGACGTCGGCAAAAGCCCGGATGGCATCGGCGACCTGGTCGGCCGAGCCGCGGACCGGCACGCCCAGGCCCGTCGCCTCGGCGCCGGTCGCGTCGGTTGGCTCCACGAGGATCCCCGCCGACCGGCCGATCGTGGCCGGGTCCCGGCCGATCGCCTCGCACGCCGCCTCGACCTGCGCGATCAGCGGCACGAACTCGGCGGGCTCGCTGCGCTCCTGCGCGTAGTAGCTCCAGATGTCCGCGTGCCGGGCGGCAAGGGCGATCGTCCTCGGACCGCCGGCACCCACCATCAGGGGGATGGCACCGGACCGTGGTCCTCGCGGCCGCGATTCGAGGTCCCTGGCCTGGTGGTACGGCCCCTCGTGGTCGGCATGGCCGGTCCGCAGCAGTGGCATGATGATCTCGAGCGAGTCCTCGAACCGGCTGACGACCTTGTCGAGCGGGAGTCCGTAGGCCTTGGCCTCGGAGTCGCCGCTGCCGGCGCCCAGACCGAACACGAATCGCCCACCGCTGATCTCGTCCAGCGTCTCGACGGCACGAACGGTGAGTCCCGGGTTGCGCTGGTTGGCGGACAGCACCCAGGTCCCGACCTCGACCCGCTCGGTCGCCTCCGCGACGGCGCCGGTCACCGCAATGCACTCCCACCAGCCTCGCGGGCCGGACCACTCGGACACCCGCCACAGGAGCTCGTCGGGGACCCAGACCGTATCGAAACCGATGGCCTCCGCGAGCCTGGCCATGGCCCGCAGCTCGTCCCACCGGTGGGGCTGCCCGGTCTCCGGTTCCTCGTAGAGCGGGAGCACGAGGCCCAGCTTGAGGTCACGCATGGGCATCGCCTCCCGATCGACGGCGCACGCGCGGACGGACCTCGACCGCGACGCGACGTTCGATTGATCGTTGCACGCTCGTCCACCTCTCAGCTCGGCCCGCCGCTGAACGGACGGGTGAGATCCGCGCTGGCCTCGGAGGTGATCGTGGTCGAGCTCCGGTCGCCGGCGCTCCTGATCCCCTACTCTTGATCCGGACTCGTTGCCCATGGCCTCATCTCCGGGTCGGAGACGCCGATACAGCCGAATGGTCACCAACATCGCCCACCGTGGCGCCCGGAGTCTCGCGCCGGAGAACACGCTGGCGGCTGCCCGCAAGGCGCATGCGGTCGGCGCCGACCGGTGGGAGACCGACGTCGCGGTCACGGCCGACGACCAGCTCGTGCTGATGCACGACGACGCGATGATGCGCACGACCGACGTCGCCGACAAGTTCCCGGACCGCGTTCCGGCGCCGTTCTCGACCTACACCCTGGCGGAGATCCGGTCCCTCGACGCCGGGTCCTGGTTCGAGCGGGACGACCCGTTCGAGCAGGTGGCGGCCGGCGCCATCGGGCGCAGCGAGCTGGATGCCAATGTCGGCGAGAAGGTCCCGACGGTTCGCGAAGCGTTCGAGCTGACGCTCGAGCTGGACTGGTTCCTCAACCTCGAGCTCAAGGCTCAGCCCGAACCCAAGGACCGGTTCGACGTGGTCGGCGCCGTCCTCGCACTGGTCGACGAGGTGGGGATCGGGCCCGATCGCCTCCTGTTCTCATCGGCCCGACACGCATGGCTCAAGGTGCTGAAGCAGCGCAGGCCCGACTTCGAGGTCCAGGCCGTCCTTGGCCTGTTCCCGGACGACCAGATCGACTTCAGCGACCCGTTCTTCGACACGTTCAATCCCCGGATCACGCGGATCTCGATCGGGCAGATCGAGGAGCAGCTTGCCCGCGGGATCAGGCTCAACCCCTACCCTGTCAACGATCCCGACGCCATCTCGCAGCTGATCGAGATCGGCATCACCGGGCTCATCACGGATTTTCCACAGCGAGTCGCACGAACATGACATCACCCACCACCACAGCGCCTCACCGGTTCTGCATCGTGAACGGCTATCCGGCGGCCAGCCGCGAGCGATTCGACCAGTCCGACGTCGGTCACCCGCACGACCTGTTCAACGCCTTCCTCCGGAGGGAAGCCCCCAACGCCACCACCGAGATCGTCTACGTCGCCGACCCGGACTTCGCGCTCCCACCCGGCACGTCCATCGACGACTTCGACGGGTTCATCTGGACGGGGTCGGACCTCACCGTCTATCACGCGGACGACCCGCGAGTTGCCGCGCAGATCAACTTCGCGCGCGCGCTGATGCAGGCGGGAGCCGCCTGCTGGGGCAGCTGCTGGGGTCTCCAGCTTGCGTCCGTGGTGGCCGGCGGCGAGGTGGCCGCGAACCCGCGCGGGCGCGAGTGGGGGCTGGCGCGCGACATCCGGCTGACCGATGCCGGGCGCGCCTCGCCGATGCTGGCGGGAAGGCCGGCGGTGTTCGATGCCTTCATCATGCATCTCGACGAGGTCACCCGCCTGCCCGCAGGCACCCCCTCGCTCGCAACCAACGCCCACACCCGGATCCAGGCCGCCGTCATCGAGGACGGGGCGGCCTCGTTCTGGAGCACCCAATACCATCCCGAGTACAACCTGTTCGAGATGGGACGCCTGATCGCGGCGAGGGCGAAGGCGCTGGTGCGGGAGGGGCACTTCCCCGATGAAGCCGCCGTGGCGACCTACGCGGCCAGGATGAAGGAGCTCGCCGCCAACCCGGGTTCGGCGGAGCTGCGTGCGGAGCTCAACGTGGGCGACGACATCATCGACCCCGAGGTCCGGGAGCTCGAGCTGCGCAACTGGCTGCGGTTCATCGACACGCGGGCCGGCTGAAACGACGCTGGCGGGAACGGCGGGCGCCTACCCCGCCATTCGATTCCTGCGCACCGGGCGCGGGACCGTGGCGGCGGCCATCCCGAGCAGCACCAGCGCGCCACCCCCGAGCTGCAGCGGTGAGAGCCGTTCGCCGAGCAGGATCACGGCAAGAACGGTCGCCGTGATCGGGTTGAGCAGCAGGAAGGCGGCCGAGCGCGCCGCCGGGATGCGCCGGACGCTTGCGACCGTCAGGACCGGGCCCAGCGCGGCCACTGCCGCCATCCAGCCGAGGGCCACGATCGCCTCGGCGGGCGGGCGGGGTGGCAGGAGCGACCCGGCATTGGTCATGAGCACGAACCCGCCAAGCACAACGGCGCTCAGAACCCCGGTGGAGAGCGCGACCATGACACCCTCGAGGCGGAACGGCCTCGACCATCGACGCGCGAGCACCAGGTACAGCGCGAACGACGACGCGGCGAGGACGCCCCAGCCGATCCCCGCGATGTCGGTCCCGTTGGGGTCCAGCTCAGCGAGGAGGGCGGTGCCGATCAGGGCCAGCACGAAGCCGGCCAGCACCCGCATCGTCAGCCTCTCCGGCAGCAGGACGGGCGCGATGACCGCCGACAGGACGGCGTAGAGCCCCGCGACAAAGGCGGCGATCGCAGCTCCGACGTGGGCGACCGCAAGGTTCATCGATGCCAGGAACAGCGGTCCGGCAAAGGTCGCAAGCACCAGCATCCGGACCGCGCGGTGAGCGGCGCCGGGGTGGACCGCCGTCATCGTCACGGCGGGCGCCCTGCCCTCGACGGACGTGGGCGGCACCCCGGCGGCGCGCCGGCGGCGACTCCCACGCACGACCACCAGGATCCCGACGGCGATCGCGGCCAGGAAGCTCCGCCACGCTGCGGCCGGCACCGGCTCGAAGGCAAGCAGCGCGAACGACGTGGCGACATAGGCAGACCCGAAGCCCATGGCGGCCAGGGCGGCGAACAGCTCCCCGCGGTGGGACGGCGCCGGCAATGTCCGTCCGGGAGACTCGGGCCTGGGGTCGATCGACGACATCACCTCACCGATGATGCGCGTTTCCGGGCGCGGGCGGGCTGAGCCGTCGATGCCGGGAACGCAGATCACCCGGTCCCCTGGGGACAAGGGGGCCGGGTGATCGGACTTGCGTCGCGAGCCGGCGGGGCCGGCTCACCATTCGCTGCCGGCTACTTCGTCGACCGGCTCTGAAGGACGATGAACGCGTCCACGGAGATCCGCTTGGACGACTTGCTGACGATCTTGATCGTGTGAGGGCCGTCGGCCAGCGTGGTGCGGAAGATGATCTTCCCGTACCTGGTCCTCGAGGCGCTGAGGTCGAAGCGACCAGCGTACGTGCCGTCGAGGTAGATCTTGAGGTGACCGCTGTTGGCCGTCTTCGGAGCCACGAAGGCCACCGCATACCCGGTGAACGTGAGCGTGGCGGACTTGCCCCTGGTCGTCGTGTACATCGCGGCGGCGCCCGAGTGCTTGTGGCTGGCCCACCGGCTCCAGCCCCTCGGGTTGAACCTCACTGACGCGGAGGATTCCTGGTAGGCCAGGACCTTGGAGCTCAGCGTGATCCAGTCGCCGACATTGCCGGCCACGTCGGTCGCGCGAACCTGGAATGCCAGGTCCTTGCGGAACGCGAAGTACTGCCTCACGGAGGTCGCAGTCCCGGTATAGATCGTGCTCCAGGCGCCGCCAGACACGCTGGCCTGCACCTGGTAGGAGGCGATCCCGGTGGCGTCATCGGTCCCGGCCCAGCTGATGCGGACGGGGGCCGTCTGATTGACCCGACCGCCGCCGACGGCAGTGGCGAGGTCAGTCATCACCGGGGCGGTGTCATCGGGACTGACCGTGACGGTCACGAGGGCCGTGTCGGTGAGCTCCCCGTCCGTGACGGTGTACTCGAAGGTTGCGTCGCCGGTGAAGCTGACCGATGGCGTGTAGACGACATCGCCACCGCCCGCGCCAACCGCGACGGTGCCGGCGCCAGTCGGGCTGACCGGCCCCGCATCGCTGACCTCGAGCGTGTCGCCATCGATGTCCGTGTCATTGGCGAGGACGTCGATCGCGACGTCCGCGCCACCCTGACCGGCCGTGCTCGCGTCATCAACGGCCACGGGGGCGTCGTTGACGCACTCGACGTCGACGGTCACCGTGCCGGTATCCGTGAGGTCGCCGTCGGACACGGTGTAGTCAAAACCGGCTGTGCCGCAGAATTCGGCGTCGGGCGTGAAGGTGATGCTCCCGGCCGCGAGCTCGACGTCGCCGTGGACCGGATCCGCGACGCCGGTGACGGTGAGGGTGTCGCCATCGATATCGGTGTCGTTGGCAGCCAGGGTCGAGGCGGCGAAGGTGTCGGGCGTGTCCTCGGTCGCGGCGATCTCGTCATCGACGGCCACGGGAGCGGCGTTGACCCAGTACACGTGGATCGTGATGTAGGCGAGCACGTTGTAGACCCCGTCGGTCACGTAGTACCAGGCCGTCGCGTCGCCGTGCCAGTTGACCGCGGGAGTGAAGGTGTAGTCGCCGTTCGTCTCGACCGTGAGCGTGCCGTACGTCGGGGTCACCCCGACGTATGACGAGACCGTCAGCGGATCGAGATCGGGATCGGTGTCGTTGGCAAGGACGTTGCCGGTGGCGGGCGTCCCATTCTCATCCATCGTGATGACATCGTTCTGCGGCGTCGGCGGACTGCCGACGGCCGCCAGCACGGCTGCCGGGCCGATCAGCGACGCGAGCAGGATGAGCGACACGCCGCCGCTCAGGCCGGCGCGCACCAGATGACGTCGTCCGACCGCGGACGAGGCGTTGCGCATGGATGTCCCCTTCCATGAAGTTGGTGAGCCCGCAAGGAGCGGACGCCCTGAAGCACGGGTGCTCCCTCGCTAACCGCAAGTGGGCGTCCGGGAGGCCCATCTGTCAACCGGCCGTATGTCACGTCGTGGGTGGGCCTTTCGTGGATCCCGCGCGCAGATCGGGCGGACGCTGGGCGGACTCGCGATGGACCACCGGGCCGTGAGGTCATCTCCAACGGGCGATGGGGCACTTGAGAATGCCATCCGCATGAGGATGCTATTGGCATATGCGATCGAACGAGGCGGATCACGCACACCCCCACCATCACCACGATGCCCATCGCGGCTGGGTCCGGCCCGGAGGGCGGCGCGGACGGTGGCTCGAGCCGTTCCTGCTGCGCCTGGTGGCCGATGGCGAGGCGCATGGAGCGGCCCTGATCACCAAGCTCGATGCGCTGTGTCTCGCGCCGGACGGGGTCGATGTCGGGATGGCCTACCGCACGCTGCGGGAGTTCGAGGGGTACGGGCTCGTGGAGTCGGCGTGGGTCACGGATGACGGACCGGCACGCCGGACATACCGGCTGACCGAAGAGGGCCGCCAGGCCCTGCGGGAATGGATCTCGGTGATGCGCGAGCGGGGCCGACTGGTCGAGGCGTTCCTCGACGGGCTCGAGGTTCCCGACGATCGGCAAGGAGGTTGACGTGAGTTGCTCGCATGGCTGGCACGACTGCCCTCCCTGCGGCGGCTGGTCCCACGGCCGCGGCTGGGGCTACGGGGACTGGCCTGATGACCCCGGCCGGTTCATGGGGCGGCGCGGTCGAGAGCCGCGGCGGGGTGATTCCGGGATGGCCGCGGCGGAGCTCGAAGCGCGACTCGGGGACCTGAACCGGATGGTCCGCGACATCGAGCGAGACCTCGAGGATCTGCGAGGATCCCGGGAGGGCAGCCAGATGTGACGGACGGGGCAGGCGCCGCCGGGGCTCCCCGGCGGCGCGATGGACGCCGAACCGGAGGAGGGCATCATGCAGCCCCTGGCCACCGTGTCGCACGAGCACCACCACCTGTTGTGGCACCACGTCGACCTTCTCGACAGCCTCGCGGAGCGCCTCGCCTCCGATTGCCTTGACACGGTGGGGCTCGTCGAGGAGCTGCCGCTGCTGCGCGAAGCGCACGACGGCCTCACGAGGGACCTGGTTCCCCACATGGACACGGTCGAGGCGGCGGTCTATCCGACGCTCGAGCGGCTTGCCGCCACGCACAACTCGACGGTGCCCATGGCCATCGAGCACCGTGAGATCCGCCGACTGGTGGCAAGCCTCGGATCGTTCATCGACAACTTGCCGTCCGAAGTCGATCGTGGGTCGGTGCTCATCCTGCGGCGAATCCTGCTGCGTCTGCATGCGCTGCTGAAGGCGCACCTGTCCGAGGAGGAGCTGTACATCCCCATCCTCGAGGACCGCCTGACGCCCGTGGAGGAGGCCGCCCTCGCGCGCGCGCTCGACCACCAGGCCGATCTGCCGCTTTGAGCTGGCCGCGCCGACCGACGCTCTCGGGGGGGTCCGGGCCACGCCTCGGCTGATGATAGCCACCTGGCAAGCAATTGCGCTATGCTTGCCGCGTGCTTGGAGTGGCGGCTGCAGGAGCTGAGGGGATCGGCGTGGATGGACCCGGACGGGGCGCGATGCCGGCCAATCTGACGGATCGGGCCATCGGGCACGCGATCCCCCACGCTCGGCCGATGCGACGCCCGACCGCGGCGCTGCTCCACCAACCCGCCTGATGGCCGGTCTGCGACCCGCACGCGTGGCAGGCTGGCAAGGCTGGCTCCGGGCGCCCGCCGGACGCCTGGGGCGTGCTCGCGATGCGCTGCAGCGAGGGCCAACGGGGCTCGTCATCCTCGCCCTGATCACGGGTCTCGGGGCCGGGCTGGGCGCGATCGCGTTCCGCTGGCTGATCGGCGAATTCACGCTCCTGTTCACGGGACAGTCCGACTACGGCGCCCTCGATCGGCCGGTCCATCCGGCGTTCCCCGCCCTCGGGATCTGGTTCATCGTGCTGGTGCCGGCGTTGGGCGGCCTGCTGTTCGGACCGCTCATCGCCCGGTTCGCACCCGAGGCGCGCGGGCACGGCGTCCCCGAGGTGATGCTTGCCGTTGCGGCGCATGGCGGCCGCATCCGGCCGCGGGTGGCGGTGGTCAAGTCGCTGGCATCGGCGATCTGCCTCGGGTCCGGCGGATCGGTCGGCCGGGAAGGACCGATCGTGCAGATCGGATCGGCCCTTGGCTCGGCCCTTGGCCAGGCGCTTCGGGTCAGCGAATCGAACCTCCGGCTCCTGGTCGCCTGCGGCGCCGCCGGTGGCATCTCGGCCACGTTCAACGCCCCGATCGCCGGCGTGTTCTTCGCGCTGGAGTTGCTCCTGCGCAACTTCGAGGTGCGGTCGTTCGGGGCCGTGGTCCTCGCGTCGGTGACAGCCGACGTCGTCAGCCGCGCCGCGTTTGGCGCGTCCTCGTTCCTTCCCCTGCCACCGTTCACCATCCAGGGCATCGGCGAGTACCCGCTCTATGCGGTGCTCGGCCTCGTCGCCGCGCTGGTCGGACTCGGGTTCATCCGGCTGCTGTACGGGATGGAGGACGTGCTCGACCGACTCTGGGAGCCGCGACGCGAATGGCTCCGCCCGGTGGCGGGTGGGCTGGTGCTCGGGCTGCTGCTGCTCGTGGTGCCGCAGCTGTATGGCGTGGGGTACGCGCCGCTGGAGCAGGCGATCAGCGGCAACTACTCGCTCCAGCTCCTCCTCGTATTGCTGGTCGGGAAAGCCTTGGCCACGAGCCTGACGATCGGGATCGGGGGGTCCGGCGGGGTGTTCGCGCCGTCGCTGTTCCTGGGCGGCATGCTGGGCACGGCGTTTGGGATGATCGCGAACACCATCCTGCCCGGGCAGGTGGCGGATCCCGGTGCCTACGGCCTGGTCGGCATGGGCGCGGTGTTCGCGGCCGCGTCGCACGCGCCGATCACCGCCGTGCTGATCCTGTTCGAGCTGACCGGGGACTATCAGATCATCCTGCCGATGATGACCGCCATCGCGGTCGCCGCGGGCGTGTCCTCGCTGCTGAGCCGCGACACGATCTATACCCTCAAGCTCCGCCGACGGGGCATCGACGTGCTCCAGGGACCGGCGGCCAGCCCGATGACGCTGCTGACGGTGGGCGAGGCGATGCGTCCCGTCCCTCCGCCTGTCACGACTGCGGCGAGCCTGACCGAGATCGTCGACCGGTTGGTCGTCGATGGTGTCGCGGCGCTCCCGGTGGTGGGCGAGGACGGCACCTACCGCGGGATCGTGACCTCCGACGGGGTCGAGGAGCAGATGCGGACAAGCGCGTTCGACGCCACCGCCGCCGACCTGGCCCAGTCCGTGCCCGCCGTCCACGCCAGCGAGACCCTCGAGCAGGCACTCGACCGACTCCTGGCGCACGGCGCGGCGGGCCTGCCGGTCCTGTCCGCAGATGATCACCGGGTGATCGGCTGGGTGACGCACCACGACCTGCTCCGTGCCTACAGCACTGGGGGCTCAACGTCGCATTCCGGCGCCCCTCCCGCGGCACCCAGCGACGGTCCCCCCGCAGGGGCGCCGGCGCCTTCGTGGCTCCGAAGGTTCCGCATCGTGGACCTCGATTTCACGTCCGACGAGCCACCGGTTGGCGACCGGCTCACCTCGCTTCCATGGCCGGCGCTCTCGCTGCCGATCCTCGTTCGCCGTGACGGCCGGAGCCTCGCCCTGACGGAGCACACGGTGCTGGAGGCCCGGGATCGCGTCACCGTGCTCGTCGACCATGAGCTGGCGGACGAGCTCGCCGATCGCATCGCCACGCCTCGTCCCGAGCAGCCGCCGTCGACGGCCGACGCGGACCCGGAGGGTGACCCGGACGGCCAGGCTGGACAGCCTGAACCGGCAGACGAAGCGGGTCACCCCGCCCCTCCCCCTGAGCCTGGGGGTCCGACCTAGTCGGTGATGCGGGCGAGCGCCGGGGCGCTCCCGCCCCCGCTGCCGCACGCAGGACCTTGAGCGCGCGAAGCGTGACCCATCTGCTGGGCCGGCGCGGCTCGTCCACGTCGATCCACGTCTTGCCCCGGTACGGGTTCTCGTTCCGCCAGCGGCCGGTCGCATCGCGCTTGCCCCGCACGAGGTCCAGGGAACGGTCCAGGCGCGGGTCATCGGCGAGCCCCAGCTCCGCGAGAACCTCGAGCACCTGGAGCACGTCCGCCACGTACCCCGACGGGAAGCCGAGCTTGAACCAGGAGCCACTGGGGCGGGCGTTGCCCCACCCCATCGGGTAGTCCGCGACCGCGGGATCGCGCGAGAGCAGGAACGCGACGGAGGCATCGATGGCGGCCCGGACCTCCGGGCTTCGGCGATCGGGCGGGATCGCGGCCAGGCCCCGCAGCGCCTTGACCGCGCCCCAGCCGCAGGGTAGCTGCTCGTTGACGCCGCAGGCGAAGCCCGGTCCGCTGGTCGTCGACCTGTACCAGCGGATATCGCCGTCCCCGGTGATGGCCGCGGTCTGCCACGCGATCGCGGCCTGCGTGCGCGGATCGTCCAGCCAGCCGAAGCGGATCAGGGCTCGCAGCAGGTTGCCGTTGAGGCAGTGGATCACCGAGGACGGGGGCGGCCGCCTGCCCTCGTCCAGCCAGCCGCCGTAGCCGAAGCCGCCGCTTGGTGCCTGCGCGTGGTCGAGGACGTAGTCGCAGCCGCGGGCGATCCCGGGATCGGCACCATCAGCACCCATCTGCTCGAGGAAGATGAGCGACCAGGTCGTTCCCGTGTACTTGCCGCCGTAGCCCGGGCCGGGTCTGACCCACCAGCCGGCCGCGTCCTGCGCGTCGAGGATGGTGCGGATGGGCGGCGCGGCCATCGCTTCGTCGCGGGCGAGGGTGAGCTCCGGGTCGCTGGGCTGGCGTCCCAGGAGATCCCGGAGCGCGAGGTGGCGGACCCCGGGATCAGCGGGATCCAGGAGCCAGTCGAGGACGTCGTCGGGCATGCCGCAAGGATGGCGCTGACCCACGCCCGGCAATAGTGCCCACCGGCCCCGGCCAGTGGGGGCTGTCGTCAGCCGACGCCGGCCGCCGTCGCGTAGATCATGGCCGCAAGCAGGGTGATCGTCGTGACCGCTGTGACCAGCCACCGACGGCGGTCGATCCGGAACATGGGGAGCCCCATCAGCAGGATGCTGCCGAAGAACAGGGACAGGTACGGGACCTGGATGGCCGGGACGACGGGGTTGCGCCACTCGATGTTGGCGATCTGATCCACCCACAGCATCAGGACCACGAACACGTCGAAGGCGACCGGGCCCACAAGATGCCGCCAGCCGGCCCGCTGGCGGACGAAGATCAGGAGCGCCCAGGTGGCGGGCACGGCCAGGGCCGCGATGACCAGACCGAGAACCGGGTTGACCTCAGGGGCGAACGGGCGCGTCGCGAACCCGGCGGCCTGGAGCACGTTCACCGCGTTCACGACCATCCAGACGATGCCCGCGGCGCGCAGCGACGGCCCGTCGAGCGCCCCGCCGGTGCCGCCCCGTCTCGTCCACATCCGTCGAGGCTGCCCGTGTCACGGGGCCCGGGCAAGGGCCATCGGACGCAGCTCGCGGGGCCGCTGATGCCAGCGCGGGGAGGTCAAGCGTCACCGTGGCGTCACAGGGCCCTCGTACCGTGCCGCTCATGACGCTGCCGATGGCGCTCCCCTCCTACGGAGGCACCCGGCCGATCCCGGTCCACGCCGAGCTCGAGGACGGCCGGGCAGATCTGGGCTCGGGTCTCCTGCTGCGCATCCATGCGGCGCTCCTGGGCCTCCGACGCGGACAGGTCCTGCTGATCACGAGCCCGGTCTCGGCACTGGCCCAGGAGCTCCAGGGCTTCGCCACCTCGGCGGGTCATGGGCTCCTGCGAATCGAGGACGATCCCGGGCGCCCGGGCTGGCGCCGGTACTACCTGCGCAAGGGGCGAGCGCGCACGGACTGGGCGGCACCCGGCGACCGTGATGCCGGCACCGACGACCAGGGCTCGGCGCAGCCCGGTGCGAGCACCCTTGACCAGGTCGGCGAGCTGATGCCGCGGCGGCTGTGGATCTACACCAACTACGACTGCAATCTCGCCTGCGACTACTGCTGTGTGGTGGCCGGCCCACGTGCCGACCCGCGCCGAGTCGATGGAGCGAGGATCGTCGAGCTCGCCGGCGAGGCCGCCGGCCTCGGGTTCGAGCGCCTGTTCCTGACGGGCGGCGAGCCGACGCTGCGGCCGGACCTGCCCGAGATCGTCAGCGCCGTTTCCGCCATGATCCCGGTCACGATCCTGAGCAACGCGATGCTCCTGCGCGGCCCGCGATGGGACCGGCTGCGCACGGTCGCTGCGGGCGGGCGGCGCGTCACCTTCCAGGTGAGCCTCGATTCGGCAACGCCCGTGCTCCACGATGCGCATCGCGGCGCGGGAGCCCACGCGCGCGCACTGGCGGGGATCGCGACCCTGCGCGATGCCGGCGTCCCGGTCCGGCTTGCCGCCAGCCTCTCGGAGGCAAGCCTCGGCGAGCTGCCGGCGCTCCACCGCCTGGCCGACGAGCTGGGAGTTGCGCCCGCCGACCGCATCTTCCGACCCATCGCGCTCCGAGGGGCGGCCGACGCGGGTGAGGCCATCCGCGCGGACGATGTCGCGCCGGAGCCGACATACGACGCGCTCGGGTGGTCGTGGCACCCGATCTCCAACGACCCCGACATGCGGCTCCCGACACCGGCCGACGCCTCGCTCGCGACTGCCCTTGACAGCGTCCGGAGCCGCCTCGTGGATCTCGTGGCTGGTCGCGCCGCCCGGCTCGACCGTTTCGTGTGCGGCTGACCGTCGCCTGCAGGAGGAGGATCTGATGACCGCGATGGCTTCGCCGCGGGGCTCCATCGAGGAGGCCGTCGGGAGTCGCTGGTTCGGGCGGGCGATGGCCGCGATCCGCATCTACTTCGGGATCGTGTACCTCCACAACGGGATTGCCAAGCTCCTGCCGGCCGTCCCGAACCTGTGGCCCGACACCCCGCTGGGGTTCGTCATCGCGGCCACCGGCAATCGCAGCGCCTACTCGATCCTCCAGTACGAGGTCGTCACCCAGCCGCACCCCGTCGAGCCGTACCGCGCCCTCGTCGAGAACGTGGTCCTCCCGAACTTCGGGCTGTTCGCGTTCGGCCTCGGGGCCGCCGAGGTGCTGGTCGGGGTGCTCCTGATCCTGGGCCTGGCGACGCCCATCGCCGCCCTCCTCGCGGCCGGGATGGCGCTCCACCTGCAGTTCGCGACGCTGTGGAACGACAAGTGGATCTACGAGTACTCGCTGGAGTGGCTCCCACTGCTCTGCCTGGCCGCGTTCCGGGCCGGCCGGTGGCATGGCCTCGACGCCCGGTTCGCCGCGACGCGCCGGCGCTGGCCCGGCTGACGAGGTGACGGAGCCCGAAGCCCTTGCCCCCGTCCCGTCCCTGGTCACCGGGGGGGCCGGGTTCGTCGGCAGCGAAGTGGTCAGTTCGTTGCTCGACGACGGCTGCGAGGTCACGATCCTCGACGACCTCTCGACCGCGAGCCCCGGCTGGGAGGCCCGGCTGGCCGGGAGGCCCGGCTGGCATCTCGTTGAGGGTGATGTGGCCGAAGCGGGCGCGGTCGAGGCCGCGATCGCGGGCTGCCGGCGGGTCGTCCACCTTGCGGCGGGCACCGACATCGCGGGCGGATATGGCCACCCCGAGCGCGACTTCCGAGCCGGGATCCAGGGGACGGAGACCGTGTGCGAGACGATGCTCCGCCACGGCGTGACCGATCTCTGGTACGCCTCGTCGGGTGTGGTCTACGGGGACTCGCACGGGCGGCCGACCGCCGAGGGCGACGGCCCCTTCCGGCCGGCATCCCACTACGCGGCTGGCAAGCTGGCCGGCGAGGCGATCGTGTCCGGCTTCGCGCACCTGTACGGCTGGCGGGCCCTCGCCTTCCGCTTCGGCAACACCCAGGGTGCCAGCTCGGACCACGGCGTGGTCCACGACCTCGTCGTCAAGCTGCTGCGTGATCCGGACCGGCTCGAGATCCTGGGCGACGGCCGCCAGCGCAAGCCCTTCGTCGACGTGGCGGACCTGGTGGCCGGGATGCGCCATGCGGCGCGTCTCGCGACCGATCCGGTCACCGTCCTCAACGTGGGACCGGAGGGGACCCTCAGCGTGGACGAGGTGGCGGACCTGATCGTGGAGGCGCTCGGCATCGACCCGTCGACGGTGACCCGGATCTACCGGGAGGTCGCCGCCAAGGGCGCCGGCTGGCGGGGCGACACGCCGTTCGTGGCGTTCGACACCCGAGCGATCGCCGCCCTCGGCTGGCGGCCCTCGGTCGACGCGGCGGAGGCGGTCAGGCGCGCCGCCCAGGGGATCGCCCGCCGCTACCGCACCGGCGACAGCCCGCTCCTGACGACGGCCGAGCGGCGGGCGACCGCGGCTGCCACGTCGGCTGCGATCCCGACCGGGGCCTGATCTCGATCGTGGCGCTGGTCGGAGAGACATCGACCGTCGGGCCTCGTCCGCGCCACCTGACATCGGTTGGCACGGCGGTCGTGATCTGCGGGGTGTCGGTCCTCGCGGCCGTTTGGATCGCGTCGCTGCTCCTGGCCCGCGCGGACGGCCTGGCCACACCGGCGTACGACCAGGCGTTCTTCCAGCAGCTGGTCTGGCGGGTCGGCGAGGACGGGGCGTGGTTGACCAGCTTTGGCGACGGGTCGTTCCTGGGGCTGCACTTCTCGCCCATCCTGGTCGTTCCGGCGCTCCTGGAGCGCGGCCTGTGGCTCGACGCTCGCCTGCTCAGCCTGCTGCATGCGATGGCGGTCGCGGCGCTGGCCCCGGCAGGCTTCCTGTTCCTCCGTGCGGCGCTCCGGCCGAGCCGCCACGCCGGGCTGGTTGCCCTGGGGCTCGCCCTGCCCATCCCCGCCTGGGCGGTCACCCAACAGGTGATCCGGGCCGACTTCCATCCCGAGGTCGCCGGCGTCGTGCTGGCCCTGGCGGCCGGCTGGGCAGCCCTGACCGGCCGAGGAGCGGCCACCTGGATCCTGGCCGCGCTCGCGCTGTCCACCCGCGAGGATGTCACCTATGCCGTGTTCGTCGTGGGCCTCGCGACGTGGGGGCTGGCGCATGGTCGGGCACGTCGCCGAGGCGCCGCCCTGGCGATCGTCGCGACCGCCTGGGCGGTCATCGTGTTCGGGATCCTGATGCCCATCGCGCGCGACGGGGCGATCGTCGACACCGCGGCCTACTACCGCTGGCTGGGCTCCGGACCCGGGATCCTGCTCACCCCGTTCCGCATGCCCGACCGGGTGATCGCCGCGCTGACCCAGGATCGAACCTGGTTCAAGGTTGCCGGGCTCCTCGTGTCGCTCGCCGGGCTGCCGCTCCTCAGGCCCCGCTGGCTGCTGCTTCTGGCACCGCCACTCGCGGCGGTGCTCCTCTCGCACCATCCACCCCAGGCTCTGCTGCTCCTCCAGTACCCGATCATCCTCGTGGCGCCGGCGCTCGTCGCGGCCGCGTTCGGCGCTCGACGGGCGCTCGCCTGGCTTGGGCGCCACGCGCGACGGCCCGGGGGGCAGGAGCGCTTCGCGTGGTCGGCGTGGTCGGCCTGGCGGGACCGGCGCTGGTCGTCGCCGCCGTCCAGGGTTCCGTGCCGCCGTTCGACCAGGGCGCGGCCGCGCCGTACCACCGGCCCGCCGCAATCGGGGCCGTGCGGATGATCGCCGGGTCTGTGCCGCCGGACGCCCTCCTAGTCGTCGACGAGGGGCTTGCAGCGCCGCTGGCGTCCCGTTCGGAGATCCGGCTGGTGAACCGCAACCCCCGGAACATCGCGGGGGGCTATGTCCTCCTCGACGCGGACGCATGGAGCCCCAGCTCCTGGGCCAGCGCCAATCGAGAGCGGGCGATCACCAGAATCCGCGGGGAGGACCGCCGGGTGATCGCCACGGACGGGCGGTTCACGCTGCTCGGACCTGTCTCGAGCGACGCACCGTGACCGTGCCGTCGGCCAGGGTGCCGCTCCGGGTGGCAGCCGTGATCCCCACGCTCGACGAGGAGGCGGCGATCGGGGCTGTGGTCGCAGGTCTCCTCGACGGGACCGCGTGCTGCGTGCTGGTCGTCGACGGGGGCTCTCGGGACGCCACCGCCGTCGTCGCGGCCGCGGCGGGAGCGCGGCTGATCCTGGAGCCGCGGCGAGGCTACGGGCGCGCCTGCCGCACCGGGACCGACGTCGCGCTCGCCCCGGCCCCGGACGGTCACGAGCACGATGCCGTGGCGTTCCTCGACGGCGATGGCTCGTGCGACCCTGCCGACGTTGGGCGCCTCACCGCCGCGCTCCCCGACGCCGACGTGGTCCTCGGGCGTCGTCCGGGCCGGCTCATCGAGCGCGGCGCCATGCCCTGGCACGCGCGGGTCGGCAACACGCTCGTCGCGGCCCTGGCCAGCCAGCTGACGGGACGGCGGGTCCACGACCTGCCGCCGGCGAAGGTCCTGCGCGCAGGCACCCTCCGACGCCTCGCGCTGGATCACGACGGGTATGGATGGACCGCCCAGCTGGTCGCCCGGGCCCTGGCCGACCGCGGCCTGGTCATCCGCGAGATCGCCGTTCGCTTCCGACCCCGGCAGGGCGGGACCAGCAAGGTGTCCGGCTCCCCGCGCGGCTCGGCAGCGGCAGCCAGGGCCCTGATCGAGACCACGGTCCGCGAGCGCCGACCGGCGCCGGTCCTCGCGCTGATGGCCAAGGCGCCCGGCGCGGGCCACGCCAAGACCAGGCTGGCCAGGGAGATCGGCGAGGAACTGACGGCCTCGGCATGGGCCGCGTGCCTCGCAGACACGGCGGCGGGTCTCGTCCGGGCTGCCGATCGCTCGCGGGCATCGACCCTGATCATGGTTCCGCGGATCGAGGACGTCGCTCCGATCCGTGACCTGGTCGGTCGCGACTGGGCGATCCGGGTCCAGACCTCCTCCGGGCTTGCCGGGGCGCTCGTGGACGTGTTCCTCACCGCCTTCGACGCCGGGGCCGACCGGGCGATCGCGGTTGCCGGCGACAACCCGTCGATCCACGAGGACGTGATCCTGGCCGCGCTGGAGCGCCTCGGGCGGGCTGGTGATGCGGCGGTGCTGGGGCCAACTCCCGACGGGGGATATCACCTCATCGGCCTCCGCTGGCCCGGCGCTCCTCCATGGTGGCCGGCCCGCCTGCGTGATCGTCGCCGCCGGGCCCTGGAGCGGCGACTCAGGGGTGCCCTCGAGGTCGTCCGGTTGGGCGGCACCACGGCTCGCGCCGCCACGCAGGCGGGCCTTGTCGGTGCCGGCTGGCGGCCCGCCACCGGCGAGTCGTGGCCAGACATCGACACGCTCGCGGACCTGCTCGCCCTGGCGCCCACCGTGGTCGAGGAGCCCGCCAGGGCGCCCCGGACCGCCGCCTGGCTGGCCCGTCATCGAGCCGTCATCGAGGCGCGCTCCAATGAACAGGCTGCGCCCGACTCGACGCGCGCCCTGGCCCAACCCGAGACCGGGCTCTCGACCAACGTGGAGGATTTCAGATGACCGTCGCGACCCCCGACCTCGAGGCGACCATCGAGGTGATCCGCGCCAACGCCCCGGACGTCGACCACTCCGCCCGCTTCCCCGCCGAGGCGGTCGAAGCCCTGCGACGCAGCGACCTGCTGGGCCTTGCCGTGCCGACCGCCTATGGGGGAGCCGGCGCGACGGCGGCCGAGGTTGTGGGGGTGGTGGAGCAGGTGGCGGCTGCCTGCGCCTCGACCGGGATGGTCTACACGATGCATCTCGTCGGCTCGCGGACCATCGCCGGGGGGACCACCGGGCCTGACGACGGGATCAAGGCGGAGATCCTGCGGGAGATTGCCGCCGGACGACACCTCACGACGCTTGCCTACAGCGAGAAGGGGTCCCGGAGCCACTTCTGGGCGCAGGTGTCGCGAGCCCTCCCAGGTCCCGGAGCCAGCGTCACGATCGATGCCGACAAGTCATGGGTGACCTCGGCCGGTGAAGCCGATTCCTACGTGGCGGCAACCGGAGCCGTGGGGGGAACCAGCCCGCTGGAGACCGAGCTGTACGTCGTTGATTCCCGTTCCGACGGCCTGGCCGTTCCCGTCGCCTTCGACGGGCTCGGCATGCGTGGCAATGCCTCGGCACCGGTCACCTTCCGCGGGGTCCAGGTCGACGTGGACCGACGCCTGGGCGATCCCGGCTCCGGATTTGGGCTGATGATGTCGGCCACCCTCCCCTGGTTCGTGCTGTCCGGCTCCGCCACCTCGATGGGCATCGCCGCGGCGGCCCTCGCGACCGCGACGGACCACGTCGGCGGCGCGCGCCTCCAGCACCTCGGCTCGTCGCTCGCGGATATCCCGGGCGTCCGGGCCCGCCTGGCGGAGGCGAAGATCCGCCACATGCAGGCACGGGCGCTGCTCTACGAGGTCGCCCGCCAGGTCGAGGACGGCGAGCCGGAAGCCCGGCTGGGGGTGCTCGCGCTCAAGGCCGCGGCGGCCGAGATGGCGATCGACGTCACCGATGCGGCGATGCGTGCCTGCGGCGGGGCGGCGTTCTCGCGGCACCTCGGGATCGAGCGGAACTTCCGGGACGCTCGCGCGTGGACGGTGATGGCGCCCACCACGGACGTGCTCCGCGACTTCGTCGGCAAGGCGCTCCTCGGCATGGACCTGTTCTGATGGGGAGCGTGATGAAGCCCTCGGGGCGGGCCGTCTACCGCGTCGGGGCGGTCGCGTACAAGGCGCAGGTGGTCACCATCTGGGAGGCGTTCCGGCGCTGGTTCCGCGACCGGGGCGTGCCGCTGGAGTACGTCCTGTTCTCGTCCTACGAGGAGCAGGTGGCCGCCCTGGCGGATGGCTGGATCGACGTGGCGTGGAACACGAACCTTGCGTACGTGGCCACGCTGCGAGCGACCGGCGGAAGCTGTCGGCCGATCGCGATGCGCGACACCGACCGAGGATGGACCAGCCTCGTCGTCGTGCCCGCCGGGTCACCCGCCGCCGGCGGCGGGCTCGAGGCACTGCGCGGCCGGCGCGTCGGGTTCGGCGACAGCGACTCGCCCCAGGCCTGGATCCTGCCGGCCTTCGCCATGCGCCGGTCCGGGTTCGACCCCCTGGTCGCCTTCCGCGGCGAACGCCTCGACCGGGACCTCGGCAAGCACGGTGACACCGGCGGAGCCGAGTTCGCCCAGCTGGAGCGTTTGGCGGCGGGCGAGCTCGATGCGTGCGTCGTGTCGGCGCCGACGTGGGCCGCGGTCCGTGACGCCGGGGCGGACAAGGGACTGGCCATCGCGTGGACCTCGCCGCCGTTCAACCACTGCAACTTCACGGTCCTCGACGCGACGCGGGCGGACCATGCCCGGTTCGTGGAGCTGCTGATGACCATGGACGAGGACGATCCGCAGATCCGCGAGCCGATGCGCCTCGAGTACGTCCACCGCTGGGTTGCCCCGGACCCGTCCGGGTACGACGACCTGATCGCGGCCACCGAGGCGTAGCCGGCACGGCCTAGGCGACGGGTGTCGGGGCCGGATCCCCGCCTTCGGCGTCGGCGACAGGTGGCGCCTCGGCGTGCAGCAGCGTGTCCAGCTCGGCGGCTGCCCCGGTGTCGGCGAACAGCGAGATCTTGTCGCCCGGCTCCATCACCAGATCGCCCCGCGGGACCAGCAGCGTCTCGTGGCGCTCGATGGCGACCACGACCACCTTCCGCGGCCACTGGACGCCGGCCACCGTGCGGCCGGCCAGCGCCGACCCCTTCACGACCTCGGTCTCCACGATGACGCCGTCCGCCCGGAACCCGCGCACCTGCCGGACGTTGCTGTTGAGAGCGGAGCGATAGGCGCCCATCGCGTCACGAACCGACAGGATGCCCATCAGGCGGTGGCCCGAGACAACGGGTGCCCAGTCCCGGGCGTGGTCGGCGAGCGCGCCCAGCGCGTCATCGAGGCCGTCCTCGGCCACCAGGATCGGTTCCTGAGCGGTCAGGTGGTGGCCCACGAGCTCGTCATCGGGCACGCCGTCGAGGGCCTCCTGGTCCACCACGCCGGTGACCGTTCCGTCGCGCGCGATCACGGGGGCTCCAGGGACACCGGCGGCGATCATCCGCCCGCGAGCCGCTGCGACGGTCTCGTCCGACTGGACGATCACGCGCGCCTGGCGGGCCGCGTCACCGGCCGCGACCGCGGCCAGCAGGGGCAGCGCGAAGCGGAAGCGGTGTGCTGGTGAGTCCGCCCGCGTGATCAGCTGGCTCTTGTAGATGGACCGCGGGCCCACCACGAACATGGCGAGCCCGACAGCGACCATCGCCGGAGCCAGCATCGAGAGGTTGCCGGTCATCTCGGCCACCATCAGCATCACCGCGAGCGGTGCGTGGGCCACGCTGCCGAACACAGCCATCATGGCCACGATGACGAATGGGGCGGGATCCGCCGGGATGGCGGGGGCGATGGGCTCGAGGAGCCGCCAGATCGCGGCCCCAAGCATGCCGCCGATGAACATCCCGGGACCGAAGATGCCGCCCGAACCGCCGGAGCCGATCGAGAGCGAGGTCGCGAGGATCTTGGCGAACGGCAGCAGGAGGACCATCCACAGCGGGATCGCCGCGAGGGCATCGCGGTCGAGGCCGGCCTGGAGGAAGCCGTAGCCGGTTCCCAGGGCGCCGGGGATGATGAGACCGATGCATCCGACCACGAACCCCGCGATCGCCGGCTTGAGCCAGCGAGGCGCTGCCCATCGACTGAACCAGGCCGTCACGCCGTAGAAGTTGCGGATGTAGAGCAGGCCCACCAGGCCGCACACGAGACCGATCAGCGCGTACCAGCCGAGCTGTGCCGGATCGCTGAACCCGAACCGTGCCTGCGCGCCGAAGATGGGGCTGAACCCCTCGACGGTCCCGAAGATCGAGTAGGCGACGATCGTGGCGATGAACGACGGGACCAGGGCATCCGATTCCACGTCATCGCGGTACAGGAGCTCGGCACCCAGGACGGCGCCACCAAGCGGCGCCCGGAAGATGGCCCCGATCCCCGCGGCCATGCCGACGGCAACGGCGATCCGCGCGTCTCGTGCGTCGAGGTCCAGGAGCCGGCCGAGATAGGACCCGAACCCGGCGCTGATCTGGGCCGTGGGGCCCTCGCGGCCGCCCGAGCCGCCCGAGCCAATGGTGACGGCGGAGGCGACGAGCTTGACGAGGGGGATGCGTGCACGGATCCCGCGCGGGTGGTGGTGGAAGGCGGCGATCGCGGCATCCGTCCCGTGTCCCTCCGCTTCCGGGGCGAAGCGGAACACGATGAGCCCAGAGATGAGTCCACCGAGCGCGACCACGAGCGGGATGGCCCAGGGCCGGTCGAAGCCGGCCACGATGGGGGCGCCGCCCTCCCCGGCGGGCGACGGCGGGACGTAGCCGCCCAGCACCCCGAGGAACAGGTGGGTCGCCACGTCCAGGGCGGTATAGAAGGTGATCGCGCCGAGGCCACCGACGACCCCGATCAGGGCGCCCAGGACGACCCATTTCCGCAGGTAGCTGGCGGACCGGATCCGCCGCTGCATCCGCCGCATCCTGGCGTCGAAACGCGGGCGGAGGTCCTGCATCAGGCGTACGCCTCGAACGCCTCAGCGAGGGCCTCGAGCGACGACCGGGTCGGGCCCCCATGACGGTCGTCCAGGCGGCTGGCGATCTCCCGCAGCGCCGCGCCGCGGTAGGCGAGGATCGCGATCCGGACCTCCCGGCCGCGGACCGTGAGCCTGGCGCGCGTGGCCCGATGGTCGAGCTCGTCGGGGACGAGGGCGACGAGGTCGCGCCGGGCGAGCCGTCGCAGAAGGCGGCTGGTCGCCGGCAGCGTGGCACCCACCCGCGTGGCCACCTGGCCCACCCGGGCGCCGTCCTGGTCCTCGCCGAGGATCAGGAGCGCGCGCCACTGCGGGAAGGTCAGCTCGGTCGCGGGAGCGGCCTCGGCGAGCGCGTGCGTGGTCAGGCCGATGGCCCCGATGACGATGCGGTCCAGGGCCGCCAGGGGATCATGGGATGTCACGCTCGCCAGCATATCCAATTGCTTGCCAGTTGGCTATCATTGGACCCGCTACGACGCACATGGCGCCGGGGCGGCACTGGGAGCAAGGACATGACCGAACCGAGCGGCGAACCCGTCGCCGACCAGCCTTCTCCGCCGCGCGGCCTGCTCCGCCTGCTGCTGGGGCTGCCCGTCCACCTGTACCACGCCGGCCTCGGCTTCCTGTTCGGCCGCCGCTTCCTGTTCCTCGTGACCAAGGGACGTCGCACGGGCCTGCGACGCGAGACGGTCCTCGAGGTGGTCCGCTATGACAAGTCGATCCGCGAGGCGGTCGTCGTCGCCGGCTGGGGCGTGAAGACCGGCTGGCTTCACAACGTGGAGGCCGGCCTGGCGCAGGAGGTCCGGATCGGGCGCGACCGGTACGTGCCGGTGCACCGGGTGCTCGAGACGGACGAGGCGACGGCGATCCTGGCCGAGTACGAGCGGCAGAACCGGCTGATCCGGCCGGTGGTCTGGCGGGTGCTCTCGAGCCTGGTCGGCTGGCGCTACGACGGCACGCCAGAGGCTCGGCGACGGGTCGTGGAGCAGCTCCGCATGGTGGGGTTCCGGCCCGGCCCTCCTGCCTCAGGCTGAGCCCAGCAGCTCCCGGGTGAGCGTCGCGGCCAGCCACGCCTCGTAGGTGTCAGGCGACCACCCCTGGACCTGGACCAGCTCCGCGTAGACCTCGGGCAGCGTGAGCGCATCGACGACAGCGGCGGCATGCGCGACATCGACGGCCTCGACCAGCGCCGGCTCCACCCTCGCCACCAGCGCCCCGATCCCCCTCCGGCGTCGCTCGAGGATCGCGGCAACGGCGGCCCGGATCGCGGGATCCGCGGTGCCGGCGTCCCGCTGGATCGCCACCACGTCTCCCGACAGCTCCCAGCGACGACGGATCGACCTGGCGAACAGCTCGATGCGCCGGGGTGCCGAGGGCTCAGCCATCGCCTGCGCGTACAGGGCCTCGGCCTCCGGCTGGTCGACCACCGACTCGCGCAGCGCGGCCAGGATGCCCGCCTTGGAGCCGTAGACCGCGTACACCGTCTGGACGGCGACGCCCGCCTCAAGCGCAATGCCGGCGAGGGTCGTCGTCGCATAGCCGTCACGGGCAAACAGCCGGTGAGCCGCAGCAGCGATCCGCCGGCGCGTGACCTGTGCACGCTCAGCGCGGAGGGTCGGTCGGCGAGCTCCAGGTCCGGGCTTGACATCTGCCATGCCGATAGAGTATCACTCTATTCAAATAGAGTTGCACTCTACTGAAAGGAGCGTCCCAATGCATGCTGCTGACCTCGAGGATCGCACCCGTCGCCTGATCGAGGTCGGGATGGGACAGGGCGACTTGTCCGTGCTCGACGAGCTGATGGCCGAGGACATCGTGGAGCACCAGCGCGGCAACCATGCGGGCCGCGACGGCGCCAAGGAGGTGGCCGCCACGCTGCACCGGTGGATGTCGGAGTTCTCGCTCACGGTCGAGGACTTGGCCGTTGCCGGCGACATCGTGTGGACCCGCAACAAGGCTCGCGGCGTCAACACGGGCGCCGTCATGGGCAACCCCCCGTCGGGCGCGCCGGTCGAGGTGGATGTGATCGACATTCTCCGGTTCGAGGCCGGCAAGGCCGTGGAGCACTGGGGCGTCGCGGACCAGGTGGGGCTGATGCTCCAGGTCGGCGCGTTGCCCGCTCGCCGGCCGCCTATCGGGTGACCAGCCAGCCGATCAGGACGCCGGCCAGCGCCGCAGCCCCGGCGATCCCCATCGTCTGGAGCGCGGTCCGCCAGACCGGCTCGTGCCCGATGCGGCCCCTCGCGATCCCGAGCGCCGCCATCAGCGCGCCAGTGACCACGAGCGAGACCAGGCGGGCGGTCTCGATCGGATACAGGGCGAACGGCAACACGGGAACGCTCGCGGCGAACAGGTCCGCGACGAACATCCAGGCGGCGTGCGTCCAGGGTGACGCCCCCTCGCTGCGTGGGACCCCGAGCTCGAACGCGGCAACGTAGTCCAGGAGCGCATCCGGGTTCCGCTCGAACGCTGCCGTGACGCCCTGCGCCTCGGTGTCCGTGAAGCCCGCCGCGCGAAGCTGCCCGGCCACGCGCTCACGGGCCGCCGCCGGATCCGCGGCGATCGAGGCCCGGGCCTGCCCGACGAGACCCGCCGCCCGGCTCCGCTCGGAGTGCACGTCAAGATAGGTGCCGGCCATCATCGAGACGGCTCCGGCGATCGCCCCGCTCGCCCCCGCGAGGAGCACGATCTGGCTGTCGTTGGTGCTCGCCGCCACGCCGAACACGAGGCCGGCGACCGAGACCGCACCGTCCTCCATCCCGAAGGTCACGTCCCCGATCGAGTTGACGAGCGACGCGCGGAGGCGCCGGAGGACGCTGAAGTCGAGGCGCACGATCGAGGCGGTCTCCCTGCGGCGAAGGGTCACAGTCTACGGGGAGGGGCGTCGCCCGCTGATCAGTCGGTCATCGGCAGCGGCGTGATCCCTGCGAGCGGTCCCTCGGGGCGGGCCGCCGCAAGGGCCGGCTCGGGACCCCGGTCCGCCTCACGCTTCGCGAGTTCGGCCTCCAGCTGGGCGATCAGCGTCGGGACGCTCGACCGCAGCGCCTCGCCGTAGGCAACTCCCACCTGCTGGGCCAACGCCAGGTCCTTCTTCGCCCTCGGGGGCGCGAACCGGTAGTGGATCATGGTCCCGGAGGGGAGTGGCTCCAGCTCGATGGCGTGGAGCAGCCTGAGCTTGCCCGCTGGGGTGTCGATGATGGTGCGGTCGGTGACGTAGTCGTAGGGCCGCCAGTCGAGGATCTCCTCCACCACGGCATCCTTGCCGTGCATGCAGTGGTTGGCCGAACCCGGCCCGCGCCGTCCCCCGGTGGCGCCCCTGATCTCGACCGACGTGACCCACGGCTGCCAGGTCATCCGCTGGCCGGGCTTGGTCAGGAACTCCCAGGCCACCTGGGGGGGCGCGCTCGTGGGCACGGACACCGTGAGGATCGACTCCTCGGGAGTCACGAACACCCGTGCGCGATCCTCCTCCTCCCGCCAGCGACGCTCGAGATCGTGCGCCCATGCCGGGACATCACCGAGCCGGTCATAGGTCTCGGTGTGCTCGAGCATGCCGAGCGCGGCAGGATCGATGTCGGAGGCGTCGATGCACGCCTGGGTGATCAGGGCGTACGCCCCCATCCCCAGCTGCTCCACGACCTCGTTCTTGAGCAGGCGGTGGACGACGATCACGTCCGATCCCAGGAGCTCCTGGCGCCCTGCGACCCTCTGGACGATGGCCTTGCCGTTGTGCACGACGAACTTGAGGTCGAGATCCGGGATCCGGCTGCATGCGTTGCACTCGCACGAAGTGGCCTGGCGCACATCGCGGCGGCGGCGGCGGAAGCCGAAGTAGCAGCGCTCGATGGTGTCGAGGAGCATCGACCCGTCGATGGCCTCCACGGCCGCGAAGGTGAACGCGGCGTCACCCTCGAGCTTGGCCAGCCGGAAGTTGGGCCGCAGCGCGGTGACCACGGCGCCGATGAGGTCGGCGAGGATGTCCTGCGCGTGGTCCAGCTCGACATCGGCCAGGTAGCCGGTGTACCCGGAGATGTCGGCGATCAGGAAGCAGGTGGGTTGGGGCGCAGAGAGCATCGTTGCTCGGCGGCTTGGGATCTCGCCCGGGCGGGATCAGGACTCGGTGATGTCGGGCACAGGGCGGTTGAGCCACCTGGCCAGGTCCCGCAGCGCGTACACCTCGCTCCAGGACACCGGCGGCTCACCGACCGTGTGGATGGCGCGGGCGACGCCCAGGGCCACCACCAGCAGCCAGTCCCGGATGGCCTCCGACTCGCCGTCGTCGATCTTGTGCAGGGCCTTCATCCCGCGGCCGACCACCTCCTCGGGTGACCGCCCGGAAGCCCGGTGCGCGGACCACAGGACGTCCAGGTTCCCGGCGACCGCGTTGGTGAGATCGCCACCCGTCGTCCCCTCGGCGAAGACGGATCGGCCGTGCTCGATCTCCTCCCGGAAGCTCCGGAACTGCGCCTCGGCGCTGCCCTGGTCCGCGTCCGCATCCGCGACGGTGGAGTAGACGGCAAACGGCAGGTGCAGGAGCGCTTCCCACTGGTCGCCGGAGAGAGAGACCCTGTCACCCATGGAGCGCAGCATACTCACCCGTCGCGGGAGCGCCACCCGTCGCGGGAGCGCCCCCCGTGGCGCGAGGGGCCGCGCCGCGACCACCGGGATCCGGGTGGTCTAGGATCCACGACGTGGACTGCTGCGAGCCGACCATCTACGACGACCAGTTCGACGCGCGCCGCGCCGGCGAGCGTCTGCTCGAGTACCGGGAGCGCGGGCCGAACGGATGGACGACCCGGCTGGTCGCCGGGCTGGCGGCAGGCGGCGTCGACGGGCTGACGGTGCTGGACATCGGGGCCGGTGTCGGCGCCGTGCACCACGCGCTGCTGGCGGCCGGAGCGGCATCGGCGATCGACGTGGACGCCTCGGGCCCCTATCTCGAGGCCGCCCGGACAGAGGCCGACCGGCGTGGGCTGTCCGGCCGGGTGACCTACCACAAGGGCGATGCCGTGGCGCTTGCGCCCGATCTGCCGGAGGCCGACCTGGTCGCGCTCGACCGCGTGGTCTGCTGCTACCCGCACATGGAGGCGCTCGTCCGCGTGGCGGCGGACAAGACCCGCCGGCGACTGGGCTTGGTCCTGCCGCGGGACGATGCCTGGATCCGCGCCGGGGTGGGAAATCAGCAACCGCTGGAGCGCCCTCTGGCGGGACCCGTTCCGGGTCCACGTCCACCGCTCGACCGGCGTGCTCAACGTCGCCGCGACCGGCGGGCTGACCCTGGTCGAGAACCACCGCGGCCACTTCTGGCAGACGCTGATCCTGGAGCGCGCGCGAGCCTGACGGCTCGGTTGCGGTCCCGGACGGTTGCGCTTCCCGGCGCCACGCGGCATGCTGGACTCCTGTCCGACCTCCGTGCCGAGTGCCACGACCTCCGTGGCTGCGTCCGGCCGGCAGCTGGAAGTCGACCATGGCACGCCACTCTCGCCCGCAGGGGCGTTCTCCCTCCGTCGCCGCACCCCCGCCGGTCGGTCATCGCCCCGAGGACGATCGCCTCAACCAGCGGATCGCCGACTCCATGCGCGATGCGGCCGAGGCGCGTGAAGCGCGGAGCCAGGAAACCTCCGCCCAGGACGCAAGCGCCAACAAGCGCCTGCAGGTCGCGCTTCGAGCGCTCATCGACGGCCGTCCGTCGTGAGCGTGCACCGGGCGCAGACCGGCCGGGCCGGCGCCACGCGGTTCCGCCCACGGACGTTGCCCATTGCCGACGGTGAGTCGCTGGTGCTCGAGGGCGACGGCACGATCGAGCGACGGTCGACGACCGGGGCGACGGTCGAGCGCTGGACGACGGACCATCCGGGCTGGGCGGCGATGTCGATCCGCTTCGGGGTCCGGACGTCGGAGCTCACGGTGGCGCCCCGCGGACGTGACGTTCCCGGGCGCCGGCCACCGGTCTAGACGACGATGACCGAGGCGTCCTCGCCCCTGCGGATCCTCGTCGTCGATGACCACGAGGTCGTTCGCCGCGGGCTCGTTGCCCACCTTGACCGGCGGGGCATGTTCGAGGTCGTGGCCGAGGCCGGGACGTGCGCCGACGCGATCACCCAGGCTCGGCGCTTCCGGCCGGACATCGCGCTGCTCGACATCCGGCTCCCGGACGCGTCGGGCATCGAAGCCTGCCGACGACTCAGGGACGAGCTCCCCGCCATCCACGTCGTGTTCCTCACCAGCTCGCCGGCCGAGGCCGACGTGTTCGCGGCAGTCCTGGCCGGGGCCCGTGGATACGTGCTGAAGCAGACCCGATCCGCGGAGCTGGTGCGCACGCTGGAGGCCGTGGGCCAGGGGCGGTCGATGTTCGATCCCGTCGTGACGGGCGTGGTCCTCGACCGCATCCGGCGCATCGCCAGCGGGGACTCGGGCGAAGGTGTCGGCCTGACCGCTCGGGAGCGCGAGATCGTGCCGCTCATCGCCGACGGGATGACGAACCGCGAGATCGCGGCCGCGGTGTTCCTGTCCGACAAGACGGTCAAGAACTACGTGAGCTCCATCCTGGCCAAGCTGGGCCTCGCGCATCGCGCCCAGGTCCCGGGCTACGTGGCGTCGCACGATCCGATGCCACCGGCTGGACGGCAGCGCCCGACCGCCCGACGCTGATCCCTCGCGCCTGGGCCGCTCAGCCCGCGGGTTCGTGACCCAGGAAGTGCCGCAGGCTTCCCCGCCACATGGCGCGCCCGTGGAACGACACCGAGGGCGCGATGGCAGAGGTCCCGCCGTACCAGACCAGGGTCTTGAGCAGCGGCGTGATTTGGGAGCCATAGGCCTCCATGCAGGCCACCGGCTCCACGCCCGGCCACGAGTAACAGGACACGACGGTTCGCCGCTCGTCGGTCGGGATGCCGGGCGGCAGCCGGTCCCAGGCCGGGTCGTCGGGATCGAACACCCACTGGTCCAGGTTGCCCTGCGGGATGCCCTCGATCCCGCGCACGACGGGCGGATCGTCGTCGGGCAGGTACGGGTCCACGGCAAGATCGCAGATGACGGCGTGCTTCGGGAGCAGACCCAGCCACGCATTGGGAATCAGCGAGCGCGACGTGTCCCGCCGCGCGGTGGCATCCACGAGGATGTCCGTCTGCGGCAGCCGGCGCCGGAACCAGGCCTCGTTGCCGGCGAGGTTCTGCTCCGCGACCACGACCTCCACGCCCGGGAGCCCCTCTCGCATGAACCGCTCATTGCGCTCCGCGGTACCGGCGCGGGCGGCCCACTCGATCGCATGCTTGCCGACCCCACCGGCGCCGATGATCGTGACGCTGATCGCCCGGCGGTCCGGGGACAAGAGCGGCGGCCAGCGGCGCTCCAGGGCATCGAAGGCGGACGAGAGCCCGTTGCGGGCGACGTCGCGCAGGTTCTGGACCAGGCGCCGGCCATCGTCGCCGGTGACCATGTCGAGGGCCACGGCCTCGATCCCCAGGCGATCGAGCAGCTCCGAGCGTTCCGGGCGGGTGACGAAGTGGAGCATCGAGAGCAGGATCGCGCCGCGCCGCACCAGCTCGTAGCGCCCCTCGGGCGCCCGCAGGATCACGACGACGTCCTGGGCGAACGCCGTGGCCTCGTCCGCGATCCGAACCCGGGGCGATGCCGCCAGGTACTCCTCGTCAGGGATGCCCATGCGGGTCCCGCTGCCCGCCTGGACCACCACGTCGGCCCCCATCGCGGCCACCGTGCCGGCAAGCGATGGCAGGAAGGCCCGCCGCTCGCCGGGCTCGTTCTCCATCCGGGGGAAGCCGAACGTCAGGACGCGCTCGCTCTTCGCTGTCACCCTGACAGCATTGCATTCCTTCGCGCGCGGCGCTCGGGCCATGCGGACCCCGGTGCTCGGGGTCGGACGGCAGATGCGGGCGCCCGTCCCCGCGGGAGACCCTGCGTACGAAGGGACACACCGCGACCGACGATCGATTGGAGGCTGAATGACAACGCGTAGCCGGGTGACCGTCGGGTTCCCACGCATGCACCGGGAGCCCGGTGAGCGACGGGACTTCCTGCCGCCGCTGATCGGCCTGCTTGCCGCGAACGGCGCCGAGGTTCACGTCGAGAGCGGCATCGGATCCGCCATGGGCTACACGGACACCGACTACAGCACGTTGTCGCCCGACGTGGTGGTGAGCGACGAAGAGGACTGCTACCGGCAGGACATCGTGGTGGTGCTCCGGGCCCCGGAGGGCCGGTATCACCTCCTGCGACGGGGTTCCGTCCTCGTCTCCATGCTCCACTTCGCCACCCGGCCGGCGCGTGTCGGGATGCTGGCCGAGCTCGGGATCGATGCCATCGCGCTGGATCTCATTCGCAACGAGGACGGCCGGCGGCTGGTCGAGAACCTCCGCAGCGTGGCCTGGAACGGGATCTCGGGCGCGTTCGCCGCCCTCGAGCGGACCTGGCCGGAGCTCGGCGGCCCACGCCACTCGACGGTCAAGGTGCTGATCATGGGCGCAGGCCGGGTGGGCCGGCACGCCGTCGAGTTCGCCACCAAGTACGGCGACGACGCCCGCAACGAGACCTACACGCGCGCGGGGCTCCCCGGCGTGGAGGTCGTCACGGCCGGCCGGAACCTGACCGGTGACCCCGAGTACCTCAAGGCGCGGCTGCTGCTGACCGACCTGCTCGTGGACGCGACGGCGAGGCGGGATCCGTCCAGGCCGCTGATCCCCAACGCCTGGCTCGCGCTCCTCCCGAAGCACGCGGTGATCTGCGACCTGTCCGTCGACCCCTACCTGCTGGACGTGGAACCCCAGGTCGTGCGCGGCGTGGAGGGCATCCCGCAGGGCCACCTGGACCAGTGGACGTTCGACCCGGACGATCCGGCCTGGGCGACGCTCCCACCCGGCATCCCGACCGACGAGCGGCGGACGGTGGTGTCCTGCTACTCGTGGCCGGGCGTGCGCCCCGAGCCGTGCATGCACGTCTACGGCTCGCAGCTGGCACCCCTGCTGGAGACCCTGGTGACGTCGGGCGGCCTCGACGGCATCAACCCGGATGGTCGATTCCACGAGCGCGCGCTGTGGCGGGGCAGCCTGCGCGGCTGGTTCGCGTCGGGCGAGGCGGAGCGCCACGGAAGCGCCTTGACCGGCATCGACGCGGGGAGGGACCCGGCCGGCGCCTGACGACCCCTGCCGGCGAGGCCCACCGATGTCCGATCTCACCTTCGACGCCGTCGTGTTCGACCTCGATGGCACGCTCTGTGACTCCGAGCCATTCATCGCCGCCGCGGCAGCCGAGGCGCTCCGGCGGCGCTACGGGATCGTGGTCCCGCGCGAGGACTTCGAGCCGTTCGTGGGCGCCGGCGACGACCGGTTCATCACCGGGGCGGCGGCGCGCCACGGCGTGACCGCGAACCTGGCCGTGGACAAGCCGCTCACCTACGAGGTCTACCTCGAGCTGATCCCGGACTCCCTGCAGGCGATCGCCGGCGTCCATGCGTTCCTCGCGGAGCTGCGGGCTGCCGGCATCCGCCTGGGCCTCGCCACGGGCTCCGACCGGCCGAAGCTGGCGGGCAACCTGGCCGCGATCGGGATCCCGGTCTCGACCTTCGATGCCGTGGTCTCCGCGGAGGATGTCACCCGCCGGAAGCCGGACCCGGAGACGTTCCTGCTCGCCGCCGACCAGCTGGGCCTGCCGCCCGCTCGATGCCTGGTCGTGGAGGACGCCGTCAACGGGGTGCGCGCCGGCCGCGCCGCCGGGTGCGCGGTGCTGGGCATCACCTCGTCCCAGCCTGCCGAGGCGCTCCTCGCCGAGGGGGCGTTCGCGGTGGCCCCGGACTACACGGCGCTGCCCGTCCAGGTGCGAGCGGCGCTCGGCCTGGCCTGAGCGGACCCCGCCCTCGCGCGGGGCATCGCCCGGTCGGTGCGCTCCACGTCGTCGAGGATCCGGATCGTGGCGTCCGTCACCACCTGCAGGTAGCGCTCGCCGAACTCGGGCGTGGCCGAGCGGGCGTCGCCCCAGGTCCCGGAGTGGGTCGCCCGGTGGACCGAGCCGGGCGTCGAGAAGAAGAACGCCGTATGGACGGGAGCCGGGCTGGTGACCTCGGGGAACGGCGGGGAACTCGACGTTGGCGAGCTCCATGTCCACGAGACCAGGGTTGATTGCGAGGACCGCCGCGGTCTCGCCCTTGTTCGCGTGCAGGCCGTTCGACGGGTCGAAGAACTCGGCGGCCTCCTCGGCCGTCATGCCGTCCCAGTAGTTGACCGGGAAGGCCTGGGCGCCCGCCGGCATTCGCTCGGCCGCGTCGCGCATGCGTACGCGATCGCGTACGTGTTGTCGTAGTGACCGTTGAGGAACACGATCCGCCGAAAGCCCGACCGTCGGCGAACGAGGCACACAGATCCTCGATCAGCGTCATGAACGTCGAGACTCGGATGTGGACGACGCCCGGTGAAGCCGACGTGGGGGTACGAGAGCGCATAGTCTGACCGGGGGCGCGACGACGGCGCCGATCGCGGGCTCGGCAATCCGCCGGGCGACCTCGACGGGGATGAGCACGTCGGTCGCGAGCGGCGCGTGCGGCCCGTGCTGCTCGGTGGAGCCGACCGGGACGATCACCGTCTCGTAGTCCTGCAGGTACGCCTCGACCTCGCGGTTCGGTCATCTCGCCGATGAACACGGTCGGCGGCTTCATCGCAGCTTCTCCTTCTGCTGTCAGGCGATCCTCGTCGTCAGCTCGCCGATCCGCTCGATCCAGCAGGTCACCTCGTCGCCGGCCTCGAGGTGGCGATCCGGTCCGGGCGGCCTCGCGCAGTCGTCGCGGTGTGCCGGTCGCGATCAGGTCGCCGGGCCGGAGCCACGTGGTGCCGGCTCAGGTACGAGACGATCTCGCGGATCCTGAACCGCATCTGGGCGGTCGTCCCGTCCTGGATCGGCGTCGCCGTTGATGAGGCAGCTCGAGCCGCAGGTCGTCGCGTCCGACCTCGTCCGGCCGTCACGATCCAGGGGCCCACCGGGCAGAACCCCGGCATCGACTTGCCGAGCAGCCACTGGTCGCCGTCCAGCCATGCGTCACGCGACGAGACGTCGTTGATGCTCGTGTAGCCGAGGACATGGTGCATCGCCTCGGCCTCGGGGGACACGTCGAGGCGCGTGCGCGCCGATCACGATCCCGAGCTCGCACTCGGCATCGACGTTGGCCGTGATTGACCGGTCCCACGTCAGGCGACGGCCCCGGTGGCCGCCACGGCGCTGACCGCCTTGCCGTAGACCAGCGGGCCGTCCGGGACCGCGTCGCGAGGCTCGCCAGGACTCGCGATAGTTGTGCCCGACGGTGTAGATCGCCCCGGGGTCCGGGACCGCGGGCCCAAGGGTCACGTCCGCCAGCGGTACGCCAGGCCGCGCGGCCCAGCGCCCCGCGGCTCGCCCGCCGCCAGTCGCGGATCCGGCGCAGGCCGTCCCGCCGCTCGCGGCGATCGCCCGCACCGATGCCCATCGCCGGTCCCAGCCCGACGACCCGACCGTCGCGCATCACCGCCACCACGAAGCCGTCATCGCCGTCGAGGATCGTCGCGAGCCGCATCGGGTCAGGCCCGCGCCGCCGGGTCGGCGAGCAGCGGGCGCGACCGCGGCCCGCATCACGTCCGCCATCCCGCCGACGCCGGTCCAGCGCTCGAACGCGATCGCCGCCTGGGCGATGAGCATCTCCGAGCCGTTCGCGGCCCGCAGGCCGCGGGCGCGCGCCGCCGCGACGCAGCGGCGTCTCGGCCGGCACGTAGACGAGATCGAAGACGGTCGCGCCGGCGCGCAGAGCTCGATGGGGAGCGCGGTGCCCGGCATCGACCATGCCGACCGTCGTGGCGTTGACGGCGAGGTCGGCCGTGGAGCGCGTCTGCGAAGGCCGCGTCGTCGAGCGCCAGGGCCGTGAGTGCGCCCGCGCGCCGATGCCACGCGAATCGCGTCGCGCCAGCGCCGGGCGGCGGCCGGACCGTCCGGTTGCCGATCGTCAGCCGAGCGGGCCCCGGCGGTCAGGCACGCGTAGACGACCGCGTGGGCCGCCCCCCGGCTCCGGCGATCACGACGTCGGCGCCCTCGAGGGACCTGCCCATCGCCAGCTCCACGCCGACCCGGAAACCGGGCGCGTCGGTGTTGAAGCCCACGAGGCGGCCATCGGTCGGTGCGGACGACGTTGTTCACGGCGCCGATCGCGCGTCGCGTCGGCCTCGACCTCGTCGACAGGCCCGGCCACCAGCGCGCTTGTAGGGTGCCGTGACGCCGAGGCCCAGCCAGCCGGGCCGCGGGCCGCGGCGACGGCCGCCGCGACCTGCTCGGGTCTCCAGCTCGGCAGCACGTACTGGCCGTCGATCCCGGCCGCGGCGAACGCGGCGTCGTGCATCACCTGCGAGTGGCGCCGCCGCAGTGGCTTGCCCAGCAGGGCAACGCGCGCCGTCACCGTCACGGTCACCGCGACGAGAGCGTCGGACCGGACCGGCCGTGGGCGGGAACCGTCAGCGCCGGGATGATCTCGTCCGACCCAGTGGCGGAGCTGGGCCGGGTCGGGGGTCATGGTGTGGAGCATGAAGTACTCGACGCCGGCGTCGATCCGCGCCTGGAGCGAGGCGATCACCTCGTCCGGCGTCCCGAACAGGTAGACGGACTCGAGGTAGTCCTCGCCCGCGCTCGGCGCTCATCACCTTCAGGAACGCCCGGTGCTGCTCCTCGCGGGCCTTCGCCGGGTCGTCGGTCAGGACGAGGTGCAGGAAGTTCTCGTGGGCGACCACGCACTCGTTCGGGGTCGCGGCCGTGCTCGCGGTAGTACGCCTGGAGCTCGCGCCCAGTCACGCGCGATGTCCTCGGGCGGGCAGGTGGGTCGCGGGATCCAGCCGTCGGTGCGCATCGTGCGGGCCTTGACGGCCTCCACGAACCGCGGCAGGTCCGGCGACTTGGGATCCGCCAGCTGCGAGCCGCCGCCGATCCAGATCTCGGGCCGCTGGGAGGCGCGCGGCTCGATGAACACGTCGTCGACCGAGTAGTACCGGCCGTGGTAGGTCACGGTCTCGCCCTCGAGCAGCGGGCAGCATGATGTCCAGCATCTCGTCCGTGCGCTTGCCCCGCTCGGACTTGTGGACGCCGACCGCCTCGTACTCGGCCTCGTTCCAGCCGACCCCGGCGCCGAGGATCACCCGGTTGTCGGACAGGAACTGGAGGGTGGCGAGCTCCTTGGCGAGGATGACCGGGTTGCGCAGCGGCATGATCAGGATCGACGTGCCCGAGGCGCACCCGCTCGGTGACGCCCGGCGGCCACCGCGAGCGCCGTCGAGCGGCTCCAGCCAGTTGACCGAGTAGAACCGCCGCGCGGCCAGCAGGTGGTCGGTGATGAACAGCGAGTCGAAGCCGAGCTCCTCCACGGTCCGGGCGAACGCCTTGATGCCGCGCGCCCGCTCCGCGACCGTCGCCCTCCCAGATGTAGGACGGCAGGAAGACGCCGAAGCGGCCGATGTCACTCATGTGGGCAGACTCCTCGCTGCTGGTCGGCCGTCATCGGCCTCGATAGTCCGGGGTCGCGCTTGGCGAGGAAGGCCGCGGCGCCCTCGAGCATGTCGTCGGTCGCGAAGATGCGTTCGCGAGGCGTCGAGCTCGGCGGCCGAGGCCGGCGTCGAGGTCCAGTCTCGGCGCCGCATCGATCGAGGCGCTTGGCCTCGCGCACGGCCAGCGGACCGCGCTCCGCGATCTCCTCGCCGATCTCCGTGGCGAGCCGCGCGGCCTCGCCGGCGCGGCGACGACGCGGTGACGAGGCCGATCCGCTCGGCCTCGCGCCGCGTCATGCACCCGGCCGGTGAGGATCAGCTCCTTGGCGCGGGCCGAGCCCGACGACCCGTGGCAGCCGCTGCGTGCCGCCGGCGCCCGGCATCACGGCGAGGCGCACCTCCGGGCATTCCCAGCCGCGCGCCGCTCCGAGGCGACGCGCAGGTCGCAGCACAGGGCCAGCTCCAGCCCGCCGCCCAGCGCGTTGCCCTCGATGGCGGCGATCGTCGGCATCGGCAGCGCCGCGAGGCGGGCCACGATCGCCTGCCTCCAGCGCCAGGCGCGCCCGGCCGCGCCGGCCCTCGCTGGGCCTCGAACTCGCCGACGTGCGATCCGGCCGAGAACGCGCGCTCGCCGCTCGCGGTCACGACCACGGCCCGGACGTCGCCGGGCTCGGCCGCCTCGAGCGTCGCCAGTGCCGTCGTCCAGCTGCTGCGAGCAGCTCCGCGGTCACCAGGTTGAGCGGCGGGTTCACCAGCTCCAGGTTCGCCACCACGCCCAGGGTGAGCGCGACGGTACGCCCCGCTCAGGCGTACCGCCCCGCCGTCCGCGCCGCGCCGAGCCCGAAGTCCGCGGCCAGGCCCATCGCGCCCGTGCGCGTAGACGCGGGCGTCCATCGGGCGCAGGTCGTCCGGCGACGCGTGGCCGGAAGCCCATCCGGCCGAGGACGTCGCGCTCGACGTCGATGCCCGGGCGCGACCTCGATCAGCACGAGGCCGTCCTCCTCCAGCGCGAACACCGCCCGCTCGGTGATGTAGCGGACCTGCTGGCCGCGCTCGCGGGCCAGCCGGCCGTTGAACGAGATCTCGCGGACGTCGGGCACGAACTTGGGCAGCGCTCCCTCGCTGACGACCCGGACGCCGCCGTCGATCTCGAGCTCGCAGCCCCTGGGCCGTGAGCGTGCCCACGAAGTTGATGCGCCGGGTGCGCGCGCTGATGTTGGGGAAGCCGCCCGGCCCGCGGACCCGGCCCTCGAAGGCGTGCACGTTGACGTTGCCCTCGGCGTCGACCTCCGCGAACGACAGGCTCGCGATGTCCAGCCCGCCGCCGTCGTAGAAGTCGAACATGTACGGCTGGTCGATCATCGCCTGGTAGTTGAAGCCCGGCGCCGCCCTCGTTGCCGGCCACCGGCACCCCGCCGAAGATGCCCTGCTCGACCGTGAGCACCAGCCGGTCGGTGATCCCCTCCTCCCAGGCCACCCGCCCGATCAGCTGGCTGATCCCGAAGCCGAGGTTGCAGATCGCCCCGGGCGGGAACTCGAGCAGCGAGCGGCGGGCGATGATCTTGCGCACGTCGAGCGGGAGCGGCGGATCGGCCCGCGACGGGTCGGCGCAGCGCGCCGGCGTAGTACGGCGAGTCCCGGGTGATGTAGGTCTGCCACTGGTCGGGGTCCACGTCGACGTGGTCGACCAGCGCCGCCGGGCACCTTGACGTCGCGCAGGGGCAGGCTACCCGCGGCGGCGCCAGCTGGCGGACCTGGGCGATCACGATGCCGCCGCTGTTGCGGGCGGCCATCGCCATCGCGAGCATCTCGCCCTGGACCGCCTCCCCCTCCATCGTCACGTTGCCGTCCTCGTCCGCGGTCGTGCCCCGGATGACGGCGACGTCGATCGGGAAGGCGTGGAACAGGAGCCACTCGCGGCCGCGCAGCGTGACGACCTCGACGAGGTCCTCGGTGGTCCGCGCGTTCTGCTTGCCGCCGGTCTGGCGCGGGTCCACGTAGGTGCCGAGGCCCACGTGGCGTGACCAGGCCCGGGCCGCCCGGCGGCGATCTCGCGCATCAGCTGCGAGAGCACGCCCTGCGGGAACGAGTAGGCCTCCATCTCGTCCGCCTCCACGAGCGCGCCCAGCCGCGGCTCGTTGCCGATGTTGCTGCCGATCGTCCGGCGCTGCAGCCCGGGCAGCCCGAGCTGGGAGAAGCCCGCGGTCGGCGAAGTCGCCGATGCCCACGACCCGGACCGTGGTCAGGTCGCGCGGCTGACCCGTCTCGGCGTAGACCGCCGCAAGCTCGTCGATGAACCGCTGCGGCAGCGCGTGGCCGGCCCCCGACCCGCCGATGACCACGGTCGCGCCGTCGCGCACGAGCCCGACCGCGTCGCGGACGCCGATCACCTGCTCACGGCATGTACCCCCCGCCGTTGGGATTGAGCGTCTGGCCCAGGAACAGGCTCGACGCGTCGGTCGAGCAGGAAGACGACCGCCTCAGCGACCTCGTCCGCGCGCCCGTAGCGCCCCAGCGGCATCGCGGCCAGCCGGCGCCGCCCTTCCTCGCTCACGGCCAGGTCGGCCGTCATCTCGGTGATGCGTCATGCCCGGGCGCGACCGCGTTGACCCGCACGCCGCGCGGGCCGAGCTCGGCGGCCAGCGCCCGGGTGAGGCCGATCAGGCCGGCCTTGGCGGCGCTGTAGGCCGCGGTCTCGGCGATCCCGATCTGGCCCAGCCGCGACGCGATGTTGACGATGGATCCCGAGCCCTGCTCCAGCATCTGCGGCAGGGCGGCGCGGCAGGTGTGGAAGGCGGCCGTGAGGTCCGTCCGCAGCACCTCGTCCCACGTCGGCGGGCGTCGATCTCGAGGAACGGCCCGACCTGGGTCCGCCCGGCGTTGTTGACGAGGCCGTCGAGCGCGTCCGAAGCGCTCGATGACCGCGGCCACCAGGCCCTCGGCCTGCGTCCCGTCGGTGAGGTCTGCGGCGAAGGCCTCGCCCGTCGCACCCGCTGCACGGATCCGGGCGACGTGGCCGCCGCGCCGTCGGCCGAGCTGCGGTAGTGGACGGCGACGGTCGCGCCCTCCGCCGCCGGCCCGCGACCGCGACCTCCGCACCGATGCCGCGGCTGCTGCCGGTGACCAGGACGACCCGCCCGGCCAGCGCATCCGCCATCAGCGCCCGCCCGCCGCGAGCGCATCGAGGGCGGCGCGGATGACGGCGGTCTCGGTCTCGGCGATCGGGTCGCAGCGGCGGCCGCACGCCGTGACCCCATCGATGACGCCCAGCTCGCGCAGCGCGACCTTGGTCCGGGCACGGTAGTCGCGGACCGGCGAGCCGAAGATCAGCTCCTCGAGCGGCAGGATCCGCTCCCAGATCGCCCGCGCCTCGTCCCAGCGCCCGTCGACGCACAGCCGGATCATCTCCACCTGGAGGTCCACCGCGAGCGTCCCGAACCCGATCAGCGCCCCCTCGGCGCCCATCAGGAACGACTCGAAGATGAAGTTGTCGTCGCCAGTCAGCAGGTCGATCGGCCGGTCCAGGCGCTCGATCATCCGGCGCGTCTGGAGATACAGGCGGGCGTCGAACGAGGCCTCCTTGAGGGCGACGACGCTGTCGATGGCGGCGATCCGGCGCAGCGATCTCCTCCGCGAACACCACGCCGCCCAGCGCGGGCTGGAGCTGGAACGCGACCAGCGGCAGGCCACAGCCGCGGGCGATCGCCTCGTGGTACGCGACCGGGATGGCCGGGTCGAGCGGCGTGCCCTGGTAGGCGGGGATCGGGAACACGAGCAGGCCGCGCGCTCCCGCGCCCTCGGCGCGCTTCGCCTCCTCCACGGCCTGCGCCGTGAACTGCGCGGACAGCCCCGCGATGACCGGCACGTCGCCGGCCTCGTCCACGGCGACCCGCAGCACGCGTTCCCGCTCGTCCGGCCAGAGATGCGGTCCCTCGCCCGTGTCGGCGTTGATCGCAAGGGCGACGGGGCCCTGCGGGAGCAGCCACTGCAGGTAGTGGCGGTAGGCCGCCTCGTCGAACCGCCCGTCGGCGTCGAACGTGATCACGCAGGCGGGGATCAGGCCCCGGAGATTGAGGCTCATGCGCTGGCTCCTGGAGCGGGGGTGGCAGCGGGAAGGGAGGTGGGCAGCGAGGTCGCGGGCAGCAGGGTCGCGGGCAGTGGGACCACCGGCGGCGCACCGGTGGAGGCCCGCAGCACAAGCTCGGTGGGCAGGGTCTCGGGCTCCGGGGCCAGGCCGGCGAGCAGCGGTCGGCGTGGTGGTATCCGCGGCGACCGAGCTCACGGAGCGGCAGGCGGACGGTGGACAGGGACGGGGCGGTCATGGCCGCGACCGCGATGTCGTCGAACCCCGCGACCGAGACGTCGCCCGGGACCTGGATCCCCCGCTCGGCCAGCCGGGCAAGGGCGCCCAGCGCCAGCAGGTCGTTGGCACAGCAGATGGCGGTGAACGGCGCCTCGCCCCCGAGCAGCGCGTCCACGGCCAGGGCGCCGCCGTCACGGTCAAAGGTCGTGCGCAGCACCAGCCGCTCGTCGTACGGGATCCCGGCGGACTCGAGACCCTGGCGGTAGCCGTCCAGCCGCCGTTGCGACACGATCAGGGCCCGGGGGCCGGCGAGGAACGCGATCTGCCGATGCCCCAGCTCGACCAGCGCCTCGACCATGCGCGCGATCCCCGCGGTGTTGTCCACGCCCACGTCGGGCTCGCCACCGGCGTGGGGCGAGAGGTGGACCACGGCCGCGCCGTCGGCACGCATCGCGGCCAGTGACGCCCATCTCCTCGTTGGCGCCGCGATCGTCGAGCCCGCTGCCGGCGAACACCACCGCCGCCGCCTGCATCGAGCGCAGCAGGCGCACGTAGGACCGCTCCCGCTCGGCGTCACGCTCCGAGCTGCAGGTGATGACCAGGAAGCCGGAGCTCCCGGCGCCATCCTCCACCCCGCGGACCACCTCGGCGAAGTACGGGTCCGTGATGTCGTGGACGATCACTCCGACCACCGGCACCCGGCTCTTGAGCAGCCCGCGGGCGAGGGCGTTGGGCACGTAGTCCAGCGAGCGGGCCGCGTCGAGGACGCGCTCCCGGGTGGCCGGGCTGACCGGGTAGTCGGCTGCCGACACGACGCGCGAGGCGGTCGCGACGGACACGCCCGCGAGCCTGGCGACCTCGGTGATCGATGCCATGACCGGCTCAGTACGGGAACGGGAACGACCGGGGCTCGTCCCGGACCGTGACCCACTGCCACTGGCTGAACTCGTCCCAGTTGGCCGGGCCGCCGAACCGCGAGCCGTTGCCCGACGCGCCCATGCCCCCGAACGGGATGACCGCCTCGTCGTTGACCGTCTGGTCGTTGACGTGGACCATGCCGCTCCGGATCTGCTGGGCGATCGCCAGCCCGCGCGAGATGGACCGCGAGTACACCGCGCCGGCGAGCCCGTACTCGCTGTCGTTGGCGAGCGCGAGCGCCTCGTCGTCGGTGTCGAAGACCACGACCGGGGCGACCGGCCCGAAGACCTCGTCGGTCCACGCGGCGGCGCTGGTCGTGACGTCGGCCAGCACCGTCGGCCGGTAGAACAGGCCCTCGTGCGTGCCTCCAACGACGATCCGGGATCCCGCCTCGACCGATCGGCGGACGATCCCGTCCACCCGGGCGAGCTGCCTCTCGTTGACGATGGGCCCCAGGTCAACCTGCTCGCGGTAGGGGTCGCCCAGCGTGAGACGCTGCGCCTTCTCGGCGAGCAGCGCCACGTAGCGGTCGGCAACGCTGCGGTGGACGATGTGCCGGCCGGCGGCGAAGCAGACCTGGCCCTGGAACTGGAAGGAAGCATAGGCGCCGGCCGAGGCGGCGGCCTCGAGGTCCGCGTCGTCGAGCACGACGAACGCGTTGTTGCCACCGAGCTCGAGCGAGACCTTCTTGAGCCGGCCGCCGGCCAGCTCGCCCACCCGACGGCCCGCCGCGGTGGATCCGGTGAACGAGACGGCGTGGACGTTGGGGTCGGTCACGATCGCCTCGCCGGTCTCGGCGCCGCCCACGACCACCTGCAACAGCCCGTCGGGGAGTCCGGCCTCGCGGAAGACGGCCTCGAACATGGCGCCGCCACAGACCGGGGTCTGCGGGTCCGGCTTGAGGATGACCGCGTTGCCCAGCGCGAGAGCGGGTGCGACCACCCGCATCCCCAGCACCGAGGGCGAGTTCCAGGGCGTGATCGCCCCGATCACCCCGATCGGGACGCGCCGGACCATGGAAAGCCGCCCGGCGGTGACCGAGGGCACGAGCGAGCCGTACGGCTGCCACGGCATGGCCGCGGCGTTGTGGACCTCCGCGATGGCGAAGTTCTGCTCGTGGTGCATCTTGCCGTGAACAGCACCGGTCTCCCGCTGCGTCCAGCTGCCCAGCTCATCCCGGTGGGCCTCGTAGATCTCGGCCGCCCGACGAAGGATGCGGGCCCGCTCGGCGTAGCTCGTCTGTGCCCAGGCCGGCTGCACGGCGGCCGCGACCGCAGCGGCACGGCCAACGTCCTCCGGGGTCGCCTGCGGGAGGGTGAGCAGCGGGCGACCGGTCGCAGGCTCTCGGATCTCGTGGGGCTCCCCGGTGCCCGGGGTCCAGTCCGCAAGGAACGAGTCGAGCCAGCCGGCGGTGGCGGGATCGGCGGTCATGGCGTCTCCTCGGTGTGAGCGATGGGCGCATATACGGCCGTCGGACCGCTGCCCGGTGGCCGGGTCGCGCCACACAGCGCCACGGGCCAGCACCGCATCGATCGAGCCATCCTCGATGTACTCGGGCAACTTCCAGGAGTACAGCGTCTTCGCCTCCTGGCCCGGATACCGCAGCAGGTCGCGGACACCCTTGTCGGTGTAGTAGCCGAACACGATCGTCTGGATCAGCGCGGCATGGTGGGCCGGCTCGTCGCGCTCGAGGGTCGAGAGACGAGCGGCGGGATCCTCGCCCAGCTCGGGGCGAAGCGCGGCCACCAGCGGCTCGGCCAGGTCCGGGCGCGCCGTGAGGACGAACCGGAGCCGGGCCTGGTCCACGACGACCCCGGCCGAGGGCATGCCGTGGGCGGCCGGGATGAGCAGCCCGGCCACGCCGGCGAAGACCGCGCGCTGGGCCGCGTCGAGGGCCGGGGCCTCGTTGGGGGCCGTCATGCCGGCACCTGCTGGTTGAAGCGCGTCTCGACCATGTGATCGGCGGCGCGCAGGGCGAGCGCACAGATGGACGAGGTGGGGTTGACGCCGCCCGAGGTCACGAAGCTGCTGCCGTCTGCGACGTACAGGTTGGGGACGTCGTGGGTCCGGTTCCAGCGGTCCACGCACGGACGTCCGCGGGTCGTCGCCCATGCGGGCCGTCCCCAGCAGGTGCCATCCGGAGTAGCGCATCAGGCGGTCCACCTCGACGGTGTGCGCCCCGGCCTCCATCAGTGACTCCGACGCCTTCTCGATGTGGAAGTCCAGCAGCCGACGCGAGTTCTCCGACACCGCGTAGTGGATCTTCGGGCGCCGGGATGCCCGACGAGTCGGTCAGCGACCGCCGAGAGCGTCACGTGGTTGGCCTCGTCCGGCAGATCCTCGCCGAACAGGCCCCAGTTGGCACCGCGCCCGAGGTGGGACCGCGACGTGGAGGTGGTGATCGGGCCCCCAGACCTGGCGTGCCGGCCCGGCTGGGGAGCGCCGCGTTGATCGGCCCGAAGGTCGGGCCAGGCCCCACTTGGCGCCGCGGACGAACCCGCGCCGCTCGTCGGTCTCGTAGAACTCGAACGACTCGATGGAGCACCCGAACTGGCCCTGCCAGCTTTGGAGGTCTTCGTCGAACAGCCCCCCGACGTTGGCGAACGGGTGCATCATCAGCCGCTTGCCCACCAGCCCGGACGAGTTCGCAAGGCCGTCACGATGCGCCGGCGACGCGGACAGCAGCAGGAGCCGGGCGGTGCCGATCGCGTTCGCGGCGACGCACCACGACCTTCGCGGGCTGGAAGTGCTCACGGCCATCCTCATCGATCCAGGTGGCGCCCGGTGGCGAGACCCTTCGCGTTGGTCTCGATCCGCTGCACCCGTGCCCCGGTGATCAGCTGCGCCCCCGCCCCGATGGCCTTTGGCCAGTGCGTCAGATCAGTCGAGGCCTTGGCACCCTCGCCGCAGCCCTGCTGGCAGGTCCCGCGCTGGACGCACGGCCGCCGGCCGTCGTAGGGGACGGACAGGATCGAGTTGGGCTCCGGCCACCAGTGCCAGCCCAGGCGCGCATCGGCCCGCGGCGACCTTGAGGCCGCCGCGGACCCAGCGGCAACGGCGGCAACGGCGGAGTCGCTCGCCCCCGGCGGATAGGCCGGATCGCCGCCCATGCCGGAGACCCCGATGTCACGGTCGCTGCGCTCGTAGTACGGGAGGAGCTCGTCGTAGGTCAGCGGCCAGTCGTCCGCGATCCCGTCGAGGGAGCGGACGCGAAAGTCCGACGGCAGCATTCGCGGCCAGGCGCCGGCGAAGATGAGCATCGAGCCGCCGACGGCGGAGAACATCAGCGGCGAGATCTCCGCGTCCGTCTCGTCCATCGGGTAGTCCTCGGGGAGGCCGCGAATGTTGGGGCTCGTGGACCACTGCCTGCGCATGGTCAGCTCCCAGTCGAGCTCCGCCCCTCGGTACTCCGCCCGGTCGTGCCAGCGGCCCTGCTCCAGGCAGACCACCCCGAAGCCGGCTTCCGCCAGCCGCCGGGCAACCACGCCGCCGGAGGCGCCGGCGCCGATGATGAGGACATCCGCGGGATCGGTGGCCAAGGCTGACTCCTTCCGTCGGGACTCGAGCTCGGGATCGCCTGGAGCGGGACTGGCGGTTACGATGGAAGAGGCGTCATAGTAAACCTTTGCTGCGGGACAGTAAAGGTTTGCTGCCACGCCCTGGCGACACGCCATCGGAGAGACCCCGAACCATGAGCATGGACGCCGCCCTGACCCGACACGATGGATCGATCGAGTCACGCCTCACCGACGCTGGGCTGCCGCCGCTGCCCAGGCTGGCGTGGGTCGAGGTGGATCTTGCCGTGCTCGCGGACAACGCGCGCCGGCTCCGGGATGCCCTGCCGGCCGAGACCTCGCTGGGCGTCGTGGTCAAGGCTGACGGCTACGGCCACGGTCTCGTCGCAGCCGCCCGAGCCGCCGTTGCCGGGGGGGCGACCACCCTCGTGGTTGCCACGTTGGACGAGGGGCTGGCGCTCCGTGACAGCGGGATCGAGAGCCGGATCCTGGTCCAGTACCCGGTGCCGCCGACGGTGCTCGGGGTCGCGATCGAGGCGGCCCTGGACATCGTGGTGGCGGATGAGGCCTCGATGCGCAGCGCTCACCGGCTGGCTGGGGTCGGTGACCATCCGACCGCCCGACAATTCCCCGTCGGACGCCGGGCCAGCAGCCGCACCGCGGGTCCACCTCGGCATCGACACCGGCCTTTCCCGGGGTGGGCTCAGCCCCGGTGACGGCGTGGTCGCGGCCCAACGGCTGCTCGATGCTGGCCTGCCCGCGCTCGCCGGTACCTGGTCGCACCTGGCCACCCCTGACGATCCTGCGGCGGTCGGCAAACAGGTCGCGCGCTTCGAAGGCCTGCTCGCGGCGCTCCGGGCCGCCGGCATCGATCCCGGCCTGCGTCACCTCGACGCGACCGGTGGGCTGCTCGCGGGGGTGTCGCCCGCGTACGACCTCGTCCGGATCGGGCTCGCCTTCTACGGTATCGTGCCGCCCGACATCCCGATCGCGTCCCGCCTGGCGAATGCGATGAGCGGCCTCCGGCCGGCGCTGTCAATCCGGGCCCGGGCCACGACCGTCACCACGATCGAGGCTGGGGCAGCCGTGGGCTACGGGGGCACCTGGACGGCGACCCGGTCGTCAGTCATCGCCACGCTGCCGCTGGGTTACGCCGACGGCTGGGCACGCGCCTACGCGACCGACGGCTGGGGCCTGGCCCGGGGGCATCGGGTCCCGATCGTGGGCCGCATCAGCAGTGACGCGACCGCGCTCGACGTCACCGATGTGCGCGGCTTCGATGCAGGCGACGAGGTGGTGCTCCTCGGCGCGGAGGGCGCGATGACGGTCCACGACCTGGCGGATCGGCGGGACTCGATCAGCTGGGAGGTCATGGATGCGCTGGCCACGCGCCTGTCACGGGTCTACACCGATGGCGACGTCCCGATCGGCTTCCGACTTCCCGACGGACGGGCGCACCTCGCGATCTGACAGGGCGTCAGCGCTTCCGGCCGCCGCCCACTGCTCGGCCGCGGCCTTGACCTGCTGCGAGGCCTCAGCCGCCGCCACCAGGATCACGTCCCCCGCGTCCACCACGATCACGTCGCGCAGCCCGATGGTGACCACCGGCCGGTCGGAGGCGATGACCAGGGTCCGCTCGGATCCGAGATCGGTTCGCGGCCCCCGGCCGACGACGCCTGGGTCGGCGCCTGCGTCCCGCAAGGGCGTCCCGCAACGAGCTCCAGCTCCCGAGATCGCTCCAGCCGACGGACGCCCGCAGCATCGCCACCCGCCCGGCAGCGGCAGCCGGCTCGAGCACGGCATAGTCGATCGATGTCGCCCGGACGGTCGCATAGGCGGCCTCGAGTCCCGCCGGGCCACCGGACACGCCACGTTCGACGGCCCGGAGGATGTCGGGCGACCCCGCCTCGAAGGCGGCCCGGAGCGCATCACGCCGCCACAGGAAGATCCCGGCGTTCCAGGCGACCTGCGTGGGGCCCGTCGAGCATCGCGGCGGCCTCGTCGGCCGATGGCTTCTCGACGAACCGCGCGACGGCGACCGCCGGATCGTGCCCGTCGATCGCGGCGCCCGGCCACGATGTAGCCGTAGCCGGTCTCGGGCCCATCGGCCGCGATCCCGAGCGTGACCAGCCGCCCCGGCCCGCGGTCGGGCGGCATCGCCGCAGCGACGTCGGCGGCCTGGCGCAGGATGGCCCGGAACGCGGGCTCGTCGGCGACGAGATGGTCGGCCGGGAGAACGAGCATGACCTCGTCCTCCGGCCGGTCGACGGCCGCGGCCGCGAACGCCAGGGCCGCCGCGGTGTTGCGGCCCACCGGTTCTTCGAGCAGCATCTCGTCGCGAAGGTCGGGCAGCTGGTCGCGGACCAGGCCTGCGTACCGGACATCGGTGACCACCGCCACATCGGCAGCACCCACGAGCCCCGGCACGACCCGGTCCCAGGTGCGCTGGAGCAGCGTCCGGTCACCGATCAGCGGCAGGAAGGGCTTGGGCTTCTCGGGCCGTGACAGGGGCCACAGGCGGGTTCCGCCCCCGCCGGCCAGGATGACTGCGTACATTGGGGATGTCCCTCCGGGGGTAGACAACCGGCCATCGCATTTGGTAACGTTACCACACGATCTGCTCGACCCCGCCACTGGCATTGCTGCCCGTTCGCCAACCCACAGAGGACCCCAGATGACCACCGAGTTCACGGACACCATCCCCGGCACGAGCGTCAAGCGCGGCCTCGACAAGGACGACCTGATCGTCATCACCGGGGCCGGCGGGTTCATCGCCGGGTCGCTCACCCGCTACTTCGCCGAGCAGGGCTACACCCGCATCCGGGCGGTCGACCGCAAGCCGCTGCCGGACTGGTACCTGCGCGTGCCGGGGGTCGAGTCGATCTCGATGGACCTGTCCCACGAGCAGAACGCGATCGAGGCCGTCAAGGGCGCGACCGAGGTCTACAACCTCGCCGCCGACATGGGCGGCATGGGCTTCATCGAGAACTTCCGGGTGGAGTGCCTGCGCAGCATCCTCGTGAACACGCACCTGACCGAGGCGTCCTACCGCGCCGGCGTCAAGCGCTACTTCTTCTCCTCGTCGGCCTGCGCCTACAACACGGACCTCCAGAAGTCCCCGGATGTCATCGCGCTCAAGGAGTCCGATGCCTACCCGGCCATGGCCGAGCGTGGCTACGGCTGGGAGAAGCTGGTCTCCGAGATGTTCTGCCAGGAGTACTGGGCGGAGCGCGGCCTCGAGACCCACATCGCCCGCTTCCACAACATCTACGGACCCAACGGGACCTGGTTCGGCGGCCGTGAGAAGGCGCCCGCGGCGATGTGCCGCAAGGTGCTCGAGGCGCAGGACAGCGGCGACCTGCGGATCGAGATCTGGGGCGACGGCAGCCAGACGCGCTCCTTCTGCTACATCGACGACTGCCTCCACGGCATCGACCGGATCATGCACAGCCCGGAGCTGATCGCCACGCCGATCAACCTCGGCTCGAGCGAGCTCATCTCGATCAACGATCTCGTCTCGATGGTCGAGGAGATCGCCGGCGTCACGCTCGAGCGCACGTACAAGCTGGACGCGCCCAAGGGCGTGGCCGGTCGCAACAGCGACAACACGTTCATCGAGCAGGTCCTGGGCTGGGAGCCCAGCACGCCGCTCCGCGACGGCATGGCCGAGACGTATGCGTGGATCTCCGAGCAGTTCGCCGACCGCAAGGCCGGCAAGCGCGTCGTCGAGGGCTGACGACCGTGGCCGGTCCGGCGGCATCCGCTTCGGCTGCGACGCCCGCGAACCGCCGTCCTGCGCGGAACGATCGGGAGCCTCCCCTATCGGCTGCAGATGGCCGGCGGCTGGATCGACCAGCCCTGGCTGTCGGCGGTCAACCCCGAGCCGCCGGGCTCCATGGTCGTGGTCTCGCTGCAGCCCACCGTCCGCTACATGGATCGGTGCGGGATGGCGACCGGGACCCGCGTGGCGGCCCAGGCGCTGTGGGGCGACGCGTTTCCGGCCGACCGGACGCCGGCCAGCCTGGTCCGAGAGCTGTACGCCGCCGAGAACGCCAACCTCGCCGAGCCATCTGGCTCGCAGGACATGTGCGGCCTGATCTACCCGGGCATCAGCCGCCTCGACTACGACGCCGCCGTTGAAGGCGGCTGGTTCCCATCCCGCGTGGAATCCACCACCGATCCCGAGACGCTGGCCTGGCTGGAGCGGGTCATCCACCTCGTGCCCATCGGGCAGCGCCCGCCGGGATACGCCCCGCTGGGGGTCAAGCGACTCGACCCGGCGTGGATCGCCCGCTTGAGCGCCAGCGGCCGCGCCTGCTACGACGCGATCCTGGCCATGGACCTCCGGGCGCTCGGCGAGTCGCTCAACGAGACCACCCGTGCCTGGGACGCGCTCCTGCCCCAGGTCTATGTCCACCCAACGATCACGATCGACTTGCTGGCCCTGGTGGCCGCCTACGCCACCGAGCACGCCGGGGCGATGCTCTCCGGCTGTGGTGGCGGGTACGTGATCGTGGCCTCGGAGACGGCCCCGGCGGGTTCGGCCGGCGTGCGGGTCCGGACGGCGTGAGGGGATCCGCGGTGGTCGAGACCACCCTCGACAACCTCCGATCCGACGACGTGCGCTTCCTCGAGGAGGCGGCATCGCTGGGGCCTCTGCACGTGCGGATCCCATCCGACGCGCTGGTGACCGAACGCCTGGGCACACCGCCCGCCTTCCCGGCCGCCGAGCGGCTGTTCCTCGCCGAGTCCATCCGCTGGGTGGCGAGCACGGAGATCGTGGACCGGTCGCTCACCGGGGAACCCGCCACCCTCGACGCCCTGGCGGCCGCCGGCTCCGCGCTCGTCGTGCGCGAGGAGGATGACGAGCCGACCCTGAGATCCGCGGTCGAGGCGCACGGCGTCGGCTGCCGAACCGTGAGCCGGCAGGCCCGCGCCGGGTTCCCGGTCAGCGAGCCTCCGCCGCCCCCGGAAGGCAAACCGCGGGTCGTGGTCACCGGCTGCTACGACTGGCTCCACTCGGGCCACATCCGGTTCTTCATGGACGCGGCCGAGTACGGAGCCCTGTACGCGGTCGTCGGCAGCGACAGGAACGTGGAGCTGCTCAAAGGCCCCGGGCACCCGCTGCAGCACGAGGATGAGCGGCGCTACATGGTCGGCGCCGTGGACAGCGTCCACCGGTGCCTCGTCTCGTCGGGCGAGGGATGGATGGACGCCGACCCCGAGATCGATGCGATCCGGCCGGCGTTCTACGTCGTCAACGAGGATGGCGACCAGCCGGAGAAGCGCGAGTTCTGTCGGGAGCACGGGATCGAGTACGTGGTCCTCAGGCGGGTGCCCCACGCGGGCCTCCCCGCCCGGACCAGCACCGGCCTGCGCGGGTTCTAGGCCGGCCCACGATGCGCGCGTCCAGGACCCAGCCTGACGTCCACCCGCGCGTGTGGGGCGGATCGCGCCTTCCCGGGCTGGACGCTGGCGCGCTGCGTTGCTAGCGTTACCAGCCAAGCCCCGCCGAGGAACCCAGCGAGCTCCCATGTCGACCCTTCTTGACGTCGCCCGGCGAGCCGGGGTCTCCCCGATGACCGTGTCGCGGGTCGTCAACGGCTCCGCCAAGGTCAGCCCCAGGCTCCGTGCCCGCGTGGAACAAGCGCTGGCCGAGACCGGCTACATGCCCAACACGCTCGCCCGGAGCCTGCGCGCCAAGCGAACGGACACGATCGCGCTGCTGCTGCCCGACATGACGAACCCGTTCTTCACGACGCTTGCCCACGGCGTGGAGGCGGCGGCCCGGGAAGCCGGGATCACCATGATCCTCGCCAACAGTGACGAGCGCCCCGACGAAGAACAGCGGCTGGTCCAGATGCTCCTGCAGCGCCAGGTTGACGGGCTCCTGGTCGCCCCCGCGGGCTCGGGGGCCGAGGCGATCGAGCTGTGCCGCGAGCGCGGCGTCCACCTGGTGATCGTGGATCGGCGGCCGCAGGGTGGCGAGGCCGATGTCGTGCGCGCGGACTCGGTCGGCGGCGCTCTCGCGCTCGGGCGGCTGCTGGTGGGGCTTGGCCACCGGGACATGGCCATCCTCGCGGGCCCGGCGACGGTCCCGATCGCGGTCGACCGTGTGGACGGCTTCAGGCAGGCCGTCGTCGACGAGGCCGGGCTGCCCGCACCGCTCGTCCTCCACGGGAAGTTCTCGATCGACAGCGGCCACGAGATGGCCAGCGCCGCGATGCAGGCGGTGCCGCGGCCGACCGCCGTGTTCGCCGGCAACAACTTCATCGCGATCGGCGCCACGCATGCCTTCGACGAGCTCGGGATCCGGGTGCCGGAGGACGTCGCGGTCGTCGCCTTCGACGATCTGCCCGAGGCGATGGTCCTCTTCCCCTTCCTCACGGTCGCGGCCCAGCCCGCGTTCGACATGGGCCGGGAGAGCGTCGCGATGCTGCTCGACCGGCTGGCGAACCCGGGCCGGCCGCCGCGGGAGGTCGTCCTCCCGGTCGAGCTCGTCGTCCGTCGCTCCAGCGGAGGACCGGTCACGGCAGGTTCCGTCGGCTAGCGGTCGGGGTTGTGCGACACGTGTCGGCGTTCCCCCTTCGCGCCGTTGTTCCAAGGCGATGCGCCCCGTCAGGTCACATGGGGTTGTCGGCAGGTGACGCCGACGACGCGTCGAATCCGTGCGCGGCGGGCTTGTGGGGTCGATGAGCAATCGTTTATCCTGACCGCGGCACCTGCGCCGCCCGAAGCGGGCCGTCGCCCTGCGGGTGTCGTCCGGTCACATTGGGGAGGCCACACGTGGCGTTCGATCCGCTCGAGGAGGTGACGCTCGGCCGCACGGGCATCCGGGTCACCCGCCTCGGGTTTGGAGCCGCCACGATCGGTGGCCTGTACCGCACGGTTTCCGAAGTCGACGCCGTTGCGACGGCTCGTCACGCGATCGACATCGGCCTTCGCTACTTCGACGTCGCCCCCGTCTACGGGTATGGCAACTCCGAGCGGCGGCTCGGCGCGGCCCTGGCGGCGCTGCCACGTGACGCCTACACCCTGTCCACCAAGGTGGGCCGGCTGCTGGTGGACCGCGACCGGATCACCGGCGGCATGGAGGTGGACCCCCAGCGCATCGACGGCGTGGAGGACTACTTCTACCGCGATACGCCGCCCGTGCGACCGGTGTTCGACTACAGCCACGACGGCGTCCTGCGGTCCATCGAGGCGAGCCTCGGACGCCTGGGCGTGGACCGCATCGACATCGCCTACATCCACGATCCCGATGACCACTGGGAGCAGGCGATCGGCGAGGCGTACCCCGCGCTGGAGCGGCTGCGCGCCGAGGGCGTGCTGCGCGCCATCGGCGTCGGCATGAACCAGACCGAGATGCTCACCCGGTTCGCGCGAGAGGGCGACTTCGACGTCCTGCTGGTCTCCAACCGCTACACGCTCCTTGACCAGGGCGCGCTGACCGAGCTGTTCCCTGTCTGCGACGCGCGGGGGATCGCGGTCGTCCTGGGCGGCGTGTTCAACAGCGGCATCCTCGCGGATCCGCGACCGGGGAGCCGCTTCGGGTACCTGCCCGCTGGCCGGCGCCAGATCGCGAGAGCCCTGGAGATGCGCACGATCTGCGAGCGCCACGGCGTCCCGCTCCAGGCGGCAGCCCTCCAGTTCTCCCTCGCGCATCCGGTCGTCAACGCGATGCTCGCGGGCGTCCGCAACCGAGCCCAGCTCGACGACTACCCGGGGCTCATGCGACGGGTGATCCCGAACGCCCTGTGGGCGGAGCTCAAGGCCGAGACAATGCTGCCCGCGGACGCCATCACGCCCGACGCGGTCGCCCCGGCCGTCGCGCGCCCAACCCCCGCCGCCGAGGATCTCGCCTGATGCACCTGATCACCTACCTGGACCCGGCCACCGGCGAGACCCTCGCGGTTGCGGCCGGTGAACACGCCATCGCGGCCGCGGGCCTGGTTGCCGGGGGCCCCGCGACGATGGCGGACCTCCTGCGCTCGGGGCCCGGTGGGCTCGAGCGGCTGCGCACCGCCGCCGACCCGGGTCGCATCGCCGCCGATGGCACGCCCGTCTCGGGGCTCCACCGGCTGGCGCCGGTGCCGCACCCCGGCAAGATCGTCGCGATCGGCCGCAACTACCCGGACCACGCGGCGGAGGATGGGGCCGTTCCCCCGCCGTCCCCGCTGGTGTTCGCCAAGTTCCCGAGCTCGGTGATCGGTCCCGGTGACGAGATCCGCTGGGATCCGGAGCTGACCAGCCAGGTTGACTACGAGGCGGAGCTGGCGGTCGTGATCGGCCGCCGGGCCCGGTCCGTCAGCCCGGACGATGCGCTCGACCACGTCCTCGGCTACACCTGCCTCAACGACGTCTCGGCCCGGGACATCCAGTTTGGTGACGGGCAGTGGGTGCGCGGCAAGTCGCTCGACACGTTCTGCCCGATGGGCCCCGTGCTGGTCACCGCGGACGAGCTTCCCGATCCCGGGGACCTGGAGATCGCCTGCCTGGTCAACGGCGAGCGACTCCAGCACGACCGCACGTCGTCCATGTTCTTCGGGGTGCGGGAGCTCATCAGCCACTGCTCGCGCGCCTTCACCCTTGAGTCCGGCGACGTGATCGCCACCGGTACCCCCGGGGGCGTCGGCATCTTCCGGCGGCCGCCCCGGCTGCTGGGCGACGGCGATGTCGTCGAGGTCGTCGTCGAGGGGATCGGAACGCTCACCAACACGTGCCGGACCGGTCCGGCCAGGGAGGCCTGACGCGATGCACGACGACCCTCGCCCCACCACGCCACGGCGCCCGGCGGAGCGGTTCCTGGTCACCGGCGCCATGGGCTGCATCGGCGCGTGGACCGTCCGGAACCTCCTCCGCGAGGGGACCGAGGTCGTCGCCTTCGACCTCGCCGCGAACCCGCGCCGGATCCGCCAGATCTGCACCGAGGAGGAGCTCGCCCGGCTGACCATGGTGCGGGGCGACATCACCGATCTCGCGTCCGTCGAGCAGGGGCTCGACGACCACGGCATCACCAACATCATCCACCTCGCCGCCCTGCAGGTCCCGTTCTGCCGGGCGGATCCGCCGCTCGGTGCCCGGGTCAACGTGCTGGGGACGGTGAACATCTTCGACGCGGCCAGCCGACGCGCGGACCGGATCGGACAGGTCGTCTACACGGGCTCGGTCGGCATGTTCGATGCGGCCGATGCGGATCCCGGGACGATGCGCCTCGAGAACGACGCGACCGCCCACCCCGTCAACCACTACGGCGTGTACAAGCAGGCCAACGAGGGCACCGCGCGCGTGTACTGGCTGGAAAACGGGGTCTCGAGCATCGGGCTTCGGCCGATGACGGTCTACGGCCCCGGCCGCGACCAGGGGCTGACCAGCTCGCCGACCAAGGCGATCGTCGCCGCCGTGCTGGGGAGGCCAGCCACCATCGGCTTCTCCGGGCGGACCCTGTTCCAGTACGCGCACGACGTCGCGCGGACGCTGATCATCGCGAGCCGGAGCCCGCTGCGCGGAGCGCACGCGTTCAACCTGGGCGGCAGCCTGGTGGACCTGCGGGACTTCGTCAGCGAGATCGACGCCCGGATCCCCGGAGCCGGCGCCAGGATCACCGTCGAGGGGGCGCCACTCCCGTTCCCTGAGGAGATCGCCGACGATGCGCTGGCCGCGATCGGCCCCGTCCCCGTCACGCCCATCGGCGACGGGATCGCGGAGACGATCGAGCTGTTCACGCGGATGCGGGACGAGGGCCGGCTGGTGCCGGAGGAGCAGGGCCTCGAGGCCTAGGCGCGGTCAGCCACGCTCGGGTCCGGGGATGGGCTCGCGCGCCCGGGCCAGCCGCTTCGGGGGCGGTGCCGTGGACTGGCGGTGGACGAGCTCGGGCGCCGGGGCCTCGATCATCACGTCGACCGGTCGTTCGCCCTCGAGGCGAAGGTGGAGCAGCGTGACCGCCTCGCGCCCCATCTCGTACATCGGCATCCGGACGGTGGTCAGCGACGGCGACGCGTACTCGGTGAACCAGGAATCGTGGATCGCCACGACCGACAGCTGCTCCGGGACCTTGAGCCCGACCTCCCGCGCCCCGAGCAGGACACCCATGGCGGCGTTCACGTTGGACACCACGACGCCGGTCGGCCGCCGGCCATTGGTCACGCACAGCTCACGGATGGCGAGGCGGCCGGCTTCGGGCGTATAGCCGGAGTGCAGCACCCAGGCCGACCGGCGGCGCATGCGCGCAGCGTTGATCGCCTGGACGTAGCCCCGCTCGCGTGCTCGCCCGGTGTGGCTGTGGATGTCCCCACCGATCAGGGCGATATCCCGGTGACCAAGGTCCAGCAGGTGCTGGGTCGCCCTTCGCGCCCCGGCGGCATCGTCGAGCACCACCGAGCCGCGCCGCGAGCCGCGGGAGTTGATCAGCACCACGGGCGCCGTGCCGTCGATCAGGTGCGCGAACTCCTGGGGGTCGGTCTCGTCGCGGCGCTGGACGAGGAAGCCGTCGACGCGGCCCTCACCTACCAGCCGCCGGATGAAGTCCGTGCCGGGCTCGATCCGCTCGGTGCGGCCCATGAGCACCTGGTAGCCAAGCTCGTCCGCGGCATCCTCGATCCCCCGGATCAGCTGGCTGTAGACGGGGTTCGTGAGGTCCGGAACGACGAGCGCGATCGCGAACGCCTTTGACAGGCGGAGGGCGCGCGCCGCATGGCTGGGGGTGTAGCCCAGCGCCTTGGCGGCCCCGTGGATCCGCCGTCGCGTCTCGCTGCGGGCCCGCAGCGCCGGATCCCCGTTGAGCTCCCGCGAGACGACCGAGACGGACACGCCGGCCCTGCGGGCCACGTCGGCCAGCGTGATCCGTGGCCTCATCCTCGAGGCAGGTCGGCGCGGCGTCGTTGTCATCTGGCGACGGTGGCTCCCCGGTGCGACGCGCTCAGCCCTTGACGGCCCCGACGACGGCTCCCCGCGACAGGAACCGCTGGGCCATGATGAACACGGCCAGGACGGGCACGATGGTAATGGTCGTGGCGAGAGCCAGCTGCGGCATGTAGAGCTTGACGCTCAGGCCCGCGGACATCGTCGGGTCGAACAGCGGACTCGACCCGACCAGCTGCTGCAGGCCGAGCGAGACCGTCCCCTGCTCCGACAGCGGCAGCAGCACCAGGGGCAGGAAGTAGTTGGTCCAGTTGGCCACGAAGCTGAAGAAGATCACCAGGGCGACGGCCTGCTTCGAGATGGGCACCGCGATCCGCAGGAAAACCATGACCTCGTTGAGGCCATCGAGCCGGGCGGCCTCCACCAGCTCGCGTGGCAGCGTCGTGAGGTAGTGGATGTAGGCGAGGTACACGCCGAACGGGTAGAAGCCCATGATCACGATGACGGGCCACAGCTGGCCGATGGCGCCGACGGCGCTGACCTCGAGGAACAACGGGATCACGAGCACGGTGTTGGGCATCACCATGGTCAGCAGGGTGATGAAGCGCAGCTGGCGCCGGCCTCGGAACCGGAGCATGGCCAGGGCATAGCCGGCCGGCATGGCGGTGAGCACGGCCAGGGCGGTGCCGCCGATGCCCACGATCAGCGAGTTCGCCATCCACTTGGCGAAGATGCCGTGGTTGAAGTCCATCACGACGCGCAGGCTGTTGGCGGCGTTCTCGAGGGACAGCCCGCCCAGCGAGAAGATGCCGCCGGGCACCTGGCCGACGGGGTCCTGCTGGCGGAAGCCCATCAGCACGAAGGTCAGGATCGGGATGCCGAAGATCAGGGCCGCGACCGCCAGCGCGCCGACGCGGCCGGCCCGGCTGAGGGTCCAGTGGGCGCCAGCGTGGCGGCGATGGGTGTCGGACGTTCTACTGCTCACGCTCCGCCTCCTCAGTGATCATCGGAGAACAGGCCGGTGCGGAAGACGATCACCAGGCCGAGTCCGAGGGAGATGGCGAGCAGGATCACCGACATCGCGGCAGCCGCGCCCGTGTCGAGGATCTGGTACGCGTAGGTGTAGCTGAGCTGGTTCGGGCTCCATTGGGGCGAGATCTGCCCATGCGTGACCTGGCTCAGCACCTGCGGCTCGATGAACAGCTGGAACCCGTACGCGACGTTGAGCAGGAGCATGTAGCCGATCCACGGCCGGATGATCGGCAGCATGATGTGCCATGTCATCGCCCACGATCCGGCCCCGTCCACGACGGCCGCCTCGATGACCTCGTCGGGGATCCCGTTGAGGCCGCCGTTGACGATCACCAGCCACGTGCCGGCGCCCTGGAAGAACAGCATCGCCGCCAGGATGACTGGCAGGTAGGTGGGCTGGGCGACCTGGTTGAGGGTCGTGTACCCGAACCCGTTCCACAGGAAGTCGACGGGGCTCTGGCCCGGATTCAGGATGAACAGCCAGAGCATGAAGTTCGCGATCCCGGCAAGCGCGCCCGGCACGTAGTACACGAACCGCATCACGGAGCCGAAGCGGCCCGGGCTGGCGTGCACGAGCAGGGCGAGGGCCACGACACCGACCATCATCAGGGGCAGCCAGACGATCAGCGTGATCCCGATGTTGAGGAAGGTGTCGACGAACCGGAAGTCCCCGATGATCTTCGCGAAGCTGCTGAACCCAATGCCTTCGCCGTTGCTGTCGCCGAGGCTCTTGAGCAGCGCGTAGACGGTCGGGACGATGCCCGCGACCGTCAGCAGCACCACGAACGGGAGCACCAGGATGGCGGCGCCACGCGACTCGGCGCCGGGCAGGGACAGGCGAGGCATTCCGGATCGACGACGGGCGGCCGCCACTCCGACCGGGGACGAACTGCTCATGCGGGCCTGCGGTCACCTCACGGGCTGTGACGAGGATGGGGCGATTGGCGCTGGAACTCGTGATGGGGAAGGACACAGGCCCTTCCCCATCAGTCTAGTCAGCCTCCCGGGGGCCGGGAGGCTGCCTGCGCAGGGATCAGTTCCCGGTGTCGACGACCTCGTACCCGAAGGTCTTGGCCTCGTTGACGAGCTGGGTGCCGAAGGCATCCCAGGCCGCGCTGAGGTCCTGGCCCGCGGTGAGGACCGGCGTCACGGTCTTGCTCCAGATGCCGCCGGTGTTGTAGAGCATGTAGTAGTGGTTGCCGCGAACGCGGTTGCCGGCTTCGACCATGGCCGCCGCAGTCGTCGGGTAGTCGGCGAAGTAGCCGTCCTTCGCGCCCTTGTCGAGCCACGCCTGCTGGGGAGCCGTGTAGGCGGGAAGGCCGGTCGAGAGATCGACCTGCCAGCGCGGGTCGCTGGTGACGAACTTGATGAAGGTCAGCGTGTTATCGAGCTGCTTGCCCTTGATGTGGCTGGAGACGCCCCACAGGCCGCCCCCCTCGTCACCGGTGAAGCCGGGGGTCTCGCCGGTCCAGTTGATCGGGTTGGTGGCGGTCATCTGGCCGGCCGGGATCTTCCAGGTGTCGCGGAACAGGTAGTTGCCCCACCACACGGCGCCCGGGCTCATGGCGAGCTTGGGGCCGATCTCGGCGGCGTTGGGGTCGAAGATGCCGACGGCGCTGAGGGCCCCGGCCGCGACCATCTTGTCGACGAGGTCCACGACCCGCGTGCACATCGGATCGCTGGTGTTGATGTGGACCTTGGTCTCGGACAGGCGGTCGTTGGTCGGGCAGCCGCTGGCCCACAGGTAGCGGTCCGGCGCGTAGGCGTCACCGAGGAAGCCGCTGATGTAGCCCGGATGCTCGGTGGCGATCTTGATGCCGAGGTCCTGGTACGCCTCCCACGTCGTCGGCGGGGTGTAGCCCCACTCGTCGAACAGCGTCTTGTTGTACCAGAACACGTCGGGTGCCGAGTCGTTGCGGGCGCAGCGGACCTGGCCGTCGATGTTGCACGGGGCGTTGTTGGCTTCGGTGTAGCCCGTGAGGTAGTCCCCGAGCAGGCCGCTCAGGTCGCGGGCGTAGTTGATCTTGGCGCTGGTCGCCCAGGCGATGTCGTCGTTGGACGGGAAGAAGATCGCGTCCGGCCAGCCGCTGCCGGCCTGGTTGAACAGGGCGAACTTCTGCTGCAGGTCGGTGCTGCCGACGTTGCCCGGGATCGCGTTGATCTCGATCTGGATGTCCGGGTAGGCCTTCTGGAACGCCTCGGCGGCGGGGACGCGCGGGGCGTCCACCCAGACCATGATGGGGCCGCCCGAGTCAGTGGCGTTGTCATCGGCGGGCGCCTGGGTCGCGGGAGCCGTGGACGCGCCGGGCGCCTGCGATGCGGGCGCCGGTGTGCTCGACGAGCCCGAGCATGCGGACACCAGGAGCACCGCGACGGTGCCGCCGGCGACCAGACGGGCCAGGCCGGAATGCCTGGACAGTGAGCGCATAGATAGCTCCTCCAAAGGTGTGGTCCCTGCCACCGCCGGCGACCGACCTGAACGGACAGCGCCGGAACGAAGGCAGGGTAACCATTCGCGGCCGCAAATGTCAATCTGGTAACGATAAACAGCACCCTCGACGCTCCTATATCGAACGATACATTTCAGCCGGAAGTTGCCCCCTGTACGCTCGGAAGCGGGGTGGCTATACTGCCCCGCATGGCTGAGCAAACGAATGTCCAGGGTCGTGCGGCTCGCTTCGAGGATCTGCCCACCCAGCTTGCGGCCGCGCTCACGTCGGCGATCGTGTCCGATTCGCTCGACACGCTCGGGGTCCGGGCGCAGGTCATGATCCCGGCCATCGCGCCCCTGGTGACGGGCGCTCGAGCCGTTGGGCGCGCCCGGACGGTCCAGTTCGCCCCGACTGAGACGAACCCCGACAACCCGTACGATGCCGTGATGGACTTCATCGACGGGCTCGACAACGGCTCGCTCGCCGTGATCGCCACCGGGGGTGATCTGCGGACGGCCTACTGGGGCGAGCTGTTCTCGGCGGCCGCCAAGGGCCACGGGGCTGCTGGCGCGGTCTGCGACGGCCCGGTCCGCGACGTGGCCAAGATCCGGTCCGTCGGGTTTGACGTCTTCGCGCCCGGCTCACGGCCGGTCGACTTCCGGGGGCGGATGCGCGTGGTCTCGACCGGCGAACCCGTCCGCTGCGGCGGTGTGCTCGTCGCGCCCGGCGACCTCGTGCTTGCCGACGATGACGGCGTGGTCGTGGTGCCGGCCGCCGTCGAGGCCGAGGTCCTGGCGCGAGCCACCGCCCGGGCAACCGCCGAGCGGTCGGTCCTCGGGGAGCTCCTCGGGGGTGCGAGCCTGCGCGAGGTCTGGGAACGGTGGCACGTCCTGTGAGCGACGCGGGCGGATCCGATCCCCGGCTGCTCCGGCTCGCGGACGGGGACAACGTGCTGATCGTGATCGCCGCCATCGCCGCCGGCGAGCGGATGATGGTCGACGGGGTCAGCGTCGAGACGCAGGTCCCGCTGCCACTGGGGTTCAAGGTCGCTGCCCTGGACCTCGCCCAGGGAACCGACGCGATCCGGTACGGGATGCCCATCGGACGGACGACGCAGCCGGTCACCCGCGGCGAGCTGATCCACACCCACAACCTCACCAGCATCTACATGCGCACGCACGCGCGAGGGGAGGCCTGACCGCATGCAGGGGTTCCTCCGGTCCGACGGCCGCAAGGGCATCCGCAACGTCGTCGCGGTGATCTACACGGTCGAGTGCTCCCACCACGTCGCCACCCGCATCGCGAGCGGGCTCGAGGACGACGTCCACGTGATCGGGTTCGGCGGCTGCTATCCCAACGACTACGGGGCGCTGATGCTCCACCGGCTCGCGACCCATCCCAACGTCGGTGCGGTGCTGATCGTCTCGCTGGGCTGCGAGGGGTTCGACCGGGCCGAGCTCGCGCGGACCGTCGCGGCGAGCGGCCGCCCGGTGCACACGCTGGTCGTCCAGCACGCGGGTGGCACGCGAGCCACGATCGAGGCCGGACGGGCCTGGGTCCGGCAGGCCATCAACGAGATCGCCAGCGTCCCGCGGGTGCCGATGGACCTCTCCGACCTGGTCATCGGCACCATCTGCGGGGGCTCCGACAGCACCAGCGGCATCACGGCCAACCCGGCGGTCGGCCTCGCGTTCGACCAGCTGGTGGCGGCCGGCGCGGTCGCGATCTTCGAGGAGACCGGCGAGCTCATCGGCTGCGAGTACCGGATGGCGGAGCGCGCGATCACCCCGGACCTGGGCCAGGCCCTCGTGGGCGCCGTGCACAAGGCGGAGGCCTACTACAACGTGCTCGGGCACGGGAGCTTCGCCGCCGGCAACGCCGAGGGCGGGCTCACGACCATCGAGGAGAAGTCCCTGGGCGCCTATGCCAAGAGCGGCCGGGCAGCCATCAGCGGGATCATCAAGCCCGGCGACATCCCGGCCCACCCAGGCCTCTACCTGCTCGACGTGATCCCGGACGGCGAGGTGCGGTGGGGCTTCCCCAACATCAACGACAACGCCGAGGCGGCCGAGCTCATGGCCTGTGGCGCCCACATGATCCTGTTCACGACCGGCCGCGGCTCGGTCGTGGGGTCCGCGATCTCGCCGATCGTCAAGGTCTGCGCCAACCCCGAGACGTACGCCCGGATGGCCGACGACATGGACGTCAACGCCGGGCGCGTGATCGAGGGCCGGGGAACCCTGGCGGAGGTCGGTGCCGAGATCGTGCAGCTGGTCCGTGACGTGGCCGATGGCCGCCAGACCGCGAGCGAGCAGATGGGCCACCAGGAGTTCGTCCTCGGCTACAAGAGCTTCGAGCCCATCGGGCCGGCCTGCCAGCCGCTGGTCACGGTCGCCGAGCGGGCATCGGCGAGCTGACGAGGACGTGATGAACCGAGCCGACGAGGGAGGAGCACGGATGGGTGCCGCACGCGAGGGAGCCCGGAAGGTGCCGATCCCGCCGTTGGACGGCATCCTGGTCCTCGACTTCAGCCAGTTCCTCGCCGGGCCCGTCGCCGCGATGCGGCTGTCCGATCTCGGGGCCCGGGTGATCAAGATCGAGCGTCCCGGGGTCGGCGACATCGGGCGCACGCTCGCCTTCGCCGGCAAGTTCCTCGACGGCGACACCCTCTCGTTCCAGATCATGAACCGCGGCAAGGAGAGCTACGCCGCCGACCTCAAGAACGCGTCCGACCTGGCGGCCATCCGCCGGCTCGTGGCCCGCGCCGACGTGCTCATCCAGAACTTCCGGCCGGGGGTCATGGAGCGCATCGGGCTGGACTTCGAATCCGCGCGGGCGCTCAACCCGCGCCTGGTCTACGGGAGCGTGAGCGGCTACGGGCCCGATGGGCCGTGGCGCGACCTGCCCGGCCAGGACCTGCTCGCGCAGTCGATGTCGGGCCTGCCGTGGCTCAGCGGGAGCCGGGACCACGGGCCGGTGCCGGTCGGGCTGTCGATCGCGGACCTGCTCGCCTCGGTCCACCTGGCGCAGGGCATCACGGCGCTGCTCCTGCGCCGTGAGCGCACCGGCAAGGGTGGCCTGGTGGAGACCAGCCTGATGGAGGGAATGCTCGACCTCCAGTTCGAGCTCCTCAGCGCCCACCTGAACGATCCGTCGGTGCTCGTTGACCGCGGTGGACCGCACGGGGCCAACGCCTTCCTCGCCGCCCCGTACGGCGTCTACCCCACCGCGGACGGGTACCTCGCGCTCGCGATGAACTCGGTGCCGCGGCTCGGCGAGCTCATCGGGCTCGATGCCCTGTCGGCATTCGGCGACCCCGAGACGTGGTGGACGGAGCGGGAGCGGATCGAGGACCTGCTGGCGGCCCACCTGTCCACGCGCCCGACCCGCGACTGGCTCGACATCCTGGAGCCGGCGGACGTGTGGTGCGCTCCCGTGCTCACGCTGCCCGATCTCGTCGGCCACGAGGGGTTCCATGCCCTGGCGATGGACCGGGTGGTGCGACGGCCCTCGGCTACGGGCGACGGCGAGGTGACCCTGCACACGACCCGGAGCCCGCTGCGGATCGACCACGGCACGCTGGGCGGCGACCGGGGCGCCCCGCGGCTGGGCGAGCACACGGCGTCCATCGACGCGGAGCTGGACCTCCGTCCCATCGACGACGCGGCGGGCGCATGAGCGATCCGCTGCCGGCGGTTCTCCGAGGCATGACGTGGGACCATCCGCGCGGCCTGGACAGCGTGCGGGGGGCGGCGGAGGCCTACAGCTCGCTCCACCCCGGCGTGCGGGTGGAGTGGGAGGCCCGATCGCTCCAGGGGTTCGCCGACCAGCCGCTCGAGACCCTCGCCCGGACGTACGACCTGATGGTGATCGACCATCCGCACATCCCGCACGCGGCGACAGCCGGGCTCCTCGCCGCGCTCGACACGTGCGGTCGTGACGTGGAGCTTGCGGCCCTCGCGACGCAGGCCGTCGGCCCGTCACACGCGACCTATGCGCACGCCGGTCACCAGTACGGCCTCGCGATCGATGCCGCGGCCCAGGTGGCCATCCATCGCCCCGATCTGCTGCCCGTGCCGCCGAAGACGTGGGACGAGGTGCTCGAGCTCGCACGCACGGGCAGGGTCGTCTGGCCGGCCAAGCCGGTGGACGCCATCTCGAGCTTCCTGACGCTCGCGGCAAACCGCGGCGCCGCGATCGCCGGGGACGGGTTCATCGCCCGCGGGGACGGCGAGGGCATCCTCGAGGACCTGCACCACCTCGCGGAGCTGGTCGATCCGGCATGCCTCGACGAGAACCCGATCCAGGCTGCGGAACGCCTCGCCACTGATGATCGCTGGTGCTACGCGCCGCTCGCCTTCGGCTATACGAACTACAGCCGTGCCGGGTTCCGTGCCCACCGCCTCGCCTACGTGGACATGCCCGCCGGTCCCCGGGGCGTCGCCGGCTCCTGCCTGGGTGGCGCCGGGATCGCGGTGTCGGCCTTCTCGCCGCAGCCGGAGATTGCCGTCGACCATGCCTTCTGGCTCGCGAGCGGCGAGGTCCAGCGCGGCGTCTACTACGCCAGCGGCGGCCAGCCGGCCAACATCGACGCCTGGGACGACGAGGCGGTCGACGCCGACAGCCTGGGGTTCTTCCGCGGCACGCGGCGGACGCTGGACGGCGCCTGGGTGCGGCCCCGGTTCGATGGCTGGCTGCAGGTCCAGGACGAGGTGGGCGGGCTGGTCAACCGGGCCCTGCGCGGTGAGCTGACCGACGCGGCCTGCCTGGAGGCGGCCGACCGGGTGGTCGCCCGGGCACGGGAGGAGGAGACCGCGACATGAACACGGTTGAGGCGTTCTTCGAGGACTACGTCACCGGCACCAGCCGGACGACCACGGGCCGGACCGTGACCGAGGCCGACATCGTCCTGCACGCCGGGCAGACCGGCGACTTCTTCCCCCACCACATGGACGCCGAGTGGTGCGCCACGCAGGCCTTCGAGCGCCGGATGGCACATGGCACGCTCGTGATGTCGATGGCCGTGGGCATGACGGCGGGCGACATCAACCCCCGGGCGATGAGCTACGGCTACGATCGGGTCCGGTTCGTGCGGCCCGTGTTCATCGGTGACACGATCACGGTGCGAGCCGAGATCACGGGCCTGGCCGACCACCGCCGGCGACCCGAGGCGCTGGGCATGGTCGAGGAGACGGTGACCGTGACCAACCAGGCCGGCGAGGTGGTGCTCGTCCTCGTCCACCTGTACGTCGTCGAGAAGCGCGGGTCGGCACCCGCCTGATCGGCGCCGGCTCAGCCCTCGACCCGGACCGCCGCTCCCCGCTCCATCGATTCGTAGATCCGCTGGATCTGCCGCAGCGTGCCCACGTTGTCGCGGCCGCTGGAACGGGGCGTGGACCCGGTGGCGACCGCCCGCAGCAGCGACGCCATAGGCCCCAGGAACGCGTCGGGCAGCCAGCGTGAGCCCACCGGATAGGGGACCCAGCCGTCAGTCGGCAGCACCTCGCTGCTGATCTCCAGGGTGTCCGGCCGCCCGCTGGGGTAGTCGTAGAGCAGGCCCAGGGTGCCCCGGATCGCACCCCGCGAGCCATCGATGCGGAACGTCGCGAGGTTGTCACCGGTGCCGTTCTCGTGGTTGGCGTGGACCACGGAGATCGCGCCGGACGGATAGGTGGACGTGGTCACGGTCCGCGTCTCCCCGACGGGCGCCTGGCCCGGCGTGCGGCCTCCGACGCTGAACACGAGCGACGGCTCGCCCAGGAACCAGCGGATCACGTCGTGATAGTGGATCGAATGGACCATCACCTCCAGCCGGGGTGTCTCGAGCATCCATGGCCAGGAATGCCAGTCCGTCCAGATGTTGACCGTGATCGACATCGCGGTGACGTCGCCGATCCAGCCCAGCTCGACCATCCGGTGGGCCGCGGCCATCCCCTCGTCGAAGCGGAGCTGCTGGTTCACGACCAGGACCAGCCCGCGCGACTCGGCGAGGTCCACCAGCGCCTGGCCGGTGGCCGGATCCGGTGCGAACGGCTTCTGGGCTAGCACGTGGCGCCCCGATTCGAGCGCCCGGCGCACGATCTCGGGCTGGGCGGCCGCGGACACGGCGACGTCCACCACCTCGACCCGGTCGTCGCCAAGCAGGTCCTCGAGCGTCTCGTAGACCCGCGGCACACCGTGACGGCCGGCCACGTCGACGGCCCGCGCGGGATGGTGGTTGTGGATCCCGGCAACCTCGAGGCCGGCGGCGCGATAGGCCGGCAGGTGCGCGAAGTCCACGATGGCGCCGGCGCCGACGATGGCGATCGGCCGTCGATGGGCGTCGGGGACCTCGATCCGGCAGGCCTCGGCGACGGGATCAAACCGCGTGATCACGCGCCGCCTCCCGGGAGCCGGCCCGCCGGGATTCCATAGAACTGCGCCGCGGTCCCACCCAGGATGGCTTCCCGGTCTTCGGCCGACAGCTCGTCGAACAGGCTGCTCAGGTTCTCCCACACCCGCACGTACCCACCGGCCAGCACCGAGATCGGCCAGTCGCCACCGAACATGAGGCGCTTGGCGCCGAACAGCTCGAGGGCCGTGTGCAGATAGGGCCGCACGTCGTCCGCTGTCCAGGCGGCCATGTCGCCGACGGACGGGTACAGACCCGAGACCTTGGCGAACACGAGCGGGTTCTCGGCCGCGCGAGCGATGAGGGACCGCCAGGGCTCGTCGCTCGCGGCCTTGATGGGCGGCTTGGAGAGATGGTCGATGACCATCCGGAGCTCGGGGTGTCGCTCGGACAGGGTCGGGACGTGCTCCAGGTGCCGGGGCAGGACCGATACGACGTCGAACGGCACGTCCCGGGCAGCGAGGAGGCCCAGGGACTCATCCACGTCGGGCCTCAGCAGCCAGTCGGGATCGGGCTGCGTATGGATCAGGTTGCGGATCCCGGCGAACACCGGGTTCGCGAGCAACACCGGGAGGCGCTCCGCCGTGGCAACCGGATCATCGAGTGGGACCCAGCCGACCACGGCCGCGATCTCGGGGTGCGCGGCCGCGATCTCGAACATGAAGTCGGTGTCGGCTGCGTTGTCCGCCGACTGGACGAGGACCGTGCGTTCCACGCCCGTGGCCGCAAGCAGCGGCTCCAGGTCCGCAAACTCGATGGCCCGGTTGATCGGGCCCAGATCCGGTCCCAGCCAGTCATAGGCGACGCGGCTCGGGTTCCAGAAGTGCTGGTGGGCGTCGATGACGGTCAAGGTCGGCTCCTCTGAAACAACGTTTGTCCACGGTAGACAGCGGACGTTGGCATGTCAAACGAACGGGCTCAGGTCACATACGCGATCGTCTGGGGACCGACTGGCAGGATCGCCGCACGCGCCCCCGGACCGGCCACCGCGAGGGCGTCCCGCAGGGCGACCGCCACGTCATCCGCCGCCTGAAGCCACGCCCTCCGCAGATCCTCGGCGCCCAGGCCGGGCGTGTGGGCGAGGACGCGAGCGCGCGCCTGGATCCCCGCCTGCACCTGCACCTGCCACTGGTCCCGCTCCGAGATCTCCCCTCGGGAGAGGGCCGCGAGGAACTCGGCCGGTCCGGGCGCGCTCGCCAGCAGGTGCGCGTAGCGGCCGTGGGCTGGCAGCCCGTCCTCGCAGGCCGCAGCCAGGATGATCGTGCCACCGTCGCGCACGATCCCCGCCGCGGCCTTGAGGCCCTTCACGCACTGGTAGAGGTTCTGGTCCAGCGGATACCCGCTGTTGGTCGTGACGACGACGTCGTACGGCTCCGCGACGCCGACCATTGCCGTCTGGCGGACGTCGGCGCATGCCTCGCGGTGCTCGGCCTCCAGCGACCCCGAGAAGACGGCGGAGATCCGGTTCCCCTCGTCGAGCGCGACGTCGAGCGCGAAGTCCACGCCGGCGCGGGCGGCAATCGCCCGGATCGGATCATGGACCGGGTTGCCGTCGAGCACGCCCCACGTCGCGTGGGGGCTGGCGATCCGGGCCACCGAATGCAGCTCGCGGATGGTGTCGATGCCGGCCAGGCCGGGAACCACCATCTTGGGTCCGCCGGAGAACCCCGCGAAGAAGTGGGGCTCCACGAATCCCAGCGTGACCCGGACATCCGCCTCGATGAACCGGCGATCGACGCGGGCCGGCACATCCGAGCCGGGCACCGTTCCCAGCGTGACATGGGCGGCAGGGTCATCCGCATCATGCTGGACCACCTCGCACCTGGCGAGAACCCGGGGTCCGAGCATCGCCTCGAGCTCCCGGTCCGTGCACGCGCGATGACTTCCGGTGGCGATCACCAGCCGCACGTGCCGGCCCGGGAGCTGATCGAGGAGCACCGGGAGGACCACCCGCGATGGAAACGGACGCGTGACGTCACAGACGCTCACCGCCACGGTGCTGCCGATCGGCGCCAGCTCCGGCAGCGGATGGGCCGTCGCCGGCGCGGCCAGCGCCGCCCGGAGCGCCGCCCCAGGGTCGGCGAGCGGTACCCGGGCCCGTGGCAGGAGCACGTCCACGCCGGCCGGCACGTCGATCTCGAGGCCATCTCGACCAAAGGCGAGGCGGACCGTGGCCGGGGTCACAGCCCGGGCCTCGTGGCCGGGCATGGATCGGCCAGCGAGCAGTGGCTGGGATCGCTATCACGCGTGACTTCTGGCCCATGACGAACCATCGGTCCTCCATTCACCGTATCCGGGTGCCTTGTCAGCGTCTGGCTCATGTCCTCCCCATTCGTGCGGAGATCGCCCGGGTCACGCACGTCGCGGTGCCTGAATGGTGCCACGAATGGCGCGAAAAATCGATATACCAACGGCCGATTATGGTAGTCTTGCACCCTTGAGGTGTCGCGGACGGGCCCGCGGCGGCCCAGGGTTGACGATACAGGCGTCCTGGAGGAGTGGCATATGGCCGGGGTAGCCCGGGACCGCGAGATCCTGCGGGAGCTCGGAAGCCGCGTCGCCGAGATCGCGGCGCTGCCCGTCCAGCAGGAGACCATCTCGCTCTGGAAGGCGGTCAACGACCTGCATCCGCAGCGCCCGATGGTGGCGCTGGACCAGCTGCCCTGGCACGAGCTGGCCGATGATCCGATGCTGGTCAACCAGTGCACGGACCCATTCAATCGCGGGCTCGAGATCGATCTTCGCCGCACCCTGTATCGCTGGGAGCACATACGCGCGGACATGGTGGTCGAGCCGGTGCTGCTCATCCCGAAGGTCCTCCGCCTGGATGGCTTCGGGATCGAGATGGTCGAGGAGACCGAGGCCGTCGACGCCCGCAACGACATCGTCTCCCACCACTTCATCGACCAGCTCGCGAACGAGTCGGACGCCGACAAGATCCGGACCCCGAAGGTCTGGCTCGATGCCGAGGAGACCGCCCGGATCGAGGCCCAGGCGCACGACATCTTCGACGGCGTGCTGCCCGTCCGTCTCCAGGGCTGGGTGCCGAGCACCAACCAGTGGCCCGGCCTCGAGTCCCAGCCCGAGACGCGGGCCCTGGTGCACGACTGGCCGACGGAGCTGCTGGCGGGCGGGGCGAACTTCTGGGACACCATCGAGTTCTGGCGAGGCGCGGAGGCCATCCTGATCGACATGGCGGATCGCCCGGACCATACGCGCCGGATCATCGACCGCCTGGTGACCGCGTATCTCGGCATGCTCGACCAGATGGAGGCGCAGGGCCTGCTCGGGCACTCGATGTCCACGGTCCACTGCACGCCGGCCTGGACCGACGATCTGCCGCACGAGGGCTTCGACCCGGAGCGACCGCGGGCCGAGGACCTGTGGACGATGGGCATGGCGCAGGTCTTCACCTCCGCCTCGCCGGCGATGTTCAAGGAGTACGAGATCCCGTACACCGTCCGCTGGTACGAGCGGTTCGGGCTCGGCTACTACGGCTGCTGCGACGTGCTCGACCGGCGGATCGACATCATCCGGGAGATCCCCAACGTCCGGAAGATCTCGATGTGCCCGTGGGTCAACGTGGACCGTGGCGCGGAGAGCATGGGTCCCGACTTCGTGTTCTCGCGCAAGCCCAACCCGGCGCTCCTCGCGATGGACAGCTGGGAGCCCGAGGCAGTCGAGAAGGAGCTCCAGGCAACGATCGACGCGTGCCGGCGCACCGGGACACCGGTGGAGCTGATCCTCAAGGACGTCAGCACGATCCGCTACGACGCACGACGGCTCTGGGAGTGGGTCGACGTCGCCATGCGGCTGGCCAAGGCATAACCCCGGGGCGAGCGGGGCCACGAGCGGCCACCGCGACCCTGGTATCGAGAGGAGTCACAGACATGGCTGACCTGGGCGAGCTGGGCAGGGCGATCGAGGCAGGCGACCGGGCATCGGCGGCCCGGCTGACAACCGAGGCCCTGGCGGCGGGCGTATCGGCCCAGGAGATCCTGGATGCGATGACCGAGGCGATGGGGGTCATCGGCCGCAAGTTCCAGGAGGGCGAGATCTTCGTCCCCGAGATGCTCATCGCCGCGAGGGCGATGAAGGAAGCCACGGCCATCCTCGAGCCGAGCCTGGTGGAGGCCGGGATCCGGCCCGAGCACACGGCGGTGATCGGGACCGTCGAGGGCGACCTCCACGACATCGGCAAGAACCTGGTCGGCATGATGCTCAAGGGAGCGGCGATCGAGGTCATCGACCTCGGGGTGAACGTGTCCGCCGCCAAGTTCGTCGAGGCCGCCCGCGAGCACGACGCCCGCCTGATCGGCCTCAGCGCCCTGCTGACCACCACGATGCCCAACATGCGGGCCGTGGTGGAGGCCATCAAGGCCGCCGACGTCGGTGCCAAGGTGATGATCGGTGGCGCGCCCACCACGCCCGAGTTCGCCGAGCAGATCGGCGCCGACGGCTTCGCTCCCGATGCGGGTGCGGCGGTGGACCTGGCCAAGCAGCTGTTGGCGGGGAGCTGATCCGATGCCCGGCATGTTCGAGACCTACGGACGGGGCGGAGGCACGGACCGCAAGCCCTCGACGCTGGCCAAGCTGGACCGGATCCGGAAGACCTTCGGGCACCAGGAGGCGGACCGCGTCCCGATCACGGACTTCTTCTGGGGCCAGTTCCGTGACCGGTGGCGCACGGAGCTGGGGCTGCCGGCCGACGCCGATCCGTACTACCACTACGACCTCGACTTCATCACCACCGTCCCCAACATGGATCCCCACATCCGGGCCTTCGAGACGATCCGCGAGGACGACGAGGAGGTGGTGGTCAAGACCGGCTTCGAGACCACGATCCGCAAGCGCTTCGACCTGCCGATGCCCGAGCAGGTGAGCTGGGAGACGGACACGATCGAGAAGCTGGAGGCGTTCGAGTTCGACGACCCGACCGACCGGCGCCGCTACTTCGAGGCCGGCGACAACCAGATCGCCGGCGTGGGCGATGGCTTCGAGCGCAACAGCCCGCCGTGGGTGGAGACCGTCAAGGGGCTGTACCCGGACTTCCCGGTGTTCGGCAGCGTCACGGAGGCGTCCGAGATCTGCACGCGCCTCCTGGGCCAGCTCAACACCCTGATGTGGACCGGCGAGTTCCCGGAGCGGTTCGGCGAGCAGCTGCTTCGCATCGGCGAGTTCAGCTACGAGATCGCCAAGGCCCAGATCGAGGCGGCGGACGGCCTCCTGGACGGGCTCGTCATCTGGGGCGACGTCGCCTACGGCAAGAGCCTGTTCATGGGCCCCACCTACTGGCGCAAGTACTACAAGCCGACGGTCGCCCGGATCATCGAGCTGGCCCACCAGCACGGCCTGCTGGTCATGTACCACGGGTGCGGCAACGCCAACGCGATCTTCGAGGACATGATCGAGATCGGGCTCGACGGCTACAACCCGCTCGAGGCCAAGGCGGACCTCGACGTCGTCACGCTCCGCGAGCGGCTGGGCCATCGGCTCACGTTCTGCGGCAACAGCGACATCCGCGTCTGGGAGCGCGGCGATCCGGACGAGGTACGTCGCGAGGTGCTCCACCGGCTGCGCGCCGCCGAGGGCGGCGGCTACGTATTCATGAGCGACCACTCGGTCGCGAGCGACGTGTCGGGTCACACCTACGACCAGATCGTCAAGCTCGTCCGCGAGTACGGGACGTACCCGCTTCATCTGCCGGCGGAATAGCTCTCCGTCGATCACGGCGCCCGGCGGACCTCCTCCCCGCCGGGCGCCAATCCCCCACCCATGCATCGTGGAGGCACCAGGATGACCAGGTACGCCAGCGTGCTGCGCATGCCCCCCGAGAACCTTGCCCGGTACGGCGAGCTCCACGCCGCGGTGTGGCCGGCGGTGCTCGCCAAGATCACCGAGTGCAACATCCGCAACTACTCGATCTACCACCGCGGCGGCTGGCTGTTCAGCTACTTCGAGTACGTCGGCGAGGACTACGAGGCAGACATGGCCCGGATGGGCGAGGATCCCACGACCCAGGAGTGGTGGGCGGTCAACAAGCCGCTCCAGGAGCCGCTCGCCGACCGCGCCGAGGGCGAATGGTGGGCGTCGATGGACGAGCTGTTCCACCAGGACTGAGGCACCGAGGCCGGCGGGCACCGTCCCGGACAGGCATCGGCCGCCCCGCCCGAGAGCGGGACGGCCGGCAAGGCTGACGCGAGCGGGCGGCTACTTGCGACCGTAGAGCGGGCCGAAGCTGGCGCAGGCCCGGAAGTCGGCGCCCTCCGGATCGGCCGTGCCCAGGTTGGCCCACGCGCTGGGTCGGAAGAGATCCTCCTCGGCCACGTTGTGCATGTGGACCGGGATCCGGAGCACCGAGGCCAGGCTGATCAGGTCGGCACCGATGTGGCCGTAGCTGATCGCACCGTGGTTCGCGGCCCAGTTGGCCATCACGGTGTAGACATCGCGGAAGACGCCCTCGCCCGTGGTCCGCGGCACGAACCAGTGGGTGGGCCAGGTGGGATCCGTCCGCTGGTCCAGGATGTCGTGGACATCCGTGGGCAGGTCCACGGTCCAGCCCTCGGCGATCTGGAGCACGGGTCCGGTCCCGCTCACGAGGTTGAGGCGGGCCATGGTGACGGGCATCCCGCCCTTGGACACGAACTGGCTGGAGAAGCCGCCGCCGCGGAAGTAGCCGCGGTTGGCCGGGTACCAGGTCGTGGCCGCGAGCGCGGCCTTCACGTCGCCGTCGGTGATGTCCCAGAACGGCTTCATGGCCGGCTTGCCGTCGGCGTCCGTCATCGCGCCGGTGGCGTCGAGCGTCGCCGCGCCGGAGTTGATGAGGTGGATGAAGCCGCCCGCGGCGAGACCCTCGAGCCTGTGCCCGGTCACCCGCTCCACGGCCTCCGCGCTCCAGTATGTGCGGACGTCCGCGAAGATCTGGGCCCGGTTGGTCAGCAGGTAGGAGAGCAGCATCGTCGCGCCGTTGAGCGAGTCGTTCTCGGTCGCGAACATGTGCGGGGCGCGGATCCCGTTCCAGTCGAAGCTGGAGTTGAGGATCGCCTCCATGAAGTCGCCGTTGGGGCTGTGGTCGGTCCATGCCCGCTGACCCTGGAACCCGCCCAGGATCGCGTTGCGGCCCAGCGCCTCCTCGCCGAAGCCGAGCTCGGCGAGTCTCGGGTTGCCCACCAGGAGATCGCGCGCGATGAGGGTCATCTTGACCACGACCTCCCAGTCGCGGTCGAGCTCCTCGCGGGTCTTGGCCTTGTCGGCCGGGTTGCGATCCACACCCTCGCGGCAGTTGGCCCTGGCCCAGGCGAGACCCTTCTCGAACTCGACCGGGTCGTAGATCCCCTCCTCGAGCCGGCGGTAGATCTCGGACATGTCGACGGCCTCGACACGCATGCCCAGGTACTTCTCGAAGAACGGCTGGTCCACGATCGAGCCGGCGATGCCCATGGACACGCCACCGAGGCTCAGGTACGACTTGCCGCGCAGGATCGCGGCGGCCATGCCGGCCCGCGCAAAGCGCAGGATCTTCGCCTGCACGTCGTCAGGGATCGTGCCGTCGCCGGCGTCCTGGACGTCTCGGCCGTAGATGCCGAACGCCGGCAGCCCCTTCTGGGTGTGGGCGGCGAGGACCGCCGCGAGGTACACAGCGCCCGGGCGCTCGGTGCCGTTGAAGCCCCATACGGCCTTGGGGGTCAGGGGATCCATGTCCATCGTCTCGGAGCCGTAGCACCAGCAGGGCGTGATCGTCAGCGAGACGCCAACGCCCTCCTTGCGGAACAGCTCGGCAACCTTGGCCGCCTCGTACACGCCGCCGATGTTGTGGTCGGGGACCACGACCTCCACGGGCGTGCCGTCCGGGTAGCGCAGGTTGGCGCGGATGAGCTCCGCCGTCCGGAGCGCCATGTTCCGGGTCTGCTCCTCGAGCGACTCACGGACGCCGTGCTGGCGGCCGTCGACCGCGGGGCGGATACCGATCCTGGGCCAGTCCCCGACGAAGCGGCCGGACGTGTTGACGGTGGTCATGGTCGTGGTCCTCTTGTTCCTGGGACGCGGTGTGAACGAAACCTGCCCTGCCCTACTCGGGCATCACCACCCCGATGGTGAGCAGGATGTTGGCGTAGATGCGCTGCTCGCCGGTGGCGATCGCGAGCGCCGTGTCCGGGCCCCTGGCCATGTCGTAGAACTCGAAGCGGCCCAGCCGCTGGAGCTCCGTGTCCGGCAGGATCCGTCGGAAGTCCGCGTAGATCGACGGCTCCGTGTCATCGTCGGGGCCCATCACGCAGGCGGCCTCGATGGGGATCGCGTCGGCGATGACGTCGAGGACGTCGGTGACGGTGAGCTGGCCGGGCGCGAGATTGAGGAACACCCGGTAGGCGTCGGGGTTGGAGCGCGTGGCCAGCGGGTAGTTGCCGTCCGCGATCAGCACCTGGGCGCCGTGGCCGGCCTCGCCGAGCGCGGCGAGGATCTCCGGGTGAAGCAGGCGGGTCTTGAGCATCGGGCCTCCTTTACGTCATGGGTTCGAGCACGGTCAGCCCGTGGCGACCAGGTCGATGGTTCGCGGCGGTCCGCTGGACCGCCGGATGATCAGCTCGTACGGGAGCACGACGGACTCGCCCCTGGGCACCTGCTCGCCGGAGATGTGGCCGAGGAGGCGCGCGGCGGCGCAGTGCCCGATGTCGTAGGCGGGCTGGGCCGCACAGGTGAGGAAGGGCTCGCTGACCCATTCCGCCGGCAGATCGTCGAAGGCGACGATGCTCATGTCGTCGGGCACCCGCAGGCCTCGCTCGCGCAGCGCCCGGATCGCCCCGAAGGCGATGAAGTTGTTGGCACAGAACATGGCCGTGGGCAGCAGGCCCAGGCCGTCGAGGACCCGTTGCGCCATCCGGTGGCCATCGGCCTGGTGGCTCTTCCCGAACATGTAGCCGCCATACTGCACGCGCTCGCCGGGCAGGTCGAGCCCGGCCTCCTCCATGGCTCGCCGGCAGCCCGCCACGCGGTCGACGGAGGTCGAGATGGTCTCGCGGCCGGTCAGCACGGCGATGTCGCGGTGGCCGAGCTCGAGCAGGTGCCTCGTGAGCGCGTGGGCACCGGCCTCGGAATCGCAGCGCACGGTATCGACGGCGCCGGCGTCGATCCGGCGGTCCAGGACGACGACCGGCACGTGGTGGGTGCGCAGGAGCCGGAACGACTCGCCGGAGCTCCGGGTGGGCACCAGGAGGATGCCGTCGATCTGGCGTTCGACCAGCATCAGGAGGTACTGCTCCTCCTCGGCCTCGGACTCGTCGGTGTTGCCGTACATGACCGAGAAGCCGTGGGCCATCGCGACGTCCTCGACGCCGCGAGCGATCGTGGTGAAGAACGGGTTGGAGATGTCCGAGACCACGAGAGCGAGGGTCTTGGTGCGCTTCGACCGCAGTTGGCGGGCAAGGGCGTTGGGCACGTAGCCCAGCTCCTTGATGGCCGCCTCCACGCGGGCGCGCGTCTCCGTGCTGGTGTAGCCGGTGCCGTTGACGACCCGCGAGACGGTCATCGCGGACACGCCGGCTCGCCTGGCAACGTCGCTGATGGTGCTCATGGGATCTGAGGTCTGGGTTCGGATCGGGAGGGCCGCAGGGAGATCGAGGGCAGGGGAAGCGGGCCAGCGGCGTCGGTTACCGGTAACACCACCGAACGGTACCGCACCCCTCAAGGTCTGTGCACGACGATTCTGCGCCCGTCACGCAGCCGGCCCGGACACGGGAGGGACGGGCGTCCGAGTCCCTGGAGGGGACGGGGGTCCGAGTCCCAGGAGGGGACGGTGTCCGTGGTGCGGCCGGCACCACGACGTCCTGCTCAGCCCCCTCGTGCCCGAGGAGGCAGGCCTGCCCCTGGGCCGTCCCTCGCCTCGCGGTGGGGTTGCCTACGGCACTGCTCCGCGCCGCTTGATCACGACCCATGATCAACGGCGGCTTCCCGACGTTCCGGCGGGGCGCCGATGTCCGAGCACACGCGGAAGTCGCCAAGAGAATCAGGAACCCTGATCTCCGGGCAGGGATCCCGGCCTGTCCGGCCAACAGTGTCCGGAGAAACCCGCCGCTGATCAGGGCTGCTGATCAAGGTGCAACGCGAGCACTGCCTTGACGACCGCCACGACCGCGGACCCGCCACGACCGCGACTGGTCGGCGGAGGAGGCGCGGAGCGGTCAGGGCGCTGGTGGTGATCCGCGTCGACCGGATGCCGCGGCGGTGTTGGCCACCTGGGCGGTGGGCGCCGGGATCGCGGTGGTCGTGGCCACCCCGCCGGCGGGCGCCCGTCTCGCGACCCCGCGTGCGCCCTCTCGCGGCACCCGCGTTGACCGCCCGCGCTACGCGTTGGGCAGCACCACGACCTTGCCGCCCTCGCGGCGCGCGGCGGTCCGGAACGCGGCGTCGGCATCGTCGAGCGAGTAGGTCGCGGTGACCACGTCGCCGGGGCGAACGCGTCCTGAGGTCACCAGCGCGATCGCTTCCGGGTAGACCCGGTTCATCCGGCGAGAGAACCGGAGGTCGATGCCCTTGCGACGCAGCACCGAGGCCGGGACGACGCTCTCGTTGCCCGTGGGGATGCCGGCAATGACCACCGTGCCGCCGGGGCGCACGAGGGCAGCAGCAGTGGCGATCGCGTCATCCACGCCCGCGATCTCGATCGCCGTGTCCACGGGCCGGCCACCAAGGGCTGCCAGGAGGCGCTCCCGCTCGGCACCGCCGTCCACGACCTCTGCCACCGCCCCGGCGGCGCGGGCCGCCTCGACACGATGGGCAAGGATGTCGGTAGCCGCGACCGCGGACGCGCCCGCGGCGAACGCCAGCTGGATCAGGAGCTGGCCGATGGGTCCGGCACCGGTGATGGCGATGGTGCCTCCCGGGCGCAGGCCGGCGAGCCGCATGGCGTGGATGGCGACCCCGAGCGGCTCGAGGACGGCCGCGGCAACGTCGTCGATCGCGTCGGGGATGGGGACCAGGTGCGCCTCGGGCCAGGCGATCTGCTCGCGCAGCGCGCCGTCGGTGTCGCTGTGGCCCAGGAACCGGACGTGGGGGCAGAGGTGGCCCAGCCCCCGGGCACAGGTTTCGCACGCCCCGCACGGCAGGCTGGGATCGATCGCGACGCGGGTGCCGGCCCTCGGCCCGGACGCGATGACGCCGGCCGCCTCGTGACCCAGGACCAGGGGGCGAGTGAGCTCGGCTCCGCCGATGCTGCTCTCGGTATACCAGTGCAGGTCCGAGCCGCAGATTCCGACGGCCGTCACCCGGACGAGGGCCTCGCCGGGCCCGGGCTGCGGCTCCGGCTCGGACGCGAGACGGATGTCACCCGGCCCGTGCAGCCTCGCAACCTTCATGACCGGGGCGCCGAGGCGAGCAGCGCCTCCTCGGCCTCGCGTGTCCAGCGGCCGTCCCGGAGCTTCGCGGCGACCTGGGGCAGCCGGTCCGAAAGCTGGCCCAGCCGGACCATGCCCAGGTCATGGAGCTGGGGGTAGACCACGATCTTGCCGCCCGACGACCTCGCCTCGACGGCAGCGAGCGCGTCGCGGACACCCTCCATCCCGGACACGGCGTCAACCGACACGTTGGTGTCCAGGCGGCCGGCTTCGAGGCGGGCAAGAACCGCCTCCATGTCGCGGATCACGGACCCGCTGGTGCCGAACACGAAGATCTTCCGGCCGAGGAGATCCCCGAGATCGACGCTCGCCAGCGTCCCCACGGCAAATCCCGCGAACAGGTTGACGATCGCCCCGGGCGCCGCCGCCGCGAGGGCCTCGAGGACGAGCGCGGGCGCGGGGACCATCACGCCCACGTAGTCGTACCCGCCCGCGGCCGGCGGGCTGGTGCGGCTGTTGAGGAACGCGGCCTTCAACCCGCTGGCCGCGGCCAGCGGCGCGGCGACCTCGGCGAGATGGGCGAGCCTGGCGTCATCGATGTCGATGGCATCGACCGACACGTCGGGCTGCCCGATCGTCAGGGCGCGGATCACGTGCATGAAGCCCATCGGCCCCGCCGCGCCGATGATCGCAACCCGATCGCCCGCTCGCAGCTCGCCCGTGGCCGGGACCCACGCATACCCATCGGCGGCGCTGTCGCCGGTCGTGCCCACCCAGCGCAGCAGGTCGTAGTGGATGCGCCCAACGTCGACCGCGACCGGCCGGTCCGGCACCGCGCCATCCAGGACGACGTCGATGGTGGCCCGGGGTGCCATCAGGTCCTGCAGGGTCTCGATCCGGCCGGCATCGGCACCGAAGCAGATGATGTCGTCGAAGCGCTCGCCGGCGAGCGCGGCGAGATCGACGACCCGGCGGACGCGGAGCTCGCCACCAAGCGCGGCCTCCAGCGCGCCCGCCTGTCCGGTATCCGCGAGGATGGCGGACACCGTGCCCGGTCGCGAAGCCGCCACGAGGGTGTCCAGGCCCCGGATCACCCGGCCCGGCTCGGCCACGACCAGCAGGCGACCGCCCGGGGTGAGGGTGCCGCGCTCCTCCGAGGCGTAGGACCGCTCCACGCAGGCCCAGGGCTCGAGCAGGGCGACGGCCGATCCGGAGGGATCATCTCCGACCGGGATGAGGAACCGCTCGCCAGTGTCCGGGTCGAGGATCATCCGCTCGTCGAGGAGCGCGTACTCCTGGAGCCCGCCCTCGAAGTTGTAGCCAAACGCGGCGTTCGCGCCGGCCGTGGGCAGGTGCCGGTAGTCGGTCTGGACCAGGACCCGCTCCCCCACCCGGTGGTACGTCACCGCATCCCCGATCGCGACGATCCGCCCGGCACACTCGTGGCCTGGAACAAGCGGGAGGTCGCCGGGCGTGTAGCTCGGGATCTGGGCCAGGATCTCTGGCGCCAGGCCGTTCAGGACCTCGCTCTTGCGCGGGTGCGCGGTGAACGCCTTGAGCAGCTTCGTGTCGGAGAAGCAGATGCCGACCGCCTCCACCTGCACCACGAGCTGGTGGGGACCTGGACGGTGCACGGGCTTGGCCACGTTGTGCACCACCTCGCCCGGGCCGGTGAACTGGATGGCGTGCTCGGTGAGAGGGAGATCGGTCACGTGGGCGCTCCTGTGGGTCACGGTCAGCTCAGCATCACCTGGCCACCGGTCACCGGCAGCGCCTGGCCCGTCTCGTATTCCTGGGCCACGAGATAGTAGAGGGCCTCCATCACGTCGGCCGGGGTACAGCCGCGGCCCATCGGGACCTTGGCCTCGTAGGCGCGGCGCACGTCGTCGATCGTCGTCGCGCCCGGCACCTTGCCCTCGCGCAGGTACTGCACGAACAGGCCGTTGTCCGGGTCCGACCACAGCGGTCCATCGAGGAAGTTGCCAGGGCAGATGGCGTTGACCTTGATCCCGTCGCTGACCAGCTCGAGGGCGAACGACTGGGTGAGACCGATGCCGCCGAACTTGGAGCCCGCGTAGGCGCTGTTGCGCGACGAGCCCACGAGGCCGGACTTGGAGTTGATCTCGATGATGTCGCCCCACCAGTCGGGGTTGGCGCGGTGCTGCGCGGCCATGACCGGGGCGGCGTGCTTGACCGCGAGGAAGTAGCCGCGGTAGTTGACCCGGGTCACGAGGTCAAAGTCGGCCAGCGGCTGGGCCGTGACCCCGCTGGCCCGCAGCACGCCCGCGTTGGACACGAGGAGGTCAAGGCCGCCATACGCTCGCACCGTGGCCGCGATGCCGGCGGCGACGCTCGCCTCGTCGGTGACGTCCATCGCGATCGCCATCGCCCGCCCGGGGCCGAAGCGGTCCACGAGGGCCGCCGCGTTGGCCTCCGCGAGCGGGACGTTGAGATCGGCGAGGACGACGTGGGCGCCGTTGGCGACGAGATCCTCGGCGATCGCGAGGCCAAAGCCCTGCGCGGCCCCGGTGACGAGGGCGATCCGGCCGGCCGCGCGACCTGGGCCCGCGTCGCCGGCGGCGACCTGCTTGCGGTATGCCTCGGCCTCCCAGTCCTCGATGAACTGGCGTTCCGCCGGTGCCAGGTGGCGCACTCGCCCGATCCGGTTGGCGGCCTCGCCCACCCGCAGGGCATCGAGGTAGATGTGGCGCGCGGTGTCCGCGGCGGCCCAGGTGTCACCGACCGCGAACAGCCCGACGCCGGGCACCACCACGACGAGCGGGGCGTCGAGCCCGTCCGCCGCATGGCGCGCAAGGGCGCCGGCCCCGATGTCCGCCGCCGAGTCCGGCGGCACGTCGTCGAGGTCGAGCAACAGCGGCTGGGCCCCGGCGTACACGATCTGGTCGGGCGTGAGCGGGCCACCCTGCACGAACGCACGCCCGGCCGCCGTCGCGGTGAACGCCGCGGCGGACGGGATCCCGTCGAAGATCACGACCCGCCGCGAGGCCGGCGACAGCAGGGCCCGCAGCGTTGGCGCAAGCGCCTGGACCAGCGCGTCGGCGGGTGCCGGCAGTGGCGGCGTGAAGGCGGGGGCGGCCGTCCTCTCGATGGCGTGATCGACGGCACCCGCGATGACCTCGACCAGCCGCCGCGATGCCGCGTCGATGTCCGCAACTGAGTCGGCCGCGACGATCAGCCCGTGATTCTGCATCAGCGTGATCCGGGGGACAGGCCCGCCGGTCCGCAGGACGTGGGCGTCCCGGGCGTCCCGGATGGCGTGCGCCAGCGGCAGCCCCGGATCCCTGTACGGCACCCACAGGACGTCGTCGCCGAACAGGCGGCGGGCGATCGCCTCGCCATCCTCGTTGCAGGTGACCGCGTTGATCACGATCGGGTGGGTATGCAGGACGAACCGCTCGGGCATCAGCGCGTGGAACAGGAGCTCCACCGAGGGCCGGCGCCCGCCGGCGGGGCCCAGTCGGGCCTGCTCGGCCGCGCGCATCACCGGATCGCCGACGTCGGCCCGCGGCGCCACCGGGGCGTCCAGCGTCGCGAGCAGGCTCGCACGATCGAGCGGCACGAGATCGGCCGTCTCGAGCGTGGCGAGCGGAACCCCGCTTGGCTTGATCCACAGCACGCCATCCGCCTTTGCCGAGGCGTTCCCGCCACCGCCGCGCGAGAACTCCGGGTCCAGCCCGAACCGGTGGGCGAGCGCGATCAACTCCCCGATGACGGGGTCGTCGGCCGCCGGCGGGTCGATCGTGGTGGTCATGCGACGCCCCCTTCGCCCGCGATCACCTGGGCACCGAGTGCCGCGAACCAGCGGATGCGCGCGTCGTCGTCCGCGAAACCGGGCGCCGGGATGCCGTCGGCGCCGACGAACCCGCCGAGCCCCGTTTGGCGCCGCTGCTGATGGGCCACGACCACGCACGCGCCCTCGAAGAACGCGGATCGGGCCACCGGCGACAGGGGCCGCCCGCCCTTGCCGGCCGGCGCGAACGGGATTCGCTCCGGGGTGTTGTGCTCGGTTCCCGCGGTGACCGCGATCCCGGCGGCGCGAAAGGCCGTCACGTAGGCGTCGACGGTCCCTGGCTCGTTGCGCCCGGGGATGAGCTCGGCCAGGTGCAGGCCGCGCGCCTTCAGCTCGGTCGCCAGCTCGTCCGGTGACGCCTCGAACGGGCAGACCGGTTGCGCGCCGTCGGCGAGCGTCGGGTAGGCGGGGATGCCGTCGAGGGCCAGGACCAGTCGCACGGCGTCATCGAATCCGAGCGCCGTCTCGGGCACGAATGCCGGGCAGCCAGCCTTCAGCAACCGGGACCGGATCTCACCCTGCACCGCGACATTGTCCTCGACGGGGGCAGCGGGCACCCGGCCGTACGCGCGGGCCAGCAGGTCGGCCCGACGGGCCGGAGGGACCTGCAGGAACAGGGCCTCCTGGAACGCCATGGCGAGATGGCGCTCCTGGAGCACCACCCAGGCCTCGGGGACGCGGGCCCGTTCCGCGATGTCCGCGACGATCGCCCGATCGTCGAGCGACGTGGCCAGCCCGGCCGCCGCGAAGTGATCGCGCAGGAGGCGTGCCATCGCTCGCGCGCGCGACTCGTTCGCGACGCGAGCCGCGTCCGCGATCCGGCCGGCCTCCGGCCCGGGGTCCCGGAACGGGTCGACGCCCTTGCCGCAGAGGTACATGCGCCCTGGGTTCGCGGGGTCGTTCACCCGGATGTCCGCGGCGCGCAGGTCCTCGACCACCGTGATGAACTCGACCCCGAACAGCGGCAGGATTCCGGCTCCCTCGGCCGCCTGCGCGAAGCGCGCATAGACCCGGTGGTCGTGGAAGTTCGACGCGCCGAATACCCGGACGCCCTCTGCCTGCGCCGCCGCGACAGCGTCCTCGGGCGTCTCGAACGCCGAGAAGTTGGGCGCCAGGTGCACGTGGGTGTTGACGATGGGCAGTCCCGCGTGCACCGGGTCCTCCATGCTGCGAGCCGTCTGCATCTGCGGTTCGCCTGCTCTCCGAGTAGTTACGACTCATTCCGATTGGTTGTGATACCGCATCGTACGCGACCGACGGCGCCAACTCAACCCAGGCCAGGCATCTCTGGCGCGATTGCGCTTGACAGAGCCCGCTCGCCGTCGCAAAGTGCTCCTATTCGCAACCAACCGAAGTTTCGAAATCGACCTTCCCCGTTTCGCTTGGAGTCGAACCTTGTGGCTGTGAAGCCCGGTACCACGCCCGAGGCCGTGTTCGCCCCGGAGCGCCAGGAGCAGATCGCGGAGATGGTCGCCAACGCCGGCCGTGTGCGGGTCGCGGAGCTGGCCGTCCAGTTCGGCGTGTCGCCGGTCACGATCCGCAAGGACCTCCTCGTGCTCGAGGGCGAGGCGCGCGTCATGCGGACCCACGGTGGCGCGATCGCCCCCCGTGCCTCCGACCGTCCGGAGCCCGCGTTCGAGGTCCGCGAACGACGCCAGCGCGACGAGAAGTGGCAGATCGGCTCGGCCGCCGCCGCCCTCATCGCGGACGGCGAGAGCATCGTGTTCGACGCGAGCACCACGGCGCTCTACGTCGCCCGCCACCTCAAGGAGCGCACGACCTGGCATCAGCTCACGGTGGTGACCAACAGCATCCGGATCGCGCTGGAGCTCGCGGGCCACCCCGGGATCACGGTCCTGATGCTGGGCGGCCGCGTCCGCTCCGAGGCGCTCTCGGTCGTTGGGCCGCTGGGCGATGGCGTCTTCCGCCGGGTCAACGTCCAGAAGGCATTCGTGGGGGCCGTGGGCCTCACGATGGAGGCCGGCCTCACCGACGCGATGGAGGAGGAGGCCCAGATCAAGCGCTCGATGGTCGCGGCGGCGCGCGAGGTCTATGCGGTCGTGGACCACACCAAGTTCGGGCGCACGGCGTCGGCGACGTTCTGCCGCGCGGACCGGCTGACCGGCATCATCACGGACCAGCAGGCGCCCGCCGACATGGTCACCGCCCTCGAGAGGCTTGGCGTGACCGTCATGCGCGTCGACGCCGGGGCCGCCGGATGACGCCGCGCGTCGCCCTGTCCGGGATCTCCAAGCGCTTTGGGGCGACCGCGGCGCTGAGCGATGTCTCGCTCGACATCCTGGCGGGCGAGGTGCACGCGCTCGTCGGCGAGAACGGTGCCGGCAAGAGCACCCTTGTCAAGATCCTGGCCGGGGTCCACCAGCCGGACAGCGGCACGATCCTGCTGGACGGCGTGCCAACCCAGATCGCCGGGCCATCCCGGTCGCGCGCGCTGGGGATCGCGGTCGTCCACCAGGAGCCACGCCTGTTCCCGGACCTCACGGTCGCCGAGAACGTGTTCATCGGTCACGCGCCGTCTGGCCACCTCGGGTTGATCGACTGGCGCGGCATGCGGCGGTCGGCGGAGACGCTGTTTGAAGAGCTGGACGTGCAGGTCAACGTCGGCGCACCGGTTCGTGGCCTGTCGATGGCCGACCAGCAGCTGATCGAGATCGCCAAGGCCCTGTCGGTCGAGGCCAACGTGCTCATCCTTGATGAACCCACGGCCTCGCTCTCGGCCCACGAAGTCGAGCGGCTGTTCACCATCGTCCGCCGGCTGCGGGACCGGGGCGTGGCCATCCTGTTCGTGAGCCACCGCCTGGACGAGGTGTTCGACCTGAGTGACCGGGCGACGGTCTTCCGTGATGGCCGTCATGTCGTCACCGCGCCGACATCGGAGCTCACGACCGCCGACCTCATCCGCCACATGGTCGGCCGGACCGTGTCCCTGTTTCCAAAGGTCGAGAACCCGATCGGCGATGTGCTGCTCGAGGTCTCCAACCTGACGCGGGTCGGTGTGTTCCGCGATGTCTCGTTCTCGGTGCGGGCCGGGGAGATCGTCGGGCTCGCGGGCCTCGTCGGGGCCGGCCGGTCCGAGATCGCTCGGGTGCTGTTCGGGATCGACCGGCGGGACAGCGGAGACGTGCGGCTGGACGGAACACCCGTGGACTTCGGCGCGCCGTCCGGGGCGATGAGCGCGGGCATCGCCTATCTGCCCGAGGACCGCCACCAGCAGGGCCTGATCCTCGACTTCTCCATTGCCCACAACGTCACGCTGCCCATCCTGCCCCGCCTGTTCCCCAGGCTCCTGGTGCACGAGGCGAAGGAGCGAGCCGTGGCAGCCGAGCACACCGAGCAGTTCGACGTACGGATGACCGGCGTCGACCAACAGGTGGGCGCCCTGTCGGGCGGCAACCAGCAGAAGGTCGTGCTGGCCAAGTGGCTGGCGTCCGGCCCGCGGGTCCTGATCCTCGACGAGCCGACGCGGGGCATCGACATCGGAGCCAAGGTCGAGGTGCACCGGTTGATCGCCGAGCTGGCCGCGAAGGGCCTGGCGATCATCCTGATCTCGAGCGATCTGCCCGAGGTGCTGGCGATGTCCGACCGGATCATCGTCCTCCACGAGGGCCGGGTCACGGCCGAGATCTCGAGGGATGAGGCCACCCAGGAGCGCGTGATGTTCGCGGCCACCGGCACCCAGGCGATCCCATGGCTGAAGCGACGCTCCCGGTGCGGCGGGGCCGCGGCCACTGGCTGCTGGTGATCGGACGCCAGCGCGAGCTGACCCTGGTCGCGCTCATGTTCGTGCTCGGCGGCCTGGTCACGACCATGGCCCCGCAGTTCCTGTCCGTCGACAACTTCAGCCAGGTCGCGGTCCTCGCGTCGATCACGGCGATCGCCGCTGTCGGCGAGGCGCTCGTCATCATCACCCGGGGCATCGACCTGTCGGTCGAGGCGATCATCGGGCTGGTTGCCTACGCCGTCGCCCGCTCGCTCGAGCTGGAGACCGTCGACCCGGCTCGGTGCGCTCGTGCTGGGGCTCGCCATCGGCCTTGTGCTCGGGATGGTCAACGGGTTCATCATCGCGATGCTCAAGGTGCCGCGCGATCGTGGCCACCCTGGGAACGCTCAGCATCTTCCGCGGGATCGACTACGTGATCGCCGGTCCCGACCAGGTCCCGCTCGCCTGCCTTCCCGAGGGGTTCGCCCACATCGCCCGCACCGACTTCCTCGGCATCCCCGTGTTCGTCCTGCGTCACGATCGGGGTGGTCGTCGTGGGCTCCGTGCTCCTGCGCTCGACCCGCTTCGGCCGCCAGGTCTACGCCGTCGGCAGCAACCCTGATGCGGCCGCGATCCTGGGCATCCCGTCCCGCCGGGTCATCTTCGTCGCCTATGCCGTGTGCGGCATCCTCGCGGGCCTGGCGGGCGTGATGTGGGTGATCGAGTTCGGCACCATCAACGGCACAGCGGCAACGGGCGTGGTCCTCGCGGTCATCGCCGCGGTCGTGGTCGGCGGGGTGAACATCCTCGGCGGCTCGGGCACGCTCGCCGGCGCGGCGATCGGCGCCCTGTTCCTCGGGTTCATCGCGAATGCGCTGATCCTCGTCGGCCTGTCGCAGTTCTGGCTCCAGGCGATCTACGGCGTTGTCATCCTGCTGGCGATCAGCAGCGACCAGCTCATCCGTCGTGGCGTCCAGCGCGCGAACACCCGGAGTGGCGCCCGATGACGGCGCCGGCGCGGTCCCGGCCGGTGATCGGCTCCGTGCTTCGGGGGCTGGCCCGATGGGAGACGCTGCTCCTGGTCGCCCTGCTGGGGCTGGTGTGATGGGCAACGCCCTCTCCCCGTACTTCCTGACCGCCAAGAACTTCTCGAACCTGGTCGCCGCCCTCATGGAGGTGGCGATCATGGCCCTGCCGCTGACCCTGGTCATCATCCTCGGCGAGATCGACCTGTCGGTGGAGTCGATGGCCGGGCTCGCCAGCGCAACCCTTGGCTTCCTGTGGGCGGCCGGCGTGCCCCTCGAGATCGCCATCCCGCTCGTGCTCGCTCATCGGCGCCGCCGGCGGCTTCCTCAACGGCGTCCTCGTCGGCCGCGGCGGCCTGCCGTCGCTCGTGGTCACGCTCGGCACGCTGGCCCTGTTCCGCGGGATGGCGCTCATCGTCCTTGGGCCGCGCGGTGTCAGCAACTTCCCGGAGGCCTTCACCCAGCTCGGGTTCGGCGACGTTCCCGGCACGGTGATCCCATGGTCGTTCGTCATCTTCCTCGGCCTCGCGCTGGCGCTCGGCATCGTGCTCCACCGGACGTGGATCGGGCGCCAGATCTACGCCATTGGCCGGAACGCGGGGACGGCTCGCTACTCGGGCGTCCGGGTGACCCGTCTCCGCACCAGCCTGTTCGTCCTCACGGGCACCATCGCCGCCTTCGCGGGCGTCGTGCTGACATCCCGTCTCTCGAGCGCCCGCGCCGATGCCGGCGAGGGGATGACGATCACGGCCGTCGACGGTCGTGCTGCTCGGGCGGCGCCAATATCTTCGGAGGTTCGGGCACGATCCCGGGCACGGTCCTGGCCGTGCTCACGATCGCCGTGATGCAGAACGCCCTCCGGCTCGCCAGCGTGTCGGTCGAGGTCCAGAGCATCGCCCTGGGGTTGCTGCTGATCCTGTCCGTCCTCATCCCAACCTTCGCTCACCAAGGCCAGAACGGCCATGAACGCGTCCAGAGGCGCCGGCACCAGCCGGCCGACGCGATTCCCGGGTGAGAACGCGCGCCAGTAATCGACATAGAGGAGGAACTCCCTTGAAGCTCCATTCAGCCGGACGGTGGCTCGCCATCGCAGGCACGGCCGTCATCGTGCTGTCGGCCTGCGGCAACGGCGCCGCCAGCCCGTCCGCCGCCCCCGCCAGCCCAGGCGCCCGAGTCCATGGCGCCCGAGTCCATGGCGCCCGGTCCATGGCGCCCGCGTCCATGGCGCCCGGTCCATGACCGTCGGCTACCTGCCCAAGGACATCGTCAACCAGTACTTCGCCGCCGCGAAGACGGGCGTCGACAAGGCTGCCGGCGAGCTCGGCGGGACCGTCATCCAGGTCGGGCCCAACGAGGCGAAGGCCGACCTCCAGATCCCGTTCATCACGGACCTCACCACCCAGAACGTCAGCGCGATCATCATCTCCGCTGACGGCAAGGACGAGGTCGCCCCGGCGCTCAAGGAGGCCATGGCAGCGGGCATCAAGGTTGTCGGCTTTGACTCCAGCCCCGCGGTCGGCGCCTACAACGTGTTCGTCAACCAGGTTGACTTCAGCGGCGTCGGCGTCAACCTCGCCGACTGGGCGTGCGAGCTCGCGCCGAATTGCACCGGCGAGATCGCGATCCTGTCGGCGGCCGCCACGGCCACCAACCAGAACGCCTGGATCGACCTCATGAAGACGACCCTCAAGGACGACCAAGTACGCGGGGCTCAAGCTCGTCGACACCGTCTACGGCGATGACGACGCGACCAAGAGCACCCAGCAGGCGCAGACTCTGCTGACCAAGTACCCGAACCTCAAGGTCATCGTCGCCCCGACCACGGTCGGCATCCTCGCGGCGGCACAGGTCGTCTCGCAGGCCGGCAAGTCGGACTCCGTCAAGGTCACCGGCCTCGGCTTCCCCAACGACATGAAGGCCGTTCGTCAAGGACGGCACCTCCCCGGTCTTCGGCCTGTGGAGTGTTCCCGGACCTCGGCTACCTCTCCTACGTCATCGCCGACAAGCTGGTCAAGGGCGAGATCACGGGCGCTGAGGGCGAGACCTTCACCGTGCCGAGTCTCAACAACGGCCAGCCGTACACGATCGGTGCGGACAGCGTCGTCATCCTCGGGCCGGCTTTCCGGTTCGACGCGACGAACGTCGACCAGTTCGACTTCTAGCTCCTCCAGCCGGGCCCCGGCGGATCCTCCGCCGGGGCCCGTTTCCCATCCCGGGAGCCACCATCGATGGAACGCATCGCCTTCACCATGCGCCTGCTGCCCGGCGCCGAGGACGAGTACCGCCGGCGCCACGCCGACGTCTGGCCCGAGATGCTCGGGGCCCTCCGGGACGGCGGGGTCAGCAACTACTCCATCTACCTGCTCGACGGGACACTGATCGGCGTGTTCGACGTCGAGGACTTCGACCGGTTCCGGGCGTTCATGGCCGAGCAGCCGGTCAACGACCTCTGGCAGGCGGACATGGCCCGCCTCATCGACCCGTGCACCGACCCGGCCACGGGGTTCCACCGGCGCCTGGAGGAGGTGTTCCGCCTTGACTGAGCGCGCCAACGTCCGGCTCGCGGCCGTCGACCTGGGTGCCGAAAGCGGTCGAGTCCTCGTCGGCACCTTCGACGGCGAGCGGCTTGCGATCGAGGACATCCACCGGTTCCCGAACGTGCCCGTGGCCGTGGCGGGGACGCTCCACTGGGACGCCCTGCGCCTGTTCGGCGACATCGGGACCGGCCTGCGCAAGGCCGGCGCGGCAGGCGATGTGGCCTCCGTCGCCGTCGACACCTGGGGCGTGGACTTCGCGCTCCTCGACGAGCGGGGGCGACTGCTCGCGAACCCCGTCCACTACCGTGACGCACGGACCGACGGCATGCTTGAGCGGGCGTTCGGGCTGGTCCCGCGGGACGAGATCTACGCCGTCACGGGCATCCAGTTCATGGCCATCAACACCGTGTACCAGCTGCTGTCCATGGCGAGCGCGGACGACCCGCTCCTGCGGCACGCGGACCGGCTGCTGATGATGGCCGACCTGTTCGCCCACTTCCTGTCGGGCGCCAGCGTGTCCGAGTACACGCTCGCATCCACCAGCCAGGCGCTCGACGCCCGGGCCCGCGACTGGGCTCGACCCATGCTGGAGCGCCTTGGCATCCCGACCCGGCTGTTGCCGGAGATCGTTCCGCCCGGCACGGACGTGGGCGGCCTGATGGACGGGCTCGCGAGCGCGTCCGGGCTCGCCCTCACGCGGGTGGTGCTCCCCGGTTCGCACGACACGGCCTCGGCCGTTGTCGGCACCCCGATCGGATCCCGATCCACCGCCTTCCTCTCCTCGGGCACCTGGTCGCTGATCGGGTTGGAGATGCCGGAGCCGGTGATCTCCGACGTGTCCCTCGCCGCGAACCTGACCAACGAGGGTGGCGTGGTCGGCACGATCCGGCTGCTGCGCAACGTGGTTGGCCTGTGGCTGGTCCAGGAGAGCCGGCGCGCCCTGTGGCCGGATCGCGAGGCACCGACCTACGAGAAGCTGGCCGGCCTCGCCGAGGCCGCGCCGGCGTTCACCGCGTTCATCGATCCCGACGACGAGCGCTTCCTGCGCCCGGGCGACCTCCCGGCTCGCGTCCGCGAGTTCTGCGCCGAGACCGATCAGCCCGTGCCGCGCGACACCGGCACGCTGATGCGCGTCCTGCTGGAGAGCCTGGCGCTGCGCTATGCCGCGGCGATCGACCAGCTTGCCGCCGCGTCAGACCAGCCGATCGATGCCGTGCACATCGTGGGCGGTGGCTGCAGGAACCGCCTCCTCAACCGCCTGACCGCCGGCGCCACCGGGCTCCCGGTGCGAGCCGGCCCCGTCGAGGCAACGGCCATTGGCAACCTCGCCGTCCAGGCCATCGCGTCGGGCGAGCTCGCCTCGGTCGCCGAGGCACGCGAGCTGGCGGCCCGCTCCTTCCCGATCACCACCTATGAACCGTCCGGTGACTGGACCGAGGCGCGCGCGCGGTTCGCCGCGATCTGCGCCCGCCGGCCCGCCACCTCCGCCTGAGCCCCAAGGAGACCGCCATGGCCACCATCGCCGCCATCGCCAAGCCCGCGTCCGCCCCGGCCATCGAGCGCATCGACTGGGCCATGAACGGCGTCAACATCGAGATTCCGTCGTGGGGCTTCGTCAATACCGGGACCCGGTTCCGCGTGTTCCCCCAGCAGGGGGTGCCGCGCACGGTGTTCGAGAAGATCGACGACGCGGCGACCGTCAACCGCTACACGGGGATCGCGGGCAGCGTGAGCCTCCACATCCCCTGGGACATGGTCGATGACTGGGCGGGGCTCGCGGCCTACACGAAGGGGCGCGGGCTCGTCCTCGGCGGCATCAACAGCAACACCTTCCAAGACGAGGACTACAAGCTCGGGTCGATCTGTCATCCCGACGCCCGTGTCCGCGCCAAGGCCGTCGCGGCCATCGTGGGCTGCTGCGAGATCGCCGCCGCGACCGATGCCCAGGCGGTCAAGGTCTGGCTGGGCGACGGCACCAACTACCCGGGCCAGGACGACCTGCGCGGACGGCACCGACGGCTGGTCGCCGGGCTGCGGGAGGTCTACGCCGCGCTGCCCGCGAACGCCCGCCTGTACCTCGAGTACAAGCTCTACGAGCCCGCGCTGTACAGCACCGACGTCCAGGACTGGGGACAGAGCCTCAACGTCGTGCGCCAGCTGGGCGATCGCGCCGGCGTGTGCGTCGACACCGGACACCACGCGATGGGCGTCAACATCGAGCAGATCGTGGCCCTGCTCCTCGCCGAGGGGAAGCTGGCCGCCTTCGACCTCAACGACAAGAAGTACGGCGACGACGATCTCATGGTCGGCTCCATCGACCCATACCAGCTCTTCCGGATCGCCCACGAGCTGGTCAACGCGATGCGCGACGACGCCGATCCGATCGCTCAGGAGACCGCCAACCAGACCACCTACATGCTCGACCAGTGCCACAACATCGAGCCCAAGGTGCCGGCCATGATCCGGAGCGTCATGAACCTCCAGGAGACGATCGCCAAGGTGCTGCTGGTGGACCGCGAGCGGCTGGTGGCGGCGCAGGCGGCGGGCGACGTGCTGGAGGCGAACGGCTGCCTGTGGGATGCGTTCAACACCGACGTCCGGCCGCTCCTCGCCGAGCTGCGGGTCGCGCGCGGGCTCGCGCCCGACCCCTACCGCGCCTACCTCGCGTCGGGTGAGGAGGAGGCGAAGTACGCGGCGCGGGTGGGCGGCACGGCCGCGAGTTGGTAGGGAGGACTCGATGGCGCTGAACGAGCCGTTCCCCGAGCTCGACGAGCTCCTGGCCTCGATGGGCGAGGGCGGCCGCCGCGTGGCCGCGATCGACGCGGGCGAAGGGGCCGCCGGCAACATCTCGATCTGCATCGGCTGGCCGATCGAGGTCCGGCGGCGCTTCCCGAACCGCGAGTCCATCGCACTGCCGCTCCCGGCCGCGCGCCTGGCCGGCCACACCGTCATCGTCACGGGATCCGGCCGGCGCCTCCGGGACCTGGCGGTCACGCCGGTCAACAGCGTGGGAGCGGTCGTCATCGAAGCCGACGGCGTGACAGCGACGCTGTGGACTTCCCCGGGGCGGCTGTTCGAGAAGCTCACCTCGGAGTGGAACTCGCACCTCGCCGTCCACGACGACACCGTCGCACGCACCGGCACGAACTTCCATGCGGTCGTCCACGCCCAGCCGCCGCACCTGACCTACCTGTCGCACATCCCCGAATACAGCGACGAGGCCTACTTCAACGCCAGGGTCATGCGCTGGGAGCCGGAGACCATCGTCCAGCTCCCGCGGGGCATCGGCATCCTGCCGTTCATGCTCCCCGGGTCGGACGCAATGATGGCCGCCAACGTGGGAAGCCTGAGGACGCACCGCATCGACGTCTGGTCCAAGCACGGGGTCATGGCCCGCAGCGACATCAGCGTCACCCGCGCGGTCGACCGGATCGAGTACGCGGAGGCCGGGGCCCGCTACGAGTACCTGGACCTCGTCGCCGGCGGTCGCGGCCAGCGCCTGACCGACGATGAGCTCCGCTCGGTCAAGGACGCCTTCGGGATCGAAACCGACCTGGTCTGACCCGATGCCCTGCCGCCTCGAGGTGGCGGGGCCAACGACGGCACGGCGATTGGAGTCCGGCCGCGCGGATGGGAGTGGCCGACGATGTGCCCGGCCGCTCCGTGACCCGACGGTCGCACCCTGCGACGACTGCGCCGCTGGGTGTCCCCATGCCATCCGGTGCTGACAGGATCGGATGACCGTCGCGCATCTGCAGCTCAGCGGTCCTACGGTGCAGCCACGTTCGCCTCCTGCCGCCGGGCGGTCCATCTGTGCGGTGCGGCGACGGGCCAGGGCCTGATCCGGGCGCCGGACGGCCGACCGGTGCCGGGACCGCACCGTTCAACCGCCCGCAGGCTTGGGGGGGCGGCCAGTCGCTTGCCGCCGGCTGATCGGCGGCCAGCTCCTTGCCTGACCTGATCATTTGAGCGGTTGACGCTCGAATGATCAGGTCATACGCTACTCGCGTGGTCCTCGATCGCGACGCGTCCGCATCCCGGCTGCACCTCCTGAGCACGGTGCTGGCCTGCCGCCGCTACTACCTCGACGGCGCCAGCAAGAGCGAGATCGCCGCCGAGCTGGGCGTGTCGCGCTTCAGGGTTGCCCGGATGCTGGACCGGGCCCGTCGGGACGGCATCGTCCGGATTGACATCGCGCCGCTTCCGGAGCTGGATCTGGAGCTCGCCGACGCGCTCCGGGACCGCTACCGGATCCGCGGGGCCGTGGTGGTCCGCTCCTCGACCGGGACGGAGGCGATGCGCCTCGCGGGGCTCGGGCGGGCGGCCGCCGCCGTCCTGGGCGATGTCCTCGAGGCCGCCGACGTGCTCGGCATCTCGTGGGGCAGGACGCTGCACGCCCTGGTCGAGCAGCTCCCCCGGCTCCCCGCCTGCACCGTCGTGCAGCTCGTGGGCAGCGTCCCCACGCTGCAGCTTGAGCTGAACTCGCTCGAGCTCGTGCGCCGTCTGGCCGAACGCGCGACAGGCCCGGTCTTCCCGCTCCACGTGCCGCTCCTGGTGGGCAGCGCCGAGATGGCGGACGCCCTCGCGAGCGACCCGATGGCCTCGGCGACGCTGAGCCAGTTCGATCGACTGACGCGTGCGGTCGTCGGCATCGGCGCATGGGGCCCGGGTGCATCCACGATCCGCGCGGCGCTCACCGAGACCGACGCGCGTGCCGTTGACGAGGCGGGTGGCGTTGCCGACATCGCTTCGATCGTCCTCGACGCGGAGGGCCGCGAGGTCCGCGCCGCCGGCCTGCCGGAGCGGTGCATCGCCGTCCGCGAGGACCAGTTCCGGCGGGTGCCGGATGTCATCGCCATCGCCGGCGGGGCCGACAAGGTGCCTGCCATCCGGGCCGCCCTCCGCAGCGGCCTCGTCCACCGCCTGGTCACCGACGAGGAGGCGGCCCGCCTCCTGGTCGCCACCCCGCAACCCTGACCCGATCCGCCGAAACCCAGGAGACCCGATGAGCACCGAGACCGTCTACCACAGCGACACCCGCCCCGACTTCGCGCCGTTCGAGGAGGAGCTGGGGTCCATCACGGGCTTCCAGTACGCGGGCGATCTCGCCTCCGAGGTGAAGGCTGGGTCGCTGGACAAGGCGAAGGCGCTGGGCATCCTGGACGACATGCTCGCGATCCGCGAGATGGAGGAGATGATCGTCCGTCTCCGCTCCGGCGGCGGCTACGAACCCCTGCCCGGCTACGACTACCGGGGTCCCACGCACGTCTCCATCGGGCAGGAGGCGTCGGCGGTGGGCGCCTCGTCCGTGCTCCGGATCACGGACAACGTCACCTCGTCACACCGCGGGCACGGCGACGCGATCGCCAAGGGCTTCTCGGCGCTGCGCCAGATGACGCTCGAGCAGCTGCGCGCGCGGATGGGCCGCGAGGACGGCACCCGCGACGAGCTCCTGGACGCGGCCCTCGAGGAGCACGTCTACAAGGTGATCGCCGAGCTGTTCGGCAAGGACGAGGGCTACTCCCGCGGCCGCGGGGGCGGCATGCACATCGGCGACTTCTCCACGGGCAACCTGGGCGCCAACGCGATCGTCGGTGGCTCGGTGCCGATCGCGACAGGCGCGGCGATGGCCCACCGCTACGAGCAGACCGACGGGGTCGTGTGCTGCTTCGCCGGCGACGGCGCGTACGCGAACGGCGTGGTCCTGGAATTGCTCAACTGGGCGGCCCAGCACCAGTGGACGAACCACCTGGCGGGCGATCGGCCGTACGGGCTGCCGATCATCTTCTTCATCCAGAACAACCACTACGGCATGACCCACCGGACCGACGACGAGGTCATGGGCATCAAGCACCTGGCGCGCCGCGCGGCCGGGTTCGCGACGGACAACATGCACGCCGAGGTGGTCAACGGCATGGACGTGCTGGCCGTCCGCGACGCCGTCACGCGGGCCGCGGCGCTGTGCCGCGCCGGAGACGGGCCCGTCCTCATCGAGGCCTCCACCTACCGCTACTACGGCCATTCGCTGTCCGACCCGCGCAACGAGTACCGGACGCGCGACGAGGAGGCCGCGTGGAAGGCCGTCGACCCGATCGAGCAGCTCAAGGGCCAACTCGTCGAAACCGGGCTTGCCACCGACGACGAGGTGGCCGCTGTGCTTGCGGGAGCGGCCGAGCGCAACGCCCGGGCAGCGAAGCGCGCCGCGGCGGCCACGGACCCCGATCCGTCCAGCCTGCTTGACCTGCTCTACACCGACGGCACGTCCGAGGAGGTTCCGGCCGCAGATGCGAAGCCCGCGCTGCTCGCGGACGCCCCGGTGAGCAAGGTCGATGCGGAGGGCCGGATCCTGTACCGCGATGCCATCCGCGACGCGCTGGTCGAGGAGATGCGCCGCGACCGGCGGGTCATCTTCTACGGCGAGGACGTGGCCGACTATGGCGGAGCGTTCAAGATGACCAAGGGCCTGATCGAGACCTTCGGGCGCGACCGCGTGTTCAACACGCCGATCTCCGAGGCGACGATCTGCGGCACCGCGGTCGGGGCGGGCATCGTGGGCCTGCGACCGGTGGTCGAGCTGATGTACATGGACTTCGCGCTGATGTCGTCCGACCAGATCGCCAACCAGGCCGCGAAGTGGCACTACATGTCCGGCGGCCAGGTCGAGGTGCCGATCGTGATCCGGTGCTCGGTGGGGGCCGGCAAGGGCTACGGCGGCCAGCACAGCCAGAGCCTGGAGTCGCTGTTCACCCACATCCCCGGCTTGTGGGTCGTCTACCCGGCCACGGCCGCGGACGCCAAGGGCCTGCTGCGGAGCGCGATCCAGACCAACAACCCGGTGGTGTTCGTGGAGAGCCAGGGCCTGTATTCCACCAAGGGCGTGGTGCCCGAGGGCGACTACACCACGCCGATCGGCAAGGCGAACGTCGTCCGGCAGGGCGGCGATGCCACGATCGTGGCCTGGGGGCCGGCGGTCCCGGACGCCCTGGCCGCTGCCGACGTGCTCGCGGTATCGCGCGGGATCCAGGCCGAGGTGATCGACGTCCGCAGCCTCGTCCCGCTGGACATGGACACGATCCTCGCGTCCGTGCGCAAGACCGGACGCTGCGTGGTCGCCGCACAGGCGGTGCTCACCGGCTCGTTCGTGAACGAGATCGTGGCCCGCATCCAGGCCGAGGCGTTCGACGATCTCGACGCCCCGGTGGGCCGGATCGGCGCCGCACCGGGGATCAGCCCCCAGGCGGAACGCCTCGAGAAGGCGTTCCTGCCCAACTCGGGCGACATCGTCACCGCCGTCGTGGCGCTGGTCTGACGGCCGGACGCCGAGCGAGCAAGGAGCCACCGATGGCCACCCCGATCCTGATGCCCAAGCCCGGCCAGATGACCGAGGAGTGCGTGCTCACCCTCTGGCGCAAGGAGGTGGGCGACCCCGTCCACAAGGGCGACGTCCTGTTCGAGATCGAGACCGACAAGAGCTCGATGGAGGTCGAGACATTCGAGGAGGGCGTGCTCCTCGCCCGGGTCGTCGCCGATGGTGAGACGGCACCGGTCAACGCGGTCTGCGGCTGGATCGGCCAGCCAGGCGAGGCCGTCCCCGAGACGCCGGCCGAGCCGGTCACGCCGCGTGACCGCGCCCGTCGCGGACGCGGTGCTGCGCGCGGTCGCGACGCCCGCCTCGCCGCAGGCACAAGAGGCCCCGGTGGAAGCGGCCGCCGCGGCACCGGAGGCCGCACCTTCGCCCGCGCCCGCGGCCCCCGGCCGCGTGAAGATCAGCCCGCGCGCGAGCCGTCTTGCCGCGCAGCTGGGCGTTGACCCGCTCTCGGTCACCGGCTCGGGCCCCGAGGGCCGGATCGTCGAGCGCGACGTCCGGGCCGCGGCCACCGCGCGACCGGTCCCCGTGGCCGGGGCACCCACGCCCGCGGCGGCACCCGCAGCCACAGCGCCAGCCCCCGCGACGGTGCCCGTCGCCCAGCCGGTCATCCCCCCGGTCGAGGGCGAGGACGCACCGCGTCCGATGAGCCGGATGCGCCGGACCATCGCCGCCCGGCTCACGAACAGCTGGCAGACGACGCCGCACTTCACCGTGACGGTGGCGGTGGACGTCACCCGCGTGCTCGCGCTCCGCGCGGAGCTCAAGGCAGAGGGCCACACCCTCACCGTGACCGACTTCGTGCTCGCGGCCACCGCCCAGACGCTGGCCGAGTTCCCGGACGTCAACTCGCGCACCGACGGCGAGGTCGTCTATCCCCGTCGGCGCGTCCACCTCGGGGTGGCGGTCTCGGTCCCGTCGGGGCTCGTGGTGCCCGTCGTCCGTGACGCGGACCGTCTCACCATCGCGGCGCTCCACGATCGTGTCGCGGCGCTGGCGGCGGCGGCGAGGGACGGCTCCATCCCGGTCGACGACCTGGCCGGCTCCACGTTCACCGTGAGCAACCTCGGGATGTTCGGCGTCGAGGAGTTCAGCGCGATCATCAACCCCGGCGAGGCCGCGATTCTGGCCGTGTCCTCGGCGATCGCCACCCCGATGGCCGTCGACGGCGGCATCGGGATCCGGCAGGTGATGAAGCTGACGCTCTCGGCAGACCACCGGATCGTGGACGGCGAGACAGGCGCCCGCTTCCTCAACGCGCTCCGGCGCCGCCTGGAGGACATCCGCGCGTTCCGGGACGAGATCGCGAACGCTTGAGCCCGGGCTGATGCTCGCCACGCTCATCGTCAGCCCGCTCGCGTCGCGCATCCGCGACGACCGGGAGCGCCGCCGCGTCATTCGGGCCGTGACCGCCGCGGCGCGCGCCCGCGGGGCCACGCGGATCGAGGTGATCGAGGCCGGCGAGTCCGCGATGGTTCGGGCGGCAGCGACCTCCGCCGTGGACGCCGGCGCCGGGCTCGTCGTGGTGGCCGGCGGAGACGGGACCGTCCGGGACGCCTCGGGGCCGCTCACCCGCAGCGGGACCCCTGTCGCCATCGTCCCCTGCGGCACCGGCAACCTGTACGCGACGGCGGTCGGACTGCCCCGTGACCTGGGCGCGGCGATCGACGTCATCCGCGCAGGCTCGCCCGTGCCGTTCGACGTGGGGTCTGTCCGGATGCGGCCGTCGGGTGGCCCCCGCGACGGGGCGGACGCGGTCGACTCCCCGTTCATCGTGGCCTGTGGCACGGGCCTCGACGCCCGGCTCATCGCGGCCACGTCCCATGACGCCAAGCGCCGGTACGGGGTGGCCGCGTACTTCCTGGCGGCAAGCCGGCTGCTGGGTGATCTCGCCCCGCGGCCGACGATCGTGGAGGTCGACGGCGTCCGCAAGGAGCTGGAGTCGGTCGTCGTCCTCGTGGCCAACTGCGGCGAGCCGATCCCCGGACGGCTGGGACCAAGGCTGCCGATCCGCCCCGATGACGGGCTGCTGCACGTGTTCGTCCTGCCCCGAGGGGGGCTCCTCGGCGGGATCCGTGGCGCGCTGGAGCTCATGCTCGCCGACGCGGCCGGCGAATCCCACTCGGGAGCCGGAATCCGGCTCCTCGGCACCCACGTCAGGGTCACCGTGTCACCGCCGGGCCCCACGCAGGTGGACGGGGACGTCGTCGCCCCCTCGTCGCTCGACGCACGCCTCTACCCGGGCGGCCTGCTGCTGCTGCACCCGTGAGACCCGGGAGAGGGTGCGTGGCACCATAGGCTCGATGTCGGAACCTGCTCCCCTGCCCGCCTCGGGATCGCCCCGGCGGCGGCTGCCGCTGACGCTCTACATCCTCTCCGGCGTGATGCTGTTCAGGGCGATCCTGGTGTTCATCCTGGTCGGCGGGACCAGCTTCGTCGCACTCCAGCCCGCGGTCGCGCTCTCGACCACGCCCGACTTCATCGCGCTGGTCCGACAGGTGCCGTGGGCGGGCTCGATCCTCGCGATCTACGGCGTCGTGCTGGTGGTCTCGGCCCTGGGGATGCTGGGCCGCAGGCGGGTGGGCTGGCTGCTGGCGATGGTCGTCACCGGGCTGGCCATCGCGCTCGATCTCTACGGCTTCGCGAACGGCGGCGCCAACCACCTGTGGATGGGGCTCAACATCATCACCGTGTTCTACCTCAACCAGCGCGAGGTCCGCGAGGTCCTGGGTGTGACCTCCTCGACCGCGCACGCATCTCGGCCGGGCAACGCGAATGACCGTCCCGGTGGGCGTGGCGCCCGCGGCCCCGGCGAGCCCGGGCGATGGGGACGAGGCCCTGCTTCGCCGCTTCGAGCCGATCCTGCGGTTCACGCACGGGGAGCAGTTCTTCCCCACCCCGGCGACGAGCTACCTGGCCGCATGCGACCTGCTCTCTGGCCCCACGCCGTCAGCCGCACGGGTGGTGGTCCCGGTCGGCGAGCTCGACGCCGAGCGCCTGGCGGCGATTGGCGACGCGCCGCCCGGGGAAGCCCATTTCCTGCGCTTCGTGCAGGAGCCGCTCAACCCGCTCGAGCTCGCGAGGTTCATGAACCGGCCAGACCGGCCACGGTTCCGCGCGCCCGGGCGCCTGGCTCGCGTGGGCATCCTCGCCCGCATGCTGGACGCCGGGGTCGTGGCCTCGCTCCTCGTGCGCGGCAAGGTCCCGGGCGGCACGGCCGCCGCGGCCGCAATCAAGTACCAGCGCCTGCGTTCGAGGGACCCGCGGGTCAGCTATCACGGACGCGTCGTCCGCCAGGATGGCTGGGTCGTCCTGCACTACCTGTTCTTCTACCCGATGAATGACTGGCGCTCGACGTTCGAGGGCGCCAATGACCACGAGGCCGACTGGGAGCAGGCCTTCGTGATCCTCGAGCAGCTGCCCGACGGGGACGTCATCCCGATCTGGTTCGCGGCCGCGGCGCACGACGAGCGTGGCGCGGACCTGCGCCGCCGCTGGGACGACCCCACGCTCCGCAAGGAGGGCGAGCACGTCGTCGTCTACCCCGGCGCCGGGTCCGCATGCGACGTACGTCGAGCCTGGCGAGTACATCATGCGGCTTGCCCTGCCCGGGTCCGCGCTGCAGCGCGGCATTCTCGACTGGGTCCGACGGACGTGGCGCGACACGCTCAACCAGCCCGACCCCGGCGACCTTGCCGAGATGATCGCGCGCCTCGTGAGCATCCCGTTCGTGGACTATGCGCGTGGCGACGGCGTCACCGTCGGCCCGGGCCAGGAGATCGCGTGGAGCCCCGTCCTGGTCTCGGATGCCGACGGGTGGGTGGACGCGTACCGGGGCCTGTGGGGCCTGGACACCGGGGACCGGATGGCGGGCGAGCGAGCGCCCGCGGGGCCGAAGTACACACGCGCCGGGACCGTCCGCCAGTCCTGGAACGACCCGCTGAGCTTCGTCGGGCTGGCCGGGATCCCGACGCCGGCCGAGACGCGTGCGACGCTCGAGGGCCGCGTTGCGACCCTCGATGCGGAACGGCGCGCGATCGAAGCCGAGGCATCCGAGCTTGCCTCGACCCTTCCCGGGCTGGGTGTTGAGGTCCGTGCCCTGGCCGAGGCCTCCGGGCTTGGCGAGTACCGGGCTCGCCGGGCGACCGAGCTGGCCGACGGCGAGGCCCGCCTCGCGTCGCAGCGGGCGGCCGCGGCGGAGCTGCGGGCCGCGGCGGCCGCGGCCGAGGCGTATCTCGCCCGCTATGACGCGGGCTACCGCGGCGATCCTCGGGAACACCTCACGTCTACCGCCACCCCGGAGCCGCCCGACCACACCCGGCGGCGCGTGTTTGCCGAGACGTGGGCGGCGTTGAGCGTCGGGGTCCTGGTCATCGCGCTCGCCGTGATCCTGTGGTTCCAGATCCTGCCCGTGGGCGCCACCGTCATGCTGCTCGTGATCGGATACCTCGCGATCGAGTCGTTCGCGCCAGCGACGCGTCGAGACGCTCCTGCTCCGAGTGACGGTGATCCTGGCGTCCGTGTCCGCGCTGCTGCTCGCGTGGACGTATCTGCGCGAGCTCGTGCTGCTGGTCCTTGCGGGCCTTGGGCTGTTCATCCTGCTTGACAACGCCCGCGAGCGCCTGCGCCGGCGATAGCGACCGACCGGGCGACGCCCGAGCCGGGCTAGCGCTCGGCCAGCACCACCACGCGGTCACCATCGACGAAGGTCACCGCCGCGCCCTTGTCCGGGTTGAGCACGACCCCATATCGGGCACCCGGCTCCTTTGCGCGGGCGGCGATCCGGTAGCCGAGGGCCACCTCCCCGCGGGCCTGGGCAGCCGCCTGGAGCGTGGCGAACGACACGGGCCTGCCGAGCACGATGTAGTCGCGCACCTCCCGCAGGTAGACCTCGGCGCCCTCCGCGTGGAACAGCTCCCGGAAGACGTCCGCGAGCTCCGGCGTCTCCGCGATCTGGGCCAGGAGCAGGGACAGCAGCCGCGAGCTGACGATGAAGTCGTCGGCCTGCGAGATCTCGGCCAGCTCCCGGTCACCCTCGTCGAGCATCTCCGACACGATCGTGAACGGTCGCTCGCTCCTCGAGGCGATGTCGCGCAGGTGGAGCAGGGTCAGCAGCGTCCGGGCATCGGCCAGGTCCGCGTCGCTGTCGTCCGACTCGCACAGCACGATCACGTGCGGGTAGGAGGGAACGTCGAGCGAATCGAGCACCGGCCGCGCGGTGGAGCTCAGCACCCGGCCGGAGGCGCGAAGGTTCGCGAGCCCCTCGATCGCGCCGGCATCGACCACCGAGTCCAGGGCCGATACGGCCACTACCTCGGAGCCCGGCGCGACGTACTGGTCCAGCTCGCGGATGATGGCCGGACCCCGGCGGTTCCAGCCGAGGATGAGCGTCCGCTCGGGCTCGGGCTCGCGGGCCTCGGCGCCATGGATGGCCCCCATGTCGACCTCGAGGGGAGCGCCGAACCGCGCCGAGTCCTGGTCTTCGGCCAGGATCACGATCCGGTCGCCGGCGCCCAGGACGTCGGCGGGCGACGGTGCCAGTCGGGCGCCGCCGGCCCCCACGATGCCCACGGCGACACCGCCCGAGACCGCGGCGACCGCGTCGCCGAAGGTTCGGCCATCGAGCGCCGGCATCGCAGCCACGTGGAACTCGTGGCCGGCGAAGTCGAGCAGCTCGAGATAGACCGTGGACAGCCCGGACTGGCGGCTGGTCTGGGCGATGATCCGCGCGACCAGCTCGTCCGCGAGCAGCAGGTGGACCTCGTCGCCGGCGACGAGACGGGCGATGCCCTCGCTGGCGCTGTCCCGAACCTCGGCGATGATCCGGTACGGCTCCGTGCGCCGCTCATGCCGACCGGTGACCGCGAGGATGGTCTTGAGGACCTCGACGTCCGGGTCGCCGCCGCTGCCCTGGAGGACGATGATCGCCCGGGACTCGTCCGGGTTGGCGATGGGCAGGTCGGAGAGGTCGGAACCGCGACCCGTCCGGCAGACGACGCTGGCTCGGCGAGGGATCTTCACCCGATCTCGGAGCTCCGTCTCCATCTCGACGCGGTCGCGATCGGCCAGGATCACGATCGCGTTGCCCGGCCGTCCGGCGCCGCCCTGGAGCAGCTGGGACACGACGTCGAAGATCTGCTGGCTCCAGCCGAGGATCACGACGTGATCGCGCTCCAGCACCCGGGATCGCCCCTTGCGCAGCGCCGCCAGCTTGTCCTGGAGGCCGTTGCTCAGGATCCCGATGAGGGTGCTGATGACGAAGATGCCCGCGAGGGTGACGGCGAACATCCCGACCAGGAACCGGCCGCTGCCCTCGTCCCCGCCCACGGTGCCCGGGTCGAGCGTGCGCATCATCGACATCCAGAGCAAGGACGGGATGTCGTGCCCGTCGTCGCCACGGAACAGCACGAGCAGCGCCACGATGACCACGATGATCAGCACCGAGACGACGGCCAGGCCCGCGATCAGCGCGATGGTGCCCCGCTCCATGAACCGGTCGAAGCGATACGAGAGGCGCTCCCCGATCCCGGGGCCGCGAGGCACGGCCAAGTCAGCCCTCCACGTCGTGGTCTGCGACCGCGTCGATTCGGTCAAGGGCCGCCGGGCGATCAACGGTGGTGGCGGGGACGGAGGCCGCGAGGGCGATGAGATCCGACATGGGCGCATGCTAGCGTGGCCACGCCATGACGGAACGCACGATCGACTGGGTTGACGGCGAGATCCACCTCATCGACCAGACGCGGCTCCCGGACGAGCTCGTCATCCTCCGAGTGGCGTCGCCTGATGCCCTCGTGGATGCCATCTCGCGGCTCGCCGTGCGGGGTGCGCCGGCGCTGGGCGTCGCGGGTGCCATGGGCGTCGCGCTGCTGGCACGCCTCCATCCCGGTGATGCACGAGCGGTCCGGGCCGGCGCGACACGGCTCCGCGCCGCACGCCCAACGGCGGTGAACCTCGCCTGGGGAACGGATCGTGCCCTGGCGAAGCTGCCCGGCGGCCTGGCTTCGGTCCTCGCCGAGGCGCTCGCCGTCCGCGACGAGGACATTGCCGCCTGTGCCGCGATGGCCACCCGTGGCGCGGACCTGGTCCGGACGCTCGTGGCTCGGCCCCGGGTCCGGGCGATGACCATCTGCAACACGGGCGCGCTGGCCGCCGTGGAGCGGGGAACGGCGCTCGGGGTCGTGGGCGAGCTTCATGCCCGCGGCCTGCTGGAGGAGGCGCTTCCGCTCGAGACGCGGCCCCTGCTGCAGGGCGCGCGGCTGACGGCGTGGGAGCTCTCCAGGATGGGGGCCCCGCATCGTCTGCTCGTCGACGGGGCGGCAGCGTCGGTGCTGGCCCGCGGGCTGGCCGACATCGCGCTGATCGGAGCGGACCGGATCACCGCGAACGGGGACACGGCGAACAAGGTCGGCAGCCTGGCGCTTGCCCTCGCCGCGCGCCACGCGGGGATCCCGTTCCTGGTCGTCGCCCCGGAGTCCACGATCGATGCCGGCACGCCCACCGGCGACGGAATCGTGATCGAGGAACGGGACGCCCGCGAGGTCACGTCCTTCCGCGATATCCCGTCCGCTCCGCTCGGGACCCGGGCGCTCAACCCCGCGTTCGACGTCACGCCGGCGTCGCTCATCACCGCCATCGTCACCGACCGGCGGGTCATCCGGACCGACCGCGGGGAGACGCCGGGCGGGGCCTGAGGGGCACGAGGAGCGGGACGCCGATCACGCCGGCGGAGCGGTCCTGGCGGCAGGCCGGCGACGAGCGTCGGCTCCGGGGCCACGCACATCGCCCGAATGCGGACGGCCGTTCGATCCGGGTCCGAACGGCCGTCCGGATGTATCGACCGGTACGGGCCACTTTTTCCCCCTTGGCCCCTGCTCCAACCGACGGCCGTGACCGATGATTCCCCTATCGACCACTGTCGCGGCCGCGATACGCACTGGGGACCTCGGGGATGCAGATCACGGAACTGTCCGAAACCGTCGCGCTGGTCGTCCCGATGCTGTTCCTGGTCGAGGGCATCGTGGCCCTCGTCGCGTGGTTCGCGTACGGGTCTCGGGGCGGGCGGGGCGCCCGGATCGCCGCCTGGCTGGGCCTCGTGACCCTCACCCTGTGGTGCGGCTCCGCGCTGGCCTACGTGGCCCTGATGCTCGTCTACTTCAACCTCGGCGCCCAGGCGACCATGCTCGCCGCCGCGCTCGTCACCGTGCTCATGGTTGCGATGCCCTTCTTCTGGGCATACGTCGTCAGGAACCGCCACGGGGACGACACGGGAACGCCGCAGGCACGCTGATCACGCCCGTCATGACCTCCGTTTCCGATGCCCGGGGCGGGGCCGTGCCCGCCGTGGACCGGCTTGGCGTGCTGCTCGCGATCGTCGACTTCCCGATGCTCTCGACGGCCCTGCGGTCGGTCATCGACGCCACCCCGGACATGCACGTCGTTGGCGAGGTCGACGGCCGGGACTCGGTCGTTGACCAGGCCCGCGTCGTCCAACCGGCGGTGATCGTCCTCGAGTGCGAGAGCGTCGGCGGGTTCGGATGCGGCACCTACGACTCGATCGAGGCGATCCGCGAAGCCTGCCCGGACGCCAAGATCATCGCGCTCGACTGCCGCTGCGCCACGGAGCAGTTCTCGGTGGCCCTCAAGGCGGGAGCGAATGGCTTCCTGACCCGGGAGGCACAGGACAGCGACATCACGGGCGCGGTCCGCAGCGTGGCCGCCGGCCACACCTACGTCAGCCCGGCCATCGTCACCCGGATGGTCGACACCTACGTGCGCCGGACCCCTGATGCCACGCTCGATGACCCGTACGAGTCGCTGACCGAACGGGAGCGTCAGATCCTGCTCCTGGCGGCCATGGGCCACACCAACCGCGAGATCGCGAAGTCGCTGCGCCTCTCGCAGCAGACCGTCCACTACAACCGCGCCAACGTGATGGAGAAGCTGGGCCTGCACGACCGGGTCGAGCTGCTGCGCTACACGGTCCGCCGCGGTCTCCTGAACCCCTCCGTCCTGTGAAGCCGTCGCAGCGGCTGCGCCGCTTCTGGGACTCGGTGCGGCCGCGCACGCGCCGGGGCGGGTTCCTTGCGGCTGCCGCCATCCTGGGCGGCGCCGCGGCCCTCTCGATCGTGCTCGTGGTCGGCGTGGCGATGGCATGGAGCCCGTACCTCCGGTACTCGCTCGACAGCACGGTCAACGCGAAGCAGTGGGCGGGTCTGCAGCTCTCGTACACCGCGTCGAGCACCTGCGGGGCCTGCCACGAGCGAGAGCACACGGCGCTGGTCCTTGCCGCCCACAAGGACATCGGCTGCCAGAGCTGCCATGGCGCCCTGCTCGAGCATGCCGAGGCAGGTGACCGGGCCACCTCGGAGCAGGTCCCCGTCCGTGTCCCCACCGACGAGGTCTGCCTGCGCTGTCACACCGCGGCGACCGGCCGCCCGATGGGCTTCCGCCAGGTCCTGCCCGGCCAGCACTACGTGTCCCAGTGCCTCGAATGTCACGATCCGCACGTTGGAACGGCCAATCGGCCGCCGGTCGTCCTCCATCCGCTCAATGACCTGCCGCCCTGCCTCACCTGCCATGGACCCGACGGCTTCAAGGCCCGCAACCAGCGCCACCCCGCAGGCACCAGCGATGACGCCCGCTGCCTCGAGTGCCACGCCGCCGGACGGGGTCCCGCCGAGGACGCCGGCGCCGCGGCCCTCGCGGGCGACGCCTCCCCCAACCCCCAGGTGTCACCGTGACCGACGACTCCACCCCCACCACGGCCCCGGTCGCCGGCGCGGACACGCCCGGTGATGCGCCCGTGCCCGCCGGCGTCCCCGCGGCGGCGCGGCCGGCCGAGGCTGGTGAAGCCCCCGCGGAGCCGCGGCCGGTCGAGGCCGCCCCAGCCGATGCGACGCTCGTCCCGCTCGAGGAGCTCGCGCCCGCGATCACGGCTGCGTCCACCAGCCGCCGCGCCTTCCTGGGGTTCGGTCTCGCGCTCGCCGGCGGCCTGGTGGGAGCGGCGGCGCTGGCGAGGTTCACCCCGGTCTTTGCGGAGGAGCCTTCCGACGTCGCGCCGATCATCCCGACCTACGACCCCGAGGCGCGACGCTGGACGTACGTGGTGGACACGGCGGCGTGCATCGGTTGCGGCCTGTGCGTCTCGGCCTGCAAGGAGGAGAACCACGTCCCGGAGGAGCCCCAGTACACGCGGACCTGGATCGAGCGCCACGTGGTCACCACGGACGGCGAGATCCACATCGACTCCCCGGACGGCGGCATCAACGGCTTCCCGTTCGACTCGACCGATCCCACGGCCGCCGGCAAGATGGTGGACGAGGCCTACTTCATGCCGCGGCTGTGCATGCAGTGCGCGAACTCCCCGTGCACCTCGGTGTGCCCCGTGGGCGCCACCTACAAGACCGTGGACGGGGTGGTCCTCGTCGACGCCAGCCGTTGCATCGGCTGCGGGTACTGCGTCGTCTCCTGCCCCTACGGCGCGCGGTACATCGTCCCTGCCGGCGACCAGGCGCCCAACGACACGCCCGGGGTCGCCGACAAGTGCACCTGGTGCTACCACCGCATCAGCCGCAACCTCCAGCCGGCGTGCGTGGAGGTGTGTCCCGTCGGTGCCCGGAAGTTTGGCGACGCCGCGGACCCGGAGAGCGAGATCAGCACGGTCCTGCGCACGCAGTACCCGAAGTCCCTGTGGCCCGAGTACGGCACCCAACCCCGGGTGCTCTACCTCGGCCCGGTGAACAAGGAGGGATAGGGGGTGCGCGCGACCGTCACGCCGCTCGAGCTCCACCTGCTGGACTACCGGATCCCGCTGGCCCCGCGACCGCTCGCCCGCTCGCTCGTGACCGAGGTCAGGAGCATGCCCGTCGTGCTCCAGGCATGGCTGGGGCTGTTGCTCGCCCTGATGGCCGTCATGGCCGTCGCGGCGATCGTGGCCCTGCCACCCGGCTGGGAGGTGTTCGGGACCACGCCCTCGTTCGAGTGGGGGCTGATGATCATCGGCTACGCGTTCTTCGCGATCATGACCAGCGGGCTGTGCCTCGCGTCGTCGCTGGGGACGGTGTTCGGCATCGAGCGTTTCCAGCCGTTCGAGAAGCGCCACGCGATCCTCGCGCTCCTCTCGCTCACCACGGCGTTCCTGATCATCGCCCTCGACCTGCACTACCCGGTCCGGATGATCTTCGGGGCGGTGCTGGTCCCCTCCCCCTCGTCGCCCATGTGGTGGATGGGCGTGTTCTACGGTGCCTATCTCGTGGTCCTGGTCGTCGAGGTCTGGAGCCTGTTCACGGACCATCCGAAGATCCACCAGTACGCCTGCACCTGCGCCTCGATCATCGCGATCCTGGCGCCGGCGACGCTGGGCGCGGTGTTCGGCGTCCTGGGTGCGAAGGTGTTCTGGAACGGGATCTTCACGCCGATCACGATGGTCGCCTCGGCGTTCCTTGCCGGCACCGCGCTGCTGGGCATCGTCTTCTACTTCGTCCACCGGCTGCGGCTCGCCGATTTCGAGCGGGCGGCACCGGTCGCGCTGCCGTCGGCACGGCTCCTGCTCGCCATCGGGATCGCGCTCGTCGGCGCGCTGACCGTGCGCATGATCGCAGCCGGGCTGAACGGCGAGGAGCGGGGCCTTCGCGAGGCGACCACCGCCCTCCTGACGGGGCCGCTGGCCGCGCAGTTCTGGGCGCGGGTCATCCTCGGGCTGGTGGTCCCGGCCGTGATCATCTCGCTGCCGATCGCCCGGCGCCCCGAGGCAATGGTTGCCGCGAGCGTGCTGATCCTCGCGGGGATCCTGCTCGACCGGTACCTGTTCGTCGCCGCCGGGCAGATCGCCCCGGTCACCGCGCTCGCCGGCACCGTGGTCTACCCGTACGCGACCTACACGCCGACGATGGTGGAGATCGCGATCCTGGTGGGTGCGGGGCGCGTTCATGGCGTTCTTCTACACCCTCGCGGAGCGCTACCTCAACATGGGCGAAGGCGACACGCACCTGTTCTTCAGCTGGCCGTGGCTCCGCAAGCATGACCACGAGGAGCACGTCGAGAGCGGTGACGCAGCCGCGGTTGAGCCGGGAGCCGCGACACCCGTCGCCGCCGCGCAGCGGACAGCCCAGGGAGCCGGGTCGTGATCCGCGCGGTCTCGATGTACGGCTTCCGCATCGTGGTCCTGCTGCTGACGCTCGGGATCCTGGTGGTTGGCGCGTTCCTCGTCCTGGTCGCCGTGCCGGATGTCGCGGGCGAGATCGCCGAGGCGCCGACACCGCGGGCCACGCCGGCGCCCACCCCCACCCCGAAGTCTGCCATGGCCCTGTCGCCGGTGGGGATCGAGATGCCGCCGGACGCCAACTGCAACGGCTGCCATCTCACCGCCAGCGGCGGCGTCGGGACCAAGCCGATCCCGGTGATGGGTCATCCGCTGGCCGGCTGGCGCGACTGCACCGCGTGCCACTCCGAGGCCAGCCTGGTCAAGACCGCCGAGGGCCACAGCAGCCTCCACAAGGAGGACTGTCTGATCTGCCACCAGACACGGCTGGAGGCCGGGGCCAGCGCGGTCCCCGAGCTGCGGCCGGAGCACATGGGCGGCACCCAACCGTGCTCGGCGTGTCATGGCGTCGACGACCATGCGCCGCTGCCGGCGTCGATGGCCAACCGCGGCGACAACTGCTGGATCTGCCACAACGGACCGGAGTTCGTCTACCTCTTCGAGCGGCAGCAGAGCGCCCCGCCGGTCGGCGGCTGATCCGGCCCCCGCGGCGCGGGCCTTCCGTCAGGCGCGGCCCTTCACCATGTCGATCAGGCGACCCACGACCCGCTCACCGTCCGCACGCAGGCCGTTGTGGGCGTACTCGTTGGTGATCCACGGCCGCAGGCCGCGGACCCGCGCCGCCGTCTCCTCGGCGAACGCGCGCTCCACGTAGATGTCGTCCACGTAGATCGTCGCCGCGACGGGGACCTCGTTGCTCGCCAGCGCTGCCGCGTCGTACAGACGAGGCCACGGGTGCTCCGCGAGGAGCTGGGCGGCGGCGGCGTGGAGCCGCAGGCCGCCGTACTCCTCCCACATCCACGGGAACACCTGCTCGGCCGTGAACACCTCGCCGGCAAGCGCCTCGTCGGGCGCCAGGCGATGCGCGGACCAGCGGGTGGGCACCCCGTCCGCGTACGAGGATTCGTGGAGCGTCGCGTACATCGGGTTGCGCACCCAGCCAACGGCGTTGTCGACATCGTGCAGGAACGCCGGTGAGCCGAACGGCAGCTCGAGGACATGGTGCAGGCGCTCGAACCCGTCGGAGGCGCCGAGCCACATGCCCATCTGGCGGAAACGCCGGCCGGTCAGCCGGTCGCCAGAGGGCAGGCGCACGTCGTCGCCGTCGAGGCGCGCGTTGACGTCCTTCAACCGATCCCGGTCATCGGGGTACCGCTCGAAGTACCGGCGGTTGGCCTCCAGGACACGCGCCCAGGTCGCCCCATAGACATCATCGATCGGGCGCCCGATCGGCGACAGGCCACCGGTGATCAGGGCCGCGGCGAGTCCCTCGGGCGCGAACGAGAGGTACGTCAGCGAGGTGAACCCGCCGAAGCTCTGGCCAAGGGTCGTCCAGCGTTCGACGTCGAGCTCGCGCCGGATCCACTCGCAGTCCCGCACGATGGCATCGGCCCGGAACAGGGCCAGGTAGGCGGCCTGGTCCTCCGCCGTCTCGCCCGGGATGCGCTCGCCGACCGGCGTCGATCGCCCGGTCCCGCGCTGGTCGAGGAGGAGCACGCGGTACTCCGCCAGGGCCCGCTTGAGCCAGCCTGACGGCGGGCTGGTGGGACGCGCCGCCTCAAAGCCCGGTCCGCCCTGGAGGAACACCAGGTACGGGCGGTCGGTCCCGTCCGGGTCGGCGACCTCGCGGGTGAAGACGGTGATGGACCGTCCGTCGGGACGAGTGTGGTCCAGGGGAACCCGGTGCTCGCGCTCCGTGAGGATCGCACCCGGGACCCGGAAGGTGGCGGTCACGGCCATGTCGATCTCCGGCTACCAGCGCTGGTGGACGAGGGGCTTGATCCGCGCCTCGTAGAGCTCCGCGACCCGCGCCATCACGGCGGGGGGCAGCGGCGGCAGGTCCGCGGCGGCGGCGTTGGCAGCCGCCTGCCCGGGGGTCTTGGCGCCCGGGATCGTGGCCGTGATCCCGTCGTGCATCAGGATCCAGCGCAGCGCCAGCTGCGCCAGCGTCGCCCCCTCGGGCACCAGCGACTTGAGCGCCTCGACCACCTCGAGGCCGGTCTCGTAGTCGACGCCGGCGAACGTCTCGCCCACGTCGAACGACTCGCCGTGCCGGTTGAACTGCCGGTGGTCGGTCGGCTCGAACGTGGTCGCGGCGGTCAGCTTGCCGGTCAGCATCCCCGACGCCAGCGGAACCCGGGCGAGCACCCCGACGTCGCGGCGCGCGGCCTCGGCAAGGAACCGCTCCGCCGGCCGCTGGCGGAACATGTTGAAGATGATCTGGACCGTCGCCACGCCCGGGAACTCGATCGCCTTGAGGGCCTCCTCGACCTTCTCGACGCTCACGCCGTAGTTGCGGATCGCACCCGCGGCCACCAGCTCATCGAGCGCCGCGAAGTGCTCGGGGCTGTAGTAGATGGACGGGTGCAGGCAGTGGAGCTGGACCAGGTCCAGCGTCTCCATGCCGAGGTTCTCGCGACTCCGGTCCGTCCATGCTCGGAACGCCTCCGGCGTGTAGCTGGCGAGCTCCAGCGGCACGCGCCGGCCCATCTTGGTCGCGATGAAGAACGTCTCGCCCGGCCGTTCTGCAAGGAACCGGCGGATGACCTGCTCGCTGTGACCGTCGCCGTAGACGTCGGCGGTGTCGATCAGCGTCACCCCGGCGTCGGCGGCCGCGTGGAGCGCACGCAGGCTGTCGGCGTCGTCCACCGCGCCCCAGTCGGCGCCGATCGCCCAGGCGCCAAACCCGATCACGCTGACGTCTCGTCCTGTCTTGCCGAGCCTGCGGTACTCCATGTCAATTCGGCCTCCGAGGGGGGACGCCTGGATGGGCTACCAGCCTAGCGCGAGTGCGTCGCCCGAGGGCTTCCGCAGGTGATTACCATGGCGGATATGCCGAGGATGGCGCCGGGGGCGAGGCCAGGCCCGTGGCAACCAGCCGAGGCGAGGACCGAACGGGGCAGGATTTTGGGACCTAGGGCCCTCGGGGCCTGCAGTCTCCGATGCTCCAATTGGCCAACCATGCGACGCATGTCGCTCCAGGAGGCCTGAGCCCGGATGGTGCACCCGCACCGGCAGCAATGCACGGACACTCGCGCTGACCGGGGTCCCGTCCCCGTGACCCAACGACCCCATTTCGTGGAACCGGCCCCGGAGTGGGCGACCCATCGCGGCGTTCTGGAGGGATGCGCCCGGGGTGACGGAGCGGAGGGCGCCGCGTAAGCAGGAGGAGGGGCCCGCGTCGGGCCCCGGGAGTGGAGGATCTCTATGGCACTCACATCCATGGAGCAGGTGGTCCAGCCCGACGGTCGCGTCGAGCTCGACCCGGCCGTCGACGCGAGCCTCGGAACGTCCGGGCTCCACAACGACGACCTGGCCCCGGTCCCGATCGGCAAGCGGACATGGTCGACGTACAACTACCTGGCCCTGTGGGTCGGGATGTCGATCAACGTCCCAACGTGGCTCCTGGCCTCGAGCCTGATCGACCAGGGCATGGCGTGGTATCAGGCGATCCTGATCATCATGGCCGCCAACATCATCGTCCTGGTCCCGATGCTGCTCATCAGCCACGCGGGCACGAAGTACGGCATCCCGTATCCCGTGTTCGCACGGGCGGCGTTCGGCGTGTTCGGAGCCAACCTGCCGGCCCTGATGCGCGCCTTCGTCGCCTGCGGCTGGTTTGGCATCCAGACGTGGATCGGCGGGACCGCGGTGTTCGCCGTGGTCGGCGCGCTGCTGGGACAGGACTCCTGGTGGACCACCGCCGGCGGCTTCTCGATCCTCATCGGCGCAGCCCATCCGTGGACGCTGTGGCTGAGCTTCGCGATCTTCTGGGTGCTCAACATCATCATCATCCTGTGGGGCATGGAGGCGATCAAGCGCTTCGAGAGCTATGCCGCCCCGTTCCTGATCGTGGTGTTCCTGGGCCTGGCAGTGGTCATGGTCGTCCAGGCCGGCGGCCTCGGCCCGGTCATGGACAACCCGGGGACCCTGGGCTGGGGCTCTGACTTCTGGGCCATCGTCCCGCTCGCCCTGATGGGCAACATCGCGTTCTGGTCCACGCTTTCGCTCAACATGCCGGACTTCACCCGGTTCGGTCGGAGCCAGCGCGAGCAGATGATCGGACAGGCGGTCGGCCTGCCGGTCACTATGACCCTGTTCCCGCTCGTCGGCGTCCTCACGACGTCCGCGACGTTCCTCGTCTACGGCGAGACCATCTGGGACCCGGTTGCCCTCACCGCCAAGATGGACAACCCGATCATGCTGGTGGTCATGCTCCTCGCGCTCGCGCTCGCCACGCTGACCACCAACGTGGCCGCCAATGTCGTGAGCCCGTCCTACGACTTCTCGAACCTCTGGCCGAGGAGAATCAGCTTCCGGACCGGCGGCATCATCACGGGCATCATCGGTGTCCTGATCATGCCCTGGAACCTGCTCGCTGACTCCCAGAGCTACATCTTCACCTGGCTGGGCACCTACGGCGGCGCGACCGGACCCATTGCCGGCGTGCTCATCGCCGACTACTGGTGGGTCCGCCGCCGCCAGCTCAAGCTTGCCGACCTGTACCGCAGCACCGGCAAGTACCGCTACGCCAGCGGCTGGAACTGGATTGCCGTCGTGTCGCTCCTCGTGGGCGTCGTGATGGCGGTCGGCGGGGCGTACTCCGCCGGTGGCGCACCGTTCCCCGAGAACGGGATCATCCCGTTCCTCAAGAGCTTCTATGACTTCAGCTGGCTCACCGGCCTGGTCGTCGCCTTCGTGCTCTACGGAGTGCTCACGATGGTTGTCGGCAGCAAGGAGGCCACCAGCGAGGATTAGGCTGTAACCGTGGGCCGGCCACGCCGGCCCACGATCCCTTTGCGCGGCAGCTCGGAGCCCCTTCGATGACCGAAGGGGCTCCGCCGCTTCAGGCGATGCCCCCGCCGCGGATATCGGCTGGCATGGAGGACCCCACTTGAGCAACGGCCTGAGCGCCGACGTCCTGGTCGCGGGCGGCATCTTCGTGGTCGCCTATGCCCTGATCGCGATCGAGAAGGTCGATCGCACCCTGGTCGCCCTCGCGGGCGGCCTGTTGATGGTGATCCTGGGCATCCTCGACCAGGCCGAGGCGTTCGCGGCCATCGACTTCAACGTCATCTTCCTGCTCGCGGGGATGATGGTGCTCGCCCAGACGGTGGCGCGGACCGGCCTGTTCGAGGCGATCGCGCTGTTCGCGGTGCGCCATGGCGGTCATCAGCCGTTCTGGCTGCTGGTGGTCCTCGCCCTGATCACGGCCGTCCTGTCGGCGTTCCTGGACAACGTGACCACGGTGGTCCTGCTGGCGCCGGTCGCCATCTCGGTCGCCCGCACCCTGGGCGCCAACCCCGTGCCATTCCTCGTCGCGCAGGTGTTCGCGTCGAACATCGGCGGCACCGCCACGCTCATCGGGGACCCGCCCAACATCCTGATCGGGTCGGCAGCCGGCCTGAGCTTCAGCGCGTTCCTGGTGAACCTGGGACCGGTCATCCTCGTGATCCTGGTGGCGCTCATCGGGCTCCTGTGGGTGTTCTTCGGACGCCAGCTCAGGCCACCGGCCGAGCGCTTCTTCGAGCTCATGCCCGAGGACCCGGTCGACGCCATCCACGACCGCCCGCTGCTCGCCCGCTCGCTGGTCGTTCTCGCGATCACGCTCGCCGGCTTCCTGGTCCACGGCCTGATCGGCCTCGAGGTGGCGACGATCGCCCTCGCGGGCGCGACGGCGCTGATGCTCGTCGGACGGCTCGAGGTCCGCGACACGCTGCGCGAGATCGAATGGCCAACCCTGTTCTTCTTCTTTGGCCTGTTCATCCTGGTCCAGGGCATCGTCAAGGTCGGCATCGTGGGCGCCATCGCGCAGGAGATCGCCCAGGCGGCGAATGGTCGACCTGCCGTCGCGTCGCTCGCGATCCTGTGGTTCTCGGCGGGTGCCTCGGCAATCGTCGACAACATCCCCTACACGGCCACCGCGATCCCGATCGTCCAGCGCCTCATCGTGGACGGCCTGCCCGCCGGGGCCATGTGGTGGAGCCTCGCCCTTGGTGCCTGCCTGGGCGGCAACCTCACGATCATCGGGGCGTCGGCGAACATCGTGGTCGCCAATCTCGCCGCCCGCGAGGAGCACCCGATCCACTTCGTGGAGTTCCTCAAGTACGGGGTGCTCGTCGTCGGCGCCTCGATGGCGATCTCGACGGTCTACCTCTGGGTGCGCTACCTGGGCTGAGCCGGGCCAGCCGGGTCAGGCGAGGTACCGGATCCAGAGATACCCGGTCGAGACCACCAGCGACGCCAGGACCACGACGGAGCCGTAGCGCAGGAACTGGAAGAAGCCGATCGGGTGGCCCGCCCGCTGGGCCACGTTCGCCACCACGACGTTGGCCGAGGCCCCGACGATCGTGAGGTTGCCCCCGAGGCATGCCCCCAACGCCAGCGCCCACCACAGGGGTTCCGCGGGGATCCCGCCCTGCGCCAGGCGCTCCACGATGGGGATCGCGGTCGCCGTGTAGGGGATGTTGTCGATGATCGCCGAGCCGATCGCGGAGAACCACAGCAGCCCGATCGTCGCCACCAGCGGCTGTCCCTCGGTCGCCTGGGACAGGGCGTCGGCGATCCCGCCCACGATGCCCACCTCGACCACGGCCTCGACGAGGATGAACAGGCCCACGAAGAAGAACAGCGTGGACCACTCGACCTCGCGCAGCGTCTTGTGCGGATCCAGCCCGCCGATCAGCATCAGCACCATGGCCCCGAGCAGCGCGATCGTGGCCGGCTCCACCCCGATCGCGGAGTGGACGAGGAACCCGAGGATCGTTGCCCCGGCCACGATCAGGGCCCGGACCAGCAGCCCGCGATCCTTGATGGTGCTCTCCTCGGTCCGCTCGAGGGCCGCCTCCCGCCGCTCGTCGGGGACCTGGAGGTGGCCGCGGAACAGCCCCCAGGCGATCACGACATAGACCAGGAAGACGACGATGGTCACGGGCGCCAGGTTGACCAGGAACTGGTCGAACCCGAGGCCCGCGGCCGACCCGATCAGGATGTTGGGCGGATCCCCGATCAGGGTCGCGGTCCCGCCGATGTTCGAGGCCAGGATCCCGGAGATCAGGTAGGGCACGGGCGAGACGCCCAGGCGATGCGCGACCGAGAGCGTGACCGGCGTCATCAGCACGACCGTGGTCACGTTGTCCAGGAATGCCGACAGCACGGCCGTCACGACGGCGAGGATCAGCAGCAGGCGGATCGGGCGGCCATCGGACAGGCGCACCGAGCGGATCGCGAGCCAGTCGAAGAAGCCCGTCCGGGCCAGGACGGACGCGATCACCATCATCCCCGCGAGCAGGAAGATGACGTTGAGGTCGATGGCCGCGAACGCCGTGTGCTGGTCGATGATTCCCAGCATCACCACGAGCAGCCCGGCGATGACCGCGACCAGGGTCCGGTCCCAGCGCTCGAGGGCGATCAGGACGTAGGCAACGACGAACACCGCCGCGGCGATCCAGGCATCCATCGTCATGACCTGGCTCGGGCCGGATCAGCGGGCGCCGTCGGTGGCCGGCAGGTCAGGTTCACCAGCCAAGCATACCGGCCGTGGATCGCGTGCCGATCGGACTGGCGGGACCGGCCCTCACCCGTCATCATCGACCGAACAGCGGAGGACAGCGTTGCAGGAACAACCGCAAAGCGTTGTTCGCGACTGGGTCGCGTTGCTCATCATCCTCGTCGCGGTGCCGATGTCGGTGTTCGGCGGCACGAACGTATCCTGCGTGGGCCAGGGGGTGACCCAGGGATGCGCGCCCCAGATCGTGTTCCTGTCCCCGATGGTGCTGCTGATCTCGGGCGTGCTCGCGGGCGTCATCACGCGCGGTTGGACGGGCCTGTTCGTGGTCGGCGTGGGGCAGATCGCCGGCCAGGTGCTGATCGTCGCGCTGTCCTACGTGTCCGGACGGCCCGTGCCCATCGACCTGTTCTCCGGGATCGTGGCCACGTTGTGGTTCGGGGCCCCGATCGCCATCGGGTACGGGCTCAGCCGGCTCGCGAACCGCATCGCGGAGCGGCGTCGACGCGCACGACAGGGCTGACCCCGGGCAGGACCCCGACACGCCCGACGGGGCTGACCGGCGGCGGATGGCGTCGGGTCAGCAGATCCGCGGCAGTTGCTCCCCCACCAGCATGTCCACGATCCGCTCCGAGCCCACGATCGTCCGGATGGTGACCATCCCCGGGTGATCCGCCACCACGCTGCCGATGACCGCGGCCTCCGCCCCCTCGGGCATCGCCCGCATCGCCGCGATGACCGCGTCGGCGGAGGCGGCCGGCACGATGGCCACCAGCTTGCCCTCGTTGGCCACGTGCAGCGGGTCCAGGCCCAGGAACTCGCACGCGGCACGGACGGGCCCGGGGATCGGCAGGGCCGGCTCGTTGAGGACCATCCCGACCCGTGACGCCGTCGCGATCTCGTTGAGCGCCGAGGACAGGCCGCCGCGGGTCGGATCGCGCAGGACATGGACGCCCGGCTCGACCGCCGTGATCGCCGCCACGAGGCCGTTGAGGGCCTGGGTGTCGGACTCGATCTCGACCTCGAACTCGAGGCCCTCGCGGACGCTCATGATCGCCACGCCGTGGAGCCCGATGGGGCCCGACAGGATGACCGCGTCACCGGGGGTCGCCCGGTCCGCCGACGGGGCGACCCCGTCCGGGACGAGCCCGATGCCCGCGGTGTTGACGAACAGCTGGTCCGCCGCGCCGCGGCCGACGACCTTGGTGTCGCCGGTGACGATGTGCGCACCCGCCTTCACCGCTGCGGCGGCGGCGGAGGCGGTGATCAGGCGCAGGTCCTCGAGCGGCAGTCCTTCCTCGATCACGTACGCGAGGCTGATGGCCAGGGGCGCCGCGCCCATCATCGCGAGGTCGTTGATGGTGCCGTTGACCGCGAGCTCGCCGATGTCCCCGCCGGGAAACCGGATCGGCGAGACCACGAACGAGTCCGTGGTGAAGGCGACGCGCGTGCCCGCGACATCGACCACGGCGGCGTCGTTGAGGACCCCGCCCGGCGAGGCGGCCTCGAGCGCCGGGCCCAGGACCTCGCGCATCAGGGCGGCCGACAGCTGGCCGCCGGAGCCGTGGCCCAGGATGACGCGCTGGTCCTCCGGGATGGGAGCGGGGCAGGCAACCCCGTCGGCATCGATCGTGGTGATGGGCTGGGGCTCGGTCGTCATCGGGCGCCCTCCGGCGCGATGCCGCCCCCGGGGGCGACGGAGATGAGCGGCAGCGAGGGCGAGAACGTCCCGCCGGGCCCGAGACCGCGGCCGGCGCCGAAGAACGCCGCGCAGGTGCCCTCGGAGCTGACCATCGGCGCGCCCAGCGGCTTCTGGGGGCTGCACAGGGTCCCGTACGCGGTGCAGTCGAGCGGCGTCTTCTCCCCCGTCAGGATGGCGCCCGCGATGCACGCGGGGTGCTCCATGGTCGCGATGTCTCCGACGTCGAACTTCTGCTCGGCGTCGAACCGCGCGTACTCCGGCCGCAGCCGGTAGCCGGACATCGGGATCTCGCCCACGCCGCGCCACTTGCGGTGCCCGATCTCGAACACCCGGAGCATCTGCGCCTGGGCCGCCGGCACGCCCTCGCGGGTCACGGCACGCGTGTACTGGTTCTCCACCTCGTGGCGGCCTTCCTCGAGCTGGCGGACGGCCATCCAGATGCCTTCCAGGAGGTCGAGCGGCTCGAAGCCGGTGACCACGATCGGCACGCGGTACTTCTCGGCGATGGGCTCGTACTCGGTCCAGCCCATGATCGCGCACACGTGGCCCGCGGCCAGGAACCCCTGGACCTGGTTCGTCGGCGAGTCGAGCAGGGCCGTCATCGCGGGCGGCACCAGCACGTGCGAGACGAGGACGCTGAAGTTGTCGATGCCGCGGCGGGCCGCCTCGGCCACGGCCATCGCGTTTGCGGGTGCGGTGGTCTCGAAGCCGACGGCAAAGAACACGACCTGGCGGGACGGGTTGGCGAGGGCGATCTTGAGGGCATCGAGCGGGCTGTACACGATGCGCACGTCGGCGCCACGGGCCTTGAGGGCAAGGAGGTCCGTGGACGAGCCGGGGACGCGCAGCATGTCGCCATAGCTGGTGAAGATGACGTCGGGGCGGGCGGCGATGGCCAGCGCCTTGTCCACCTGCTCGAGCGGGGTCACGCAGACGGGGCAGCCGGGCCCGTGGATCATCCGGACGCCCTCGGGCAGCGCCTCGTCGATCCCCTGCTTGACGATGGTGTGGGTCTGGCCGCCGCAGACCTCCATCAGGGTCCAGGGCCGGGTGGTGATCCGGTGGATCTCGGCCAGGAGCTTCTTCGCGAGCACGGGGTCGCGGTACTCGTCGAGGTACTTCACCGGTGCGGCCCGGGCATCGAGGCGGGTGGCAGCGTGGGATCGAAGGTCAGGGCGCCCGGCGCGTCGTCGGACACGATCGCGGGCTCGTCCATGCCAGGCCCCAGGGTCATGAGCTCGGGCTCCATGACGCCCATCTCGCCGAGGATCTCGAGCGTCTTGAGGGCCTCCGCCTCGTCCACCTTGCTGATCGCAAAGCCGACGTGGACGATGACGTAGTCGCCGAGCGCGATGTCCGGCAGGTAGGCAAGGCACGCGTCCTTGCGGACACCGCCGAAGTCGACCCTGCCCATGGCGAGCCCGGCCTCATCGCGGATCTCGGTGACCTTGCCGGGAATTCCCAGGCACATGTTTCAGCCCTCCTTCGCGGGACGCGTGCCCGCCGCCGAACCTTCGGCCAGCCGTGCCGCCGCAACGGCCGCCTGACCATAGCTCACCCCGCCGTCGTTGACAGGGACCTGCCGGTTGATGAACACCTCGAACCCGTCCGACGCAAGGCCGCGGAGCAGGTCCGAGGCCAGCCTCCGGTTCTGGAATACGCCCCCCGAGAGGCAGATCGTGCGGACGCCGGTGGCCTCCCGCGCGTCGTGCAGCATGGCGACCGTGACCTCCGCGATGGCGGCCTGGAATGCGGCCGCGAGCGTTCCCTGGGTCCGGCCGCGCGACAGGCCGTCGAGCAGCGCCACCAGGGTCGGGCGCGGGTCGTAGACCAGCAGCCCCTCCACGCGGTCGATGCGCCACGGCAACGGCGGCGTCCGTCGGTCCCCAGCGGCGAGCTCGAGATCGATGGCGGCCTGGGCCTCGAACTCGGCCACGTCCCGGATCCCGAGCAGCGCGGCGGCAGCGTCGAACAGCCGGCCGGCACTGCTCGCCACGGGAGCGTTGAGCCCGCGGGCGACCTGGGTCCGCACCAGCGCGACCTCGCGTGGGTCGAGACGGGCGAGAAACGGCGCCGCCAGCCCGTCCATGACGTCCACGCCGGGCGCGCCGGCACCGATCCCCTCGGCGCCGAGCAGGTAGCCGAGCGCCATCCGGTATGGCTTGCGGACGGCGAGGGCGCCTCCGGGCATCGGGGCACGGCCGAAGCGCCCCACGCGCCGGTACGAGCGCAGGTCCGCGAGGAGCAGCTCACCGCCCCAGAAGGTGCCATCGTCGCCCATGCCCAGGCCGTCGTAGGCGACGCCGAGGAACGGGCCGCTGATCCCGTGCTCCGCGGCGCACGAGGCGACGTGCGCGTGGTGGTGCTGGACGGCGATGCGGCGCGCCGCCGGAAACCGCTGGAGGGCAAACTTGGTGGACAGGTACTCCGGGTGGAGATCGTGGACGGCGACCTCGGGCTCGATGGCCAGCAGGCGCGAGAGGTGGGCGAGGCCGTCGGTGAAGGCGCGATGCGTGGCCAGGTCCTCGAGATCGCCGTTGTGGGGTGCCACGTGGGCGCGGGCGCCGCGGGCAAGCGTGAACGTGTGCTTGAGCTCGGCGCCGACGGCGAGCAGCGGGACGGGTGTCGCGACGGGGAGCGGGAGCGGCTCCGGAGCGTAGCCGCGGGCACGCCTGACCACCGATTCGCGGCGCGCGACCACGCGCGTGACCGAGTCGTCGTAGCGCGCCCGGATCTCGCGGTCGTGGGTGAGGAAGCCATCCGCCAGGCCGCCGAGGCGCGAACGGGCGTCCTCGTCGTCGGTGGCGAGCGGCTCGTCGGTGAGATTGCCGGACGTGAGGACCAGCGGCCGCCCCACCGCTTCGAGCAGCAGGTGGTGGAGGGGCGTGTACGGCAGGAAGACACCAAGACGGCGGTTTCCGGTGGCCACCGACGGGGCGAGCCGCGGCTGGCCGTCGCGACGGGCCTCGAGGAGGACGATCGGGCGAGCCGGGCCCTCGAGGAGCCGGCGCTCCAGGGCCCCCACCCGGCACAGGGCCAGGACGGCGTCGAGGTCACCGGCCATCACGGCGAACGGCTTCGCCCAGCGGCGCTTGCGGTCGCGGAGCCGGCGGACGGCATCGTCGTCCGTGGCATCGCACGCGAGGTGGTATCCCCCGAGACCCTTGACCGCGACGATCTCGCCGCCCAGGAGCGCGCGAACCGCGTCCGCGAGCGCGTCCTCCCCAGTCGTGGTCGGCGCGGGCGCCCCGGTCCGCTGCCACGCGAGCGCCGGTCCACAGGCGGGACACGCCACGGGCTCGGCGTGGAACCGGCGGTCGGCCGGATCGCGGTACTCGGCCTCGCACGCCGCGCACAGGGGGAACGGGCGCATCGTCGTCTGCGCACGGTCGTAGGGAAGCGCCTCGATGATCGTGGCGCGCGGCCCGCAGTTGGTGCAGTTCGTGAACGGGTACCGGTAGCGGCGGTCCCCCGGATCGCGCAGCTCGCGGAGGCAGTCGTCGCAGGTCGCGATGTCGGGCGGGAACAGGCGCTCCGCGGTCGCCGCCGCGACGCTCTCGTCGATGGCGAACGGCGTCGGCAGGCCGGCCACGGCCGTCGGGTCGAGTGCCTCCACCGTCACTCGCTCGACCCGGGCCCGCGGCGGCGCGTCCGTGCGCACCCGGCGGGCGAAGGCATCAAGCGCGGCCGGGGGCCCGGCCGCATCGATCTCCACGCGACCCGCGGCGTTCCGGACACGGCCGACGAGGCCAAGCTCTGTGGCGAGCCGCCAGACGAACGGGCGGAAGCCAACGCCCTGGACCACGCCCTCGACGAGGACGCGACGAGCGATGGGGGGATCGATAGCGGCCGGGACGCGGCCGTCCGCCCGGACGGGAGCAGCCATGGACGTAGCGTCCACCAGGATGGGGTTCTCGTTCCCCTGCCGAACGGCCCGAATCACCTTCCCGGCCGGTCGCCGAGGCTACACTCACCTGCAGTCGCCGCGCCGCCTGGCGCGCACATCTGGAGGTTCCGTGGCCGATCGCCACGTTGTCACCGTCACCGGTCCCCGGGCGCTCGAGGCGCTGGGCGTGGTCGATGCGCACGATCATCTGCTGATGGACTCGCCGGCGCTGCCGGGCGCGGCGTTCACCGATCCGGCGATGGCGATCGAGGAGGTGCTCGACGCTCGAGCCAGCGGTGTCGGGACCATCGTCGACATGACGCCCATCGGGCTCGGGCGGGACCCGGCCGGGCTGCGGACGATCGCCGATGCGACCGGCGTGGCCATCATCGGAGCCAGCGGCTATCACCGCGACGCGCACTACCCCGCGGGCCACTGGGTGTACGACACGCCCGTCGAGGTCCTTGCCGACCGGATCCTCGCGGACCTGCGCCTGGGGATGCACTCCGCCGACTGGAACGACCCGGCCCTGCCGCCGGACGCCGCCCGGGCCGGCGCGATCAAGGGCGGCGCCTCGTACCACCACATCTCCCGCGCCGAGCGGCGCCGCCTGGAGGCCATCGCCGGCGCCTCGGCCGCGACCGGCGCCGCGATCCTGGTCCACGCGGAGATCGGGACGGCAGCCCACGAGATCATCGACCTGCTGGAAGGCGCCGGGGCGAGCGCCGGCCGGATCGCGCTGGCCCACCTGGACCGCAACCCCGACGCGGAGCTGCACGCGGAGATCGCGGCACGGGGCGTGACGCTGGAGTACGACACCATCGGGCGGACCAAGTACCACCCCGACTCGCTGGTGCTGGACCTGGTGGAGGCCGTCGCCCGAGCCGGACACCTGGACCGCCTGATGCTCGGCCTGGACCTGGGCGGACGGATGTCGTTCCGCGCCTACGAGGGCGGGCCCGGGCTCCGCTACCTGATGACCACCTTCGAGCCGCGACTCCGGCGCCGCCTGGGCGATGCCGGGGCGGCGCGGATCCTGGTCGAGAACCCTGCCCGCTTCTACGCGATGCCGGCCGGCGGCGCAGGCGACAACCCATCGGCGACGACCCGGGAGCCCGCGCGTGGATGACCGATACGACGTCGTCGTCGTGGGCGCCGGCTCGGCGGGATCGGCCGCCGCCATCAGCGCGGCGCGCCTGGGCGCATCCGTCCTGCTCGTGGATCGGCTCGCGTTCATGGGCGGCACCTCGACGGCGGTCCTCGACACGTTCTACGCGTTCTACACGCCGGGCGACCAGCCGCGACGCGTGGTCGGCGGACTCGGCTGGGAGATCGCGAGCCGCCTGATGGCCGACGGGGTCGCGTTCGAGCGGCCGAACACCTACGGTGCCGGCACCGGCGTGACCTACGACGCGGAGGCGCTCAAGGTGCTGTGGGAGCGCCTGGCCGAAGACGCCGGCGTGAAGTTGCTCCTCCACACGCAGATGACGGGCGTCCAGGTGGACGACGGACGGACGACGGCGATCCGGCTCTGGAACAAGGGCGGTTCGCGCTGGGTCGAGGCGGGCGTGGTGATCGATGCGTCGGGTGACGCGGATGTGTGCGCGATGGCCGGCGTGCCCCACGATGCGCCCGGCGATGGCGGCCCGGTCCAGTCGCTCTCGACCCTGTTCAAGGTAGCCAACGTGGACATCGACGCGGCGTCGGCCGTCCCGAAGCGGGAGCTGTGGCGGCTGATGGGCGAGGCGGCGGCATCGGGCGACTACCGGCTGCCGCGCGTCGAGGGGTCGTGGCACCGAACCCCGCACGCCGGTGTCGCGCTCGTCCACATGACCCGCATACCCGGCGTGGACGCCACGGACCCGGAGCAGCTGACGGCAGCCGAGGTGGAGGGACGCCGCCAGGTCCGCGAGTACCACCGGTTCCTGCGGGGTCGGGTGCCGGGCTTCGAGCGCAGCGTGATCGTGGCCACCAGCCCGGCGATCGGGGTTCGCGAGAGCCGGCGGGTCCACGGTGACTACCGGCTCACCCGCGAGGACGTGCTCTCGGGCCGCCGGTTCGAGGACGAGATCGGGCTGTGCGGCGCGCCGATCGAGGATCACGGCGCCGGGGGCGATACGGCATGGCAGTACGTGGGCGAGGGGGGTGTGTACGGGATCCCGTACCGGTCCCTGCTCCCGCTGGGAGTGGAGGGATTGCTGGTGGTGGGACGGTGCTTCTCGGCGACGCATGACGCGCACGCGTCGGCCCGGTCGATGGCGACGTGCATGGCGATGGGCCAGGCAGCGGGGACCGCGGCCGTCGCCGCCGCGGCGGGGGGGATCGTGCCGCGCGCGGTGCCCGCCGATCTGCTCCGGGAGCGGCTGGCCCGCGACGGGGCCCTGCTGGACCCGGTGGGGATCGACGGTCGGGTGGTCGCCGGCGGGGCCGGTGCCTCGTCCGGCGCCGCGATCACCGGCGACGGGGCGGTGGCCCGATGACCGCCGATGCGCTCCGCCACGGACCCGTCGCGGCCGCCATCCGCCGCCACCGCCTCATCGTCGTGCTCCGCCGCTTCGCCCCGCAGGCGGCGTTGCTCGACCTCGTGGCCGAGCTCGCGGACGCGGGTGCCCGCGCCTTCGAGGTCACGTTCGACGCGGCCACCGCCGAAGCGGACCTGGTCGCCGTCCGCAACCGCCTTGCCGGCCGCTCCGACGGGCCGTTCCTGGTGGGAGCCGGGACGATCCTCACCCGCCACGTGCTGGAGTCGGCCCGCCGGGCAGAGGCCGACTTCGCGGTTGCCCCGCTCGTGGACCTGTCGCTGATCGACACCGCCGTGTCCGAGGGCCTTCCGTTCATCCCGGGGGCACTGACGCCGTCGGAGATCCACGCCGCGTGGACCGCGGGCGCCACCTTCGTCAAGCTGTTCCCCGCCTCCGCGGTCGGGCCCGGGTTCGTGCGCGAGCTGCGGGGCCCGCTGCCCGAGGTCGAGCTCGTCCCGACCGGCGGGCTGGTCGAAGCCAACGCGCGCGCCTTCCTCGATGCGGGCGCGGCGGCGGTGGGCATCGGGAGCGCCCTCACGAAGGCGGACGCCGTGACGCGTCGGGCGCTGGTGGAATCGCTCAGCAGCTCCCGGGGGTGGCGGCGCGTGACGAGCCCGGGGCGCTTCGCCGGGCGAACCGTGCTCATCACCGGCTCGACCGGGATGGCGGCGTCCGCGGCGCGTCGTGTCGCGGCGGAGGGCGGGTTCGTGTTCGTGGTCTCGAGGACCGCGGCGCACCTGGAGGCGCTCGCCGGCGAGATCACCGCTGCCGGTGGCGCCTGTGCGTGGCAGGCGGCAGATCTGCGGCGAGAGGACGAGGTCGAGGCCGCCTACGCCGGGTTCGACGCGCTCGGGCGCCGGCTCGACGCCGTCTACAGCGTGGCCGGTATCTCCGCCCGCCGGTACGGCGACGGCCCCCTCGACCAGGCGTCGCTCGAGGGCTGGGAGGCCGTGATGGCATCCAACGCGACGTCCCAGTTCCTGGTGGCGCGTGCCGCCGTGCGTCGGATGCTGCTCCAGGAACCCCGCGAGCCCGGGGGACGGGGAGCGCTGCTGCTCATGTCCAGCACCCTGGCCACCCACCCGGCGCCGGCATTCTTCGCGACCCACGGGTACGCCGCGGCCAAGGGGGCCGTCGAGGGCCTGGCCCGTGCCATGGCCGCCTACTACGCGCCATTCCGGATCCGGGTGAACACGATCGCCCCGTCGCTCATCGCGACCCCGATGAGCCGGCGGGCCCAGGTCGACCCCGAGATCCTGGGCTACCTCGCCGGCAAGCAGCCGCTTGCCGGGGGCCCGATCGACGCCGACGCGGTCACCTCGACCGCCCTCCACCTCCTGTCTGACGAGGCGGCGATGGTGACCGGCCAGGTCGTGGCCGTGGATGCCGGCTGGGGGGTCTCCGAATCCGGTCGCTAGGCACGCCCGAAGCCGCGGCCGGGTCCCGATAGGGCATTTCTCGCGTTGTGTGCGCACGCCCCAAGGCGTACCGTGTCTGGCGGGATGCGGCCGGGACCGTGTCGCCGACGTCACCCCCACGGAGAACGCATGCGCCAGGTCCGACCCGCGATCCTTGCCCTCACGGCGGTTCTCGCCATGCTGCTGGCGTTCCCGGCCGGCGCGCTCGGCGCGGGTTCGGTGACCGTGGCCGGCACCGTGGTCAGGGATGGCGTGCCCGTCACCGGGATCGACGTCGTCGTCTCGGTGACCGGCACGGACCTGATCGTGTCCGCCGCGACCGACGAGAGCGGGGAGTTCAGCGTGGCGGTCGAGGCCGGCGTCGGATCGGAGCTGCAGGTGTTCGCCACGGGCGCCACGTCGCAGTCCGACCCCGACCGCAACGGGTGCGTCACCTTCGAGACGCCCATCGGGCAGCTGACCTCGACCATCGAGGAGCTGCCGCCGGCGCCCTTGACCGTTGAGCTGGACACCGTCCTCACCAGCACGGTGTGCGGCGCCACGGGCACGCCCGGGGTGACGCCGCCCTCGACCGATGCCGCGCTCTCCCGGCCGGCGGGCGGGGTCGGCGGCGGGCTGCTGCTGGTGCTCGGCGTCCTGGCGCTCGCCGGCGCCGGGGCAGTGTCGCTGCGGCCGACGCGCGACTAGCGTCTCCGGCGCGGCCTGCCACCGGCGCATGCCCGGTTCCGCTTTGCACCGGTGATCGCCGTGAGCCGATATTCCAACGCGCGGCGACCGTTGTGGCGCCATCGCACCGGCCAGGACTGATCTTGAGCCCACGTTGAGGCAGCCGATCCGTCTCTGCATCAGCCAGGACCGGTACCTGGCGCGTCTGCGAGGCGGACGGGGCCGCGGGGTGGTCAGGACCCGGCGAGCAGCGCCTGCACCTCGGCGCGGTCGGGCTGGTCCCGCGCCCCGCCGTCGCGGGACACCTTGAGCGCGCCCACCGCGTTCCCCCAGCGGAGCGCGTCGGCCATCGGCAGTCCCGCCACCCGGGCCGCGATGAACCCGCCGTTGAACGCGTCGCCGGCACCCACCGGGCTGCGCAGCCGCGCGGGAAACCCCGGGGCCGCGATGACCTCGCCGCCCGACCCGCAGGCGAGCGCCCCCGCCGCGCCCAGCCGCGCGACGACCGTCCGCTCGCCGCCAGCCAGCGCCCGTGCCGCCGCCTCGGGACCGTCCGCGATGGCGCCCATCGCCCGGGCCAGCGGGACCAGCTCCTCGGCGCCGTTCCCCAGCACGACATCGGCCAGCGAAACGGCCTCGACAACCACCCTCAGCACCTCGGCCGAGAGGTCCCACAGCTCGAGGCGCAGGTTGAGGTCGATCGACACGGGGACGCCGGCATCCCGGGCGAGCCGCATCCCGGCCAGGACGGACGACGCGATCGGCGAGGACCGCAGGCACATCCCGGTCGTGTGCAGCCAGGCCGCACCCGCCACCAGTCCGGGATCCAGCTCGACCGGGGCGAGACGGGTCAGCGCCCCGCCGTCGGTTGGCCACACGACCAGGTAGCGCTCCCCGTCCGGCTCCACCATCGCGATGACCTGGCAGGTCGGCGCCTCGCGGGTGACCACGAGGCCGCGGGTGCCCACGCCGATCGTCCGCAGGTCGTGGGCGAGCCACCGTCCAAACCCGTCATCGCCCACCGACCCGCAGAACTCGACCGGCACGCCGAGCCGCGCCAGGGCCGCCGCCGTGTTGCCGGCGGTGCCGCCCCCGGTGAGCCGCGGCTCGCGCACGACTCGCTCCGCCACGGGCGCGCCCCGATCGGGCAGCTCCAGGGTCAGGTCGACGTTGAGGTCGCCGAGCACCACGACCGGCCGCGCGCGCCCCGGCGCGGTGCCCTCAGCCACCTCGGGCTGCCGCCACGAACGCCGCGACGCGGTCGAGATCCTTGCGGAAGCCGCCCCCGGGGAGGGTGCGGTTCGTGTGCGTCAGCGAGTCGACACCCCACGGCCGGACCACCCGGATCGCCTCGCCGACGTTCTCGGGTGACAGCCCCCCGGCGAGGATCACCGGAACCCGCACCGCGTCGACGATCGCGCGGCTCACCGACCAGTCGTGGGTCGCTCCGCTCGCGCCGATCCCCGGGATGTCCGGCGCCTGCGTGTCCAGGATCAGGACGTCGGCGACGGCGGCGTACGCACGGGCGACCTCGATGCTCGCCGGCCCGGTCACCGACACCGCCTGCATGATCGGCACCCCCGGCAGCCGCGCCCGGATGGCCGCCACCCGGGCGGGCGATGTCTCCGACGCGAGCGGGCACAGGTGCAGGATCGCCGGCGCCACGACCCCCACCATCTCGACGATCCGGTCCTCGTCCATGTCCACCGTGAGCGCCACGCAGCGCGCCCGGTCCCCCACCGCCGCCACGATCTCGCGCATGGCCGCGAGCGACGGCAGCTCGCCGGGCAGCCCCTGCGGCGGCGTCAGGCCGAGGTGATCCGCACCGGCGTCGACGCAGGCCAGGGCCTCCTCGACCGTTTGCATCGTGTACAGCTGGACGATCACCGGGGCGTGTCTCAGGCCGCGCCTGCGCCGGCGACCCACTCGAACCCTCGCGTTGCTCGCCGAACCCGCAGCGCATCATCGAGCTCCACGAGGTGGGCCACCCTGCCCGGCTCGATCGCCCCCCGGTCCACCATGCCCAGCAGCGCCGCGGGGTTCGCCGAAGCGGCCGCCACCGCGAGGTCGAGCGACTGCCCTTCGTGCACCAGGTTGCGCACCGCGGTGTCGAGCGCGATCACGGACCCGGCCAGCGTCTCGGTCCCAAGCAGCGTCGCCCGCCCGCCATGCACCTCGACCTCGAGCCCGCCCACGAACCCCCGCCCGTCGCCCATCCCGGCCAGCGGCAGCGCATCCGACACGAGCACCAGCCGGTCCGCCGGCTTGGTGCGCGTGATGATCGGCCACAGCGCCGGGTGCACGTGGTTGCCGTCGGCGATCAGCTCCACGTAGGCGGCATCGTCCGTGAGGGCGGCGACGGCCAGACCGGGAAGCCGGTGGTCGACCCCGGTCATCGCGTTGAACAGGTGGGTGGTCGTGCGGCCCCCGGCCGCGTATCCCGCGCGCGCCTCGTCGAGGGTCGCGTTCGAGTGGCCGATGGACGGCGCGATCCCCAGCCCGGCAAGGCGAGCGATGAGCTCCAGCGCGCCCGGGAGCTCGGGGGCGATGGTGATGATCCGCAGGCCGTCGAGCGCCGCGTCGAGAATGGCCGGGGCCAGCTCGGCGGGCGTGCGGAGCAGCGCGGGGTCGTGGGCACCCTTGCGGATCGGGGCGATGAACGGTCCCTCCAGGTTGAAGCCCAGCGGCTCGGCGCCGTCACCAGGGGCATCGGGCATCCACGCGCGCACCCGCTCGGCAAAGCGCGGGATCTCGGCCTCGGCAAGGGTCGGCGCCGTGGGCAGGAAGGAGGTCACGCCCCGGCGGAGCAGCGCCCGGGCCATCCCCGACAGCGCCGCGGCATCGCCGGTCGCGTCGTGGCCACCCCAGCCGTGGACGTGGACATCGATGAACCCTGGGGCGATGAGGGGGCCTCGGGCCGCCTCGGCATCGGACGGGTCCTCGATCACCGCGGCGATCCAGCCGTCCTCGACGGCGATCCGGCCGGCGACCACGCCGCCGGCGAGAACGAGGCGACCGGCGATCGCGCGGATCGCGGGTTCAGCCACCGTTCGCCTCGCGCAGGGCGGCCCGCATCGCCAGGATGTTCGCGGCCGGGACGTTGGGCTGGATGTTGTGGACCGCGGCGAACACGAAGCCGCCGCCGCCCCGCAGGTCGCTCACCCGGCGCAGGACCTCCGCCCGCACCTCGGCCGGCGTCCCGGAACCCAGGACGCGCTGCGTGTCCACGCCGCCACCCCAGAAGGTGAGGTCGCGCCCGAACTCGCGCTTGAGCTCACCCGAGTCCATGTTGGCCGCCGATACCTGCACGGGGTTCAGGATATCCACCCCGATCTCGATCAGGTCGGGAATGAGGTCCCGGACCGCGCCACAGGTGTGGAAGAAGACCTTCGCGGACGTTCGGGCATGGAGGAACGCGAACAGCTCGCGGTGGAGGGGCTTCACCAGGTCCCGGTACGTCCGGGGCGAGAACAGCGTCCGGTCCTGGCCGCCGAGATCGTCCGCCTCCACGAGCACGTCGGCGCTGTCGCCCACCTCGGGCAGTGCCCGCTCCCAGTAGGCGAGCTTGACCTCGAGCACGCGCTCCATCACCCGCCGGGCAAGGGCCGGATCCCCGGCGAGGTCCAGGTAGCCATCCTCGAACCCGCGCAGCTTGAACAGGCCCTCCGTGAGGCCGCCAGCAGATCGAGCCGACCGCCACCGCGACGTCGTCGGCCGCGTGCCGGCCCGCCTCCTCACCCATCCCCGCGTACCGGGCGGGATCGGTCGCGTCGGGCACCGGACAGGCGTCGACGCGCGCCCGGTCGACCTCCCCGGCCAGCGGCGGCGCCGACGAGTCGAAGTACAGGCCGCCGTCGACGGGCATCCGCCGGCCCACGCCCCACTCGTCCGTGTAGATGTGGTAGCCGTCGACCTCGCGGATCTCGCGCCGGTACGTGGAACCGCCGCGGGCCGAGACGAGCCGGACATCGGTCTCCAGCGCGGCGGCCGCGTCCGGCTCCACCTCGGCGAGCTGCTGGGTGAGGTCCGCGATCCGCGCCTCGCGCGGCTCCAGCCCCAGCGCCGGGCGCAGCCGCTCGTAGGCGCGGGCGTGGATGCCGGTCACCCGCGTGCCACCCAGGTCGAACGGGATCCGGTCCGGCTCGCGGTGGTCGAGGGCTGCCCGGACCCGGTCGCGCGACGTCACCGCCATGGACGGCTCAGTACCCCACCGAGGGCATGTAGGCGCCCTCCGGCTCCTGGTACAGCCCGATGGTCATCATGTTGGTCACGAAGAAGATCCGCAGGCCCTCCTCGAGGCACCAGCGGAACAGGTCGTTGTTGGACAGCGGGACGAGGAACCCGGGCGTCCCGAAATCCTCCGCCTCACAGATGAGCGCCCGGAGGTCGTCGTTGGTCTCGGCCACGGAATGCGCGAAGTAGTTGATCTTGGTCGTGTAGCCGGTGATCCGGCCGAGGCGCTCCACGACGCGCGCGGTCCCGGCCTCGATCGCCTCGCGCACCTCGCCGGCGCGGGCGTGCCCGTGGACGCGGACGCACAGCGAGTTGCAGGCGTACTCGTCATCGGTCGTGGCCGGTCGGACGTCGTAGCCCGGGAGCACGCGCCGGAGCGGTGTCCCGTGCATTGCCGCGAACGAGCCGCGGACCTCCATGCCCAACTTCGCGTACAACGACAATGACCGGTTGTGGTAGGCGATCTGGAGCAGCCGGACACCCGGCGCGTTCCGCGCGTGCGCCCGGTCCAGGACGGCGTCCATGAGCAGCCGCCCGACGTGATGATCCTGGGCGGTGGGGTCCACGCTGATCGGCCCGATCGCGCTGATCGTCCCGCGTTCGTCGAGGAAGTTGGAGCCGATGACGCGACCGCCCTTCTCGGCCACGACGCCGTAGACGCGCGGGTGGTTGATCAGCCAGCGGACGGGCTCGGCGGCCGCGGCGACCGTGGGGAAGTCGTGCGGGAACCCGTGCTGGTCGGCGAGGGTGGCGAACGCCTCGTAGCAGATCCGGCCGGCCTCCTCCCAGTCGGCGTCGACCGCCTCCCGGATCCGGATGGCAGCCTTGACGGGGGCGATGCTGGTCACGTGGCGACCTCCTGGCGCGCCTGGGCCACGACGGGCTCCCCACCGGCGGGCGTGTAGTAGCGGCGGTACTCCCCGGGCGACATGGCACACGACCGGTAGAACACCTTGTAGAACTGGTGCAGGTTCGTGTAGCTGACCTGGCCGCGCGATCTCCGCGACGGACAGGTCCGTTGACAGGAGCAGACGCTTGGCCTCGGCGACCCGCACCGGCGGTCAGGTACTCCTTGAAGCCCACCCCCGTCACGTCCTTGAACACGTGGCGGACGCGGGACGGGCTGACGTGGACCAGGTCCGCCACGTCATCGAGCGTGATGCTCTCCTGGCAGTGACCGTCCACGTAGGCGAGGACCGGCCGGATCTGCTCCCGGCGGTCCGCGGCGGCCCGCGCGGTGGCGGCGGTGACCGCGGCGGTGCCCTGGTCGCGGTTCACGAGGGCCAGGGCCACCCGGAGCGTGGCGTCCGCGAGATGCCGCTCCGTGGCGTCGTGACGATCGAAGATGGCCCGAAGCTCGTGGAGCACCGGCGTGACCTGGGCCGGCGAGCGCGGTCGACCCGGCGACCCGCGGCGACCACGTTCGCTCGTCCACGCGGAATGGCGCGAGATACCCGAGGTCGAGCTCCCGGCAGCCTGGGCCGGCGATCAGCTCGGGGCGGAACAGGACGAGCAGCAGGCGGAGCGAGTGGCCCGGATCCGCGAGTGCCACGTGGGGCTGGCTGTTGTCGATGAAGAACAGGTCGCCGGCCTCCGCCGGGAGGCTCCGGCGACCGAACAGGAAGGAGCCACGCCCCTCGAGCACCAGGGCAATCTCGAAGTGGTCGTGCCAGTGCATCGGGTCGTGGTCATCACGCGCCGTGTACTCGAGCACCGCCAATGGGAACCTGGGTTCCATGTCCTGCTTCCAGACGTAGACGGCCATGGATCCACCTTCGCAGCCGGCAGCCCCATCCGACAGGGCCATGTGGAGGATTTCGGGGCGTCCAGCGGGACTGGCGGCCGGTTCTGCCAGTCGATCGGCCGTCGCTGGCATTGCCACCGGCACGGCGCGGGCGGAGGATCGACGCGTTGCCGCCTGCCCGCCACCCAGCTGGAGTCTTTCGCCATGGCCTTCCCGCAACCTGTTCAGCCCCCTGCAGCTGGGGACCCTGACCCTTCCCAACCGGATCGTCCACGTCCCGACCGACATCAGCTCGTCCCACGCGGACGGCGAGGTCAGCGAGCGCGACCTCCACCACCACGGGAACATCGCCAAGGGCGGCACCGGGTTCGTGATCGTGGGCGCCACCACGCCCGACATGAAGACCGGCCGGCCGACGGTCACCTGTCTCGTGGCCGACGGCGACAACTACGTCCCGGGGCTCGCCCGCCTGGCGGAGTCGATGCACCGCTACGGCGCCAAGTGCGCGGTCCAGCTGCAGCACCCCGGGCGCCAGTGCGCGATCCCCCGCTACAACACCCTGGGCGCCACGGACCGGGTCCTCAAGCTGCCATGGTCCGCGGGCCACGAGATCATCTACGAGAACGCCGAGGAGAAGGGCAAGGAGATCCGCGAGGCGTCGATCTCCGAGATCCTCGAGCTCGTCGACCTGTTCTCCGAGGCGGCCTGGCGGGTCAAGCAGGCGGGCTTCGACGCGGTTGAGCTCCACGCGGCGCACGGGTACCTGCTGTCGGAGTTCATGTCGCCGTACCTCAACATGCGCACCGACCGGTTCGGCGGCTCGTTCGAGAACCGGATGCGGTTCCCGCTCGCGGTCATCGACTCCATCCAGAAGAAGTGCGGCAAGGGCTACCCGGTCCTCGTGCGGTACTCCTTCGAGGAGTGGTGCCCGGGCGGTCGGAACCTCGAGGAGGGCCTGGAGACGGCCCGGGTCCTCGAGCGGGCCGGGGTCGCCGCGCTCGACCTGTCGCAGGGAATGCAGGAGAGCCCGGGTGCCGGGTTCGACCCGATGCAGTACCCGCAGGGCTGGGCCACCTATGCGGCCGAGGCGACCAAGAAGGTGGTCAAGATCCCGGTCATCACCTCGCATTCGCTCCGGGACCCGGAGTACTGCGAGCAGATCCTCGCCGAGGGCAAGACGGACCTCGTGGGCCTCGCCCGGCAGCTCCTCGCGGATCCGTACTGGCCGGTCAAGGCGAAGTACGGGAAGGTGAAGTCGATCCGCCGCTGCATCTCCTGCCTTGGCGGCTGCTGGCAGGAATCGCTGATGGCGAAGCACGAGATCGCGTGCTCCATCAACGCGGCCTGCGGACAGCCCGCCTATGACGACATGCGCCGGACCGACAAGCCGGTGCGGGTGGCGGTCGTGGGCGGCGGCCCGGCGGGCATGGAGGCGGCGCGGATCGCGACCGAGCGCGGCCACCTGGTCACGCTGTACGAGCGGTCGGGCGAGCTCGGCGGCGCGATGAAGTACGTGTGCATGGTCCCGGGCAAGGAGAAGATGCGCTGGTACCTGGACTGGATCCGGGACCAGCTCCTCGACCTGTCCGTCGAGATCCGGCTCAACCATGCGCCCACGGTCGACGAGCTGCGCGGCTACGACCTCGTGCTCAACGCGACCGGCGCCGAGTCGTACGTGCCCCCGGTGGTCGGGGACGCGTCACGGATCGTCCCGTTCGAGGAGACGATGGCCTGTCCCAAGGTCGCCTGTGAGTGCCACCCCGGTGGCCGGAAGATGCGCAAGCTCGGCCAGCGGGTGCTGCTCTGGGGCGACTCCTACGCGGCGGCCGACACCGCGGCGTGGCTGGCCGACATCGGGCGCAAGGTGACGATCGTGACCGAGAACCGCGAGTTCGCGGCCGACGTCGAGGTCATCCACATGTACGTCCTGCGCAAGCGCTTCGCGCAGACCGACGCCGAGGTCCTCAGCTCCCGGCCGTACAAGCACCCGGTGGACGTGATCACCTCGACCACCGTGGCCGAGATCCGAGATGGGTCCGTCATCCTCCAGGATGGCGCGTTCAACCGGACCGAGCTGGAGGTGGACGACGTGGTCGCCTGCCACACCCGGCCGATCACCGGGCTGTACGAGGAGCTGCGCGCCGCGGGTGTCAACGTCCTCAACGTGGGCGACTCGGTGGCGCCGCGGAACCTGTACCACGCCGTCAAGGAGGGATCGGCGTTCGGCCTGGCCGTGGACCAGCACCTGCTGTTCAACTCGAACGGGGCGATCATCGAGGACCTGCCGATCGACGTCCTCGCCCAGCTCACCCGTGACGAGGGGCCGTCCTACACGGCCAAGCGAATGCTGGAGCTGGCCGGGATCAGCGGCTCGTAGTCGAATCACCCGGTACCCCCGGGGGTCGGTTCTCCCCCAGGTCGGCGTGCCCGGGTTGCGACTCGGCACACGGCGGCCTCGCGGGCCGGGATTGCCGTTCCGTCACGGATTGCCGCTCGAACCGCTCCGGACGCGGCCCCTCGCGGGTGGATCCTGACGGCGAGTCGCGTTCGCTGCCCGAAGCGGGCTCCCGGAACCCGCGAACCGGCGTTGAGACCTGAAAGGCTGACTGCGCGTCACGACAAGGCCGCCTGCGATCGGCGAACAGGCGCGGCGGCCCTCAGCCCCGGATCCCCTCCTCCACCTCGAACCGCACGTCCAGCGCGTAGCGGTCGCCCGGGTAGCGCGACTCCGTGGCCTCTACCGGTCGGCCTGCCACGTCGGAGATCACCCGCCGCTCCACGAGCAGCGGCGACCCCCTGGGCACGCCCAGGAGGCGGACATCCTCGGGACTGGCGGCCTCGGCGGTGATGGTCGCGTTGCCGCGACGCAGGTGCAGCCCGGCGGCCGCAAGCGCCCCGTGGAGCGAGCCATCCTCGAGGTCGGTGGCCATCACCACGTCCGCCGTCCGCCGCACCAGCACCGCGGTCTCGAGCGCGATCGGCTCGCCGTCCGCGAGCCGGAGCCGGCGGACCATGACCACGGGCTCGGTCGCGCGCAGACCGAGGGCGGCCGCCTGGTCCGCCGTGGATGGCCGGATGTCCCGGTCCAGGAGCCGGGAGGACGGAACCCGCCCCATCCGGGCCATCTCCTGCGAGAAGGCCATCAGGCGGTCCGCGTGCCGGTGCGACGGCGCGGCCACCGAGAACGTGCCGCGCCCGGGGATCCGCTGGACCAGCCCGTCCTCCGCCAGCCGGAGCATCGCGTTGCGGGCCGTCATCCGGCTGACGGCGAACTCGCGGCACAGCTCATCGTCCGAAGGGAGCCGCTCACCGGGCGGCATCGACGCCAGCCGCTCGCGCAGCGCCAGCTCGATCCGGCGGTACTGCGGCAGCGGCGTCCCCCCATCCACGACCGTCACATCGCCCCGGCGCACTCGGCTCCGTGCACGGCCGCCCCGATCGCCCCCGCCCAGGTCCCGAGCTCCGCCGCGACCAGCGTCACGTCGTCGATCGACGTCGTCGTGACCCTGCGTCGGATCTCGGCGCGGATCGGCTCGAACAGCAGGTCTCCGGCTGCGGCCACCCCGCCGCCGAGGACGATCCGGTCCGGCGACACGACGGTGATCATGTTCGCGATCCCGATCCCGAGGTACCGACCCACGTCGCGCAGCCCCGAGATCGCCTGTTCATCACCTGCCCGCGCGGCGCGCACCGCCTCCTCGGCCGTCTCCGTCCCGCATGCCGCCGCGATCTGATCGGCCCGCGCGTAGGCCTCCACACAGCCGCGGTTCCCACACCCGCACCATGGCCCGTCCGGGTCGATGGTCTGGTGCCCGATCTCCCCGGCGGTGCCGTCGTGGCCCTGGTGCACGTGTCCGTCGATCGCAAGCACGCCACCCACGCCGGTCCCCAGGGTGAGCCCGACCATCGAAAGCGCCCCCCGTCCGGCACCCAGCCGCAGCTCGGCAAGACCGAACGCCCGCGCGTCGTTGATCAGGAAGGCCGGCACGCCGACGGTCTCGGACACGGGCCCGGCGACCGGGTACCCGGCCCAGGGGCCAGGCACGTTGACCAGGAACCGGGTGCGGCCGGTGGCCGGGTCGTACAGCCCCGGCACGCCGATCCCGACGCTCAGGACGGGACCGTGCTCGGCGATGGCCCGGACCGCGACCTCGCCAAGCTGGGCGACCACGGTGTCCGGCATGCGGTCCGGATCCGCCACGGTCCGCGTGGGCACCTGCTCGTGCGCCAGTGCCGTCCACGTGCCGCTCGCCTGCTCGACGACCGCCCACTTGAGGTTGGTGCCCCCGAGGTCGAGTCCCAGGTGACGCGTCGCGGCCGGCTCGCTCATCGCTCAGGACTCGGTGGTGACCCGGGTGTACGCCGCGGCGACGGCGACGATCATCGAGCCGAACACGATCTGGCGCCACGGCTCGGGCAGGCCGAGGATGGTGAGCAGCGCGGTCAGCACGGTCAGGATCAGCGCGCCGAGCATGGTGCCCGTGAACGTGCCGCGGCCGCCCAGGATCGAGGTTCCGCCGATGACGGCGGCAGCGACCGACGGCAGCAGCTGCGATTGGACGAGGGTCACGCTGGCCGTGTTGCCCAGTCCCGAATAGAGCAGACCGGCGACCGCGGCCAGGACGGCCGAGATGATGTACAGGACGATCAGCACCTGCCAGGATCGCGCCCCGGACAGGCGCGCCGCGACCGGGTTGTCGCCGATCGCGAACAACAGCCGGCCGTAGCCGCTGCGCCGGAGGCCGAACAGGATCAGCGCGGCGAGCGGGACGAACACGACCAGGCTGTACGGAATGATGTCCGCCACCAGGCCGACGCCCACCGTCCGCAGCTCGGACGGCACGCCCGACCCGGTCTGCACCATCTGCAACTGCCAGACGTTGGAGAAACCGAGCACGACCAGGCCCATGCCGAGGGTCATGATCAACGGGTGGACGCGGAAGATGCCGACCCCGACGCCGCTGATCAGGCCCGCGATCGCGGCGACGAGGAGCGTGGCCAAGATCGCCAGCGGCACGCCCAATGGCCCGACGAGCGTTGCGGTCACGAAGCCTGCCATCGATGCCACGTAACCGACCGACAGGTCGATGCCGCCGGTCAGCATGGTCAGCGTCTGGCAGCCGGCGAGGATGGCGAGGGGGATGGTCGCCCGGGCGACGACGCCGGCCCACGATGGCTTGACGGTTCCCGGCTGGCCGATCTCCACGGCGACCACCAGGATCAGCAGCAGGCCGGTCAGGGGGATGAGCGGATAGTCGCGCAGCAGGCTTCGCCACGCCGCAGGCGCGAGGCTCCGACCGGGGGCGTCGGCAGTGGCGCTCACGCCCGGCTCCGGCGGATCTGGATCCAGCTGCCGACCATCAGCACTCCGATCAGGATGAAGCCCTGCGCCACGAGGGCCATGTTCGAGTTGATGCTCAGGAACGTCATGTCCGTCCGGATCAGCTGCAGGACGAGGACGGCGAGGATCGGGCCCAGGACGCCGCCCACGCCGCCGGCCAGGCTGACACCACCCAAGACGACGGCGGCGACGCTGATCAGGGTATAGGTGGGCTCCGGGACCGGTGTGCCGATCCCGGTGCTGGCCGTGAGTGACAGCCCGCCAAGTGCCGCGAACAGCCCCCCCAGGACGTAGGCGATGACCTTGGTCGTGCCGACGGACACGCCGCTGCGAAATGCGGCCAGCTGCCGACTGCCGACCGCGTAGATCGACAGCCCCGTCCGCGATCGCGAGACAGGGATCCAGATCACGAACACAATGATCAGGAAGACGAGTGCCGCCTTCGGCACGAGGTCGCTGCCAACCGAGCCGCTGACGAGGTCCTTGAGCCACGTCGACGCGCCACCGCCGGGCGACGCCCGCACGAGCAGCGCGAAGCCCGCCCATACGAAGTAGGTAGCCAGCGTGACGACGATGTCCGGCACTCGGGTCAGTACGACCAGCGTGCCGTTGATCGCACCCAGCAACATGCCGAGCAGGATCACGCCGACCACGACGGCGACGCCAAACTCCTCGCTCTGGCCCTTCATCAGCTCGGCCGACACCACGCTCGTGAGGGCCATCATCGAGGCGATCGAGAGGTCGATCCCGCCGGAGATGACGATGATCGCCTGGGCAACGGCGGCCATCGCCAGCGGCATGACCGAGACGGCCAGGTTCTGGATCCCCAACGCGCCGTAGTTGGGTTGGATGATCTTGGTGAGCACAAGCAGCGCTGCGAGGAACGCGAGCAGCCCGAGCGTCCAACCGTTGCGCCGGACCATGCCCGCCAGCGTCTTGCGCGGCCGGACCCGCAGGGCGTCGAGCGTGCCGGTCGTCACGCTCATGCCAGGCCTCCGGCCGCACCGGCGACCCCGGTCGCCGGTGCCCCCTCCGGTGGCAGGTTGTGCGCCGCCCGGAGCAGGGCCGCCTCGTCGGCTGTGGCGGCCTCCAGCTCGGCGACGACCTCGCCACCGAAGATGACGATCGCGCGGTCGCAGACGAGCTGGATCTCCTTGAGCTCCGACGTGTACAGGAGCACGGCCGCCCCGGCCGCGGCCAGCTCGCGCAACAGGACATAGATCTGCTGCTTGGTTCGGATGTCGATGCCGCGCGTGGGGTCGAAGCACAGCATCGTCTGGACGCCGCCCGCAACCCAGCGGGCGATGGTGACCTTCTGCTGGTTGCCGCCCGACAGGCGTCGCACCTCGTTGCCGGCTCGGGCATCGATCTGCAGCCTCTCGACCGCGGCGTGCACCATCTGACCCTCACCGCCCAAGTCGATCAGGCCCCAGCTCCGGAACCGCGTACGGAAGGGCAGGGCGATGTTCTCGCGGACGGAGCGCTGCATCAGGAGCGCCTCGGCCCGGTCTGCCGGGACGTAGACGAGGCCGGCCCGGATGGCGTCGGCAGGGTGCCGGAACGCGACTGGTTTGCCGTTGACCAGCAGTTGGCCGCCCGTGGGGCGGTCCGAGCCGGCCAGGATGTCGAACAGCTCGTCCTGACCCTGGCCATCGAGCGCGACGATCCCCAGGACCTCGCCGGCATGGAGGGTGAACGAGGCGTCGTTCAGCCGGCGAGTCGCGCGCAACCCGCGGGCCTCGATCCGTGGAATCGCGTCTCGCCGGCTGGCGGCCGCGCCACGCCCTTCCAGGAGCTGACCCGGCAGGACGTCGATCTCGCCAAGCATGAGCTCAACGATGCGCTCCTCGGAGCCGGCGGTGATGTCGACCACACCGACCGTCTCTCCCTCGCGCAGGACCGTCGCCCGGTCGCACACGGCGGCAATCTCGATCATGCGGTGGGAGATGAAGATCACCGACCGATCGCCACCCCCCTGGTGACCGATCACCTCGAGCACGCGGTCGGTCAGGTTGGCCGGCAGGGCGGCGGTCATCTCGTCCATCAGCAGCACGTCGGGCTCGATGGCAAGGGCGCGCGCGAGGTCGATGATCCGCAGGGAGGCCAGTGGCAGTCTTCGCGCGAGGCTGGCCATGTCGAGGTCTTCGAGGCCAAGCTCGTTGACCCAGTGGCGGAACGGCTCGATTGGCGTCCGAGTCAGTCGCAGGTTGGCGCGGATGTCGAGGTCGGGGATGAGCGACGGCTCCTGGTAGACCGAGACCAGTCCGTTGCGACGCGCTTCGGCCGGCGAGTGCGAGGTCCGTTCCCGCCCGCGGACGACGATGCGGCCGCTGTCCGGATGTACCGCGCCGGTCAGGATCTTGACCAGCGTGCTCTTGCCGGCGCCGTTGGCACCAAGCAGGGCATGCACCTCGCCTGGTCGCACCGCAAGCGACGCCGATGTGAGCGCAACAACCGCGCCATATGCCTTAGAGACTCCTGTCGCCTCGAGCAGGAGATCGGTATCGGTGGACGTCATGGGCTCCCGATTGAGGATGAGGGGGACGCCGGCTCGGCCGGCGTCCCCCGGTTGATGGGGATCGAGTTCAGCCGCCCTGGCAGGTCGACGGAACCGTGTTGGGATCGTAGTCGGTCCAACCCGGGATCGACAGGCTGAGCGGCCAGAGCGGATCCATGTTGGGAACGGAGATCCACGCCTGGAGGTCAGTCTTGCCCTGGTCGGTGGTGTTGTCCAGAACCTGCGGGTCAAGCAGGATCGTGTTCGGGCGCCCCGCGCCCGGGGTCTGCTCGACCGTCTCGCCACTGAGCAGCTTGTACGCCAGATTGACACCGGCGCCGCCGACGGAGGCCGTGTTGGTCACGGCCGCGCCGACCAGGCCCGGGTAGTCGGTCGGATTGAGCAGCTGCGCGACGAACGCACCGATGTCGGCGTCGGCGATCGGCACGAAGGGCTTGTTGGCGGCCTTGATCGCGTCAACGATCTGGGCGCCCATGCCGGATGCCCAGATGCCGTCGATCTTGTCGTACTGGCCGCTGGCGATGAAGTCGTTGGCCAGGTTGGTGGTCGTGGCCGGATCCCAGCCCGTGAACACGCCGTTCGCGTCCGGGACGATCTTGATGTCCGGGTAGTCCTTGAGGACGTTCTTGAACCCGATGTCGCGGTCGGAGTCGGCCGGATGGCCGGCGAGCCCGCGGGTGTACCACACGGTGCCCTTGCCGCCGATCTGGTCGAACAGCCACTTGGCGCCGAGTTCCGCGTACTTGACCTGGTTGTTGTACAAGTTCCACGTGTCCGGGTCGGTGACATAGGCGTCAACCGATACGGTCACGATCCCAGCCGCATTCGCCTGGGCCAGGGCCGGGTTGAGCGCATCCGGGTCATTCGGGTTGAACACGAGCGCGTTGACGCCCGCCGAGATCAGGTCCCGCAGGTCCGACAGCTGTCCGGCAGCATCGGTGTTGCGGTGGATGACGTTCAGCCCGGAAATCTTGTCCGTGCCCAGTGCCGCTGCCTCGGCCTTCGCGGTGCAGACCTGCTCCTCGCGGAACCCGTTGCCCACGCCGCCGCCGTTCGAGTATCCGATGGCGAACGGGCCGGTCGCCGCCGGGGCCATGCTCTCGGGAGCCATGCTCTCGGGGGCCATCGACTCCGCCGGAGCCGCCGTGGCCGGAGCCGACGTGGCCGGGGCCTGGGTGGCAGCACCGCCGCTGCATGCGCCCACGATGATCGCGATCACACCGATCGCGACCAGGCCGCGGGCCGTCTTGAGTTGCTTCATCTAGTCCTTCTCCTCCTTGTGGCGGCCGGTGACTCCAGGAAGAGTCGAGGTCCGCCAGGAACCCTTGGCAATGTCGCTGAGTCCTTGGGGCGTCACGCACCTCCTTGCTGGTCGATCGCATGGGCGAGCCGCCGTGCATGCTCTCGATAGGCTTCGTCGAACAGCTCCCTCGACCGCTGAGCACCGACCGCGCTCGCGCGGCTGATGACCGGGGGCATGGCCCCGCGCTCCACGAGGAGCTCGGCGGTCCGGGACTTGATGGCATTGACGATGGCGACTGCCCCGATGGTCGACACAGGGCCAACCGGACTGTCCAGCCCGTGGATCGTCACCGCTGCGTCCGCATGAGGAGAGCACAGGTCCAGCACGAGATCGGCGACATCGAGCAGGCGGCGGCCCGCGGCGGGCTCGGGCTCCGCGGACATCGACTGGTCCACGGACGTGACGGCGATCACCCGCATTCCGCGCGCCCTGGCACCCAGCGCCATCTCAACGGGGACCGCGGTCAGGCCGCTTGCCGAGAAGATCATCATCACGTCCAGTGGTCCGAACCGGAAGTTGGACAGGATGACCTCGGCCAGCCCGGGCTGGCGCTCGATGAACATCGCCTGCCGCTGGCCGTTGGCGCCCACCACCTGGGTGTGGAAGGTCATCGACAGCTCGACGATCGGGTTGAACCCCGGGTACGACCCGTAGCGCGGGAACATCTCCTCGACCGGCATCCGCGAGTGCCCGGTGCCGAACAGGTGGACCAGGCCGTCGGCGGCGATCGCGTCGGCGCACCAGCGACTGGCGGTCTCGATCCCCGCGGCCTGGGTGCTCGCGACACGGGCGAGCACGTCTGCGGCCGCCCGCAGCCAGGTGTCCGCCGCGGTCACCGGCACAGCGGGCGTGGCCAGGACGGGGCCCGTCACGCGGTATGCCCCGCAGCCATGGCCGGCCCGGCGAGCAGCGAGGCTTCGAGCGTCACGGGCTCCCAGCGGCCGGATCGGAGGGACCGGTACGCAGCGTCGAGGATCCCGTTGACGACGTACCCGTCCCGGAACGTCTCCCGAGGCGCCCGGGCGTCGGCGAAGGCGCCGATCACGTCCGCCATCATCAGGTCGTGGCCGTGCACGCGCACCTCGTCGGGCACGGGGAAGATCCAGCCCGTCTCGGCGTCCGCCTTCTCCACCACGTAGCCCGACGGCCGCTCCACGAACGCCTTGAGCGACCCGACGCTGATGTCCGTGATCAGCCGCCCGCCATCGCCGTAGGCCTCGAACCGGCCCTCGAGACCGCCCTTCGACGACCACGAGACGTCGACCGTCGCCGCGCGTCCATCAGCGAAGCGCATGACCATCACGGCGTTGTCCTCGCCCCCGGTCCGCTCGCCGTGGACCAGGGTGGCGCCCCAGGCGAACACGTCCGTCACCGCGAGGTCCTTGCCGAACAGGAACCGCGCGTACTCGGCGCCGTGCGAGGCCATGTCCAGCAGCGCGCCCGCCGCCGGCCAGCTCTGCGTCCCAGAAGTGGGCGGCGTGCGGCCCGGAATGCCCTTCGCGGGCCCGCACGGTCGTGAGCCGGCCGATGGAGCCCGCCTCGACCATGTCGCGCATCCGGAGCAGGTCGGGGTTGAAGATCACGTTCTCGAGGTAGGCGTTGAACACGCCCGCGTCGCGGACCGCACGCAGCATGTCGGCCGACTCGCCGGCGTTGCGCCCGAGCGGCTTGGTGCAGGCGACCCCCTTGCCGGCCGCGGCCGCCGCGAGAACCGCGTCGCGGTGCAGGTGGTTGGGCAGCGACACGATCACGAGGTCCACCTCGGGATCGGCGCACACCTCGTCCACCGTGGCATAGGCCCGGCCCCCAAACCGCGCCGCGTAGGCGTCGCGGCGCTCCGGGCTGGCGTCGCAGCTGGCGACGAGCTGTGCGTCGCGGACGTAGCGCAGGCCGAGCGCGTGGAACTCCCCGATGAACCCGCAGCCCAGCATCCCGACGCGGACGGTCATCAGTAGCCCGTCCCGTCGAGCACGCTCGCTGCCGCCCGATCGCCGGCCTCACCGGCCTTGCGGCCCCGGAAGTCCAGGATGATCGTCTCGGTGGCGGTGGCGCCGATCCGGGTCACGCCCAGCTCCATCACGGCCAGCAGCGCGTCCAGCGTGCGGACGCCGCCGGCCGCCTTGACCCGCACGTGTGGGCTGGTGTTCGCCCGCATCAGCCGCAGGTCCTCGTGGGTGGCGCCCGAGGGCGCGAAGCCCGTGGACGTCTTCACGAAGTCGCCGCCCGCCGCCTCGGTGAGCCGGCAGGCCCGGATCTTCTCCTCGTCGGTGAGATAGGCGTTCTCAAAGATCACCTTGACGATGGCGCCGGCGGCATGGGCGACCTCGACCACCGCCCGGATGTCGTCCTCCACCTCCTGGTCGCGGCCGGACTTGAGCGCGCCGATCTGGAGGACCATGTCCAGCTCGGTGGCGCCGTCGGCCAGCGCCCGCCGGGCCTCGAACACCTTGGTCTCGGTGGCGTGGTTGCCGTGCGGGAAGCCGATGGTCGTGCCAACCGCAACGTCGGTGCCATCGAGGATCGCCTTCGCGCGCCGCACGTCCACCGGGCGGACGCACACGGATGCCACGTCATACCTCGCCGCCAGCCGGCAGCCGGCCTCAACGAAGGCGTCGTCCAGCTCGGGGCGGAGCAGGCTGTGGTCGATGGTCTTGGCGATGTCGCGCTCGGTGAGGTCGGCGATGTCGATAGTCATGGTGCTCCGTGTCGGGTCAGATCGAGGCTCGGACGATCAGTGGCAGTACGGTCGGAGGACATCCCGGGCGATCAGGAACCCCTGCTTGACCTTCTCGTCCGTGCCCTCGAACCGGCGATCCTCGTGTTCGATGATGCAGTCGCCCTGGTAGCCCTGGCGATAGAGCTCGCCGTGCACGATCCCCCAGTCGACGTCGCCGAGACCGGGGATCCGCGGGATCTGCCAGCCCATGCCCATGCTGAAGATGCCGCGTTCGTACAGGCCGTCCCGGTCGATCATCAGGTCCTTGGCCTGGTAGTGGAGCACGTGGGCGCCGAACTCCTTGAGGAACCGGCCGGTGTCGATCATCTGGAGCACGAGATGGCTCGGGTCGAAGTTGAGCCCGATCGTGCCCGCCCACTGCTCCAGGATCCGGCGCCACATCCGGGGCGTGGTGGCGATGTTGTGGCCACCCGGCCACTCGTCGTAGCTGAACAGCATCGGGCAGTTCTCGAGCGTGATCTTGCGCCCGTGGTCCTGCGCGTACCGGACGAGGTCGGGCCAGACGCGGAGCGCCTCCTCCCAGTTCTGGTCCTGGTTCATCGCCGCGTCCCCGCCCATGAACGTGTTGACGAGCTCGATGTCCATCTTCTCGGCGGCGTCGATCACCTTCTTGAGGTGGCCGATCGCGGATGCCCGGAGCTCGGGGTCCGGGTGGAGCGGGTTGGGGTAGAAGCCGAGGCCCGAGATGGACAGGCCCTTGCCCTCGACCTCGGCCCGGATGTCCTTCGCCTGGTCCGCGGACAGGTTGGCGACGTCGATGTGGCTCGTCCCGGCGTAGCGACGGGTGGGCCCCTCGCTCCTCGGCCAGCAGGCAATCTCAAGGACCTCGAACCCCGAGTCGGCGGCCCAGTCGGCCACCTCCATCAGCGGGGTCTCGGGGAACGGGGCGGTCAGGAAGCCGAGCTTCATCGCGGCTGCTCCTCTGCGTATCGGGGCATCAGTCCCGGTTGACCTCGACCCAGGCGCCGGACCGGGAGCTGGCCAGGACCGCGTCCCCGATCAGCATCTCCTCGTGGCCGGCGGCGAAGGTGGCATAGCGCGGATCGTCCGACGGGCGTCCGGCCAGGACGTCGTCGTAGACCGCGGTGAACACGGCGCCGAACGTGTCGGCGAAGCCCTCCACGTGGCCGCCCGGCAGCCGCGACGCCGCGGCTCCCGCGCCGTTCATGAGCGCCGGGTTCCGGAGCAGGAGCTCGTTGGGCCGGTCGCGGTGACCGATCCACAGCGAGTCCGGTTGCTCCGAATCCCAGGCAACGGCGGAGGAGGAGCCGTCGATCTGGTAGGCAAGGCTGTTCTTGCGACCTGGCGAGAGCTGGCTGATGTTGACGCTGCCGCGGGCGCCACCCTCGAACCGGAGGAGGACGGACGCGGTGTCCTCGGTGTGGATCTCGACCGGGACGGTCTCCGCGGCCCGCTCCGTGGAGAACGTGACCACCTCGCCAGCCGGCTTGCGCCGGACGGGGATGAACGTCGTCAGGTCCGCCATGACCGCCTCGACCCGGAGGCCGGTCAGGAAGCCCAGGAGATCCAGCCAGTGGGAGCCGATGTCACCCACGGCACGCAGCGCCCCGCCCTGGTCGGCCTCCAGGCGCCAGTTCCAGTCCGTGTCGAACAGCAGCCAGTCCTGGAAGTAGCGACCGGTGACCAGGCGCACGTCGCCCAGGCCGCCCTCGCGAACCAGCGAGGCGACATGCTGGTTGAGCGGGTACCAGCGGATGTTGAAGTTGACCGCGTTGACCAGGCCCGACGCCGCGGCCAGCGAGACGAGCTCCGCGGACTCGTTGCTGGTCATGGCCAGCGGCTTCTCGCACACGACGTGCCGGTTCGCGGCGAGGATCGCCTTGACCTGCCCGTGGTGCAGCTCGTTGGGGCTGGTGACGTGGACGACCTGCACCTCGTCGTCCGCGAGCAGCTCCTCGAGCGAGCCGTAGGCCTTCGGCAGGCCAAGCTCCTGCGCGCGTCGGGCACCAAGGTCCGCGGAGGCGTCGAGCAGCCCGACCAGGCGCACGCCGATCCGGCGCAGCGCCTCGATGTGGACGGTGCCGATGAACCCGCTGCCGATGACCGCGGTGCCGATGTCGGTGCGTCGCGGCATGCTGTTCAGCCATCTCCTCCGGTGCGTCGAACCCTGCGGCGATCAGTCTAGACAACCAGTTGGGTCCGTGGGGCGCCTGCCTGCCCGGGGACCCCCTCTCGCATGGACGACACGCTCAGGAGACCGCCAACAGTTCGTCGCTTGGCCTATGGTACTTCTGCCAGTCAAGTGCAAAAGCCTCCTGTCGCCTTGGTCGCTTCGGTGTAGGATCCGGCGCGTGGACGCCCCGTCGATCACCGGGCAGGGCCCGGAGCCAGCACCCCCGTCGGACGAGACCCTCGATGCCCTCGAGGCGGTGCTCGACACCATCCGGCATGGTCAGGCCCGGTCGCGAGCAGACATCGTCGATGTCACCGGCCTGTCGCGAGGGGTCGTCGCGGGGCGGGTTGCGGAGCTGCTGGACCGAGGGCTGATCGCGGAGGGCGATCCCGGGCCAAGCACCGGCGGCCGGCCACCCAGACAGCTGGCCTTCCGCGGTGATGCGGGGCACGTGCTGGTGGCGGATCTCGGCGCCACCTCCATCGACGTGGCCGTCACCACCCTCGATGGGCGGATCCTCGCCCACATCGGCGAGCCCGCCGATATCGCCTCGGGACCCGAGCTGGTGCTGAACCGGGTCGACGAGCTGTTCGAGGAGCTGCGGGATCCCAAGCGGCGCCTGCCGGGGCGCCTGTGGGGCATCGGGATCGGCATCCCGGGACCCGTCGAGTTCCGGACCGGTCGCCCGATCTCGCCCTCGATCATGCCCGGCTGGGACGGCTACCCGGTCCGCGAGCGGTTCGCGACACGCTATGAGGCGCCCGTCTGGGTGGACAACGACGTCAATGTGCTGGCGCTTGGCGAGTGGCGGTCCGGCGTGGCGGCGGGCCATGCCAACGTGGTCGTCGTGAAGATCGGCACCGGCATCGGGGCGGGGGTCATCAGCGACGGCCACCTCCACCGTGGGGCCCAGGGGTCCGCCGGCGACGTTGGCCACATCCACATCTCGGACGACCGGACCGTCGTGTGCCGCTGCGGCAACACCGGCTGTCTCGAATCCCTCGCGGGGGGCGAAGCCCTGGCCAGGGACGCGGCGGCGGCCGCCCGCGAGGGGCGCAGCGAGCGACTGCTCGCCGGCCTGAATGCCCGCGGCGCGCTGACGGCCGAGGATGTCGCGAGGGCCGCGTCGTTCGGGGATCCGGTGGCCGTCGCGCTGCTCCAGTCGGCGGGCCGGCGGGTCGGGCTGATGCTGGCCAGCGTCGTGAACTTCTTCAACCCCTCGCTGGTCGTGATCGGCGGTGGCGTGGCCCAGAGCGGGGACGTCCTGCTCGCGGCGATCCGCGAGGTGGTCTACGCGCGCGGCCTTCCCCTGGCCACGCGGGACCTGCAGATCCAGCGCTCCTCGCTGGGTTCGCTGGCGGGGGTCATCGGGGCGTCTGGGATGGTCGTGGATCAGCTGTTCAGCCGGGAATCGCTGGCCCGCTGGCTGGGGGCCGGCGAGCCCGTCGGGATGCCGGAGGTCGCAACAGCAGGCGCGGGGTAGCTGGGTGGCACGGCGGCGGCGCCTCGGCTCCCTCGCCGGTTCTCGTGCCCCTCGCCCTCGTGGCCATCGCCGGTTCTCGTGCCCCTCACCGGTTCTCGTGTCCCACACCGGTTCTCGTGCCCCTCGCCCTCGTGGCCGCCCTCGTGCCCTCGCCCTCGTGCCCACCCTCGTGCCCTCGCCCGGCGGCTCTACGGTGCGGTCCCGGCACCGCGTTGCCGCCCAGCGCTCCATCCGTGCGCTTGACGCTCCGCGCACCGCACCAATCCACCGCCCCGCGGCAGCGCCGAGACAGCACCGCCCCGTTCACCCGCCGGGCGGCAGGCGGCGCCAGTGGCCGGGCGGCAAGCGGCGCCACGTGGCCGGACGGCAAGCGGGCGGCAAGTGGCCCACCGGGCAGCTGTGCCAAGTGGCTCGCCGGGCGCCGCGTGTAAGCCGCGCATAAGCGCCTCCGGCGAGGATGCGCGCATGAGCACTCGCGAGCGTCCCACCGATGCTGCCGCCGCCGATGCCCGGCGGTTGGCCCAGGAAGCTGCTCGCGACATCCATGACGCACGCGTTGCCGCCGGGTCGAGCCTCTCTGCCGCGGCGCGCCGAGCCGGCATGTCGCCGTCGCAGCTGGGCCGGATCGAGCGTGCCGCCCTGGACCGTCCCACCCTCGATCAGCTTGCCCGGGCAGCACGAGCCGTCGGGCTCCGGGTCTCGTTGCGGCTGTACCCGTCGGGTACCCAGCTACGCGACGATGGCCAGCTCGCCGTCCTCGGTCGGTTCGCCGCGCTGCTCGGCCGCGGGCTGGCAATGGCCCGCGAGGTCGGCCTGCCCCACTCCGGCGACCTCCGGGCCTGGGACGGCCGGATCACCGGTGGCGATCACACGGCGTCAGTGGAGTGCATCGTGCGGCTCGCCGACCTCCAGGCGCAGGCGCGGGCGATCGAGCTCAAGCGCCGCGATGATCCCGGCGCCGGCAGCGTCATCCTCGTCATCGGACGTTCCGCACACAACCGGGCCGCGCTCGCTGCACATCGAGAGGCACTGCGCGTCCAGTTCCCGCTCGACGGCGCCGCGATCGCCCGCCAGCTACGGGCCGGCCACGTGCCGTCCGAGAGCGGGATCATCATGATCTGAGGCTCGCAGCAGCGAGGCCGCCGCCTCGTCCGCGAACACCGTGAGGCGCGGGTGGCGCCGCAGGTATGACGCCGGGCAGTCCGGGCCCTCCGGCTCGTCGAGCGCACGCCGCAGGATCGCGGCCTTGCGTTGGCCTGTGACCAGCAGCCAGCATTCCCGTGCCTCGAGCAGCCGGGCGAGACCAACCGTGATCCCGGCCGTCGGCACGGAACCAGCACCATAGCGGGCCACGGCCGCCTCTCGCGACGAGATCGCCAGCCGCACGAGCCGGGTGGCGTCATCCGGGCGGGAGCCCGGCTCGTTGAACCCGACGTGGCCGTTCATGCCGAGGCCGAGCACCGCGAGGTCCAACCCACGTGCCAGCTCCGTGTCGTGCGCGACAGCAGCCGCCTCGGGGTCCGGACCGTCCACGTCGATGGGCACGAACAGGGGTGGTGCGGAAAGCTGCCCCAGGAGCTCGTCCCTGAGCCTGGCATCACACCGGGCGGGGTCGTCCGGCGGGAGACCCACCCACTCGTCGAGCAGCAGCACCGTCGCAGAGGCGAGTGACACCTCGCCGCGCCACTCCGCGGCGACGAGCTCGGCATACACGGGTGACGGCGTATCGCCGGTCGGCAGGCAGACCCGCAGGGCGGGACGGGCACCGAGCCGGGCGACGAGCCACGCGGCAACGGTCCCGGCCCACTCGCCCGCGGGCAGGACCTCGAGACCGTATGCGCGCGCCTCCGACGGGCTCACTCCCCGGCGATGATGCGGTCGACGTAATCGCCAGTCGAGCGATCCTTGAGGATCATCTTCACGCGCCCGTCCGGCAGGACCTCCCGCTTGATCACGGTGTGACCCTCCCACTCCTCGCCGGAGGCGGTGATCCGCGGCGTGGTCCCGCCGCGCCACTCGAGCTCCACCGGCTCCCAGGCGCCACTCCTTGCGGATCGATAGCAGGCATCCATGACCGTGTTGACCACGTACCCGTCGTAGAAGGTCTCCTGGGGGACCGCGCCGCCATCGATGGCGTTGAACATGTCCGTGAACATGTCCACGTAGCCCAGCTCGGAGACCTCGTCGCCGACCGGGAACAGCCAGCCCGCCGCGGTCTCGGCCTTCTCCGCCACGTAGCCGCTCGACCCACCGGCCGTGAACATCTCGTAGCCCGTCCGCAGGAAGTGGTTGAGCCAGATCGTGCCGTTGGTGCCGGCGACCTCGTCGCGAAGGTCCATCCCGCCGCGGAACGTCCAGCTGACCTCGAACTGGCCGATGGCGCCGGACTCGAACCGGATCAGCGCGATGGCGTTGTCCTCGTCGTCGATGGGGTGGACGAGCGTGTCCGTGGTGCACATGACGGCGACCGGCCGGTTTCCCTTGCCGACGAAGTTGCGGATGATCTCGATGCAGTGGCAGCCGAGGTCGATGATGGCCCCGCCACCGGTCAGCCGGCCGTCCCAGAACCAGGCGCTGTGTGGCCCCGGATGGGCCTCGCGGGCCCGGACCCAGGTGACGTCGCCGAGGGCCCCGTCCTGGACAGACTTGATGGCCTTGAGCGTCTTGGGCGTATAGCACAGGTCCTCGAGATAGCCGCCGAACACGCCCGCCGCCTCGACTGCCTTCAGCATCCGCTTCGCCTCGTCCGCGGTCCGTCCCAGGGGCTTGGTGCACAGCACGGCCTTGCCGGCCGCCGCGACGGCCTTGACCGCCTCTTCGTGGAGGTGGTTGGGCAGGGCGACCACGACGACGTCCGTCTCGGGGTGGCGGATGGCCGCCTCCATGTCCGTCGTGGACTCCGCGATGCCCCAGCGCTCGCGGAACGCCTTGCCCCGGCTCTCGCTCCGGGAGTACACGACCCGGACCCTGTCGCGGCCACGCTGGCCGTGGAGGGTCAACGTGTAGAAGTCCCCGATGAGGCCCGTGCCGAGCATCGTGATGGCGTGCGTCTTCATGGCGGCGCTCCCTGCGGCTGGTCGTGGGATTCTAGGATCCAGCGTGGGCCGGCGTGGGTCAGATGCACGATGTTGCCGATGAGCACCGGATGCGTCCGATCGGACCTTGTCAATGACCCGTTGGTCCCACTACCTTGCGCCTATCGAAACGCGGCCGCGGGCGGGGGATCCCGTCATCGTGTTCGAACCGGGGACCGGATTCCACGGGAGCAGCAAGATGCGCGTTCGGTTCCGATTCCTCCTGGCCACCGCGACCCTCGCCGTCGCACTCGTCGCCGGTGCCGTCCCGGTTGCCGCGAACGTCGCCGGGGACAGCGAAGGATGCACGCCCGGGTACTGGAAGAACCACACGGAGGTCTGGCAGGAGTTCACGCCCGTCCAGACGATCGGGAGCGTGTTCACCGGAGCACCGGCCGCGTTCTCCAGCCTGACACTCGAGCAGGGCCTGGCGCTGCGCGGCGGGCCACGCATCGCGGGAGCCCAGCAGATCCTGCTCCGGGCCGCGATCGCATCACTCCTCAACGCGGCCTATGACAGCCCGGACGGGTCCCACCTGCTCTTCCCGTGGCGTCGAAATGACCCGGGCTTCAACGGCGAACCGCCGTTGATTTCCCACGGTCAACGCCGCCCTGACGAGTGGCAGCCGGACGACCATCCTGTCGCTGGCGAGCTGGCTCGACGACGACAACAACCTCGGCTGCCCGCTCTGAGCCAGGCGGCGCACGACAATCAGGGGCGCGCCCTCAGGGTGCGCCCCTCACCATTTCAGGTCTCGGCACCGTCATCGGTCCCGACCAGGCTCAGGCCTGGAGCTGCGGGGGCTCGCCCTCGAACACGGGAACGACCGCGAGCGGGACCGTGCTGGCGACCCGGTCGCGGTTGACCAGCACCACCTCCTGGGCCACCAGGTCGGCGTCCCGGTCCTTGAACCCCACGAGCGCGTCGGTCATCGGCACGAACCGCTGCCAGCGGCTCAGCGATGCGAGCGGCGCCGTATTGGGCGGGCGGTGGAGGTTGCCCGTGATCACGAACGGCCCGAGCTCAAGCGTGACCCGCTCCTCGACCGTCCGCAGTCGGCGCGCGGGATCGCCGCGGCGGCCCTGGACCGAGATGACGTGGAGCTCGCCGCGTCCCACCTCCAGCTCGCCGACTGCGACCTCGTGGCCGTCGTCGAGGGCCTGGAGGGTCGCGTCGAAGAAGGTGACGACCTCGAGCTCGTTGACCTGGTCGCTGAGACGCCCCTCGCCCAGATCGACGGAGCCCTTGACGACGCAGTCCCCTGCCCAGGCGACCAGCTGCTCGCGCACGATCCCCTCCAGAGGGTTGCCAGGCTCCGGTGGCGTTGCCGGTGCGGGGAGCATACGACGCCCAACCTTGCAGACGGAATGGCAAGGTGCGATGCGGTCGGGTGTGGTCTGCGCCGGTCGCCGGGCGAACCCCGGCGGCCGGCGCCGGTCACTCAGCCCGGCAACCGCACCGTGAACTCGGTCCAGCCGCGCTCCGACGCCACCCCGACCCGGCCGCCGGCCGCCTCGACGAGCTGCTTCACGATCGCGAGGCCGATCCCCGCGCCACCTCGCTCGCGGTCCCGTGACTTCTCCACGCGATAGAAGCGTTCCCAGACACGCGACAGGTCCGCCTCCGGGATGCCCGGCCCGGTGTTGGCCACGCGGACGCGACCGAGGTCGCCATCATGGTCGGCGATCACGCGGACCCGGCCCTCCGGGGGCGTGTACCGGACGGCGTTCTGGAGGAGGTTCGCGAGGACCTGGGTGAGCTCATCCTGTCGCGCCCGGACGACGATCCCGTCGGGGGCGTCGAGCTGGAGGGAGATCGATCGCCGGGCCAGCGAGGGGGCGATCAGGTCCACGGCCGTTCGCACCGTGGCACCGAGATCGAGCGCCCGCACCTCGCCCGAGCCGCGGCTCGCCCCATCCTTGCCGGCGCCCGCGGCCGCCAGCACGTCCAGCGAGGCGGCGAGCCGGGTCAGCCGGTCGACCTCCTCGCGGAGCGAGTCGAACACGTCGGGCTCGGCGGGGATCACCCCGTCACGGAGAGCCTCGAGGTAGCCCTGGAGATTGGTGAGCGGCGTCCGCAGCTCGTGTGACGCGTTGACGATGAACTCGCGGCGGACCGCCTCCTGCTCAGCGAGGCGCACGGCCATCCGGTTGTAGGCCGCCGCGAGCGCACGCAGCTCGGCCGGTCCCTCCTCGGGCACCCGGGCATCGAGGTCTCCGTCGGCGATCCGCGCCGCGCCCTGGGCGAGACGTTCGATCGGCCGGGCCAGCCGGCGGGCAAGGACCAGCGCGACCACGAGAGCCATCACCGCCGCCACGGCGCCCGCGACGATGACGACCTCCGACACGCTGGCGTCGAACATCTCGTGGGCATGGTCCGCGCTCTCGCCCGCCGCCAGCATCAGCGCCTCAAACGCCTGGGCTCCCACGCGGAGCACGCCGAACGCCACGATCGCGAGGGCCAGCCCGGTGACCACGAGGGCGGCGAGGAGGAACCGCGTGGAGATGCGGTCGCCGCCGATCATCGCGCCGCCGCCCGCCGTTCCACGGGGCCCGCGGCACGGTAGCCCGCGCCACGGACCGTCGCGACGTATCGCGGCTCTGCCGGGTCGTCGCCCAGCTTCTCGCGCAGCCGCTTGACGTACTGGTCGATGGCACGGTCGGTGACGTCGCCCTCGCCCTCGCCATGGATGGCGTCGAGGAGCCGGTCGCGGCCCAGGACCCGGCCGTCGGCGTCAAGGAGGGCTGCCAGCAGGCGGAGCTCCAGCGTGGACAAGGCCACGGGCCGGCCGGCGACCGTCGCCTCGTGGCGATCGGCATCCAGCTCGAGGTCGGCCAGCGTCAGCACCGCGCCATCCGCGGGGCCCCGCTCCGTCCGGCGGAGGATCGCCCGGACCCGGATCACGAGCTCCGCCGGGGAGAACGGCTTCGGCAGGTAGTCGTCCGCACCCTCGGACAGGCCCAGGATCCGATCGCCAACCGAGCCGCGTGCCGAGAGGACGAGGATCGGAACGTCACCCAGCTGGCGGACGCGGCGCATCACCGCGAGCCCGTCGAGCTCGGGGATCATCAGGTCCAGAACCACCAGGCGCGGCTCGAGCTCCTCGATCGCCCGCAGGGCGGCGCGCCCATCGGCCGCGGTGGCCACCGGGTACCGCTCGCGCTCGAGGTACATCCGAACGAGCGCGACGATCTTGGGGTCATCGTCGACCACGAGAATAGGGCCGGCGGGTCGGATGGGCATGGACAGGATCATCGCTCCACCAAGCCTCGAGGGCAACGATGACGCCCACGTGACGCGTGGCCAATGCCGCCGCGCGGTGCGCCGCCCTCCCGTCAGGGCAGGGCGGCCGCCGTGGCCTCGGCCAGCGCCGGGTCGGCCGTGCTGATCACGAGCACCACGGCGCCCTCCGTGAGGACGTAGTCGATCCGGCCGCCGTCGCCATAGTCCACCCTGGTGAACGACCGGCCCGCCAGCTCGATGGGCTCGTGGACCACCCCGGGGCCGGTCGCGGCCAGCCAGACACCGAGGACGAGGTCCCTCGTCTGCTCCACCGGCAGGCCGTCCACCGTCACCGCGAGGACGGACAGGTCCGTTTCCCCGAGCTCGTCGAAGGCCTGGGCGAGCCGCAGGTCATCGGGCTGCTTGTCCGCCGCCCGCAGCGCGGCGAGCACGGCGCGGCTCCCCTGGTCATCGGCGAGGAACGTGGAGCCCGTCGCGGACTCGGCGATCATGTTGAGGTCGCCGACCACCGTCGGCAGCAAGGCGACCAGGTCCGGCGCGGCCTGCGGCTCCGGCGCCAGCGTCTCGCTGGGGTCGAACGAGTCGAGCCCGAGATCGATGCTGGCTGGCGGCGTCGCCGGGGCGATGGTTCCGCCGTCGCCGCCCAGGGCCTTGTCAAACGCCGAGGCGAGCTGGTCGACCTCCGTGGACGAGGTCTCCGCGGAGCTCGCCATGTAGACCACGATCCGATCCTTCCGCAGCTGCAGGAAGGTCGCGCCGCTCACGTCCACCGCGCTGAAGCCCTGGTCACCGAGGTCGTTGCGCTCCGTGACCGTTTGGTTGGCGTCCTTGGACGCCTGCTGGGATCGGCTCACGGCATCGGCGGCACCCTGCTCGAAGCAGGTGATGGTGGCGATGACCTGGGCCTGGGCCGTGACCCCGTCGGTCGGCGGCGCGCCCAGGAACGACATGGTCTTGCGCGACAGGTCGTACTGCGTCGCCGCGATCGACCAGCCCGTCGGCAGGTCGCCCGCGGACGGGGAGACGCTCCACGCCTGGTCCTGGCACGACGCCGGGGGGGCGATGATCGGGGCGGCCGCGAGACCGATGGCGAGGACCGCGAGGACGAGGGCGGCGATCGCGAGCACGCGCGTGGTGCGTGCCGCGGCCGCGAGCCGCTCGCGTTCGGCCAACCGATTGCCGCCACGCACGGGCTCGGTCCGTGGCTGGGCGTTCCTCGGGTTCGTCACCGGCCAAGCATGCACCGAGCGGGCGAACAGTGCCGCCGGACGGGCAGGGCGGTCAGCGAGCGCGCACCCGGTTGTTCCTCGGGTTGTGTTCCAGCTCCGCGAGCCCCAGCGCGTCCAGCAGCGGCGGCAGGTAGGCGCCGAAGCGGCCCCGGTACCCCTTGCGCAACCCGTACCAGCCGCCGACCGGGTTGGTCTCCGAGCGGCCCCACGCCTCGACCGTGCCCTCCGCGGCAAGCTTCTGCTCGTCGGCGCCGCCGAGGGGGATCCAGTCGCCCTGCGCGCGCAGCCACGCCGCCAGGTCCTCGATCGCCCGGAGGTGATAGCGGAGCTGGGTGCTGCCGACCTGGCACACGAGCGCCGGCGGATCGGCCGCCTCGTCGCGCCACATCTGGTATGCGGAACCTCCGTTCGCGGTGACCAGCTGCCAGGGATCCTCGCGCGTGCCGCTACCCGCCATCCGTTCAACCTCCCCGATGGACGCCCGGAGTCGGCGCCTGTCAATCCACGCTACCGGCGGCGTCAACCGGCCCGGCAAGCCTGGCGTCGGGTAGGCTGGGTGGTGCGTCCCCATCCCGAGACGACCCCCGGAGGCCCCCGATGCCCATGACGCCCCGCGAGCGCGTACAGGCGACGCTTGCCCACGACGTGCCCGACCGGGTGCCGATCTTCCTCGGCCCCACCAACGCGACCGGGATCAAGATGGGCACCTACCGGCGGATCAAGGCCCTGATCGGGGTGGACGCGCCGGACGAGTACATCTACGAGTGGCCGGAGCTCGGGACGGCCAAGCCCGACGAGGCCACGTACCGGCGGCTCCACGCCGACGTCCGCGGTGTCCTTGACCACTTCCCGGCCAACGTCCGCGCGCGGAACGCCAGTCGCGAGCCCCTGAGCCCGATGATCGACGACTGGGGCGGTGGCCACATCTACGCCGGTCCCGAGGACTGGTTCCCGGGCATCCATCCCCTCGCCGAGGCGTACGAGCTCAAGGACATCGAGGCGTATCCCTGGCCCGACATGACGGACCCGACCCGGTTCGAGGGTGTCCGCGCCGAGGCGCAGCGGATCCGCGACGAGGGCGAGTTCGCCTCCGTCGGCTGCCCATGGCTCGCCTTCCCGCTCGAGCGGGCCACCTCGCTGCAGGGGACCGAGACCTTCCTCGCCAACCTCGCCGGCGAGCCCGAGTTCGCCCAGGCGCTGCTGTGGAAGACGCAATCGCTGTGCAAGACCCTCATGGACGGGTTCCTGCGCGAGTGCGGCGACCTGATCGACATGGTCAAGATCGGCGACGATCTCGGGTCGCAGGTGGGGCTGCTGATGTCCCCGGCCATGTACCGGCGGATGCTCAAGCCGATCCACGCCGACCTCATCGCGTTCATCCGGCAGCGCACCGCGGCGCCGATCGTGTTCCACACCGATGGCGACGTCTTCGACCTGCTGGGCGACTTCATCGAGATCGGCGTCGACGTGCTGAACCCGGTCCAGGCGTCGGCCGGTGGCATGAGCGACTTCGCCGGGCTCAAGAAGCGGTTCGGCGACAACCTCGTGTTCTGCGGCGGAATGGACACCCACCATGTGCTGCCCAACGGGACGCCGGACGAGGTCCGGGCCGAGGTGCGGCGGGTGATCGGCACCCTGGGCGAGGGCGGCGGCTACATGCTGGGCGCGGTCCACACGGTCATGAACGACGTGCCGGCCGAGAACGTGCTGGCGATGGTCGACGCCGTGGAGGCATTCGGGCACTACCCGCTCCGTGGGTAGCCCTCCGGCGGTAGGATCGCGGCCATGACCCGCCGCGGAACCGCCTGATGCGCCTGTACGCCATCGCGTGCGACGTCCTCGCGCGCCCGGTCTACCTGTGCGCCGCCCGCTCCCCGCATGTCGTCGACCTGCGCATGTTCGAACGCGGCCTGCACGACGAGCCGAAGACGCTGCGGGAACGGCTCCAGGAGGCGATCGACGATGCCCCCGCCAACGCGGACGCGATCGTGCTGGGCTACGGGCTGTGCGGTGGCGCCACGGCGGGGATCGTGGCCCGGGACAAGCCTGTCGTCGTGCCGCGGGCGCACGACTGCATCACGCTGTTCCTGGGGGCGCGCGAGCGCTATGCCGAGGAGCACGCGAAGGTCGCGACCTACTGGTACGTCGCGGATCAGCTGGAGCGCAACGACGGATACCGGGCCAGCGTGGGCGGGCTGGCGATCGGATCCGACACGGACGCCCAGATCGAGGAGACCCGGGCCGAGTACGTGGCCAAGTACGGCGAGGACAACGCCGACTACCTGATGGAGATCCTGGGCGGCTGGCGGTCCCACTACGGGCGGGCCGCATTCGTGTCCATGGGCGTCGCCGACGAGACGGCCGCCGAGACCGACGCGCGCGACGAGGCCGAGCGGCGTGGCTGGGCGTTCGAGCATGTCGAGGGCAGCCTCGTGCTGCTCCGACAGCTGATCGACGGCGACTGGGGCGAGGACATGCTCGTCCTCCAGCCGGGGGAGCAGCTCGTGATGAGCTGGGACGACGGCGTCGTGAAGGCGGTCCCGGCGGGCTGACGGGCGCTGGCTTGAGGGCACCGGGCCAGGCGGCCGCCCAGTCCCTCGTGGCCAGTCCCTGGCCACGGCCTCACGGCCGTTCCTTGGCCACGACCTCGCCGCCTGCCGCCGCCCCAGCTTCCGAGTCGGCGATCTCGCGCTGGCCCGAGGGCACCGGGCGGGTCACTGCACCGGATATCACCCAGGACCGGTACAGCAACGATCAGACCATGCGATTCGGCCCCGGATGCCGGTCAGGGCTGATGTTAGGCCCGGCGGGGGACCGGCACCCGTTGCTGGATCACCGGGGGCTGATATCCGGCGCAATGGCGCCTGGCGGGACAGGCCGCGCGGGCCAGGGCTCCTGCCGGGGGCCGGCTGCACGGGGCGGCGCCGGCTGCACGGGGCGGGGCCGGCTGACGGGGGCGGGGCCGGCTGCGACGGGGCGGGGCCGGCTGCACGGGGCGGGGCCGGCTGACGGGGGCGGGGCCGGCTGCACGGGGGCGCGGCGTCCCGGCAGCAACCGCTGCGTGCCCCGGCGATGGCGACCGCGGTCACACGGGGGCGGGGCCCGGAGGCGCGCCACCGACCCGCTGTCGCGGTCCCCCGCCACCCCCGACGCTCCTACTCCCCTCCGAGCCGCCCATCCCGGAACGCGGCGACGTACTCGCCGCCAAACGGGTCGTGCCCGAGCAGCATGTTCGCCGCCAGCCTGTAGGGCTCGCTCTCGCGATCCGCGGCGAACACGCGGGGCAGGTCGCTCGCCACCGGGTCGATGATCCCGCTGTCGATGCCGGCCTCGGCGCACAGGTCGATGAACGTGTCGTTGAGGAGCTTTCGGGCCGGCATCCCGAACGACACGTTGGACAGCCCACCCGTCATGTGGATCGTGTCCCCGTACTCGGCCCGCAGGGCCCTCGCGGACTCGATCACGTAGACCGGAGCCTCGGGTGCGACCGCCACCGGCAGCACGAGCGGGTCGACGTAGAGGAGCTCGCCGGGAATCGCCTTCGCCAGAGCCAGCTCGACCAGCCCGACGGCGTTCGCGACGCGCTCCTCCGCGTTGGCCGGCATGCCACCGAGGCTGCTGGCCGCAAGAATCACGGCGCAGGCGGTCTCGGCGGCGATGTCGAGCACCTCGGGCCGCTCGATGGAGGCCGAGTTGAGCATCAGCCGGCCACGCGGCTGGGTGGAAGCGGCGACCCCGGCGGCGAGCACGGCGACATCGGAGGAGTCGATCGACACGGGGACGGTGGCGGTCTGCTCGACGGTCTCCACCAGCCAGGCAATGGCCTCGGCACGGAACGCGGAGTCGGCGGACACCTCGTCGACGTTGAGGTCCAGCCAGTCGGCGCCGGTGACCTCCTGGCGATGGGCGAGCGTCCGGACATACGCCGCGGCCACGTCCGCCCACGCCCCGGCATCGAGCCCGTGCCTGACGGCGCTCTGCACATGCTTGATCTTGCCGTTCGCGAAGTCACGGGCCGCCGCGAGGTCCGGGTGAACCGGCAGCACGAGTCGCTCGCCATCGGGCGTCTCGAAGGCGATCCCGACCGAACCGTCCTCGAGCTCGGCCGCATGCTTGCCGGCCCGCTTCAGAACCCGGGTGGCGTGGATGTTCTCGCCGACGATCTGGAACGGGTTGCCGGTGCGGTCGAGCTTCACGAGCGGGGTCCTTTCTCGGGCACGGTCGGAGTGGCAGGCGTGGCGGGCGTGGTGGGGGTGGCGGGACTGGTCGCGGGTGTCGCCGGAGCGGCAGGCGCCTGCAAGGGCGGGGTCTGCGGAGCCCCGACACGCCTCGCGAAGTGGTCACGCCCCAGGAAGGTGTTGCCCCAAGCGCTGGTCCGATGCAGGGTGTTGTCCTGGACCACGATCGGTCGCTCGAGCATCGTGCGCTCCTCGCCGTAGGGCTTGAGGCGCTTGTAGGCGTCGGCCCAGACGCACGTGTGTCCCGGCACCTCGCACTGGCCATCGTGGGCGCCGCCGCACGGGCCGTTGCGCTGGTTCTTCTGGCAGTGGCTCTCGGGGCACAGGTACGCGATGTCAGGCAACGAGCAGTCGCCGCAGTCCCGGCAGTCGAACATCGGGACCTTGACCGCCTGCTCGAGGACATGGACGGGCTTGTCGAGGTGGAACGCCTCGACCTTCCGGTAGACCTTGCCCCACAGGGCGAACCCGGGTGAGCCGGGCTCGAACGCTCGCTCGTGGAGCAGCCGGTTGAGCTTGTAGACCGGGGGCACGGTCGCGCGGGCGCGGGCGCGGGCCGCAGGCGTGAGCGACGCGGCGTAGGCGCGGCTGTACTCGTCCGTGGACAGGCCCGCGCCATCGCTCTCGAATGGCTCGAAGGCGCCGGGCAGGCCAAACGACACGTCCTTGACCAGCGACCGCCAGTCATCGGCCGGGTGGGCGTCGGCCAGGTCGAGGACCTTCGCGATCTCGCCTGCGTCACGGTGTCCGGAGATGTAGATGCCCCGCATGCCGATTCCGCGGGCGACCACCAGCTGCTTGGCGGCAAGCTCGAGGAAGAACGCGCGGCCCTTGTCGGCACCGGTGGCGGCCTTCTCGGCGACCGCGAGCAGGTCGTCGGTGACCACGCAGCCCGGCACCTTGCCGGCGTTGAACGCCCGGGCAACCCCGGCGGACAGGATGTAGGCGTTGCCCACGACGGGCATGTCCATCCCCTCGCGCCGCATCCAGCGCAGCAGGACGTCGGAGCGATGGGCGTCGTAGCCCACCTGCGTGATCGCGTAGTCCGCCCCCGCCCGCTGCTTGAGCGCGAGCTTGAGGAACTGCGGCACGAGATCGCGCTCGAGGCGCTTGAAGGGGTCGATCGCGCAGCCCGTGAAGAACTCGAATCGGCCCGGATCCTCGTCACCGTCCGCCTCGGCCTTTGCCACCGCGTCCGCGGACAGGTGGCGCAGCAGGTCGATCAGCGAGACGGAGTCGATGTCGAACACCGGTCGCGGCAGGCCCTCGTAGCCGTCCACCGGGTAGTCGCCGGTGAGCGCGAGGACGGTGGTCAGGCCACGCGAGAGCAGCTGCCAGCCCAGGCTCTGCATCGCGCTCCGGTTCCGGTCACGGCAGGCGATGTGGACGATCGCGTCGTGGCCCTGGGCCCGCGCCCGCTCGCCGAGCGCGTCGGGCGACAGCTTGGCGTGACCGCCGGCGTTATCGGTGATGGACAGCGCCGTGATCCGCGTGTTGCCCGCCAGGTCGGCTGCCATCTTGAGCGGCTTCGTCCCCCGGGCGTCCGCGAGCTGCCCCGCCCAGGGCACCAGCTCCACGATCGTGGCGAAGCCGTCGCTCGAGGAGAGCACCCGCTTGAGGGCGCCGGGGCCGGTCAGGTCATCGGGCGGGGTGTTGGCGCGGCGGGCACTGGGACTCATGGGCGAAGACCTCTATGCGGGGATCGGCTCGAACAGACAGCCATCGGTGAACAGGTCGAAGAAGTCTGGCTCAGACTCGAGCTCAACGTGCTCGATGCGCCGGACGAGATCGTTGAGCTCGGCGCGCCGCTCGAGAGACAGGAGGAGCAGCCCGCGCGCCGCCGATGGACGCGTTGCCGGCCCGGGTGACGCGCTCCTCGGGGACGGGGACCAGCAACCCGATGGCGAACGCGGACGCGGTGTCGATCGCGTTCGCGAAGCCGCCGGCGAGGTACACGTGATCGAGGTCCGCCGGGCGCAGGCCGAGACGCCGGAGCAGCACCCGCTGACCGACGGCCGTCGCCGCCTTGGCGATCGAGAGGTGGCCGACATCCGCGCGCGAGAAGGTGATGGGATGGGTCGGCTCAATCACGAGCTCCGGGACCTTGTCCGCGAACGTGCCCCGGGTCGTCATCCACTCCGCCCGGCGGAGCTCCGAGAGGAGGTCCACCAGCCCCGAGCCGCAGATGCCCTCCGGCGGCGCGTCCCCGATGGTCCGGATCCGGAACCGGTCACCCGCGAGGCTGATCTTCTCGATGGCGCCGTCCGCACCGGGCATGCCGTAACGGACCCCGCCGCCCTCGAACGCGGGGCCGGCCGGGCTGGACGCGGCGACCAGCCGCTCGCCGTCAGAGACGATGATCTCGCTGTTGGTCCCGATGTCGACCAGCAGGAACGAGCCGCCACGGGCCACCGCCTCCACGGCGACCAGGTCCGCCGCGGCGTCAGCCCCGACGTGGCTGGCGATGAGCGGGCCCCCGGTGACTCGCGCCTGGGGGTTCATCAGCAGGCCGATCTCGTGGGCCTTGCGCACGACCGTCGTGCTCTCGGCCTCGCCATCCCGGAGCGCCGTCTCGGTCACGGAGCGGAACGGGATGTGGCCGATCGGCTTGACGTCAAGCCCGAAGAACAGGTCGCGCATCGTGGGGTTGCCCACGACGTAGGCGTCCACCAGCTGGCGACGGTCGAGGCCGAGGTCGGCGCACAGGCGCTTGAGCTCGTGGTTGAGCGCGCGCCGGAGCGCCTGGCGCAGCTCGCCGGGCACCTCGCCGTCGTACGAGATGCGGGTCATCACGTCCGAGCCGCCGAACCGCTGGGGGTTCTCGAGCGCGGCGACCGCGAGCACGCCACCGGTCTCGAGGCTCACCAGCTCGAGGACCACGGTCGTCGTCCCGATGTCGATCGCGAGACCGATCGGCCGCCCGCGCGCCACACCCAGGTCGGCGCCATCATGTCCGCGATAGCGCCCCTCGATGATCGTGACGGCCGGGTCGAGGTCGGGGGTCTCGCCGGGTGACTCGGGCGCCAGCAGGATCCGCAACCGGCGGCGGAGGATCGCAAACTCGACGTCGCGATCGGCCCGCTCGATCGTGGCCTGGCAGGCGAGCCGGAACGCGGGCCCCAGGAACGACTCCTCGGCGGTGCGCGCCGAGAGCTGGTCCATCCCCGTGCGGATCTCCACCACGCACTCGTGGCAGCGCCCCGTGCGCTGGCACGAGGCCGGGACGACAACCGAAAGCTGGTCGGCCTCGTCGTACAGCAGGCGTCCGGGAACGAGCGGGCGTCGCTCACTCCCATGGATCACGTGGGGCATCCCGTCAAGTCTCGCGGGCACGCGCAAGTCCCCGGACGGTCGCTCGGACACCTTTCCTCGGGACCTTCCGCCCTGTCGCTCCCTGACCTGCGGGCCGGACGCTCATCAGGCCGTCTCCATCGTGTGAGGTGTCCGTGGAATCCCTTGCCCCCAAGCTGCCGCCCGAGCGGCGCATGGCGCGTTCGCCGCGCTACGACCGCCTGACACCCGAAGCCTGCGGGCGGCTGCACGAGGCCAGCCTCGCCATTCTCGAGCGAACCGGCGTCCTCCTGCACGACGCGCAAGCGGTCGAGCGCCTGCACGGCGCCGGCGCCAGGGTGACCGACGATGGCCGGGTCCATGTGCCGGGATCGCTGGTGGAGTGGGCGCTGGGCGTCGCGAACCGATCGGTCGTCCTCCACGATCGGGCCGGCGAGCCACGCCTGTTCCTCGAGGGCGACAACGTCTACTTCGGGCCCGGGTCGGACTGCCTCTCGATCATCGACCACCGGACCGGCGAGCGGCGAGCGGCCGTCGTCGGGGACACCCGTGACGGCTTGACGGTCATCGACGCGCTGCCGAACATGGCATTCGGGATGTCGATGTTCCTGCCCTCGGACGTCCCGGCAGCCATGGCGGACCGGGAGCAGATGGCGGTCATGCTCCGGCACACCACCAAGCCCCTCGTGGTGGTGACCTACGACGTCGACGCCATGGCCGACGCGGTCGCGATGGCCGAGGCGGTGGTCGGCGGGCCCGATGCCCTGCGCGAGCGACCGCTGGTCGCGTTCTACATCAATGTCACCAGCGGTCTCGTCCACAACGGCGACTCGATCCGCAAGCTGATCCTGCTCGCGGAGCGCGGCCTGCCGGCCCTGTGGATCCCGGTCACGTCGGGCGGGACGACAGGCCCGGTGACCCTCGCCGGCAACGTGGCCGTCAACAACGCCGGGGTCCTGGTCGGGCTGGTGCTCGCGAACCTCGTGCGGGAGGGGACCCCAGTGGTCATCCCCGGCATGGGCGGCGAGTTCCTCGACCTGCGCACGATGGTGGACCCGTACGCCGAGCCCGACCACATGGGCGTGGTCCCGTCGCTCGCCCACCATTACGACCTGCCGATGTTCTCGCTCGCAGGCGGCTCGGACAGCAAGGCCGTGGACGGACAGGCGGCGGCCGACGCGTCGCTCACGATGCTCTGGCACGCGCTCGCCGGCGGGCACCTGGTCCACGACAGCGGATACCTGGAGTCGGGGCTGTGCGGCTCGCTCGCCCAGCTCGCGATCTGCGACGAGATCGCCGCCTGGATCGGGGCGTCGATCGCGCCCGTGGCCCTCGACGATGAGGCGCTCGCGCTGGACCTGGTGGACACGCTCGGACCCAACGGGTCGTTTCTGGAGGCGCAACACACCCTCGACCACTACCGCGAGCACTGGTATCCATCGCTCATCGACCGGACGAGCCGGCCCCAATGGCTCGCTCGCGGCGGCTTGACCCTCGGGGAGCGTGCCGCCGCCCGGGTGGACAAGATCCTCGCATCGCACCAGGCTCCGCCGCTCCCCGAGGCGGCGGAGCAGGCCATCGCGTCCATCCTCGAGCGGGCCGCCGTCCCTCGTCCGGCCCCCAGTTCATGAAGCCGTCGTCTGTTCGCGGCAACGTCACGCAGGCAACCGAGCACAAGGAGCAACCATGAGCGACGAGCTCTACGCGGCGCTTCGTCAGGCCGTGATCGACGGCGACGCGACAGCATCGGCCGCCCTGGCCCAGCAGGTCCTCGACCAGCGGGTCGCCCCGCTCGCGGCCATCGACAACGGGCTGGTCCCCGGCCTGTCATGGGTGGGCGAGCAATTTGGCCTCGGCGAGCTGTTCCTGCCGGACATGATGCTCGCGGCCCGGGCGATGCAGAAGGCGATGGACATCCTGGAGCCGGAGCTCCAGGCGCAGGCGGCCGTCCGCCACGTCGTCGGCCGCGTGGTCATCGGCACGGTCAAGGGTGACATCCACGAGATCGGCAAGAACCTCGTCGGGATGATGCTGTCCACCAGCGGGTTCGAGGTCCATGACCTTGGCGTGGACGTCGCACCGGACCAGTTCGTCGAGGCGGCGAAGGAGCACAACGCGGACCTGATCGGCGTGTCGGCGCTGCTGACCACGACCATGGCCGGACAGCGGACCGTCGTCCAGGCGATGACCGACGCGGGTATTCGCGACAAGGTCAAGGTGATCGTCGGCGGCGCCCCGGCCAGCGAGAGCTGGGCCACGGAGATCGGCGCCGACGGGTACAGCGAAGACGCCATCGGCGCCGTCGCGCTGGCCCGCAAGCTCCTCGGCGCGGAGGCGGCCACCGCCTCCTGATCGCTGCGCGGCGCGCGTCCCCCACCGCCCCTGATCCGCATCGGTGCCGGCTCCCGATCCTGAGCCGGAGTCGTTACGCGTGGCCGGGACACGGGGCGCCCGGCTGGAGGCACACATGAGCATCATTCCTGACAGCCGCCCGCGGCTGGAGGTCCTCTCGCAGGCCGCCGTCGGCCGTATCCACGAGGCCACCCTCGACATCATCGAGCGCGTCGGCGTCCGGTTTCCCTCGGTCCGAGCCCAGGCGATCTGGGCGGAGCACGGCGCGAAGGTGGATCGGGAGACAGGCATCGTCAAGGCGCCCCGATCACTGATCGAGGATGCTCTCAAGCACGCCCCGAGCGCCTACACCCTCGGCGCCCGCAACCCGGACCAGGACCTGCCGCTCGACGGCGAGCATGTGTACCTCGCCACGGACGGCTGTGGGATCGAGGTCCTCGACCCGTGGACCCTCGAGGTACGCCGGTCTGCCCTCGCCGACGTCGGGGACATCGCCCGCGTCGCCGACGCGCTGCCCGAGATCGCGTTCCACTGGGTCGCGGTGTCGGCGCAGGACGTGGAGCCATCCACGCGCTCGCTGGAGGAGGTCGCCGCCGTCTGGCGCAACTCGACCAAGCACGTCCAGACCGAGTCGATCGTCACGCCCGAGGAGGCGGAGACGGCGATCGCGATGGCCCAGGTCCTCAATGGCTCGCGCGAGTCGCTGCGGGCCCGCCCGGTCCTCTCGCTCATGCAGTGCACGATCAGCCCGCTCGCGCACGATGGCGGCGCCATCGATGCCTCGCTCGTTGCGGCCAGCCACGGCGTGCCCGTCGGGTTCATGACGATGGCCTCGTGCGCGTTCTCGGGACCGGCCACCGTGGCGGGCTCGCTCGTCACCGGCAACGCCGAGGTCGTCACGGCCATGGCCCTGATGCAGCTGGCGCACCCGGGCGCCCCCGTCTACTACGCCGCGGCGCAGACCGCGATGGACCTGCGGTCGGGCGCCTACACGGGCGGCGGCCCGGAGGACTTCCTGTTCGGCGCGGCGACCAACCAGCTCGCCGACTTCTACCACGTGCCGCTCTCGATGGGCGCCTATGCCACGGGCGCCAAGCGGTCCGACTGGCAGGCCGGCCTCGAGAACGGGCTGTCGGCGTTCATGGCCACGGTCGTGGTCTCGGACATGCTGCTGGGCGCCGGGCTCCTGCACGGGTCCCGGATCTGGTCCTACGAGCAGATGATCCTCGACACCGAGATCGCCTCGATCGTGGCCAAGGTGTGCGAGGGGATCGCGGTCGACGACGAGACGCTCGCCCTGGATGCGATCGCCGACGTGGGGCCGGGCGGTGACTTCCTGACCTCGCCGCACACCCGGACGGCGATGCGCGGCCTGTGGAAGGCGCGCTATCTCGACCGGCGGCACTACGGCGCCTGGGAGGCAGACCCGGACAAGTACCACCGCGAGGCCCTCGAGCGGGCCCGGACGCTGCTTCGCGAGCACACCCCCGAGCCGCTCGATCCGGCCCAGGATGCCGAGCTGGGGCGGCTGATCGCGGCCCACCGTGCCGCCGCCGGGACCAGCCCGGCCGGCGTTGGCTGAGGGCGCGGCGATGCGACCCCGGTTCGAGCTCCTCGATCCCGCCCTGATCGACCGCGTGGTCGACGAAGCCCTGGCGCTGCTGGCCAGCCCCGGCACCAAGGTCGAGGAGCCCGAGGCGATCGCCCTGCTCGTCGCCAGCGGTGCCACGGCCGACGGCGACCGGGTGAGCATCCCGGAAGCCATGGTCCGGCGCGCACTGGACACCGTCCCGCACGAGTTCAGCCTGTTCGACCGGGCCGGCGACCCGGCGGCCCGCTACGGGCAGGGCGTCGTCAACTTCGATCCCGGCTCGTCCGGGGTGGCGATGCTCGACCCGGAGACGCTCGAGGTGCACCGTTCCCAGGCTGCCGACCTGGCGCGCCTGCTGCGCGTGGCGGATGCGCTGCCCGCGTACAACGCCGTGTCCACGGCCATCGTGGCCCACGACGTCCCCACCGAGATCGGCGACCTGTACCGGCTGTTCCTGTGCCTGGTCCACAGCTCCAAGCCCGTGGTGACCGGGGCGTTCACGCCGCGCGGCTCCGCGATCATGATCGACCTGCTCGCCATCGACGCCGGCGGGCGTGCCGCCCTCGCCGAGAAGCCGCGGGCCGTGTTCGACGTCTGTCCGTCGCCGCCCCTCACCTGGTCCGAGTTCGCCTGCCGGAACGTGATGGACCTCGCCCGGGCGCACGTCCCGGCCGAGCTCATCTCGATGCCCCTGGCCGGCGTCGCCGCACCGGTCACCCTGATCGGCGCGATCGTCCAGCACGCCGCCGAGACCCTGGCGGGGATCGTCCTCCACCAGCTGGCCGAGGCCGGTCGCCGATCGTCTGGGGCGGCGCCCCGTCGATCATCGACATGCGCTCCGGCGCCACCCCGATGGGCGCCATCGAGACCGCGATGATCGACGCCGGGTATGCGGCGGTCGGCAAGTCCCTTGGGCTGCCCGTCCACGCGTACCTCGGCGCGACCGACTCCAAGGTCGTCGATGCCCAGGCCGGCTACGAGAGCGGCATGACCGCGCTGATCGGCGGTCTCGCCGGGATCGACATGATCTCCGGCGCCGGGCATGCTCGACTTCCTGCTCGTCCAGAGCGCGGAGAAGCTGGTCCTCGACGCCGAGATGATCGGCATGGTCCAGCGCCTGCTGCGCGGGGTGGCGACCCCCACCGAGACGCTCGCCACCGGGTTCTTCGAGCAGGCCGGTCCGGAGGGCCGGTTCCTGGAGCTGCAGGACACGCGCCGGCTGTTCAAGTCCGAGCAGTTCCTGCCCTCGAAGGTGATCGATCGCAGCTCGCGGCGGGCGTGGCAGGACGCCGGCGGGCTGGACGCCTTCGGGCGGGCGAGGGAGCGGGTCGAGGAGATCCTCGCCTCGCACGTGGTCGCGAGCCCGGCACCGGACACGGCGGACGCGCTCCGTGCGTGCGTGCGCGAGGCCGGGGCGCCGTTCGGGCTCGGCGAGGCCCTCCCGGGGGTGTAGCGCGGGGCTGCACTCCGTCTCAGAGCGGCTTGAAGCGCGCCTGGAAGAACCGCAGGTACTTGGGCTCGTAGACCATCTCGAGGCCGCGGGCCTCCTCGCGGGCGTCGAAGCAGGCCTTGACGGATTCGGCCACGACGTCCATGTGCGCCTGGGTGTAGACGCGCCGCGGGATGGTCAGCCGGGTCAGCTCCAGCTTGGGGCGCTTGTGGTCGCCGGTCTTCGGGTCGCGCCCGGCGGACACGATCCCCCGCTCCATCGACCGGATGCCCGAGTCCAGGTAGAGCTGCGCCGCGAGCATCTGGCCCGGGAACACGTCCTGCGAGAGGTGCGGGTAGAACGCCCTGGCGTCGAGGAACACGGCGTGGCCACCGATGGGCCGCACGATCGGGATGTCCCACTGCTCCAGCAGCTCGCCGAGGTAGCGCACCTGCCCTACGCGGCTCCGGACGTGCTCGTCCTGGACCGCCTCCTCGATCCCGATCGCGAGCGCCTCCATGTCGCGCCCGGCGAGGCCGCCATAGGTGTGCAGGCCCTCGAACACGACGACCAGGTTGCGGACCTCTTCGAAGGTGTCCCAGTCGTTCACCGCGAGCCAGCCGCCGATGTTGACGAGGTTGTCCTTCTTGGCGCTCATCCAGGCGCCGTCGGTGTAGGAGCAGAACTCGAGCAGGATCTCCGCGATGGTGCGGTCCGCGTAGCCCTCCTCGCGCTCCTGGATGAACAGCGCGTTCTCCACCATGCGGGTGGCGTCGAGCATGACCTTGATGTCAAGCGGCTCGCACAGCGCGCGGATGGCCTTGACGTTGGCCATCGAGACCGGCTGGCCGCCCGCCATGTTCACGGTGCCGGCCAGGCTGACGTACGGGATCTTCTCCGCGCCGACCTCGTCGATCAGGGCCTGCAGCTTGGCCAGGTCCACGTTGCCCTTGAACCGCAGCACCGCCTGCGGGTCGTGCGCCTCGTCGACGATCACGTCGTGGAAGGTCCCGCCCGCCTTCTCCTGGTGCTCCCGGGTCGTCGTGAAGTACATGTTCCCCGGGATGTGGTCCCCGGGCTCGATCAGGACCTGGCTGATCAGGTGCTCCGCGCCGCGACCCTGGTGGGTGGGCACCATGTGCTTGTAGCCGTAGAACTTCTGGACCGCGGCCTCGAGGTGGTAGAAGTTGACGCTTCCGGCGTACGCCTCGTCGCCCAGCATCATGCCGGCCCACTGGCGGTCGCTCATGGCCGAGGTGCCGGAGTCCGTGAGCAGGTCGATGTAGACGTCCGCGCTCCGGATCAGGAACGTGTTCCAGCCGGCCTCGTCCAGCGCGGCCACGCGCTGCTCCCGGGTGGTGACCTTGAGCGGCTCAACCATCTTGATCTTCCAGGGCTCCGCCCAGGATCGACGGCCGTGCTGCTGGCCCATGGTGTGGAGCAATTCGCCGGACATGGCACTCCTCGAGGCTGGTCGCGCGCGCGACGAGACGCTTGGGGCGGGGTGCGGGCGCGGCGCCGAGCGGATCTGGGTGGCGCGTGACCCGGCCGCCCGGGAATTGACGTCTACGCTACAGGACGGAGGGCCATGACGGGATCCGCGGCGAGCGCCGCGGCACCGGCAGCGCACCGCCGGATCGCGACCCGCGCCCGTTTCCGCCAGGCAGTCAACGCACGACTGCTCGGCCCTGTGTGGGCCCCGATCCGGCTCGATCCGGTGACAGGGAGTCGCCGGGTGGCGGAGATGGCACGACTGTGTGGACGTGCACGCGTGCTCTGAATGGGTGGCAGAAACGGGCGACCTGCCGGCGGAGGGAGCGCGGAGATGCCGGGAGCCGCGCCGGGAGCGCGGAGGCGGCACGCGCCACCGCGTCCCGGCACGCGGGCGGGCTTCCTCGGAGTGTGGAGCGCCTAGTGGACCGGCCCCGAGGCGGGCACCGCGTCGCCGCCGACGTCTCCCTCGCGGTCGGGGGCCGTCACGGTCACGGTCCGCTCCTCGGTCCCGCGGACGAGCGTCACCTCGAGCGGGAACCCGGTATCGCGCAGGGCCTCGTGGAGAGCGTCCACGTCATCGACCGGCCGGCCCGCGGCCGCCACGAGGAGATCCCCCTCGGCGATCCCCGCGGCCGCCGCGGGGGACCCGTCCTCCACGCCCCGGACGAGGACGCCGTCCCGCTCGGGCAGGCCGACGGACCGGCGCAGACGGCGAGCCACCCGGGCGGGTGCCACGGCAATCCCCAGGTGGGGCCGCTCGGGCGACTCTCCGCTGGCAAGGGCGTCAACCCTGGCCCGCAGCGAGGCGTCGGCGGGGAGCGCGAGGTAGAACCCCTCGCCCACGCGGTTGGTGTTGAGCGCGATGAGGGCGCCGTCAGCGTCCAGCAGCGGCGACCCGGACGAGCCCGGCGCCAGCGGAGCGGTGTGCTCGACCGAGCCGGAGATCCGGCGCCCGCCCGGCCCACGGAACGCGCGTTCCACGGAGGACACGAAGCCGAACGAGACGCGGGCCCCACCGGCCGGCGTCGCCGCCGCCGCGAAGACCGCGGACCCGATGGTCGCTCCGGAGGAGGCCCAGGCGAGGGCGGGCGCCCCCGACGTGTCGACCTCGACGACCGCCAGGTCGCCGTCCCAGTCGACGCCGGTCGCGGTGCCGCGGGCGGTGCGACCGTCGGCAAACCGGACGGTCACGCCCGGACCGCGGAGGTTGTGGGCGTTGGTGAGCACGCGGCCCTCGGCGATGACGACGCCGGAGCCGCGGAGCCGGGAGCCGATCCCGACGACGGATGGGCCGGCGGCGACGGCAACGGCCGCAACCGCTTCCTGGAGCTCGATGAGAACAGACATGGGTTCGCGCCTCTCGTGACCTGTTGCAAGTGTCTAGTAACTTGTGAGTTGCAATCTACTACCCTGCCGGACGAGACGCAACCGCTCGCCTACCATGGGGCCGACGATGACCACCCCCACCGATCCCGTCCCGCCCACCGGCGCCCTCGGCGCAGCGCTCGACCGCGTCGGCGACCGATGGAGCCTGCTGCTGGTCGACGCGCTGCTGCCGGCCTCGCGACGGTTCAACGAGCTGGGTGGCGCCGTGCACGGGATCGCGCCCAACATCCTCTCGGACCGGCTCCGGCGCCTGGAACGTGCCGGGATCGTGGTCGCGACGCCCTACAGCCGCCGCCCGCTGCGGATGGAGTACGCGCTCACCGTCGATGGTCGGGAGCTCGCGGGGGCTCTCCAGCTGTTGGCCGACTGGGGCTCCCGCCGGGGTGGCGTCGGTGAGCCGCTGCGGCACGAGCTGTGCGGAACACCGCTCCAGGCGGCCTGGCACTGCCCCACCTGCGAGCGCCTGGTCGCCGATAACGAGGCCGACGGCCTGACGCGCCTCTAGGCCGGGGAGCCCGTGGCGACCGGTCAGCCGCCAGCCGACACCTCGACCGCCAGCGCGTCGAACGACCCGGTCCGTTCCGCGACCGCCTCCGCCCCGAGCCCCACGGAGCCCACGGCAAGCGGCTGGTCCACGACGGCGCCCCAACCCAATTCCTCGAGCGCCGCCAGGGTCTCCGAGGCCACCGCGAGGCACCGGGCGGCATGGACGGCCGCTGCCCCGGTGAGACCCGATGTCGACCGGCCCTCGCGCAGGCCCGCCGCGACCATTGCCGCCGACCGGGTCCGGGCCACGATGTCAGAGGCGTCACCGGCCTGGCGCAGCACCACGTCCACCTCGCCCGCATCCGGGAGCAGCGCGGCCGCGAGCGCGTGCCATGTCCCGGCCGCCTCTGGCGAGAGGGTCGGCTCCATGAACGCCAGCGGATGCTCGGGGAAGAGCGCCCTCCGGACCGCGACCTCGGCGGCGGCACGAGCGGGAGCGTCCGGCTCCTCCACCAGCCAGCCCGGGAGCGCACCCAGCGACACGCTTCCGGCGGGCATCCCGTCCCGCATCGCCAGCTCGACGGCCAGCAGCTGCATCGCCAGCGCGCGCCCTGCGCGGGTCGCGGGATCGGAGGGCAGGCCACGGGCCAGGTCCGGCCCCACGAGGAGCGGCCCGGATGGCACGATGACCCGCGTCCCGGCCCGGCACAGCAGCCGGTGCGCGAACACGTGATCGGCGAGGGCCCGGTCCGGGTCCACCCGACCGGTCACGATCTCGCGCATCGGGTCCGCGACGACGATGTCGACGCGCTCGAAGGCCGCGACGACCGCCTGCTCCGGCGCGGCCAGCGGCTGGGCATCGGTGATCAGCCGCACGTAGCCCCGACGGCGCGCGCCCGCCTCATCCACGAACCGTCGCAGGACCGAGAGCGCGCGCTGGGCACCGGCCGGGACGGGGGCGCCGGCCGGGTCGTGGGCCTCGAGACCGCCCCGGGACGAGGCGTCGGCATGCCACCCCTCCACGGCATGCCCGGCCCGTGTCGTCAGCTCCGCCAGCTCACGGCTGGGCGGCACCTCGACCCGGACCAGCTCGGCCCCGGCCCCGATCGTGCGGGCAGCCTCCTCGAGGGCATCCACGATGGCCGGTGAGGCGAGCGACATGCCGATCCATGGCCGCCGCGGGTCCCCCAGCACCGCGAGGAGCTCGTGGCGGGCCGTCCGGTTCGCGTCGATCCTCTCCAGGGCGCCACGCGCGAGCGCCTCCGCATTGGCGACCGCGATGGCGCGCCGGTCCGGCTCGGCGAGCAGCTCCGCCTCGAGCCCGAGGTCCACGTTCCCGGCCGCCACCTCCTGCGCCAGCTCCTGCGGGCGGAGGTCGTACTCCGCCATGGCCATCGCGAACGGCAGGGCGATTCCGCCACCGAGCCGCCGAGGGTCCGGGGTCACGTATCGGTCGACGACCTCGGCAGCAAGCGGCCGGCCCTCCTGGTCGAGGCCGGTGACGCCGAACAGGCGCAGGATCGCTCGTTCCTGGCCGACGGTGGTGAAGGTGGCTGCGGCAGCACCCCAGGCCGACGCGATCCCGGCCGCCCTCGCGCGCAGCTCCTCGATCGTCGTGCCGTCCCCGAACTGATGCATGCCCGAAGTATGGCGCCCTGCGGCCCGGTCGTGATCCCGACCTTGGGTTACGGGTTGGTCGCCAGTCGGGCTACCGGGTTGCGTCCGCGGGCCCCGTCCGAGCCACCTCACCGATCCAGACGTGCCCGTCGGAGAACCGTTCGGCCTTCCAGATCGGTGCCCGTGCCTTGGTCTCGTCGATCGCGTACCGGGCGGCGGCGAAGGCGGCGTCCCGGTGGGGTGCCGCCGCCACGACCAGGACGGACGTCTCACCCAGGGGGACCTCGCCAGTCCGGTGGATGATCGCGATCCGCCGGACGCCAAACCGCTGCTCGATCTCGTCGGCGATCTCGCCCAGCACGTGGAGGGCCATCGGCTCAAAGGCCTCGTACGCCAAACCCCGGACCTCACGACCGGCGTGCGTCGCGGCATCGGCCTCCTGCCCGGGGGCCGGTGTGCCTGGCGTGATCCGAGTTCGGCCGATGAACGCGACGACGCCACCGTCCTCGACCGTGGCCAGCCGGTCCGACAGCTCGGCAACCAGGGTCGCGGGAAACGGTGCCGCGCGGATCTCGAGCACGCGATCGGCATCGTCGTCGGCCGCGTCGTCGTCGGCCGCATCGGATCCGCCGCTGACCGGGGGGATGCACGCGATCTCGTCGCCATCGGCCAGCGGCCGCGACGGGTCGGAGTAGTCGCCGTTGACCGCGAACCGCAGCGATGAGCGGCCCGGGGCCAAGACCGGGACGACCTCGACAACCGCAGCCCACGCATCGTCCACGGTCGAGCCCAGCGGCAGCTCGAGGCGAAGCTCCTTGGTCCCAGCTTTCTCACGCTGCATGGCGAACAGGCGGACGCGGATCCGGAGCGGGGGAAGGACGCTCATGAGACCTCCGTGGTACCTCGCTAGACCAGCAGCCCGGCGCCGAAGTAGAGCCCGGCCGCGAGGATGGTGCCGGCCGCGATCGTACCGACGTTGATGTAGAGAAGCCCGGTGGCGCTCTCCATGGACCGCGACCTGGCCGTCTGGACGGCCGCCCACGAGACCACCAGCGGGAAGACGAGCCCCACGAGCAGGCGCAGCCACACGAACAGCGCGTACGGCCCCACGAGCGCCGCGAGCGGGCCAGGCGATCCCGGCCCCACCCCAACGCCCACCCAGATCGCGAACAGGAGCACCTGGATCGCGACCACCCACATCAGGCGGCGGGAGACGAGCACCAGGGGTCGCTCGGGCAGCTTGGGCGTCACCAGGTACCAGTGTCCGAGGATCATGGCGGCGAACACCCCGCCGGTCGCCAGGGCGAGGGCCACGAGCTGGACGAGCAGCAGCAGCGCACCGGCTGCGGACCCTCCCCAGGAGAGGCCACCCAGGCCCAGCGCCACGAGCCCCGCGCCCAGCCCCGCGAGACCCGGCCACACCGCCCGGCCCCCCCGGGCGATCACGACCATCGTGACGATCGTGAGCGCGGTGAAGGCGAGCAGCGCGGCCCGCCTCGGCACCTCGAACGCCGGGTCGGTCACGATCGGCGAACCGACCGTGCCCATGAGCGCCGCCGGCGGCACCGGCAGCGCCGTGTCCGAGAGATAGGCCAGCACGCCGAACGCCGCGGCGCACAGGGCGGTGAACGCCAGGTACCCCTTCGTGGCCTCGGTCCGGAGCCGGCCGAACACGACCACGGCGAAGGAGCCGACGGCGAGCACGGCCACAACCGTCCAGTTGATCAGCGCGAGGTTCTGGGCGATCTGCTCGGCGGCCACGAGCGCGAGTGTATCCGCACCTCGTCGTGGAACCTGGTGCGGGGCCATACTGATCGGACAGCACCCGCCCTTCCAGCGAGCGCGCGGGCCGGCAGGAGGATCCTTCGATGGCGATCGGTCGAGACACCTCGTTCACCTGGCTGGGCCATGCGGCCGTCGAGGTCCGGACGCCGGGGGGCAAGGTCATCCTGTTCGATCCATGGCTGGGCAACCCCATGAGCCCGCGATCGGCCGACACCGTCGACCGGTGCGACCTGCTCCTCGTCACCCACGGGCACGGCGATCACATGGGTGACGCGATCGCCCTCGCCGCCCGGCTGCGTCCCGCCTGGCCGTGCATCCACGAGATGAGCCTGTGGCTCTCGCGGCGGCTCCCGGGCGGATCCGACCAGGTCACCGGGATGAACAAGGGCGGCACCCTGGAGGCCGCGGGGCTGCGGGTCTCGATGACCGGCGCGGATCACTCTGCGGGCGACTGGAACCCCGGCGGGGAAACGACGCTGTACCTGGGCGAGCCGGCCGGGTTCGTCGTGGAGCTGGAGAACGGGTTCCGGATCTATCACGCGGGCGACACCGCCGTGTTCGGCGACATGACGCTCATCCGCGACCTGTTCCGCCCGGATCTCGCGATGCTGCCGATCGGCGGGCACTTCACGATGGACCCGGAAGGCGCGGCGCTGGCAACGGAGCTGCTGGGCGTGCGCCACGTGCTCCCGATCCACTGGGGCACGTTCCCGATCCTCGCCGGAACGCCGGCACAGCTCCGGGACGCGATCACCGCCCGCGGTGGGACCGCGGACGTGATCGACTGGCGACCGGGCGATACCGTTTCCTAGCAGGGCGGGCCAGCGGCCCTCCGATCAGGGTGTGGTCTCGTACCGTCCCATGTCCGGCGCGGCGCCGGAGTATGGCGTGCCGGGCAGGACCATGACTCCCGTGTCGATCGCCGGCGACGTGGCCCGCAGGCGGAAGTCGCCACCGGAGCCGCTCATGAACTTCGGATCCGAGCTGATCCCGGACCCCATGCGACCTGTCCACGAGGTGAAGGTCGCCAGGCTGGATGTCGAGCCCTTGCCGGTCACGCTCGCGATGTAGCCGCCAGAGCTGTTCCAGAACAGGTTGTTGTCGATGATGACGGAGGCCGGCAGGGAGCTCTCGATGCCGATGACCTTGCCGGTGGCCATCACGGCGACGTTGTCCTGGATGCGCAGCCCGGCGATCGAGTCACCGTAGCCCGACCCGGATGCGTCGACGCTGAACGCAAAGCCATCGAGGTTGTAGAGCACGTTGTGGGCGATCACCATGTCGGCTCCGCAGCGCAGGAACATGCCGAATGACCGACCCTGCGTCACCGCCCCATAGCTCGTGTTGTGGTGGAAGGAGTTGGCGGTGCAGCCCATCGTGCCGTCGCCGCCGGTCTCGATGACGTTCTCGTTGTCCCACGTCGTGTTGTAGGCGATCGTCACGTAGCTGGCGCTGTAGATCTCGAACGCCCCGCCGTCCCAGCCGTAGTCGTAGCTGGCCGCGCGGTTGCCCCACAGCAGGTTGTTGGTGACGCTCACCGCTCCGGTCGTCCGCACCAGGGAGATCCCGACGGCACCGTGGTCATCGCCCGTGGGCGATGCGGTGTTGACGACCAGCTTGTCCTGGTGGTGGATCCGGTTGTTCGTGATCACGATGCCCGCTCCGCCACGGGACACCTGGACGCCCTCCTCGTTGCGGGTGATCTCGTTGTCCTCGACCGTGATGCTCGAGGAGCTGCACAGGTTCACACCGTAGGAGCGGTTGTCCTGGATGACGTTGTCGCGGATCGTGATCCGGCTGGCGCCGTTCTCGGTCCGGATCCCGGCGCCCGAGCCCGTGCCACCGGCCGCCCCCTGGATCACGAAGCCCTGGATCACCAGGTCGTGGTTGGCGTTGAACTTGACCACGTCGAGACGGCCGTTACCCGCGATCACGGGACGGGCGTCGCCCGGGTAGGCGAGGAAGCGGGTCGGAGAGCTGCTCGATGCACCAGACCGCGACGTGCTGAACCCCGTGTAGGTCCCCGCGCGAACGTACACCGTGCCGCCCGCGGGCACGCTGTCGGCGGCCTTCTGGAGTGTTCGCCACGGAGCCGCAGCCGATCCGCTCGCCGAGTCGGATCCGCTGGTCGTCACGTAGTAGGCCCCCGAGACGGGCGTCGCGCTGGGCGAGGGTGTCGGGTCTTCGCTCGGCGATGGCGTGGGGGAGGGCGTGGGGGAGGGTGACGCCGTCGGCGAGGGCGTGGGCGACGGCGCGAGGGATGGCGACGGCGTCGCGGACGGCGTCGGGGGCGTCGGCAGCGGGGAAGGCGTCGCCGTGGGCGTGGGCGTGGGTGTCGCCGTGGGTGTCGCCGTGGGCGAGGGGGTGGGTGTGGCCGTTGGCGCAGGCGTCGGCGTGGGGGTTGCCGAGGGCGTCGGCGGCGGGGGGGTCGGGGGCGTCGGCAGCGGGGAAGGCGTGGCTGTTGGCCGTGGCGTGGGCGTGGCCGTTGGCCGTGGCGTGGGTGAGGGCGTCGGCCGTGGCGTGGGTGAGGGCGTCGGGCCGGGCGTGACCATCAAGGACACGACCGCGATATCAGCGTCGACGCCGTCGACGGTCACAACGGCCACCACCTCCACCTTGCCCGGGCCCGCAGACCCGGGGATAGTGAGCTTGACCCGGAACGCTCCCCGGCGATTGACCTTGTAGGCCACCGCCTGGCCCCGACGCCCATCAACCACGAGCAGCCCTGCCTGGGCAAACGGGAATTGCGATCCCGCGACCGTGACTGAGCTTCCGGTCTCGGCCGTCCCGGGCTTGACCGCAAGCTGCGGCGTCCTCGCCGGCTGGGCGTCCGGGACCCGGCTACGCGTCGGTGTCGACTTCGCCAGGGCGGCTGCCGGCACCACGAGCGCCATGACGAGCAGCGAGAGCACCAGCAGGCTCCACGCTGATCGACGCTGCATTGCGCCAGTTCGTCCGTTTCGTCGGTCGGGCTGCCGACCTGTGCGTCGTCGTGTGAAGGTCACCGGGTTGCTCCAGTTGCGTGTGCCGTCCGGCCCTCGGACCGCCCGCGTCTGGCGCGGGGCGACTTGGGACTCACGAACTCGTGTGAGGGGCGGAACTGCTCGTATAGCGAGCCTGCGCCTGGAGCACGAACCAGCGGTGTAACGAGATAGTCCGGTCGTCCCCCGTACGGAAAACGCGGTCCGTGCTCGAATTGCCGGGGCCGTGTCGGACGCTCGAAGAACGGCGGTGTCCGCGGTCACCACTTGGGCCCATGAGAGTGCGATCGCCGACGAGATGCCCGATGATGCGTGGTGCCGCCTGCCTGCGGCTTAGCGCCCGCTTATCGGCACCTGATGGGAGCGAGAACGCGCCAGTGAAACGCCGTTGAATCCGTCAACCAGCCGCGCGCCGGACATGACCGCGTCCGACAGCGGCACACGCGAGCCGGCACCCGTGCGCGTGTGCGTGGTCGGGTCCGGGACGCGATACCTCAGTGGGATCAGCGTCTACACGATCCACCTTGCCAATGCCCTCGCCGAGCGTCACGTGGTCAGCATCGTGACCATGCGCGACCTGTTGCCACGGCGTCTGTATCCGGGACGAGATCGGGTGGGCCAGCCGCTGGCGGGCGTGCGCGTCTCGCCCCAGGTGGATCAGTTCGACGGCGTCAACTGGTACTGGATGCCGAGCCTCCTGCGCGCCCTCTGGTTCCTGGCACGCCGGCAACCCGACGTCGTGGTGCTCCAGTGGTGGACCGGGACGGTGCTGCACACCTACCTGGCGCTGGCGCTCGCCGCCCGCCTGGCAAGGAAACAGGTCGTGATCGAGTTCCACGAGGTGCTCGACACGGGTGAAGCGCGCATCGGCCTCGCCCAGACCTACGTGCGCGCGATCGCCCCCCTGGTCCTGGGGATCGCCTCGGCGTTTGCGGTCCACTCCACCCACGACCGCGACCTGGTTCGCTCGACCTACCGCATCGGGCGCCACCGGCCGATCGCCGTCCTCCCCCACGGGCCCTACGATCACGCCGCCCGGGGAGCGACGACGCCCTCGGCGCCACCCCTTCGGGAGGCACCCCAGGGCACGACGAACCTGCTGTTCTTCGGGATCATCCGTCCCTACAAGGGGCTCGAGGACCTTGTCGCGGCGTTCGACTCGCTCGAGCCCGACGAGGCTTCCCGCTACTGGCTGACGGTCGTCGGTGAGACCTGGGAGGGCTGGACGCTCCCGTCCGACCTGATCGCCCGCAGCCGCCATCGCGATCGGATCACCTTCGTCAACCGGTACGTCCACGACGACGAGCTTGATGGCTACCTGCGCGGAGCGGATGCCGTCGTGCTGCCGTACAAGCGCTCATCGCTCAGCGGTCCGCTCCACGTGGCGATGGGGTACGGTCTCCCGGTCGTCATCACCAGCGTCGGTGGCAACCCCGAGGGGGCGGCAGGCTACGGCGGCCTGATCGTGGTTCCGCCAGACGACGTCCCCGCGCTGCGGGCGGCGATCCTCGACCTGGCGACGCGTGGCGATGAACGGTATCCCCACCCCCACTCGTGGTCCCAGACGGTCGACGCCTATGACGCCCTGTTCGACCGGCTGGACCGCGGTCGGACAGCCGACCCCGGGGACGCGGGACGCGGAGGGCCGGTCACGTGACCAGGCCCGCCCGGATCCTCATGGTCACGCCCCGCTACGCACCGGCCCTCGGTGGCGTCGAGCGGCACGTGGCGGCGCTCGCACGCGGCCTCCGATCACGGGGAGTGCAGCTCGAGATCGCCACCACCGACCCGACGGCGACGCTTCCGCCCGTTGCCGTCCACGACGGGGTCACGGTCCACCGCTTCGGCACCCTGGTCCACGATGACGTGTTCTTCCTGTCGCCGGGCCTCGGTGCCTGGCTGGTGCAGCACGCCCGCGAGGCAGACCTGTTCCACGCGCACTCCTACCACACGCCCCTGGCGCTGATGGCTGCAGCGGTGGCACGACTCGGCGGCCGACCCCTGGTCCTGACGCCCCACTACCACGGCACCGGACACACGCCGGCGCGGTCGCTGCTGCACCGGCCGTACCGGTTCGCCGGTGCGTGGATGGTCCGCAACGCGGACGCCGTGATCGCCTGTTCGCATGCCGAAGCGGACCTCCTCCGGGCACACTTCGGGTCCGAGCTGCCGATCACGGTGATTCCCCACGGCGTGGATGCCTCGCCGCCAGCCGACGCGTCGTCGGTCCCGGCACGGACCGCCGATGTCCCGCGCGACGGGCGACCAGTCGTGCTGGCCGGTGGGCGTCTCGAGACCTACAAGCAGGTTGACCGGGTGGTCGAGACCATGGCTCACCTGCCCGATCACGAGCTGATCGTGTTCGGGTCAGGGCCGGCCGAGGACGCGCTCCGCGCCGCGGCAGTGGCCGCTGGCGTCGAGCAGCGCGTCCGCATCCTGGGTCGGATCACCGACGACGAGCTCCGGCACTGGTACCGTGGAGCCGACGCGTTCGTCACGCTGTCCAGGGAGGAGGCGTTCGGGCTGACGGTGCTGGAAGCGGTGTCAGCGGGTGCTGCCGTCGTGGCGAGCGACATCCCCGCCCACAGGGAGCAGGCGCACGAGCTGCCTGCGGACTGGCTGCGCCTCGTGAGCGTCGACGCTGCCCCCGGCGAGATCGCCGCGGCCATCCTGGCATCCGGCCGCCGCCGGGACCGGCTCGCGCCGCCTCGGTTGCGCGGCTGGGGCGAGGTGGTGAGTGCGACGCTGGACGTGTACCGGGCCGTGCTGGCGAAGCGCGGCCGCATGGTACCGGCGACCGCGCGCGATGACGAGCCGGCATGACCGATCCGACCCAGGGTCCCGAGCCTGCCGACGTGCCCGGCGATCCCGCCCCCAGACCCCGGCGACGCGTCCGGGCGAAGGGGTCCGGCGACCCACAGGTTGAGGCCGGCCAGCTGCCCGGCCCGATCTCGAGCGCTGCCGGGCGAGATGCGGACCCCGAGGTCGCCGAGGCGTCCACGCCGAAGCCCCCCCGCCAGCGACGCGCGCGGACCACCGGGGCCGAGGGCGCAACGCCGCCGGGGATCGGGCCCGCCACAGACATCGCCGCCGCCTCCGCCACCCGGCGTTCCGACGACATCGATCGCGTGGCCATCCCTCCGTACGAGTCCGATGCCGACACCGCCGGGACCACCGGGCGCGACATCGCGAAGCCCACCCTCGGAAGAACGCCCGAGGTGCTGGTGCTCGTGGGCCTGGGGCTGCTGCTCGTCGCGCTCGGAGACGGGATGGCCCGATCGTCAGGGGCCCTCGCCGTGCCGCTCTTCTGGGCAGGCCTCGCGGTGATCGGGGCACCGATCGCCGTCCGGCTCCTGGGCGAGGGCACGTCGCGCCGCGAGCGCCTGTGGCTGGTGTCGATCCTGGGAATCGCGTTCTACCTCGTGAAGGTGATCCACGACCCGTTGCAGTTCACCTTCTACGACGAGCTCCTGCACCTGCGGACGGCGGAGGACATCCTGCGCACGGGACGCCTGTTCGGGGACAACTCCCTCCTGCCCGCAAGCCCGCTGTACCCCGGCCTGGAGATCCTGACGTCCGTCGTCTCCAGCGTCACCGGGGCCAGCGTGTACGACGCCGGCCTGGTGATCGTCGGCGCGGCCCGCCTGATCGTGGTGGTCGGGCTGTTCCTGCTGTACGAGCGGCTCACGACCAGCCACCGGGCCGCCGGCGTCGGCGTGCTCGTGTACGCGGCGAACCCGCAGTTCCTCTACTTCAACGCGCAGTTCAGCTACGAGTCGCTGGGGATCGCCCTGACGGTGCTCGTGCTCGGGCTCGCATCCTCGTATGGCTCGCGCTGGCGAGGCCTGATCGCCACGGCTGTCGTCGGGTTCGGGGTCGTGGTCAGCCATCACCTGACCGCCTACGTGCTCACCGGGATCCTGGGTGGCTGGGCCCTGATCACCAGGATGCGCGGCATGCCCAGGTCCTCGTGGCGTGCGCCGGCAACGCTGTTCGTGGCCATGATCGCGTTCATCGCCGGCTGGATCATCTTCGTCGCCAGCGAGACGATCCCGTACCTGGGGCCCCGCTTCGCCGACGCGCTCGAGCTGATCGGGCTGCTCACCGGCCAGACACAGGTGCGGGAGCTGTTCGCCGGGCCGCCCAGTGGTCTCGCCGCCCCCTGGGAACGGTTCCTTGCCTACGCGAGCGTCCTGATCGTGCTCGCAGTGCTGCCACTCGGGCTGTGGCGCCTGTGGCGCGCGTTCCGACGAGTGCCGCTGGCGGTCACCCTCGGGCTCGTGGCGGCCACCTATCCGGTGACCCTCCTCCTCCGCCTGAGCCAGCGCGGCTCCGAGGAAGCCACCCGCACCCCGGAGTTCGTGTTCCTCGGTGTCGGGCTGCTCGCCGGTCTCGTGGTCATCGCCGACTGGCGGGCACCGCTCCGCCGTGTCGCCCCGACCATCCATGCCGCGCTGTCTCCCCAGCGGCTGCGATGGCTCAACGCCGCGGGCGTGCTGGCATTCCTGGTCCTGCTGGGCGGCAGCGTCGTCATCGGCACGCCGGCCTGGGCCCGGCAGCCCGGGCCCTATCTTGCCTCCGCGGACCCACGGTCGATCGAGCCCAACGGAAAGCTGGCGGCCGTGTGGGCACTCGACCACCTCGGCCCCGACAACCGGATCGTCGCCGACCGGATCAACCGGATCCTCATGGGCAGCTATGGCCGGCAGGACGCCGTCACCGTGTTCAGGGACGGGCTCTCCACGTGGCGCCTGTTCACCGAACCGGTCGTGGACACCAAGGCGCTGGACATCCTTGCGGCCGGACACATCGACTACCTGGTCGTCGACCTCCGACTGGTCGGCGTGGATCCGTTCACCAGGTCGTTCTTCGAGGCGGGCGAACCGACCGACCTCGCGGACAAGGGCCTGACGGCTGGACGGGCTGACGAAATGGGCGGCTCAACCCGGGGTGAGCGTGGTCCTTGACGCTGGTCCGATCCGGATCTACGACGTGCGCGGGTTGTGGGAGACGGGCGGATGAGGGCGGCCGTCGTCATCGGTTCCCAGCTGATCGGGATCGGCCTCACGATCGCCGTCGTCGGGGGCCTGGGCCTCATGGCCTCGGTGCTGGTGTTCGTCATCGCCGTGATCGGTCCCGGCATCCTCGTGACCCGCGCCCTCACGGGCGACGATCGCCTCAGCCTCGCGTCGTCGGCCGTGCTCGCGACGGGCCTTGGGATCACCGTCGCGATCGGCCTCGGTCTGCTGCTCGACCGCACGCCCCTGGGCCTGGCGTGGCTCGGCCCGATCCTCATCCTGGTTGCCGTCCTGGGGGTCGCCGGGGCCACCTGGAAGACACGTCGCGAGCGTCCCATCGGCCGCATGCTCGCTGGCCTGATCGACCGGTACTCGATCGGGTACGACGAGGCCGTGCTGCTGCTGATCGGGCTCACGCTGGTGACAGGCGCGCTGGTCATCGCCCGTGCCGGCGCGGTCCAGACCCTGGCGGACGGCGCCCAGCTGTGGATCGTCCCCAACGGAACGAACGCGCAGGTCGGGGCGGCCAACATCGGGGCCACCTCCGAATCCTGGCGAGTCGTCGTCACCGGTGACGGTGGCGTGGTGCTTGATGAACCGGTCACGCTGGCACCCGGCCAGCGATGGACGGCCACGTTGCAGCGCGCCCCCGGCGCCGGCGAGGTCGATGTCGCGCTCCTGGACGCCGTGCGCGGGACGCCCCTGCGCGAGGTCCGGCTGGCCGGCGCGGACTGAACGGTGCGGGTGCTCCTGCTCGCCGATTTCTACCCGCCGCATGTCGGCGGTGTCGAGCTGCAGGTGAGGGCGCTCGCCCACGCCCTGGCCGCCGGCGGCGCCTCGGTGCGTGTGGCGACGGTGAGCCAGCCGGGTCTGCCCAGATCGGACCAGGACGGCGACATCGGCGTGACGCGCATTCCGGGCGTGTTCACCTCGGTCCCCTGGTTCTCGGGATCGCCGACGCGTCGATACCTGCCGCCACTCCCGGATCCATGGCTCGCGATTGGCCTGCGACGGCTCATCCGCTCGTTCCGGCCGGATGTCGTCCAGGTGCACGGATGGTCCGCGTACACGGCCGCGTTGGCCCTGGCCGGGACCGGGATTCCGATGGTCCTCTCCGTGCGCGACTACGGCTACGCCTGTGCGACACGCAGCCTGTTGATCGACGGGCGAATCTGCGAGGGACCGGCCCTGGGGAAGTGCCTGCGCCATGCCTCTCGCACCTACGGGCCTGCCAAGGGCATCGTGTCCGTGCTCGGAGTACTCGGCCTGCGCCGCTGGCTCGCGACGCGCACCCGGGTTGCCCACGTCGTGAGCCGGTACGTCGCGACGGCGGTGCGTCGGGACGTGCTCCGCTCGCGCCCACGACACGCGAGCTCCCCGTCTTCGAGCCCCGCCACCCAGGACGATGACGGCCGGGTGGCCGTGATCGCGGACATCGTCCCCGAGGCAGCGTCAGCCACGGCCGGCCCCGGACCCCGGCAGCTGCCGGGCGTGCCGTTCATCCTGTTCGTCGGCGCCCTGCAGCCGCACAAGGGGCTGTCACCGCTCCTGGCGGCCTACCGGCTGCTCGCATCGCCGCCGCCCCTCGTCATCATCGGGACGCGGTGGCCGGACACGCCGCCGCTGCCGGACGACGTCACCGTCCTCGTCGACGTCCCCCATGCCGAGGTGATGGCGGCCTGGAGCCAATGCCTGTTCGGAGTCGTGCCCTCGATATGGCCGGACCCCCTCCCGGGCGTGGTCCGCGAGGCGATGAGCCGCGGCAAGGCCGTGATCGGAACTGACGTGGGCGGCATCCCGGACATGGTCCAGGACGGTGTGACGGGCCTCCTCGTGCCGCCCGGCGACGTCGAAGCGCTCGCGACCGCGATGCAGCGCCTGGTCGACGATGAGGCCCTGCGAGCCGCCCTCGGCGAACGTGCCCGACTCGACGTCCGCCGGTACGACGCGACCACCGTCGCGGGCCGCTTCGCGGCGCTGTACCGCGACCTCGCGCCGGGGAGCGGTGCGTGACGGCCGACCGACCGCGACGAATCCATGTCATCGGTGATCAGGGTGCGGGCAAGACGACCCTCGCCCGGCGAATCGGCGACCTGACGCGCGGTCCCATCCATCATCTCGACGACCTGGCCGTCGACCCTGAGACCGGGCTGGAACGGCCACCGGAGGCGTTGCGCGCGATCGCCGCGGCCATCGCCGCCTCACCGGCCTGGGTCACGGAGGGGCTGCATGCCGGCTGGACGTCGGCCCTGCTGGAGGCGGCAGATCGAGTCGTCTGGCTGGACACGGTCGGTCGCAGTGGCGCCGCCGGGCGCATCGCGAAGCGCTTCATCTCGGGCGCCTGGTCCGAGGCGCGACATCGAGGGTGGCGAGGGGTCTTCAGGTTCCGGGCCTATGTCCGCCATCTCGGCGACCTGGGGCGGACCCTGCTCCGGGTGGCGAGGACCGGGCGGGTCGCCATGCGCAACGCCGGCGGTTCCTCGAGCACCGACGACCTCGAGGCCCTGCTCCGCGGGAGCCCGGAACGGCTGGTCCACTGCCGGTCGGAGGCGGATGTCGAGGCGTTCGTCGCGAGCCTTGCCGACGACGGCGCCACGGGACCAGGGAACGGATCGCAGCCCGATGCGGCGGCAACCGAGGCGCCCGCGTCGGCCGGCTCCCGGACCGTGCTCGCCGGGTCGATCCGCCGGGGCCGTGGCGAGATCCTCGCCCACGTGCGCGATCCCCTGTTCTGGCATGCCTACGTCCTGCTCGCCAACACCGCGATCACGTCGGGGCTGGGCGTCCTCTACTGGCTGCTGGTCGCCCGCCTGTACCCGCAGGCGGAGGTCGGACGCAACGCGACGATCATCGCCTCGATCACGTTCGTTGCCGGCGCCTCCCAGCTCAACCTGCGGCCGGTCCTCGCCCGTTTCGTGCCCGTTGCCGGATGGCGCACGGGACGGTTGCTGGCTGCGGCCTACGCGGCAGCGGCCGCGGCATCGTTGCTGCTGGCCGTCGGGTACCTTGCCGCCGGGCCGCTGTGGATCAGCGATGGACCCATCCTCGAGGTCCGGGCGCAGCCGCTCGCCGTCGTGGGGTTCGCCATCGCGGCCGCGTTATGGACCCAGTTCGCCCTCCAGGATGGGGCCCTGATCGGGTTCCGCGCGACGGTCCTGCTGGCCGTCGAGAACGCGACCTTCTCCGTGAGCAAGATCCTTCTCGCGGTTGGCTTCGCGCTCGCCGCGGTGGGCGGGGGGGTCGCGATCGTCGCGTCATGGGTGGCGCCGATCGCCGCGGCCGTCGCGGTCATCAGCGTGATCACCGCGGTGCGACTCCTGCCCAACCAGCTGGCCCGGCGACGACCGGCCGTCAACCTGCCCTCCGGCGCGCGCATCGTCCGCTACGCGGCGGGCGACTATGCGGGCTCCTTGTTCGCCCTGGCCTTCACCTCGCTGGTCCCGGTCATCGTGCTCAACCAGGCGGGTGCAGAGGCCAGCGCCCGCTTCTACATCGTGTGGGTCATCACGATCTCGATCCAGCTGATCCCGTCCCAGATGCTGACCTCTCTCGTGGTCGACACCGCCCGCGATCCGGCGACGTTTGGGGCGCAGGGCCGCAGGATGCTGGCGGCGATGCTGCGGGTGCTGCTCCCGATCGTCGCCGTGCTCGTGGTTGGCGCGCCGATCGTCCTCGGGCTGTTCGGTCCGTCCTATGCCGAAGAGACGCTGCTGCTCCGCCTGCTCGCGCTCTCGGCGATCCCGTTCGCGGTCATCAACCTGTACATCGCCTTCGCGAGGATCGGGACGCAGGCCGGACGAATCGTCCTTGTCCAGGGGGCGATCGCCATCACCCTGCTGACCCTGATCCAGTGGTTGCTGCCGCGGGCAGGGCTGGAGGGCGTTGGCTACGCCGTCATCATCACCTACGGCGGCTTTGCCGCGATCCTGCTCGCGACGTGGCTCCGTCCCGTGTGGCGGCCGGTGGTCAGCCCGGGAACACGCTGAACACCGCGCCAAGCTCCTGCCCCTCGAGAACGATGTCGCCGAGGGCGCGGCGCGACCGCAGGTCGTAGCGGCCCACGTGGGTCCCGAGATCGCGCTTGAAGCCGTGCAGCACCCAGCCCACGTTCTCGCGGATCTTGGTCGGCCGGATCCGAGAGAACCCGATCCACGCCCCGTCCGCGTCGGGCAGGATGCCGCGGCACCAGCCAAGGCGAGTTCCCGCGGGGTGCATCGGCACGAGGTCGATGACGTCCACCACCTTGAGCGTGTCCGTCTCGGCGATCGCCACCTTCCCGTCCACCGTCGTGAAGTAGACGTGCCCCTCGAACACGACCCCGTCGTGCACGCGCTCGAGGCCGATGTCGATCCTCCGGCCGGGGTCGAGCAGGCTCACGGCGTCGCGCTGTTCGAACCGGGTCGCCCACGGCTCGTCACCGATCATGAACACGTGGTTCGGATGCGCGTGGTGCGGCTTGGTCGTCTTCACCCGCCGGTAGTCGATGGCGGGATCGAACCGGCTCCAGGTGTCCTCCCCCAGGACGTTCCATTCGTTGTGCACCGTGCCGTCGAGGTCGACCTCGACCACGGTGTCCAGACCGGAGTTCGCGACGAGCAGCAATCCGCCCCGGCCGGGACGCACATGATGCACGTCGTTGAACCGCGGCAGCGACACGTAGCCCACGCGCTCGAACCCGGGGAGCTGCAGGACCATGACCTCGGTCTGCGTGGAGAGATACAGGAGGTCGCCAACGCGGGTTCCGCTCTTGAACAGCACGGCCGGATCCACCTCCGGACGGGCGCCCGATGGCGTCTCGTACCGGTGGACGACGGACGCGACCCCCGAGGACGGGTTCACCTCGAGCACCAGGGCCTGGTCGTACTCGTACCAGGTCTGTCCCGTGTCGGCCACGGTTCGCAGCACCCGCTGCCTGCCGCCGACCACGAGGAGGCGCTCCATCGCAGGGAAGGAGCCCCGCGGCCCGGCTGCCGGATGGACGGCGGCCGGCACTTCGGCCTGCGCGCCCATCTCAGGGCACGAGGGCGGCCAGGTCGTCGAACAGGAACAACAGCTTGTTCGGTGACGCGTTGCTCGAGAGGTATGCCCGGACGCCGACCGCACCGTACGCCTGCAGCGCCGCGGTCGAGTCGGTGGCGGTCACCGACCAGGCCCCGGGCTCTGGCTGTCCGAGGTTCCACACCTTGAACTGGAGGCTCGTCGGCGAGAGGCCGGTGACAACGAACCGGGCGCGCAGTGACACGCCTGGCGTTGCCGTCACGCCACCCACCAGCACCTCGGAGGAGATCCCCGCCTCGGTGCCGCCGGTCACGGCCAGGAGCTGGGCATACACCGCGCCAGTGGAGGTGACCCGGATCTTCGCGCGGTATTCGTTCCCGGACGAGACCTGGCGCGCCACGAGGTAGTCGTAGGCGTTTCCGGCGCCCGGGATCGCCTCGAAGCCGAGACTCACCTGCAGGTCCACGTCCCGCGCAGACACGTCGCCGAGCGTGGCCCATCGCGTCTGGGACTTCTGGAGGTCCATCGAGCCGATGGACCCATCGACGGTGAACGCACGGGCGGTGCTGACGAGCCAGTCACCGCCGAGATCCGCGGTGCCCCAGTTGTTCCGGACGTTGCGGCCGAACGAGTCGGTGGCGTACGTCGTGAGCTGGGTCACGGTCAGCGTGAACGACTGGGTGGCATCGGGGTTGACGCCGTTGCCCGCCGTGATGGTCAGGGGATATGTGCCTGCAGATCCCGTGTCGGGCGTGCCGGCGAGGGTCGCAGTGCCGTTGCCGTTGTCGGTGAAGGTGACGCCCGCCGGCAGCGCGCCGGTGCGCGCGATCCCGGGGACGGGCGTGCCCGTCGTCGTCACGGTGAACGAGTCGGTGATGCCCGCGATGAAGGACACGTGGTCGACGCTCGTGATGGCCGGGGCAGCGGTCACGAACAGCGTGAACGCCTGGCTGGCGTTGGGGAGCACTCCGTTGCTCGCGGTGATGGACAGGGGGTATGTGCCGCCCGACCCGGCGGTCGGCGTGCCAGCGAGGGTCGCCGTGCCGTCGCCGTGATCGGTGAAGGTGATGCCCGAGGGCAGCGACCCGGCACGCGTGATGGAGGGCGTGGGCGTGCCGGTCGTGGTCATGGTGAACGAGCCCGCGGAGCCGATGGAGAACGAGACACTCGCGGCGCTCGTGATCGCCGGGGCGGCGTGGACCGTGAGGGTGAACGACTGGCTGGCGTTGGGGCTCACGCCGTTGGTGGCCGTGATCGTGAGGGGGTACGTGCCCGAGGTGCCCGCGGCCGGCGTTCCGGCAAGCGTCGCCGTCCCGTTGCCGTTGTCCGTGAAGGTCACGCCGCTGGGCAGGGCGCCAGTCCGGCCAATGGTGGGTGTCGGCACGCCGGTGGTGGTCACGGTGAATGAGCCCGCGGTCCCGGTGACGTAGGTCGTGCTCGCCGCGCTGGTGATGGCCGGCGCCGACACGACGGCGGCCGTCACCGTGAGCGTGAACGACTGTGTGGCATTCGGCAGGGCGCCGTTGGCCGCTGTGATCGTCAGCGGATAGTTGCCCTGACTGCCGATCGCGGGGGTGCCTGCGAGGGTGGCCGTGCCGTTGCCGTTGTCGGTGAACGTGACGCCGGACGGGAGCGCGCCGGAACGGCTGATCGCCGGGGCCGGGTTGCCGGTCGTGGTCACGGTGAACGAGCTGGCCTGGCCCGCGGGGAACGTCGTGCTCGACGCGCTCGTGATCGACGGGCTGCCGAAACCGGCGTTGGGCGAGAACTCGGAGGTGTTCCAGTCGGGTGCGATCTGGATCGCCGAGACGACGTCCGAGCCGGTCAGCGTTGTCGCCAGGGTCCAGGTGCCGTTGCCCGCGACGACCGCGGAGCCCTGGTAGGCCTGCGGCAGCCCGTAGGCGCCGATGGCGCGGCTGACCGTGTAGACCTCGACCGTGGCTCCGGCCTGGCCCGTCCCCGACACCGTCGTGGTGGTGACGCCGGTGATGATCGGGGTGTTGAGCAGCCCGTTGGCGCCGAGGTCGGCGTCGCCCGGATCGTTGGGATCGGGCCCCGCGATCCCGAACAGGTCGATCGCGGGTCCGTTGGTGTCGGACACGAGGTTCCGGCTGAGCTTGATGTTGTAGGCGGGTGCCTGGGGCAGGCCGGTGTTGGTGGTGTTGACGAGGCCGATCCCGCCCGCGGCCGCGTTGCGGATGACGTTGTCCTCGACGAGGTTGTGGGTCGCGCTCCAGCCGATCTTGATCCCCCAGCCCGTGAGCGGCGCCGCGCCGCCGCCGTTGGGGGCCACGCCGATGACGTTGCCCCGGAGGATGTTGTCCGACGCATGCGGGGACCGGAGGATGATCCCGTCGTACACCGACGCGACGTAGTTGTCCTCGACGAGGTTGTTGAACACGCCGTCGTAGACGTTGATGCCCTCGGCGTTGTCGGCGCTCGAGAAGTTGAGGCCCGAGCGGTAGGCGGGGTCGTACGTGCCGTCCATCCTGAAGCCGACCCAGTTGCCGATGATCTGGTGGTCGTTGATCTGGTACGGCAGCGAGAAGTCGGTGTCCGGCTGGACGCTCGGGTTGTACCCGTGCGAGAGCTCGATGCCCTGGTAGTTGGTGGGCCCGAAGACGTTGCGCTCGTTGGCGCCGCTGCCGCCGATCAGGTTGCGCTTGGGGCCGAAGTTGTGGTCGATCCCCACGTTGCAGGTCGCGCGGGCCCCGGACGGCGAGATGCAGAACTGGTTGTTCTGGAACGTCGTGCCGTCCGTGCCCGGCCCGTACACGTCCACGCCCACCGGGAAGTTGCCGATCACGTTGCGGTCGGCCAGGGCGGGCGTGCCGACCGTGTTGTCATGAGCACCGACGTTGATCAGGATGCCGATGGAGCCGCCGTTGTTCGAGCCGGTGCCGGTGAAGCCCAGCCAGTCGCCGGCGATGAGGTTGCCGGTGGCGTCGGTCCCGTCGAGCATCAGGGCGCGCCAGAAGTTGCCGATCGCGAGGCCGCTGACGATGTTGTTCGCGCTGGTCATATAGAAGCCGTACTCCCGCGCGGCGTTGCCGTTGCCACGCAGGTAGACGCCGGGCACGGCGTTGGAGCCGACCTGGGCGGTGTTGGGCGAGGCGCCGGGCTGGCTGTACCCGTCGATGAACACTCCCCCGGACCGGGAGGTGATGAGGGGCAGCCGGCTGGAGACCTGGATCGTGACGGGCGCGGTTCCCGGCAGGTTGAAGGCGATCCGGTCCTCGCCCTGCATGTAGTCCGCCTCGGTCATCGCGGCGCGCAGGGTGCAGCGCCCGTTGGAGTCGGCGCAGATCCCGTTGCCGGGTGTGGCGTCGGCCGTGTCGCCGGTGCTGGTGACCGTGAACGTCCGGAGCGGCACGAAGTCGCCGACCGACGTCACGTCCGGGGTCGTCGAGAGCACCGCCCGCGTGGAGCTGAGATCGGGCTCCGTCGCGAGCAGGGTCGAGGAGGTCTTCGCGGTGACCGCCTTGCCGCTGACGCTCTTGAGCAGCTGCACGTCGATGATGTCGACGCAGCCGTCACCATTGGCATCGCCGGCCGTGGCGCCGCCACAGATGGCCCCCACATTCGCGTGGCTCTGCGACCAGGCCGCACGCACCATGTCGAGGTCCTGGGCATTGAACTTGCGATCCAGGCGCAGGTCGAATGGCTTGACCGACTTCGCCTTCGGGGCGAGCCGCATGCGCGCCGCGGGAGCCGCCACGAGACGCCGGCCGGCGCCGGCCGTGATCGTCGCGAGCGCGGATGTGCGACGCAGCGTTACCCGGTGCCCTGCAGCGTCGGAAGCCGCGTCAATGATGACCCGGGCCTGGATCCGACCCGCGACCAGCGGATTCACGGCGATGAGGACGCGCGTGACGCCCTTCCTCGACGCCAGGCCGTAAGCTGCGACGGCCGTGCCGTCGCCGGACGCCTCGGGACGCAGAGCCGTCCCACCGCCAACGGGCGCGACGCCGATGACCTCTGCCGCTCCGGGTGCCGTGATGACCCGCGCGTCGAAGGCCGCGACGTTCGCCGGGAGCTTCACGGTCAGGGTGGCGAGCTCGCCGATCACGGCAGCGGTCTGCCCGTGGACACGGAGACCGTCAAGGGGACGTGCCGCGGCGGCTGCGGACGGGAGCGAGAGGATCATCAGCGCGGCGACCATCGCCAGCGCTGCGGGACGGACGGATCGGCGCATGTATTCGAATTCCTGGCTATCGGCGGAGGAAAGGGGATCAGCTGTCGTCGCGGACTGGGCTCGTCGTCCCAGTGCGAAGCATGGATTCTCGCAGGAGCGTGCGGACCACGCGCCAGCCATCCCGGAACGTGTTCAGGTTCGAGTGGCCGTGACGTCGCGGGAACTCGAAGCTGGGGACCTCGGTAATGAGCAGGCCGGCGCGATGGGCGCGAACCACGATCTCCGTCTCGATCTCGAAGCCGGTCGACCGCAGCTCGAGATCGTCGATCCGGCTCCTCCGGAAGGCCATGAAGCCGTAGCAGAGCTCGGTGTGCCTGGCCCCAAGGAGCACGTTGGAGAAGGCGACCAGGGCGTGATTGCCGAGACGGCGGATCAGCGTCATGTCAGCCGTGCCGCCACCAGGCAGGAACCGGCTTCCCTTCACCACGTCCGCGCCGGCCGCGACCGCTTCCACGAACCGGCGGATCTCGGCCGGGTCCATGGAGCCGTCGGCGTCCATCATCACCACGATGTCGCCCGTGGCCTCATGGATGCCTGCTCGGACGGCCTCGCCCTTGCCGGGCACGGGGTGATCCACCACGACGGCGTCGGGCCGGACCATGCGGGCGACCGAGACCGTGCTGTCGACCGAGATGCCGTCGACGATGACGATCTCATCGACCATCGGGTCCATGCGCTCAAGGACCCAGGCGATGTTGCGGGCCTCGTTCTTGGTGGGAATCACGACGGACACGGAGAGCGGCCGGACCACGGGCTTTGTCGGCGCGGGGCGGTCGATGTCGTGCAACTCTGCCAGGTCCGCCGGGGGCGGCCAGGATGCCCCAGGGGCAACTTCATGCATCAGCAACGGCTGGGCTCCAAATTCTGCGGTCGATTGGGACGCTGACCCACAGCCACGAGTCCCAACCCTCTGACGAGCGAATCACTGGAACCGAACGGAGTACCGGAGAATGAGGATGAATAAGTGCTAGAAGCGGAGTACGCGCTGCGCCGGGAGGGAGAAGTCTGGGCTCGTGCCATTCAGTGGCTAGGACGAAAGTACCACGGGATCGCCTCGTTTCAAGGGCACAACGGGCCATTTGGCCTATACCGTTGCACCGATGCACCGGCTGGCAAATCGCCGGGACCGCGGGCGTGGGCCCGTGTCGTCGCGGGTCGGCGTTGGCCCGTGTCGTCGGCCGATCGGCGGGGAGCCGCAGCCTCTACGGCCGCCAGGCGCGAAGGTCGTCGAAGGTGAACCGCACCGTCTTCCCACCGGACCTGGAGGGCACCGAGGCCCGCAGCCCGATCGCCCCCGGCCCCGCAAGCGCCGAGGCGCCGTTCTTGACCACGAGCTGCCACCGCGCAGGCTCGTGCGAACCCTTCCAGACACGGAGCTTGAGCCGGGCCGGGTTGGCACCCACGACGCGGGCACGGATCCACAACCGCTTTCCCGGAGCGAGGGTGACACCGGCTGACACCTGGCGGCTGATCGCGACGGTCCGGCCCCTTACACGCTTGAAGGCCCGTAGCTTGACCGCACCCGACGAGCTGATGCGGACCCGTAGCCGATAGGCGTTGCCCGTCGCGGTCCTGCGGAGCACGACCCAGGCGTCCTCCCCGGATCCGCCCATAAGACGGCTCACCCGGACGCTCGTGCGGACCACGACGTTCTTCGCCGCCACGTCGACCAGCGTGGCCGCCAACGACCGGCCGGACTTGAGCGTCATCGCGCCGACGGCGCCATCGACGGCGAAGCCTTCGCTGCCGCCGGCAAGCCCGTAGACGCCACCAGGATCGGTCGCTCCCCATCCCCCCGACACGGTCCGGCTGAACGAGTCGACCGCGAGCGGGGCCGGAGCCGGCGTCGCCGTCGGTCTGGGCGTCGCCGTCGATCCGGGCGTGGGCGTGGGCGTGGCACCCCCCGTTGCGCGCTCGTAGGCGCCGATGTCCGGGGCCTGCCCCTGGGGCACCGCGACCGCGGAGAGGTCCGTCGTGTAGCCCAGCGCGAGGGCCGCTCCGCTCCCGGCATCGATCGCCGGGCTCCCGGACTTGAGGTGCAGGTCCGAGCTGCTCACGAACCCAGGGTTGACCAGGCGGCTGGTGGAGCTGATCGCGAAGTACACCTTCGGGGAGCCCCCGGCACGCCAGTAGATGTTGTTGCGCTCATCGAAGGAGGCGTCCGCGTAGCCCACGCGATCGTCCGCCCAGATGATGTTGTCGCGCATGGACAGGATGCTGGAACTACAGCCACCCGTGCACTGGATGGCGTAGCTCTGGGAGCCCGTGAGGTATGCCGTGTTCGAGTGGAACCGCGTGCCGGTCACCGGCCCGTGGGAGTCGTTGGCACCGCGCGTGACGAGGACGTTGGCCGCCGTGAGCGTCGAGGTGATCCGGTTGTAGGCGAACGTGTTGTTGGCGGATCGCGAGTTGCCGAGCTCGGTGAAGGCGTTGTTCTGGGTCGCGATGTTGTGGTGGATCTTGTTGTCGCGACCGCCGTAGATCTCGACCGCCGCGCCGTCGCGACCATACTGCGGGGAGCAGGCGTCGGAGCCTGAGATCGTGTTCCACGAGACCTCGGTCCGGTCTCCCTCCAGCAGCACGCCCACGGCACCGGCATCCGAGGCGACGTTCGGGTCGCGCATGTCGTTGTCGCGCAGGGTGTTGCGGTATACGCGGTTGTCGGTCGCGCCGGCATTCACCATGACGCCCATGTACAGGCCGCTCGCGGTGCTGTCCCGAACGGTCACATGGTTGGCTCCCGAATAGAAGCGGAAGCCGACCCGGTAGCCGAGTGGCCAGTTCTGGCAGCTCGAGTCATGGCTGGTCGGCGCGGCGGTGGTGGCCAGGTCCCGGATGACCAGGTAGGCACCGGTGATGGCGACATTCTCGTGAGCATCGCGGATCAGCGGCTGGGCCCCCGAGCCGTATGCCCCGATCGTGATCGAAGCCGAGGAGGTCCCGCGCCACGATGCGTTCAGGGGTCCCGTCCACGAGCATCCCCGACGGAGCAGGAGGCTGTCACCCGGCGCGAGGGGCGCGGCATTGGCCTTGCCGAGCGTCTTCCAGGCCGTGTCCGTCGATGTTCCTGCACGGGAATCGGATCCGGCGCAGTCCACGTAGTAGGTGGAGCCGGACGCGGCCACGGGCAACGCCCACGGGAGCGCGACGGGCACCACCAGGAGGGCGCCGAGGAGCAGCCGCCGGTACAGGGTGCTCAGGCGACGTCTGCCGCGCAGCGAGAACCGGGGGGCCGGCGCGTGGATCGGTTGCCCGGGGTCCAAATGGGGGACCGGAGGCGTCATCAGTCCAGAGCGCATCGCCAGGAGTCTAGCGCGAGTTGGGCTGATCTGGCCCTGGTCAGGGTGTCCCCCAAGGGCATGACTTCAGTCCTGTCCTGCGCGCATGGCCAGGGATCCGGATGGCGCCACCGGGCGGCCGACGGCCGGCGCAGGTTGGCCCCCGTCGCCCTCAGCCGGCCGCAGCTGCCACCAGATCCGCGAGGGATCGCTCGTAGATGGCCAGAGCCTGGTCCCCGTACAGCACGAAGGTCGCGCGCTGGACGGACCTGGCGTCCCGCAGCCCACGCGCGACGGCCTCCAGCGCAACCGGCGCGGCGCGGTCGAGCGGATAGCCATAGGCCCCCGTGCTGATCGACGGGAAGGCAACGTGACGCGCCCCAAGGTCATCGGCCAGGCGAAGGCTGGTCAGGTACGCGGAGGCGAGGAGCGCGGATTCGCCGCCGGCGCCGCCCCACCACACGGGCCCGACGGCGTGGATGACCCATCGCGCATCGAGCAGCCCGGGAGCCGACACCACGGCGCTGCCGGTGGGACAGCTGCGGTTGGCGCCGTAGCGGCGACGGAGGTCATCCAGGATCCCGGGGCCACCGGCGCGGTGGATCGCGCCGTCCACGCCACCGCCGCCCGAGAGCGCGCTGTTGGCGGCGTTCACGATAGCGTCCGCGGTGATCCGGGTGATGTCACCCTCGACGAGGCGGATGCGAGCCAGCGGATCCGGGGTCATGGGTTGCAGGGTAGCGCCCTCGGCGCCGGAGCTCGGCGCTGGGACTCGGCGCCTCAACGGCGGGCCGGCGCCTCCACGACCACCAGGGCGTCGACGGCCATCGCGCCACCCGGCCCGGCGATGACCGGGTTGAGATCGACCTCGGTGATCGACGGATCCGAGGCGAGCAGCCGGCCCACCGCGCCGACCAGCCCCGCGAGCGCGTCCAAGTCCACGCCGGGCCGCCCGCGAGCTCCCCGCAGCACCGCCGCTCCACGCAGCCGCTCGAGGCGACGGCGGACCACGGTGTCGGGCACGGGAGCCAGGAGCACCGCGACGTCGTCGAGCACCTCGGCCAGGATGCCGCCAAACCCGACCAGCACGACCGGCCCGAAGACCGCGTCATGCCGGCCACCCACGATCAGCTCCACGCCGCCGGGTGCCATCGGCTCCACGAGATACCCGCGCAGGGGCGCGCCGGACCGGCCGGCGGCATCGGCAAGCGCGGAGACGCCGGCGCGGACGGCTGCCTCGTCGCCCAGCCCAACGAGGACGCCCCCGACCTCGGTCTTGTGGACCAGGCTCTCCGCGTCCAGCTTGAGCGCAACCGGCCCGCCGCCCAGGTCGCGCCAGGCTGCCACGACGGCGTCGGCGACCGCGGCACCGAAGGCGACCGCCGCGCCGGCGGCCACATAGCGCCAGGCCGTGACCGGGATCCCCGCAGCGGCGAGCCGCTCCAGGCTGTCCCGCTCCGAGAGCGCCACCCGCGGAGGCGGCGCTGCGATCGAGCGTGACAGTGGATCGGGCGTCGCATCCGCGCCCCACGGGACGTGACCGGCGGCCAGCGCCGCCCACGCGGGACGCCGCGGCCCCGACGCCAGCCGCTCGGCCCGGACCCGCTCCCACCACGCGAGCCGCGCGATGGCCACCATCGATTCGGTCGCCCCGCGAAGCATCGGCATGCCGCCGGCCGCGTCGAGCGTCGCCTTGACCTGCTCGCTGATATCGCCCGCGGTGAGCGACACGTAGACCGGGAGCAGCTCCGGGTGATCGCGGGTCGCGTCCGCGAGGGCGGTGCCCACCGTCCGGGCCACGACCACCTCGCCGGGCAGGTCCCGGAACGGGCTGTCGTGGACCACGGCCAGCACGTCGTACGCGCCCGAGTCGGCGAACGCCTCGAATGCCACGCGGTAGGCGTGCGCCTCATCCGCCGCGCCCCACGGGTCCAGCGGGTTGCCGATGTAGCCCATCGTGGGCAGCCCCTCGAGGATCGCCGCCCGCGTCCTGTCCGGGACCGGCGGCAGCTCGAGACCGGTGCGCTCGGCAAGGTCGGCGACGAGCGAGGCCTCGCCAGTGGATACGGTCACGACCCCCGTCCGGCCCGCGCCCACGGATCGGTGGAGGCGTCCCGCGCCCGCGATCAGCTCCGCCTGCTCGAGGAGCTCGTCGAGATCCGCGCAGCGGATGACGCCGGCGGCCTCGAGCGCGGCGTCGGTGACCCGGTCCTCGCCGGCAAGGCTGCCGGAATGCGCAATGGCCGCGGCCTGCGCCTGCGCCGATCGCCCCACCTTGACCGCCAGGATCGGCTTGCCCATCGCGAGCGCCCGATCCGCCAGCGCCAGGAACCGCTCGGGGCGCTTGAAGCCCTCGACGAACAGCATGACCGCGTGGGTCTCCGGGTCGTCAAGGCAGTAGGCGAGGTAGTCGCACAGGTCCAGCACCGCCTCGGTGCCGATCGACACGATCCGGCTGTACCCGATCCGGCTGCCGGGACCGTGGATGAAGGCGTCCGTGACGCTCCCCGACTGGGCGAGGCCGGCGACATGACCACGCGGCAGCCAGGGGTTCACGTCGCCGATGTAGTTGGTACTGTTGGTGGTCCAGTCCACCGAGCCCATGCAGTTGGGCCCGAGCAACGCGATGCCATGCCGGATCGCGATGTCGCGCACGACCCGCTGCATCTCCGCCGCGGCCTCTCCGCCCTCGACGACGCCACCGCCAGGGATCACGATCGACGGGATCCCGGCCTCGGCCACCTCCTGGGTGAAGCGCGCCGCCCGGAGCGGGTTCACCGCCAGGATCACCGTGTCTGGGCGCTCGGGCAGCGACGCCAGGCCTGGCCAGCAGCGGGTGCCGTGAACCTCCCCGTACTTCGGGTTCACGAAGTAGATCCGTGTCTCGCTGTGCATCAGGGCGAGGTTGTCGCGAACCGTCGTCCCCACCCAGCCACGGGGGCTCGCGCCCACGACGGCGATCGACCGCGGGGCGAACAGGGGTCGGAGATCGATCTCCGCGGGCGAGGGGGACGCGCCCGCCGCGGCGTCCGTCACCCGACGACGGCCCGGACGCCGCGCTTCTCGAGGGCCCGGGCGATCACCATCCGCTGGATCTCGCTGGTTCCTTCCCAGAGGCGGTCGACCCGCAGCTCGCGCAGGTACCGCTCGGCCGGGAACTCGCGCATGTACCCGCGGCCGCCGAAGACCTGGACCACGCGGTCGGCACACCGGTAGGCCGCCTCGGAGGCGAACAGCTTGGCCAGCGATGCCTTGGCGTGCACGACCTTGGGGTTGGCACCCGCATCGAGCAGCAGGGCCGCCTCGCGGGTGAGCAGCCGGGCGGCGGACGCGTCGGCGGCGGAGTCCGCGAGCGGGAACGACACGCCCTGGAAATCGTAGATCCGCTCGCCGAACTGGATCCGGCCGGTCGCCCATTCGACGGCGAGCGCCAGCAGCCGCTCCATCGCCCCCGAGCATCGCGCGCCGATGTGGAGCCGCTCCTCGACGAACCACTCGTTGGTCATGGCATCGGCCTGGCCGATCTCGCCGAGGATCGCGTCCGCCGGCACCCGGACATCGGTCAGCACGAACTGCGGGTGGCGGTCCGCGAACGTGTGCGTGTAGTCGGGGTCATGGCTCATGACCAGCCCCGGCGTGTCGTAGTCCACCAGGAACAGGGTCGGCAGCCGCTGGTCGCCATCGAGCAGGTGGCAGTGGAAGATCATGAAGTCCGTGTCGGACGGGCCGGTCACGAACCACTTCTCGCCATTGAGGATGTACTCGCCGGTGGCCGGGTCGCGGACGGCGGTGGCCGCCAGCGTGCGGGCATCCGAACCCTGACCGGGCTCCGTGATCGCGTAGGAGCCGTTGCGGTCGCCCCGCAGGCATGGGTCCAGGTAGCGGGCACGCTGCTCGGGGGAGGCGTGGACCAGCGCGTTGTAGGCGCCGGGGATGTACGACCACAGGCCTCCCGTGGCCTGGCCGAGCTGTTCGTGGACCAGGATCTGCTCGAGGCTGGACCAGCCCTGGCCGCCAGCCTCCCGGGGCAGGTTGCCGCCGTGGAGCCGGGCCTCGATCGCGAGCCGCTTGAGCTCCGCCGTCGTGCTCGGGTCAAGGGTGTGCCGGCGTTCGAACTCCGCCTCGAGCGGCTGCAGGTGATCGGTGACGTAGGCGCGGGCCCGGTCGCGCAGATCCGCCTGGGCAGGGGTCAGGGTCAGGTCCATGGCGCGCAGTCTCGCGGACGCGGCGACGGACTGGGGCGCCGAGTCGCGGTGCCCGGGACAGCCTACTTCGGCGATCAGCCGGCGACCGAGCGTCGGTGTGCCTTCCACGGCCGCCCAGATCGCATCGTAGGTGGCGGCCAGGTTGTTCGCGTACACCTCGTCGGCATCATCCGCCGACCACGCCACCTAGACGGCCGTGATCACGAAGATTTCCTCGGTGGCATCTACCGGGATCAACCCGTACTGGACGGCACGCGCAACGCCGCCCGCGACCCCGGCCTGGGCCGCGCCCCAGGTCAACGCCTCGTGAGCCTCGCCTCGGACCTCCGCCTTGTTGACGAATAGCGTCATCGGCTTGCGCCCGGCAAATTCGGACGGAGCGTGACCAGGAAGGGCACGTGCCCTAGCGCGGCGTGGCCAGGCTGGTGACCCAGGCCATCTCGACCGGGCCACCCTTGCGCCCGATCACCACGTTGAGGTGGGCGGCGTTCGGTCCCTCACCGGCGAACGACTCCCCGATCAGGGTGGTGGCGAAGCCCGGCGACTCGGGGGTCATGCGACGAGACGAATCCATGCCCCTCCGAACCCCGGCCGCGTCCGTGGTGGACGCAAGCCGGGGCGGGGTTAGACTAGTCTCAGACTAGTGCGAGGACCGAAGTCATGAGAACCGTCGGCGCCTACGAAGCGAAGACCCACCTCCCTCGCCTGCTCGACGAGGTCGCGGCCGGCGAGGAGATCATCATCACCAAGCACGGGGTCCCGGTCGCCGTCCTCATCCCGGCCCGGCCGAGCGCCGGGTCCATCGAGGACGCCATCGCGTCGCTGCGCGCCTTCCGCGCGCGCCATCCCCTGGGCGATGTCACCATCCGCGAGCTCATCGACGAGGGCCGCCGGTGACGTTCGTGATCGACGCGTCCGTCGCCCTGGCCTGGTGCTTCGCGGACGAGCGATCCGACCTCGCGGACGGCTGGCTGTCGCGCCTCGCCTCCGGCCACGCGGTGGCCCCGGCGATCTGGCCGCTCGAGGTCGCCAACGGGCTCCGGAACGCCGAGCGGCGGGGGCGGCTCGGGCCGGGGGAGTTCTCCGAGGCGTCGACGCTGCTGCTCTCGCTCCCCGTGCGCGTGGAGGCCGTCAGCACGGTCGATGCCCTGGGCGACGTGGCGGACCTGGCCCGGCGTCTTGACCTCAGCGCGTACGACGCGGCGTACGTCGCCCTCGCGAGCCGGCGAGGGCTGCAGCTCGCGACGCTCGATGGCCGGCTGCGCGACGCCGCCGCACGCGCCGGCGTGGAGCTGCTCGGATAGATCAGGCGCGGCGGCGCGTGCGGCGGAGCACGAGCCAGGCGCCCGGGATGCCGGCCAGCAACGCAAGGCCCCAGGGCGGCTCAGGCCCTGGCTGCGGCCCGGCGAGGGCGTCCGTGGCCGGCGCGTTGGGGGCGACGATCGCGAGGACGTCGGCGAGGGTGTCCGCCTCGGCGAACCCGGGCCAGAGCTCGTCCCGCCAATCGCGGTAGTACATGTCGTCCTGGAGTCGGGCGACGTCGCCGTACAACTCCCAAGCCACTGTCATGCTGGCGAAGATGAAGCCCGTTCCGGGCCGATCGCCGGGTTCCAAGATCGCCCGAGTGCTCACGAGGTACCGCCCGCCTCGCTGCAGGCCAAGGTCGCGATGCCCATCGCACGAGCCGACGCGCAGGGTGATGACGTCGGCACCACCGATCCGGACGGTGCCCGGGCCCATCCGCGGCGCGTCACGAACGACCTGCTCGATGCGGAAGGTGATCGCCGCCCAGTCGTAGCGCGCTGGGTTGCGAGGTTCGTGCCGCTCGATGTCGACCACGACGCCGATCCACGCCTGGCCCCGGATGGCGCCAGGGTTGGCGGGCGCCGACGGCCCGCAGATGTCCTCGGCCGCGACCGGCGCCGGCGCCCCGAGCGCGAGGACCGCCCCGCCCAGCAGCCCGGCCACCCCCAGCCACGCGAGCGCCAGGTGCCGCATCGATCGTCCTCCGGTCGTGGATGTGCGGTCGGGGGACGCCCGGCCACAGGCGCCTGTGGCGCGGCGCCTACCGCTTGCCGCCGCCGAAGATCGTGTCGAACACGCCGCGCAGGAGCGTCTGGGTTCCGCGCGACCCGATGACCTTGCCCACCGTGTTCACCGTCGCGCGCATCGTCCGCTCGCGCTCGCGGGCCAGCGCGGCAGCCTCCTTCTCGCGGGCCTTGCGCTCGCGCTCGGCGGCCTTGCGCGCAGCTTCGAGCTCGCGGGCGCGGCGCGCGATCTCGCGCTTCTGCTGGGCCGGCGTCATCGTGCCCAGCCCGCCCGCGGTGGTTGGCGAGACCTTGTCGCGCATCTCGGCCTCCGCGGCAGCCGTGGCGGCGGCCGCCTTCGCGTTCTTGAGGCGGGCGGTGATGATCTCGTGGGCGCTCTCGGGATCGATGGCCACGTTGTACTTGGCGGCGAACGGCGACGCGGCCACCTTGGCCGCGATCTCCTCGGGCGTCAGCGGGCCCATCCGCGACTCGGGCGGGACCAGGCGCGTGGCGGCGAGCGGGGTCGGGATGCCCTTACGGTTGAGCACGGTCACGAACGCCTCGCCGATGCCCAGGCGGGTCAGGGTGCGCTCGACGTCGTAGTGGTCGGTCATCGGGAAGGTGCGGGCAGCCTTGCGCAGGCTGTCCGCGTCCTCGGGCGTGAACGCCCGGAGCGCGTGCTGGACCCGGTTGCCCAGCTGGGACAGGACCGACGACGGCACGTCCGTGGGCGACTGGGTGACGAAGTACACGCCGACGCCCTTGGACCGGATGAGCCGGGCGGTCCGCTCGATCTGCTCCATCAGCGCGTCCGACGCGTCATTGAACAGCAGGTGTGCCTCGTCGAAGAAGAAGGCGAGCTTGGGCTTGGGCTGGTCGCCCACCTCGGGCAGCTGCTCGTAGAGCTGGGCGAGCATCCACAGCACGAACGTCGAGTACAGCCTTGGCCGGTCCATGACGTCTGCGACCTCGAGCAGGGTGACCACGCCCTGTCCGTCGGGCGTCGTTCGCAGGAGGTCATCGACGTCGAACTCGGGCTCGCCGAAGAAGACGTCCGCGCCCTCCTGCTCGATGGTCACGATCGCCCGCAGCATCACGCCCAGGCTGGCCGGGCTGATCCCGCCCAGGTCGTCGAGGACCGGCTTCCCCTCATCCGAGCCCAGGAACTTGAGCGTGGTCCGCAGGTCCGCGAGGTCGAGGAGCGGGAGGTGCTCGAGGTCGCAGTACCGGAAGACCAGCGACAGGATGCTCGTCTGCGTGTCGTTGAGGTCCAGGACCTTGCCCAGCAGCAGCGGGCCGAAGGAGCTGACGCTGGCCCGAACGTGGGCGCCCTTCTCGCCCGAGAGCGACAGGATCTCGACCGGGGCCCCGCGGGCCTCGAAGTCGAGCTTCATTGATTCGATCCTGGCGGCCACCGGAGGATTGCCCGCGTCCCCGGGCGCGCCGACGCCTGACAGGTCCCCCTTGATGTCGACCGCGAACACGGGCACCCCGGCGGCCGACAGCTGGCCGGCCATCACCTGGAGCGTCGTGGTCTTGCCGGTGCCGGTGGCGCCCGCGATGAGCCCATGGCGGTTGACGCGGGTCAGTGGCAGGGAGACGCGGACGTCTGCCAGGAGCTCCTCGCCGAGGATCGGACAGCCAAAGACGATGACCGGCTCGTTGACCGCGTAGCCCGCCGCCATCTCGGCCCGGAATGCGTCGTCCACGTGCTCCTCCCTGTGCGTGCGAGCCCGGCCGCCGGTTCGCTGGCGACCGTCCGCCCAATGATCGCACCTGCCGCGATGGTCGCCGCGCAGCATCCGCTCGTTGCGGCCCGGCCCCGCTGGATCCGCCGGCCGCCGGGATCAGTCCTCGGGCGCCCTCGGGTAGGTGCCCAGGATCCGGGCCAGCTCGGTCTCGCCGCGCAGCTCCTCGAGGGCCTCGGCGCAGGCGGCATCGGTGGGGTCCCCGTCGAGGTCGACCCAGAACAGGTACTCCCAGCGCGTGCCGGCCTTGACCCAGGGGCGGCTCTCGAGCCGGGTCAGGTTGAGCCCGCGGGTGGCGAAGGCGCCCAGCGAGCGATAGAGCGATCCGGGCACGTTGCGCACGGCGAAGGCGAGCGAGGTCCGGGGCGAGCCGGCAACGGCCTAGGGGGCGGCCGCGTCGAGCACCGCGCGCGCGGCGTCGTCACCGGGCCGCGTGATCACCGCGAACCGGGTCCGGTTGTCGGTCCCGGACTGGATGTCGTCGGCAAGGATCTCGAGGCCGTAGATGGACGCGACCGCGGGAGGACGCGACCGCCGCCGCGCCCCGCTCCTCCGCCTCGGCGACCTGCTTCGCCGCGCCCGCGGTGTTGTACGAGGTCTGGACGGTCCACGGCCGGGACCGCAGGAACTCGTCGGCCTGGGCGAGCGCCGCGGTGATGGAGTAGACACGGGTGATGGTCTCGAGCGTCTCCCCGGGCCGCGCCAGCAGCGCGAGCCGGACCGGCACGCTGACCTCGCCCACGATCGGCAGGTCGAACTCCCAGAGCAGATCGAGGTTCTCCCGGATGGTCCCCAGCAGCGACGACTCGACGGGCACCACCCCGGCCGCGGCGGACCCGGAGCGCACGGCTTCGAACACGGCCCGGAACGAGGACAGGGGCACGGCCGCGGGCGACGCGAAGAACCGCAGCACGGCCTCCTCGGCGAAGGCTCCCGGCTCCCCCGTGTACGCGACGCGCATCGGCATGGACACAGGATCGCTCACGGGCGGCGGCCGCGCGTGACCTGGACCGCAACCGGGATCGCGAGCGTCCCGTCGGCGCGCCGATGGACGCCGGCCAGGTCATCGAACCGGGCCCGGATGGCCGCCTGGACGTCGAGCGGCTGCCCGGTCACCAGCGGCCGCACGCGCACCGCGGAGTCGATGACCCCGTGCCACAGGGTGTCGGCGTCAGGGACGGCCGCCTCGAACAGGATGTGGCTGATGCCGACGTCGACGAACCCGGCGGCCTCGAACAGCGACCGCAGCTCGTCGTCCGTCCGGAAGTTGGTCGGCCCCGGCGGCAGACCGGCCGGGGGCGGCGCACCGGCGGTGTCGGCCGCGTCCACGAGCAGCCCGAGCAGCCGGTTGCGCCGTGGCTCCTCCCACGAGGACAGCGCCAGCCAGCCACCCGGGCGCAGGACACGGCGCGCCTCGCCAAGCGCCACGTCGGGCCGTCCCACGTGGTTGAACACGAAGTTGCCCACCACCGCGTCGAAGGCGCCTTCGCCGGCGGGGATCGCCTCGAATGAGCCGACGCGGAACGGGATCGACGGGTTGGCGAGCGCCGCCCGTCGGACCATCGAGGGCGCGACGTCGATGCCCACGGTGTCCGCGCCCAGCTCGGCCGCTTCCGCCGCCAGGTCGCCAGGGCCCGACCCGACGTCGAGGACCTCCGTGCCCTCGGTGACCATTGCCGCCGCCAGCACGGTGCCACCAACCCGCCGGGTCATCGGCGACAGGAAGCCGTACGAGCCCGCGCGCTCCTCCCAGCCGGCCGCCTCGAACGCGTTGAACGCCTCGGCGTCGATGGCGGGGGCCAGGGCGGGGGCCGACGAGATCGGGTCCCCGCCCGTTACCGGTTGAACCACTCCGTCGTGTCGATGGGCCTGGCGTCGTCGTCGAACTCGGCCGCCACGTCGCCGGCTGGCGATTCACCGCCCCGGCGCCGTGCCCGGCGGGCCGCCGCCGCCTCGGCGGCGGACTCGGTCACGCCGGACCACGCGTCCGATCCGAGCATCTCGTTGACCGCCTGGAGATACGCCTCCACGGAGGCGGCGATCGTGTTGGTCCCGGTCACCTCGCCCGTGAAGCGGCCCGCCGTCCGTTCGGCGGCAGCGGTTGCGGGCGGCCCGATGACCACCGTGACCCGGCCCTCGGCGGCGGGACCCTCCGCAAGCGCGTGGACATCGTAGGCAAGCAGCTGCGGGTGGTCGCCGCCCAGGACGTCGGCGAGCGCCCGGTCCACGGCCCGGTACAGCGCGTCAACCGGCCCGTTGCCCTCGGCGGACGCCTTCCAGTCGTGGTCGGCGCCGCGGATCACGACCGCGGCCCGGCTGTTGACGTTGCTCCCCGACGTGACGGTCCAGCGGTCAAGGCGGACGGCGCTCATCGCGGACCTCCCGACGACCCGTTCACGGTCGTGAAATGTCGCTCGCCACGACGCTCCACGGACGCGCCCGACTTCCAGATCGCGAACTCCAGGGAGTCGGCGAGCGCCTGCGCGGATGCGGCGATGATGTTGGTGTCGCTGCCCATCGTGCTCCAGGTCTGCGAGCCGTCCTGCGAGTCGATGATGACGCGTGTTCGCGCCGCCGTGGCGGTCGCGCCATCGAGGATGCGTACCTTGTAGTCGACCAGGTGGACGCTGTCCAGCTGTGGGTAGAACGCACCGAGCGCCTTGCGCAGGGCCCCGTCGAGCGCGTTGACCGGACCGTTGCCGTCGGCGGCCGTGTGCAGGACCTCACCGGCGACCTCGACCTTGACGGTGGCCTCCGCGAGAAGCTCGTGGCCGGACCGCTGCTCCACGAGGCAGGTGTAGTCCACCACCCGGAACGGCGGCTGGTAGCCGGGCGAGTTGCGGCGGATGAGCAGCTCGAAGGAGGCCTCGGCGCCCTCGAAGGCCTGGCCCTCGTTCTCGAGCCGCTTGATGAGCTTGCTCAGCTCGCGTGCATCGATGACGCCCTCGAGCTCGTGGCCCAGCTGGCGCGCCCGGATGGAGGTGTTGGCGCGACCGCCGAGCTCGCTCACGACCAGGCGGCCGGCATTGCCGACGGCGGTCGGTTCCACGTGCTGGTAGCTGCGCTCGACCTTGGCCACGGCGGCGCCATGGACGCCGCCCTTGTGGGCGAACGCGGAGCGCCCGACGTAGGGCTGGTAGTCGTCGGGGTTGACGTTGGCGATCTCGGCCACGGAACGCGAAAGGTCGGTGAGCGCGGCGAGGTCGCCACCGCCGGGCGGCGTCAGCAGGTTCTCCGTCTTGAGCGCGAGGTTGGCCAGGATGGAGACCATATTGGCGTTGCCGCAGCGCTCGCCATAGCCGTTGATCGTCGCCTGCACGTGGCGGACGCCGGCCTGCACCGCCGCGATGGAGTTCGCGACCGCAAGCTCCGCGTCGTTGTGGGTGTGGATGCCCCAGGTGACCCCCGCAGCGCCGGTATCCGCCTCCAGCGAGCTCCGGACGTCGGCCAGGATCCTGACCAGCTCATCGGTCAGGGTGCCGCCATTGGTGTCGCACAGGACCAGGGTCCGGGCGCCGGCGTCCCGCGCCGCGCGAAGGGTGGCGAGGGCGTAGTCGCGGTCCCCCTTGTACCCGTCGAAGAAGTGCTCGGCGTCGTAGACGGCCTCGCGCCCGGCGTCGGCGATGTAGCCGATCGAGTCCGCGATCATGTCCAGGTTCTGGGCCGGCGTCGCGCCCAGCACCTCGGTCACATGGAGCAGCCAGCTCTTGCCAAAGATCGTGACCACCGGGGTCTCGGCCGCGACCAGCTCGCGCAGGTTGGGGTCGTCACCGGGCTTGTTGGCCTTGTGGCGGGTGCTCCCGAAGGCGGCCAGCTTCGCGGTCTGCCAGGTGAGCTTGCGGGCGGCCGCGAAGAACTCGATGTCCTTGGGGTTGGATCCCGGCCAGCCGCCCTCGATGAACGGGAAGCCGTACTCGTCGAGCATGCGCGAGACGCGAAGCTTGTCGGCCAGCGAGAGGGTGATGTTCTCGCCCTGGGTGCCGTCGCGGAGGGTGGTGTCGTAGAGGATGACGGGGCTGTCGGTCATGGCTCGAGGCGTCCTGTCTGCGTGTCGGGGAGGGATCGTCGACGTGGCCGTGGCCGGTCACCCGCCGCCTGCCGGCGGGCACCGGCCGTCAAATCGCGATCCGCTCTCCGATGATCCTGGCCATCTCCTTCGTTCCGACGAGCGTGACCGCGGTCGCGTCGAGGTGGCCCGCGGCGGGCAGCAGGTCCTTCGTCCGGTAGCCGGCGTCCAGGGCCGCGTCGACCGCGGTCTCGATCGCCACGGCGGCCTCGGGCTGGCCCAGCGACCAGCGCAACATCATCGCGGCGGACAGGATGGTCCCCAACGGGTTGGCCAGGTCCTGGCCCGCGATGTCCGGCGCGGAGCCGTGGATCGGCTCGTAGAGGCCGTGCCTGCCGTGCGCGGTGGTCCGCGTCCCGATCGACGCCGACGGCAGCATCCCGAGCGAGCCGGCGATCACCGCCGCCTCGTCGGACAGGATGTCGCCGAACAGGTTCTCGGTCACCAGGACATCGAAGCCCGCCGGCCAGCGGGCAAGGGTCATGGCGGCCGAGTCCACCAGCCGGTGCTCCAGCTCGACGTCCGGGAAGTCCGCGTGGACCTCGTCGGTCACCTTGCGCCACAGCCGGCTGGTGGCCAGCACGTTTGCCTTGTCGACCTGGGTCACCTTGCGCCGGCGGGTCCGCGCCAGCTCGAAGGCGAGGGTGACGATCCGCCGGATCTCGCCCTCCGTGTACCACAGCGTGTCGATGGCGGCCCGGCCATCTGCCGTGTCACGCGGCTCGGACGGCTTGCCGAAGTAGAGGCCGCTGGTGAGCTCGCGCAGGATCAGGCAGTCCACGCCCTCGAGCAGCTCCGGCTTGAGCGGCGAAGCGCCGATCAGCTGGTGGTGGACGGTGATCGGGCGCAGGTTGGCGAACAGCTCGAGTCCGCCGCGGAGGGCGAACAGGGCCTGCTCCGGACGCACGGTCGCGTCCGGGTTGTCCCACTTCGGTCCGCCGACCGCGCCCAGGAGCACGGCGTCGGCCTCGCGGCACGTTTCCACGTCCTCGGGCCGGCAGGCGATGCCGTACGCATCGATCCCGGCCCCGCCCACCACGAGCGTGTCCCAGGCGAACCCGAACCCGAACCGCTCGCCGACGGCCTCGAGGACCGAGACCGTCGCGTCGATGACCTCGGGCCCCACGCCGTCTCCCGGGATCAGCGCGACCCGGTAGCGGAACGCGGGCTCCGAGCCCTCCGTCACGGGAGGTCCTCGGCGGTGCGCCCGCCCACGAACGCGACCGAGATCCCGTTGATCTCCGCGCCGTGGAGCTTGTTGGCGGCCACGAGGTACGCCTCGAGCGAGGCCTCGATGATGTTCGTGGACAGGCCGTGACCGGTGACCACGAGCGCCCCCGGTCCCTCGTCGTGGCTGCGGCGGGCGCGGACCAGGACCTGGCCCTGCGCATCGCCTTCGCCGGAAACGGCCTTGATCTCGTAGTCGGTGAGGACCGGGAACCAGCCAAGGACCGGCTTGACGGCCTCGTCGACGGCCAGGTACAGGGCGTTGACGGGGCCGTTGCCCGTCGAGCTGCCGGCCTTCGCCTCGCCGGCGACGACCAGGCTGACCGAGCCCACCGAGTGGCCGCCCGATGCGGAGCTGACGCTCCACCCGAGCAGCTCGATCGAGCGCGGCACGTCGGCCATCCGCTGCTCGATCAGGGCGAGCAGGTCCGCGTCGGTGACGTCCTTCTTGGTGTCGGCGAGGGCGATGGCCGCGCGGTAGACGGCGTCCAGCTCGTCCCCCTCGAGCTCGTGGCCCAGCTCGCGGAGCTTGCCCTGGAGCCCGCGGCGGCCGGACAGCTTGCCGATCGACAGCGTGCTCCCCGACAGGCCCACCGACTGCGGGGTCATGATCTCGTAGGTCAGCGGGTTCTTGAGGAACCCGTCCTGGTGGATGCCGGACTCATGGGCGAAGGCGTTGGCGCCCACGATGGCCTTGTTGGGCTGGATGGCAAACCCGGTGAGGTAGCTCACGAGCCGCGACGCCGGCGTGATCTGCTCCGTCTGGACCCCGGCGGCGAGGTCCGGGAACTGGCCGGGGCGCGTCCGGAGCGCCATCACGACCTCCTCGAGCGACGCGTTGCCGGCTCGCTCGCCAAGGCCGTTGATGGTCACCTCCACCTGCCGGGCGCCGGCCTGGATGGCCGCGAGGGTGTTCGCGGTCGCGAGGCCCAGGTCGTTGTGGCAGTGGACCGAGATCACGGCGCCGTCACCGACCCGCTCCTTGACCCGGCCGACCAGCGCACCGAACTCGGACGGGATCGCGTAGCCAACGGTGTCGGGGATGTTCAGGGTGGACGCGCCGGCCTCGGTCACCGCCTCGTAGACGTCGAGCAGGAAGGCGTCCTCGGTCCGGGAGGCATCCTCGGCCGAGAACTCGATCTCCGCGTCGCGGCCGAGGGTCTCGCGGGCCCAGCTGACCCAGCGGACCGCCTCCTTCAGGGCCTGGTCGCGGCTGATGCGGAGCTTGTGCTTGAGGTGGATGTCCGAGGTGGCGATGAACAGGTGGAGGTGGGGGCGCTCGGCGACGCCGATGGCCTCCACCGCCCGCTGCGGGTCGCCGTCGCGGCAGCGGGCGAGGGCCGCCACCGCGATCCCGTCCCTCGTCTCCTGGGCGATGCGTCGAACCGCCTCGAAATCTCCCGGCGACGCGGCCGGGAACCCCGCCTCGATCACGTCCACGTGGAGGCGGGCAAGCTGGCGGGCGACCTCCAGCTTCTCCGCGGCGGTGAGGCCGGCGCCGGGCGCCTGCTCCCCGTCGCGCAGGGTCGTGTCGAAGATCCGGATCTTGCCGGCGGCTACCCCTCCGCCAAAGCGGGGGGCGATGGCCTCGAACGTCATGGCTGCCTCTCCGCGCCGGGTACGGCGCTGGCCACGGCCTGGGCCTGGCCGGCGTCGACCACGACCGGCTTGAGGAACGGCATCCGGGCCCGGAGGTCCGCGCCGACCTGCTCGATCTGGTGGTTGCGATCCTGCTCCCGGAGCCGGCGGAAGTCCTCGCCACCCGCCTCCTGGACGGAGATCCACTTGGCGGCGAAGGCGCCCGACTGGATGTCCGTGAGCACGTCCTTCATGGCTGCCTTGGCGCCCTCGGTCACGCGCGGGCCGGACACGTAGTCGCCGTACTCGGCCGTGTCGGACACGGAGAAGCGCATGAAGTTGAGGCCACCGCGGTACATGAGGTCCACGATCAGCTTGAGCTCGTGCATGGTCTCGAAGTACGCGAGCTCCGGCTGGTAGCCGGCCTCCACGAGCGTCTCGAAGGCGGCCTTCACGAGGGCGGACACGCCCCCGCAGAGCAGCGCCTGCTCGCCGAACAGGTCGGTCTCGGTCTCCTCCTTGAACGTCGTCTCGAGAACGCCCGCGCGGGTGTTGCCCAGGCCGCGGGCATAGGCCAGGACGCGGGCCCGGGCCGTGCCGGTCGCGTCCTGGCCCACCGCGAACAGGGCCGGGACGCCACCGCCCTGCTCGTACACCGAGCGGACGAGGTGGCCCGGGCCCTTGGGCGCGACCATGCCCACGTCGATCGATGCCGGGGGCCGGATCCGCTCGAACCGGATGTTGAACCCGTGGGCGAACATCAACAGCGCGTTGGGACGCAGGTTGGGCTCGATCTCGGCGTCGTACACGTGCTTCTGGATGGTGTCCGGCACTGCGATCATGATCACGTCTGCGGCCTTCGTCGCCTCGGCAACTGTCTTGACCTCGAAGCCGGCTGCCTCGGCGAGGGCGCGGCTCTTGGATCCCTCGGCCAGGCCGATGATCACGTTGATCCCCGAATCGCGCAGGTTGAGCGCGTGGGCATGGCCCTGGCTCCCGTAGCCGATGACCGCAACGGTCTGCCCATCGAGCGCCGACAGGTCGGCATCGGCGTCGTAGTACATCCTAGCTGTCACAGAATCCGGTTCCTTTCAGACGATTGACTCGGCGCTGGGTCCTCCGACGGCCGAGGTGAAGCTCCCGCGGGCCCTCGGCAGGAGGATTCACAGTCGGATTGCCTCCTCGATGGAGCCCGCGCCTCGGAGCATGACGGTCGCCCCAGTGCGGACCAGTTCCTTGATTCCGTACGAGCGGAGCAGCGCCACCAGGGCGTCGATCTCCGACTCGGTGCCATGCGCCTCGACGATCACGGACTCGGTGGAGATGTCGACGATGGCGCCCTTGCGCATCTCGGCGACCTTGATGACCTCGCCCCGGTTCGCGTCCGTGGCGCGGACCTTGATCAAGGCCAGCTCGTGCTCCACGAGCTGGTCGCGGGTGACGTCCTGGACCTTGAGCACGTCCACCAGCCGGTAGAGCTGCTTGGTCGCCTGCTCCACGGCGACCGCGTCACCGTGGAGCGTGAGCGTCATCCGGCTGATGTGCGGCTTGTCGGTGCGCGACACGGCGAGCGAGTCGATGTTGAAGTTGCGTGCCCGCATCAGGCTGGCGACGCGATTGAGGACGCCGGGGCGGTCCATGACCAGCACGACGAGCACGTGACGCGCCGCTTCGCCGGAGCCGGGAACGGCCCGATCCGGTGGCGGAGTCTCCTGCACGCCGGTATAGGCCGGGTGGTCGTGGGTGGCCGGGTCGGTGCTCATTCCTCGGGCCCCCGATGCTCGATCAGGTCGGACAGGCCCTTGCCCGCCGGCATGATCGGGTACACGTTCTGCTCCTGCTCGATCTCGAACCAGATGAGCGCCGGACCGTCCACGGCCTGTGCGGCCCTGATGGCATCGTCCACCTCGTCGGTCCGGGTTGCCTTGAAGGCGGGGATCCCGTAGGCGTCGGCCAGCTTGGCAAAGTCCGGGCCCGGCAGGTGCGAGGAGTGGTAGTTCTCCGCGTAGAAGATCTCCTGCCACTGGCGGATCATGCCCAGCTTCTTGTTGTCGAGGAGCGCGATCTTGACCGGGATGCGGTCCGCGGCCAGCGTCATCAGCTCCTGGCTCGTCATCTGGAAGCCGCCGTCACCGCACACGGCCCAAGTCTCGGCCGCGGGATTGCCCAGCGCGGCGCCCATCGCGGCCGGCACGGCGTAGCCCATGGTGCCCAGGCCGCCCGAGCTGATGTGGCTGTGTGGCCGCCGGAACCGCGTATAGCGCGCCAGCCACATCTGGTTCTGGCCGACGTCGGCCACGTAGGTGCCGACATGGTCCGTGAGGTCCCCGATCCGGCCCACCACGTAGTCCGCCGTGAGCACGCCGCTGTCGGAGCCGCCCGAGCCGTGCCAGGAGCTGGCCTCGGATTCCTCGCGCCAGGCCCGGAGCTGGGCCAGGTACTCGGAACGCTCCTCGGGCTCCACCGCGTGGACCAGCCGAGTGAGGCCTGCGAGGACGTTCTTCGCGTCGCCCACGATGGGGACCTCGACGGCGACGTTCTTGCCGATCTCGGCCGGATCGATGTCCGCGTGGATGATCCGCGCGTAGGGGGCGTAGGTCTTGACGCTGCCGGTGACCCGGTCGTCAAAGCGCATCCCGATCGCGATCAGCAGGTCGGCCGCCTGGATGGCGCGGTTGACGTGCTTCCAGCCGTGCATGCCCATGTAGCCGTAGGCCAGCGGGTGCTCCTCGTCGATGCAGCCGATGCCGAGCAGGGTCCAGGCGACGGGGATCTGGGCCTTCTCCGCAAACGCCTTGAGCTCGTCCCAAGCCTCGGCGATGAGGACACCGTGCCCGGCGAGGATCAGCGGCCGCTTGGCCTGGGCGATCTCCCGGGCCGCGGTCTTGAGCTGCTTGGGGTGACCCTCGAAGGTGGGGCGGAAGCCCGGCAGACCGGCGATCACCTCGTCGAGGGAGGGGTGCTCGGCGCGCGTCTCCTGCTGCAGGGCGTCCTTGGTGAAGTCGATGTGGACGGGGCCCGGCCGGCCGGTCCGGGCGAGGTAGAAGGCCTCGGCGACGACCCGCGGGATGTCGTCCGCGTTCCGGACCAGGTAGTTGTGCTTGGTCATCGGCAGGGTGATGCCGGTGATGTCGATCTCCTGGAACGCGTCCTTCCCGATCAGCGCGCCGGGCACGTTGCCGGTGAGCGCCACGATCGGAACCGAGTCCAGCTGGGCGGTGCCGATCGCCGTGACGAGGTTGGTGGCCCCGGGACCGCTCGTCCCCATGCACACGCCGACCTTGCCGCTTGCGCGGGCGTAGCCATCGGCGGCGTGCCCCCCGCCCTGCTCGTGGCGGACGAGGATGTGCCGGATCTGCGGGTAGTCGACCAGGACATCGTAGATCGGCAGGATGACGCCGCCCGGGTAGCTGAACAGGGTGTCCGTCCCCTGGAGGATGAGTGCCTCCATAAGGGCGTCCGCGCCGATCCGGGTCCGCTTGCGACCCCGGACCTCGTGGAGCATGGCCCGGCGCGCATCCTCGACCGCCGCCGCACCCGCCGTCCCGTCACCCGGCACGTGACTGCGACGCGGCGGCGCCTCCGTCGCCCCGGTGGCCGGCGGCTCGCCCTTGGTGATCGTCATGTCCGCTCAGGTCCCTTCTCCGGCGGCCCCGCGACCGCCGGACATGTAAAGACCCTCGCCGCCCGGCGAGGGTCCCGTTGGTTCTCGGTGGTAGCGGCCTCAGTGGCGACCGCTCCTCCGCGTCCCTCCGTTCTCCCGCCGGGAGCCGGTAATGAGGAGGCCGACAAGGCTCTCAAGGCCGGCAAGGAGCGAGCGAAGAAGCGCGAGGGGGGTTACGTCCTGGGATTCGAGGTCGCGCAGGGGCACGTTCACGCGGCGACCATCGGCCGTCACGACGATGGCAACGCGGCTGCGGCTGCGACCCTGGAAGAAGTCCAAGCGACCCGACTCCGTTGATCCCGTCCCGTGACGGGTCCGCGAAGAATACCCGCACGATCTCACGGGCGCAACCACGGGGCCGCAACGGTCCGATAGGGGGCGCCTGCCGAGACCCCGGCAGTGGCTGCACGAGGCCGCTCGTTAACGGCGAAGACCGTCGGTTCCCCGACGGCCTCTCGCGATGGCCGGGCAGAAGCCCGACCGGTGATCACCAGCGCTGTCCCGCCTCCGGAGCGAGAGTGGCGATGAGAGGGGTTCCGACCATGGGCACGCGGAAGGCTTGCGCCTTGAGCATGGGCTCCATGGCGACTAGTACCACCGCATCCCTGCGCCGATGGCCAGGGCCATCGATGCCAGCAGCGCAACGGCCCAGGTGAAGCGCGCCAGGTTCGCCTTCACAGTGTCACTCCCTGTAGCAGGGTGTCCGCACCTCGGCCCCGGCAACCGGGCGTTCTTCCGAAGAAGATCCCTGGCTTTGCGTCCCCGCCTCGCGACGGGTTTGCCCTGGACGGAGTCCTCGATGGAGGGTGCTTGCCTCAGCGCCGACCATAGGGCGACCCGCCGGCCGTCCCAACCACCCGGATGGGTGATCCCCGGTATCCGGTCGGGTCAGTGCCCGGGCGCACCGGCCATTCGCGATTCACCAGGGTCGGCCCCGGTCCGGGCGGCCGCCACGCCCCGCATCGCCATGACGATCGTGGCCCCGATCCCGATCCCGATCAGGACGTCGCCGACGCTGAAGATGTTGGCTCCGGGCACCCAGGTCGGCAGCGCGAAGATGTCCGTCAGCGGCCACAGGGCGGGCTGTTCGACCACGGAGCTGTTCGAATAGATGACGGGCGCCGACTTGCCGAGGGCCGCGAGTGCCCCCTGGCTCGCGGGCATGAACCCCCCGTTGGCCAGGATCGCGACGACGTTGCTCGCGGCCCCGACCACCACCACCGGCATGCCGCGGATGCCGGCATTGCGGGCGACGGCGGCGAGCACCAGCAGCGTCGAGCCGACGTAGACCGCGGGCCCCAGGTCGCCGATCCGTTCGGCGATCGGGTTGCTGAACAGCAGGACCTGGATGAGCAGGCCGGCGATGATCGCGGGTGCCCACCGGAACTCGAGCGTCGCGAGGCCGCTCAGCCGGCCTCCGACGGCAGCCCCCGCGACCAGCCCGATGAGCACCGAGTAGATCATGAACATGCGGTCACCTCGCGACTATCGAGACGTCCAGCGCGGTTGTCGTCGAAGGACACCCGGCAACCCAAGCGGCCTTGTCCGGGTCCCCACCCGACGACGGCGCGCCGGCGAAGATCCGGGCGACATCGTCGCCGGGCATCGGGCGAGCGAACAGGAACCCCTGCCCAAGCTCGCAGCCCAGCTCACGCAGCTGCTCCAGCTGGGCCTCCTCTTCGATCCCCTCGGCGATGATCTGAAGCCCGAGCGTCCGGCCAAGCGCGACGATGGAGTGCGCGAATGCCCACCCATCGGGACCACCGCCTGCCCCGACGATGAACTCCTTCGCGATCTTGAGGATGTCGACCGGGAAGCGGCGCAGGTAGCCAAGCGACGAGTAGCCCGTCCCGAAGTCGTCGATCGCGACCCGCACCCCCAGCTCCCGGAGGGCGGTGAGGCGAGCGATCGTGGTCTGCGTGTCATGGAACATGACGGTCTCGGTCATCTCCAGCACCAGGCGGTTGGCCGACAGCCCGGTCGCGCGGAGGATGTCCTTGAGGTCGTCGACGAAGTCCTCGCGGCCCAGCTGGGCCGCGGACAGGTTGACGCTCAGGATCAGCGGGCCGCCGGTTCCCGCTCGCCAGACCGCCGCCTGGCGGCAGGCCTCGAACAGGACAGCCCTTCCGAGCGGGATGATCGCGCCACTCTCCTCCGCGAGCGGGATGAAGTCGTCCGGCTCCACGATGCCCCGGACCGGATGCCGCCAGCGCGCGAGGGCCTCGGCGCCGTAGGTGGTGCCCGTCGCAAGGGTGATCACGGGCTGGAAGTAGACGACGATCTCGCCGTCCGAGATTCCGCGCGAGAGCTCGCTCGACAGCGCATGACGGGCCACGATCGCGGCATGCATGGTGGGCTCGAACACCGCGAACCGGTTCTTGCCGGCCTGCTTGGCGGTGTACATCGCCACGTCGGCGTTGCGGAGCAGGTCGTCCGGCCCCTGCGCTGCGCCCTGGCCGGCGGCGATGCCGATGCTGGCCGAGATCTTCAGGTCGTGGCCCTCGACGGGGAAGGTGGTCGCCAGCGACTCGATCAGGCGCCTGGCCACCGCCTGGCTGCGCGCGAGGCCCGGAGCGTCATCCACGAGGACGGCGAATTCGTCGCCGCCGAGCCGCGCCGGAACGTCGCTCGCCCGGACGCAGGACCGCACTCGCTCGGCCACGGCCACGAGGAGCTGGTCGCCGGCGGCGTGGCCGAGGGTGTCATTCACATCCTTGAAGTTGTCGAGGTCGAGGAACAGCACCGCCGGCATCTCGCCGGGGCGTGCCCCCGTGAGGGCCTGGTCAACCCGGCCGACGAACAGGCTCCGGTTGGCAAGACCCGTGAGCGAGTCGTGGTACGCCTGGTATCGAAGCTCCTCTTTGAGTCGCGACAGCTCGCTGAGCGACTGCTCCAGCTGGCCGTTCTCGAGGGCGACCGCGGACTGGTTGGCCAGCGTCTCGAGCAGCCGGAGGTCGGCGATGCCAAAGGTCGTGGCCTCGGTGAGCCGGTTGGCGATCACGATCGACCCGATCAGGCCCGACTCGCCGAACAGCGGGACCGCCATCGCATGCCGGATCGGATCGAGGTCCCTGGTCGCCGAGACGTGGAGGAAGGCCCGGCGCTCGAGGCCGATGCGCCGGTGGAGGGGATCGATCGCGGACATGATCACCGGCTGCATCACCTCCGGTGGCGCGTCATGGCGGGCCACCGTCAGCAGGCCCTCCTCGCCGCCATCACGGGGCCACAGCACGATCTCGGCCCGCTCGGCCCGGAACATCTCGCGGGCGTTCTCCAGGAGGGCGGCGAGGGCCGAGTCCAGCTCGGGCGAGTGCTGGAGGATCCGGCTGGACTGGTAGAGGAGCTCCAGCCGCTCGTGCTTCTCGCGCTCGGAGGCGTATGCGCGGTAGGCGAGGAAGACGACCACCAGCGGCACGACCAGGAGCGACAGCAGCCGCGGGTCGCTCCACAGGAAGGCGGCCGCCAGCAGGGCGAGGCTGGTGTTGGCGATGGCCACCAGGAGCCCGAACTGGATCATCTCCGGAAGCTTCTGGAACTGCGGCGCACCGTCCGACACGGTGATGGCCGTCGCGATGGAGCCGGAGATGACGATCGTGGCCGCCGACGTGGCCGCGAACGCGGCGACCCAGTCGAACGGATCGGGAGCACCGCCCGGGGTTGCCACGATGCGGAACACCGTGAGCCCGACCGTCGCGCTCGCCGCGTACGCCGAGAGGTTGAAGACGAACTTGGGCGGCGACTGCCGGTCGAGGAGGAGCGCGAAGCTGGTCCCGACCAGCATCGCGAGGAGGTACTCCGAGGGGGTCAGGACGAAGAACCCGACGACCGCGGGAACCTCGCTCAGCGTGAACGAGTGCTTCTCGCGCCGGAAGTGGACGTCGACGACCTTGAGCTCCGCGGCAAAGAACGCCACCGCCATGACATACCAGGGGACGTGCACGGGCGAGCCGAAGGCATCCTGGCCCACCAGGAACCCGAAGAACAGGAGAGCGGCGAGACCGGCCAGGAGCCCGTTGAAGGACCACAGCCTCAGCCAGGCCGGCATGCGGATGATCATGCGCAGGGGCGCCCCGAGCGCGCCCGTGGCGAGGCGGCCCTCGGCGGGTGCGCGCGCACGGAACTGGGTCGACCCCCGGCCCGGCTCGGTCAAAGCGACTCCTTGGAGCCCGACGGCAAGTTCCGATCGCCCGGACGCGGCCGGTCCGACGTCGGCTGGCTGATCCGACTTGTACCCGAACGGTGCCGGCCGGAACCACGCCCCAGAAGTACCGGCCGGACCAAGCCGGGTCCACGAGACCGCCATCGGCCGGACCGCTGGTACCCTGTGGCCGCCTTCACCGCAGCAGAGCGCCCGCCGTCATGACCCACCCGAGAACCCTTGTCGAGAAGATCTGGGACGAGCACGTTGTCACCGAGGACCCGGGCGCTCCGGCCGTCCTCGCGGTCGACCTTCACCTTGTCCACGAGGTGACCAGCCCCCAGGCGTTCACCGGACTCCGGACTCGCGGCGCCGTGGTCCGCAGGCCGGACAGGACGGTGGCCACCGCCGACCACGGCACGCCGACGACCCCGCGCAACCTGCCGATGGTGGACATGCAGGCCGCGGCGCAGATCCGGCAGCTCGAGACCAACTGCGCGGACTTCGGCATCCCGATCCACGCCTTCGGCAGCGACACGCAGGGCATCGTCCACGTCATCGGCCCCGAGCTGGGCCTCACCCAGCCGGGGATGACGATCGTGTGCGGCGACTCCCACACCGCGACCCACGGCGCCTTCGGGGCGCTCGCGTTCGGGATCGGCACCAGCGAGGTCGAGATGGTCCTCGCCACCCAGACCCTGCTCCAGCGCCGCCCGAAGACGTACGAGGTCCGGGTGGACGGCACCCTGGGCCCCGGCGTCAGCGCCAAGGACATCATCCTCGCGCTCATCGCCCGGATCGGCATCGGCGGTGGCACCGGGCACGTGTTCGAGTTCCGGGGCGAGGCGATCCGGGCGCTGAACATGGAACAGCGGATGACGATCTGCAACATGAGCATCGAGGGCGGGGCGCGGGCCGGGCTGGTCGCGCCCGACGACACGACCTTCGAGTACATCCGCGGCCGCCGCCACGCGCCGCAGGGCGCGGCCTGGGACGCTGCCGTGGCCGGATGGCGCACGCTGCCAACGGACGACGGAGCAACCTTCGACAAGTCGATCGTGCTCGATGCGTCCTCTCTCGAGCCGATGGTCACCTACGGCAACAACCCGGGCATGGGCATCCCGGTGACCGCACGCGTCCCGCGTCCGGAGGATGCCGAGGACCCGGGCGCCCGTCGCGGCCTCGAGCGCGCGCTCGAATACATGGGCCTGACCCCGGGCCAGCCCATCGCCGGCCAGCCGGTCGACGTGGTGTTCATCGGCAGCTGCACCAACAGCCGGATCAGCGATCTCCGCCTGGCCGCGAGCGTGCTCAAGGACCGCCGGGTCCACGACGGGACCCGGGTGATGATCGTGCCGGGCTCGCAGCAGGTGAAGGCCCAGGCCGAGCGCGAGGGCCTCGACGAGATCTTCCGGGCCGCCGGCGCCGAGTGGCGCGAGGCCGGCTGCTCGATGTGCATCGCGATGAACGGGGACCAGCTGTCACCCGGGCAGTACGCGGTCAGCACGTCCAACCGCAACTTCGAGGGCCGCCAGGGCAAGGGGGGCCGGACGTTCCTCGCCAGCCCGCTGACCGCGGCCGCCTCGGCGATCACCGGCGTCGTCACCGATCCGCGCACGCTGCCTGGCGTCGAGGACCTGGTCACTGTCGGCGGGGGGTACTGAGCCATGGCCGAACCCATCCGCGCGTTCACGAGCCGGATCATCCCGCTCCAGGCCGAAAACGTGGACACCGACCAGATCGTCCCCGCCCGCTACCTCAAGGTCACCGACAAGGAGGGCCTCGCCGACGCGCTGTTCCGCGACTACCGGTTCAACGAGGACGGCACGAAGAAGGATCCGCCCTGGATCCTCGACCGGCCGGAGATGCAGGGCCGCCGGGTCCTGCTCGTGGGTGACAACTTCGGGACCGGGAGCAGCCGCGAGCACGCCCCGTGGGCCCTCCGCAGCTGGGGCATCGGGGCGATCCTGTCGACCGGCTTCGCGGACATCTTCCGGAACAACGCGCTCAAGAACGGCGTGCTGCCCATCGTGGTGGACCCGGCGACCCACGCGGCGTTGTTCGAGATGGTTGCCGCGGACCCGGACGCCGAGATCCGCGTCGACCTCGCCGAACAGGGGATCCTGCTCCCGGACGGCTCGACGCTGGACTTCGAGATCGACGCGTTCAACAAGATGATGCTGCTGGCCGGCACGGACGAGATCGGCTACGTGATGGGCAAGGAGGCCGAGATCAGCGCGTGGGAGGCCGCCCACGAGCCTCGAGTCGACACGCGCCTCGGGACCGCGCTCGCGGGCTGACCGTCACGTGGATCTCAACCTGCTCGACCTCATCGCCATCCTGGTCCTGTTCCTGGCCATCCTGGCCGGCACCAGGACCGGCGCGCTGCCGCAGATCGGCGGGATCGGTGGAGCCGTGGCCGGCCTGTTCGCAATCCTCAACCTCACGCCCTGGCTGGTCGACCTGACCACGGGCCTGGAGCCCATCCCGAGGGCGCTCGCCGTGCTGGGCGCGATCCTGCTGGCGGTGATCGCCGGCGAGGCGCTCGGCTCCGCGATCGGCCGGGCCGTGGCCGACCGACTTGGCGAGGGCGTGCTCTCGGGCATGGACCGGCTTGCCGGTGGCGTCGTCGGGGCGGCCCAGGCGGTGCTGATCATCTGGCTGGCCGGGGGCCTGATGATCCTGAGCCCCTTCCCGCGTCTCGCCCAGACGGCCTCGACATCGGTGGCGATCCGGACCCTGGACCGGGTCCTGCCGGCGCCCACCGAGGTCATCGGGGATATCGCCAAGGCGCTCGACGACTCTGGCCTGCCCGACGTGTTCGTTGGCCTCGAGCCGATCCCGCTCCAGGCCGTGGACACGCCGAGCGACCCGCGGGCCCGCAAGATCGCCGGGGTGGCCGTGGACGCGACGGCCCGGGTCGTGACCCGGGCATGCGACCGCCAGGTCACTGGCACCGCGTTCCTCGTGGCGCCCGGATACCTCCTCACCAATGCCCACGTGGTCGCCGGCGGCAGCACGGTCCGCGTCTCGACCGGCAACGGCGTCGCCGACGCAACCGTCGTCCTGTTCGACCCGGTCCTCGACGTGGCCCTCCTCCTCGCCCCCCAGGTCGACGGTCCCGTGCTCCACCTCGCGCTCGAGTCGCCCGTCCGTGGCACGCAGGGCGCGGCCCTGGGGTACGCGGGTGGCGGTCCGCTCGCGGTGATCGCCGCCGGCGTGTCAGGCGCCTATGCCGCCACCGGCCGTGACATCTACGGCACCGACCGGGTGACTCGTGACGTGCTCGAGCTCCGTGCCGCCATCGAGCCCGGGGACTCGGGCGGGCCGCTGGTCCTCCCCGACGGATCGGTTGGCGGCGTGGTGTTCGCCGAGTCGAAGACCGACCAGACGGTGGGCTATGCGCTGGCGCCCGCCCCCGTCTGGAAGCTCGTCGAGCCGGCGGTGGGACGGACGGCCGGCGTCAACCTCGGCCCCTGCCTCCGCTGACCCGTCGCCCACCGGCTCGCCGCGACTACGATGGGCGCTGATGACGAACCTCGACTCCACCACCGCCCTTGACTCGCTGGCCGCCGACTTCTGGCTGGCCTATCTCGAAACGGAGCCCCAGCACGCCACCGCGCTCGGCGAGCCAGGGTTCGACGGCCGGCTCCCGGATCGCTCGCCGGACGGCCGGCGCGCCGCCCGGGCAGGCTTCGCCCGACTCCTCGCCCGCCTCGACGCCCTGCCCGGGACCCGCGCCGCCTCCGCCGCTGCCGACGGAACCACGGCTGGCGACGCGATCACCCGGTCCGCGCTCCGGGAATCGATCGAGGAGCAGCTCACGCTGCTCGACACCGGGGTCGTGGCCTGGAACGTCGACGCGCTCGACGGCATCCCGGTCCAGCTGCTCAACACCGCCGACTACCAGCCACTGAGGACGCCGGCGGACCGCGAGGCCCTGCTTCAGCGGTGGCGCGCGATGGCCCCATTCGTGGACGACCACATCGCCAACCTGCGGCACAGCCTCGCGGACGGTCTCGTGGCCAGCAGCTCCCCCGTCGACCGGGTGATCGACATCCTGGCGGACCAGCTGGCGCGACCGGACGCCGAGTGGCCGCTCATGGTCCCGGTGCCAGGCGTCGAGGCAGCGATCCGCGACGAGATCCGCCCGGCGTTCGCTCGCCTGCACGACGTGCTGGCGGAGGAGATCCGGCCCGCGGCCCGCCCCGACGATCGCCCGGGCATGTGCCACCTGCCCGGCGGCGACACGGCCTACCGCCGGCTCGTGCGGATGCACACCTCGCTCGACACCGCGCCCGAGGAGCTCCACCGCGTGGGGCTGGCCGAGATCGAGCGGATCGACGCCGAGATCGAGACGCTGGCGGGGCGAGTCCTCGGCAGCAAGAGCCGGCTGGAGGCGACGGCCGCCATCCGGAGCGATCCGGCGCTGCACTTCACCACCGGCGACGAGGTGGCCGCCAAGGCCGCCGCTTCGCTCGCCCGGGCCGAGGCGGCCATCCCCGACTGGTTCGGGCGGCTCCCGCAGGCGCGATGCGAGGTCGTCCGCATGGGACCGCACGAGGAGGAGCATTCCACGATCGCGTACTACCGGTCACCGGCCGGCGATGGCTCGCGTCCGGGCCAGTACCACATCAACACCGCTCATCCCGAGACCCGTCCCCGGTACGAGGCGGAGGCCCTCGCCTACCACGAGGCCATCCCGGGGCACCACCTCCAGATCGCGATCGCCCAGGAGCTGCCGGGCCTGCCGGCGTTCCGCCGCCACCTGGGACCCAACGCGTTCTTCGAGGGCTGGGGTCTGTACGTCGAGCGGCTGGCCGACGAGATGGGCCTCTACTCCGGCGACGTGGATCGCATCGGCGTCCTCTCGTTCGACGCCTGGCGCGCGTCGCGGCTGGTCGTTGACACCGGGATGCACGCGCTCGGCTGGACCCGGCGGCAGGCGATCGAGTTCATGGTCGATCACACCGTCCTGGCCGAGAACAACGTCGTCAACGAGGTGGACCGCTACATCGTCCTGCCGGGCCAGGCCCTCTCGTACAAGGCCGGCCAGATGGAGCTGCTCCGCCTGCGCGCCGAGGCCCGGGAGCGGCTCGGGGACGCGTTCGACATCCGGGCGTTCCACGACACCGTGCTGGGCAGTGGCGCGGTGGCCCTGCAGACGTTGCGCGCGATTGTCGAAGCGTGGGTGGCGCTGCCCGCCGTACCCTAGTCGGGCGCAGATTCAGACCCGCCGTCACGCCCTCCGAGGATCCCATGGCAGACCGCCCGCTCCCTTACTCGCGCCCCACCGACCCCGGCAAGCGCCACAGCCACGCGCTCACCGACGGCCCCGACCGCGCCGCGGCCCGGGCGATGCTCAAGGCCGTCGGCTTCACCGACGAGGACCTGGCCCAGCCGATCATCGGCGTCGCGACGACCTGGATCGAGACGATGCCCTGCAACCTCAACCAGCGGCGGCTGGCGGAGTTCGTCAAGGAGGGGATCCGGGCGGCCGGCGGCACGCCGATGGAGTTCGGAACGATCTCCGTCAGCGACGGCGTGTCGATGGGCACCGAGGGCATGAAGGCCAGCCTCATGTCCCGCGAGGTGATCGCCGACTCGATCGAGCTCGTCGCCCGCGGCCACCTGTTCGACGGCCTCGTCGTCCTGGTCGGCTGCGACAAGACCATCCCGGCCGGCGCCATGGCCCTCGGCCGCCTCGACATCCCGGGCCTCGTCCTCTACAACGGCACGATCATGCCCGGCACCTACAAGGGCAAGCCGGCCGACGTGGTGACGGTGTTCGAGGCGATCGGCGCCTACCGGGCGGGCAAGATCACGCTCGACGAGCTGTACGAGGCGGAGAACGGCGCCTGCCCGGGCGCCGGTGCCTGCGGCGGCCAGTTCACGGCCAACACGATGTCCACGGTGATGGAGTTCCTGGGCCTGTCCCCGGCCGGCCTCAACGGGATCCCGGCCGAGGCGCCCGAGAAGGAGGCGGCGGCGCGACGGGCGGGCGAGCTGGTCATGACGCTCGTCCACCACGACATCCGGCCGTCGTCCGATCGTCACCCGCGAGTCGCTGGAGAACGCGATCGCCTCCGTCTCGGCCACCGGCGGCAGCACCAACGCCGCCCTCCACCTGCCCGCCATCGCCGCCGACTTCGGCATCCCCTTCACGCTCGACGATTTCTCGGCGGTCGTCGACCGGACCCCGCTGATCGCCGACATGCGGCCCGGCGGCCGGTACGCGGCGGCCGACATGTACGACGGCTGGCGGCGTCGCGCTGGTCATGCGCGAGCTGCTCAAGCGCGACCTGCTCCACGGCGACCAGAAGACCGTCGATGGACGCACGATCGCGCAAGATCGCCGCCGACGTCGTCGAGACGCCCGGCCAGCAGGTGGTCCACCCGATCGAGACGCCGATCAAGGCGAGCGGCGGCCACGCGATCCTCAAGGGCAGCCTGGCGCCGGAGGGGTCGATCGTGAAGCTGGCCGGCCACGAGCGACGCCATCACCGCGGCCCGGCCCGCGTCTTCGACTCCGAGGTCGAGTGCTTCGCCGCCGTCCGCGAGCGGAAGATCGTCACCAGGGCGACGTCGTCGTCATCCGCTACGAGGGACCGGTCGGGCGGCCCCGGCATGCAGGAGATGCTCTGCGGTCACCGGCGCGCTCGTGGGCGAGGGGCTGGGCGAGCACGTCGCGCTGCTCACGGACGGCCGCTTCTCCGGCGGCACGCATGGGCTGATGCTCGGGCACGTGGCCCCCGAGGCCGCCGTGGGCGGGCCGATCGCCCTCGTCGAGGAGGGCGACATCGATCACGGTCGATGTCGACGCGCACGAGCTCAACCTCGAGGTGGACGAGGCCGTGCTCGCCGAGCGCCGCGCGCGCTGGTCCCCGCCCGCGCCGCGCTACACGTCGGGCGTGATGGCCAAGTATGCGGCGCTGGTGTCGTCCGCGTCCGAGGGTGCGATCACGTCCGGCGCTCCGCTGCGGCGGGCCCTGGCGGCCCGCTCCGGCGACGACCGCTAGCCGCCACGCCGCTCGATGCACATCTCGTTCAAGACGTCGCCCCAGCGCGTCGACTGGGCGACGCTCGACGCCACCTGGCGGCTGGCCGGGGAGCTCGGCGGGTGGGACGGCGCCTGGATGAACGACCACCTGACGGACCTGAACCCGGAAGCTCCGGGGCCGTCGCTCGAGGCGATCGCAACGATGGCGACGCTCGCTCACCACGTGCCCGGCCTCCGCGTGGGCCACGGCGTCCTGTCGAACACGTTCCGGCACCCGGTGCTGCTGGCCAAGGCGGCGACCGTGCTGGATCACGCGACCGGCGGCCGGTTCCTCATTGGCCTCGGCGCCGGCTGGTTCGAGGGTGAGCACGAGCCATTCGGGATCCCGTTGCCGCCGATCGGCGAGCGGATCGACCGGCTGATCAGCGCCGTGGAGGTGCTCCAGGCGCTGTTCTCGCCCGGGGCGGCCGCCGCGCCGGGTGTCACCCGCCCGGATCGCTTCTACCCGCTTGCCGGGGCGGTCAACGCTCCCGCCCCGCTCACCCCCGGCGGTCCGCCGATCTACCTCGGCGGTCAGAAGCCACGCGGGATCCGGCTGGCAGCGGAACGGGCGGCCGGTTGGCTGCAGACCGGGTTCGACGCGGGCAACGCCGCCGACTTCGGGGAGAAGCGCGACGCCATCCTGCGGGCGCTGGACGAGGCGGGTCGCGACCCGACGACGTTCGCGATCGTGGGCCAGGTCCACACCGGTCCCGATGCAGCCGATCGCGTGCGCGCTCGTCGCCAGGCCATCGCGCTCGCGGCCGCCGGGGCAACCGAGATGATCGTCGGGATCCCGGCCGGTCTTGGGCCGCAGGGTCTCGAGGATGCGCACCGGGACGTGTTCGGCCCGCTGCGCTCGGAGCTGGGGTAGGCGCCATGTCATCACTCGATGCCGGAGCGGCCGTCGTGCGGCCCATCGACTCGGAAGATGACGAATCCCTGGCGGCCTATGTCCGGATCCGGAACGCCGTCGACCCCGAGAACACTGATTCGCTCGACAACGTGCGCTGGGAGATCGCGACCTACCCTGGCGAGATCAGCCACTTCCTGGCGGAGGCAGCGGACGGCACGCCGGTCGGGACCGCGAGCACGGGCCGGATCTGGATGCACGAACGTGTCTACCCCCGCTTCTGGCTTGGGATCTGGGTGCTGCCGGAGGCACGCAACCGAGGGACGGGATCCGCGCTGTATGCGACGATCAGCGACGTGGCCAGGGCCGCCGGCAAGACCGGCTTCGACACCGAGCTCTCGGTGGTCCACGAGACGGGGCACCGGTTCCTCGCCAACCGCGGCTTCGCGGAGACCGACCGCGCCAAGATGGTCCGGCTCGACCTCGCCGGGCTCACGCCGCCCGAGGTCCGGGCGCCCGCAGGGGTTCGCATCGAGAGCCTCGCGGCGCACCCCGACCTCGTGCCCGGGGTCCACGCCACGGCCCTGGAGGCGTTCCCCGACATCCCGTCGGACGACGATCCGGTCGACGTCGGGACGCTCGAGGCGTTCGCGGCGCGCGACGTGGATCGTGTCGGGATCCCCCGGGATGCGTTCTTCATCGCCCTCGACGAAGCCTCCGGCGAGGTCGTGGGGTACGCGAGCCTGATCTACGCGGCCGGGAGCACGACCATCGCCTACCACGACATGACCGCCGTCCGGCGCGCGTACCGGGGTCGCGGGATCGCCGCCGCGCTCAAGCGAGCCACCATCGCCTGGGCCGTGGAGCACGGGCTCGAGGCGCTCGACACCGGCAATGACGAGCACAACGCCCCGATGCGGGCGGTGAACATGGCGCTCGGCTACCGGCCGTTGCCAGACTGGGTCGGCCTCCGGGGACCGCTCGCACCGGAGCGCTGAGCCGGGGCCACCAGCAGCGCGGATCTCGAGAAGCCTGACTCCCCGTCAAGGTTCCTGGACCGAACCCCCGCTCGGGCGCCGCGTCGGCAACCGAACGTGACCCTGGGTCGCGTTCCCGGCCGCTGCGCGCCCCGCGCGAGCCATTGCGGCCGGAAACCCTGACTGTCCGTCGCGGGCTCGCGCGGAAGGCTCGCGCGGAAGGCCGTGCCGAGCCGTCGCGATCCCTCCCGAGCAGCCGCGAGTGGCCGCTGGCCGCCGCCTGCACCGCCAACACCGGCATACTTCGCCCGTGGCGACCATCGACCTCAACGGGATCCGGCTCCGGAACCGGCTGCTGACCAGCGCCAGCCTCCTGGGCTACGGAGCCGGCAAGAGCCGGCTCATCCTGTACGGCCTGTCGCCGATCGCGCAGTGGGTGCCGCTGGAGCGCTTCGGCGCGGTGACGACCCGGACCGTGACGCTCCAGCCGCGCGAGGGCCACTTCACGCTCCGGGAGGACTGGTCCCTTCGCGACTTCCCGGAGATGCTGCGGCTCTACGGCCGGGCGCTGCACCGGGTCGACGGAGGCTGGCTCAACGCGTTCGGCTGGTCGAACATCGGCATCGAGCGCTACTTCGACGAGTACTTCCCTCGGACGTCGAAGCTCAACCGGATCGTGTCCGTGGGCGGCTTCAGCGCCGACGAGATCGAGCAGCTGATCGAGACCTGCAACGAGCGCGCGAAGCCCGGTGAGATCGCGGCGGTCGAGCTCAACGCGAGCTGCCACAACGTCAACTTCCCGTTCGGAACGATCCTCGAGGAGGCGCTCCGCCGCGCCGTCCCGAAGAGCCGTCATCCCGTCATCCTCAAGGTCAGCCCGGACGAGGACTACCGCTGGCAGGCGAACCTCGCCGCCACCCATGGCTGCGCCGCGATCACCGCGATCAACACCGTCAAGGGGCTTCGCCTGGATCCCGATACCGGCGAGCCATACCTCAAGAACCGCTACGGAGCGGTGAGCGGCCGGGCCATCAAGCCCATCGGCCTGCGGGTCGTGGCGGAGCTGCGGGACGCCGGGTTCCGCCTCCCGATCATCGCCAACGGCGGGATCGCGGACTTCGACGACTGCCGCGAGTATTTCTGGGCGGGCGCCGACGCCGTCTCACTGGGGTCGGCCGTGTGGCTCAAGCCGATGCCGTTGTACGTGCTCGGCCCGTTCGAGGGGCTCCGCATCCGGCGGCTGATCGATCGCGTCGCGGGGTACACGCCGCCTGCCGCGGCGCCGCACTGGGATCCCGCGCCAGACCCGGTCCTCGAGCCGGACCCGGTCCTCGAGCCGGACCCGGTTCCTGCGTCATGACCCGACCCCGGATCGCGATCGTCACCACCGGCGGGACCATCGATTCCGTCGGGGCCGATCGCCTGGACCTCGCCGCGTACCTCGAGACGGGCGTTCGCCTGGAACCGGGCGCGCTCATCGGGTCCGTGGCCGGGGAGCTGGCGACCATCGCCGACGCCCGCGAGGAGCCCTTCCGACGGGTGCGAGCCCACGCGCTCACCGACACGGACCTGGCCGACCTGGTCGAGGTGGTCCGCGGCCCACTGGAGCGGGACGAGGCCGACGGCATCGTGGTCACCCACGGGACCAACACCCTCGAGGAGACGGCCTGGCTGCTCCACCTCGTCATCAACGACGATGCGCCGGTGGTGCTGACCGGATCCATGCGACCAGCGTCCGCGCTGTCCGGCGACGGGCCCCTGAACCTGGTCAACGCCGTCCGCGTCGCTGCCTCTCCCGCCGCCCGCGGCCTGGGCGCCCTCGTCCTCCTCGACGACACGATCCACGGCGCCCGCGACGTGACCAAGTCGGACACGATGCGCGTGTCGGCGTTCCGGGACGGCGCCTCGGGGCCCCTGGGCTGGGTCGACGGCGATGGCGTCGTGGCGCTCAACCACGCGCCCATGCGCGGCTCTCCGCTCCGTGGCCGGTTCGCCGGCGTGGACCTGCGGACGCTGCCCCGCGTGGACGTGGTCGCCAGCTACCAGGGCGCGGACGGCGTGGCGATCGACGCCCTCGTCGAAGCCGGCTCGCGAGCGATCGTGAGCGCCGGCACCGGGGCCGGCTATCCCACGCCCGCAGAGGTCGAGGCGCTGGAGCGCGCGAGCGCCGGCGGCGTGGTCGTCGTCCAGTCCACGCGGGTCGGGGCCGGTCGCGTGCCCGCGGGGGATCGCTGATCGCCCGGGGATGGGTCGCCGCCGGCGACGTGTCGCCGTGGAAGGCCCGCATCCTCATCCGCCTGGCGCTCGCCGCCGGGATCGCCACCCGCGAGGAGCTCCAGGCGCTGTTCGCCGAGGGCTGAGCGGCTCGACCGAGCTCGACGGAGCGGCCGGTCAGCCCGACGTCTACCCCGTCACCTCCTCGATGGGGAACGGCAGCGTGCCGCTCATGATGATCGTCACCAGCCGCTGTGCCTCCGTCAGTGAGTACCCTGGCGAGCCGCCCAAGGAGATCTGCACGTCGCCGTTCGAGATCGGGCTCTGGATGACGGGCGCTGAGATCACGACCCCGTCGAGCGTGATGGCGAGATAGTCGCCGATGTGGGTCGCGGTGTGCTCCGCGAACAGGGCCGTGGCCTCCGCGTCGAGGGTGAGGTCGATCGTAGGAGATCCGTTCTGGTCCTGCCCGATCGACGCCGCCGCGATGTGGTCCCCGGTGAACAGCGGCGGGTGCTCGGTGGGACCGATCAGGTCCCCTTCTGTCAGCGGCGTCTGACCGAGACCCACGAACGCCACCCGCCCGGTCGCCCCGATCAGGGCCCGGAGCTGAGTCACCAGGGATTCGTCCGCCGGGTCAACCGGCAGGTCGATCACGATCGTGTCCCCCGCCGAGATGACGAAGGTCGCGACACCCGTGGCCGCGATCCGCGCCCGCAGGATGTCGATCAGCCCTTCGACGTCCGCCTTGGTAGCCACGTTCCCTTCGGACGGCAGGACCCGGTATTCCAGCCGCAGCCCGCCCGCCATCGACGCGGTGGGGGTCGGCTGGGTCCCAACTACCGGATGGTCGCCCCGCGGCTGGAGCGCCGTCACCAGCGCCGCGGCGGCAATGACCACGGCCGCGGCGACCGCGAGCGCCCCTGCCACGCGGATCAACGGCGACCCCCACCGGTGCCGTGGGCGCGAGGACGGGACCGCCGCCACAGCGGCATAGAGCGTGGCCGGGGCGTCGGCCGGTTCGGCCTCCGCAAGGATGGCTCGAAGGTCGCGCTCGAAGCGCGCATCCAGGGTGTCGTCGGTCATCGGGATGCCTCCCCGGGAAGGCGCGAGGCCGCTTCGTACGCGGCGCGCAGGGCGTTCAGGCCATAGTGCAGGCGGGATTTCACGGTGCCGAGAGGCTCGCCGGTCCGCGCCGAGATCTCCTCAAGTGACAGATCACCGTAGTAGCGAAGCACCACGGCGACACGCTGCTCGGCGGAGAGCCGACCAAGCGCCCGGCGCAGGGCATCACGCTCAGCCACGGTGCCGCTCCCGTCGGCCAAGAGGGCTCTGGCATCCCGCCGAGATCGACGAGCCGCACGCGGCCCCGCCGACGCAGCCGGTCGCGACAGCCGTTGACCAGGATCCGGTCGAACCAGGCGTCGAACCGCGAGTGATCGCGCAAGTCGACGAACCGATCCCATGCCGCCACGGCCGCATCCTGAACGGCGTCCTGCGCCTCGAGCTCGCTGCCCAGCACGACCACGGCGAGGCGGTACGCCCGGGATAGATGCCGGTCCGCGAGCGACGCGAACGCCGTCGCCCGCTCGTCCCCCGGGAGCTCGACCGCGCTCAGCCCGGCTTCCCTCTCGTCGATGGCCATCCCCCTCTCGCTCATGCCCGTCCAGACGACCGGGCCCCAATGGAAGGTTCAAGAATCGCCAGCCGCCGCGGGCGCCGCGCGATCACCTGCGGCATCATGGCACCGTGAGCGACAGCACCTCCGAGCCCCTTCCGCCCGATCCCGCCAAGTACGACGCCGTCCGCAACGAGCACGCCCGGCGTCGCGGCCTCAATGCCCCGTACATCGCCGGTGGCGAAGACCCTGACCTGGACGAGGCCCTGGCCCGGGAGCGCCCGTATGTCCGGATCCTGGTCGGCATGGTTGCCCTGATCATCTTCCTCGGGTTCTTCCTCGGCTTCCTCACCGCGATCCTGGGCAACCCCCGGGTATGAACCGGCGCGCCAACGCCCGATGACCACGCCGCTGCCGTCCGCCGCCATCGACCCGACGGCCTGGGCCGCCGCCCACGAGGAGCTCGTGGCGCTCCTCCGGGACCTGATCCGGATCCCGTCGGTCAATCCGCCCGACCCGCCCGGCCCGGAGCTTGACGCCGCCGTGTTCATCGCGGACCGCCTCCGCGCGGAGGGCCTGGATCCGGAGGTCCTGGAGCCCTTCCCCGGCCGCGGCGACGTGGTCGCGCGGCTCCGCGGTGATGGAACCGGCGGCGACCCGCTGCTCCTGCTGAGCCACCTCGACGTCGTCACGGCGCATGCCGAGGATGGCTGGACCCACGATCCCTTTGCGGCCGACGTGGCGGACGGCTATGTCTGGGGCCGCGGCGCGGTCGACATGAAGCAGATGGTCGCGCTCGAGATCGTGGTCATCGCGCTGCTCGCGCGGCGGGCCCGTGCCGCCGGGCTTGACCCGGCCCGCGCCCCCATCCCTGGCCTCCGCCGCGACGTCCTGTTCGCCTGCACCGCTGACGAGGAGGCTGGCGGCCGGGAGGGCGCCAGGTGGCTCGCGGACAACCGGCCGGAGACCCTCCGGGCGGCGGGCGCCCTCAACGAGTGTGGTGGGGTCTCGATGGACCTCGGGGGGCGCCGGTTCTACCCGATCCAGGTTGCCGAGAAGGGCTTCGAGGTGTTCAAGATCCACGTCCACGGGACGTGGGGGCACGGGTCCATGCCGCGTGACGACAATGCGGCGGTGATGGCCGCGGAGGTTGTCCGCCGGATGGCCGTCCCGGGTGAGCCGCGGCTCACCAACGTGATGCGCGCATTCCTCGATGCCGTTCGCGACGCCCTCCCGCCCGACCAGGCGAAGCTGGTGGCGGCCATCGGCGGTGACGATCCGCGGCGGAGCGAGGCCGCGATCCGTGCCCTGTGCGACCCGATGTATGCCCGCGCCCTCGGAGCCCTGCTGCGCGATTCGATCAGTCCCGACGTGATCCACGCGGGCGTCAAGTACAACGTGATCCCGGGCGAGGGCGTCATCGAGATCGACGTCCGCACCCTGCCGGGCACGACGCCCGAGGATGTGCGAGAGGAGGTCCTGGCACGGCTTGGCGACCTGGCCCCGCACTGCGAGCTGGAGCATGTCATCGGCCGGCCGCCCGTCACCGCCCCCGCCGAGGGCGAGCTCTATGACCTGATGGCAGCCACGATCCGCGCCCACGACCCGGACGGGATCCCGGTCCCGGTGATGGCCCCCTTTGCCACGGATGCGAAGTCGACCAGCGTCATCCTCGGCGTCCCGACCTACGGGTTCGCGCCGCTCCGCCTCGAGCCCGATGAGCGCTTCCTCGAGCGCTTCCACGGCGTCGACGAGCGAGTTGGCCTCGACGCGCTTCGCTTCGGGCTGCCGGTCCTGTACGACGTGGTCGCCGCGTTCTGCGGCTGATCCCGAGACGCTCCTCCGCTGCCCGGCGGCGACCTCCGCCGGGCCTGGATCAAACCGCGCCGGTCGCGGCGGCGGGCTGGCCGTCAGCCCAGCATGCGCAGCCGTTCCGCGCTGAGGGGAACCAGCTCGACCCCCTCCTCACAGGTGGCGCACTTGAACAGGCGGCCGCTCGCCCATCCGCGCTCGGTGTCAACGCCGGCCGAACTCGCGTGCGCGTTGACCTCGGGCATGTCGGCCCACGACCCGTCCTTGTGGCGATGCTGCAGCCGGTACGTCGCCTCGAACATCCTGCCCTGATCCATGAGCCATCATCTCCTCTGCGTGGTCGGCCGATTGTCGCGCACCGCGCAAGGGGTCCCAAATGGCCCGCCTGGGCGCCAGGCGCCACCGGTGGCCCAGGCAGGGATCCAACGGCACGAAGCCGGCCTCCACGAGTGCGTCGTTCCGACGCGCTCAGCCCTCGGTGCGGACCAGCCGGCCGCGACGGCTGATCCCGTGCGTGGCGAGCGCTGCGACGCCCATCGCGATGAGCGCCCGTTCGCTGCGAGGCAGCGGCCGGACCGCGGACAGGAACTGCTCCGCGCGCGCCCGGTCCACCATGCGCAGGACGGCGCGCCCCCGGGCGGTCAGCCACACGGAGCGCTGACGGGCGTCGTCCTCCTCGCGGCGGCGCTCGGCCAGCCGTCGCCGGACCAGCCCGTCAACGAGCCGTGATGTCGCCGAGGGTGACCGGCCGATCGCGTCGGCCAGGTCGGCGATGGTGGTCGTGGCCCCCTCCGCGAGAACGTAGAGCGCGGCAAGCTGCGTGAAGCCCAGGTTGAGCTCACCGAGCTGGGAGGCGAACCCCACCACCAGCTCGCGCCACAGGGCTCGACCCATGGCCACGCGCTCGGTGATCTGGCGGACGTTCTGGATCCGCGTCCCGGCCGCGACGACCGGCGCGGACAGGTCCGCCTCGAACACGCGCGCGATCACCCGCGAGGGGACGCCCCTTCGGCGGGTCCTGACGAGCGCCTCGGGGAGCGCGGGCCCGGCGGCCGGGTCCGACGCGGGAATGCGGTGACGGCGCGGCCGCCGGACGATGGTCGTCGAAGACTGGGCCGGGGACTGGGCCGGGGACGAAGCGGCAGGTGCGGCGTCCGCGGGGCCGGGTTCGGGGGCCGCCGGGTCGTTCTCCACATCGACGGGGTCAAGCAGGTCGGTCACGCAAGGATCCTCACGACCTGAGCGTAGGGCCACGCCCCGGATTCCTGCAAGCCTGCACGGACTTACGCGGAATCAGACCGGCTTCCGCCTACCCTGACGAGTGATGAGTCAGATCGCGTTCGTCTTCCCGGGCCAGGGCAGCCAGTCGGTCGGCATGGGCCGTGCGCTCGCCGAGTCCTCGCCCGCGGCTGCGGCCGTCTTCGCCGCCGCCGACGCCGCCCTGGCGGAACCGCTCACGCGCCTCGCGTGGGACGGTCCGGAGGACGAGCTCAACAGGACCGAGAACAGCCAGCCGGCGCTCCTTGCCGCCTCGATCGCCTATCTCGAGGCGGTGAAGGAACGCTGGTACGAGCTTGACGTGGACATCCCCGAGCCCTCCTTCGCGGCCGGTCACTCGATGGGCCAGTACACCGCCCTCGTGGCCGCCGGGGCCCTCGACCTTGCCGATGCCCTGCGCCTGGTCCGGATCCGTGGCCAGCAGATGCAGTCGAGCGGGGCGGGCAGGGAGGGCCGGATGGCCGCCATCATCGGCCTCGACGATGCCAGCCTCCCGGCGCTCGTGGAGCGGGCCTCGGCGCACGGGATCTTTGGCGTCGCCAACCGCAACTCGCCCGGGCAGGTCGTCGTCAGCGGTGAGCGCGCGGCCGTGGAGGCGGGCCTCGCCATTGCCAGGGAGCTCGGCGCGAAACGGGCGATCGAGCTGCCGGTCTCGGTCGCCGCCCACTCACCCCTGATGGCCGATGCGGCCGAGGGCATGCGCGGCGTCCTCGCCGGCATCCGCTTCCACGATCCCGACCCCCCACTGCTCGCCAATGCCGACGCTCACGTGATCACGACCGCCGGCGGCTGTCGGACCGAGCTCGTGGACCACCTGACCACCGGCGTCGACTGGGTGGGTGCCGTGCAGGCGATGCGCGGGGCCGGGGTCGACACGTTCATCGAGATCGGGCCGGGACAGGTCCTGACCGGGCTCATCAGGCGGATCGCCCCCGACGCCCTTGCCCTTGCCCTCGACGACCGGGCCGCGCCCGATCGCCTCGCCATCCCCTTTGCCGAGAGCGCCGCCCGCACCGGCTAGACCCGCCGGTGATCGACGGACCGCCGTCGTCGCCACGATCCGAGAGGAACCACCCTTGCGTCAACCCGACTACACCCGCCGCGTCGTCGTCACCGGGCTGGGCGTCATCAGCCCGGTGGGCAACGACAAGGACACCGCCTGGAGCAACCTCCTCAACGGCGTGTCCGGTCTCAAGGAGATCACCAAGTTCGACACGTCGCGGTACAGCCACAAGGCGGCCGGCGAGGTCGTGGACTTCGACGCAACGGCCTGGATGGACCCCAAGGCGGTCCGCCGGAGCGAGCCGGCGATGTGGTACGGCGTGGCCGCCGCGAAGCAGGCAATCGCCGACGCGGGCCTGGAGATCACGGACGCCAACCGCGAGGACGTCGGCGTCGTGTTCGGGACGGGAGCCGGCGGCCAGACGCTGATGATGGACAACTGGGTCACCCTCAGCGAGAAGGGGCCCAACCGCGTCGCGCCCACGTTCATCGCCAACGGCCTCGTGGACTCGACGAGCGGCATGATCGCGATCGAGACGGGGGCGTTGGGCCACAACATGTGCGTCGTCACCGCGTGCTCGACGGGCACCAACTGCGTCGGCGAGGCGGCGGAGCTCATCCGTCGCGGCGACGTCCACACCGTGATCGCGGGTTCCTCCGAGATGCCCCTGCTCGAGGTGGCCCACGCGGGCTTCGGGAACATGCGCGGTCTCGGCTCACCGCGCGAAGGGATGCCGCTGGCCGATGTGTCGCGGCCGTTCGACCGGACGCGCGACGGCTTCGTCCTGGGCGAGGGGGGCGCCGGGCTGATCCTCGAGGACCTCGAGATGGCGATGGCCCGCGGCGCCCGCATCTACGCCGAGGTCGTGGGCTACGGCTCCGCGGCGGACGGGTTCGACATGATCCAGCCCGTCGAGCACGGCTCCGGCTCGGCACGGGCGATGAAGATCGCCCTCGAGCGCCGCGGCGTCGCGGCGGACGAGGTGGACGTGATCAACCCGCACGGCACCTCCACCCCGGTCGGTGACAAGCGCGAGGCGGAGGCGATCTGGACCGCGTTCGGCGACCGGGCGGCCGCCCGCCGCCGAAGCCTGGCGATCAGCGCAACCAAGTCGATGACCGGCCACATGATGGGCGCTGCCGGCGGGTTCGAGGCCTTCGCAACGGTCATGACGGTGGCCGACCAGCGCGCACCCGGCACCATCAACTACCGGGACTTCGATCCCGAGTGCGATCTGTGGGTCGTACCGGAGACGATCGAGATGCCGATCCGCCACGCGCTATCCAACAACATCGGCCTGGGCGGCCACAACGGGGCCATCATCTTCAAGCGCTGGGACGGCCGCTAGGCACCCGGCACCGACCCCAACCCGGCTCCCCGCGGGAACCGGGTTCCGCCCTTCGCTACAATCCCGACGACCCCCGACCGCGCCCGTGAGATCCAGGAAGGTGTGAACCGTGCCCTCGTCCGACCCCGCTCGCCGCGCCGTCATCACGGGTCTCGGCGCGGTGATGCCGATCGGCAACGACTTCGAGACCTACTGGGGCAACCTCCAGCGCGCCGTGACCGGCACCCGGCGGATCACCTCGTTCGACGCGTCCGAGTTCGAGGTCCAGATCGCGGCCGAGGTCCTCGACTTCGAGCCCCGCACCGTCATGGACGGCAAGATGGCCCGGCGGATGAGCCGGTTCATCCACCTTGCGATGGGCGCGGGCAAGGAGGCCGTCGCCAACTCCGGGATCGATTTCGCGGCCATGACGCCCGAGCAGCGGGACCGCGTCGGGGTCGTGGTCAACACCGGGGGCGGCGGGATCGAGTCGATCATCGAGGGCACGCACGTCCATGACACCAAGGGGCCGCGGTTCGTGTCGGCGTTTGCGGTGCCCGCGCTGTCGGGGTCCATGGCGAGCTGCCTGCTGTCGATGGAGTGGGGCCTGACCGGTCCCGTCATGACCCAGGTCGCCGCCTGCGCCACGTCCGTCATCGCCTTCCACGACGCGCTTCGGCTGATCGACACCGGCGAGGCCGACGTGGTGCTCACCGGCGGATCCGAGGCACCGATCGTGCCGATGGGGGTCGCGGCGCTCTCGAACATGACCGCGCTGTCCAAGCGGAACGACTCGCCGGAGACCGCCTCGCGGCCGTTCGACGCCACCCGCGACGGGTTCGTGCTGGGCGAGGGCGCCGGGGTGGTCGTGGTCGAGTCCCTGGAGCACGCGCTGAACCGCGGCGCCACGCCGATCGCCGAGGTGCTGGGCGGGGCGCTCACGGCAGACGCGTTCCATATCTCGGCGCCCGATCCCACCGGCCGCGGCCAGGCAAGGGCGATGGCCAACGCGTTGCGCAACTCGGGCGTGGCGCCGGACGAGATCGACTGGATCGTCGCGCACGGCACCTCCACCTCGCTCAACGACGCCACCGAGACGCGAGCCATCAAAGCGGCCTACGGATCCGCGGCCTCCACCCGCGCCATCAGCTCCCCCAAGTCGATGATCGGGCACCTCGTGGGGGCCGCCGGGATCGCGTCGGCGCTGGCCGCTCTTGGCGGTATCCGTGACCAGGTCATCTCGCCCACCGCGAACCTCCATACGCCGGACCCGGAGTGCGACCTCGACTACGTGCCGCTCGTCGCGCGCAAGGCCAAGCTGGACACCGTGGCCATCAACGGCTTCGGCTTCGGGGGCCAGAACGCGGTCGCGATCTTCCGCCGCTACCAGGGTTAGGGCCGGGGCGGCTCGGCCGCCGGGTCCGGGCGCTGAGCACCGGGCGCCTCGCGCCTCGCGCCGGGCACCTCGCGCCTCGCGCCTCACACCTCACACCTGGCGCCGGGCGCCGGGCACCTGGCGCCGGGCACCTCACACCTCACACCTGGCGCCGGGCGCCGGGCGCCGGGCGCCGGGCGCCTCAACGGTTGCACGCTGCGACGGGACGGGCGCCGGGCGACCCATCTGTCCGCTGGAGACCGGTATCGCGCGACGAGCAGGGCGCCAGACGCCCAGTCTGTCCCGCGACGCGCCGGTTCGGGCGCCGAGCGCCTGAACGCGCCGGCGGGCGCCGGGCGCCTGAACGCGCCGGCGGGCGCCGGGCGCCTGAACGCGCCGGCGGGCGCCGAGCGCTGAACGCGCGCCGGTAAGCGCCGAGCGCCTGAACCCGGCGCCACGCCGCCGTCTCAAGGGCGGAGCGGTTTGCCCTCGTACGCTTCGAGGCACGCGATCAGCGCATCGGGGATCACCCGGGGGCGCGCGGTCGCGTAGTCGTACAGGACCAGCACGTCCTCCGCGGTGGCCACCAGGCGCGCCCCGCCCCGCGCCGACGGTTGGGCGGTCACCCGGTGCTCAAGCGTGAACGACGTCCGGCCGAGGCGCCCCAGCCGCGACTCCACGACCAGCGGCTCGCCGAAGTACGACGGGCTGCGATAGGTGACGCGGATCTCGGCCAGGATCAGCGACTCCTGCGCGCCGTGGGTGACGAGCGCGAACGGCCCGCCGGTCGCGGCCTCCCAGTAGTCGATCCGCGCCGACTCGCAAAAGGTGAGGAACCGCGAGTTGTTGGTGTGACCCATCGCGTCCGTGTCGCCGAACCGGATGGTGACCGCGAAGCGGTGCGGGAAGTCGCCGGCCAGATCACGCGGATCGGGCGGAACCTCGATCCGGGATCGGGTGGGCGTGGCCTGCTCGTCGGTCATGGCTCGAGTCTAGGACGAGCGCGGCTACGGCGCCCGGACGACCAGCGTGCCTGCCGGGCCGCCGCCGGCATGACCGCCGACCGAGCTCCCGACCGCGTACTCCCCCGGCGTGTCCAGCACGAACCGCAGCGTTGCGGTCTGGCCCGGACGGGCAATCAGCTCGACGTTCGGGACGCCATCCACCACCCAGTCGCGGACCACCGTTCCCTCGTTGTGCAGCTCGAGCACCGTCCACTGACCGGCCGTCACGGTCCAGGTGTCGGGCTGGAACCCCGTGTCCCGGGCGACGATCTCGACCGTGGGCAGCGCCCCGTCAACCACACGATCCGCAGCCAGGACACCGCCCGCCAGCGCCAGGCCGATGGCCGCAACGACCACCAGGAACGCGCCGTCCCGCACCAGCCCGATCGGCCCCTGGCGGAGCCTGGTCACGTGGCCGGGCCGCACGTCGACGCCCCGCAGGCGCAACGAGTTGGTCACGACGCTCACGCTGGACAGGGCCATCGCGGCGGCGGCGAGCGCGGGGTTGAGCGTGATCCCAAGGGTCGGGTAGAGCGCGCCCATGGCGATCGGGATGAGCAGCACGTTGTAGGCGAACGCCCAGAACAGGTTCTGGCGAATGACCCGGATCGTCGCCTTGGACAGCGCGATGGCGGAGCCCACGAGGCGCGGGTCGCCACCCACGAGGGTGATGTCGGACGCCTCGATCGCGACGTCGGCGCCGGTGCCGATGGCCACGCCGAGGTCGGCGCGGGCCAGGGCCGGCGCGTCGTTGATGCCGTCGCCCACCATGGCGACCCGGTGGCCTTCGCCCTGGAGACGCTCGACGACCGCGTCCTTGTCGCCCGGGAGGACCTCGGCGATGACGTGGTCGGCCTCGATCCCAACCTGGCGGCCCACGGCCTGGGCGGTGGCGCGCGCGTCACCGGTCAGGAGCCAGACCGCGAGACCCGACGCCCGCAGCTCCCGCACGGCCTCGGCCGATTCGGCCTTGACGGGATCCGTGATCGCAACCAGCCCCGCGGCCACCCCGTCGATCGCGACGTAGACGACGGTCCCCCCGTCGGCCGCGATCGCCTCCGCGTCGCCCACGAGGGCGGCCAGGTCCGCGCTGCGCTCCTCGAGCATGCGCCGGCTGCCGACGAGCACCCCGACGCCATCGATCGAACCGCTGACGCCCCGTCCGACCACGGCCTCGAACTGGTCGACCCTCGCGAACCCCAGCTCCGTCTCGCGCGCCCTGCGGACGATCGCCTCGCCCAGCGGGTGCTCGGACCCGGTCTCGAGGCTCGCGGCGAGGTCCAGGACCCGGGCCTCGTCGAAACCGGGCGCCGGGACCACGCGGGTGACGGCGGGCCGACCGAGCGTCAGCGTGCCGGTCTTGTCCATGACGACGGTGTCGATGCGCCCCGCGGCCTCCAGCGCCTCGCCGCCCCGGACCAGGATGCCCGCCTCGGCGCCCTTGCCGGTCCCGACCATGATCGCGGTCGGCGTGGCCAGGCCCATCGCGCACGGGCAGGCGATGATCACGACGCCGATGAAGGCCGTTAGCGCAAGGGTGAACCGGGGCTCGGGACCGAACACCAGCCAGATCACGAACGTGGCCGCGGCAGTGACCAACACGGCCGGGACGAAGATCTCGCTGATCCGGTCGGCCATGCGCTGGATCGGGGCCTTGGAGCCCTGGGCCCGCTGGACCAGGTCCACGATCCTCGCGAGAGCCGTGTCCCGCCCGACGCGGGTGGCGCGCATCACGAACGACCCGGTCGTGTTGATGGTCGCGCCGATGACCTCGTCACCGGCCCCCTTGGTGGCCGGGATCGGCTCGCCGGTGAGCATCGACTCGTCAACCGCCGAGCTCCCCTCGACCACGACGCCGTCGACCGGGACCTTGTCACCGGGGCGGACGCGCAGCAGGTCGCCGGGCACGACGATCGCGAGCTCCACGTCCTCCTCGATCCCGTCGCGGATCCGGCGGGCGGTGGTGGCTTGCAGCCCGACGAGGCGGCGGATCGCGCCGGTCGTGCGGCCCTTGGCCCGCGCCTCCAGCCACTTTCCGAGCAGGATCAGGCCCAGGATGATCGTGGCCGAGTCGAAGTACGTCTCCGGGTACAGGCCCGCGGCGTGGATGATCTCCGGCCACATGGTGACGAACACCGAGTAGCCCCAGGCGGCGCTGGTGCCGACGGCGACGAGCGTGTCCATGGTCGCTCCGCCGTGCCGGCCCGCGCGCCACGCCGCCCGGTAGAACCGGGCGCCCGCCCAGAACTGGATGAAGGTCGCCGGCCACAGGATCAGCTTGTTGATGTCCACCATCGCGATCCGCGTCTGGGGCGTGAACATGGCAGCCATGAACACGACCGCGGCGGCGATGGCGACGCCGGCCTGGAACAGCGTGTGCCGCTGGGCACGCTCACGCTCGAGGTCCTCGGCCGACAGCTCGGCATCGAGCGATTCGGTGGTCGCGGCACCGTCGGCGGCGGCCTCGGCGCGGACCTCGTAGCCGGCGGCCTCGACGGCCTTGACCAGCTCGTCGCGGCCGACGAGGGCGGGATCGACAGCGACCGTCGCCTTCTCGGTGGCGAGGTTCACCGCGGCCCCGCTGACGCCGGGCGTCTTGTTGAGAAAGCGCTCAATCCGGTTGACGCACGAGGCGCAGGTCATGCCCTCGATGGGCAGGATGATCTCGATAGGCTGGGGACTGGAAGGCGGTGTCGTCATACTAGGGGGGAGTATACCGCGCCCTGCTCGAGTGGCATTCAGCCTGTCGGCGGTTCCCCCACCTGCGCGGCAAGCCATGCCTCAGGGTCCACGCGCGGCCGCGCGGCCCACGCCTCGCCGCTCCGAAGCGCCACTTCCGCGGGGAGCGGATGCGACAGGAAGAACGGCATCGACTCCGTGGCCCCGTACGCCCCCACGTCGAGGACGCCCACGAGGTCGCCCACGTCCGGGAGCGCCATCACGGTCTCCCGGGCGAACACGTCCAGGCCGGAGCACAGCGGGCCGGCGACGGTGACCGGGAACCGCTGCGTGGTGGCCGAGGTCGGCGCCCAGGAGGCCTGACCGCTGAGCACGCGCAGCCGATGCTCCTGCCCGACGAGCACGGGCCGCAGGACGTGGTGGATGCCCCCGTCGACGATCACCACGTGATGGCCCCCGACGATCTTGCGGTCGACGACGCGCGCGACGTAGGCACCGGCCGCACCCACCAGGAACCGTCCCGGCTCCAGCAGGACACGGGCGCGACGACCGGACGGCGACGCGTTGAGCCGCGTGGCGGCCGCTGCCAGCCTCCGGCCGAGCCCACCCAGGTCGAGCGCCTCGCCGTCGTGCTCGTACGGGATGCCCAGGCCGCCGCCGGCATCGACGAGCCGCAGCACGAACCCGGCCGACGCGGCCAGCTCGAGCGCCGCGTCGATCGTCGCTTCGACGTGCCCGGCGAGGGCCGCGGCGTCGGTGACGTTGGACGCGCCGAACGCGTGCAGCCCCAGCAGCTCCAGCCACGGCGAAGCCACCGCCTCGGTCGCGGCGGCCCGCAGGTCCGCCTGGTCCATGCCGAACTTGCCCGCGCCGTCGGCGCCCACGAGCCGGACGCGCTCCAGCCGCGCCGCCCCGGACACGGCGGCCCGGAGCAGCACCGGCTGCCGCCGCCCCAGCGCTTCGGCGATGGACGCCAGGCGCCGCAGCTCACCCGGCGACTCCACGGTCACGACCCGCACCGCGGCCTCGACGGCCGCCCGCAGCTCCTCGTCGCGCTTGCCGGGTCCGGTGAGCACGATCTTCGCCGGCTCGACGCCTGCCCGGAGCGCGTGCCGGAGCTCGCCGCCCGAGGCGACGTCGGCACCCAGCCCGAGGCTCGCCAGATGCCGGACGATGGCGAGGTTGGGATTGGCCTTGACCGCATAGGCGAGGTCGAAGTCCGGCGGGAGAGCCCCCCGGAGCGCCTCGACCTGGCGCGTCACGACGTCGAGGTCGTAGGCGTAGAACGGCGTCCCGAAGCGTGCCGCGAGCGCCGCCGGATCCTGCCCGCCCAGGCGCCCACCCCGGAGGATCTCGTTGCGGGCCGGCGGCGGTCCCGGATCGCGGACCAGGCTCATCGCAGCGCGTCCTCGAGCGAGACCCGGGCGTCGGTGCCGGCATCCCGGTCCTTGACCAGCAGGGCCACCGACACGGACAGGCCGCTGGCGGCGGCGAACTCGCCCTCGAGCGCGCGCGACCCGGGCACGATCACGGCGCCCGGGGGGATCGCGAGGGGCGCCTCCGGCGTGCCGGCCAGGACCCGCCCGCGCACGAGGTCGTAGACGCGAGAGGTCCCGGTCAGGGTCACGCCGGCCCCGATGACCGCGCCGGCCCCCACGAGCACGCCCTCGAGCAGCGCCGACCCGGCCCCGACGAAGGCGCCGTCCTCCACGATGACCGGCCGCGCGCCGGCGGGCTCCAGCACGCCGCCGATCGTGACGCCCGCCGAGAGGTGGACCCCTGCGCCGATCTGGGCACACGAGCCGACCAGCACGTGCGAGTCGACCATGGTGTCCTCGCCGATCCAGGCGCCGACGTTCACGAACGAGGGCGGCATGATGACGACACCCGGGGCGAGGTACGCGCCGGCCCGGACCGAGGTCCCACCGGGCACCACGCGCCACGGACCGGCGAGCAGGTCCTTGACCGGGAGCCCGGCGCGGTCCCGGAAGCGAAGCACGTCACCGAGGTCCCACGCGACGGTCTCCCGGTCGTGGAAGCAGGCGAGGATGGCGGCCTTGACCTCGGGATCCGTGCGCCAGCCGCCAGGTGCGTCCGGGTCGGGGAGGGCGGCACGTCGGCGCCCGCCGTCGAGGTCGTCGAGGATCGACGCGGCGATCGTGACCGGGGCGGCGGTCATGCGGCCACCTCGCCGGCAACGCCCGCCTGCCGTCCGCCACCGGCCACCAGCCCAAGCGCCCGGAGCAGCGCGACGAGCCGGTCCCTGGGCGCGTCGGCCAGCGGCAGCAACGGCGCCCGGGTAGCGTCACGGTCGAGCAGGCCCATCGCCAGCAGGGCGGCCTTGGCCGGGACCGGGTTGGGAGCGCCCTGGAAGTTGGCCCGGAACAGCGGCAGAAACCGGTCGTGGATCCGGCGCGTGATCGCGGGGTCGCCCGCGTGCCAGGACCGGACCATGGCCGAAACCTCGCCCGGGACCTGGTTGCTCGCGACCGAGATCACACCGTCGCCACCCATCGCGAGGATCGCCAGCGTGGCCGCGTCGTCGCCGGAGAGCACCGCCACGTCGCGCGGACGGTCGCGGCAGATCACGGCGATCTGCTCGATGTTGGCGCTGGCCTCCTTGACGGCGATCACCCGCGGGTGCTCCGCGAGCCGCAGGAACGTGTCGGCCTCGACGTTGGCGCCCGTGCGGCCGGGCACGTTGTACACGACGATCGGGAGGTCGCCATCGTCGGCGATCGCGCGGAAATGGGCATCGAGCATCCGCTGGTCGGGCTTGTTGTAGTAGGGCGTGACGACGAGCGCGGCATCGGCGCCCAGCGCCGCGGCCCGGCGGGTGGCGTCGATCGAGGCCCGCGTGTCGTTGGAGCCCGTCCCCGCGATCACGGGCACGAACCGGTCGCCGGAGCGCTCGGCAGCGGTCTGCACGGCGATCTCGATGCACCGATCACGCTCGGCGGCGGTCAGCGTCGGCGACTCGCCGGTGGTGCCGACGGGGACGAGGCCGTCGATGCCGGCCATGACCTGCCACGCGACCAGGCGCACGGTACGCGGCCTCATCGAGCGTGCCGTCGTCGGTGAACGGCGTCACGAGGGCCGTGAAGGCACCCCGGAGCCGGGGCGTGCGGTCTACGGTGGATCTGGCGAGGCGAGTCATGTCGGGTCTCCTGGAGGTGGATTGGGCCGGCTGGTCAGAGCGGCCAGGCGGAGGCGATGGCGCTGGAACGGGCGGGCCCGGTCGCGAGAAGGTCGTCCACGACCGCGTCGAAGGGATGCAGTCCAGGACCGCGATCCTCGCGGACGAGCCAGCGCGCGGCGGCGAGGGCACCATCGGCGTAGGCCTGCCGGTCCCGGGCGGTGAGTCGCAGCTCCACGCTTTCCCCCGGACCGTCGAAGGTCACGAGGTGGGTCCCGGGGGCCGAGCCGGCCCGCACACCGATGACCTCGAGCGCCGGACGAGCGTCGCCCTCGGCGTCGGGCGTGGCCCAGCGCGCGTCCACGGCGGTGACCCGGCGCGCGATCGCCCGTGCCGTCCCCGACGGGCGATCGGCCTTGCCACGGCGGTGCCACTCGACGATGGACGGCTCGAAGCCCGCCCGGGCATACATGGCCGCGGCGTGCTCGGCCAGTCGCAGGAACAGCGCGGCGCCAAGCGCCAGGTTGGGCGCGACCACCGCCGCGGCGCCGTGCTCGAGGAGCAGCGAGCGGACGCGGGCGATGTCCGCGTCCCAGGCGCTGGCCGCGAGCACGAGGCGCCGGTTGCCGGCGGCGAGCGCGTGACCGAGGTTGTCCACGACCGCGGTCCCCACCGACGCCTCGACGACGACGTCGGCGCGGGGTGCGGGCGCCCGGGTCGCCCCGGGCGCAAGGCGGCCGACCAGGATCGCCGTCCAACCGTCATCTCCGGCAGCGCCCGCGATCGCCCCACCGAGCCGGCCGGGCCCGTAGATCAGAAGCTCCATGGGTGATGACATCCTTTCCGCAGGTGGGAGCCGCGGGTCCGGAGGTCCGAGAATCACAAGAGCCGCGATCACCGACGTGGTGTTCGCGGCCCCTTCGGAGCCTCCGGTCCCGGAGGCTCCGTTCGTCGTCGCTCGCGCGCCGTCAGAGCCCCTGGGCCCGAGCCTCCCGGCTGGGCCACCAAGGCTTCTTCTTGGCGTCGAAGGTGACGAGGTTGAGGTGTGACATGGCCTGCGGAGTGTGCCACTACCCAGCGCTGTATGCAACTATTGCATCGTGAATATGTTCTATGCATTCGTCAGCGCGGTTCACATGCCTTGGGAGCACGGGCCGGTGCGCGTCGCCGCGACCGACCGGGGCGTGGCGGCCGTGGAGCTGCTTGGGCCGAGGGACTCGTTCGAAGCGGGCCTCCGCCGGCGAGGGCTGGTGGTGGATCCGGAGCGAGCGGGGCCCGTGGCCGGGAGCCTGGCCGGCGAGGCCGCCGACAGGGTGCGCGAGATGCTGGCCGGCGAGCCCGTCGACCTGGCCGCACTGCCGATCGACATCGCCGACCGCCCCGCCTGGGACCGGCTCGTCCTCGACGCGGTCCGGGCGATCCCGCGCGGGACCACGGCGAGCTACGGCGAGATCGCGCGACGGATCGGGCGCCCGGGGGCTGCACGGGCCGTGGGCGGCGCCGTTGGCCGCAACCCGGTCGGCCTCCTGGTCCCCTGCCACCGGGTGATCGCCGGTGACGGCAGCCTGGGCGGGTACGGGGTGGCGGCATGGGGTGGTCGCGAGGCGGCCCTGGAGCTCAAGCGCGAGCTCCTGGCCCTGGAGGGGGTCCGGTTGTCCGGGGGCCGGATGTCGGGGATCTGACAGCCGCCCGGGTGAGACCGCGTGACACCCGCACCGCCCGCGCCATCCCGGGTCGCCCGTGCGGAACCGGGGCGAATCGTCGGAAGCCCCGTCGTACACTGCGCGCCAGGCCACGCGTCCCGGGCTTCGATCGTCCGCGACGCCGGCTCACGTGAGCGGCAACGGCGGGAGGAGCACTGGTGCAGCGGGCGCGACGGGGACGCTCGGCATGAGCGAACAGTCCGCCTCGCCGGCAGCGATCTCATCGACGGCGGTGTTCAAGCGCCGCGACTTCGTCCTGATGTGGCTGGCCCGGCTGGTCTCCACCGCCGGCTCGTCGCTGACCGATCTCGCGGCCGCCATCTATGTCTTCGACCAGACCGGGTCGGCCCTGGCCGTCGGCCTCACCCTCATGGCCACCGCGGTGCCGAGCCTCACCGTGGGGCTGATCGCCGGCGTGTTCGTCGACCGCTGGGACCGGCGCAGGGTGATGATGGCGAGCAACCTGCTGCAGGGCGTCGTCGTCGCGATGGTCCCGTTCCTGTTCGGGCTGGACATCACGCTGCTGTTCGCGGCCATCCTCGTCAACGCGGGCGTGAAGCAGTTCTTCGACCCTGCCTACGAGGCCCTGATCCCGGAGATCGCGAGCGACGAGGAGCTGACCGCGGCCAACGCGTTCCTCCAGATCGCCTCGTTCGGCTCGACGGCCATCGGCTTCGCGGGCGCCGGCCTCCTGGCCGCCATCGACATCCGGCTGGCGTTCTGGATCGACTCGCTGACCTTCGTGTTCTCGGCCGCCTGCATCTCCCTGATGCGGGTGCGGATCAAGATGGACAAGCCCGACGAGGAGACCTCGGTCGGCGTGGTCATCGCCAACCTCAAGATCGGGGTCCGGACCATCGCCGAGATCCCGATGCTGCGGTCGCTGTTCCTGCTGAGCGCGCCGGTGTTCTTCGCGTTCGGCCTGTGGAACGTCCTGCTGCTGCCGATGGCCATCAAGGTCCTTGGCGCCACGGCGTTCGAGTACGGCATCCAGGAGGGCCTGACCTCCGTTGGCTTCGTGATCGGCTGGCTGTTCATGGCCAGGTATGCCGGTCGCCTGCAGATCGGGCTGTGGGTCTTCGTGGGCACGATGGGCATGGGCATCGCGGGCGCCCTGTACGCGTTCTCGCCGGTCATCGGGGTCGCGATCGTGTTCGTGATGATGAGCGGCTTCTTCAACTCGCCCGCGGGGGTTGCCCGCCAGACGCTTCTCCAGCGGCACACGCCGCGCGAGCTCCGCGGCCGCGTGTTCTCTGCCCTGTTCGTGATGCGCGACGTCATCTTCCTCGCCGGCATGGCGGGGGCCGGGCTGGCGGACTTCATCGACGTCCGGCTCATGCTGGTGCTCTCATCGGCAATCCTCGTGGTCGTCGCCCTGGCCTCCCTCGTCGCCCCGGGCGTCGGGCGTCCGGCGGTGGAGTGGCGGCGAGCCCTCACGGCCCTGCGAGTTGCCCCGAGCGAGGTCGCGGCCCCGGCGCTGGTGCGACCGGCGACGATGGCGGACTTCGGCCTGCTGGTCGGACGGCTCGCCACCTTCACCCGCCTGTCGGATCCGCAGCGTGCCGCGTTCGTGCGCCAGGCGCAGGTGCGTGATGTGGCAGCGGGCACCCGGCTCGTCGCCCAGGGCGACAAGGCCACCACGGCCTACTTCATCCTCGACGGCGAGGCGGCGGCGGGCATCCCGGATACCGAGGGCGGATACCGGGGTCTGTCGACGATGGGCGCCGGCGACTTCTTCGGCGAGATCGCCGCCCTCACCGGGTCACCCCGCACGGCCGACGTGGTGACCACCCGCGACAGCACGCTGCTGGAGGTCCCGGCCGACGCGCTGCGGGCCGTGATGGAGGTCCCGGAGGTCAGCAAGCTGCTGCTGTCCACGCTCACCGAGCGGTTGCTGCGGAGCAACCAACCGGACCTGCCGCGGCTCGCAAGCATGGACCAGGCGGCCCTGCGCGACCTGCGGACCAAGGCGCCCACCGTGGAGCCGCTCGCCAAGGCGTACGACGCCCCGGCCTGACCCGTCAGCCCCTGGGCACCGGGCGCATCGGATACACCCCGACCACGATCGGCGCGCCCGGATCCAGGCTCAGCTCGTACCCCACGTCGCCCCCGGCGAGCAGCTCCGCCACGAGGCGGCTCTCGGGCAGGGGCAGGCCGATGAACAGCTGGTGGTCGCCCACGCGCATGGGGCTGACATCGTCATCCCCACCGGAGATCCCGAAGCGGCGGCGGAGCTCGTGGAGGGGGATCCACGGGCGACTCTTGATGAACCGGCGCAGCTGGGCGACGGTGCACGTCGGGCGCGCGATCTCCGCGTCGCCGCGACCCTGACCGTCACGGCCGACGTCCACCGGCGGACCGGCGGGCGCGGCCAGGGCCGCCGCGGCCGCGACGGCGGGGCCGGTGGCGGCCGGTCGCGGTTGCGGATCCCGGCGCCGCTCGCGCATCACGATCGCCGGACCATGCGTGTCCGGCTTGAGCCCGTTGTCACCCAGCGCGACGCCGTCCCGTTGTGCGGCTGGCTGGGGAGCCGCCTCCAGGGAGGCAACGTCCTGGGCGGGTGCCTCGCCACGCGGATCCGCGCGCTGGTCCGCGCGCAGCTCCACGCGCTGGTCCGCGCGCAGCTCCACGCGCGCCTCGGGCCGCACATCCGAGGGGCCCTCGGCGGGCGCGCCGGACCGATCTCCGGCCGGACTCGTGGGACGAGGTCGCGGGGCTGGGGCCTGGTGCTGATGCCTGGCGTGCCGGTTGCGACGGCTCATCAGCCGTCAAACCGCGGGTTGCCGACCCGCTCGGGAGGGAAGGTCATGAACAGAGGCTCTGGCGTCGACCGGGGGCTCGGCCGATCGGCGGATGATACCCCGGGCCGCTGATCACCGTCATCGTCAGCCCGGCACGACGAGCAGGTCCCGCGGCAGCTCGTTGAGCACGATCGGGCCCTCGTCCCCGCAGATCACGATGTCCTCGATCCGCGCGCCGTACCGGTCCTCGATGTAGATCCCGGGCTCCACGCTGAACGCCATCCCGGTGGCGAGGAGCTCGCGATTGCCGGCCACCAGGTAGGGATCCTCGTGCCCCTCCAGCCCGATGCCGTGCCCGGTCCGGTGGATGAACCGCGGCCCGTATCCTGCTTCCGTGATCCGCCGGCGCGCCTCCTCGTCGATGACCTCGCAGGCGACACCGGGACGGACGGCGGCCGTCGCAGCGGCCTGCGCCGCCTGGAGCACCGCGTACAGGGTCCGGAAGCCGTCGTCGGGACCGATGTCCGACGGACCCGCCACCCAGATCGTCCGAGTGATGTCGGAACCGTAACCGCGCAGGGTGCCCCCGATGTCGATCACGATCGGCTCGCCGGCGCCGATCAGCCGCTCACCGGGGTCGTGATGCGGGGAGGCGCTGTTGGGACCGGAGGCCACGATCCAGAACTCGGCCTGGTCGTGCCCCTCGGCCACGAGCCGGTCCCGGACCTCGCGGGCGACGTCCGCCTCCGTTCGTCCGACGAGCCGCCCACCCGACACGGCGGCAACCACACGGTCGGCAGCCTGGGCGGCGAGGCGGAGCAGGGCGACCTCGTCGGTGTCCTTGCGCATCCGGAGCGCCCGCAGGACCGCGGAGGTCAGCGAGAACCGGGCGCCGGGGAGCGCCCGCTGGAGTCCGAGCACGAACGCGGCCCGCAGCCCGTCCGACACCGCGACCGACAGGCTCGCCACCGGTCGGCCGGTGGCGCTCCCAAGGTGGGCTGCGACGAGCCGCATCGGGTCCTCGGTCTCCTCCCAGGTCGACACCGCCACGGCGCCCGCGACCACCGCGGCGCACCCGCGGGCCGGGCTCGCCTCCAGCCGCGGGGCGACCAGCATGGCCGGGGCACCCTCGCCGGTTGGCAGCACGAGCAGCGTGAGCCGCTCGAGCGGCAGCGCCTCGTAGCCGGCGAGATACCGCAGGTCCGCGCCCACGCCAATGAGCAGCGCATCGAGGCCGGCCGTTGCCGCCTCGCGGCGCGCCCTTGCCAGCCGCTCCGGATACCGGTCCGCGGGGATGCCGCGCGTCACGCCTCTGCCCCGGCGGGGGGTGGCCCGGCCGCATCTGCACCAAGCGCTTCGATCCAGCCGCCCAGCAGACGGTCTCCCTGCTCGAACAGGGCGCGGTAGGCGTAGACGCGTGCCGCGCCCGCGTCCAGCGCGGACCGGCGCATGGCGGCGTCGTCATGCTGCCCCACGGCGATCGACGGCACCCCAGCGTGCCGTGACGCCCCGAGCGCGGCCAGCCCGTCGTAGGCGCGGGCCGTGAGGTCCACGACACACCCGTCTGCCGCCGGGAGGGCCCCGGCCAGGGCGTCGAGGGAGCGCACGCTGATCGGCTGGCCGCCAAGGCGACGGACGCCGTCGGCGAGGCGCGTGGACCAGATGAGGTCGTCGGCGAGGATCGCGATTCGGGCGCGCGGGCGGAGGAGGTCCCCCGTCACCCGAGCGCTGCGACCAGGTGCCGGAACAGGTCGGGCGCCGCCACCAGGCCGATCGGCCTGCCGTCGTCGACGATCGGGATGTGCCGGAACTCGCCCACGGCCATCTTGTGGATCGCGATCGCCAGCGTGTCCTCGTGCCGCAGCACCACCGGGTCCGGGGTCATGAAGTCCTGGACGTGGAACAGCTGCAGGCGCTTGTCGGCGGCCTTCGTGATGGCGTCACGATCCGTGAAGATGCCCACCAGCTGGTCCCCGTCCACCACCAGCAGGCAGTCCGTCCCGGTGCTATGCATCTGGCGGATCGCCTGCGCCACGCCGAGCGTGGGCGCGACGGTCTGGAATTCGGCGAGGCCGAGCGCGTCGAGATGCTCGCCAAGCACGGTGTCCTGGTAGTCGAGCGCCTGCTGGGGGGTGTCGATCGTCGACAGGTCCGCGCCGCAGTTGGCGCACGTGTCGTCGCCGGCGAAGTTCTCGAACCGGCAGTTGGGACAGATCATCGTCACTCCACCGTCCATGTCTCGCCGGACAGGAGAAGCTGGGCAAGGTCGCCCTCGCCTGACTTGGCCTTCGCCTGCTCGATCTGGGCTTCGATCAGCTCCGACACGGTCGCGCGCTCCACCTGCCGGAACACGCCCACCGGCACCGGGAACTCTGGCCAGAACATCCGCGACAGGATCAGGGCGAGATACGGGTCCTCGGCGTACTGGTCGTGGACCGCGAGGTCCGCCTCGGTGACTCCATCCTCGCCGATGGTCACCACCTCGGGGTGCAGCCCGTTGAGGCGGATGCCCTTGTTGCGCTCCTTGCCGAACACCAGCGGCTTGCCGTGCTCGAGGACCAGCATCCGGTCGTCCCGGACCTCTCGATCGGTGAACTCCCGCCAGGCGCCGTCGTTGAAGATGTTGCAGTTCTGGAGCACCTCCACGAAGGCGGCCCCGTGGTGCCGGCCGGCGGCCTCCAGCGTGTGCTGCAAGTGCTCCGTGTGGTTGTCGACCGTCCGGGCGACGAAGGTGGCCTCGGCGGCCAGCGCGATCGTGAGCGGCATGATCGGCCGGTCCGTCGAGCCCATGGGCGTGGACTTGGTCCGCTTGCCGATCTCCGAGGTTGGTGACGCCTGACCCTTGGTCAGGCCGTAGATCCGGTTGTTGTGCATGACCATGGTGAAATCCACGTTCCTGCGCATGGAGTGCAGGAAGTGGTTGCCACCGATGGACAGGGCGTCACCGTCCCCGGTGATCACCCATACCATCAGGTCCGGGCGCGCGATCCGGAGGCCGGTGGCGAGGGTGGCGGCACGGCCGTGGATGCTGTGGAAGCCGTACGTGTTCATGTAGTACGGCAGCCGGCCGGAGCACCCGATGCCGGAGATGAACACGATGTTCTCCCGCGGCACCCCAAAGTCCGGCATCACCTTCTGGGTCTGGGCCAGGATGGAGTAGTCCCCGCAGCCGGGGCACCACCGGACCTCCGACTCCGAGACGAAGTCCTTGCGGGTGAGCTTGATCGGCGCGGGATCGAGAACTTCGGTCATCGGGACTCTCCGGGGCTCGGGGCGGCGCTCCCGCCAGCCATCGAGCCCAGGAGCCGGTTGGCCTCGTCCACGATCTCGGAGATCCGGAACGGCTTGCCTCGGACGCGGCCGTAGCTGACGGCATCCACGAGATACGTGCCCCGAAGGACGAAGCTGAGCTGGCCGAGGTTGAGCTCGGGGACCAGCACCGCCCGGTAGCGACGAAGCACGTCACCCGTGTTGGCCGGGAAGGGGAAGAGGTAGCGGAGGTGCGCGTGGGCGACGGACTTCCCCGCGTCCCGGAGCTGCTCGGCGGCGCTGCGCAGGGCCCCGTAGGTTGAACCCCAGCCGACGATCAGGAGATCGCCGGACTCGGGCCCGAAGACCTCGAGCTCGGGGATGTCGTTGGCGACGCCGGCGACCTTGTCGCGGCGGAACACCGTCATCCGGTGGTGGTTCTCGCCGTCGTAGTTGACCGTGCCCAGGCCGTCGAGCTTCTCCAGCCCGCCGATGCGGTGCTCGAGGCCCTCGGTCCCCGGGATCGCCCATGGGCGGCTCAGCGTCTCGGGATCCCGCCCGTAGGGCAGGAACGTGGTCTCCCCCTTGACGGCGTTGGGGACGGAGATGTCCGGCAGGTCGTCCACCGACGGCACGCGCCACGGCTCGGCGCCGTTGCCCACGAACGCATCCGACAGGTACAGCACCGGGGTCATGTACTTGAGCGCGATGCGCGCGGCTTCGACCGCCATCGTGAAGCACTCACCGGGTGTGGCCGGCGCGACCACCGGCATCGGGCACTCGCCGTTGCGGCCGAAGATGGCCTGGAACAGGTCCGCCTGCTCCACCTTCGTCGGCAGGCCGGTGGAGGGTCCGGCCCGCTGGACGTTGACGATCACCAGCGGCAGCTCGGTCATGACCGCGAGGCCCATCGCCTCCGTCTTGAGGGCCACGCCCGGCCCGGACGTGCCGGTCAGCGCCAGGGCACCCCCGTAGGCCGCGCCGATGGTTGCCCCGATCGCGGCGATCTCGTCCTCGGCCTGGAAGGTGCGGACACCGAAGCTCTTGTAGCTCGCCAGCTGGTGAAGGATGTCCGAGGCCGGGGTGATGGGGTAGGAGCCGTAGAACAGGTCGCGCTTTGCTGCTCGTGACGCGGCAAGGAAGCCGAGCGCCGTGGCCTCATTGCCGGTGATGTTGCGGTACGTCCCGGGCGGCAGCTTGGCCTTGGGAACCCGGTAGGTCTGGTGGAACATCTCGGTCGTCTCGCCAAAGGCATAGCCGGCCTTGAGGGCGCGGCCGTTGGCCTCGGCGATGACCGGACGGCTCGAGAACTTCTCCTCGATCCAGTTGAGGGTCGGGTCCATCGACCGCTCGTAGAGCCAGAACATGAGGCCCAGGGCGAAGAAGTTCTTCGTCAGGTCCATCTGCTTGCTGGTCATCTCCAGGCCGGAGAGCGCGTTCGCGTTGAGCGTGCTGATCGGGACCGGGAATACGCGGTACGCCTTCAACGAGTCGTCGGTCAGCGGGTTGGACGCGAAGGCCGCCTTCGACAGGTTGCCGGTCGTGAAGGCGTCGCTGTTGACGATGACCGCGCCGCCCGGCGGCAGGTCCACCACGTTGGTCTTGAGCGCCGCCGGGTTCATCGCCACCAGCACGTCCGGCGCGTCGCCCGGGGTGTGGATGTCCGACGCGGAGAAGCTGATCTGGAAGCCGGACACGCCGGGCAGTGAGCCGGCGGGGGCGCGGATCTCCGCGGGATAGTCCGGGAAGGTGCTGATGTCGTTGCCGAAGACGGCCGCCGTCCGGGTGAACTGGGTCCCCGTGAGCTGCATCCCGTCGCCGGAGTCACCGGCGAAGCGGATCGTGACCCGATCGAGCTCCTGGACGGTGTGTTCGAATTGGTCCGTGTTGGTCATCCGCCTTCGGCCTGCTCGATTTGCTGGTGGGGTCGGGGTGGGAGGTTGAGCAGCTCCTCCGGGAACGATTCCGCGAGGAACTTGAGGATGTCGACCTGGCGGACGACGCCCACCAGGCGCCGGTCCTCGTCGACCACGGGGATGTTCCGGTACCGGCCCGTCTGCATCAGCTCCAGCGCATCGCGCACGGTGTGCTCCAGCCGCAGGGTTCGCGGGCTGGTGGTCATGAACTCCTCGACCGGGACGTCGATGTCAACGCCGGCCGCGACGTCGGGGCCGACCAGGCGACCGAAGATGTCGCGCTCGGTGAGGACGCCGGCGAGGCGCCCTTCCGCGTCGGTCACGAACACCGAATCGCCGGTGCCACCACGCTGGATCGCGAGCAGGCATGCCCCGAGCGTCGTGCCGGGCGGCACGGACACGGGTTGCCGCCGACCGACGACGGTGAGGGGTTGGGATGCCAGGGCGGGAACACGCGCGACAACAGCGCGCTCAGTGAGGTCAGCCACGTGGCCAGTGTACGCGCACCCGCGTGAGCGCGCCCCGGAAGAGGGCCCGGCTGCGGGCGTCCGGACGGCCCCGAATTGGAGTCCCGCCGACCCGTGACGACGACCGTCCTCACCTTCGGTACCCTCCGCAGGTTGGACCGAGCTCGCCTGACCGGCATCGCCCTCGTCATCATGTCCGCCGTCGCCTTCGGCTCCGGCGGCCTGTTCGCGCGCCCGGTCTATGCGACCGGCGTCGACTGGCTCACCCTCATGGCCTGGCGGTTCGCGATTGCCGGCGGGCTGTCCTGGCTCGTCCTGCTCGCCAACCCGACCGCCCGGCGGTCGCTTCGCCGGGTGTCACGACGGACGCTGCTCACGACCATGGGCCTGGGCGTCTGGTACGTATCCAACACCGCCACCTACTACGCGGGCATCGCCGAGGTGGACCTCTCGCTCGCGGCGCTCATCGTCTACATCTACCCGCCGGTCGTCGCCGTGCTGGCCCTGAAGCTGGGGCGCCCGCTGGAGGGCCGCCGGGCGTGGACCGCCCTGGGCATCGCGGTTGCGGGCGTCGTGCTCGCGGTGGGCGGCATCAACGCGACCACCGCGCCGCCTCCGGGCGCCCTGCTCCTGGTGATCGCCGCGCCGCTCCTCTACTCCGGCTGGATCATCCTCGCCGCGCGGCTCTCCGGCGAGCGCTCCGATCGCACCGGTCACGATTCTGACGAGGGAGCGAACGCGGCCGTCGCGGTGGCCGTGATGCTGACCACGACCGCGGCCGTGTACTGGGCCATGTGCGTTGTGACGGCGCACCCCGTCCTGCCCGCGACCATCCCGGGCGAGGCGTGGCCGGGCATCGCCGGGGTCGCGGTGGTTGCCGGCTTCCTCGCGGTCCAGGGGTTCTATGCCGGGGCCCAGCGAGTGGGGGCGGCGCAGGCGTCGCTGATCTCCACGGTTGAGCCACTGTGGACGATCATGGCGGCGTCGCTCCTGCTCGGCGAGCGGCTGGGGCCCATCCAGTGGGTCGGGGGCGCGCTCATCTTCGCGGGGGTCCTCCTGTCGCAGATGCCCACCCGGGGCGCCCGGTCGCCGCTCCCCCTGCCGGCGCCCCTCCTCCACGAGGAGTAGGCCCTATCGGGGTCGGCCGGAGCGGCGGTCAGCCCAGCGCGGCCCGGGCCTCCGCCAGCTGCTGGCGCGCCCCGCTCATGACCAGGCCGGAGTCGGATCCGATGCCGATGAACCCGTAGCCACGATCCAGGTAGGCCCGCACCTCGGACGCGTTCCGGACCAGCATCCCGGCCGCCTTGCCGTTCGCCCGCGCGACCGCCGCCACGCGGTCGAGCGCTTCGACGAAGGCCGGGTGGCCGAACTCGCCCGGGATCCCCATCTCGTGGCTGAGGTCGGCCGGGCCCACGAACAGCACGTCGACCCCATCCATGGCCGCCAGCTCGTCGACGGCCGCGACGGCCGCCCGCGACTCGACCTGGAACACGCCGAGCACCCGCTCGCTGACGTTCCGGATCTGGGCGTGCGGCACGGTCGAGTACCCGGCACCCCGCGTACCCGCGGCCACGCCCCGGATCCCGTCGGGCGGATACCGCATCCAGGACACGGTCTCGCGCATCGCCCGTGCCGTCTCGAGCCGCGGGATCATCAGGCCGTCCGCCCCCAGGTCCAGGATCCTGCCAACGCGCATCCGCTCGCTCGAGACGACCCGCACGACGGCCGCCGTGGGGGTCGCCTGGACGGCCATCAGCTGGGCGAGCAGGTCGGCCTCGGTCGCCATCCCGTGCTCGAGATCGATCAGCGCCCAGTCGTATCCGGCCCGGGCCACGATCTCCGCCGAGACGATGGATCCAAGGTTCACGAACAACCCGATCGTGGGCTCGCCGGCCAGGACGCGGCGCCGCAGATCGGGACGCGGCGGGATGGCATGGACAGGAGCTGCGGCGTCATTCGGCATCTGCGCATGATGCCCGAGCGCGGCCCGGTCTTGCGCGCACGATCCCATTCGGGCATCGTGGGCGCCCAACCGACCGAGGAGGGTCAATGGCCCGGACGATCCTGATCGTGGATGACGAGCAGCACATCCGCCTGCTCATCGAGCAGACGCTCGAGGACCTGCTCGACGAGGACGTGGAGCTGTACACGGCAGCCGACGGCGATGAGGCCGTGGCCGCCATCGCGGCCCAGCGGCCCGACCTCGTGTTCCTCGACCTGATGATGCCGGGGCGGAACGGGCTCGACGTGTGCCGGGCGGTCCGCGCCGACCCGGCCACCTCGGGCGCCCACATCGTCCTGCTGACCGCGAAGGGCCAGGCGATGGACCGGGAGGCAGGTCTCGCCGCAGGCGCGGACGACTACCTCACCAAGCCATTCGACCCGGACGCGCTGCTCGCGCTCGCCCGCGGCGTCCTGGGCCTCGCATGAGCGAGCTGCGCCGCCTGATCGTGCGGCACCGCCACGTGGCGCCGATGGTGTCCGCGCTGCTTGCGTCCGTCGACGCGGCCCTGACGATCCGTGATGCCGAGGGCGGCGTGATCCTCCAGCGCGGCGGTCCGGACGGGACCGGCCCGACGGGGAGCGAGGCGGAAGCGCGGGGCGAGGTCGTCGTCGACGGCCAGCTGCTGGGCTGGGTGGAAGGCGGGCGGTCGGCGCGGGGGATCGCGGCCGTCCTCGCCTACGCCGCCGCTCGCGAACGCGACAAGCGGTCGCTGGCCAACGAGGCGCTGGAGCGCTACCGGGAGCTGTCGCTGATCTACGACCTCGCGGCGGCGATCGGCGGCTCCAACGCCGTCGAACCGGTGGTGGCCGCCGCGGTGGCGGAGCTCTCCAGGCTCCCCCACGACGCGCGTGGGTTCCTCCTGCTCGCGAACGGGAGCGTGCTGGAGGCGGCCCCGGGCTCCGACGGCCAGGGGTGCCCGCTGACCGACGCCCGCATCGGAGCCGGCATCGTCGGCGCCACCGCCGCCAGCGGCGGCACGGAGCTGGTGGAGGATGCCGCCACGGATCCGCGTGCCACGGACGCCGAGCGCGCCGGAGGCAGCCTCGTCGTGGCGGCGCTCCGGGCCGGTGATGTCATCCTCGGCGTGGTCGGCGCCACGGCCACCGGCGGGCCGTTCCGGTCCGCGGATCTCAAGGTCGTCACGGCGATCGCCGCGCTCGCGGGGCCGGCCATCGGGCGCGCCATGGGCATCGAGGCGGGACACGGGTCCGCAACGGGGAGCTCCTCCTGAGCTTCCGGCCGGACCGAGCGGAAGCCGCCTCCTCGGCGAACCGCGCCACCGGTGCCGCCGGTCGCTCGGCGGCCCTCGAGGACCGGCTTCGCCGGCGGCTCTCGGAGCTCGCGACCATCAACGCCCTTGGCATCGCCATCGCGTCCATCCGCGATCCAGCCCGGCTCACGGAGGTGGCGCTCCCGGAGATCGTGAACAGGCTGGCCTTCGAGCGCGGCGTCCTCGGCCTCCTCGACCCCGTGACCCGGAGCATCGGGGGCTGGCAGGTTGCCGGCGGACCGCCCGGCATCTCGATGCTCCTCGCTGACCTCGCGGTGCCCATCGAGCATCCGGCGGCCGCGCCCGCGCTGCTTGCCCGCGCCGAGGGCCCGCTCCACGTTCGCGATGCCGCCGCCGATGCCGACGAGACGAACCGGCGGCTGGCCGCCGTCCTCGGGTCCACCGGGCTCGTCGGCACCCCGCTGGTCACCGCGGGCGGGACGCTTGGCGTCCTGATCGTCCCCGATCGTCGAGGCGGCGAACCCCTGGAGCCCGACGACGGCCCGCTCCTGTTCACGGTCGCCTCGCTGCTTGCCGGCGGCATCGAGTCCGCCAGGCTCCACGCCGAGCTCGAGGCCCAGAATCGGGTCCTCGAGGCCCGCGTCGCCGAACGCACCTCGGAGCTGCTCGCGGCGACGACGGAGGCCCAGGAGGCACGCGCCGCCGCCGAGCTCGCGAACGAGGCGAAGAGCCGCTTCCTGGCCAACGTCTCGCACGAGCTGCGGACGCCGCTGACGTCGGTGGTCGGCTTCGCCCGCCTCAACCGGAAGCGCCTCGACGAGGTCGTGTTCCCGGTGGTGGACCGCACCGAGCCCAGGGTCGACCGCGCCGTCCGCCAGGTGGGCGACAACCTCGGGATCATCGTGGACGAGGGTGAGCGGCTCACCGGCCTGATCAATGATCTCCTCGACCTGGCCAAGATCGAGGCAGGCCGTCTCGAGTGGCGCATGGCCCCGATCCGTGTCGAGGACGTGGTCCGGCGCGCCACGGCCGCGACATCGGCCCTGTTCGAGGTGAGTGGGGTGCGCCTCGAGCTGGAGGTTGCCAGCGACCTGCCGGAGATCAACGGTGATGCCGAGCGCCTGGTTCAGGTCGTGATCAACCTGTTGTCCAACGCCGTGAAGTTCAGCCCGGGAGGCCGGGTCAGGGTCACCGTCGACCGGCCGGACGGCGAGGTGCGGGTCGCCGTGGCGGACACGGGCAGGGGCATCCCCGAGGCGGACCTCGACCGCATCTTCGAGCCGTTCCGGCAGGCCTCGGACACCGTGCCCGACGGCCCACGGGGCACGGGCCTCGGGCTGCCGATCGCCCGCCAGATCGTGCGCGCCCATGGCGGTGACCTCCGGGTCACGTCGGTGCCCGGCGAGGGCAGCACGTTCTGGTTCGCCGTCCCGGACGGACCTGCCTGAACCTCGCCTGGCCGGGCCTGCCGAGACCCGTCGGGACCGGCCCCGGGCCGCTGCCACGGCCCGCGCTGACCGTTGCCCGCCGTCAACGTGGCTCGAGGGTCAGGGGGGGTCCCAGTACGAGTGGGTCATCGCCATGGTCCGGGAGCACCGGCTAGGGTCGAAGCCTCGATAGGGACAGTGCCCTACCAAGCTTCGAACAAAGGAACTGAAATGCTCAAGATGAAGTACATCGCCAACCGCGCGATCCTGTTCCTCGGCTCGATGGCCGCCTTCGGCTTCATCATCGACGGCGCCAAGCGCTGGTAGTCGCCTCCTGTCCCGTCCCCACCGCCGGGGCCTGAGCCGCCAGGGGCCCACCTGGCGGCTCTTGGATTCCCGGGGTCCTGATCAGGCCCGGCCGCGCTCGCGCCACAGGTTGCGCAGGATGAACGAGACGTTCGCCGGGCGCTCGGCAAGCCGGCGCATGAAGTACGGATACCACTGGGAGCCGAAGGGCACGTAGGTCCGGACACGCCAGCCGGCTCCTGCCAGCTGCTCCTGGAGATCGCGGCGCACGCCGTACAGCATCTGGAACTCGAAGCTGTCCCGGGCGATGCCCTCCGCCTCGGCGACCGCGATGGCGCGCCTGATCAGGCGAACGTCGTGGGTCGCGATAGCCGGGTAGCGGCCCGCCCGAAGGAGCCGGAGCATCAGGCGCTCGTAGGCCCCGTCCACGTCGGCCTTGTCGGCGTAGGCGACGCTGGCGGGCTCGTTGTAGGCCCCCTTGCACAGCCGGACCCTCCCGCCCTCGGCGATGATCGCCTCCACGTCGGCGTCACTCCGGCGGAGCGCCGCCTGGATGACCACCCCCACGTCGGCGCCACCGTCGCGCCACCCTGTCGGGCGCACGTCCCGCCACAGGTCGAGCGTCCGGTCCGTGGTGGTGTGGTCCTCCATGTCGATGCGGATGAACGCGCCCAGCTCCACGGCCCTCTCCACGATGCCCCCGATCGTCTCACGGGCAAGCCCGACGTCGATGGCGAGGCCCATCTGGGTTGGCTTGAGCGACACGTTCCGGTCCAGCCCACTCAGGGCAAGCGCGTCGAGGACCGTCCGGTACCGCTCGGCAGCGGCCCGCGCGTCCGCCTCGACCGTCACGGACTCGCCCAGCACGTCAACCGTGGTTCCCAGCCCCTCGTCGCGCAGCGTGCGGATCGCCGGCAGCGCGTCCTCGAGCGTCTCCGCACAGATGAAGCGCCGCACCATCGGCCGGGTGATCGGCACCCGGGTCGCCAGCCGGCCCAGCACCCGGCGATGCGAGAGAGCGAGCAGGGTGGACCGCATGGCGCGCTCGGCGACCCTGCTGGCGGCGGACTCAGACGCCATCGTGGCCTCCGGTCATGGAGGTCGAGGTGATCAGGCCGCCGGATGATCCGGCGAGGAGCCGGAGCTCGTCGGGGTCGCGCGCCGTGCGACGGCCGGCGCCGGCCGGGTTGGTATCCATTCAGCGCGGGGCGTTGTCCTTGGCCAGCTGCGCCTCCATCTGGTCGCCCAGCTCCACCGTGCGGCGGAAGGCGGCCCACACGGCCTCGGAGAGGACCGTGCGCAGGCGGCCCGACTCCAGCTCGTGGATGGCGGCGGCACTGGTCCCGGCCGGCGACGTGACCATGTTGCGCAGGACGGCGGGGTGATCGCCGGACTGCTTGGCGAACCGGGTGCTGCCTTCCAGGGTCTCGATCACGATGTCGTGTGCAATGTGGCGCGGGAAGCCCAGGTGGACGGCCGCGTCGATCAGCGCCTCCATGACGAGGAACACGTAGGCGGGGCCAGTGCCCGAGATCGCCGTGGCCATGGCGACCCACTTCTCGTCCTCGACCTCGAGCTCAGCCCCGAGGGCGGCCAGCAGGGCCTTCGCCTGGCTCCGCTGCTCCGCGGTCGTGGCTGGCGTGGCATACCAGACCGTCATCCCGCTGCCGATCCGGGCGGGGGTGTTGGGCATCGCGCGAACGACCTGGTCGTGACCCAGGACCGTGACCAGGGCGTGGGTCGTCGGCCCGGCGAGCACCGAGACCACCAGCTGACCCGTGCGCAAGCGCGGCCCGATCTCCCGGCCGACCCGCGCGAGCATCTGCGGCTTGACGGCGAGGATGACCACGTCGGCTCCGTCGACCGCCTCCGGGTTGGAGGCAACGACGCGGATCCCGTGCGTCTCCGCGAGCGCGGTCCGCCGTTCCGCTCGCGGGTGGCTGGCGACGACCTGCCCGGGCTCGACGAGGTGGCCACGCAACAGCCCCGCGATCATGGCCTCCGCCATGACCCCGGAACCGACGGTCGCGATGGTGCGGCTGGAAAGGGGCGACATCGGGCCGGAGGATACCACCGCGATTGGTCCGTTCCCGCCCCGACAGGGTCCGCGAGCCTGTTCAGCGCGCGACGGCGTCGAGGGTGAGGAAGAACCGGCCGGTCGTCGTGATCTCGACCTGGGTGAAGCCCGCCCGCAACATCGATGCCTCGACCAGCGACGGATCGTGCCATGACCACGTGGTGCCCGGCGGCGGACCGCCCGCGGGATCGGGGCGAAGGTCGATGACCGCCAGCCGGCCAGGCCGGCCCAGCCGTTCCCGGAGCGAGCCCGCCGCGGCGTCCAGCCCGGCTCCCCGCACGCGACCCAGCTGGAACGCGACGACAAGCGCATCGGCCGGCGTGGGATCCGCACCCGGGGGGAACGTCGCCCACGGGTCCGCGACATGCAGATGGGCACGCAGCCGGTGCGCGACGAGCCGGTCGCGCGCGAGGCCCAGCGCCTCGCCGTCGGCCTCGAACGCGAACAGCTCGCCCCGTTCGGCAAGCAGCGGCGAGAAGAACCCGGTGCCCGCGGCGAGCTCCACGATCCGGCCGGCAAGCGGGAGGTCGTCGAGCCAGCGGGTCACCATGTCCAGCTCAGCCGCCCAGGCGGCGTCGTGGACCGGCCCGTGCGCGAAGGCTCCCCGGCGCAGGAACCAGTCGTCGGGGAACGCCGGCGGCGGTACCGGTCGACGGGCGGCCCGAGCGGCAGCGACGCGAACGCCGCCCTTGCCACCGCCGGCGGCGGCCCTCGCAGCCAGGCCCGACCGGAGCCGGGCCCGCAGGAACGCGTTGTCGCCGGCCTTGCCCATGCAGGCCGGACACAGCTGTGCCCAGCCCTCGATGTCGTCCGGCCCTCGCGTTGCCCACGCGGTTCCACACCACAGGCAGTCGAAATGCTGACGGTAGGCCACGGCGCGGGGCGCTCAGGACGCCGGGAGCCACGTCGTGGGCGGCGACATCCCGTCAAACGCCGCCGGGTCGAGCAGCTCGGCCAGGATCTCGATGCCGTCGACCACCCGCGGCCCCGCGAGCACGAACGGACCGCCGTCGACGACAAACGCCCGACCCGCCTGCACCGCGCTCAGCTCGCCCCAGCCCGGCGGTCGTGCAGAAGCCTCCCAGGCTCGCGCGGCCTCCGCCAGCGGCAGGCCACCCGGGAGCACGACGAGCACCTCGGGGTCCATGTCGGCCACGGCCTGCCAGGTGGTGGCCTCGCCCGCCCCGCCCGCCTGCCCGAGCAGCTCCCAGCCACCGGCGAGCCGCACCTGGTCCGGGATCCAGCGCCCGACCGTCCGGGGCGGGTCCACCGCTCCGAGCAGCACGATCCTCGGCGGCCGGAAGCCGCCGTCCCGACGACTCAGCACGATGCCCTGGAGCTCCCGGAGGCGCTCGCGGAGGCCCTCGACGACGCCGAGGGCTTCATCCTCGGCCTCGGTCATCGCTCCAATGCCGACGATGGCGTTGAGCACCCCCTCGACGGTCGACGGGGCGTGCGTCATCACGCTTGGCGCCGCCTCCGTATCGGCGAATGCTGCCTCGACGAGACGGGCGGTCACGGCGCCATCCCAACCGGCGCCCACGATGATCAGCTCCGGGTCCGCGTCGACCAGCCCCGCGGCGTCGAGCGCATCGCCCCCGGCCGATCCCGGGCGTGTCAACACGGCCGGCTCACCGGCGATCGTGGGCACGTCGCAGCGGTGCGTGACGCCCACCAGCTCATCCTCGAGACCGAGGGCGAGCAGGATCTCGGTGGCGTCCGGCAGGAGCGACACGATGCGCATGGAGCCCAGTCTACGGGGACCTGCCGCTCTGGCCGCGGGAGGCCGTCGCGCCCGCTCGGCAGTGACGGGCGGCGCACGCGAAACAGCCCCGCAGCGATGCGGGGCTGTCGGTGCGTGACGATGGACGGGCGTCCGCGGCCGCTGACCGGCCTCAGGGCGTCCGACAGAGGCGCTGCCTCAGGCCGGCTTGAGCGCGTCCATGGCTGCGCGGGCCGCGGCCTTGTCGGTGAACCACTGCGCCTCGATCGCCGTGTAGGCGGCCCACTCGGGGGGAAGGCTCTCCTCCGGGAAGATCGCGTTCACCGGGCACTCGGGCTCGCAGGCGCCGCAGTCGATGCACTCGTTGGGATCGATGTAGAGCTTGCGGTCGGTTCCCTCGTCGTAGTGGATGCAATCCACGGGGCAGACGGACACGCACGCCGTGTCCATCACGTCGACGCAGGGCTCAGCGATGACGTACGTCATGTTTCTGAGGCTCTCCTGATGCTGTTATTGCGCGGCCATGGGGCGCGCGGCGGTCCACGCACCGCGGGCTAGCCTACACCCCCGGATCGGGATCCGGCGTGCATCGGCGGCACATCCGCGGGTGACCAATGGCCCGGGATCAGCCCCCGGTGAGACCTGCCGGGAGGGGTGGGGTGGAGGCGAGCGGATTGCCGGCCGGGTCCACGAACCGGACGGGCACCACCATGCCCTTCGCCCAGTGGCCGGGGATGTGGCAGCCGACGTACCAGCCGTTCGGGTCGCCCGCCGCGCTGGCCGGGACCGTCCACACGACGTCGATCCGCTGCCCGGACTCGACCACCGCCCGGACGCCGTCGAAGCCCGGGGGCGCCGGCACCACCGGCGTCGGGCCCGGCGGTGGGTTGGCAAACGGCGACTCCGCGCTCTCCCAGGCAAGCTGCGTCTCCAGGTCACCGAGGATGGCCTCGTGGGTCACGAGGCCGCCGTTGACCACGTGGAGGATCACCGTCTCGCCCGGGACAAGGTCCACGGTCGCGGGGGCATAGGCGAAGTCCCTGGCGACGATGTTGAGCTCCCTGGGCGCCGAGCTGGTCCCCGGGGTGATAGGCGGAGTGGCGTCCGCCGACCCCGCATCGCACGCGACGGTGACGACCGCAAGCAGCCCGAGTCCGACGAACACGATGATGCCGGCCGCGGCCGACCAGGGGCGATGCATCCGCCCATGATGCGGGACATCCGGAAACGCGGCCCTGCCCGGAAGGTGTCTGCCCCGACGCTCGAGCACCAGGCTGCGGCTCGCTCGGACGCGGCTGGGCTACCAGCGCCGGGCGTACCCGCTGGGGCCTTCGCCGGCCCGCATGGTCACCATCGCTTCGCCCCGTCGACGATCAGCGCGACCGCCGGCAGCATCGCCATCACCGCGGGCAGCGCGCGCACGAACGCCCGCCTCACCTTCCTGGACACGTTCTCATCCTCCTGTGCTCGACGCGCGGGCGACGTTGCCCGACGAGTCAGGACGGGAGTCTGGCCCGAGCCACTTATCTGCGACTTACGCGGATCGGCCGAACGGCCCTCACGGGTCTGTGCGCGCGCGGGTAGGATCGGCAGACCATGGATCCCGAGCCGACGCCGACCGACGCCCGCGCCGCCCTGACGGCGGAGCGCGAGCGCGTGCTCACGGAGCTCAGCGAGAACGAGATCGAGGCGCCGGGTCCCATGACCTACGGATCGCAGGCGGCGGCGGCAAGCCATGTCTTCGAGCAGCAGCGGGACCTCGCGCTCCGGGATCACAACCGCGGGCACCTCGCCGACATCGACGCCGCCCTCGCGCGGCTCGACGAGGGCACGTACGGCGCCTGTACCGCGTGTGGGCGCCCCATCCCGCCCGAGCGGCTCGAGGCGCTGCCGTGGACGGCGCTGTGCATCGAGTGCTCGCGAACGACCGTCCGCCGGCGCTGACCGACGAGCCCCGATGACCGACGAGCATCCTGCCCCGACCCTGGTCACCATCGCTGACATCCGCGCCGCCGCGGAGATCCTGCGCGGGATCACGCTGCGCACCCCGCTGGTCCCGTTCGGCCGTCCGGAGCGCCGCCAGTGGCTCAAGGCGGAGTCCCTCCAGCCGATCGGCGCATTCAAGCTGCGCGGGGCGTACGTGGCGGCAGCGGCGCTCGCACCCGAGGAGCGCGCACGAGGCCTGATCACCTACTCGTCGGGCAACCACGCCCAGGGGGTCGCCCGCGCCGCGGCGTTGCTGGGCGTGCCGGCGGTGATCGTCATGCCGTCGGACGCGCCTGCGCTCAAGCGAGCCCGGGTGGAGCAGGATGGAGCGGAGGTCGTGATCGTCGGCACCGCGTCCGAGGAGCGGCGGCTGGTCGCGGAGCGGATCGCCGCGGCGCGCGGTCTCGCGATCATCCCGCCCTACGACGATCCCCTGATCGTCGCCGGCCAGGGCACCGCGGGCCTGGAGATCGCCGAGGCCATGCCCGACGTGGCGGCGGTGCTGGTGCCGGTCGGCGGCGGGGGGCTGGCGAGTGGCGTCGCGGCCGCCCTGACGGCGCTCGTGCCCAGGGCCCGGATCATCGGCGTGGAACCCGAGCTCGCCGCGGACGCGCAGGAATCGCTTGCGGCCGGTCACATCGTCGGCTGGTCCGCCGAGCGGGTCAGCCGCACGATCGCCGATGGCACCCGAACCCAGTCGATCGGGCGCCTCAACTTCGCCCACCTCTCGGCGCAGATGGACATGATCGTGACGGTCAGCGAGGCGGAGATCGCCGCGGCGGTCCGGCTCGCGGCCGAGGAGGCACGCCTCGTGGTGGAGCCCTCTGGTGCCCTCCCGGTGGCGGCGATGCGCTTCCACTCGGCGGAGGCCGGCCTGACCGCGCTCGATGGCCCGATCGTGGGCGTGGTCTCCGGCGGCAACGTCGACCCGGACCGCTACCTCGCCTATCTCGAGGCGCCGATCCCGCCCGAGGGGTAGCTGCTTCGCGCTGATTGCGATCTGGATCAGATCCGTCGCTCTCACGAGGGGGTCTCGCGATGAAACCCGGGTTTCGGGTCCCGGACTCAACGTGGAAGGGCCGATCCTGATGCAGATGGCGATCACGGGTCCGGTGAGGGCGATCACGGGACCGGTGAGGGCGATCCGCGATCCGCGAGTCGAGAGCCTAGCCCTCCGGTTGCTCCGCAGCACCCAACTCCGCGGGATCCAACTCCGCGGCACGCCGCGACGCCAGCGCGACGGCGCGCTCGCGGATCGCCGCCTCCTCGGCCGCGAGCCGCCGGTCCTCCCCGACCGTCCGTCGCTCGTCGTCCCGCATCCAGAGGAACATCAGCACGGCCACCATCGCCAGGAAGCACATGTCGCCGCCGACCCACATGATCGCGCCCGCCATCTGCTGGTCCTCGAGCGGTGTCGGCCCCCACGTCCGCCCGGTGGTCAGGTAGTGGGCGTAGAGCGGCACGGGGGAGGCGTAGACCGCGAGGGCGAGGAACGTGTTCTGCGGCATCTGCAGCCCGACGTACAGCACCCGCGCGGCTGGCCCCAGGGGCCACGGGGACGGATCCGGGCCGATCACCGGCCACCAGAACAGGAGCGCCGAGCTCAGGTACAGGGCGTGCTCGAGGCGGTGGATCCACACGTTCTCGAGGGCGGCGTCGAACAGGGGCGAGAAGTGGCTGATCCACATGACCCCGGCGAACAGCACCCACGCGACCATGGGGAACGCCAGCACCTTGATGACCCGCGCATGGAGGAAGGGGAAGATCCAGCGTCGCCGGGTCTCCGCCGACGAGGCCCGGAGGAGGAGCGTGATGGGGCCGGCATGCAGCAGGAGCGGCGGTGCCACCAGCGTCAGGAGCATGTGCTGGATCATGTGGACGGAGAACAGCGTGGTGTCGTAGTGCTCGATGCCGGAGTCGAGCGCGAACAGGATGGCGATCACCCCCAGCGTCCAGGACACGGTCCGTGACCGCGGGACCGGGTTCGTCGGGTGGGCGGCGTTGACCCGCCGGATGCCGATCCACCACAGGACGAGCGCGGTGATCGCGGGCAGCCAGACCAGCGGATCGCCCGACCAGCCCAGGAGCAGGGATGCCGCGTCGGGGGCCGCGGCCGGCACCAATCCACCGTGGGCGAGCACGGGTCCCGCGACGACGACGGCGGCCGCGATGGCGGCCGGCATGGCGCGGAGCAGGTGGTGAACGGAGCGGCGCACGGTCACTTGCCCATTCTCGCCCGAATCCCCTCGAGAGCGGCGATGTGACATTCGGCAGGGTCGCACGCCGCAATCGGCCCCCCGATTCCGTGACCTTCCGGTATGATGCCCGCGTCCGGCGCCCCCGATCGGGCGGCGCGCGTCCCCGGACACACCGCTTCTGCCCATCGACCGGCTGCCAACGGCTCCCGCACGTCACATCAACGAGGAACCTTGATGTCGATGCCCTCCCGGCCCAGGACGGGGTCCGGAACACTCGTCGCGGTCCTGATCATCGTCGCGATCACGGTCATCGTGATCGGCGTGCTGGCTGCTGCCGGCGTCACGCCCCAGAGCGCCTGGAACAGCTTCTTCCCGGTCGACAACGGGACACCGGCCACCGATCGGGGCAGTGCGACCAAGCAGCTCTACGACATCGTGTTCGCCATCGCCGCCGTGATCTTCGTGCTGGTGGAGGCGACGATCGTGTTCACGGTCTTCCGCTACCGCCGCAAGCCGGAGGACGACACCCTCCCGGCCCAGACGCACGGCAACAACCTGGTCGAGGTGATCTGGACGGCGATCCCCACCGCGATCGTCCTGTTCCTGTTCGCCCTGACCTGGCAGACCCTCAACACGGTCGAGGCCAAGACCCCCACGGACCTCAACGTGCGTGCGGTCGCCGCGCGCTTCCAGTGGCGGTTCGACTACCTCGACGGGCCCGACGGGCCGAACGCCAAGATCCTGTTCAGCCAGCTGCTGCCCGTGGGCGAGGACGGCGGTCTCGTGCTGCCGGTCGGCAAGCCGGTCCACATCACCCTGACCAGCGCTGACGTCATCCACGCGTTCTATGTCCCCAAGTTCCTGTTCAAGCGGGACGTCGTGCCGGGCAAGACCAACGCCTTCGACTTCACGGTGGACGAGCCCGGCACCTACCGCGGGCAGTGCGCCGAGCTGTGCGGACCCTTCCACGGCTCGATGGTGTTCGAGGTCCATGCGCTGCCCGAAGCCGACTTCCAGGCGTGGCTCGCCAAGGAGATCGCCGCGGCCAGCGCGACCCCGACGCCCGCCCCGTCCGGCGAGGCCGCCGGGCCGACGATCGAGGCGGCCGCGCAGAACGTCGAGTTCACCACCAAGGCCCTGTCCGCGCCGGCCAACACGCCATTCTCGATCCACTTCGCGAACCTCGACGTCGCGGGCGTCACCCACGACATCGAGATCAAGGACGCCTCGGGCGCCGTGGTCTTCGAGGGCAAGGTGATCGACGGCGGCCAGGAGATCACCTACGCGGTTCCTGCACTCGCGGCGGGCACCTATCCGTTCGTGTGCACAATCCACGCGAACATGACCGGCACCCTCACGGTGCAGTAAGGGAGCACGCAGGGATGGCCACCACGACCCTCAACCCAGCTGCTCCCGCCGTTCGCGGCGGCCTCTACGAGTGGCTCACGACGACCGATCACAAGAAGATCGGGATCATGTACCTGATCAACTCGTTCGTGTTCTTCCTGGCCGGGGGGACCCTGGCGCTGGTCGTGCGGCTCCAGCTTGCGATCCCGGCCGACGCGACCACGATGGGCGGGCTGGTCAGCGCGGAGTTCTACAACCAGGCGTTCACGATGCACGCCTCGTTCATGCTGTTCCTGTTCATCATCCCGATCCTGGCCGGCTTCGGGAACTACGCCGTCCCGCTCATGATCGGCGCCCCGGACATGGCCTTCCCGAGGATCAACGCCCTCTCCTTCTGGCTGCTCCCGCTGGGCGGCGCCCTGATGGCCTCGGGCTTCCTGGCCTCGGGTGGGGCGGCGGCCTCGGGCTGGACCGAGTACCCGCCGCTGTCCGGCGCGCAGTACAGCGGCACCGGCACGGACCTCTGGATCATGGGCCTGACCCTGATCGGAACCAGCTCCATCCTGGGCGCGATCAACTTCATGGTCACGATCTTCAAGATGCGCGCGCCGGGCATGACCCTGTTCCGGATGCCGATCATGGTGTGGACCATCCTGGTGACCAGCGTGCTGGTCCTGATGGCGACGCCGGTCCTGACCAGCGCCCTGATCATGCTGTTCATCGACCGCAACTACGGCGGCCACTTCTTCGATCCCGCCAACGGCGGCAACGCCGTCCTGTACCAGAACGTGTTCTGGTTCTACTCGCACCCGGCGGTCTACATCATGATCCTGCCCGCGATGGGGATCATCAGCGAGGTCCTGCCGGTGTTCTCGCTCAAGCCCCTGTTCGGGTACAAGGCCTTCGTGTTCGCCACGGTCGGGATCGGCGCCCTGGGCTTCTCCGTGTGGGCGCACCACATGTTCACGACGGGTGCGGTGTTCCTGCCGTTCTTCAGCCTGATGACGTTCCTGATCGCGGTGCCAACGGGCGTGAAGATGTTCAACTGGATCGCGACCCTGTGGCGCGGCAAGCTGACCTTCTCGACGCCGCTGCTGTTCGCGGTCGGGTTCCTCACCATGTTCCTGATCGGCGGGCTCAACGGTGCCTTCTCGGCGGCCGTGCCCGTGGACTTTGCGCTCCACGACACCTACTGGGTGGTGGCGCACCTGCACTACGTGCTGTTCGGCGGCTCCGTGTTCGGGGTGTTCGCCGGCCTCTACTACTGGTTCCCCAAGATGACCGGGCGGATGCTCAACGAGTCGCTGGGCAAGATCCACTTCGTGATCATGTTCATCGGCTTCAACCTGACCTTCTTCCCGATGCACCAGCTGGGCCTCGCCGGCATGCCCCGGCGCATCGCGCAGTACGCGTCGAACGCGGGCTGGACCGAGCTCAACCTGGCGGCCACGATCGGGGGCTTCATCATCGCCTTCAGCGTGCTGCCGTTCCTGTGGAACGTGCTGATCTCGCTGCGCGGCGGCAAGATCGCGGGCGACGACCCGTGGCAGGGAAACACCCTCGAATGGGCGACCTCGTCGCCGCCGCCGCCCTACAACTTCGACCGCCTGCCCGAGATCCGCTCGGAGCGCCCGGTCTTTGACGCCCGGCACGGCCGGACGACGGCCCACTGACGGAGGAGGGACGATGACGGCCGACGCCACCACCCTCGCCGCGCCCGGCGACATCCACGCCGCGGATGCCCATGGCTCCGGGGGGCTCGGGAACCCGGTCCTCGGGATGCTGCTGTTCATCACCAGCGAGGTGATGTTCTTCGCGGGCCTGTTCGCGGCCTACTTCTCGATCCGGGCGGGCTACACCGAGGTCATCAACGGGGTGACCACGCCGACCTGGCCCCCCACCGCCTACCAGGGGCTCCTCAACCCGTTCCAGTTCGTGACCGAGTCCGGTGCGCTCAACGTCATCCTGCCGGCGACGATCGTCCTCGTCCTGTCCTCGGTCACCTGCCAGATCGGCGTGTGGGCGATCCAGCGGGGTGACCGGACAGGGTTCGTGCGCGCGTTCGCCGTGACCCTGGTGATGGGCATCACCTTCCTGCTGATGCAGGCCTACGACTACAGCGTGCTGATGCACGAGGGCCTCACGATGGGGGCGACCACCTTCGGCACCACGTACTTCACCCTCACGGGCTTCCACGGCGCCCACGTGTTCGGCGGCGTCCTGATGCTCGGGGTGGTCGTGTACCGTGGGATGGCGGGCCAGTTCAGCGCCAGGCACCACGACATGGTCGAGGCGACCTCGCTCTACTGGCACTTCGTGGACGTCGTCTGGATCCTGCTGTTCTCGATCCTGTACCTGCTGTAGCGCGGAAGGGAGCTGTCAGATGAACCCCCGGCGCGCGGCCCTGGTCGGGCTGGTGTTCCTGGCCATCGCGGGCTTCTACTGGGCGGCCCCGACCGTCCTTGGCGGGATCTTCGACTACGCCGGATTCACGATGCTGATCGCCCTCGGCGTGGCGACGGCCATCATGGCCTACGTCCTGATCGCCGGCCTGCAGCGGAGCTGATGCGCCAGCGATGATCGAGGAGCTCGTCAACGGCATCGTTGACTTCAGCAAGCAGTTCATCGTCCCGGACTGGGGCGCCCTGATCGCGCTGATCCCGTTCGGGCTGGCGGCCCTCGTGTTCCTGTACCTGTCGTGGACCGTGTACCGCTTCGCAACGGCCGGTCCGACGCGACGCGGCAAGCGGCGCCTGCCACCGGCCACGCCCGCCGGGATCCACCTGCCCGGCCCCTCGTTCGCACCGCTGCTCGCGGCGGCCGGGCTGTTCTTCCTCGTGTTCGGCATGGTGGCGGGCGGGATCTGGCTCGGGGTTGGCGTGATCATCCTGGTGGTCACGCTGCTCTACTGGGGGCGCGAGGAGATGCGGAACTTCGACCACGCCGCGGTGGCCGGTGTGGGCGGCGCCGCGGTGGCCCGCGGTGCCCTGCCGGCACCGGCCGGCACGCCACCCGTTGGCGTCCATATCCCGCCGCCGTCCTTTCGCCCGCTGCTGATCTCCGTCGCGCTCACCATGCTCGTGGCCGGGATGGTCGTGGGCGGCTGGGCCCTGCTGCTCGGCATCGCGGCGGTCGCGATCACGATGCTCGGCTGGTTGAGGGACGCCCGCAGGGAGTACACCGCGACCGAGGCGGCCGATACCAGCGGGCACCTCGATCTTGGCGGGGCCCCGGCCTGGCCCAGCGGAACCTTCGCGGTGCTCGCGATCCTGGTGGCGTTCGCGCTGCTCTTCTCGTCCGGCCTCATGGGCGGATCGCCCGACGCGTCGGCCACGGCCAGCGCGGCCCCCGGTGCCTCGGCGGCTCCGGGCGCCAGCGGCGGCACGCCGTAGGTGTAGCTCCGGGGCCAGCTGGTCACGCTTCGCCGATCACGCGGTGCGGGCCGCGCGTCCCGCGGTTGTGACCTACGATCAAGGAGTGATCCGAAGCCGCCTCCTCGCCCCGCTCATGGTCGTGCTGCTCGTGGTCACGGCCTGCGGACCCGGCCAGCCCTCGGGCGCCCGGACCGGCCAGCAGGCGCCACCGGTGGTGGGGACCGCGATCGACGGGTCGACGGTTGACCTCGCCGCACTGCGCGGAACGCCGGTGATCATCAACTTCTGGGCGTCCTGGTGCATGCCGTGCCGGCAGGAGTTCCCGCTGTTCAAGGAGCGCCTCGCGGCGCTGGGACCCAGCGACGGGCTCAAGATCATCGGCGTGCTGTACAAGGACGAGCCCGCGCTGGCACAGCGGTTCCTCGATGACCAGGCGGCAACATGGCCCACGGTCGATGACCCGGACGGCTCGCTCGCGGCGGCCTACCGCGTCGTGGCACCGCCCCAGACGTACTTCATCGACAAGGACGGGGTGGTGCGGGGGATCCAGATCGGCGAGGTCCAACCCTCCGACTTCGATACCCAGTACGCCAAGATCCGGCCGTGACGAGGATCGTGGACCCGGCGATGGCCATCGCCGTGGACGGCGTCCGCAAGGCGTACGGGCAGCGAGACGTCCTCGAGAACGTCTCGTTCCACGTCCGGCAGGGTGAGCTGCTGGCCCTGCTCGGGCCCAATGGCGCCGGCAAGACGACCACCGTCGAGATCCTGGAGGGGTACCGGCGTGCCGACGGCGGGTCGGTCCGGGTGCTGGGTCTGGACCCGGCACGAGACGGCCGGGCGCTGCGCCCGAGGATCGGCCTGATGCTCCAGGAAGGCGGGGTCGACAACCGCTCCACGCCGCGCGAGGTCCTACACCTCTACGCCCGGTTCTTCCGGGACGCGGAGGACCCCGACGCGTTGCTCCGCGCCGTGGATCTCGACCGCGCGGCCGGCACCCGCTACCGCCGCCTCTCGGGCGGTGAGAAGCAGCGCCTGGGGCTTGCGCTTGCCCTCCTCGGCCGGCCCGAGCTGCTGGTGCTCGACGAGCCCACCGCGGGCATGGACCCGGCGGCCAAGCAGGCGACCCGGGAGCGGATCGCCGCGCTGCGCGCCGCCGGCACCACGATCCTGCTCACCACCCACGAGCTGGGTGACGTGGAGCGGCTTGCGGACCATGTCGCGATCCTCGACCGCGGCCGGGTCGTCGCCTACGGGACACCGGCCGAGCTCACCGGGACCGGCACCGCCCGCGTCCGCTTCCGGCTCTCGGCACCGCTTGCCGATGGCGATGGCGTGGCGCTCGTGCGAGCGGTCGACCCGTCCGGGAAGGCGACCCTGGTGCCGGATGGCGCCGGCTTCGAGTACGAGCTGACCGGTCTTGCGGCCGACCCCGATCCGCAGCTCGTGACGACGCTGGCTGGCTGGTGCGCGGAGCGCGGGCTGCTCATCACGGAGTTGCGTCTCGGCGCGGCCAGCCTCGAGGAACGCTACCTGGAGCTGGTCGGTGAAGACGTGGCCGCGCAAGGCGAGGGTGCGGCATGAGCGCGATGGACACGTCCGGCCGGCTCCCGGGCAGCGGGACACCGGCACAGCCGGCGTCATGGCTCCGGATGGCGCTCGCGCTCACGTTGAACGAGCTCCGTCTCGCGGCGAGGCGCGCCGAGAGCCTGCTGGTCACGTTCGTGATCCCGGCCGGGGTGCTGCTCGTGTTCAGCGCGTTCGACACGGGGGGTGGAACCGAGGCCGGGAGCCCCGTTGACCGGATGCTGCCGGGGTCCATCGCGCTCGCCGTGATCGCCGCGTCGATGGTCTCGCTGGCGATCGCCACCGGGTTCGAGCGCGCCTACGGGGTCATCAAGCGCCTCGGTGGGTCGCCCGCCGGCGCCTCGGCGGTGGTCGCGTCCAAGACGGCCGCGGTGATCGTCGTGGAGGCGATCCAGGTCGTGCTGCTCCTCGTGATCGCCCTGCTCCTCGGCTGGACGGCCGGCCCCGGCGTGTCCCTGCCGCTGGTCGCTGTCGGGCTCGTGGCCGGCACCGTGGCGTTCGCCGGCCTCGGCCTCTTCATGGCCGGCACCCTTCGCGCCGAGGCGACGCTCGCGCTGACCAACCTGCTGTTCCTGGTGTCCCTCGTGCTGGGCGGCATCGTGCTCCCGCTCGACCGTCTTCCCGGCCCCGTGGCCACCCTCGCGTCCGGGCTGCCCCCGGCGACGCTCACGCAGGTGCTCACGATCGGGCTCGGCGGCCCCGGCGACGCCACCGAGCCACTCGTCCTGCTCGCCGCGTGGGCCGTCGCGTTCGCGGTCCTCGCCGCCCGCCGCTTCCGCTGGGACTGACCGTGTCGAACCCGCGGGGCGCACGGTGCGCACGGATCATCGCGATCCTGGCCTTCGTCGCCGTCATCGTCTCGGCATGCGTGGCGACGCCCGGCGGCACCGTCTCGCCCGTCTGGGTGGAGGCGGTGACCCAGGCGCCGCTGGGCAACCGCGACACCGCCTACGACCCGCCGCGTCCGGCGCCTGCCCTGCACCTCACCGACCAGGATGGCCGGCCGTTCGACCTCGCGAGCCTGCGTCGTCACTCGGTGTTCGTGTACTTCGGCTACACCCATTGCCCCGACGTCTGCCCCACGACGCTCGCGGATCTCCGGGCCGCGATCAAGGCTTCCGGCGTGGACGCCACCGTGGTGTTCGTGACCGTCGATCCTGCCCGGGACGACGCGGCGGCGATGAAGCAGTACGTCGACTCCTACGGGATGGGCTACATCGGGCTCACCGGGACCGCGGACGAGATCGCCGCTGCCGCCGCGGCCTGGGGCGTCACCTACGCGCGGCTGCCCTCGGACTCGGCCAACGGCTACGCGATGGCCCACTCCACCGACAGCTACCTCGTCGACCGCGAGGGGCAGCTGCGCCATCACGTGTTCTTCGGCGCGCCGGTCGATCTCGTCACGAAGCTCATCCGCGACGTGGCCGGCGCCTGATCCAGGCCACATCCCTCCAGAAAGGAACCCCCGATGCAACCCCGCAACCGCCATCGCCAGGTGATGGCGCGACTGGTCCCCGTCGCGATCATCGCCCTGCTCGTTGCCGCCTGCTCCGGTGCGAGTGGTGGCATCACGGTCGCCGATGCCTGGTCCCGGCCATCGCCGCTGGTGGCCGGATCCGGCGCCGCGTACATGGTCATCAAGAACACCGGTGCCACGGCGGACGCGCTGATCGGCGGCAGCAGTGACGTCGCGTCGGCCGTCGAGGTCCACGAGACCGTGGACATGAGCTCCGCGATGCCCGCCGGGTCGATGGACGCGAGCGGGATGGGCTCAAGCCCGGTCATGGGCATGCAGAAGGTCGACCGCCTGGAGATCCCCGCCGGCGGCACGGTCGAGCTCAAGCCCGGCGGCTACCACGTGATGCTCATCGGTCTCGCGCGGGAGCTGAAGGTGGGCGAGAAGATCGAGATCACGCTCACGTTCGAGAAGGCGGGCGAGGTCAAGGTCAGCGCCGAGGTCCGGGCGGGGTAGCCCGGCGACCGCTGGGCCCCGTGCGGGCGCGACACGTGGCCGGCGGGCGATCCGCCGTCAGCCTGGCGGCAGGCCGAGCACGACGAGATCCGCGCGGTCCCGGGTCGCCTCGATGACCCGCGCGTTGGCCTCGTCGCTGCGAAGCACCCAATCCCGCGCGTGCCCGGGCTCCTTGCCGTGGGCCACGTGGCGGGCGATCAGCCGCTCGACCCGGCCCTCGTCGCCCGCCAGGTACCAGGCCTCGTCGAGCAGCGGCCGGATGCGGCCCCAGGGGCCATCCTCGAGCAGCAGGTAGTTGCCCTCCGTCACGACCAGCGGGACCCCGCGCGGGACGACGATGGCGTCTTCGATCGCACGGTCCAGGTCACGCCGGAACTCGGGCGCCGTCACGACAGGCTCGTCCGCGGCGCGGAGCCGGGCGAGCAGCGACGCGTAGCCCTCGGCGTCAAAGGTGGCCGGTGCGCCCTTTCGCTCTCGCAGCCCGAGCTGGACCAGCGTCTCGTTGGGCAGGTGGAAGCCGTCCATCGGGACGAGCATCGCCAGGTCCCCGAGGGCGCGCGACCACCGCATCGGCCAGCGTGGACTTGCCGGCGCCGGGCGGCCCGACGATCCCCAGCAGCCGCCGGCGTCGGGGCTCACGGCGGGCGAGGGCCCGGGCGCGCCCTGCGAGGTCGGCGATCGGCGGCTCGACGAGGATGGTTGGCGGCCCGGCGCTCGTCATCCGCGGGACTGCATCCACGCCTTGCGGAACCCGTTGATCGCGTCCCAGGCGCTCGACGCGGCCACGACCACGGTCAGCACCGCGCCCGCCGGCGCAAGCGCGGACCCGACGCCCAGGCCCAGCATGGCAGCCTCGAGACCGGGGTCGAACAACATCCCGTTCTGGAGTAGCCACAGCGCCGGGATGGCGAACGCGATGTTGGTGCCGAGGTTCACGACCGCCAGCCACCACGTCCAGCCGCCGAGGCGCCAGCGGGCGATCGGCATCACAAGCTCGACGCCGAGCAGCGCGAGGAAGTACGGCATCCAGAACGACCACAGGGCGGCGATCGAACACGGGGTATGACGGCGCCGTCGATCATGATCGGCCTCGCCCCCTGCTGCCACACGATGGCAACGGCGCCAACGATCATGGCGACCACGGCCACGCCCATCTCCACCGGGCTGTCGCCCTTGGACGCGGGCAGCTCGGGCAGGCGATCCGGGGTCCACGCCACGCCCGCCGGCGGGGTTCCGGACCGCTCCAGCAGCGCGAAGACCAGGGTCACCCAGAACGTGAGCTGGATGGCAACGCCAACGCCGGCCGAGATCGCCACACCCACCAGCTCCGTGGCGGGCTGCCCACCAAGGAACGCGGCCCCCGTCACCGCGACGATCGCGATGGGCACGACGATCGAGAGGAGCAGGGTGAGCAGGCGCTTCCAGTCCGGGTAGTAGCGCGGGCCGATCAGCATCGAGGGACCGGTCCGTGTAGCGGGCCGCGAGGATCTCGGGATCACCGAGCTCCGTCAGGGCGGCGCGCTCGGCGGTGTCCGACGGGGTGCCCCCAGCCACCCTCGCCTCGACGGCATCTGCGACGAGGGCGCGGATCTCCGGCTCCAGCTCGGCCCGCTGCGCGGTGGGAACGCCCCGCAGGACGCCCCAGACATAGCGATCAGCAAGGGTGCTCATGAGGTTCGGCCTCCTTGGCCAAGTCGGCGGACCGACGCGTCGATCCGATCCCAATCGGCGACAAGCGCGGCGGCGAGCCGCTCTCCATCAGGGCTGATCCGGTAGAACTTCCGGGGCCTGGCCTCCTGGGTGTTCCACTCGCTGACGAGCATCCCCTGGCCCTCGAGCCGGCGGAGCAGCGGGTACAGGGTGTTCGCGTCCACCGCGAAGCCGTGCTCCCGCAGCTCCTCCATCAGCGCGTAGCCGTAGCCGGGCTCGCGCAGCAGCAGCAGGCAGGCCAGCACGACCGTGCCGCGTCGAAGCTCTTGCTGGCTGCCGGAGAGGATCTCGTCAAAGCCCATGGCCGGCATCATAGTGTGTGATACACACTATGTCAACGCCTACATCATTGTGGTCGGCGCTGGCCGGGCACCCGAGCGGGCGTCGATCCGGCTGAGGTCCGGGCCGCGGATGCTAGACCTTTCGCTCCGATTCGCCGGTGGCGTCGAACGAGGCGTGCATCATCCCGAGCGACGGATCCGGGCCCTTGAAGCCGACCAGGTACTCGAGCCGGATCGGCGCGAACGCCTCGTAGAACACGACGTCCTCGTCACCCAGCTGGCGGAAGGCGTGGATCCAGTTGGAGGGAATGATGAGCAGCGAGCCCGGTCCCACCTCCCGCTCCTCGTCGGCAACCTTGGCCCACAGCCGGCCCGCCTCCACGAGCATGATCTGCTCCGCCTCGTGGCTGTGCTCGGGGATGACCACGCCGCCGCGGTAGACGATCCGGGTCAGCATGACCTTCTCGCCCGAGACGGCCTGGCGGTGGACGCCCTTGACGTATTCGACCGTCGGGAACTCGTCCCAGGTGGTGATCTGGCTCATGCTGCTCCCTTCCCCGTGGCGAGCGCATCCAGCCCGCGCAGGATGTCCTCGGGACGGACCGGCAGGTGGTCCACGCGCACGCCGCAGGCGTTGTAGATGGCGTTGACGATGGCCGGGATCGGCGAGTTGGCGGTCATCTCCCCCACGCCCTTGACCCCGTACGGGCCGTTGGCGGACGGGACCTCGAGCACCACCGACTCGATCTCCGGGAGCTCCTGGGCCCCCGGCATCAGGTACTCCGCGAAGTCCCTGGGGCGGTGGTCCCGGGCCGGGTAGGAGGGCTCCGTGGTCTCGTACAGCGCGTGGGACATGCCCATCCACGACCCGCCCGTGATCTGCCCCCGGACCAGCGCCGGGTTCACCTGGCGGCCCACCTCGTAGGCGCTGCGGATGCTCAGCACGGCGATCTCGCCGGTCTCCGTGTCGACCTCCACCTCGGCCACGGTGCACGCCCAGGCCTGCGTCGAGTCCGGATCCATGGCACCGGTCTCGGGATCCACGTCGCTCTTGGGCTTCATGTACGCACCGCGCCCGGAGATGGTGCGGCCGTACTGGAACTGGGCCCGCGAGGCGAGGTCCGCGATCCCCAGCCGCTTGGTCGGCGATCCGGCGACCTCCACGTTGCCCTTCCCGTCGAGCACGAGGTCGGCGACCGAGACCTCCAGCTCCTCCGACGCGAGCTGGAGCACCGCGTCGCGGGCCTCCTCGGCCGCCATCTTCACGGCGTTGCCCACGCGGTGGGTGCCGCGGCTGGCGAAGGTCCCCATGCAGTGCGGACCGGTGTCGGTGTCGGCGGTGTCGATCACGATCTGGTCGTAGGCGACCCCGAGCGTCTCGGCGGCGATCTGGGCGACCACCGTCTTGAGCCCCTGCCCGAGGTCCACCGACGACAGGGACACGTTGAACGACCCACTGGTCGTCGCGTGGACCAGCGCCTGGGTGGGGTCACCGCCCAGGTTCATGCCGGTGGGGTAGTTGACGGCCGCGATCCCGGTGCCGCGCAGCTTCGCCATGTCAGCGACCTCCTTCCTGCCCCGCGCGCGGGTCCGAGGTCATCGCCCGCAGCTCAGCCGGCAGCTCGTGCCCGACGAGGGCCGCGGCGGCCTGCATCGTCTCCACCATGGCCACGTCCGCGGCCGGCTTGCGGTGCGGCTTGATGTCCCCGTTGTGGATCGCGTTGCGGAACCGGACCGTCCATGGGTCCAGGCCCACTCGCTCCGCGATCTTGTCCATCTGGACCTCGATCGCGAACGAGCCCATGGTCACCCCGAAGCCGCGCATCGCCGAGGAGGGCGTGCGGTTGGTGTAGACGCAGTAGGCGTCGATCGACACGTTGGGGATGGCGTACGGGCCTGCCGCGTTCGCCGCGTGCTTGGTCAGCGCGTACGGCGTCTGGCGGCTGTACGCCCCGCAGTCCGCGTAGCTCACCACCTGGCGGGCGACGATCGTGCCGTCGGCCATGACCCCGTCCTTGATCCGGATCGTCCAGGCGCTGCGCGTGGAGCTGACCTGCATCTCCTCGGACCGGTTGTAGACGTAGCGCACCGGGCGCCCCGTCTTCATCGCGCCCAGCGTCGCGAGCGGCTCCACGATCACGTCCACCTTGCCGCCGAACCCGCCGCCGACCATGCCGCCGATGAACCGCAGCCGGTTGCCGGGGAGCTCGAGGATGATCGACGTGTTGTCGAGGCTGAAGTACAGCGCCTGGGTGTTGGTGTAGACCGTGAACCGCCCGTTGGGCTCCGGGACCGCGACGCAGCCCGTGGTCTCGGTGGGAGCGTGCTCGATGGGGCTGGTCCGGTACTCGCCCTCCACGATGTGGTCTGCCTGTGCGAACCCCGCCTCCACGTCGCCCAGGCGCACCTTGCGGCTGGCCCCGCTGTCGTAGGTGAAGGTGTTGGTGCCCCAGTGGGTGACGATCGGGGCGCCCGGGGCCAGGGCCTCGTCCATGTCGAAGACCGCGGGCAGCTCCTCGAGGTCGAGCCGGACCTTCGCCACGGCCTCGTAGGCCGCCGCCTCCGTCTCGGCGAGGATCGCGACGATCGGCTCGCCCATGTACCGGACGCGGTCCACCGCGAGGACGAACTCCTCCTCTGGCTCGACGCCGATCAGCCCGAGGATCGTGTACACGTTGTGGGGCACGTCCTCGTGGGTCAGCGCACGCACGAAGCCCGGGACCCGCTCGGCCTCGGACAGGTCGACGCCCTTGACGAGCGCGTGGTGGAGCGGGCTGCGGACCATCTTGAGGTGGAGCATCCGGGGGAACACGAGGTCCGTGCTGTACCGGGCGCGCCCCGTGACGAAGCCGATGCCGTCGTTGCGCTCGACCGACTGCCCGACGACGTTGAGATCGGCGGTCATCGTCCCGTCTCCTGCCCGGCGGCGGCGGCCGCCTCGATGGCGCCCACGATCGGGCCGTAGCCCGTGCAGCGGCAGATGTTGCCCGAGAGGGCCTCGGTGATCTCGTCGCGCGTGGGCGACGGGTTGTGGTCCAGGAGGGCCTTGGCGAGCAGCTCCATGCCCGGGGTGCAGTAGCCGCACTGGAAGCCGTTGGCGTCGAGGAACGCCCGCTGGATCGGGTGGAGGCCCTCGGATGGGGTCAGTCCCTCCAGGGTGGTCACGCGACGACCGGCCACGTCCTGCACCGGGAGCAGGCACGACAGCATCGGCTCGCCGTCGATGAGCACGGTGCAGCTGCCACAGCCGCCCTGACGGCAGCCGTCCTTGACCGAGGCGTGGCCCAGCTGTGTCCGGAGCACCTGCTGGAGGGTCGCCAGCGGGCTGACCATCACCTCCACCGGCTGCCCGGAGAGCTCGAACGCGACGATGACGGAGGCCATCTACGCACCCCTTCCGGCCGGCTCGGCCAGCTGCAGCAACGCGCGTCGCACGAACACGCCAACCATCCGTCGCCGGTACCAGGCGCTCGCGATCGCATCGTCCTCAGGATCCGCGTCCTCGGCGGCGAGCGACGCGGCGCCCGTGATCGCGTCCTCGTCGAGGGCGGTGCCGGTGATCGCCGCCTCGGCGCGCGCCATGCGCAACGGGTGCGGTCCCGCGGCCCCCAGCGCGATCCGGGCGCCGGTGACGGTGTCGCCCTCGAACGTCGCGTGCACGGCGACCATCACGACGGCCGGCGTGTTGGCCGCCCGGCGTCCGAACTTGACGAAGGCGGTCCGGCCGGCGTCGACGGGCACCACGATCTCGGTCACGAGCTCGTCCGCGGCGAGGACGGTCGTCATGAAGCCGGTCCAGAAGCCGGCCAGCGGCACGGCCCGCGGCCCGCCCGGCCCGGTCGCGACGACCCGGGCATCGAGGGCCAGCAACGCGGTGGCGACGTCACCGCCGGGTGGCGGGGTGAACAGGTTGCCGCCGACCGTGCCCATGTTGCGTACGGACCACGATGCCGTGCCGCCCGGCGGCCTGCGCGAGCATCGGGAGGTCCTCCCGCCGCTGGATGCGGCTCAGCGTGGCGGTGGCGCCGAGGTGCAGCTCATCCCCGACGCGCGCGACGCGGTCCAGACCGGCGCGCCGCAGGCCCATCACCCGGCGCGGCAGCGAGATCCCCTCGTTGATGAGCGGCATGGCGACCGTGCCACCCGCGATGACCAGGAGCTCCGGGCCGTGCGCCGCGAGCAGGTCCAGCGCGTCCGGAACGGAGGTGGGCAGGTCGTAGTCGGCGACAGTCACTCGTGTCCCTCCGTAGCGAGCCGTGCGTCCAGGGCGCGCAGTCCCTGGCTGATCAGCGATTGCGCCAGGCGCTCGGCAAAGCGGGAGTCCAGCCTCGCCAGCGGGCCGTCGATGCGGGCGGTGCCACGGTACTCCATGGCGGTGCCCGGTTCGGTGTCCTGCAGCACGAAGTCGGCGCGGCCGACAATCGATCCCATGGCCCCCTCCACCCGGCCGTCGAGGCCGGATCGCTCGGGTGGCTGCGTGTCGACGAGGCGCACGCGCGTCCGGTACATGCCGACGGCACCCGGAAGGCGGAGCGCGATCCGGCCCTCGTACTCGTCCGTGGCCACGCGCTCCACCGCCTCGCAACCGGGAATGACCGCCAGCAGCGTCGCCGGGTCGCAGATGGCCGCAAAGACGGCCTCGCGGGCGGCGTCGAACCGATGGCTGCCGGCGATGTTCATCGGCCGCGCCCGGTCTTCGCGGCACCGATGGTTTCCGGGATCCCGGTCACGCGCGCCAGCGCCTCCTCGATGTGATCGAGGTGGCCCCCCATCGCCGTGGCCGCCGCCTCCGGGTTGCCTGCCCTCAGCGCAGCGACGATCGCAACATGGTCCGCGAGGGCCCGTTCGCGAGTCGCCCGTGTCGCCCCGGTCCGTTCGCGGCTGACCTTGGCCAGCGTGTTGATGATCCGCATGAACTGGGCGAGCAGGAAGTTGCCGGCCGCATCGCAGACGGCGTCGTGGAACTCGATGTCGAGGGTGCTGAAGCGGTCGGCGTCGCCGATCGCGCCACGCAGCTGGATCAGTAGGCTGTCCAGGCGCTCCAGGCCCGTGTCGTCGATGCGCTCGCCGGCGAGGCGCGCGTTGCCCACCTCCACGACCCGCCGGGTCTCGATCACCTGGGCCAGCGCGACCGGGTCCTTGGAGAACACGAAGTCGAGGTGGGAGACCATGTGCCTCGGCTCGAGTGAGGTGATGTAGGTGCCGGCACCCTGCCGGATCTCGACGACCTTCATGATCGCGAGCGCGCGCAGGGCCTCGCGGAGCACCGGCCGGCTGACCTGCATCATGGCGGCGAGCTCACGCTCGGCGGGCAGCTTGTCGCCGGGGTGGAGCTGCTCGGCGCTGATCAGGTCGATCAACCGGGCGGCAATCTCCTCGGAAAGCGTGCTGCGGTTGACGACCGCGAACACCGGCCAGGCGGGGTCGGGCGTGGTGGCGAGGCCCGGGGGCGTGGCGGCGAGGGACGCGGTCGACGCCCGTCCGTCCGTCACCACCGGTCGCCTGCCGCTGTGCCCATCCGCATTGACGGGATGCTAGGCCCGCTTCGATAATGTCGTCAACTGGTCAGGCCAATTACCGCGCGTGGAGCCCAAGCATGATCGAGCGGCACATCACCTTCGACGTCCACCCCGACCGGACGGCCGACTTCGAGCGCTTCTTCGCCGAGTCATACCGGCCGCCCGTCCTCGAGATGCCCGGCCTGATCGAGTGCTCGCTCCTGCGTGAGGCCGACAGCCCCACCCGCTACCAGATGATCTTCCGCTGGGAGACCGCGGACAACGCCGTCGCATGGCGCGTGAGCGAGGTCCACCAGGCGCTGCAACCGGCCCTGGGCGAGCTGCACGGCGGCATGCAGATCGTCGCCTACACCCGGATCGACTAACCGCGAGCGCTCTGCTCCCGTCGGCCGAAGGATCGGCGGCGCGGCCGTCGACTCCCGGACCTGCAGGGTCATCGGCAGTCGCAGCGGCGGCGGATGTCCCTCCCCGTCGCTCGCGCGCATCAGCGCGATCAGGCGCTCGGCAGCGAGGCGACCCATCATGCGGGTCTCCTGGCGGACGGTCGTGAGCGCCGGCTGCAGCCAGGCGGCCACGTCAATATCGTCAAAGCCGATCACGCTCATGTCGCGTGGCACGAGAATTCCGGCCTCATCGAGGCCGCGCAGCACACCGATCGCCGTGACGTCGTTGTAGCAGGCAATCGCGGTCACGCCGGTCCGCGCCGCCAGCAAGGCAAGGACGGCCGCTTGGCCACCAATACGGGTCCCATCGCCTGCAACAACGGTCAGCGCATCGAGACCGAGTCCCGCGTCGGCGAGCGCGGCCCGCATGCCCGCGAGGCGGATCTCGTGAAACGGGGCTGACGATGGCCCGCCGACGTAGGCAAGCCGCCGGTGACCCAGTGCGATCAGGTGCTCGATCGCCAGCCGCCCTCCGGCGCGATTGTCCGTCCCGAACTGCGGCACGGAGCCGCCCGACCCGTCGGTGTTCGTCAGGACCACCGGCAGCGAGAACCGCGCCAACTGGGACCCGAGGAAGTCGGGCGGCCAGCTGCAGGCGATGATGAGGCCATCGACTCGCTGCCGGAGCATCAGCTCGACCTCAAGGGCAGCCTGCCCAGGGCCCCCGCCCGCCGTTCCCAGGACGGTCGCGTAGCCGGCGCGCTCGAGCGCCTCGCTCGTGGCCTGCACCAGCCCTGGGAACACCGGGTCGAGCAGGTTGTCGATGACCACCCCCACGACTGACGTCGTCCGCGTGCGCATCGACCGGGCCACCAGGTCCGCGCGGTATGCCAGCTCGCGAACGGCACGGGCGACAGCTTCGGCGGTCCGCGGCCGCGGGGTGACGGTCTGTCCGCCCAGGAGCCGGCTGACGGTCGACGAGGACACTCCTGCCCGTTCGGCAACGTCCAGGATGGTCGCGGGGCGGCGTCCGCCGGCACCAGGTGCCGGGGGCATGATCGGGCCCTGAGGATTCACGGCGCCCCGCTGCGGGTACGCCCCGGGCCGAGGGATTCGGGCAAGCCGGTTCGGGGCACGCGGGTCACTGGTGCCGATCGAGTGGTTGTGAGGTCAGACGGCCTGCGGTCCATGCCCTGCGTGGGCTTGTTGGTAGACCTCGAGCTCGGCTTCCAGCTCGGCCATCGCCTCGCCGCCGGCCATCAGATCAGTGATCTCCTCTCGGGTCTTCTCGCCCTTGCGGAAATCGGCCACCTTGACCCCGCGGATCAGGACTGCAAAGTGATCGCCGACCGTCATCGCATGGGTGACCTGGTGGGTGATGAACACGACTGCGATGCCCTTCTGGCGCGCCTGCATGACCATCCGGAGAACGTGGGCCGCCTCCTTCACACCAAGCGCGGCCGTTGGCTCGTCGAGGATGAGCACGTTCGCGCCGAAGTAGACCGCGCGCCCGATCGCGAGCGCCTGCCGCTCGCCGCCCGAGAGGCCGCCGACCAGGCGGTCGCCGTCACTGACGCGGGTGATCCCGAACTGGCGCATCTCCCGAACGGCCACGTCGTTGGCAAACCCGCGGTCGAAGCGCTTGAACGGACCCCAGCCCTTCTCGGGCTCTGCACCCACGAAGAAGGAGCGCCCGATGGTCATCAGCGGGAACGTCCCGCCGAACTGGTGGACTGTGGCAATTCCATGCCTCGCCGTGTCGCGCGGGCTGCCGAACACCACCGGCTTGCCGTCGATCTCGATCATGCCCGACCTTGGCTGGTAGACCCCGGACATGATCTTGATCAGCGTCGACTTGCCGGCGCCGTTATCGCCCAGCAGGCACAGGACCTCGCCCCGCCGGACCTCGAGGTTGACGTCCATCAGGACCTGCGTAGCCCCGAATGACATGTTGATGTCGGTGAGCCGGAGCAGTGGGGCGTCCACGGTCACGCCTTCTTCCTCTTGGCGGTGGGACTGTACGACAGCGCCATCTTGCGGAACGTGTTGTTCATGAGCACGGCAGCCAGGAGCAGCACCCCCAGGATCAGGCTCGCCCAGTCGGCGTTCCAGCCGGTGAAGTAGATGCCCTGGTTGACGATGGCAAACGTCAGGGTGCCCATCAAGATCCCGAACACCGATCCGTAGCCGCCGGTCAGGAGCACGCCGCCGATGACCACCGCGATGATCGAGTTGAACACGAACGCCTGGCCCTTCGCGACCTGGGCGCTGTTGTAGAGCACCGTGGACATGATGCCCACGGACGCCGACGCGGCGGCGGTCGCAACGTAGAGGGCGATCTTGACCCGGTTGACCGGGATGCCCGTGGCGCGGGCGCTCTCAAGATCGCCGCCGATCGCGAAGATCCAGTTGCCGTACTTGGCGATGTGGGTGAGCCACCCGACCACGATCACGACGCCGATCCACCACAGGATGGCGACCTCGAACTGGCCGAACAGGAACTGGCCGAGCATCGACTTCCACGGCTCGCCGGCGGCGAGCGGCACGCTCACGTTGTTCGTCAGGAGTCGGGAGAACCCGAGCGTCAAGCCAACGACGGCGAGGTTCATCCCCAACGTGACGATGAGGGAGGGCACCCGCGTCCTCGTGACGATGACGCCGTTGATCAAGCCCACCACGACACCGAACGCGAGGGCCAGGATGATCCCCACTGGCATCGGCAGACCCCAGAACCCGGACACGATGGCGAGGGTCATGGAGCTCGCGGCCACAACCGAACCAACGGAGAGGTCGAGCTCGCCGGCAATCATCAGCAGCCCGACGGGGAGGGCGATCATTCCGAGCTCGCCTGCAACGTTGAGCCAGCTTGCGACTCCGCCGGGGGTGAGGAACTGTTTGCCGCCGAACACGGCAAAGAACACGAACACGAGCACCATGCCGATCAGCGCGCCCATCTCGGGCCGTCTGACAAAGGTGCCAATGGACCAACCCGGGGACGCCGTGGTCTCGACCTGACCGGTTTCCGAGTCCTGCTGCACCTGCCTTGTCATCGCGTCCACCTGCTGCATCCCGCGCCGGTGCCGCGGGCGGGAGTGGAACCTGTCGGGCCCGGCGGAACCGGGCCCGACACTGGCGAGAGGACGGACCTAGCGGGCGCCCGCAAGAGCGCCGGCAAGCGTCGCGTCGATGTTGCTCGCGTCAATGATGCCCGGGCCGGTGGCCACGGGGCGGGTGGGCAGGTCGTTGCCAAACATGATGTACGAGCTCAGGAGCGCGACCGAGATCGAGCCCTGCAGGTACGGCTGCTGGTCGATGGCCATCAGCTGCGTTCCCGCCTTGATGCGGTCGAGGCCGGTCGGGTCGAAGTCGAACGAGCCAAGTTTGACCTTGTCGGTGATGCCAGCCTGCTCGATTCCGCTTGCGGCGGCCGTGCCATCAGCCGCGGAGACGGTGACCACGCCGTCAATGGACGGATCCTGGAGCAGCGAGGCCTTGATTGCCTGGGCGACAGCGGTCTGGTCGCCGAACTGGTTGGAAGGCAGGGGCAGCTGAGACGACGTGCCGCCGTTCGCCGCCATGCCGTCGGCGATGCCCTTGCAGCGGGCCTCGATGTTGGTCGTTCCGGGCAGCGTGTTGACACACAGGACGTTCTTGACCCCATTCTTGGCGAAGTACTCGCCACCGCCCACGCCCGCGACGTACTCGTCGTTGCCCACGAAGTTGAGGGCACCGAGCTCGGTGGCCTTCTCGATGCCGCCCGCGTTGTAGACGATGAGCGGGACGCCTGCGTCGACCACGGCCTTGAATGCCGGATCCATGGCCTCGGGCACCCAGTCCGGACCGATCACGCCATCCGGATCCTGGCTCAGGGCGTTCTGGATCAGCTTCGCCGCATCCGGGCCGAGGTTGTCATAGTTCGCCGGGCCAAGCCACGTGACCGATCCGCCATAGGCCTCGACGACCTTGGCCTGGTCATCGACGCCCTTCTTGACCTTGGACCAGAACGGATCATCGGGCTTACCGCCGACGACGAAGATCTTCGGGCCGTTGCCGGACACCGCAGCCTGCGATGCCGCGGCGCCGTCGCTGGCACCTGGGGCGGCAGTGGCGGAGTCCCCGCCACATGCCCCGAAGACCATGGCCGCGATGGCAAGCAACCCGAGGAATGTGCGGCGTCGGGACGTCCCCATGGCGACTGTGGACAACATGCTCCTCGCTCCTCCAAACCAGCTGCCGGCCAAGTGGCGACCGGGCGGCACGCTCTCGGATCCCGCGGGTCTGACAGAACCCGGGCGATCTCGCTTGGTAGAGCGCTCTAAAGTGGAGTTGCCAGTCGAGGCGAACTGCAGGACGGGAGTGGCGACTGGAGCGCTCTAGTCCCGGACCCTACGGCAAACGTCGCCGACATGTCAAGATGCATTCCTAACTCTCCGATTGCGAGCACCATGGCCGATCCGAATCGCAAGCCGACGCTGGAGGATGTGGCGCGATCCGCCGGCGTGTCGCGCGCGCTGGTTTCGATCGTCATGCGCGAGGCACCGGGCGCCAGCGACGCCACCCGAGCTCGCGTCCGTGAAGTTGCCGAGCGCATTGGCTATCGCCCCGACGCCCGCGCCCGTCTGCTGGCCAGATCCTCTACCCGACTGCTCGGCGTTGTGTACCGCGTGAACGCGCTCCACCACGTCGACCTGCTGGCGCCGATCTACGACGCCGCGGAGGCGGCTCGCTATGAGGTCATTCTCAGCGGCCGGACGCGCAGCCACGACGAGCGGCATGCTGTCAACACGCTCCTGGACTACCGCTGCGAGGCCATCCTCATGCTGGGCCCGGATCTCGAGGAGGCCGAGATCAACCGTGTCGCGGGATCGGTCCCCGTCGTCCTGGCCGGGCGCCGGATGGTCCACCCGGCCGGGGCCGTCGACAGCATCCGGACCGACGAGGACCAGGCGCTCCGGCTGGCCGTCGACCACCTCGTCGGACTGGGCCACCGAGAGATCGCCCACGTCGACGGCGGGAACGGCACCATCAGCGCGGACCGCCGGCGCGCGTACCGAAGACACATTACCCGCCACGGGTTCGGCGACCAGTCCCACGTCGTTGGCGGGGACGGGACTGCCGCGTGCGGCCAGCGCGCCGCGGAGGAGCTGCTCGCGCTCGACCATCGGCCGACGGCGGTGGTCGCCTTCAACGATGAGACGGCGCTGGGCGTGATGCACACGCTGAGCCACCGCGGGCTGGCAATCCCCGGCGACGTGTCGGTCGTCGGCTATGACGGCAGCAGCCTGTCCCGGCTCGCGCCGCGTGAGCTGACCACCATCCGACAGGACGCGGACGCCATCGGCCGCCGCGTGGTGGAGCGCGCGATCGGGCGACTCGAGGATGCCGGGCTCCAGCCCATCGACCAGGTGCTCTCGCCGACCCTGGTGATCGGCGAGACCGCGGGCCCGCCCCCGGCGGCTGACGCTTGGCGGCGGCCGCGCAGGGGACCGGCGAGTCACTGTCCATCGGCAGGGTCTTGACGGGCCGATCGTCACCTCGCTATCGTTCCCGCACTAGAGCGCTCTAGGGGCGACGGACGGCGAGCCCCCCGTTCGTGACCCCGGAGCCAGCGCCGAGACCCAGAGGACGCGAGATGACGGTCAGGGCCCCATTGGAATACAACCCGTTCGACCCTGAGTTCTATCCCCGCGACGCCTTCGACGTTTACCGCTGGCTGCGCGATGACGCCCCCGTCTGGCACAGCGAGCGTTGGGGCTGGTACGCCCTCACCCGCCACGAGGACGTTCGCGCCGCGATCCTCGATGCCGACCTGTACCGGTCGTCCGAGGGCATGGACATCGACAACACGTTCCGCGAGCAGATGGCGAGCGGCGGGTCGCTGGGCAACATCGATAACCCGCGCCACGACGAGATCCGGGCCATCGTCCAGCCGTGGTTCCTCCCCCGCCGCGTCGGCGCCCATGAGGAGGCGGTCCGAACCGTGGTCCGAAGCCACCTCGCCAAGTGGCGTGATCGCGGCACCGTTGACCTGGCCCAGGAGCTTGCCTGGCCCACACCGTTCGACGTGTTCTTCACGCTCATGGGCATCCCCCACGAGGACCAGGCGGAACACGACCAGCTCGAACGCTGGGTCCACGCGCTCAAGGGCCGCGTCCCGGGCAGTCCGGAGTTCACGCCGGAGGCGATCGAGGCCGACCAGCACATCCGCGAGTACTTCATTCGGCTGCTCCAGGATCGGCGGAACAACCCGCGCGACGACGTCATCAGCACCATCGTCCACGCCAGGATCAACGGGGTTCCGTTCACGGAGGAGCACATCGGGCCCGCTGCCGAGGTGATGGGCCTGATGATCATCCTGTTCCTCGGCGGCGTGGAGTCCACCGCCGGGTTGATCGGCAACACGTTCAAGCTGCTGGCCGAGCACCCCGACCAGCGGCGCCGGCTGCTCGAGGACCCGGCGCTCATCCCGCAGGCCGTCGAGGAGTCGGTGCGCTGGGCGACGCCCCTCCAGCTCACGGCCCGGACAGTGATGCGTGATGTGACGCTCCACGGGGTCACGATCCCGGCCCGCTCCCGCGTGGTCCTGGTCGTCGGCGCCGCCAACCGCGACGAGCGCCAGTTCCCGGACCCCGACCGGTTCGACGTGACCCGCGGCGTGGTCAAGCACGTCGGCTTCGGGGAAGGGGTCCACGGCTGCCTCGGCGCGCCACTCGCGCGTCTCGAGACCAAGATCGCCCTGCAGGAGGCGCTCCCGGTGCTCGGCGAGTACGGGCTTGACGGCGATCCTGCGTTCTACCCGAGCTCGCCCAACATGTACGTGTGGTGGAATCTCCCCGTGCGGTTCTCGCCGGCAGGAGGACGGTGACGATCATGGTTGCTTCGGATGCTGGCATGCACCCGGAACAGGTCCAGGACGGCCCGACGTCCGTCACCGTGGTCGCCAGGGAGTACGAGGCGGACGTGCGCGTGGCGGCCAAGACCGTCGCCGCCGACGGCATCGTGACGCTCGAGCTGCGTGAGGTGGGCGGGCATCCGCTGCCCGAGTGGCAGCCCGGGGCACACGTCGACCTGATCATCGGCAACGGGGTGCCAACCCGCCAGTATTCCCTCTGCAGTGACCCCGCGGACCGGTCCACCTATCGGCTGGGCATCCTGCGTGATGACAACGGCGGCGGGGGCTCGATCTACGTCCACGATCGCCTGACCGAAGGCGACCTCGTGCGCATTCGCGGCCCGCGCAACAACTTCCGCCTCGCACCGTCGCCGCGGTACCTGTTCATTGCTGGCGGGATCGGCGTGACCCCGATCGTTCCGATGATCGCGGCGGTCGCGGCGGCGGGTGCCGACTGGCGGCTCCACTACGGAGGCCACACCCGGGCGGGAATGGCGTTCGTAGACGAGCTCGTCGACGACCCTGACCGCGTGTCGCTGCACGCCAGCGACGAGTCCAGGCGCATGGACCTCGACGAGGTCCTAGGCGCACCGCAGGAAGGCACTTTGGTGTACTGCTGTGGCCCCGAGCGGCTCATCGCGGACGTCGAACGCCACTGCACATCATGGCCGGCCAGGAGCCTCCACGTGGAACGCTTCGAAGCCAAGCCGGCGGACCCGGACGCCGTCGACACGGAGTTCGAGGTCGTCCTGCGGGGCAGCAACATGACCCTGACCGTCCCCGCCGGCCGCTCGATCCTCGAGACGGTCGAGGCAGCGGGCGTAGGCGTCATGTCATCCTGCGGGAAGGGAACCTGCGGCACGTGCGAGACCAACGTGCTGGAGGGAATCCCGGATCACAGGGACTCGGTTCTCGACGAGGATGAGCGCGCGCTCAACGAGTTCATGATGATCTGCTGCTCGCGGAGCAAGACGCCGCAGCTCGTGCTCGATCTGTAGACCGCGACCCAACCATCGAGAGCAGCGAGGAACCGCAGATGGCCGCTACCGGCTACGACCCGTTCAGCAAGGAGTTCCAGGCTGACCCATTCACCGTCTACCAGTGGATGCGGGACGAGGCGCCGGTCTACTACAACGAGAAGTGGAACTGGTGGGCTCTGTCCCGATGGGACGACGTCCGCGCCGCCGCGCTGGACCCGCACACCTTCCTGTCGTACGAAGGGATCGACCTCGACGCCACGGCGACCGACCAGGGCGGCCCCGGCTTCCTGCCGAACGTCGACAACCCGCGCCACGACCAGATCCGCGGCGTGGTCCAGCCGCCGATGCTCCCCCGCCGGATCAATGCCCGCGAGGAGGGTGTCCGGGAGGTCGTCCAAACGCTCGTCGACGCGTTCCGTGATCGCGGCACGGTCGACATCGTCCAGGAGCTTGCCTGGCCGATGCCCAACGAGGTGTTCTTCGACCTGCTGGGCCTGCCCAAGGCGCGTGAGGAGGGCCGCGAAGACCTCCAGCACTGGATCCACGAGCTCAAGGATCGCGAGCCCGACAACCCGAACCTCACGCCTGTGTCCCGGGCGGCCACCGATGGCATCAACGCCTACTTCATCAAGCTGCTCAACGAGCGACGCGCCAACCCGCGCCAAGACCTCGTGAGCCACCTCGTCCAGGCCACGATCGGCGAGGACACGTTCTGCGACGTGGAGATCACGCCCGAGTCCGAGCATGGGTCTGATGCGGGTCCTGTTCCTGGGCGGCGTCGGTTCCACCGCCGGGCTCACCGGGTCCGTGTTCAAGCTGCTCGCGGAGCACCCCGACCAGCGCCGACTGCTGCTCGACGACCCGTCACTCATCCCGGCCGCCGTGGAGGAGGCCGTCCGCTGGTCGTCGCCGCTCCAGCACGCTGGCCGCACCACCTCGCGCGAGGTCACCCTGCACGGCGTCACGATCCCCAAGGGCGGGCGCGTGGTCCTCGTCTACGGCTCCGCCAACCGGGACGAGCGCCAGTTCGACGACGCGGATGACTTCCGCATCGACCGCCGCACCTTCCGACACCTCGGGTTCGGCGAGGGCGTCCACGGCTGCCTGGGTGCGCCGCTGGCACGCCTGGAGCTCAAGGTCGCGCTCGAGGAAGCGCTTCCCGTGCTGGGCGAGTATGAGATCGTCGGCGAGGCGAGCCGCTACGTGACCACGCCGAACATGTACGTTGGAACAACCTGGAGCTGACCTTCACACCTCAGCCCGTCGCCGTGGGATGAACCCAGTCGCCGTGGGATGAGCCCGTTGGAGGGCGGCCGGATCTCCTCCCGGCCGCCGTCCGGCACTTCGTCAGCCCTCGCCCGCCAGCGCCAGTGCGCGGCGGAACGCCTCCAGCTCGGCGGGATCCGTGCCCACAATGTGCCTGTCGTCGGGGTAGGCACCGTGTGAACGTCGCCACGAACTCCTTGAACGCCGCCACGCGCTCCTCCTGGAGCTGGTCGTATTCGGCGGCGAAGTTGCGGTAGATCTTGGCGTGGCGCGGAATGTGCCCACGGTTCTCGCCCAGCATGTCCTCGGCGAACAGGTACTGGCAGTCCCCGCCCGTGCCGGCTCCATCGACACCATGAACAGCGAGGTGCGCTTGCTGATCTCCGCGGCCATTTCCGCCGGCACGACCTCGATCTCGGCTCCGAACGCGCCGGCCTCCTCGAGGGCCTTGGCCGCCCGGTAGACCTGCATCGCCTGGTCCGCCGTCTTGCCCACCGCCTTGAACCCGCCCGTCCAGGTGGCTCGCGACGGGATCAACCCGACGTGGCTGATGACCGGGATGTTGTCCGCAGCCAGTTGACGGATGGTGGGCAGTCCGGCGCTCACGTACACCGCGTCGGCGGTGGCCTTGAGCATCCTGAATGCCCAGCGGGTGAAGTCGTCCGCCGTGCCGAGCTCGAAGAAGTCCACGCCCGGAACCGCGAACACGGTGGGAGCCATCTCGCGGAATCGCGGGTCCACCATCATCTCGGGCGTAACGGAGACCATCTCGACCCCGGCGCGTTCGGCCGCCTCGAGCGTCTCCCAGTCCTCAGTGCGGACCATGGTGAACTGGTGCTTGCCCTTCTGGGCCCGGATGTCGGCGACGGTGAGGCGCTCGGCCATGGCGACAGGATCCTCCGTGGTCTGGGCGGGACGGCCGCGGGACGCGACCCTGGGCGGGAGGCGGAGACCGGAGAGCTGTCCGGTCCCCGCAACGGACGCCACGCGTCAGCCGCCGGTCACGGCCACGACCTTGCCGGTGGCGACGCTCTCGATGGCGGCCTCGGCGAGCACCAGCGCTGCCCGGCCGTCGGCAAATCCCACCGCCGGCTCGCGGTCCTCCCGGATCGCCGCCACGAACTCGGCGAACTCGGCCTTGTACGCGGGCATGTAGCGCTCGAGGAAGAAGTTGAGCACCGGACCAGCTGCCCCGGTCTGGGTGGCGGACGACGCCCGGACGGTGGTCGCGGTCATGTTGCCGGCCTCGAGCGAGCCCGCATCGCCGAACGCCTCCAGGCGCTGGTCATACCCGTAGGCGCAGGTGCGGCTGTTGACGATGGTGGCGAGGACGTTGTCGCGGCTGCGCAGGGTGAGGATCGCCTGCGCGTGGTCACCGGCCTCGACGAACACCGGGTCGTTGTTGTGGGACGCCACCGCGGACACCTCGACCACCTCGCCCAGGAAGAAGCGGGTCATGTCGAAGTCGTGGATGGTCATGTCGCGGAACATGCCGCCCGACACCCCGAGATAGGCAGCGGGCGGGGGCTGCGGGTCGCGGGACGTGACGCGCAGCGCGCGCAGCGGGCCGATGTCCCCGGCGGTCACGCGCGCCCTGATCTCCGCGAAGGTCGGGTCGAACCGCCGGTTGAAGCCCAGCATCACGAATGGGGCCTTGTCGGCGATGGCGGCCCAGGTGGCGTCGATACGGGCCAGGTCGAGATCGATCGGCTTCTCGCACAGCACCTTCTTGCCCGCGAGCACGGCCTCGCGCAGGAGATCGGTGTGGGTCGCGGTGGCGGACGCGATCAGGACGGCATCCACCGACGGATCGGCGATGGCGTCACCGGGCTCCGGGCTGGCCTTGGCTCCGTACCGCCCGGCAAGGGTCGTGGCCGCCGTCGCGATGGGATCGCAGACCCAGGCGAGCTCGGCCGCGCCGCTCTCGACGATGGAACGGGCGTGGACCTGGCCGATCCGGCCGGCACCCAGCAGGGCTACGCGAAGCATGTGGTTGTCTCCAGCGGTGATGGTGGACGCGGATGGATGTGTGACGCGGACTAGTCCTGACGGGTCAATGCGACGAAACAGCCCTCCCTTGCCGAACATGGCTTGACATCGGCATCGGCCATACTCTAACGTGCGTGTCTAGAGCGCTCTAGTGATGTTCCCGCAACCTTACCCGCTCGTCGATCCTGAACACAATGTAGACGTCACCGTGAACAGGTCGCCCAGTCGCCCCCCTGACCGGAGCCCACCGAGGCCGGGGCGAGCCGGCCCGGTGCAGCAGAGGAGAGGACACGCGACATGGCCGGCACCCCCATGTTCCCGCTGGCAGTCACCACCGAGATGTTGTTCCGGACCTGCCGTACCTCGATCGCGTGCGACGGATCCATGACCTTGGATTCCAGGTGGAGATGTGGGACTGGACCACCAAGGACCTCGACGCGGTGGCCGCGATCGGCGCCACATGGTCGACGATGACGGGCTATGTCCACGGTGACCTATACGACGCCGAGGGCGGCGGGGAGATGGTCCGGACGGCGAGGCTCTCGGTCGAGGCGGCCAAGAAGTTGGGCTGCCCGCGGCTGGTCGTCCACGGCGCCGAGCTCGACGGCTCGCGCAACGGCCTCCCCTTCCGGCCCCAGGACGTGACCACCGGGCAGATGTGGCTCAACGCCTACCGGACCCTCAACGAGCTCGCCGACCTCGGCGAGGCCAACGACGTCGTGTTCTGCCTCGAGAACCTCAACCTCTACGTCGACCACCTGGGCACCCCGTTCGGCAAGGCCGAGGACACGCTCACGCTGGTGAGCACGCTCGACCGCCCCGGCGTTCGGATGATGCTCGACCTGTACCACGCCCAGATCGGCGAGGGCAATCTAATCGACCTGTGCGCCAAGTCGGGCACTACATCGGCGAGATCCAGGTGGCCGATGTTCCGGGACGCATGGAGCCCGGAACCGGCGAGGTCAACTGGCCGGCCGTCGCCGTGCCCTCAAGGCGCAGGGCTACACCGGTGTCGTGGGGCTCGAGGCCACCGCGTCGGGCGACCCGGTGGTGGCCCTGGAGGCCTTCCGGGCCGCATTCAGCGAGTAGGTCCGGGCTCACGCCGCTCGTCCCGCGGCCGCGGGCCACCGAGGCGTGACCCGGCGTAGCATCTGTCCGGCCCGGTGCGCCGATCCGACGGCGTGCCGCACGCAGGAGACGCACCCATGGCCGACCTCGCCGCCCTCACCGCCGCCGTCGAGGCGGGCAACCGCGTCGCCTCGCCGAGCAACCCAGGCGGCGCTGGACGACGGCCTCGACCCGCGCACCGTGCTCGACGCGATGACCGCGGCGATGGACGTGGTGGGCCGCAAGTTCCAGGAGGGCGAGCTGTTCGTGCCCGAGATGCTGATCGCCGCCCGGGCGATGAAGGCCGGCACCGGATCCTGGAGCCCGTCCTGCTCGCGGCCGGGGTCAAGCCCGAGTTCCGCGCCGTCGTCGGCACGGTGGAGGGGACCTCCACGACATCGGCAAGAACCTGGTGGGGATGATGTGGAAGGGTGGCGGGATCGAGGTCTTCGACCTCGGGGTCAACGTCCCGCCGCGGAGTTCGTCGAGGCGGCGCGGGAGCACGATGCCCACCTCATCGGCGTGTGCCCTGCTGACCACGACGATGCCCAACATGCGCGCGGTGGTCGAGGCCGTCCGGGCCGCCGGCTGCGCCCCGGGTCGTCATGGGCGGGGCCCCGGTGACCCCCGAGTTCGCCGCCCAGATCGGGCCGACGGCTACGCCCCCGACGCCGGGTCCGCGGTTGACCTCGCCCGCGGCCTGCTGGCCTCCTAGGAAACGGGGATCGGACCGATGACCACCCAGACCAGCACCGGCCTCCCGGCTGCGGACGTCGCCGTCGTCCGCGAGCTCGCCGCCAAGGTCGCCGCGCTCGCCGCGCTGCCCGTGCAGGCGGAGCGGATCCGCGAGTGGCAGGCGCTCAACGACCTCCACCCCGAGCGGCCCATGGCGATGATCGACGAGATCCCGTGGCACGAGCTGACGGGCAACGTCCCGGGTGCCGACGAGCTCCAGATGCGGCGAGACCCACCCCTTCACCCGGGACCTGGAGACGCGCCTCCGCCGGACTCTACCGCTGGAACCACCTGCGGGTGGACATGGTGGTTCGCCCGTATATGGACTTCGCCAAGGTCATCCGGACCACCGCTGGGGCCTGAACATCGCCGAGGACACGCTTGACCAGGGCGGCGGCAACGTCGTCCAGAGTCATCACCTACGAGGACCAGCTCGCCAATCCCGAGGACATCGCGAAGTTCCACGAGCCCGAGCTCAGCCTCGACCAGGCGGCAACCGCCGAGATCGAGGCCTGGGCGCACGAGTGCCTCGATGCGATCCTCGACGTCCGGATGCAGGGCTGGCACGGCTTTGAGGGCAACCAGCTTGCCTACTGCCTGTGGGACGACATCGAGCAGTTCCGGGGCACCGAGCCGATCCTGCTCGACTTCATGGACCGCCCGGAGCACCTGCACAACATCGCGAAGCGCTATCCGAGGTCCGGGTGGCCGAGCTCGATCAGCTCGAGGCCAAGGGGCTCCTCGGCTACGACCAGGACCGCATCCACTGCACCGGCGCCCAGACGACGGCGATCCCGGCACCGGGCTTCAACCCGGAGCGGGTCCGTGCCAAGGACGTCTGGATCTGCGGCCGCAGCCAGCTGATGGTGTCGGTCTCGGACGCCACGTTCAACGAGTTCGTCCCTCCCTACTACCAGCCCTACTACGCGCGCTTCGGCATCGCACAGTTCGGCTGCTGCGACCCGCTCCACAACCGGATCGACGGCATCCGCACCATCCCCAACGTGCGCAAGGTCTCCGTCAGCGCGTGGGCCAAGGTGGACAAGGCCGCCGAGAACATCGGGCCCGACTTCGTCTACAGCCGCAAGCCGAACCCGGCCATGGTCGCCATGGACCAGTGGGTCCCGAGGATCGCAGAGAAGGACCTCGCCGAGGTGCTCAAGGTGACGAAGGCCAACGGCTGCCCGGTCGAGTTCACGCTCAAGGACATCAGCACCTGCCGCGGCGAGCCGCAACGCCTCTGGGAGTGGTGCTCGATCGCCGAGCGGATGACCCGGGGCTAGCTGCCGGCATTTGGGGATCGGATGAGACCATCTCGCGACGGCCACCGAGCGACGCTGTTCGTCGTCATCGGCGAGGAGGCCACGCCACGGGCAACGACGCCTGCGGAGGCAAGGGTCTCGGAGTCGTCGGCGGCGCCGAGCACAAGCAGTTCTGCGAAGTCCGCCCACGCGGCTCGCAGCGTATGGGCGGTCTGGATCGCGGCAGTCCGTCTCATCGCTCCGCCGCCAGGTCTCCGGCCTCGCGCCGGGGCCAGACAAGACGAAACCCCGGGGTGGTCGGGTCCCGGGGTTTCTAGGTGAAGCGAGTTGGTTGCGGGGGAAGAATTCGAACCTCCGACCTTCGGGTTATGAGCCCGACGAGCTGCCGCTGCTCCACCCCGCGACTGACGACGTTACCGGGGATCCTCGAATCCGTCAAAGACCGGACCCGGTGTCCAGGTCCGTGACCACCGCTGCCCGTGCCCGCAGTGCCCCCTCCCAGGTTTCCATCGCAAGCGGCCACCAGCGGTCCAGGAATCGGGCCGAGCCGTACCAGCCGCGGCCCAGGCCCTGGCCATGCGCCGCGTCGTCGAGCACCAGGTGCGTGGCGCCCGGCAGCAGCGCGGCGGCCACCGGGACCAGGCCGTCTCCCTCGATCACCGGCGTGGGGGCCTCCGGCGTGAGCGCGCGGTAGACGAGCCAGGCCCGCCGTTCACGCGGCGTTCCACGGTCCCGGCCCATGACGCGTCGGGAGGCGACCGACAGGTAGCCGGTGGTCGGCGAGAAGGTCGCGGCGGGAACCTCACGGTTGGCGAACACTGCCGCCTCGAACCCCGACCGGTTCCGGATCCCCGGGGCGATGGGGACGGCGTGCGGCGTGCCAAGCGTCACGATGGCGCCGATCCGTCCGCTCGCGTTGAGGTGTCGACCTTGGAATGGAGCCCGGCTGGTGAGGAGGCGCGCCGACATCCCGCCCGCAGAGTGCCCGATCACCAGCACCGGCGCCCCACCCGCGAGCATCTCCGACCTCCGCCCGGCCGCCAGGAGTGCCCGCCCCGAGCGCGTGACGATGGGTCCGAGGCCGCGGGACGCTGCCAGGAGCCAGTCCATCGACCACACGTTGCCAACGACGACGTCGGCCGCCCCACGGTCACGCAGGGCTCGATCAAGCGCCCGGTAGACCGGCGGCGAGGTGAGGAACCCGCCGAGCACCAGGACCACGGGCGCCGGTGGGGCGCCGTCGAGGACCGACCGAACCCACGGGCGCCCGGCACCCGGGGTCACGCACCGGCCTCCGGGACGGATCCGGCCGCCGGCGAGTGCGGGCGCCTCGGCTGCATCGCGACGTAGAGCCGGCGCCGCCCCAGGACCAGGCCCACGATGACGGCGACGGACCCCGCGATCCCCACCGAGTAGAACGGGTACGTGAGGTCGATCCCGGCCAGCCTCCCGGCCGCCACCGACGCCACGATCGTGCCCACCGTGCCGGCGCCACCCAGGAGCCCCTGGGCCGTGGAGCTGCGGCCGATGGGCGCCGAACGTGCCACCAGCAGGTAGATCGCCGGCGATGCCATGGCGAACGCCGTTCCCTCGACCAGCCCGATCACCACCATCCACCACACCGCGGGCACGATCGGGTACACGAAGCCGCACAGGGAGATGACCGATATCCCCACCACCAGCGCCACGAACCCGCCCTCGCGGTCGATGAACCGGCCCATGAACGGTGACAGCAGCAGCGGTGGCAGGCCGAAGGAGAAGAAGGTGAGACCGATCAGACCGATGTCCGCTCCGAGCGAGGTCAGGTACAGGCTCCACACGACCTCGTAGCTGCCGCCCGCGAAGTAGGACCCGACGTTGAAGAAGATGGCGGCGACCAGCAGCACGTTGAGGATCCGCGTCGGTCGAGTCCAGCCGGTGGTCACCGCCGCATCGTCGGCGGCCGCGGCGAGGACCGTGTCCTCATGCACGTGCGGAAGCTCCGGGACGCGCAACCAGACCAGCGCCGCGGAGACGATGAGCGACGCGCCGGCCACCCAGAACACCACCTCCGGGGCGCCGGTGATCCAGGCCGCAACGCCGCCCACGGCCGGTCCGAGCATGAACCCGCCGGTCTGTGCCGCGCCGTACATCCCGAATGCCTCGCCCTGGCGCTCGGCCGGGTTGGCATCCACGAGGTAGGCGCGCGCCGCAGGGTCGTACATCGAGGCCGCCAGCCCCTGGAGCGCGCGCAGCACGATGAACGCCACCGGCCCCGTGATGAACAGCGGCAGGACCGTGAACACCGAGGACAGGATCAGCCCGGTGATCATCAACGGGCGCCGTGGCGCGCGGTCCGCCAGCCAGCCGAAGAACGGCTCCCCGACCAGGCGCGCGGCCGGCCACGCGGCCACCACCACCCCCAGGGTCGGCAGGTCCACGCCGTGATGGGTGAAGTAGATCGGCAGGATCGGCAGCAGCGCGCCAAAGCCGAGCCAGATCGTGGACTCGGCGACAAGGAGGGGCAGGACCGCTCCCCAGCGGTCCAGCCAGGGGCGGAAACGTGACGGCATCGGACGTCCTGTCTGGTTGCGGACGGCCCATCGTAGCCGGTCCGCGAGGGGCGGCCGGTGGCGTGCGCCAAGGCTCGGGACGGCGAGTCGGAGCGGGACCCGCGGGGGCGGGCCGGGCGGGGGCCGGGCGCGGGCCGGGCCCCCGGCGCCTGAACGAGCGCACCGTGCGACGGGCCGGGCGCGGGAAGCCTCGAATGACACCCAGGGCCACCATGCGCGGGCCGTGCGGGGCACCCCGAGCCCGACTGAGCCCGCGACGGGACCGTTCGGGCGCCCGGCGCCCGGGACCTCGAACTGCGGCCCGAGCGGACGTGCCGGCGCGGGGAGGCCCGGCGTATGCTCGGACCCCATGTGGCCCGGCATCCTGATCCTGCTCCTCGTCGCGACCCTGCTTGCGCTGCTGCCTGTCTGGCGGTTGCGAGTGGCGGGGTGGCCGAGCCGATCCCTGTTCACCGCCTGGCTGGTCTACGCGATCGGCATCTTCGTCATCGTCCGGTTCCCCGGGCCGTTCCGCTTCCTGCTGCCGATCCTGGTGCTGGCGATGATCGCGCCGTTCGTGGCCGGCCCGGAGCGGCTGGCCCGGGTCCTCGGCGGGCGCCGGCCCCCTGAACGGGTGATCATCGACGTGACGCCGAGCCCGCCACCGGGCCTCCCAGAGCCACCCGATGACGCGGATGACGAGGGGGACGCGCCCTGACCGGAGCCGTCGCCCTGCACGGACCCGTCGCCCTCCACGGCGGCGGCGAGTACGTCGCCGGCGATGAGGCGGCGATGGACGCGCTCGTTGCGGCCGGAGCCACAGCCCGCGCCGCCCGGCTCGGGGCCGGGACGCACGAGGAACCCGTGCGCGTGGTCCTCGTCCCCACCGCCGTCGCCCGGCACCGACCGGACCTGGCGGTGGCCCACGGACGCTCAGCCTTCGAGGCAGCGGCGACCTGGCTGGGGATCCGCGTGCGCGTCGACGTCGCCCCCGTCCTCGACAGGAACGCGGCCGACGATCCCGGCAACGCGGCCCTGGTGGAGCAGGCGGACCTGGTGCACCTCCCCGGCGGCGACCCCGACCTGGTGCCCTCGGTGCTCAAAGACACGCTCGCCTGGGACGCCCTCCTGCGCGCATCCGGGCGCGGCGCGTGCGTGGCGGGCGCGAGCGCGGGCGCGATGGCCCTCGCGGAGCGGCTCTGGACGCGCGACGGGCCGGCGGTGGGCCTCGGCCTGGTACCGGGCATCGTCGTGCTCCCCCACTTCGAACTCGGGCGCGTGGCCGGCTGGCGTGCGGTCGTGGACCCGGAGCAGCGCCTGACGTGGCTCGGTCTCGAGGAGCGCACGCTCGTCATCGGCCCACCGGGCGGAGGGTGGACCGTGCACGGCGCCGGCCGGGCGCACGTGATCCCGCCCGGCGCCGCGGAACCCACGGCATCAGCCGCAGATGGCGAGCCGCTGGCCGCCGGCGTCGGCTAGCATCGCGTCCGTGGCCGGACGCACCTTCGATCGCTCGCCGTGGCTCCTCGAGCCTGATCTCTCGTTCCTCAACCATGGGTCGTTCGGCGCCTGTCCGACCCCGGTCCTCGAGGCGCAGCGGGCCTGGCGCGACCGGATGGAGCGGGAACCCGTCCGGTTCCTCGCCCAGGAGCTGGAGGCGAACCTCGACGCGGCCCGCCATGATGTCGCCGCGTTCCTTGGCGCGGATCCGGACGGAATCGCGTTCGTCCCCAACGCCACCACGGGCGTGTCCACCGTGCTCGCCTCGCTGCGGTTCCGGGAAGGCGATGAGCTGCTCGCCAGCGACCACGAGTACAACGCCACGCTCAACGCCCTGGCGGCGGCCGCGCGCCGCGACGGGGCGAGCCTGACCCTCGTCCGGGTGCCGTTCCCGGTCCACGATCCGTCGCAGGTCGTGGAGGCCTACCTCGACGCCGTGACCCCGCGAACCCGCCTCGCGCTCGTGAGCCATGTCACCTCGCCGACCGCCCTCATCCTGCCGGTGGCCGCCATCGTCCGTGAGCTGGACCGCCGCGGCGTCGACACCCTCGTGGACGGCGCTCATGCCCCCGGGATGCTGCCGATCGACCTCGACAGCCTGGGGGCCGCGTACTGGACCGGGAATGGCCACAAGTGGCTGTGCGCCCCCAAGGGCTCGGGCATGCTCCACGTCCGCGGCGACCGCCGGGCGCGAATCCACCCCCTGGTGGTCTCGCACGGCGCCAACGACCGGCGCCCCGATCGGGCACGATTCCGCGCGGAGTTCGACTGGACCGGGACCGCGGATCCCACGCCGTACCTCGCGCTTCCCGCGGCGATCCGGTTCGTGGGCGGGCTCCACGAGAACGGCTGGTCCGGCCTGATGGCGGCGAACGTGGCCCTCGCCCGGGAGGCGCGCGATCGCCTGTGCGTCGCGCTCGACGTCCCGCCGCCGGCGCCGGACGAGATGCTGGGGTCGATGGCGTCCATTCCCCTGCCGACCGTGGCCCCAAACGAGGCCGCCGTCGAGCGCCTGCAGACTGTCCTCCTCGACGAGGACCGGATCGAGGTGCCGGTCTTCGCCTTCCCGGTTCGCGCGGCGATGGAGGCCGGCGGCGGGCCCTCCCAGGCCCTGGTGCGGGTCAGCGCCCAGCGCTACAACCGTCCCGAGGAATACGCGTGGCTCGCGGAGCGGCTGGCCGCTCGCGTGCGCCGTCCACGCTCCGCGAGGGCGTTGTTCGGCCGCATCCGCTTGGGGTGAGCGCGGCCCCTGCGCAGACGCGGCGAGCCCGGCAACCGCGCGCCGCCAGCGTCAGCCGCGGCCGTCGAGCGGGATGCGCGTGCCGTTGACCGCCGCGGCCGCCGGCGAGGCGAGCCAGGCGATGGCCTCGGCCACCTCCTCGGGCGTCGTCCAGCCAGCCGTCTTCGCGTTGGGCTGGGCGGTGCGGGACCGCTCGTCGTCCAGCGTCCGGACCACGAGCAGATTCGCCGTGACGCCGTCTGGTGCCGCCTCCTTCGCAAGGGACCGGATCAGGATCTCCTGGGCGCCCTTGGCCATCGCGTAGCTCGCGCCGCGGCGTCCCGGGTTGGCCGCGAGCGACGACGACACCGCGACCACGCGCCCGAAGCCCCGCTCGCGCATGCCTGGCACCACCGCTTGGAGGACGTTGAGCGTGGTCCACAGGTGCTGGTCGAGCATGTGGCTCACCTCGTCGTGCTCAAGCTCCGCCACCGCGGTCCCGCCCGCATACCCGCCCACCAGATGGGCCACGACATCGATGCGCCCGAAGGCATCGACAACCCCGCCTACGACCGCCCGCGCCGCGACGGCGTCCGTGAGGTCGCCGGCGACCGCGAGCGATGCGTCCGGTGGCAGGTCCAGCTCGCGGATCGTGGTCGCCAGCCGGTCCGCGTCCGACCCATTGAGCGCAACGAGGTGGCCATCGGCGGCGAACCGGCGGGCCGTCGCGCGCCCGGCGGGCCCGGTGGCACCGGTGATCAGCACCACCAGCCGCTCCGGAGTGCTCATGGTCGCCCTCCCGCGTCGCCGCCCTGCCGGCGGCTGCATTGCACCGCCCGGACAAGCAGTCGACCGTTCGGGATCAGCCCGTCGTCCCACGGAGTTCCTCGCGCCCATGACCGCTCCGCTCCCCGCCCTCTATCTCGGCCACGGCGCGCCGCCGCTTCTCGACGACCCGCTGTGGATGGCGGAGCTCGCCGGCTGGTCGGCGGCGCTGCCCAAGCCCAAGGCCGTGCTGATGGTCAGCGCCCACTGGCAGACCGCCCCCATGGCCATCGCCGCGACCACCACCGTCCCCCTCGTCTACGACTTCTACGGCTTCCCCCAGCGGTACTACGACCTCGAGTACCGCTCCCCGGGCGCGCCCGAGCTGGCCGCCTCCGTCAAGGCGCTGATGCCCGCCACGGAGCCGGTCATCGAGCGTCCCACCAGGGGCCTGGATCACGGCGCCTGGGTTCCGCTGATGGCCATGTACCCCGATGCCGACGTGCCGGTGCTCCAGGTGTCGATGCCCGACCTTGACCCGGCGCACCTGTTCGAGGTGGGGCGCCGACTGGCACCGCTCCGCCACGAGGGCGTGCTGATCGTGGGCTCCGGGTTCATGACCCACGGGCTGCCCTACCTCGGCGAGTACTGGGATGGGCGCCCCGGCGCGCCCGCCTGGTCGATCGAGTTCGACCGGTGGGTGGCCGAGGCGCTCGAGCGGGGCGACATCGACACCCTGTTCGCGTTCCGCGAGAAGGCGCCCGGGATGCCGTACGCCCATCCGACCGTCGAGCACTTCGCCCCGCTGTTCGTCACCCTGGGCGCCGCCGCGACGCCCGACGACGCGCCGAAGACCGCCATCGAGGGCTGGTTCATGGGGCTGTCCAAGCGATCGTTCGAGGCCCGTTAGGTTGCCCCTGGCCGGTCTCGGTCGCGTCCTGCTCTCGGCTGTGCGTGACCCCGCGGCGAGCTCCTCGTGATCATGGGCGCCCGTAGTCGCTGGTGACTTGTACCGCGTCAACGCCGCCGGTCGCTGATGGCGCGCCCGAGGGCTGGAGCGGCGGTCGCGCCAACGGAGATCGAGGTCATCCGCGAACTCGCCAGGTGCCTTCGGCCGATCCGGGAAGGCCGGGTGCCGGGATAGGTTCCCCAGTACGAACGACCCCTTGCCCGTCCAGGACGCCGTGCATAGCGTCAACGTACCCGGGGCGTCATTCGACGCCCGACTCTCCTGCCAGCAGCACCCCCTAGACAGGACACGGGGCTTGCCCGCACAGGGCGCAATCGCGCTTGCAGTACTGGAGCTCACCCGTCGATGACGCCGACCCTTCCGCCGCCCCCTGCCGATGCTCAGCCGCCGCTCCCGCCGGGGACCCCGCAATCACAACCAGCGAAGCCGTGGTGGAAGAAGCGCTGGGGGATCGCGCTGATCGTGGTCGCCGCCCTCTTCGTGATCGGCTCGATCAGCAATCTCTCGGCTGGCGGCTCGGGTGACGCCGCCTCGCCGAGTCCAACCGGTGTCGCCGAGGTGTCCGAGGCTCCGGCGGAGACCGAGGAGCCCACGGCCTCCGAGGAGCCCGCGCCCGAGGCGACCACGTCGCCCGAGGCGACCCCAGATCCGACCCCGGAGCCCACTGCCGAGGCCACCCAGGCCCCCGATCCGATCCCTGCGCCCAAGCCCACGCCTGCGCTCACCGCATCGCAGCGCAACGCCATCGCCAAGGCGCAGGACTACCTCGACTACACGTCGTTCTCGCGCAGCGGACTCATCGACCAGTTGGTGTACGAAGGGTTCACCAAGACCGTCTCCACGTTCGCCGTTGACTCGCTCAAGGTGAACTGGAAGGAGCAGTCGTACCTGAAGGCGCAGGACTACCTCGAGTACTCGTCGTTCTCGCTGCCGAGCCTCATCGACCAGTTGGAGTACGAGGGCTTCACCAAGGCTCAGGCGAAGTACGGCGCCACCAAGGCGTACGGCGAGTAGCCATGAAGCCCGGTGCGCGTCCCGTCACGCGAGCGGGTGGGGCCGCACCATCGCGTCCTGCCCACCGACCTAGAGGACGCCTGGAGCGACCTCCACGGCGCCATCGACAGCCGGCGAGCGCCGAAGCCCTAAGTGCCCAGACCTGTCCGCGACTCCCCGTCGAGGAGACCCGGAACGGTCGAGCGCCAAATGCACCTGCGCCACGCTATGGCCACATCCCTGCCGTCCGACCTTCGGGGCATTTCATGCTTGGGTCGGCTGGTGAGCCCGCTGGGATTCGAACCCAGGACCAAGGGATTAAAAGTCCCCTGCTCTACCGCTGAGCTACGGGCCCCGGCGTGACCGTATCACGTTCGGATCGGGGCCTTCGAGCCCTCCCCGACGGGCATCCGCGGGTCGCCTGACACCACTTCTGACACCACCACGACGCCCTGACCGCAGACCGGACACTCGATCTCCTCCGACGACGCACTCGGCGCGAACCTGACCGACGGGCAGCCGGGGACCGTCTCCGGGAACTGGCCGCCGAGGTCGAGCAGCGGTTCGGGAGGGAGGAGGCATGAAGCCGACGAAGCCCACGATGACGAACGGCCAGGTCCTGAAAGTCCGGAACCCGCAGTCGGAGCATCTGTCCTCGAAGGGCGAGGTCGTCGTCCGGAGGCCCGCGGCGTGAACGACGAGGAGGCGGCCGTCATGGTCGGCTCGTTCAAGGTCACGGTCGACGAGGACGGGGCCGTGTTCATCCTCGACGACGAGGGGCTCGACGTCGTGATCGGGGGTGGGCCGATCGGCCAGCCCCGGCGCGAGCAGGAGTGGGCGCAGATCGAGGCCCTCGTCGATCGGGCCCTCTCCCGGCCCGCCTACGGGAGCTTCGACGACGAGGGACGCTGGTTCCGGCTCCTGCCCGGGGATCCCGGGCACCGGCTCGCCGCGCTCCTCTCGATCGAGGGGGCGCGGCACGCATGAGTCGCATACCGGCGGGTACTCTGCGACAGTGCATCTGCGCCGACACGCTCCACAGGTCATCGAGCGGCACTTCGGGTTCCTAGAGGACGAGGGCTTCGAGGTCGTCGAAGCCTCAGATGGCCGCTACGTGTCTGCGAGCGTACACGTCACCGAAGGTGATCGTCCACGTCGGGTGGGACCCGTGGGAGGACTACGCGGTTCTCCAAAATCGGCCGCCGCCGGGGACTCTCCCCGCTTGACGAGCCCTATTGGGGGAGTGTCGAACTAGGGGACATCCTCGACCGGCGAGCGCCGAGCGAGCGCGACTGGCACATGTCGGCGAACGACCTCCCGAGCGGAGAGGACGCAACACGGTCCTCGACCGAGGCACTGGCCTCGTCCGGGCGTATGCCGATGACCTGATCCACGGGACAAACCTCGAACTGATCGACGAACTCATCGCATCGCGCCCACGACTCGGCGTCGAGGGGCTCGACTATGCGCCCGAGCGCCCATGGGCCGAGTCCGGTGAGGGCCTCCGCCTCGGAACCGACTCCGAGCGGCCGCGATCCATGGAGACATACATCGAACAGAGCGAGAGTCCGATCCGCTCGAACGAGCGGCCGCCGCCCTGAAGCTCCCCGCCGCCATACGCGGCGATGACGTCCCGGACAAGGAGATCAATCGGGCATGTCGTCGGCTTGAGGCGCTACTGGACGATCCGGACGAGGACGTCCGTGCCGCCGCCGCGTCGTCCGCGGGCATGGTCAGGTACCTGCCATCGCTTATCCGCATCGTCGAGCATTTCTGGATGGAGAGGACGGTGCGAGCGCGTCGGCGTTCGCCGCAGCAGCGACCTTCCTCGCACTCGATCTCACCGGCGAGGCGAAGAGGGACGTTCTCGGACATCTACATCGGTTCGCGTCGAAGGGGCAGGCGGCGAGCATGCAGGTCGAGGAACTCGCGTGGCGACTCGGCGAGCGTCGAGGGCGGAGGGCATAGCTCCGAAGCTCCCGAGAACGCGTCAGACGGCCCGGACGGCGCGGCGGTACGGGGCGGTACCCGAGCGCCGTTCAGGGGCTCGATCTGAACTCGGAACGGCACCGGGCGGGACCTGTCGGCGCCCATCCCCGGAGACGTGAAGTCCCCTGCTCTACCGCTGAGCTACGGGCCCCGCCGCGACCGTATCACGTTCGGATTGACCGTTCAGCGGCTCCGGAGCTTGTGTCCGGAGTCGTCATCCATGGTCTCGGGGCCCCGCGCGGGAGCCCCACGTGATCGCCGATCCGGGCGCGGCAGGCTCTCAAGGACGACCCTTCGCCGGGCTTTGAATTCGGTGATTGACGCCGTTCGCGGCGAGGCCTACCGTCGCGCTTGTGGAGCGATCGCCCCGGTGGGTGAGATGGGCGACCGTCGGCGGCTTCGTGGCTGCCGTGGCCGGTCTCGCCATCGTCTTCGGACAGTCTCTGAGCGGTACCACGCAAATTCCGGGTGGTCCCTGAGCGACGGCTACTGGCGCGGGCGGCTGCCATGGATGGCGGTCGGTGTTGACCTCGCCATCATCGGGGCGACCCCGTCGCGGCGGTGCTCGGTGCCTTGACGGCATGGCTCACCGGAGGCGGCGCTCGGCGCGTTGTCAGCGCCGCCGCCCTGCTCGTGGCCGGGTCCTGGTGGTTCGTCGCGATGCTCCCACCGCCACAAGGCGCGTACTGCGAGACGTGCCCGCCGCCGGGGCCCGACCCTCTAGCGATGGCCTACTCGATGCCCGAGGCGGCCGGGCTCTTCCTGCTCCTCCCGTCCCTGGTCATCGTCGCGGTCGCGCTCCTGCGGCCGCAGATCCGATCGTCCCGCGGAGCGGTGAGCGCTCCATCCGCGCGATGATCGCCCCGGCATGACCAGGTTCATCCGTTCCTTCTCGGTCATCGCCGCGCTCGCGCTCCTTGTCGCGGGGTGCGGCGGGTCCACGCGAGTGGGTGACCGGCCCGACGCGCCGCCGGCCACGACGTGTGGTGGCAGCCACGAGTGGCCGCCGAACGGCTACGCGACGGCCCCGGCCGGCATCGTGGTCGAGATCGCGTCGGGCACGACGGTCCGTGTGCGGAACGACACTGACCAAACTTGGGTCGCCCGCGTCGCTCCGTGGGGGGACCTCACCTGTGTCGGCTACGTGTCGACGACCGAAGACCCGATCCGCGACCTCGCCCCGCACACGGCGTTCGAGACGGCGGTGGCGGATCCCGGTTGGGGCGAGCCATTTCGGATCGGTGTCCAGCTCTGGGACCACCCCTGCGACGACGCCTGCACGGATGATCCCACGGGCTTCGCCTTCGTCGATCCGGTCGTGCCCGCCCCGTCCTGATCGAGCCCTACGGCAGGAGTGAGGTGTCCACCAGCTGATCCACCGTGACCGGGTTCGGGACCAGGCCCAGGCCGGTCATGAAGTCGAGCGAGCGCTGCCAGCCGTCACGGTCGATCGACCCCAGTGCCGCACCGGTCCGCGGGTTCTTCCAGGTCGCGATGGTCGCGTCGAGGATCTGGCGCTGGAGGTCGGCGTCGGCGGCGAGGTCGGGCACGGCGGCGAAGGTCGCGTCGAGGCCGGCCTGCGGGTTGGCGGTGATCTCCTCCATCGCCCGCAGCGTGGCGGCCGTGAACGCCCGCAGGGCATCGGTCTTCGACGCGAGCGTCGCCGTCCCGGTCACGAGGCCCGGCCCCGGGAGCGGCACCACGTCGTCGACGGTGAGCACGACGGGCTCGATGCCTGCCTTGCGCAGGGCGATCGGCTCGTTGTTGGCATAGCCGGTGGCGGCATCGACCTGGCCCTGCTGGAGGGCGGTCGCCTGGCCAAAGTCCGGGAACTCGACGATGGTCACGTCGTCGGGGGTCAGGCCGGCGGACCCGAGCAGCGCCTGGAGCATGATCCACGAGGAGCCGTAGCGACCGGGGATCCCGATCCGCTTCCCGCGCAGGTCGGCGGCCGTCGCGATCCCGGAGCCGGCCTTGGCCACGACGATGGACGGGAACGATCCGTAGATGGTCGAGGTGTAGACGACGGGGATCCCCTGGCTGACGGCCGGGATCACCGAGGTGCCGTCGCCCGATCCGATGTCCACGGCGCCCTGGCCGAGCAGCGTGATGAGGTCGGGGTCGATCTTGTTCTGGAGGGTCACATCGAGGCCGGCATCGCGGTAGTAGCCGGCGCGATCGGCGAGGTAGAACTGGGCGAACTGGACGCTGGGGATGTAGCCCAGGCCGACCGTCAGCGTGGTCGGGCCGCCGGCGGGCGAGGGGCCGGTCCCGGTCGACGCCGGCTGGGCAGCGGTGGGCGTCGAGCCGCCGCAGGCGGCGACCAGGAGCGCGACGGCCAGCGTGCCGATGAACGGGCGGCGGGTCGAGTGGCGGAACACGGAACGGGAGACCTCCTGGGCTGGGGGGAAGGGGATCATCGATCGCCAACCAGCCGGCGCTCGATGAGGATCATGACGAGGTACAGGCTCACGCCGATGATGGCCAGCTGGGCCAGCGCGGCGAACATGAGCGGGATGTCGAACAGGGAGCCACGGGCGATGTTGATCAGCACGCCCAGCCCGCGCTCGCCACCCGCCCACTCGCCAACCACGGCGCCGATGACGGCCAGCGTCACGCCAACCCGCATCCCGCCGAGGATCGCCGGCAGCGCGGCCGGCACCTCGATGCGGGCGATGACCTGCCAGCCGGTGGCACGGAAGCTGCGGGCCATCTCGAGCAGGCGCGGGTCCACGCCCCGGATGCCGACCATCGTCGCCACCGCAACCGGGAAGAACACGATCAGGGTGGTGATGACGAGCTTGGACAGCAGGCCGTTGCCAAACCACAGCACGATCAGCGGCGCGAGGGCCAGCACCGGCGTGGCCTGGGCGGCCACGAGGTAGGGGCTCAGGAGCCGCTCCGCGAGGCGCGACCTGGCGAGCAGCACGCCGGCCAGCACGGCCAGCGTCGCCCCGAGGGCGAAACCGAGCAGGATCTCGAGCATCGTCTGGGCCACGTGGGGCCACATGGTGCCGTCGGTCCAGGCCTTGATGAACCGCTCGGCGACGACGACGGGCCCGGGCAGGACGAAGGTCGGGAAGCCGGAGACCAGCACGACCAGCTGCCAGGCGACGGCGAACATGCCCAGGCTCAGCGCGATCGGCCACAGGACACCGAAGGCTCGACGGCGGCGCGCGGGGACGGCGCCAGCGGCGCCAACGGGCGAGGCGGCGGGTCGTGCCGCGGCTGCCTCGAGCGCCGGCGTGGACGGGCGGCCAGATCCGGTCATGCCTCGTCCTCGGGCCGGAACGGGTCGAACCAGGCCGGGGTGCCGGGCTCCGTGTCGTCGTGCCGGGGCCGGTCGCCCGGGCGGGCGCCGGCGACCACCGCCGTCCGCGCCTCCTCCATCGCGATCGCGTCGTCGGTCAGGTCCACGAGGTGGGCGCGGACGGCCGCGGCCACCGAGCTCACGACCGGCGAGTCGAGGTCGGCCACCCGGCGCGGCCGCGGCAGGTCGACCCGGATCTCGGCGGCGACCCGGGCCGGGCGAGGCGACATCACGACCACGCGGTCCGCGAGGAACGCCGCCTCGGGGATCGAGTGGGTGACCATGATGATCGTCGTCCCGGTGCGCTCCCAGAGCCGCAGCAGCTCCGCGTTGAACCGCTCGCGGGTCAGGGCGTCGAGCGCGCTGAACGGCTCGTCGAGCAGGAGGACCCGCGGCTCGAGGGCCAGGGCCCGGGCGATCGAGACCCGCTGCCGCGTGCCACCCGAGAGGGTCGAGGGGCGGGCGCCCGCGAACTCGCGGAGGCCCACCAGTCCCAGCAGATCGTCGGCGCGGGCCTGCTGCCGGTCCCGGGACCAGGCGGCCAGCTCCATCGGGAAGCGGACGTTCTGCTCCGCCGTGCGCCAGGAGAGCAGCCTCGGCTCCTGGAACACGAGACCAACCCTCGAGTCCGGGCCGCTGACGCGGTCACCGTCGATGTGGACGGCACCTGCATCGGGCCGGACCAGGCCCGCGAGGACGCGCAGCAGCGTGGACTTGCCACAGCCGTTGGGCCCGATCAGGGCGACCACCTCTCCCGGCTGGACGGCGAGATCGACATGGTCGAGGACGTGCGTGGTTCGGGCTCCGCGGAAGGTGAGGCTGACCCCGTCCACGCCGATGGCGGCTGCGGGCGCGCGTGTCCGCGGGTCCATCACCGCGGGCTCCCGGGTCACCGTCATCGTGCGCCTCCGTCATGTCACCGACGAGCACGACGGGGCGGACGGCACAGGCGCACGGACGAGCGGCCCGTGCGCGGGCCCGGCCTTCTCTCATCCGGACTGTACCGTCGGCTCCGGTCGGCCCGGCGAACGCCGGTCCTCGGATCTGCTGCACGTCGCGGGCTCATTGCCGCGGCGCCGCTCGTGGGCTCACCCCGCTCGCGCGGGGCCCTACCACCGGTCGGGAATCGCACCCTGCCCCGAAGGCTCTGCGCCGAATCTATCACCGACTCCGGGCGGGGTCGCGGAGGGGGCGGTGAGGCGGCAGGAATCAGCCCCCGACGCGCTCCCCGACCGGCGGCCGCAGCGCCGGGTACAGGTCCCGGTAGGTCCCAAACGCCGCGTCGTAGGCCGTCCGGTCAGCGGCCACCGGCTCGACGCGCCGGTCCACCGAGGTCATCGCCGCTACCGCCTCCTCGAGGGATCCGAACGCCCCGACGCCGACCGCGGCGAGGATGGCCGCGCCCATGACGGCGGTCTCGCCGACCGTCGGGATGGCGGCAGGCACGCCCAGCACGGAGGCCTTGATCCGGGCCCAGGTGTCATCGGCGGAGGCGCGGCCGGCGAGGCGAAGCTCCCGGATCGGGGCACCGGCGGCAACCAGCGGCTCGGCGACGTGGCGCAGGGCGAACGCGGCTCCCTCGAGCGCGGCGCGGGCGAGGTGCTCCGGGCCGTGGGCCAGCGTCAGCCCGAACAGCACGCCGCGCGCCCCCTCGTCGAAGATCGGGGCGCGCTCGCCCGCGAGATACGGCAGGAACACCAGCCCCTCCGCCCCCGCCGGGACACGGGCTGCCGCGCGGAAGAACTCGTCGGAGGTCCATCGATCGCCAAACAGGACGGACCGCATCCAGTCCACCGAGGCGCCCAGGGCGGCCATGGCCCCACCCACCACCCAGCGCCCGGGCAACGGGGCGGGCGCCAGGAAGGCCCGGTCAACGGAGACCGGCCGGTCGGTGTAGATGCCGATCCCGCCGGACGTCCCGCCGGTGTCCACGGCGTCGCCGGGCTCACGAAGCCCCGCGCCCAGCATCGACGCGGTCCCGTCGTTCACGCCGGCGATCACCGGGAGACCCGGGGCCAGTCCAAGCCGGGACGCAGCCTCGGTCCGCAGCGAGCCAAGGCGGGACCCGAACGGCAGCGCGGCGGGGACGGACGAGGCCCGGACACCGGCGGCCGCGAGGGCCTCGGGCGAGGGCAGCACCTCGTGCGCCTGGACGGTGGTCACGGCCACCCCGCTGAGCCACAGGCCAACGGCGTCCCACGACGCGACCTGCCACCGCGCCTCGGCGGCGCCCGCCGGATCCTCGCGCGCGAGCCAGGCCATCCGGGGCAGGAGGCCGTAGCCGCCCGCACCGGCGCGCCGGTCCTGCCAGGTCAGCGCGGGCCGCACGGGCCTGCCGACGGCGTCGACCGGGGTGAGCGTCGGGCCCTGGCCAACGCAGCAGATCGCGAGCACCTCGATCAGCCTCGGCTCCTCGCCGGGCGGGCGCCGAGCGGTCCACCAGGGGCGCACGACCGAGGCGATCGCCTCGTACCAGTCGCGCGGATCCTGCTCCGCCCGACCGTCGGGCCCGGCATCGGTCGGGTAGCTCGCCCGCCCCAGCTCCAGCAGCGTGCCGTCGAGCCCGACGAGCGCGGCCTTGACCTCGCTGGTCCCGAGATCCAGCCCGATGACCGCGGGGATCATCCCGGGACGCCCGCCCTTGGCACTAGGCATGCGCTCCGCCCTCCGCGGCGAGCGCCCCGGTCACCTCCTCGGGCAGCAGGAACCAGCGCAGGCCCTCGAAGTCCGGGCCGACGGTGCCCGCCGCGATGGTGGGCGACGCGAGCGCCCGGGAAGGCCGGGCGAGGATCTCGCGAGCCTCGTCCACGTAGTCCGCCAGCCGTGACTCCGGCTCCTGGTGCCGGTGCGAGGGCCGGCGCATGGACCCGTCGGCCGCGTCGTAGGCGATGTCGAACAGCGACATCGGCGGTTCCGGGGTGCCATCCCGGTGCCGCCACAGGCCGGTGGCCGGCTCAAAGGTGTAGTCCGGCAGCAGCCGCCAGCCCTCGGTCGCGACCAGGTCCACGGCGTCGAGGATGAACGCGAACACCGCCTCGCTGATGAAGTAGTTGAAGTTCACCCGGACCCAGCCGGGCTTGATCCCCTCGCATCCGCGGGTGATCTCGCGCTCGAACTCGTGCGAGGTCGTGATGTCGATCCCCAGCAGCCGGTGGCCGTACGGCCCGGCGCACGAGCAGCCCCCGCGCGACTGGATCCCGAACAGGTCGTTGAGGACGGCGACCACGAAGTTGTGGTGGAGGTAGCGCCCGTCGTGGCGGATCACGAACGAGACGATCGAGAGGCGCTCCGCGTCGAGCGAGCCCAGGATCTCGATGGCGGGATTCGCCGCCCAGCGGTCGAGCGCCCGCCGGATGAACTGCGCCTCCCGCTCCCGGATCGCCTCCACGCCGACCGCCGCCTTCAGCCCGAACACCAGCCCGGCGCGGATCGACTCCACGATGGCCGGGGTACCGCCCTCCTCGCGATGCTCGATGTCGGTGAGATAGACATGCGCCTCCGGGTTGACGTAGGCCACGGTGCCCCCGCCGGGCATCGAGGGCACGCGGTTCCGGAACAGCTCGCGGCGCGCGACCAGCACGCCCGGGGTCCCGGGCCCGCCGATGAACTTGTGGGGCGAGATGAACACCGCGTCCGTCCGGGCCAGCGGATCGCCGGGCGGGTCCATCTCGATCGCGACGTACGGGGCGGCCGCGGCATAGTCGAAGAACGACAGCGCGCCGTGCTCGTGGAGCAGCCGCGAGATGGCCGCCGTGTCCGACACGATCCCGGTCACGTTGGACGCCGCCGAGAAGGACCCGATCCGCATCGGCCGGTCGGCATGGCGTTCCAGCTCCGCGCGCAGCTGGCCGAGGTCGGGATGTCCCTCGCGGTCCTCGTGGATGGTGACCACGTCGGCGATCGACTCGCGCCAGGGCAGCTCGTTGCTGTGGTGCTCGTAGGGCCCGATGAACACGACCGGCCGCTGGTCGGCCGGGATCCGCGAGCGCAGGTCCCAGCGATCATCGAGCTCGGCGGGGATGCGCCACCCAAGCACGTCCACCAGGCGGTTGATCGCGGCGGTCGACCCCGAGCCGCAGAAGACGACGGCGTGGTGCTCCGGGTTGCCGCCGACACCCGCGAGCACGAGGCGCCTTGCCTCCTCGCGGAAGCGCGACGTCTGGAGGCCGGTCCCGGACGACTCGGTGTGGGTGTTGGCGTACAGCGGCAGGACGGCCTCGCGGATGTAGTCCTCGAGGAACGAGAGGCTGCGTCCCGACGCCGTGTAGTCGGCGTAGGTCACCCGCCGGATCCCGTACGGACCGGCCACCGCCTCGTCCTCGCCGATAACCGAGGCGCGGATGCGCTCGATCAGCGCGCGGTTCGCCGGGATCGTTGCATCGTCACCCATGTGGCGAGCAGTCTACGGCGTGACTCGCGGCGGGCTCCGGCCGGCTCCGGCCGGCCCGCCGGCGACGGACCGCCCCGGGGCGCCCCGCGTGGCGCCGGTTCCGGCCGCTACGGGATGAGGGCGGGCGTCAGGTCGTGGCTCCGATACCGGTCGAGGTCGACGCGCCCGCCGATGCCGGCGACGGTGCCGCTTGAGGTGTACTGCCAGAACGACCAGCCGTAGCCGCCCCAGTTGCTGGCCGGGAGCGTGGGGGCGTCGGCCGTCGTCCAGTGCGCGATCCACAGAACCGGGTATCCGTTGGCGGCGAACCAGGCCGTGTTGCCCATCTTGTTGGACCAGAAGCTGGGTGACACGTAGATGGCGGCCCGGATCCCCGTCCGGTCGTAGACGCGCTGCAGGAAGGCCTTGACCCAGGCCTTGAGCGTCGGCCTGTCCAGGCCGCCCGTCTGCTCGAGATCAAGGACGGGAAGCAGCTCGCCCGACTTCGGCTGGGCGGTGTCCACGAAGTGGTCCGCCTCCGCCACGGCGTCGCCGGCCGCGGTTCCGGGCTCGGCGAAGTGGTAGGCCCCGACGTACAACCCGTTCGCCTTCGCCTGGGCACGGTTCGTCGCGTAGGTGGGGTCGATGTAGTCGATGTCCTGGGATGCCTTCATGTACGCGAACCGCTTGCCGGCACCCGCGACCTCGGCCCAGTCGATCGTGCCCTGCCAGTGGCTGACGTCGATGCCCTCGGCGTAGGGGGACGGAGGGCTGGGTGTCGGGGTGGGGGTCGGTGTCGGGGTGGGGGTCGGTGTCGGGGTGGGGGTCGGGGTGGGAGTGGGGGTGGGGGCGCGGAACAGGCCCTTGGCCCCGTAGAGGTACTTCACCCCATACAGCGATGCGACGCTCTTCCCGTTGACCGCCGTGATGCGGTACCACTTCGAGCCCGATGTGGAGCCGGCACACGAGGCCGACCAGGAGCCGCCGCTCACCGCGGCGATCGTGGTGACATCCACGCCCTCGTCGATCCGCGTCTTGAGCGTGCCGCCCACCTTGGCGCTGGTCCGCAGGGCGACGCCCGAACAGGCAGCCTCGCGAGCGACGGGCGTCACGACCGACTTGAACAGCTTCGTCGCCGCGTACACGTACTTCACGCCGTAGCGGGACTTGACGCTCCTGCCGTTGACCGAGCTGATCTTCCACCAGTGCGAGCCGGCGTATGCCGTGCCATGGCACTTCGCCTTCCAGCGACTGCCCGAGACCTTGGCGACGGCGATCACCTTCGCACCGGCCGGCAGCTTGCGAATGATCCGCGACTTGGTCGACGGCTTGACCCGGATGTTCACGTCACAGCGGGCGGCAAGCGTCGTGCCGGCCAGGGCCGCTGCCGGCGCCGCGGCGAGCACAGCAGACAGGGCCACGAGGAGCGCGAGAGCGGCGGCGAGCACCGGCAGCGCTCGGGAGCGAGCGTCCGCGACAGGCGCCGGAGCGCGGCGAGAAACGGCGATGGACACGGGGCCTCCAGGTGGTACGGGGCAGAGTGCCCCGGAATTGCCTGCGGATCAATACCCCCAACGGGTTACTCGCACCCGGTCACATCGGGTCAGGGCCATCGTCCCGGTGGGCGAACCAGGTCCGGCGGGAGCCCAAGCATGTGGTCGCGGCTACAATCGGGAGGTGTCCCGCTTCTACGGCCCCATCGAGGCCAACGCCCTGGTCCCCGACCTCGCGGTCGTCGTGACCCGGCTGCGCGACCAGCGCACGGAGATCGTGGAGGCGCGCGACGCCTTCCGGCAGCGCGAGGGTGACCTGGTCGATGACCTCATCGCGGAGGCGGCCGTCCCCACCGGCGATGACCCCGAGCTGCGACGGCTGCGGCTCCGGATCCGCGGCATCGTGGACCAGATGCAGGCGGACGTGGCCTGGCTTGACGAGCGCGGCATCGTGCTCCGCGACATCCCCACCGGGCTGCTCGACTTCCCGGCCCTCGCCGGTGGCCGCCAGGTCTGGCTCTGCTGGCGACTGGGCGAGGACCGCGTGGAGTTCTGGCACGGCACCGACGAGGGGTACGCCGGCCGCAAGCCCCTCGAGGCCCTTCCGCACGGGGCGGCGAGCGCCTGACGATGGGCGCCGTCAACCGCCCGATGCTGATCCGCCAGGGCGATCGGGACAAGGCGTACCGGCCGCTCCCCGAGGCTGCCCGCCGGGCGGCCTTCGAGACCGGCCTCGCGCTGTATGCCGCCGGCGAGCCGTTCGAGGCCCACGAGGCGCTTGAGCCGGCCTGGATGGGCACCGCCGATCTCGCCGAGCGGGCGCTCCACCAGGGGCTGATCAAGGTCGCCGCGGCGTATGTCCATGCCGGTCGCGGCAATCCCCCCGGCATCGCCAAGAACCTCGCCGGCGCCCGGAAGCACCTCGCCCTGGCGGGGCCCGCCGGCGTCGCCTGGGGCGTCGATGTCCCCTCCCTGCTCGCCGACGTGGATGCTCGCCTCGCGGATCCGGCGTTCGGCGCGATCGCCCCCGCCCCCGTCATCCGGAGGATCCCCCGCGCATGAACCGGCCCATGGGCATCCCGGCCCTCGACCCGCTCTACGCCGACATTCGCCGCAGGGACCCCGCCCGTCCGGCCGCTCGTCCTCGATGTGCGCGAGCTCGACGAGTTCCGCCAGGCGCGCGTCGAGGGCTCGCTGTTCGTCCCGATGTCCCAGATCGGGGTCCGGCTCGCCGACATCCCGAGGGACCGGCCGCTGATGGTGCTGTGCGCGACCGGGTCCCGATCGAGCAGCGTCACCAGCTTCCTGCTCCAGCAGGGATACGAGGACGTCGGGAACGTGGCCGGGGGAATCGACGGCTGGCAGCGCATGGGGCTGCCGGTGAAGCACGGCCCGATCGAGGATGGCGAGGGGCAGCTCACCCCCTGACACCGCGGGGCGTCGGCCCCGGCTGATCAGTCCCGGCCGCGCCTCCGGCTGGCAATGAAGGCCCGCACCCGGTCCTTGTGCGCGAACCCCCAGCCGACCAGCAGCAGGATCACGAAGTCCACGGTCGCGGCGCCGGCCGCATTGAGGTACCCGATCTGCTGCCCGATCTCGCCCTCGAGCTTGAGCGCCGGGACGACCGCGCCAAGAAGGCCGAGCTGGAAGTACGGCTCCTGCGGGGCCAGGTTGACCCGCGCCAGGCCGGCCGTCGGACCGCTCGAGGTGGTGCCGCCGATCGTGAACGCGTGCGAGCCGGACGCGAAGGCGGCGGCGCCTGCCACGCCCGTGCCAAGGTCGCTCGTGGCCAGGTGGAGCCACTCCGGGATCACGCCCTCGGCATCCGGCGTCGCCCACAGCGTCTCGGCGCGCGGGCCCACCCCGTCGGAGCCGCCCTGCACGTACAGGGCGCCATTGGCGGTGAAGCCGGAGAGATCCGTGCGCGGGCCCGGCAGGTTGGTCTGATCGCTCGCGCGCCACAGCGCCAGGATCGCGTTCGGGTCCTCCGCGGTGGCGGTCTTGCCACCGACGAGGCCCTGCTGGACCGTCGACACGACGCTGCCGTCGGCCTTGCGACCACCCACCAGGAAGATGACGTCGCCCAAATGGGCGGCGAACCCGTCGACGTTCTCCTCGTACAGCGGCGTCTGCTCGGCCCACGTCCCAAGCTTGCCCGTCGCGTCCTGCTGGACCTTCCAGACGCTGCGCGTGGCGCCGGCGGCATCGGCCGTCGCCGTCCCGCCCATCAGCACGATGCCGTCCGAGACGGCCACGGCGGCGGCACCGGCACGCGGCTCAGGAAGCGCGAGCGCATCCTCGGTGACCCAGTCGCCAAGGCTGCCGTCGTTGGCGACGGTCAGGCTGTACACCGTGCTGGTTGGCTGGCCGTCCGGGCCGTAGCCGCCGATCACGTACAGGCTGTTGCCAAGCACGACGCCGGCCGCGTCGGCACGCGCCTCGGGGAGCGCCGGCGCGGCGGCCCAGGCGTTGAGGTTGTCACCCTGGTTGAGATGCGTGACGTACGTGTCCGCGACCGCGGCCGTGCCGTTGGAGCCACCGGCGAACAGGATCGTCTGGCCGATGATCCCGGCCGCGCCGTCGGTGCGGGTCGCGGGCAGGTTGACCTCGGCCGGGCTCGACTCCCAGGCGAGGGTGGCGCCGGCCGGAGCGGGGCACGGAAGCCCGCCGTTCTCGGCCGGACAGAGGTTCACCGGCGACAAGGCGAGGATGCCCACGTCGACCGTCCGCTGGACGGTGAAGTAGTACGCGCGGTCCGGGATGTACCCGAGCATGAGGATGATCAGCACGAACCAGAACAGCGACTTGACGAAAGCCCAGCTCCAGCCGTCGGCGTCAAGCAGGCCGAACAGGGTGCGACGGCGGGCCGTCACGTGCTGCGGGGAGGGGAGGGCGGTCTGGGCCATCGCGTCAGCCTCCCACCGTGAGGGTGCCGATCATGTTCGGGTGCACGGTGCACACGAAGGGGTAGGTGCCCGCGGGCAGGGCCGGGACGTCGTAGGTCTTGACGGCGGGGCCGGCGAAGATCTCGCCCTTGAACACGACCGCACCGCTGGCGTCCTTGATCTCGATGTTGTGCGGGGTGCCCACGTCCTGGTTGTCGAACTCGATCTGGAACGGCGTGTCGGCGGGCGCCGAGAGGTCCTTGTTCACGAACTGGATCCCCTTGGCGATCTCCTTGACGACGACGCCTGCCGGGGCGGGCGACGCGCCGGGCTCACCCGACGCTGCGGGAGAGGACGGGGCGCTCGACGGCTGCGGGTTCGAGAACTCGTCTGCCCAGCACGCAGGGTACGGCGTGGCACCGGGTGCCGGCTGGTAGGCCGGGTCCACCCAGCCCTCGAACGTCACCGGCTTGTGGGTGACCGGGTCGATGGTGGGCTCGGCGAGCGCCGGGTCCAGCACCCGGTACTCGGTCCCCTTCTTGGCCCGGATGAAGGCGATCAGGTCGTCGATCTGCTTGTAGTTGAGCGGTCCCGGCGGATTGCCGGTGTTCGACCACACGGGCATGACGCTGTCGGCGTTGCCGCACACGTAGCGCCCACCGGCGGTGAGCACGTTGCGCAGGTAGTCGGGGTTGAGGTGCGCGAACAGCTTGTCCTGGCGGTTGAGCACGGGACCGATGCCGCCCTCCCCCTTGGTGCCGTGGCACTGGGCGCAGTTCGCCTCGAACAGGTTGTAGCCGCGCTCCACCGCCACGACCTGCTGCTCGGCGGCGGCCTGCGCCAGGCGCGGCTCGGAGAGGCCGCCAGGCAGGCCCAGCTCGTAGAAGTAGTAGCCGATCACGAACAGGCCCACGAGGGTCACGGCCAGGAAGCCCACCCAGCGCGCGTTCGCGGACTGGCGGACGATCCGGCCGGCCCGCTCGGGCGTGAGGTCGTTGCGGCGGGCCGACGGCGGCGCCGAGAAGCGGTCGGCCGGCGCGGGCGCGGACGACGGCCGCGGCGCGGGCAGACGCTCCTCGGGGGGGCGGCCGGTCTGGTCGGTCATCGGTCTCCTCGGTGGGCGGTCGGGTGGGGTCGCAACGAGATCAGATGCACCCGGTCGGGGTCCGTGGCGGGATGATCCCCGGCTGGCCGACCGCGACGGGCAGGGGGCCGAGGGTGAGCTTGCCGGTGTCGATGGTGAGCACGCCGGAGTCGTCCACGATCACGCCGAAGCGGTCCATGCTGCGCGGCGCGGGCCCGTACGCCTGCCCCGCGGCCTTGATCCCGAGCCGGTCGTAGCGAGACCCGTGGCAGGGGCACTCCAGCCAGAAGTTCTTGAGACAGGGGTTGGGCTTGCAGCCGAGATGCGGGCAGCGCTGGTAGAGCGCGCGGACGTTGACCGAGGTGCCATCGCCGGTCGGGTCCTCGCCCTGCACGAACCGCTGCTGGGACGGGTCGACCAGGATCACGAATGCCTTGGCGGACGAGTAGTAGGCGGGGAACCCCTCGTCGATGGGGAGCGCCGAGTTGGCGGACTTGACGTCGTCCAGGGTGCCGATCCGCACCAGGCCGCCGAACTTGCCCTGGAGGTTCGGCCACAGGAACCCGATGGTCCCCGCCGAGACCTCGAGCAACCACAGGCCGAGCCCCGCCGCCAGCGAGCCCCGCAGCAGCTCCCGGCGCGAGACGCCCTGGACCTGCTCGTGGCGGACGGCCTTGAGGGCCTCCTTGGTGAGCGCCTTGGGCTTGTCTGCCGGTTCGACGTGGTAGTTGCTCATGACTCCGGATTCCTTCGCATCAGAGGGCGAAATGAAGGCCGGGTACCCCGTTCGTGAAGAACGTGAGGTACGGGATGACCAGGGAGTAGCCGGGACCCCGGAAGAAGATCCCGACGAAGGTGAGGAACAGGCCGAGGCCCGCGAACAGCGAGAACAGCACCACGGCCGTCTTCCGCTCGGATGGCCGCACCGCGAGGATGTTGCCGCGGTCCACGAACGGGATCAGCGCCGCCCCGACGAGCACGAAGGTCGGGACCATGACGCCCGCGACGGTCGGGTGGAAGTAGGCCAGCAGCTCCTGCAGGCCGAGGAAGTACCAGGGCGCCTTGGCCACCGCCGGGGTGACGTTGCCATTCGCCAGGTCCTCGAGCGGCGCGTTCATGAACAGGCCCATCAGGAGCAGGAACACGCTCATCAGGGCTGCCGCCATGAACTCGATGGCCAGCAGGTGCGGCCAGGTCATGACCGTGTCGTCCGGCTCCTTCTGGACCCGCACGACGGCGTCCTGCTTGACCAGCGCCAGCAGGCGGTAGGGGCGGGCCGACATCGGCACCCGCTGCTTGTCGATCTCCGTCCGGCGAGTCGGGTCCACCGGCAGGACGACCCGCGTCTCGTTCGGCGCCTTGGTGTCGGTCATTCGCAGGACCCCAGGGTCGGGCGATCAGAGCGGCCCACTGATCCCTCCATCCTTCCGGATCCGCCAGAAGTGGACGGCCAGGAAGATCGCGGCGACGAGTGGCAGGACGATGATGTGCAGCACATAGAACCGCAACAGCGTGTTCTGGCCCACCTCGATGCCGCCCAGGAGCAGCAGCTTGGTGGGGGTGTTGAACAACGGCGCGTAGCCGCCCATGTTGGTGCCGATGGTGATGGCCCAGTAGGCGATCTGGTCCCACGGGAGGAGGTAGCCCGTGAACGACAGCATGATCGTGAGGAACAGCAGGACCACGCCCACGACCCAGTTGAACTCGCGCGGCGGCTTGTAGGCCCCGTGGTAGAAGACCCGCATCATGTGCAGGAACACGAAGAACACCATCAGGTGGGCGGCCCACCGGTGGATGTTGCGGGTCAGCAGGCCGAACGTCACCCGTGACTGGATGTCGAGGATGTTGCTGTACGCCTGCGTATCGGACGGGACGTAGAAGAACATCAGGTAGACGCCGGTGACGGTGAGCACGAGGAACAGGAAGAACGACAGCCCGCCCAGGCAGAACGTATAGGCGAACTTGACCGCATGCTGCCGCACCCGCACCGGGTGCAGGTGCAGGAACACGTTGTTCATCACCGCGTATGCCCGGCTGCGTTCGTCGTCCGGGTACGGGTTGCGGAAGATCGACCGCCACACCGGGCTTCGCCGGATGCTCTGGTCGACCCGCTCCAGGAAGCTCACCTACGCTCCTCCTGCCACGCCGGCCGTCCCGGCGAGTTGCGCGTCACGATACGACTCCTTGTAGAGCCGTCCGTCGCTCGAGATCTCCTGGAGCTCGAACCGCTCCATGGTGATGGCATCGAAGGGGCACCGCTTGACGCACAGCGCACATCGGATGCACCGCTCCTCGTCGAGGACCATGGCCGCGCCCTGCGCCCAGCCGTAGGCTTCCTCGACCTCGGGCAGCAGCCCCTCGGTCTTGAGCTGGTTGACGTCCACCATGTGGATGACCCCCTCGGGGCACACGTCGGCGCAGGCGCCGCACAGCACGCACCGGAACGGGTCGAACCAGATGTTGTAGTTGCACATCAGGCAGCGGGTGGACTCCGCCACGGCCGCCGTCGTGTCGTAGCCGCGCTCAACGGGCGTGGAGAAGTTGACCGCCGGGTCCGTGGACGGCATCCGCGAGGGCAGCTCCACCATCGGGATGTGCTGCCGCGGCATCACGTCGTAGAGCTCCGGCATCTCGTGGCGCCAGGAGCTCGTGATCTTCACGTTGGGGGTGACCGTCACGTCCGTCCGGCCGGCGAGGTAGCGGTCGATCGCGTAGGCAGCCTTCTTGCCGTGACCCGCCGACTCGATCAGCGTGGTCGGGCCGGTCACGAAGTCACCGCACGCGAACACGCCGCGCACGTTGGTCGCATACGTGGCCGGGTCGACCTTGAGTCGCCCGCGTCCAACCTCGAAGTTGGCGTCCACGGGCAGGAACGACAGGTCCGCCGCCTGCGACACCGCCGGGATGACCGTGTCGGCCGGGACCGTGAACTCGGAGCCTTCGATCGGCACCGGGGAGCGGCGACCCGAGGCGTCCGGCTCGCCCAGCTTGTTGCGGATGAACCGGACCGCCGTGAGCTTGCCGTCCTCGCCAATGAGCTCCATCGGGCTGACCAGGAACTCGAGGTTGACGCCCTCGCGCTCCGTCTCGCCCAGCTCCTCCTCGTCCACGACCAGCTCGGAGCGCGTCCGCCGGTAGGCGATCGTGACGTTCTCGGCACCGTAGCGGAGGCTCGTGCGCGAGCAGTCCATGGCCGTGTAGCCACCGCCGATGACCACCACGTTCTGGCCGACCGACAGCTCCTGGCCGAGGTTCGCGAGCTTCATGAAGTCGATGCCGTACTTCACGCCGTCGAGGTCCGCGCCCGGCACGTCGAGGTAGACCGGGTTCATGGCACCGGCCGTGATCGCGATCGCGTCGTAGTCGCGCTGGAGGTCGGCGAACGGGATGTCGATGCCCACGGTGGTGTCGAACACGAACCGGACGCCCAGGCGCTCGACAAGGCGGACGTCCATCTCGATCGCCTCGCGCGGCAGGCGGAAGGCCGGGACACCGATCAGCATCGTGCCGCCGCCAAAGGGCAGGCTGTCGAACACCGTCACCTGGTAGCCGCGGGTCGCGAGCTCGCGGCTCACCGCAAGGCCCGCGGGGCCGGCGCCGATCACGGCGACCCGCTCCTCGCGGGACGTGATGGCCGGCATGGTGTCCGGGATGCCCGAGGCCTCGTGCCACTCGACGAGGAAGCGCTTCATCGCCCGGATGGCCAGCGGGCGGTCGATGTCGCCGCGGCGGCAGGCACGCTCGCAGGGGGCCGAGCAGACATAGGAGCACATCGCCGCGACCGGGTTGGGCTCGCGGGCAAGGATGTAGCCCTCCTCGAAGCGGCCTTCCGCGGCGAGGTTGAGGTAGCCCCGGCAGTTGGTGCCGACGGGACAGGCCTCCTGGCACTCGATGTTGCACTGGAGCCAGGACGCGTCCACGGGCTGGACGAGGAACTCCTGGGACTGGTCGAGGGTCACGAAGCGAGCGGGCCTCTTGCTGGGCTCGGGGCTGGGCGACGGGAAAACCCCGGCGGGGGGACGCCGCCGACGCGTGCGAGAGTACCAAGCCGCGAGCGGACGTGCATGGCAAAGGGGGCCATTTGGCGCGTCTGGACCGTCCAATGGACCATCGACAGGCAATGAAGGCACGATCCCGGGTGCCGCAGGCGCCCGAAATCCAGGCGCTGCTCGGCCCCACGCGTGCGCGTCGACACGCCCCGGCCACGCCCCGGACACGCCCCGGACACGCCCGCGAATCGCCCCGGGCACGCCCGCGAATCAGGGTCGCGCGCGAGTTGACGACGCCCCCGGGCGCAGCTGACGCTGGCGCCAGCCCGACGCCCACCAAGCTCGGGATGCACGGGAGCGTCGTGACCACCTCCGAGACCGCCCTTCTCGCCGTCGGCCTGGCGCTCGGTGCCGCCGTCGGCGTGGCGCTCACGCTGGTGATGCGGGTCCGGTCCTCGGCGCGCCGCGAGGTCCGGCTCACGATCACCCCGAACGCGATCCCCGCCAGGCGCCCCCGGACGCTCGCCGTTCCGTCCGGCGACGACCTCCCGGATCCCATGTCCGGCTGGCCCGACGCCGATCGACCGCAGCCGCCGCGCGACAACGCCCAGCCCGATACCGGCGCGCGGGCCACGGCCGACGGCGTCGCAACCATCCAGGCTAGAACGCGCGTTCCATCAGCCCCCGTCACCCTGCCCGAGACGGCCGTGGCGGTGCCCATGGACCGCTCGATCGACCGCACCGATGCCGCCGGGATCGGGGTCGGCGTCGCCGTGCTCAGGCCGGTTGCGGCCACGGCGTTCGCCGCCCGGTCGCAACGGCCGGCCCGACCGGCGCGCGACGACTCGTTCACCAGCCTTGCGCTGGCCCAGGCGTCGGCCGAGCGCGTTCGCCCTCCCATCACGCCGCACGCCGGGACCGGGCGTGGCGCGGGACCGGCGGGACGGGCAGACGGGTCCTCCGGCACACCCTCGTCCGGCACGCCCTCGTCCGGCACGCCCTCGCCTGGCAAGCCCGTCCCGGACACGGACCCGTGTGGTACCCAGCGCCGACTGGTCGAGGAACGCTGCGCGTTCGCGGATGCGGCGCGTGGCACCGCCGATGCCGCCGCCGATGCGCTGCGCGAGGCGCAGCGTGCCTACGATGTCCTGCGCGAACGCGTCGACTCGTCGGAGTCCACGGCCGACCCGCGCCGGGTCGCCGCCGAGAAGGAACGTCTTCACTCGCTGTTCCGCACCGCCACCGCGCGGGCCGGTGGCCCGGACGACACGGAGGCCGCGGCGCGCGCGTGGCTCGACGAGATCAACGACCTCAACGCGGCCGTGCGCGAGGCCCGTCGCGCCGCCGACCAGGGCATTGCCGAGCTCCGTGCCGCCCAGCCGGCCCTGGAGCGCCTGTCGGCCCAGGCGGACGCGGCCCGCATCGCGTCCGAGAACGCCGACGGCGGCTGCCACGAGGCACGCCAGGACCTCGCGAGCTGCGAGGAGGCCGACGAGCTCGCCCGCAGGACGCCGCCGCCCGCCGATGAGCCGCACCCGTTCGCCAAGGTCTGGCCGGTGGAGCATCCCGACCTGCCTGAGGCTGAGCGCGAGCCCTCGCCTGCGGAGATCATGGCCGGCTTCCCCGTCGTGACCCGCCTGCTCCGCGGCGACCGCGAGACGCGCGAGCTGCTGGTGGCCACGCTCGCCGCGGGGGAACCCGAGGCCGAACGCGAGTGGCACCTCCGGATCTCGCGTCTCGTGGACGTGATCGTCGGTCGGGCCATCGAGGACGGCTACCTGGACCTTCCCGAGGACCACCCCTTCTGGCGGCTGTTCGAGCACCGCGAGGCCCGCGACATCGTGGGCGCCCTGTCGGCGCTCGGGTACCGCTATGACGGCCTCGGCGGGTTTGCGGACGGTCGCCAACCGCCGGCGCGCGACCTGTCGCTCGCGGTGGGCTACGCGGGACTGGACCGGATGCGGATCCGGACGTGGCCGAACGAGGCACAGATCGGCACGTTGTACGAGCAGGCGGTCGTCGCGGCCGACGAGTGGCTCGTGGACCACGCCGGGGACCTTTCCCTCGGGCAGATGGTCGATGCGCTGGGTGGTCGCGCCGCGGAGCTTGCCGACCTGTGGAACGCCTGGGGTCGGGTGCGGCCCGCCCTGCTGGCCAGGTAGATCCGCCCGTCAGTCGACATCGCCCTCGATGACGATGACCCGGAACGCCTCGGCTGCCTCCACGCCGATGACGGCCCCCTCCTCCGTCGCCCACTCGCGGATCCTCGGCTCGAGCTCCTCGGGATGGCGGAGCTGGCTGGGATGCGCGCGGAGCGCCGCGATCTTGCGCTCCAGGGTGGGGGTCACGTCGATCCACGCCGATGGGTGGTTCGACCAGAACAGGTACAGCCGGCGGACCATCCACGGCTCCAGGCCATCGCGGGCCAGCCACGGGAACGCCATCGGGTTGCGCGCCGCCGGGTAGACCGCATCCACTGCCGCGAGCCCCGACGTGCGGTGGTCGGCGTGGTTCACGCCGCCGTCCAAGTAGAACAGCGTCTCCGGGTCCACGGCCAGGACAGCGTCCGGGCGGAACGTCCGGATCTGGCGCACGAGCTGCTCGCGCAGCGCGAGATCGTTGGCGAGGGCGCCGTCCGGCTGGTGGATGAACGAGATGCCGGCATAGCCCACCACTTCGGCGGCCGACCGCTGCTCGGCCTCGCGAACGGTTGCCAGCTCGATGGGGTCGGTCCGCCAGTCGTCGGCCCCCGCGTCACCGCTGGTGCAGCAGACCAGCCACCCCTCGGATCCGTCGTCGATCCAGCGGGCCGCCGTCGCGGCCGGCCCGAAGTCGGCGTCGTCAGGGTGCGCGACGATCACCATGAAACGCGGCGGGCGCCAGGCGTGCGGTGCGTGTTCTGTGGCGTCCGTCACGATCGACCTCCCTCGATTTCCGCGTCGGTCGTCGATGCCGCGGAAGGTTGCGAATCGGAGACCACGACACCGTCCTTTGTGCTAGATTGCGGGCTGAGGCTTCGCTCGTCTCCCCCCACGAGCGAAGCCTTTTTCGTTACGCGTTTCTCGTCGCGCGGATCACGCGTCACGCCCGGCGAGGGCTGCGCGGAGGGCGTCCAGGACCTGCCCGGCGTGCCCGTCCGTCCTGACGCGGGGCCACGCCCTGGCGATCCGGCCGTCGGGGTCGACGAGGAACGTCGAACGCAGGATCCCGACCGACGTCTTGCCGTAGCTGGTCTTCTCACCCCATGCCCCCCAGCGCTCCGCGACCGCATGGTCCTCGTCGCTGAGCAGGGTGAACGGGAGGCCGAACTTCGCGCGGAATGCCGCATGGCTCGCCGCGTGATCGGGGCTGATCCCCCACACGCGTGCGCCCAGCCCGGCGATATCGGCGTCAAGGTCGCGGAAGCCGCAGGCCTCGGTGGTGCAGCCGGGCGTGTCGTCCTTCGGGTAGAAGTAGACGACGGTCCAGGAGCCGTGGCGGTCTGCCAGGCGCTGCAGGGTGCCGTGCTCATCGGGGAGCACGAGATCGGGTGCCGGGTCGCCGGCGCGCAGGGTCGTCATGGGGAGGAGTCTAGCGGGACCTTCGGGACCGTCACCTCCACGACCAGGAGGCGGCCCTCCCGGAGGGTGACCGACGCGTCCGGCGCCGTCCGGACGTTGGACAGGCCGCGCGCGGGCCCGGTGCGCAGCGTCTCACCGTGGAGCGGGTAGTGGAAACCGCTGGTGGTGATCCCGTGCGCGTCGCCGCCGATCGGCAGGAGCGACACGGTTGCCCCCACCTCGCCGGGCAGCCGCTGGACGGCAGGACCCGTGAGGAGCCGTGCCCGGGTCGACCCGTCGAGGAGCGTGGTCTCGACCCCCGCGAGGCCCGGGTGGGCGAGCAACCAGAGGTTCGCCAGCGCGTGGTCCAGCCTCGGTCCGCCAAGCGCGCCGAGCACGGTCACCCGGGTCGCGCCGCGCCGGACCGCCTCGAGCAGCGCCAGCTCCGTGTCCGACTCGTCCTTGTCCGCGGGGGCTCTCAGGATCTCGATCCCGTCGCGCTCCGCCGCGTGGGCGGCCGCGGGATCCACGGAGTCCAGGTCACCGACGAGGACGTCCGGGGACAGGCCGAGGCCCTGGGCGCGCGCCAGACCACCGTCGGCCGCGATCACGTCGGTCACGGCGTCGTCCCAGCCGGGCCAGGCCTGGTCCAGGGCAGAGCGCGGCGGGACGTCGCCGTCCGCGACGACGAGGACATGGCGCTGGCGAGGCGCGGCGTGAGGCATCGTCCGGATCGTACTCGCCGCTCGGGCACACGGCTCACAACCCCCGTCGTGTACCCTTCGGATCGTGCCTGAGCTCTCGACGCCCACGCCAACCCAGCGGGTGATCGACGCCGCTGCGCGCAAGGGCGTCGCCCTTGATGTCCACGCCTTCTCGGAGTCCACCCACACTGCCGAGGAAGCGGCTGCGGCCGTCGGTGCGGAGCTCGGCCAGATCGTCAAGTCGCTGATCTTCGTCGCCCCTGCCGAGGACGAGACCCTCGAGCCGATCCTGTGCCTGGTGTCCGGCCCAAACCGTGTCGATCTCGCACGCCTGGCTGCCGTCACCGGAGAGCGTGACGTCCGCCGCGCCACCGCGATCGAGGCACGGGACCTGACCGGCTACACCATCGGCGGGATCCCGCCCATCGGCCACCCACGGACGGTGCGCGTGATCATGGACCCGGACCTGGGGCGGTTCCAGGTCGTGTGGGCCTCTGCCGGCACCCCGACCGCCGTGTTCCCGGTCCCGCCCGCGACCTTGCGGATGCTGTCGAACGCGACCGTTGCCCCGATCTGCGAGGAACGCCGCCAGGCGGACATCCTGGCCGAGGGTGCCGGACTGGGCAGCTCCACGCTGCAGCCGAACCCCGGCACCTGAGCCTGCCCGCGTCCCGACCGGTGCCCGCCGAGCCAAGCCACGCCGTCGTCCAGTTTCCGGGCGGCATTCGCGCGGCCATGCGCTGGGCCGGGTCCGGCGAAGGCGCCGCCGTATTCGCGCTGTCGGAGGCCGGTGGCCCGATGACCGATCTCGGCCCGATGACCGGCTCGGAGCCGGAACGCCGCTGCCGGGCCGAGATCCGGGTGGACACGCCTGCCGGACCGTGGACCGTTCGCCTCGCTTCGCTGATCAGCGACGCGCCCGCCGGCCTGCTCTGGGATACCGAGGCCCTGCTGCTTGTCAAGTACGGCTTCCACGTCTACGCGTTCGAGGCCCGCACCGGCGTGCTGCGCTGGGCCCATCGCTCCGCGTCACCGGTGATCGTGATCGTCGGGTCATCGCGACTGCCGCATGTCGTGGCCCAGGCCGAGATCGAGACCTTCGCCCTGCGTCCCGACGGCGAGGTCAGCTGGCGGGTGGCCCACTCGGACGTGGTCACCGACGCCGAGCTGGTGGGCGGTCGGCTCGTGCTCACGAGCTTTGGCGGCGAGGTGCGGGCGCTTGACCCGCTCACGGGACGTGGCACCGGCTGACCCGGGCGAGCGGGCGTCGGCGTCGGGCGTCGGGCGTGGACAAGCGGTGGACAACTCGGCCAGATTGGACAGAACGGGGTGGATAAGGGAATTGACCCCCGTCCCCAACGGCGCGTAGCGTTGATTCCAGCCCGAAGGGGCCGAGCGATGCTAACGGCCGCGATGACATCAAGGCCCATGCGTCGGGTAGGTTCCTTCGGGCGACTGATTCCCCCCTCGCTGGCACCCTGCCGGCGCCTGAGCCCAAGGTCGCGGCTTGCGTACGCGCGCAGCGCGAAGCGGCCCAGGTGATGGCCTGTGCGATCATCGGCCCGTGATCCCCCTCTTGCTTGTCATCGTCGGCGGGTTCGCCCTGGTCGCCGGCTGGTGGCTCATGCGCGGTCTGGGTCCCGGTGCGCGCATCGGCCGGATCCTGGCGTCCACACGGACGGTCCCGGTCGCCGAGGCCGTCGCGGCGGCGAGCTCGTCCCGGCCCCGGTACCTGGGCGTCACCGGGCGCGTGGGCTCCAATGACGAGTGGGAGGACGAGGAGCACCGGCCGCTGGTCCTGCGACGGCGGCGACTCGAGCTGTGGCAGGGCGGCCGGTGGGTGGCCTTCGAGGATCACCGCGAGGTTGTCCCGTTCGAGATCAGCGAGGGACTCGACCGGTTGGCGATCGACGGGGACTCGGTGGACGAGGGCCTTGTCGTGGTGACGCGCGAGTCGGTGGGCACCGCGGCGGACCTTGGTGAACGAGTCCCGGAGGGCACCGACCCGGCGACGCCGGCGCGCCTTCGGCTCGAGCTGCTCACGAGCGTCGACCACGTGCTGGTGCTCGGCGTGCCCTCGCTGGATCCTGGGCGAGGGCCGATCCTCGGGCCCGGCCTGAACCGGCCGCTGATCCTCACCAACCTCGAGCCGAAGGAGGCGCTCCGCCTGCTGGCCGAGGGCCGGCAGGGCACGACGCGCGCGATCAGCCTGCTCCTGGGTGGCGGCGTCGTGGCGCTCCTCGGCGGCCTCCTCTGGGCGCTTGTCGATGTCCTGGTCTGACCGGGGCGCAGCCGTCGGCTGGAGAACGATCCGGCGGGCGGCGGCCGTCGCGACCGCCGCGAGCATCGCGCTGGCCGGCACGCTCGCGGCAGCCGCATCCGTGCTGGCGGCGTCCCCGAGCCCATCCGCCCTGCCGGGCGGGGATCCGCGCAGCAGCGGACAGGGCCCGGGCCTGGTCGGCGATCCGCTGCTGGCGATCGGCGTCGTCACGGTGATCGCCCTGCTGGCGCTCGGCGCGACCCTGGCCTATGTGCGCGCCACCGGCGGTCCTCGCCAGGGCTGACGAACCGGGCGCGGCTGGCCGACGCGATGATGGGCGGATCGTCCTATTGGCAACTCCTGTGAAGTCTGGGAACCTTGCGCGCAAGCCACCATGCCTACCAAATCCCACACTTCCACCCAACCAGCCCGGACCCCTCGGCCGGGAGATGCCACCCTGAACGTCGCCAAGGCCGCGACGGTGCTCGGCGTGCACCCCAACACGGTCCGCGCGTGGAGCGAGGCGGGTCGGCTGCGCTACTACCGGATCAACGACCGTGGCGACCGGCGCTACCGGCTCAGCGACCTGCAGCGGTTCCTGAGCGCCGCCGAGGCGGCCGTGCCCGCAGACATCACGGACCTCGCCCCGATCCGGGGGCTGCGCCGGGACGGCCAGGCCACCCTCACCGAGACCACGGCCGGTCTCGACCTCCTGGCCGATCTCGCGGAGATCGCCTCGTTCCCGTCCGGGCTGGACACGGCCCTCGACGAGGCGTGCCGGCGGATCCGACTGACGACCGGTGCCGCGCTCGTCGGCGTCTGGGAGCGCCGGCCCGGCGGCCTGGTCCCGCGCGCCACCGACGCCGAGGGCGCCGGCGTGACGGCCCTCCGGAGCATCCCGCCGGGGCGCACGCTGTTCGCACGAGCGCTGGAGAGCGACCAGCCCGTCCACGCCCGGCCAGGCGATCCGCAGGTGAGTCCGATCCTCGGCATCGGCACCGATGAGCTCGTTGTGGCCCTTCCCGGCGGCGATACCCCGTGGGGCGTCCTGGTGCTCGCTGGGGCGATGGAGCTGGGACCCGACGACGGCCGCAGTCTCGCCACCGCCATCGCCCGGACCCTGGGCGTGCTGGTCCGCGGCGCCTCGGCAGCTGAGCAGGCCGCGGCGAGGCTTCGCCGATCCGAAGCCCTGCGGCGCGTCGCCACCGACCTCCTGTCACGGCTTGACGTGGCGGACGTGATCCGCGACCTCTCCGACCATGCCCGCGTCCTGTTCGGCGCAGACCGGGTGGCGGTGATCCTGCGCGACAGCGAGGGGCGCGTCTCCTCGCCGGGCGGATCGGGCTTCTCCGAGGCGTTCCTGGCGTCCGCCCGCGAGCTCGAGCAAGGCCAGGGCACCCAGCGCGAGGTGCCGTCACGGCGACCCCAGCCCCTGGTGGGCCCAGATGCCCCTCGCGGCTCCAGCCCGGCCCGGGCGGCCGGGATCCAGGAGGGCCTTGGGAGCCTGCTTGCGGCCCCGCTCGTGGACGGCAACGAGATCCAGGGGGTCCTCTACCTCGCCCACGATCGACCGTACCGCTGGCGAGACGGCGATCTCGAAGCTGCCGAAGCGCTCGCGGATGACGCCGCGGTCGCCGTTCGCTCGGCTCGCACGTTCAGCCGCATGGCCGCGTGGGCCGCCCAGCTGCAGTCCATCCAGCGCCTGGGGGCCCGACTCGCCGGGCTCAGCGATGTCCACGACATCGGGACCACGATCGCCACCGAGCTCCGACAGCTCATCAGCTACGACAACGCCCGGGTCTACCGGGTGTTTGGCGACGAGCTCCGGCCCGTGGCCTACCAGGGCTACGGACGCGTCTATAGCGAGGAGACCCCCGAGAGCCTCGCGGTGCCCGTTGGCCAGGGGATCACGGGCTGGGTGGCCCAGTTCCGCGTCGCGCAGCTCGTGGACGACTCGGCGAGTGACCCGCGTGGGATCACCATCCCCGGCACCGAGGAGCATGGTGACGAGTCGCTGCTGCTGGCACCGATGGTGCACGAGGACCAGTGCATCGGTGTCCTGGTCCTCGCCAAGCCCGGGCTCCGCCAGTTCACCGAGGATGACCTGCGCCTGCTCGTCATCTACGCGTCGTTCGCGGCCCAGGCGATGGCCAACGCCGACGCGACCGCGCGCCTGCGGGAGCAGTCAACCGCGCTCGAGCGCCAGGTGCGGGCCCAGGCGGAGCTCCTGCGGATCACGGAGTCGATGCTGACGACATTCGACCAGCACTCGGTGCTCGACCAGATCACCGAGCGGCTGGGCTCATTGATCCAGTGCGACAACATCGCGATCGAGGTCGTGGACCGTCCATCGGGAATGCTCAAGCCGCTGACCGCGCGCGGCGTGCACGCGGACTACTTCATGCTGCCGTGGGAACCGGGTGAGACGGGCATCGCCACCTGGGTCGTGGACCACAACGAGCCGGTGCTGATCGGGGACGAGTCAACCGACCCTCGCGTCAACCACTTCCGTGACATGGGCCCGATCGAGGGGAGCCTGATCGTGGTGCCGCTCATCGGCCCGCACGGGGCCATCGGCGTGCTCACGCTCGAGCGCGTGGGACCAACGATGGCGTTCGACGAGCAGGAGTTCGAGCTCGTCAAGCTGTTTGCCGCCCAGGTGTCCATCGCCCTGCGCAACGCGGAGTCGTTCCAGGAGGCCGAGGTCCGCGCCAGGACCGATGACCTCACTGGCCTCCTCAATCACGGGACCTTCAACGAGTACCTGGAGCGAAGCGTCGCGGCCGGCGATCCGTTCGGCCTGCTGATGATCGATCTCGACTCGTTCAAGACCGTCAATGACACGATGGGCCACCAGGCCGGTGACCGGCTCTTGCGCGAGATCGCCCAGGCCGTGCGGGGAACGGTCTTGATGACCGACGCCGTGTTCAGGTACGGCGGCGACGAGCTCGCCGTCCTCCTGCTTCGGACCGAGGCCACGGGCGTGGCGGTCGTCGCGGAGCGCGTGCGGGCCGCGATCGCGGGCGTCGGGGCGCCGGGGTCCGACGTGGGTGGCCGATGGCATGCACGTGTCCGCCTCGATCGGCACGGCGGCGTTCCCGGTGGACGGACGCACTGCCGAGGAGGTCCTCCTGGCCGCGGATCGGGCGTGCTTCGTCGCCAAGCGCCGGGGTCGGGGACGCGTGGCGACCGCGCTCGAGGGGCTGGCCCTTGCCGCCGAGTTCACGCCGTCCACGCCGACGCCGTTCGATCCGCCGCTCGTGGACGCCGCATCGTGAACGCACCGGGCGGCGATCACCGGCTGCCCGGTCCCCACGCCCGTCGCATCATCCTCGCGATCTTCCTTCTCGTCGCTCTTGGCGCGTGCCTGCCGGCGTCGATCCGCCCGACACCCACGCCCATCCCGACGCCCACCCCGACGCCAACCGCACCGCCCACCCCGACGCCAACGCCGGGCCCGCCCACCCCGACGCCAGCCCCAACCTTCCTGCTCCACAAGGTGGTCAGCGGCGACACCCTCACAGGGCTCGGGCGCCGGTACAAGACCACCGGGCGGTCCATCGCCTACTGGAACCGCGACCAGTACCCGACCCTGGACCCCGAGTCCGCCGACTACGCGCCCAACAACCTCCAGCGTGGCTGGGTGCTTCGGATCCTCCCGGGGCAGCAGTACGTCCCCCCGCCCGGTGACGGCGAGACCGGCGAGGAGCCTACCCCCACCCCGCCCGACGAGTACGAGTCGATGCCGCCCGAGGACGCGTCGCCGGCCGGGTAGGCCCGCGAGCCAGATCCGGGGGTGGGTATGCTGCGCGACATGTCACCCGCCCGGGGGCGATCGCCCCGGATCGTCGTCACGCTCGCAACCGCCGCCCGTGCAGCCGATCCGGCGCTGGTCGCACGCAAGAACGCCCTCTACGTGGACTGCGTGACCCGTCACGGCGGGACCGCCATCCCGCTTGATGCCACCACGCCGGAGTCGATGCGCGCCGGGGCCTTCGCGTCGATGGATGGGCTCCTGCTCAGCGGCGGCTCGGACATCGAGCCGGCCCGGTACGGGCGGTCCGAGGCCGGTTCGTCGGCGGTGGATGCGTGGCGTGATGCGCTCGAGGCGGCTGCCTGGGCCGCCGCCGATGCCCGCGCGCTGCCCGTCCTGGGAATCTGCCGCGGCCTCCAGGCGATGAACGTGTTCGCCGGCGGCACGCTGACCCGCCACGTCGACGGCCACCTCGGAGCGCCATACGGTCACGGCCAGGCGCACATGCATCCCCTCCGGCTGACGCCCGGCTCGAGGCTCGCCCGGATCCTGAGCCCGACCCTTGCCGGGAGCGCCGTGCTGACCGTGAACAGCTATCACCACCAGGCGGTTCGGCCGTCCGACCTCGCACCCGTGTTCGTCGCATCGGGTCTGTCCACCAGCCCCGTCGGGGACCTGGTCGAGGCCATGGAGGCGCCGTCGGGACCGTTCCGGGTCGCGGTCCAGTGTCATCCCGAGCGCACGGAGTCCACGCCGCGGGCCTTCGAGCGGCTGTTCGCGTTCTTCGTGGACGCCTGCCGGGGTCCGGCCGCCGGCAGGCAGGGCCCCTAGAGGCGCCCCGCCTCGATGATCCGGTTGAGGAACTGACGGGTTCGCGCCTCGCGGGGCTCGGAGAACAGTTGCGCCGGCGGCCCCTACTCGAGGATCGTGCCCTGATCGAGGAAGCAGACCCGGCTGGCGATGTCCCGCGCAAACCCCATCTCGTGGGTGGCGATGAGCATGGTCATCCCGCCCGTCGCCAGCTCCCGGATCACGCTGAGCACCTCGGCAACCAGCTCCGGGTCCAGCGCGGAGGTCACCTCGTCGAGGAGCAGCAGGTCCGGCTGCATGGCCAGCGCCCGGACGATTGCCACCCGCTGCTGCTGCCCGCCGGACAGCCGGTCCGGGTAGTCGCCCGCCTTCTCGGCCAGGCCGAACCGCTCGAGCAGCTCGGTGGCCTCGCGCTCGGCCTCGGCCCGCGACCGGCCAAGGACCTTGCGCGGGGCGAGCGTGATGTTGTCGATCACGGGCATGTGGGGGAACAGGTTGAACGCCTGGAACACGATGCCCACCCGGCGTCGGATCCGGTCGACATCCACACCCTTGGCCGTGATCTCCTCGCCCTCGATCAGGATCCGGCCGGCATCGATCGGCTCGATCAGGTTGATGCAGCGCAGGAGCGTGGACTTGCCGCTCCCCGACGCGCCGATGAGCGCGATGACCTCGTGCTCGGCGACCTCGAGGTCGATGCCCTGCAGCACGTCGAGGTGCCCGAACGACTTCCACAGCCCGTGGATTGAGAGCGCGGAGCCGCTCACCGCCCCGCCCCCACCAGGCGGCCGCGCCGCCGCGACGCCGAGGCCGACGGCGCTCCCGAGCCACCCTGTCCCTTGCGCCGCTCTCGGGCGATCAGCCAGTCGGTCAGGCGGGCCAGCGGGATGGTCACCACCAGGAACACCAGCGCGGTCGCCACGTAGGGCGTGAAGTTGAACTTGGCGGCGGACATGATCTGGGTCTGGCGGAAGATCTCCACCAGGCCGATGTAGGAGACGAGCACGGTGTCCTTCTGGAGCCCGATGAAGTCGTTGAGCAGGGGCGGGATCACCCGGCGGACCGCCTGGGGCACGACCACGTGGCGCATCGTCTGCACCTGGGACAACCCGAGCGACCGGGCGGCGGCGGTCTGGCTGGGGTGGATGGACTCGATGCCGGCCCGGTAGACCTCGGACACGTAGGCCGAGTAGAGGAGCGTCAGGACGACGACCGCGTAGAAGAACTCATCCTTGGGCACCCCCTCGATCTCGAGCGCGGGAATGCCGATGCCCAGCGCGAGGATGACGAGGATCCCGGGCAGCGCCCGGAACACGTCGACATAGATCGTGGCCATCAGGCGGAGCGGGAAGAAGGCGGGCCCGGGCAGGCTGCGGAGCACCGCGAGCAGGAGCCCGAACACCAGGATCAGCACCTCGGCGATCAGGAACAGCTGGATGTTGACCCAGAACTTGCCGAGGACCTTGGGGAGCGACTCGGCGAAGATCTTTCCGTCGAAGAAGTAGCGCTGGACCTCCGGCCAGCCGGCCGAGTTGACGATCACGAACCCCAGCAGGCCGAACACCACGACCGTCGAGACGGTCGCAACCCCGAGCGAGCGGGCGCCCTCCGCGCCCAGCCCGAACCGGGGCCCGCGGGTCACGCGGGGCGGCGGAACCGCCCCGTCGGACGACGACAGGGCCCCGTCGGGAGGCATCAACCGAGGACTAGGGCTGGAAGACCGGGGCGTCCGCCTTGTCGGCCAGCCACTCCTGGGTGATCGTCGAGAGCTCGCCGCTGGCGCGGAGCCGGCCAAGGGCGGCATTGACGCAGGCGGTCAGCGGACTGCCCTTGGCGAGAACCATCGAGAAGTGCTCCGCGTCGGCCGCCGGCGCGAACTGGCCGACGATGGTGCCCTTGCCGAACTGGACCGCGGTCACGAAGAACGCCGTCGGCAGGTCGACGACCAGGCCGTCGATCTGGCCGTTCTTGAGGGCCTTCACTGCGAGGTCGTTGGTGTCGTAGACCTTGGCATCCTTGGTGGGGGCGATCACGTCGGTGATGAGCGTGTAGCTCGTGGTGCCGACCTGGGCGCCAAAGACGAAGTCCTTGAGCGCGGCAACCGAGGTGACGCTCGCGAGCGGGCTGCCCTTGGCCGCGACGATCGACTGCGCGACGTCGTAGTAGCCGTCAGTGAGGTCCACGGCCTGGGCACGCTCGTCGGTGTAGCTGACCTGCGAGATGTAGATGTCGTAGTCCTTGCTGCCGGGACCGATGGCGTTGTTGAACGGGGCGACGACCCAGGTCGTGGTGTCGGGACCGAAGCCGAGCTCGCGCACGACGGCGGCGGCAACCGCTCCCTCAAAGCCCATGCCGTTGGTCGGGTCGCCAAGCTCCCACGGATCGGTGTTCGTGTCGCCGGGCTCGAAGTACGGCGGGTACGCCGGGTTGTCGGCGCCCATCGTGACCATGCCCGGGGTCTTGAGGGCGAGGTTCTCCGGTGCGCAGGCGTCGGGGGTCGCCGTTGGCGCCTCGGTGGGGGCCTCCGTGGGGGCGGCCGTTGCAGGCGCCTCGGTCGGGGCGACCGTGGGGGCCACGGTGGGGGCGGCGGACGGCGAGGCGGCGCCGCCGGTACAGGCCGCGGCGAACGCGGCGACGAGGGCGAGGGCAGGGATGCCCTTGAGCGTGCGCATGTCCTTGGGTGCTCCTCCTTGGGGTGTCCGGCGGAAGTGTACCCGTGCGCAAACGGCCGAAGCGACGCCGGGAGGAGGTCGGCGTCGCTTCGGAGGGTCTCCGGTCTCGGCGGGAGGAGGGAAGAACCGCCTCGACCGGATGGGGATGTCGTCTGTGGGTGCTGCACCGTGGTGCGGTGACGCAACGATGATCCTGGGGGCATCGCGGGACGATGACCCGGGAGTCCTATCGGTCTGAGTACCTTGGGCATGGGTGGGCCGCGCACAGCCCCGGACGGCGCGTGGTCGATCGGGGTACGGTGTCGGCTGCCGGAGATCGATCGTGGCGAGGCCGCCGCGACTGGTCCACCGGACCGCGATGAGGAGGACGCCCGTGTTCGATGAGCTGCCGGGCGACGACCGCGCCAAGCGCGACCGCACGGCCCGGCTGCTGACCGTGGTCGGGGTGCTGCGGGCCAACGGGACGCACGGGATCACGCCGATGGAGATCGCGAAGCGGACCGGCATGGCCAAGCGGACGGTCTATCGCGACCTCAAGGCGATCGAGGAAGAGCTGGGCATCCCCGTCTGGAGCGATGGCGGGCGCTGGGGCGTGGAGGGCGAGGCCTTCCTGCCGCCACTTCGCCTGACCCTCTCGGAGGCCATGGCGATCTTCCTCTCGGCGCGCCTGCTGACCCGGTACATGGACAAGCACGACCCGGTCCTCGCCTCCGCGTTCACCAAGCTCGAGGAAGGCCTGCCCGCGTCGCTGCGGGCGCACGTCGAGCGGACCGTCCAGGACCTGGCGAGCCGCGCGGTTGACCCCGTCTTCAACCGCCATGTCGGGGACCTCACGAAGGCCTGGGCGGACCGGCGGGTCGTGGCGTTCGAGTACGTCCCGGCCCCGTACAGCGGGGCGCGGAGCCCGCGTCGGGCCACCGTCCGTCCCTATCTCCTGGAGCCGTCCCTGCAGACGCACGCCCTGTACCTGATCGGGTTCGACGAGGATCGAGGGGCGATGCGGACCTTCAAGGTGGAGCGCATCCGGGATCTGGCGGTGCTGCCGCGGACGTTCGAGGCCCCCGAGGCCGACGTGGTCGCCCAGCTCCGGCGAGCGTGGGACATCATCGCCGACCAGCCGGCGACCGAGGTCGTGCTGCGCTTCCGGCCGGACGTCGCCGGGCGGGTGATGGAGGCGCAGTGGCACCCGAGCCAGCGGGTGACGGAGCTGCCGGACGGCTCCCTGGAGTGGCGGGCAACCGTGGCCGGCACCATCGAGATCCGGCTGTGGATCCTGTCCTGGGGTTCGGATGTGGAGGTCCTTGCCCCGGCGGCGCTGCGCGACGACGTGGTGGGCACGCTGCGGGCGGCCCTCGACCGGTACTCGTCCACAACCTGACAAACGGCCCGGCAGCGGTGGCCCATCGGGTCCGGTGCCCGGTTGCACCATCTCCGCTAGCCTTGGCGGGTCGCCCATCTTGCCCCCGCAGAGGGACCTCCCATCGACGCCACCACCCCCCGCATCTCTGGCCGACTCGCCTCCTTTGCTGCCGCCCTTGCGCTGATCGTTGCCCTGGGTGCGGCGCCCGCGCCCGTGGCTGCCGCCACGACGACCGACGTTGCCGGGATGATCCTGGCCTCGATGAACGGGGACCGAACGGACCGGGGGCTGGTCGCCTACCGGACGTGGGACGCCCTCACCGCCCTCGCGACCGAGCGGGCGCAACGCATGGCCGACCTCATCACCCTCTCGCATACCGCGGCCGGCGGCGACGTGGGGCTCGCGCTCGACGCGCGTGGGATCAACTGGCTGGGCTATGGCGAGATCATCGGGATGACCGGCTGGCCGATCGGGCAGCAGGCGGCCGACAGCCTGTACTCCATGTGGAAGAACAGCGACGCCCATCGCGGGATCATGTTCAGCGCGGACTTCAACTACGTCGGGGTGGGCATCGCGCAGGCAGGCGACGGCTCCACCTGGGCATCGATCGTGATGACGGAGTCCGCGGACCACACCCTGCCGGTCGCGCGCAATGGGAGCCTGGTGCGGAGCGGCGACGACCTCACGTTCCGGTGGAGCGGCTCTGACCCTCGGCTGCAGACCCACACCGCGGGCCTGAGCTCGTTCGACGTCCAGTTCCGCCGCGACGATCACGCCTGGAAGACGATCCGCGACGACACCACGAAGACACGGGTCCGGCGCAAGAACCGGGCGCACGGCCACTGGTATTTCTTCCGGGTCCAGGCGCAGGACGGTCGCGGTAACCTCTCGGCGTGGACCACCGAGAAGAAGATCTGGGTCCCGTAGCCGCGTTCGATGGAGCGCCCCGGGAAGCGCCCGGGCGTCGCGCGCCGTTCGCGGCCGTCAACCTGATCAGCGACCCGATCCACGGCTACGTCGAGCTGACCAAGCGCCTTTCCCCGGCGGAGTGCCGCGCGGCGGGGTTCGCGGACGAGGACGTCGCCGAGGACGATCTCCTGGATTCCGCGTGGCTCCAGCGGCTGCGCCGGATCTCCCAGCTCCAGAGCGCGCGCTGGGTCTTCCCGACCGCGGAGCACTCCCGGTTCACGCACGGCCTGGGCGTGATGCATGAGGCGGGGCTGTGGGCGCGCTCGCTCTACGCGTCGCTGGTGTCGTCGCTGCCCGTGCTCGCCCCGGGTGAGCCCGTCCCGTCCGAGGGTTTGGTGGTGGAGACCCTCCGGATCGCCGGCCTGCTCCACGACGTGGGACACGGGCCGTTCGCCCACTTCTTCGACGACCGGTTCCTGTCCGCCTTTCCGGCACCCGCGGATCCCCGACGGCCCGGCGCCAAGTCGCTCAGCCACGAGGACCTCTCGCAGCTGGTCATCGAGCGGGAGCTGGGACCCGTCATCCGGGGACTGCGCCGGGCCCCGGGTCGCGGGCCGGAACGTGACCGATTCGCGGACGGCGAGCGCATCGACCCGCGGTGGGTCTCCTTCCTGGTGTCCAAGCCCGCGCTCGAGGATCCATCGATGCCGGGCTGGATCCGCGTCCTCCAGCCGCTGCTCTCGGGCGTGTTCACCGTGGACAACCTGGACTACGTGCGCCGCGACGCCTACCTGACCGGTGTGTCGATGGGCCCGGTGGACGCCGAGCGGCTCCGACGGTACTGCTTCATCTCGGAGCGCGGGCTGACCCTCTACGAGTCCGGGCTGGGGGCGCTCGAGATGTTCCTCACGGCGCGGCTGTTCATGTACCGCCACGTGTACCTGCACCGGACCGTGCGGGCGATCGACCTGGACCTCGCCGAGGTGTTCGCGCCGTCCATCCGGGCCGTGTTCGGGGATGGGTCTCCCGCCGAGCGGCTGTCCGCCTTCGCGGATCTCGACGAGTACGCGCTGCTCCACCAGGCCGCCGGTTGGGCGCGCGGGGAGCATCTCTCGGTCACGCCTGTTCCCGGCGACGGGTGCGTGACCTCCGAGGTCGCCGACGGCTGGCGGGCGATCCTCCTCCGCCACCCGCGCTGGCACGCGGAGCGCGAGGTTCACGCCGAGCAGGCCACGCCCGAGTGGCCTGCGGCGCTGCTCGCCGAGCTCGGCGAGGCGGAGCCGGGGCGCGTGGTCGTGGACCTCGTGGGGATCGACGCGAGGCCCGGTGCCGGCGCGCCCGACCGGCTCGCCATCGAGCGACGGGACGGCGGCGCGGGACCGTCGCTGGAAGCCGCGCTGGGAAGGGTGCCCGCGTGGTCGCTCGTCGGGCGCCGGTACCGGCGGTCGGACTAGGGGTCTCGCGCCTCAGGGAGACGTGTCGCGGGGCGGCGACGTCTTGTGGTGCTTGGGGGCGTTGATCCCGGCCTTCGGTGGCAGGACCAGGAGCGGATCGACGCGCGCGATCTGCGCCCGCGGCAGCTTCATGCGCTTCACGACGTCGGGCCGAAGCCGGAACGTCGCCGTCTCCATCGGGGAGTACAGCCCGTAGTGGAGGTGACAGCCCGAGGCGCGACCCGTCATCCCCTCGAAGCCAAGGAGGTCGCCCGCCTGCACGACGTCGCCCTTGGCCACGACGAGGCGTCCGAAGTGGGCGTACATGCTGCGATAGCCGTTGCCGTCGTCGATGACGACCACGATCGGCAGCTCAAACCACAGGTGCTTCCGATCGAGACGGGCGAGATAGGGGTGCAGGTCCCCCACCCAGCCCATCGCCGCGTCGTAGTGACGCCCCGCCGCGATGACCGTGCCGGCATGGGCGGCATGGATCCGGTCGCCGCAGAAGGTGGCGAGGTCCACCCCATCGTGGAATGGCTCGCCGGCCACGAGGCGCGAGCCCCATGGCGATGGCCCGAACGGCAGGGTGAGGCGCGGGTGCGCGAGCGGCCACTGGTAGCCCGTCAGGCTGGAGAGCGGGGGGACACCGACCGGCCGCGTCACCTGCCGCATGGCGGCCCGCTGGGCGACAAGGTCAAGCGCAAGGTCGAGGTCCCGCGTCCCCGCGGCGGACGCCGGCAGGGCACCCGGCCCGGGGGTGGCGGCCGCGGCCGGAGCGGTTGCGGATGGGCCACCGGGATCGCGCGCCTGGGTCACGGCCGCGGGCGTCGTGTTGTCGCTGCGCAGGTCGAGGACGCTGCCGCGGGGACCCAGCGCGGGGGCGGCCAGCAGCACGACCGCGGCCCCCGCCGCGCCGATCAGCGCGAGACGGGCATGCGCGTTTCGGCGGGGACGCGCCTGCGGGAAGCGCTGTTCAGGGGGCACCACGGGATTGTGCCCCACCCGGTGGGGGCCCGTCCCGCCGGGTTCGCGACTCGCCTCGCACGCGACGGGCCCCGACTCGATTGGTGCGGACGAGCGTGGGCGGTATCATTCGGCGGCCGCGCGCCCGTAGCTCAGTGGACCAGAGCATCGGTCTTCGGAACCGAGTGTCGGGGGTTCGAATCCCTCCGGGCGCGCCAATCCCTGTTGTATCTGCGTTGGAACCCGTAGCGAGATCGGGACCACCGCGCCATCGTAGGTGGCACAGCGCCGCGGCAGACTCGCGACATGACTCTCGCCCTCCCTGACCGGCCCGATGTCCGCCCCGTGTGCCCGGACCATCCAGGCACGCGGGTCCAGTTCGACGGCTTCTCGCCCTGCCGGTGGAGCACCGCCCACCGCCGGCCGCGCTACCGGTGCGTCTGGCCCATCCGCACGCGTGGCCACGTCTTCAGGCTGCCGGTCCCGGTCCGGCAGCCGACCGCCAAGCACCCCGACGCCGGCGCTGCCTGCGCCAACTGCGAGCACGTGTTCGAGCGCCACGAGGGCGTGCGCTGCGGCCTCGGCTTCGTGTTCGGCCACCAGGAGCTCGCCCGGCTGTTCATCCACATCGGGAGGGGATGAGCCTGCGCGACGCGAGCTGCGAGCTGCGCGAGCACGTTCTCAAGACCAGCAACCGCAAGGCGGACGAGCCGCAGTTCAAGCGGATCCGTCGCGGCGACACGAGCCGCCAGGCCAACCTCGCGGTCAACTACCTCGACGCCTACGCCCTGCCCGTCCTCGCCGAGCTCATGCCGCACGAGTGGCCGCGGGTCCTGATCCTCGACTCGACGACCCTCATGGCGACCGGCTACCGTCCGCCGTCCGCAGCGGAGCGAGCCGCGGGCGCGAGCCCCGACGAGGAGCGCTTCGTCCGCAACCTCAAGGCCGGCACCATCCTCGTCGCGATGGACGGCACCCACCACAAGACCGTGCCCGTGCCGATGCAGGTCGCGGGCGGTAAGGACGTGGAGAGCTGGAAGGCGTTCTTCTCGCAGCTCTCGGGAGAACCGTCCTGGGTGATCGCCGACCTCGACGCCGCAATCGCGCGAGCCGTGCGCGAGACGTGGCCCAAGGCGATCCTCTACCACTCGCGCCACCACATCGAGGAGCTGATGCGCAAGCGGGCCGCCGAGGACGGCATCGCCGAGCGGATCCGCCTCGAGGAGCCCATCAAGGTCGAGCGACGCGTCGCCTGGACCGGTGGCACCGTTCGACGGTGGGGCGACCACCCGCTCTACGCCGCGATGAAGGTCGCCCAGCGCGGCCCCGAGGAGTGGGCCGCCTTCAAGGACGCGGTCGCCCGCTACGTCCCGCCCGACAAGCTCGCCCTGCGCTCGTGGGTCGCCACCAACGAGCTGCTGATCGTGCGCCAGTGGCGGATCGCCCGCGAGCACGGGCCGATCCCGCTCTCGACGGGCTCGCTCGAGGGCAAGATCGCCGAGTGGCTCGCGCCCATCAAGCGCCGGGCCGGCCGCTGGCAGAACGCGCGCCGGCTCAACCTCGTGCTCGGCCTCATCACGCTCAAGGGCCGCGGCCTCGCCCGGGAGGCGCGTTACGCGAAGATCGTGCGCGCCCAGTTCGAGGCGAACGCGAACGCATCACACCTGCCGGCGGCCAACGTGCTGCCGATGGAGACCTACCGAGGCAGGCGGCGGCAGATGAGCTGGTGGCGGACCTGGCAGGACCGCGACGAGGCGTCCATCCCGCGACTCGTGTTCGAGTCCGACCGTCGCTCAAGGCGCCGTGCGGCGGACGAGCACCTCGAGTGGGCGCGGGAGCGCAACCGCCGTCTCTACGACGAGGCGCTCGACCTGCGGCAGCTCCACGGCCTGCCAATCCCGCCGAAGGGCCGGCCCAAGAACCCGCGGCCGCGCGTCGTCACGCCGACGAAAGGCCGGTTCCTCCACGAGTTCGAGGACTACCTCCTCGAGTGGGACTACGACTTCAACGGCGACCTCGACCCGATGACGATCAGCGCGGGCAGCCGGCGGCGCGTCATCTGGCGCTGCCTGCTCAACGAGAACCACGTCTGGGAGACCGAGCTCGTCGACCGGATCTACCACGGCTCGTTCTGCCCGTTCCACATGGGCAACCGGGTCCATCCCGCGGAGTCGCTGGCGGCCTACTACCCGCACCTCGCGCTCGAGTGGCACGCCGAGAAGAACACGAAGCACGCGGACGAGGTGACCCGCGCTTCGGCCTACCGCGCCTACTGGCAGTGCGCGCTCGGCCACGAGTGGCCGGCGGTCGTCTACCAGCGCACGCTCTCGATGACGGACTGCCCCGAGTGCGACCGCCTGGCGCAGCCAGCCAGGGCGAAGGAGGCGGCACAGCGTCGGCGAGAACGGGTCGCAGCGGCTGCCGAGGCACAGATCGCAGTCCTGCCGCCAGCGTCCTGACGCCTCGCAGATCGCAGGCTCATGCGGACAAGCGCCTCCCCGGGCGCTCACCATCTCGGCGTGAGATCTGCCCTCGACATCTTCGACGCCTGGCTCGCCAGTGAGATCACGCCGTTCATGACCCAGCGCGGTTTCGTGAAGTCGCGAGCGTCCTACCTGCTCAAGCGACCCGGGGGCGTGACCGGCGTCATCAGGGTCCGCAAGGACCGCTACAGCCGAGCCGAGCACGTCTTCCTCGACCTCCAGGCAGGCGTCTACGTCGAGCGACTTGCCCGCCTGGCCGAGGAGATCACCAACGAACGGCGGCCCCCGCCGCCGTCCGTCGAAGGCTGCATCTGGATCTTCTACAACAGCGACCTGATGCCGCCGGAGGACTCGCCCGACGCGTTCGACCCGGCATACGGCTGGAACATCCGCGCTGGCTCGAGTGAGGATGTTGACCTGCGACCCCTGACCGACGTCGTGCAGCGACGGCTCGCCGATGTCGCCATTCCCACCATCGAGCGGATGACGTCCGAGGAGGCAGTGCGGGACGTGTTGATGACGGAGCCGGATCGCTGGCCGCTTGGCCCATACCTCTCGCCGGTTCTGCTCCTGGACATCGTTCGGCGCCTCGGCCCCGCCGATCAGATTCCGCGCCTCGAGCGACGGGCCAAGCGAAGCCGGGCGCGTTGGAAGGCGTCGTTCGACGTCTCGGCCTGACGCTCGTCACCGGACGCCGGCGAGCGGGCGGACCAGCGGCGGCGTCTTCCAACGCAGATACAACAGGGATGCGCGCCAGAACAACACCGTGACCGGGCCAGAGCCCGAAGCGGGCCTCCGATGGTCGTTCCCGCGCCTGGTGCGTGCCGCCGAGCAGCGGCCGCGAGTCGACCCAGGCGCCCGGTGCCTCTCCCGGACCTCGCCCGCCACCGCGCCAATCTCCCATGGTCAGTTGCCCGATCGGGCATCGCGAGGTTCCGTTTCGGGCAGGCGTTGCTGCATCGGAGTCTGTCCCAGAATCGCTGCCGCGCGAGCGGCCACCGTGTGACTTTCCCTCTCGTGCGCGAACAAGCGTCCCGCGCTGCGATAACGCGGTGCTCAAGACCGGGTGCGGCCCAGCGTGGGCTTGGCCCACTGGCGACCGAGGCCGCAGCTGCCCGAGGTTCGGGCCCGCCTGACCTCCAGTCAGCCCTGGAACTCCAGCGTACGGCCGGCAATCGGGCGGTCGCGGGCCTGATCCTCGGTTCTCGCAACGAGCCGGGTCGCGCCTTCGCCTCGCCGTTTCGCGGGTCGACCCTGGGCAGGGCATTGCCGCGCGCAGCGGGTCATCCCGGCATGGTGCGCCGGGCCGGGGCATCAGCGTCGGTCGCCGGTGCCGTGCAGCGTGCCCCGGACCGCCCGAAGGACCGGTCTCCGGCGGCCCTTGGCGCCACGCTGCCGGGGCCAGCGCCGACGCCCCAGGCTCCCGAGCCCGCCGCCACCACGCCGGACGCCCTCGCTGCCACGGTCCCGGGCACGGGGAACCCGGCTCCCGCGTTCGACCGCAGTGCCCCGCTCCGGCATCAGGCGGTGCCGGTTTCCGAGGCCGATGTGGCGGCAGCGTTCGAGCGCAATCCGGGCAGCGTGATCCGCAGCCCGACCACGTCCTGGCACAACGAGATCTACGTCCTCGACAAGGGCACCGGCGGCATCCCGCAGGCGTTCCGCGTCGGTGATCAGATCGCCGTCCACCCTGACTACCCGGGACCCGCCACGACGCTCCCCCAGTACGCCGCCACCGGCGACGTCGGTCTGGGCGGAGCAGGCGGGCAGGCCACCTTGCCGCCCCCCCAGATCGTGCCCAAGGACCAGCTTCCCGGCTCGGCAACGGTCGGCTCCGTGGCGCCGCCGGCTCGCGGTGGAGGAGCGGGCGACCGACCGGCCAGGCGGGTCGGACGGCCCAAGCATTGGGACACCGCGCGGCCGGTCACCGACGCCGAGGTCGAGGCAGCGTTTCAGGCTGATCCCGCCTCGGTGATCCGGAGCCCCAGCCACGACTGGCACGAGCAGATGTACGACCTCGACGAGGGCACGGGCGATTCGTATCCGAAAGCCTTCCGGGTCGGCAACCAGATCGCCGTCTCGCCCGACCACCGGGGCCCGGCCACGGAGCTGCCGAGCCACTCGGCGGATGGCGGCGGGGGGCACGGGCAGGGAGCCGGTCAGGGGGGCGCTGGCGGCTCGCCAGCGGGTAGCTCGCCGGCGGGGGGCACGACGCCCACCGGGGGCACGACGCCCACCGGACGCCCCGATCGGCGCGGGGCCGGCATCCGCCGGTTCGGCGACGCCGTCGACCCCGACCGGCGGTGCGTCCGGCCCGTCTGCAGCGGCGACGGCGGCGAAGACCGTCGGGCTGCCCGGCACGACGTACGACGAGTCGTCCGCTGGTCGGAGCTACACCTCGACGGTGACCCAGCAGGGCGACCAGACGACGACGCGCGATCGCAAGCGCGAGCTCGGGATGGTCACGACCGGCGAGGAGACGTCTGACGGCGAGCTCAGCCACCGTCGCGAGCGTATGGCCGGGGCCGGGTTCGGGGTCGGCGGCAACGTCGTCGGCGCGCAGTACGGCCGCTCGGAGGCCACCAAGGTCGGCGACAGCTTCGGCGTGACCGACTCCAGGCACGTCACGGGCGGCGTCACCGGCGAAGGAAAGTTCAAGGTGGGCGGCGAGCGGAAGCGCGAGGTCGTGCACGGCACGAAGCCGGACGGGACCCCGGTCAAGACGTCGTCGGCGACGACGGGCTCGGTGACGGTCGACCCGCACAGCGTCGCCGGCGAGTACGGCAAGGGCTACGGCACGCGCGGCGGTCACGAGGTCGCCGGGAGCGCGGCCTTCTCGGCCGACGACAAGGGCAACTCGTCTGCGTCGCTGACCGGGGGCGTGAAGTCCAAGGGTGGCTACGGTGCGTCGGTCACGGTCAGCGGCGGCCACAGCGTCACCGCCGAGGACCCCGAGGAGGTATCTCCGGGCGTCTGGGAGGTCCGCTTCGTCGTGGCCGACACCAGCTCGGTCGGGGGCGGTGTCAGCGGGGAGGCCGGTGGCGTCGGGTTCGGTGCCAGCGGGAGCGTCACGGACGCCGACAGCAGGACGGGGTCTCGCCGCTTCGGCAGCGAGCAGGAGGCGAAGGCGTTCAAGGAGAACGCCGCCAAGCGGATCGCCAAGGACGGCAGCCTCGGATTCTTCCCCGTGACGACGATCCCGGGCGCGCTGGCGATCCCGATCGGCGAGTCGCGCGGGATCGGATCGTCCCGCACGAAGTCGGGGAGCGTCTCGGGAACGTTCGGCGCCACCATCTCCAAGAGCGGCCAGACCACGTCCGCGCACGAGCTGTCGGTCCTCCATGCCGCCACCAGCACCGTCCACGTCACGTACACGATCACCGCGTCCGAGGGCAGTGACTGGGGCATCAGCGGCGGGCTGACGAACGAGAAGGGCTCCTCCGAGAGCTCGCTCTTCGCGGTCACCTACGCCTTCGACCTGGCCTCGAAGGATGGAGCGAACGCGTTCCTGCAGTTCGTCGCCATCCCGCTCCCGCCTGCGACGGGATCAAAGCGGGTCAGCGTGCGCACGCTCAACACGCAGGAGGACCACGACAAGTACGCGATGCTCGGCGGGGCGGCCGATTGGACGGGCACGACCTGGCAGAACCGGGTCGAAGACGACAGCGGAACGCACGAGCAGTACGGCGGCAAGCAGTCGCACGACCAGGACCCGGGGAGGGTCTGGAAATACCTGGGTGACAAGGCGGAGCACTCCAACGCCCAGATCGTCCGCAGCCAGGAGAACGACAAGGAGGCCGCCGCTCGGGCGGTGTTGAACGTCTCCGGCGAAGCGGGATCGTTCAACCGCGACGAGTTCCGCAAGATCTTCCAGGACTCGCGGTCCAGCGACGCCAAGCCGTCCGGTCAATGGACGCTCAGCGCGCCGGTGCCCATGGCGGCGATCCGCGCGCTCGAGGCAGTGAACCCAGCGCTCCGCCGGGCGAAGACGCTCGACGAGAAGATGACGGTCTACGCCGAGCTCGTGAAGCAGAACGGCGCCCAGATGCTCGGCGGCCAGGTCGGGATGTCGAACAAGGCCTGGGATCTCGAGCTCAAGGGCGACGAGAACTTCCCGGGCCCCTCGGGTCGCCAGAAGCTCCGCGACCAGCGCCGGGCCCTCGCCAAGGCCCTGACCGCCAAGGCTCCCAAGGCCGACGACGTCATCCGCGCAACCGGCGCGGCGCTCGTCCGGCTTCGGCAGCGGCGAGCCGCGGTGGCCGACCCGAAGCGCTACACGGACCTTCCCGACGGGCTGCGCAAGCAACAGCTCGCGCTGATCGACCGGCACATCGCGGAGTTCCAGCGCGTCCGGCGAAACGCGCAGGCGATTGCCATGCGGAGCCAGCCGGACGGCGCGAAGGGCGGACCGGCGACGCAGAAGACGGACCGCGAGACCGCGAAGCTCCAGCATCGAATCCATGCGGCAGAGGTCTCGGCTGGGGCGTTGCGATCGCAGATCCGAACCTCCTCGCGGGCGCTCGGCGACGCCATCGGCAGCAAGGGCTCCACCGCGCTCAAGGTCGGCGCGGACTCAAAGGTCGCCCAGATCCAGATCGCGATCGCAAAGAGCTGGATCGCGCAGGCGACGACTGACGACAAGGGCCAGGCGGCGCTCGACCCGAAGATCGCGGAGCTGCGCGAGGCATGGACGGCGGCGGACGACCGGGCGACGCGCGTGGCGGCCCTGACACCGCTCGCCGAGGTCCTCGAGAAGCGAGTCAGGCTGATGCGTCTGACGATCGCCGCAATCCGCGCGGCCGGCAAGGCAGTGTTCCCGATCACCACCCGCAGGGCGATGTCCGGCAACCCCGAGTTCTGGCAATCGCTCGGAATGGCGGAGGCGGAAGAGGAACCGGCAGCAACGACGTCGATGCGCCTCTGACCGGCTCGGGGTTGTCCAGCCGGTGTCGGCACGGCGGTCCGCCCTGGCGATGATGCAGCAGGTCGGTGCCGTGCCGGCGGGCCCTCCCGCCTGGATCGATTGACGTCACCTGGCCCCTCGGATGTTCGGGCGCCCTCGAGGCCATCACGACCCCGGTGTCGTCAGTGGAGGACGGCGAGCCCCAGCGACACGAGGAACAGGCACGCGAGTCCCGTCGCATAGACCATCCTCTCGATCAGGCCGAACAGCGGACGCAGCGGGGGAAGTCCACCCGCGGCGAACGTCGCCATGACCGTGACCGGCACCGCGACCGACAGCGCCACGAGGACCGGTTCCGTCCAATCCCACCGCGGGCTCGCCGCGAAGGTCAGACCCAGCGTGGGCGCGGCCACGGCGAGCGCGAGGAACGCGGCTGCCGCGAGCAAGGCGTGCGTCCGTCCCGTCGGTGAGAGCGCGACCGTTCCCGGCGGGTCGGTCGGGTAGCGGACGATGGCGAAGCGCGCCGCGGCGTAGACAACCAGCGCCGCCAGACCTGCCAGTGAGCCAATCCCGAGGATGCCGCAGCAGACGACGATGAGCACGGCGGCCACGCCGCAGCCGATCACCTGAGCCCGATACAGACCTCCCCACCGCCCCAGCGCGTAGCCGCTCACCCCCTCCCGCATCGCATCGACGCCGGTGGGAAGGAAGTGGAGCCACACGACCAGGATGGCGGCGCCGGCCGTAGACCCGGCCGCAACGAGGCCGAGCAGGAAGACGACCGGGTCAGCTTGCGTCATCTCCCAAGTATCGGCCCTGTCTCCGCGCGATCAACGATGGGCTATGGTGGGCGCGGGTCGACCGATCACGCCGGGATCCGGGCCCTTGGAGCACCAACGAGCAGGAGGCAACGCACGTGGCCATGCCGCCCGCCACCCACCGGTCCCCCACCATCCGCTACCTCTCCCGCGCCGACGTCGAGGCGGCCGGCGTCTCGGTCGACGAGGTCATCGCCGCTGTCGAGACGGGCTTTCGCGAGAAGGGGCACGGGCGGGTGGAGATGCCGCCCAAGCCGGGCGTCCATCCGGGAGAGGGTGACAACTTCATTCACGCGATGCCCGCGTCGATCCCCGGCCTCGATGCCGTCGGGATCAAGTGGATCAGCGGGTACCCGGGCAACCAGGCGCTCGGACTGCCGTACATCACGGGCCTCCTGATCCTCAACGACCCGGCAACGGGGATCCCGATCTCGGTGATGGACGCCACCTGGATCACCGGGATCCGAACCGCTGCCGCATCCGCGGTGTCGGCCCGCTACCTGGCCCGCCCGGACGCATCGGTGCTCGCGATCCTTGCCTGCGGCGTGCAGGGATCGTTCCACGTGGACACGCTCAGGGCCGTCCTGCCGAGCATCGCCACGATCCGGGCGTTTGACCCCGATCCGGCGCGCGTGGCGGCCTTTGCCGACGGCGTGCGAAACCGCCACGGGATCGAGGTCACGGCGTCCGCCGATCCCGAGGCCGCGGTCCGTGGCGCGGACGTGATTGTCACCTCGGGCCCCATCCTCCACACCCCGCACGCCTCGCTCAAGGCCGGCTGGATGGCGCCCGGAGCGTTCGCCTCGGCCGTCGACTTCGACAGCTACTGGGACCCGGCGGCGCTCACCGAGCTCGATCTGTTCACGACCGACGACGTCCCGCAGCTCGAGCACTTCCGGGAGCTTGGCTACTTCGGGCACATCCCGCCGATCGATGCCGATCTCGGCGAGCTCGTGGTCGGCGCCCGGCCGGGACGGACGTCAGCCGAGCAGCGGACGATGGCGTGCAACCTCGGGCTGGCGCTGGACGACATCGCGGTCGCGCCGCTGGTCCTCCGGGCGGCCGAGGCAAGGGGCCTCGGCACCCTGCTCCCGCTCTAGCGGTTCGCACCGCCGCCGAAGCCGCGGGTGCTCGAGGGATGCCGACCGGCGAATCGACGCGGACCAGGAGCCGGGTCAGCCTGGCGCGGCTGCCTCCGCGTCGTCGGCATTGCCGCCAGCCTCAAGGTCAGCAGCCCCTTCCCCAGTGGCACGCTCGGCCCTGCTCAGGTGGCTGGCCTCGACGATCGTCCACCGGCCGTCACGCTCCTTCCACCGAGTCTGGACCTGGACCTCCTCGCGCTCGCCGACGAGCCTCAGGACGACCGTGTGGCTGCCGTGTCCGGCGCTGTCGATGGATTTAACCGTCGCCTCGATCGACGGCAGCGGCAGGAGCGCGAGCACCTCGCCGAGATTCCGTCGCAGCTCCTTGCTGAAGTCCAGGATGGCGGCCTCGACGTCCCCGGCGACGATCGCCGCGCAGACCGCCTGGGCGCGTTCGCGTACCTGTTGCTCGTCCATCGTTCACTCTCCTGCGCGGACCGCGCTTCCTGCGATCGGACTCTCCTGGCCTTGGCCAGCCTCCGGCCAAGGCGCCGGAGAAGACGCGCGACGATGCGCCTCGCGAATGCCGTCCTCGAGCGCCGCGATCGGCTCGATGATCGGCGCGAGGAGCGACGGCTCGATCGGAAGGGATGCTAGCCAGGCGCGGCATCGCGCGGCTTCCTCTGCCTGGGTGAGCGCGTCCGGGCGATCCCGGAACGCTTCTCGAACGGCGGTCGTGACCGCCTGCTGAGCCATGTAGGCCATGACGGTGCCTCCAATCCGATCGGCGATCAGGCTTGCGCGGCGGCTGCCAGTCGCTCCAGGGTCGCCCGTTCGAAGAACGCGGCATCCTCGTAGCACCAGCCCCAGCCCTCGCGCAGCCGGATCGACCGGAAGATCGAGTGTCCGGTCGCCTCGTGGTGGGCCCGCATGTGCTTGCTGACGGAGGTGTCGCAGCAGCCGACGAACCCGCACACGAGGCACATCCGCAGGGCCGGCCAGAATCCCCCGCTCTCGACGCACTGGGCGCACGCATCGCCGGTGGACTCGAATACCTTCGCGCTCGCAAGGTGCGCGCAGGGCCGGTCGGCAGCAGCACCCGTGAACGCGAGCTTGAGCAGGAACTCCGGCGGGCGGATCGGGTTGACGGGCGGCAGGTGCATCTGGTCCGCGGGCGGGACGACGCCGACCTCGCGAAGGGCACCGAGCAACGCCGTCGGGGGCGCGTCGCTGTGCACGGTCCAGCCGTTGCCCGTGTCGCGGAGCGTGAGCGGGACCTCGAGTCGTGCCTTGGAGCCGGTTGCGGGCGAGCCCCACAGGTCGCCCGTGTGCGTCCCCTCGAGGATCGCCCGCAGGTGCACGCCACCTGCGTTCTCCGTGATGTCCTCGACCGTGACCTTCAGGTCGGGGATCGCCGCGACGAGGTCGGGCACCGTCGCGACCCATCGGTCCGCCTGCGACGGCTCGTCCGGCCCGCGCCGATGCCCGGCGTAGTCCTCGGCGAGGAACGAGCGGATGCCCGCCTCGTCTCCGGTCGCCATGGCCCGGGCAAACGCCTCGATCCGCGACACGATCGATCGGGTCTCCACGGTCGCCTCCTCTCGCTCGTTGACTCGTGGTGAGGAGGAATCATGCGCCGGAGACGGGTCGGAGGCAATGCGCTGCCCGTTCGGTTTCCTTCGACCGGGCCGCAGCCTGGGTCAGCTTCTCGATGGCCTAGTCGGCTGATCCTGGCATCGGCGCGAGGTGCGCGTCCTGACCAAGGAAGGATCCGAGCGCCCCGACCGCGTCGGCAAGCCCGCCGAGCTGGTCGGCGGCAAGAGGGGCGAACAACTCCGGCGCGACGAGCAGCTTCCCGCCGCGCACGGCCCGGCTCCACGTGCCGGCCACCTCGCCGTCGACCACGACCGTCGACCGGAACATCCCGTTGCCGCCGGGGACGATGCGGTCGGCAAGCTCAGGCGCCAGGACCGCCGACCGATCCCCGTACCCCAGCAGGTATTCGTCGAAGCCCGGCAGCAGGAGAACCCGGGGCTGCCATGGCGATGGCCGATCCGTCCCGCGATCCAGCACCTCGGGGTCCAGGGCGTAGGGGGTGCCTCCGATCTCGATGGTGGCGAGCGCGGTGCCGCAGACGGCGCGGGCTCGGCGGGCCTCGCCCATCGTCAAACCCGCCCAGCGGGCCAGGTCCGCGTCACTGGCCGGGCCGTGGGATCGCAGATAGCGGAGCGCGAGCCGGCCCAGAGCCTCGTCGCGGTCGAGCACGGGTCCCCTGGGCACCCAGTCGTCGAGCAGGGCGAACGCCTGGCCCCGGCCGTGCGTCGCGCCCATGACCAGCGTCCCCGCTTGCGACAGGTGCCAGATGAGGTGGTAGGCCCGCTGGCCGTCCGTCGCCACGCCGGCCGCCTCGATCTCGGCGAGCAGCTGATCGCGGGGCAGGGTGCGCCTGCCTCCGAGCGCTGTCCGCACCGCCGCCTCCGCGTGCCCCAGGTCCGCGTCGGTGATGCCGAGCTCCCGACGGCGAGTCGCCGCGCGGCTGATCTGCCGGGACCCGGTGAGCGCCAGGAGCCAGGCGAGATCCTTGGCGGCGACGAAATGGAGCGTGCCGCGCAGCGGCCAGGAGCGGACGACGTGACCCGCGTCGAGCGCCGCGTTGACGGCAGCCTCCGTGCCGCCCTCCGTCCGTAACCCGAGTGACCGCTTCGCGCCTGGCAGGTCCTGCGCCTGGACGGCCAGCATCCAGTGAACCGCGTCCGCCGCCGATGGCGAACCGGCGGCCACGAGGCGCTGGGCCGCGAGCCGCAGCGTAGCGATCCGGCGGCGGTCTGTTGGGGCGGTGACGGGGGACATGGGGCGGAGTATCGCAGCGCTGACCGGATATCCTCCACCCGATGAAGCCAGCGGAGCCCCCGACCGTCACGCTCGAGCCGATGTCCGGCGAGACCTTCGAGCGCTGGCGCGTCACCTCCGTGCGCGGATATGCCGCCGACAAGGTCCGCGTCGGCACCTGGCCCGCGGAGGGTGCGGAGGCGCGATCAGATCGCGAGTTCACGACCCTGCTGCCCCAGGGCCTCGCGACCCCCGACCACGAGCTGCGCTCGATCGTGAACGAGTCGGGCGAGGTGGTGGGCACGATCTGGTTCGGGCCACTCCGGGAGGCCGAGCGGAGCCCCTGCTTCATCTGGGACATCGAGGTCCTTCCGGAGGCGCGTGGCCGCGGCTACGGCCGCGCCGCCCTGGTCGCGCTGGAGCCGATCGCGCGGGACCTGGGCTACCACGAGATCGGGCTCCACGTGTTCGGTGACAACGCGGTCGCGCGGAGCCTCTACCTGTCCTCCGGCTACGTCGAGACCGACGTCACGATGCGCAAGACCATCGGCTGAGGCAACGGTGACCGGCCGGGATCGGATCCTCGCGGCGATGGACGGCGACGAGCCTGATGTCATCCCCCTCGCCCTCGCGTTCTATCGCATCGATGGCGCACGGCTGGCACCGCCGGGCGCCTGGCGGGACGACCACGTTGACATCGAGTTCGTCGAGTTCCCGGTGTCGGACGAGGAAGCCGAGCTGCGCCGGATCGCCTCGCCGTACGAGGGCAACACGCGCGTCGGCAACGCGTCCCAGGCCGCGCGCTACGCCAGCTGGCGGTACCAGCCGGGCGCACCCGAGGACCGCAACCCGCTCGAGGCGGCGAGAACCCTGGCCGACCTGGAGCGGTTCCCGTTCCCGGCCGTGGCCGGCCCGCTGGCGGTGGATGGCCTCGCCCAAGCGGTGGACGACGTGCACCGGCGCGGCCTTGCGGCCGGCGGCAACACGCCGCACCTCGGCGGGGAGCTGTTCGAGGCAGCCTGGCGGCTCCGAGGCCTCGAGGCCTTCCTGATCGACCTGCTCGAGCGCCAGGACATGGCCCACTTCCTGCTCGACCGGCTGGCCGAGCTCGCGCGTCGCAACGCGGCGACCCTCGCCGCCGCCGGTGTCGATGTCCTCTCGCTCGACGATGACGTCGGGATCCCGGGAACCATGATGATGAGCCCGGCCACGTGGCGGACCTTCTTCAAGCCACGCCTGGCCGGCGTGATCGAGGCGGCCCGGGCGATCAACCCCGCGATCCGCGTGCTGTACCACTCGGATGGGACGATTGAGCCGATCCTCGACGACCTGGTCGAGATCGGTGTCGCCGCGATCAACCCCGTGCAGCCGGAGCACATGGACGCCGCGCGGATCCGCCGGCGGTTTGGCAGGCGCCTTGCGCTCTGGGGCTGCGTCGGCCGGCAGACGACGTTCTCGTACGAGCGCCCGGAGGCGATCGCCGAGGAGGTCCGGAGGTGCGTCGCCGGCCTCGGCCGGGCCGGGCTGATCCTGTGCCCCGCCTACGACGTCGACGAGCCGGACGTGCCGTGGGCCAACGTGGCGGCGTTCCTCGAGGGCGGGCGGCGTTGGGGCTCCCGTCGGGGCTGAGCCGGCCCGATCGGCGGCCCGGTCGGCGGTTGACCGGCGGCCGACGCCTCCCCATGCTGGTGCCATGGTCGATGCCCCGAGCCCTTGTCCTGGATGCGGTGTCGTCCTGGAGCCAACGGATTGGCCCATGGAGCGCCAGGCCAACGCTTCGCCTGCCTGCTGGCACCTCTACACCGAGGTCCTGACCTTCGAGATGGAGCACCTGCCGCAGCTGGGCCGGTATCACCAGCTGGCCGTCGACGCCTACGGTGCCCAGCACGCCGGCGCGCCTTCGCCGCCGATCGCCACGGCATTCGGCCTCATCGGGCTCTACCTGGCGCTGGAGCGCGGTTGGTCGGGCACGGCGGTGCGAGGCGCGCACCAGTACCTCGCCCAGCGCCACTCGACGTGGCCGCGGTTCCGTGGCCGTGCGGATGGCTCGGTCCTCACCGTCGCCGAGGTCGCCGGAGCCATCGCGCCGGATGACCACGCGAACCGTGTCCAAGCCTGGGCGCGGAGCGTCTGGGACTCCTGGGCGCCCGAGCATCCCCACGTCGGATCCTGGGCCGATGCTGTGCTTTCGCGCGAAGTCCGCGACCGGCTACGCCTGGCGTGACGCCCCTTCTTGTCCCTCCGCCGGGGAGCGAGATCGGTGGGCTCGGGTCTTCGCGAACGCGTGAACCAGGGCGGCTGTCCGCGGCCCGAGCAGCGGCAGCCCGTGGCCGCCGGCGAGGACATCGGGCTCGAGATCGGCGATCTCGCAGATCGAGTCATTCGCGGCCCGCCGATCCCAGGTCGTGTACCAGGGCGGACCGGACAGGCCCTGGCGCTGCCACAGGATGCCTGCCAGGGCGTTGACCTCCAGGGTCACGAGGGCGTCGCCGCTGAGGACGACCCGGTCGCGCGCCCGGAGGTAGGCGACGTGCCCCGGGGTATGGCCCGGCGTCGGGATCCAGGTCCAGCCGTCCACCCCCGGGATCTCGCCACCCGGCGCCAGGGCCTCCACGACGCCCGCCAGGCTCGACGCGGCGAGGGCCGCCTCGCGGCGGCGAGCACCGATGGCCCGCATGACGGGCAGGATCAACCACCGGTCGAGCGGTCCGGCGTACCTCGCCATCGCGGCGAAGTCGCCCGTGGCAAGCGGGAGCTCGGCCGGGTGTGCGTACACGGGGCAGCTCCACGCCTCCGCCAGCTCGCGGGCCGACCCACAATGATCCGGGTGAGCGTGCGTCAGCAGGATCGCCGAGGGGGCCGCATCGGGACCCACCAACGACCGCACAGCCGCCTGGATGCGCGGTCCGTCGCTCCCCCACCCGGTATCCACGAGGAGCCACGCCGACCCATCGCAGATGAGGTAGACGCTGGTCTGCGACCGGCCCCATGGGCCCAGGAGAAACACGCCCGGAGCGATCTCCGTGGCCGGGTGATCGGTGGGCTGGACCCGGTGCCGCCACCGGCGAGCCAGCATGCATGCCCCAACCGCCGCCACCGCCCCGACACCGGTCAGGATCCCGATCCGCGTCATCCCGAAGAGGATGGCGGCCTGGACGCCCGCGGCATCAGAGGCGAATGGCCCCCCGACGGCCGACGCGGTCCCGTTGGCGACCAGCCCCGTCCGCACGGATCCGGCGGTGACGGACCTCGCGTGGGATCATTGCCGGGCGTCCCTGGAGGTCGCCGCCATGTCCAACAGCCCCGGGACCGCCCCGCCCCTCCCGCCTCGCTGGTTCGTCCGAACGGCGTGGCTCCTGCATCGGGCGCTGTACCGGCTCACGGGGGGCCGGCGCGGGCTCTGGCCTCCCAAGCCCGGCAAGTGGGGCACGATGCGCCTCGTGACCGTCGGGCGCCGCACGGGCAAGGAGCGGATCGCGATCCTCGGCTACTACGAGGACGGCCCGAACCTGGTCACGATGGCGATGAACGGCTGGGCCGAGGCCGAGCCGGCGTGGTGGCTCAACCTCCAGGCGCAACCCGACGCGACAGTCGAGCTCAAGACCGGCGCCCGAGCGGTTCGCGGGCGTGCGGCCGAAGGCGACGAACGGGTGCGACTGTGGGCGCGCTGGCGAGAGATGGGCGACGACGTCGACGGCTATGCAGTCAGGCGGCCGTCCGGCACGGCGGTGGTCGTCCTCGAGCCGCGCACCGCCGGTGACTGAGATGCCCCCCGCGACCCGGTGCCCGGACCGCGGTCGTTCGAGATGCCTACTTCGCCGGGAGGCTGCCCGCGTAGCTGACGCCCTGGTCCACCCAGGCATCGAAGTCCGCGTCCTCGGCGAAGCCCTCCCGGGTCACGCTGATCCAGCCGATCATGGGACGGGTGGTGAAGTCCATGACGCGGGCGCCGGGTCGCGCAACCGCGGCATCATGCCCCGCCCTGCCGACGCGAACCATCAGCTCGTCCCCGCTGACGCCAACGGCCATGTTGCCGCCGATCATGAACGCAATCCCGCCGAACATCTCCCGCTCACTCAGGCCGGGGTGATCCCCGATCCGCGACCGGACGCGCGCCGCGAGGATCTCGTCATACGCCATCGGCGGCCCTCACGTCGCTCCCGGGCTGCGGTCGCCGTCGACCAGCTCGTCCACGATGCGGTCGAACGCCACCACGCCCAGCGACAGGTGACCCTCGCCGTCCAGCAGCCGGGCCGTCGCCCCGGGCACATGGTCGGCGAGCCAGCGCCCATGGGCGAACGGAACCATGGCGTCCTCGGTGCCCTGCCAAACCGAGACCGGGACCCGGATCTCGCCCAGCCCGAAGCCCCAGTCGCGGATGAAGGCCAGGTCGTCGTCAAACCAGCCCCAGATGCCGGTCCGCACCGCGTCGCGGAACAGGGCGGCGGTGTGCCCGGCAAAGTCGCCGGTGAGCGCCGCCCGGTCCACCGGCGGGATGAGCTCGCCGAGCGAATCGGCGACCTGGTCTCCGGTCACGTCGCGAAGGTCCGCAGCATAGCGCTCGAGAAGACCCTGGAGCGCGACCGGGTCCGCGACGGCTGCCCCGAACTCCTCGTGGTTCTCGGGCGCCATGCCCTCGAGCCAGTCCAGCCCCTCCGCGTCATAGGGCGCGACACCGGCCATCGTGGCAGCCCCGGCGACGAGGTCGGGCAGCAGCGCGGCACAGGCGAGCGCGTGCGGACCACCGCCCGACCAGCCGATGACGAACAACCGGTCGATGCCGATCTCGGCGGCCAGCAGCCGGATGTCCGGCGCCACGTCCGCCACCGAGCGACCCGGCAGGCGCGTGGAGTCCGCGTATCCCGGCCGGCCGAACGTCACGAACCGGAGGCCATGCGCTGCGGCGGCCGCAACCTCCTGGGGTGACGCGACCACGCCCGTCGGGGAGCCGTTGATCAGGAGCAGCGCCGATGTCGAGTCCGGGCCATCGACGATGACGTCGAGATCACGGCCATCGGGGAGCCGCACGAGGCGGTGGGGGGCGTCCATGACCGCGATGGTACAGGGGTGCCTTCGCAGCCCGGCCGCGACGTCATCGTCAGCTCGAGCCAGCCGCCCGGGCGGACCGTTGGGGCTCGATTGCGGCCAGGGGCCCTATTGTGGCTTCCGGACCCGGGCGTTCGGGCGGCCACCGGCGCTCAGCGCCAGGGCGATCACGATCTCGTCCGGTCGTGGCGCGTCCGGGATGCTGACATCCACGGCGTCCATGTCGTCGAAGACCCAGCGGTCGTCCTTGTTGCCGATCGGCATCGTGATGACCGCTCCGGGACCGGCAACCTTCTTGGTCCCGGGGATGATGTCGGCTCCCCCGCCGATCGCCGCTCGCAGGGGGGCGCCGAACCGGGGATGGAGCACCGCCGCCGTGTGCTCGCGGTCGCCGTCGATCCCGACGATGGCGCCCTTGCCGTAGCCGCGCACGTCCGCCGCTGAGAGCCCGACCGACTCGAGGGCGGCGATGGCGCGCTCCACGAGCAGGGCAGACGCCTCGCGCCCGAGCGCCTCCAGCTCGGCCAGGTCGTCGACGCGACCCTGGCCCGCAAGCGGGTTGTGGACCGCCACGGCCGCGGTCGCCACCGTCGTGGGCGGGTCCACCGTCGCGCCCGCCTCGACCAGGGTCTGCTGCACGGATGCCACGATCAGGCGCACTCGGTCCAAGGCGCTGCTCCTCCGGGATGCGGGGCCGGCGACACGTCACGTTCGACCGGCTGGCGACATCGTGGGATCATCGGGCCTCACGCGCAACCCGTCCGAGGGACGTTACCCACCCGGAGGAGGAGCTTCTTGAGCCAGACCCGTTCCGAGATGGTCGCCCTCAACGCCGATATCGTCGGCTACAGCCGCCTCATCGCCGATGACCTCGAGACGGTGACGGCGACCATGGACGAGTACCGCGACCTGGTTGCCCGCACGGTGTCCGGGAACGGCGGAACGCTGGTCAACTTCGTCGGCGACAACTTCATGGCGGTCTTTGCCGGCGCCACGGACGCGATGCGAGCGGCGATCGCGATCACCACGGAGATCGAGACCGCCAACGCCAGCCGCGCCGGGGCGCGCGCCATTCGATTCCGGATGGGCCTCGACCAGGGCGTTGTCGCGGTGTCCAGCGGCGACCACTTCGGGGATGCCCTGAACATCGCGGCCCGCATCCAGGCCATGGCGCAGCCCGGGGGGATCAGCGTCTCCGGGCGTGTCTACCGGGCTCTCGACGAGCCGGCCCTCCGCTTCAGGGCGATCGGCCGACGACACCTCAAGGGCATCCCGGAGGATGTCGACATCTACGAGTTCGCCGATTTGCCGAGCGGTGAGGCTGCCTCGCCGGGCCAGCGGCCCCTGGGACTCGAGGCGCCCACCGTGGCGGTGCTCCCCATCCACACCGAGCATCTCGATGCGACCGTGCGCGCCACCGCGGACCTGCTGCGGACCGACCTGGTCCACCGCCTGACGCAGATCCCCCAGCTCAATGTCGTCGATGCCCGGACGGAACCCGGCACCGGTGGCACGCCCGCATCGGCTCGCTACCTGATCGAGACCGGCATCCACCAGGCGGGCGACAACGTCCGGGTCTACGCGACCATCATGGACGTCACGACCATGAATGTCGTCAAGTCGCACCGGTGGACCGCGACGACCGCGGAGCTGTTCGGGCTGTCGGATACGCTTGCCGACGAGGTCGCTCGCGCGGTCGAGGTCGACCTCATCGTCGGCGAGCCGGCCGGCCTGTATGCCGACCTGGACGACGCGAGGGCGATCGAGCAGGTCTACCTCGGCTGGTATCACCTCAACACCGGTACGCCGGAGGGGTGGGCCATGGCCCTCGAGCTGTTCGGCAAGGTCGCCGCCACCCATCCGGACAAGCCGTACGGGCACGTGCTCTCGGCCTTTGCCAACTGGATGGGCGCCAACAGTGGCTGGGCCCAGAACGCCACCGAGACGTTCCTGCTGGCCCGGCAGCAGGCCAAGGTCGGTCTCGCGTGCGGCGATCCGACGGGCATGGCCAGGACCGTGGAGGCCGCCATCCTTGTCTCCGAGGGTCGCGCGGCGGAGGCGCTGGAGGCGATCGAGGCGGTGGAGATCGTGCGCCCGACCTGCGACATCACCTTTGGCCTCGAGGGGAGCGTCCGGCGCTACCTCGGCGAATGGGACAAGGCGGTCGATCTCACGGACAAGGCGATGCGCCTGACCGGGGTCAACAAGCCCTGGTACCCCACCGTCAAGGCCTGTTCGCTGTTGATGGGCGGCCGACCGGAGCAGGCCGCGGCCGTGGCGGAGATGGTCCTCGAGCACCAGCCGCTCAACTTGGAGGCTCTCCTCGTGCTGACCGCGGCCCAGGTTGAGCAGGGGCTGGACCGGCGAGCCCGGGCCACCGCGGCCCTGGTCGGGGAACGGTACCCGTCGGTCGATGTCGGCGCGTGGCTGGACGGCAACCCGTATCAGGCCCAAGACGCCATCGACCGCTGGAAGCGCGACCTCCGGGCCGCCGGAGCGATTGCCGCCGGACCGGACGCCTGATCCGCGATTCGGAGAATAGCGGGGCGTTCTCGCACCAGATTCACTCTCCAGGCGCCGATTCCGCGTGATACTTGGTACATATGGCCGCAAGATGCGGTACCAAAGGCGCGGCTCGGCGCCCAATCGACGAGCGAGGCCTCATTTGAACTTCCGCAAGCTGAAGAAGTCACAGCGCCAGGCGCTCAAGGCCCTCGAGGCGGCCGACGCCGCTGCCGCCGCTGCCGCCGCTGCCGACGCGGCCGCCGCTGCCGTGAGCCGCCCGCTCGGCGACGTGGAGCCGGCTGCGGATTCCCCTGCCGGTGGTCCGGAGACACCGGCGGCGACGAGCGACGCGCGGCGCGATGACGCGTTGGCCGCCGAGCGCGAGGCCGAGCTCGAGGAGATGTACGAGGCGGCCGCGGAGCGGGCCGGAGCGCTCGAGTCCCTGTACGAGGCCGCCGCGGAGCGGGCCGAGATCGCTGACGCGCTCGAACAGGCGGCATCGGCGCGGGAGGCCACCCTGGAGGCACGGGAGGAGGAGGCGATCGCGGAGCGTGTCCAGATCGCCGAGCTGATGCACCGGGCGGCTGCCGAGCGCGTCGCGGCCGTCGAGGCACGGGAGCAGGCAGTCCTCGATCGGGCGGAGATCGCGGCAGCCAGGGAGCAGGCCGCCATCGACCGCGCCGCGGCCGTGGAGGCCAGGGAGAAGGCGCTCGCCGAGCGTGATTCGATCGCCAATGCCCGGGACCAGGCCGCGACGGACCGGGACCTGATCGCCAATGCACGCGATCGGGCGCTCGGAGAGCGGGACTCGATCGCCAGGTCGCGTCTGGGCACCGGACAGGACCTCCGCTCGATGACGGACAACGATGCCGAGCTTGAGAAGGCGCGCCTGGAAGCCGAGCTGCAGCGTGCGCACCTCGACGCGCTCACCGGGGCCTTCCGTCGCGAGGTGGGTCGGCTCGCGCTCAGGAACGAGATCGAGCGCGCCAAGCGCGCCGACGGCAAGTTCGTCATTGCGTTCGTCGACGTCGACGGGCTCAAGGGCGTGAACGACCGTGATGGACACGCGGCCGGCGATCGCGTGCTCCGAATGCTGGGGGCCACGATGCGCGCCAACATGCGGTCGTACGACCCGATCGTGCGCTTTGGTGGCGACGAGTTCGTGTGCGGGATCGCCTCGGTCGATTCGGACGAGGTGAGGCACCGCATCGACGTGATCGATCAGTCCCTCCGGCATGCCACCGGCGTCGGGATCACCGCCGGGCTCGCCACGCTCACATCCAACGAGACGCTCGACGAGCTCACGGAGCGGGCGGACGCCGCCCTGATCGAGGCGAAGCGCAACCGCGACGATTAGGGCTCCTCGGCCTCCAACCCGTTAGGCTGCGCCCGATGATGGGCATGGCGAACGTCCCTCCGCGACGGCCGGTGATCGCGGCGCTCGCAACCGTCCTGCTCGCAGCGGCGTGCGGCACCCCGGTCACGCCGAGCTCGGCCGCCACCACGACGAGCCCGCCGCCGGCAGCCTCGCCCGCCACAACGACAATCAACACCCAGCCGCCCGCCTCTGCGCCGGTCGCCACGGCTCCGTCGACCGCATCGCCGCCGCCCGCGCCGGTCCCACACCGGATCGGCGTGCGCGTCGCGGACGGTGAAGGCGAGCTCTACGACCGAGTGACCGGGGAGCGGTTCGTGCCGCGCGGCATGAACTACATCCGTCTCGCGGGCGCGCACGTGACGCTCAACGTGGGCCACTACGACCCGGACCGAATCGACACGGCGCTGGCCGAGATGAGCCGCCGCGGCTACAACGCGGTGCGGATCTTCCTGGGCACGAGCAGCGGCGGCCTGCCCGGGCCAGGGAGCTCGCTCAACCCCGCCTTTCTCGACAACGCCGCCGATCTCCTGCAGCGGGCCGAGACCCATCGCATGTTCGTGCTGTTCACGCTCGACTGGCTGCCCGAAATCCCCGGGCTGGGCGTTCGACAGCGACCCCGGCATCGAGGACGTCAACAGCCTCTACCTGTCCACGGGGGGCCTGCAGGCGTGTGCCCGGTTCTTCCGCGAGCTGGCCCAGGGGCTCGTCGACCGGGGCGCGGCCCTCGGCGCGCTTCTGGCCTACGAGCTCCGCAACGAGCTCTACTTCACCGAGCTCGCGCCGCCCTTCTCGCTGACCTCGGGGACCGTGCGGACGGCCAACGGCAACACCTACGACGTGTCGACGGCGACGGCGAAGCGGAAGCTCCTGGCGGATGGCCTGGTGTTCTGGATCGACCGGATGCGGGAGGCGATCGTCAGCGTGGACCCGACGGCGCTGGTGACGGTCGGCTTCTTCCAGCCCAAGGGCCCCAACGAGTCTCGCGTGGGTGACGACCGGCTGATCGAGACCCGGCAGGCGATCCTGCACTCCACCGCCGACTTCATCGACCTGCACGGCTATCCGGGCGGTGACCTGACGCTGCCCCAGATCGTGGACAACTTCGGGCTGCCGCGGAAGACCAGGAAGCCAGTGATCCTGGGCGAGTTCGGGGTGGAACGGGCCACCACCCCCACCCTCGAGGATGCCATCCGCACGGCGGTCACGTGGCAGATGGACTCCTGCCGGTTCGGGTTCGACGGCTGGCTGACGTGGACCTGGGATTCCACCGAGCAGCCGGAGTTCTGGAATGCCGTCGAACATGACGGCGCCATCGCCGATGCGCTCTCCCCGGTGGTGCGCCCGAACCCCTGCAAGCTCGGCTCCCTCGACCTGGCGACGAATCTCGCCCTTGGACGCCCTGTCACCGCCTCCCTCACGCTCCCCGGCTATGGCCCCCGACGTGCCGTCGACGGCGACCCGGGCAGCTACTGGAACGCCGGCAGCCACCCGCCGCAGTGGATCGAGATCGACCTCGGGTCGAAGCAGCGGATCGCCGAGCTGCGGCTGTCCTCCGCCATGTCACCCGGCGGCCGCATGGACGTGCGCGTGTACGGAGCGGGGACCCGGGGCGGCGCCCGGACCGTGCTGCACAAGTTCGTGCAAGCCCTCGACAACGAGGAGGTCCTGGCCTTCCGGCCGGCGCAACCGTGGACCGGCATCCGGTACCTGCGCGTCGAGATCGTGAGCGGGCCGTCGTGGGTCGCCTGGCGGGAGATCACGGTGCTCGATCGCTGACTGGCGGGCGAGGTGGCACGGGCCGGTGGGGCGGTCGTAACGAGCCAATGGCCCTTGTCTACCCTGAGGCTCCCGGCCACCGTTGGCGTCGACGACCGCACCTGTCGAGTTGCGGCGGGGCGGAGGAGGAGGCGTGCATCGATGACTACGACCGAGCGTCCAGAGAGCACCAACGAGCCCGCGCTCGCGCGACTCACCATCGGCGAGAAGGAGCTGGCGTTCCCGGTCGAGGCCTCGACCGATGGCCAGTCGGCGATCAACATCGCGCCCCTGCTCAAGGACGCCGGGCTGGTAACGCTCGACTACGGCTATGCGAACACCGCACCCACGCGCAGCGCGATCACCTTCCTCGACGGCGACAAGGGCATCCTGCGCTACCGCGGCTACCCGATCGAGCAGCTGGCCGAGCAGACGACCTTCCTCGAGACGGCATACCTGCTGATCAACGGCGAGCTGCCCGACGCCGCGCAGCTGGACGCCTGGACGAGCGAGATCAAGCGCCACACCCTGATCCGCGAGGAGTTCCGGCAGTTCTTCAACGCGTTCCCGATGGACGCCCACCCGATGGCGATCCTCGGCTCCGCCGTGAGCGCTCTGTCCACCTTCTACCAGGGCACCGGCGACGTGCTCGATGATCGCGACGTGGAGCTGTCCAGCGTGCGCCTGATCGCCAAGCTGCCGACGATCGCGGCGGCCGCGTTCAAGAAGTCGATCGGGCAGCCGTTCGTGTACCCGGACAACTCGCTCACCTACGAAGAGAACTTCCTGCGGATGATGTTCGCGGTGCCGTCCGAGCCATACGTCGCGGACGCCGAGGCGTTCCGGGCGCTCCGGGTGCTGTTGATCCTCCATGCGGACCACGAGCAGAACTGCTCGACATCGACGGTGCGCATGGTGGGCTCCAGCCACGCCAACCTCTACGCGTCGGTCGCGGCCGGCATCTCGGCCCTGTGGGGTCCGCTCCACGGCGGCGCCAACCAGGAGGTGCTCCAGATGCTCGAGGCCATCGCCGCCGATGGTGGCGACGTGGCCAAGGCCGTGTTGCGGGCCAAGGACAAGGAGGACCCGTTCCGGCTGATGGGCTTCGGGCACCGGGTCTACAAGAACTACGACCCGCGGGCGCAGATCATCAAGTCGGCCGCGCAGCCGCTCCTCGAGCGGATGCACCGGGACGATCACCTGCTCCGGATCGCGATGGAGCTGGAGGAGGTCGCCCTGAGCGACCCGTACTTCATCGATCACAAGCTGTACCCGAACGTGGACTTCTACAGCGGCCTGATCTACCGGGCGCTCGGGTTCCCGTCCCAGATGTTCACCGTGCTGTTCGCGATCGGGCGGCTGCCCGGCTGGATCGCCCAGTGGCGCGAGATGATGCATGACCCGCAGGCGCGCATCGGACGCCCGCGCCAGCTGTACGTCGGCCGTCCCGTACGGGACTTCGTGGCGGTCAAGGACCGCTGACCCGCGGGTCGGCGGTCGCTGCCGCGGCGGGTCGACCGTCCGGCCGTTCCGGCCAGTCCGACACGTCGGGCGGGCCGCCGCATTGCGCACGGTCGTTCACGGCGGCGACGGGAGGCGGTGGCCGACCGGCGACCGCGCCGCGTAACAGGATTCCCGCAACGTTCGTTGTCGCTGGGCGAACAGGGATGGCGCAGTCCGGGCAGAGGCCCGCCGCCTGCCTGGGAGGGATCTCCCGCCATGACCAGCAAAATCTCCGCCTCCGCTCACGGGAAGGTGGTCACCGTGCTCGGTGGCGCCCTCCTGGCGACCTTCGCGATGGCGTCGTTCGTGGCGGCCGACACGCAGATCGGCGTCGGCGGCACGGGCGGCGACCAGGATCGAGACCGGATCCACGCTCAGGACCCTGCCGAGGGTCAGGACCAGGATCAGGATCAGCTCCGAAGCCGTGATCGTGTCGACGTGGTCCTCGAGGCGACGAGCCCGGCGATCGAGGCTGACCGGGATCGCGACCAGGATCGCGATCAGGATCAGGATCGTGACCAGACCTGCGAGCCGGACGGGACGACCTGCGTCCCGGACCGCGACCGCACCCGGACCGGTGCTGGCGACGCAGCGGCGACGGCGGCTCCGGCCACCGGAGGCCGGAGCGATCCCGCCCGCGAGCAGGCGCGCGAGCAGAACCGCGATCAGCAGGACCCCGCGCGCGATCAGACGCGCGAGCAGAGCCGCGAGCAGACGCGCGATCAGCAGGAGCCCGTCCAGGAGCAGCAGCAGGAGCAGGCCGGGCAGCAGGGCCCCGGCAGTCCCGACGCTACGCCCGACCCGGGCGGCCAGCGAGGCGGGCACGGCGGTTCGTGACCTTGCACCCGCGGGATCGGGGGCTGGGAGCCCATGGCGGGTCGTCCAGTGGAGCGCCAGCATGAGGCCGGCAGTGGCCGGTCCGCCGATCGGGGAGCGTCCCACGAGCAAGTCGTGGAGGTAACCCGGCGCACCAGATGGACATCCGCCCTCCCGATGATGCCGCGGTCGATGCGCTCGTCGAACGTGCCGCCGCTGGTGACAGTGCCGCGTTCGCCGATCTCTACGATGCCTTTGCTCCTCGCGTGCGCCGATTCCTGCGCCACCAGGTCGGCAGCGGCGATGTCGCCGAGGAGCTGCTGCAACGGACGTTCGTCAAGATGATCGAGGCTCTCCCCCGCTACCAGCCGCGTGGCCTGCCCTTCGGGGCCTGGGTGTTCCGCATCGCGCGGAACACCGTGATCGACCATCGCCGGACGACGCACCCCGCGGTCTCGCTGGAGGCGGCGGTCGAGCGGCCCGCGAACGTGGGGGACCCGGTCGCCCTGGCCGAGCGAGGCCAGGATCGCGATCGCCTCCGGGGGGCCCTCGACGCCCTGCCGGACGACCAGCGCCAGGTGCTCGAGTGGCGGTTCTTCGCGGAGCTGTCACCGGGCGAGACGGCCGTGCTCATGGGACGGAGCAACGGCGCGGTCCGCGTCCTGCAGCACCGCGCCCTCGTGCGGCTCCGTGAGCTCCTGGAGCCGGCCGGCCTGCCGTTCGACGAGGATGCCCGATGAGCCTCATCAATCGAGTCCGGGACCTCCTGGTTCGCCCACCGGCGGGCGACGCGTGGGACGACGAGGGCGTCGAGGATGTCGCCGCCCTCATGACAGCGACCGTCGCCACCGCCGAACCCGATGACGACGGTCGCCGACCCGACGCGAGCCGGGCGGCGGTGCTGGGCGCGTTCGCCAGCGCGTCGGCGAGCCGGGCCGAACCTCGCCCGGGGACCGCCGGTCGCACCCGTCCCATGACCAGCGCGGCGCCCATGATCCGTCGAGGCGGGCGCCGCCCGGTGTTCGTCCTCGTCGCGGCATGTGCCCTGCTCGCGGCGAGCCTGGGGACCGTCGCCGCGTCCGCCCCCGGTGGACCGCTGTACGACACGCGCGTCGCGGCCGAGGAGCTCGGGCTGCCGCAGGGGTCGGCGGACCGGGCAGGGGCGCAGGTCGGGCGGCTCGAGGCGCGCGTCCGCGAGGCGCTCGACGCGTCCGGGCGGGGCGACGCCGCGGGCGTGACCGCCGCGCTCCGAGCGTATGCCAGCATCGCGACCGAGGCGGCAGCGATCCCGGTCGCCGACCCGCAGGCGGCCACTCCGCTCGCCGCCCGAGTCCGCGCCCAGCTCGAGGTGATCGCCGGCATCGGGACGGGGGATCTTGGGCTCGAGGCGGTCCGCGAGCGGGATCGCGTCGCCGGACGGGCGTTCCTCGCAGCACTCGGGGAGCCCGGCGACGGCGATGGGCCCGGTCCTGGCCCGGGTCCCGGGGCGACCGCCGAACCGCCGCCCGGCACGCCAGCGTCGCCACGCGGCTCGATGCCAGCGTCGACGTCTGGACACACGCAGGGATCGGCGGGGTCGCCCGGCCCGAAGCCGTCGGCGTCGTCGGGTGGACAGGGCGGCGCGCCGTCGCCCGATGCCACGAAGGCGCCCCGCGCGAGCGGCAACCCGTCCGCGATGCCCCACGGGTCGGGGTCCGGGTCGGGGTCCGGGTCGGGGTCCGGGTCGGGGTCCGGGTCGCCGGGCGGCGGGCCAGGCGAGACGCCGCGGCCCAGCGGCGGCTCCGGTGGCGGCTCCAGTGGTGGATCGGACGACCGTTCGGGGAGCGGATCGGGCTCGCCAATCCGGTCCTAGAGGTCGGCGCCGCAACGACGGGCGCCTGCCCGGACCCCGGCACGCCGCGCGGGCCGTTCCGCTCGGTGTCGTGGCGCCTGCCGGGCCCGCCCCCATGCGGTAGGGTTTCCACCCTGATGCGCCCCACCCTTCGCGTCCTGTCGGACGACCTGATCGGCCAGATCCTCGACGAGGCCAAGCGCGTGCTGGCCGAGACGGGGATGGAGATCCGCAGCGCCGAGATGCGGCGACGGCTGGTGGCGGCCGGCCTGCCCACCAATGCCGCCGGTGACCGGGTCCTGTTCCCGCGCGACATCGTGGAGGCGGCCATCGCGAGCGCCCCGTCCGCGTTCACGCTCTACGACCGCGATGGCGTCCCGCATGCGGACCTCGGCGGGGATCGCGTCCACTTCGTGCCCGGCTCGTCCGGCCTCAAGTGGCTTGATCACCGGACCGGCGAGGTGCGGCTGGCGAATTCGACCGACTTCGTGGAATACGTTCGCCTGGGCGACGGGCTGGACCACATCGCCTACCTGGCCACGGCGTTCTCCACCAACGACGACATCGAGCCCGGCGTGTCCGACGCGTGGCGCCTGTACATGGTCCTGGCCAACTCGAAGAAGCCCGTCGTCTCGGGCGCGTTCACCGAACACGGCGTGCCGCGGATGGTGGAGCTGATGCAGCTCTTCCGGGCAGACCGCGCTGACCTGGTGGCGCGCCCGATGTCGATCTTCACGATCACCGCGACCGGCAACTTCCGGTATTCCGAGGACTCCTGCCAGAACCTGATCGACTGCGTCGAGGCCGGCATCCCGGTCGAGATCGTGCCGGTCACCCTGATGGGGCTGGTCGCGCCGGTCACGACCGTGGGGGCGACGGTGTTCCACACGATCGACGTCCTGGCCGGGATCACGATGGCCCAGGTGATCCGCCCGGGAGCCCCGGTCCTGTTCGGCGGCGCGCCGGCCACCTTCCACATGAAGGTTGCCAGCTCGCCCATGTCCGCCATCGAGGCCGTCCAACTGGACGCCGCGTACACCGCCGTCGCCAAGGCGCTCGAGCTTCCCTGCCAGTCGTATATGGCGCTCTCCGACGCGCCGATCCTCGACGCCCAGGCCGGTGCGGAGACCTTCGGCAGCGCGTTGATCGCCGCCCTCGCCGGCGTGAACAGCGTCAGCGGCCCCGGGATGCTGGACTTCCTGCTGGTGTTCAGCCTGCCCAAGCTGGTCTTCGACGACGAGATATGCGGCCAGGCGCTCCGGTTCGTGCGCGAGATCCGCGTCCAGGACGACCTGCCGGTCCAGGCGCTCGTGGACAAGGTCATGACGGACCAACACCTGATCATGGCCGACCACACCTCGGCCCACTGGCCCACGGAGCTCCACCTCCCCTCGCCCGTGATCATGCGCGACAACCGCGAGGGCTGGCTCCGAGCCGGCGGCAAGGACACCTACGGCCGGGCCTGCGACGAGGTGGACCGCCGGCTCGCCGCCTATCGGCCGATCGAGACGGACGCGGCCGTGGACGCGGAGATGCGCCGGATCATCCGGTCCGGGCTCGTGGACCAGGTCGAGCTCCCGGTCCTCCCGCCACCGCCCGACCCGGTCACGGCCGAGGCGCTCGCCGCGGGCGTGCCCACCGAGGGGCCGGGGCGCGGTCGACGAGTCAACCCGCGGCGCCAGCGGGGCTGAGGCCACGTGACCGCCAGCCCACGGCGGGACTGCAGCGCCCCCTTGGCTCCCGTCAGCCGCGACGGCGGGCCGCGACGATCCCGCGCAGGTGGAGGCCGGCGCCCAGCACCACCAGCGGTGTCGCCCAGAACGGGATGGTCCGGGCCAGCGCATCCGGCAGGAAGATGTCGGACACCCCGCCGCGGCCGGCTCCGTGGCGCTCGGCAAGCGGCGTCAGCGGGCACACGCCACCGTTCACCACGAACACCGCGGATTCGACAGCGACGAGCGCTCCCGCCACGGCCACGCCCCGATCCCGCCGGCCCGTGATCCCGGTCCAGACCAGCCACAGGATCGACGACAGCATGACCAGGAAGATCGCCGAGTGGAACGCCTTGATGGCGACCAGGATGCGTCGCTCGCCAGGTTCGACGGTCATCGCTCCTCCCGGCCGGTATCGTCGGCCTAGAAGTCGGCGCTGGACGGCGTCCGCGGGAACGGGATGACGTCCCGGATGTTGGCCATTCCCGTCGCGTACGCCAGCGCCCGGTCGAACCCGAGGCCGAACCCCGCGTGCGGCACCGTGCCGTACCGGCGCAGGTCGCGGTACCACCAGTAGACCTGCGGGTCGAGACCGGTCTCGCGGATCCGGGCGTCCAGCACGTCCAGCCGCTCCTCGCGCTGGCTGCCGCCCACGATCTCGCCGATGCCCGGGGCCAGGACGTCCATCGCCGCCACGGTGCGCTCGTCGTCGTTGAGGCGCATGTAGAACGCCTTGATCTCCCTGGGGTAGTTGATGACCACCACCGGCTTCTTCGCGTACTCCTCGCACAGGTAGCGCTCGTGCTCGGCCTGGAGCGCGACGCCCCAGCTGACCGGGAACTCCCAGGTCCGCTTCGCCCGCTCGAGAACCGCGATCGCCTCCGTGTACTCCATGCGCACGAACTCGCTCGTGATCAGGCCCTCGAGGCGGGTGATGGCCTCCTTGTCGATGCGCTCGGCGAAGAACGCCATGTCGTCCGGACGGCGCTCGAGCAGGGTCCGGAAGCTGGCCTTGAGCAGCGCCTCGGCGACGTCGGCGTTGTCGTGAATGTCAGCGAACGCGATCTCCGGCTCCACCATCCAGAACTCGGACAGGTGGCGGCTGGTGTTGGAGTTCTCGGCCCGGAACGTGGGCCCGAAGGTGTACACGCGGCCCAGGGCGAGGCAGTACGCCTCCACGTTGAGCTGGCCCGACACGGTGAGGAAGGCCGGCTTGCCGAAGAAGTCGGTCGAATAGTCGACGCCGCCGACGGGGGTGCGCGGAAGGTTCGCGAGGTCCAGGGTGGAGACCCGGAACAGCTCGCCTGCGCCCTCCGCATCGCTCGCGGTGATGATCGGGGTGTGGATCCACGCATAGCCGTTGGTGTCGAACCACTCGTGAATCGCCATCGCGAGGGTGTGCCGGACGCGGGCCATGGCGCCGAAGGTGTTCGTGCGCGGGCGCAGGTGGGCGACCTCGCGCAGGTACTCGAAGCTGTGCTGCTTGGGCTGGATCGGGTACGTGTCGGGATCGTCCACCCAGCCGACGACCGTCACGTCGTCCGCCTGGAGCTCCACGGCCTGGCCCCTGCCCTGCGACTCGGCAAGGGTCCCCGTCACGGTCACGGCGCAGCCGGCCGTGAGGTGCAGGACCTCCGACTCGTAGTTGGCCAGGGTGTTCGGGGCCACGACCTGGAACGTGGGGAAGCACGAGCCGTCGTGGACGGCGAGGAACGACAGGCCCGCCTTCGAGTCGCGCCGGGTGCGAATCCACCCCTGGACCGTGGCCCGCTCGCCGATCGCGGGTCGTCCCGCGAGGATGTCCACGACTCGATCTGCCTGCGGCATGCGCGTGCTCCTTCCGCGTGCCGCGCGGGCGGGTGGGTGCGCGGCCCGGCTGTTGCCCCTCAGGATGCGGCATCCGGGCCGGTTGCGGCTGCCCGGCGGGTCCAGAGCAGATGCGGGCCGGTCCCGGGTGGTGAGCGGATCGTGGTCCGGTGTGGTGGTCCGGGCGGATTCCGGGGTGGATATGCGGCTGGAGCCCGGGTCCTTGCGGCCTGCGGGCCCGGGGCCTCGCGCTTGGGGCCTGGATCACGGCCTCGGCCGTGCCACCGCAGTTGCGGGCCTCCGATGGGCACCGGGTCCGCCCGACTGCACCAGATATAGGTGGGTACTGCTATTGCCACCAGCCACGACCGCAAGACAGGCCGTGTATCGGTCCCTGGTGATATTGCAGGCGCGTCTCGGCGCCTGATCGGTTGCTGTATCAGCCTGGGGTGATATCTGGCGCAGAGTTGTGGTCACCCGGGCGCGCGGCCGTCCCAGTTCTCGTCCGGCCGGGCGCCGGCCACACCCGCGGGCAGCGGGCGACCGGCGCCCTGGCTTGATACGGTGCGTCGCAGCGCGTGCGTTTCGCCGCCCTCGTGCGTGATTGAGGTGTGGTCATCGCCGTGTCCGTCAGGTTGAACGCCGAGGAGCGGTACGCCTCCGTCTACGAGGCGCTGTGGTCCGACGTGTTCCGGTTCGCCCTCTCCTGGACCAACGACTGGGCCGCGGCCGAGGACCTCGCGCAGGAGGCGTTCGCTCGCCTGTGGCGCGAGCGCGATCGGCTGGACTGGGCCGACAGCGTCCTCCCGTGGCTGATCGTGACGACGCGACGGCTGGCCCAGGATCGGTTCCGGCGGCTGCGGCGGCGGCTGACGGCCGGCGGCGGGGCTCGACCCGCGACCCTGGACGCCGCCGTTGCGGACCGCTGGCTGGACCTGCGGGACGCGATGGCGGGGCTGCTCCCACTCGAGCGGACCGCGCTGGTGATGACCGCGGTAGACGGTCGGACCTACGAGGAAGCCGCTGAGCTCATGGGCACCACGCCGGGTGCCCTCCGTGCGGCGGCCAGCCGCGCGCGACGCAAGCTGGAGGACGCGCGATGAAGCGCTCCGACGAGGACATCGACACCCTGCTTCGCGACTGGAATCGCGTGGCCGCCACCGCGAAACCGCCCGCTGACGACGCCCGTCGAGCCGTCCGCGCCACGGCCGCCCTGCCGATGTCGCTGGTGGTGGTGGCTGTGGTCGCCATCGTGGGGGTCGCGATCGTGGGCCGGGGCGGGACGGGCCCGACGACGCCCGGCTCGGCCGCACCGGGTTCGACGACGCCATCCCCTACAGCGTCGGCCGGGGCCGTCGTGGACGGCTTCCCGGGTCCGGTCACCGGGACCAACGAAGACGGCCGCTTCCGGATCATCCTCACCGCCGATCGATCCGCCTACGCCGAGGGGGAGGCGATCATCGCGGAGGCGACCGTGGAGTTCCTCGGCCCGGAGTCAACGACCGACGTCGAGCACACCTCGAGCCCCGTCGTGTTCAGCGTCATGGAGGTGGGCGGCAAGCGACACGTCGACGGCGGCGTCCGTGACCTGTTGACCACGACGTCGTTCCAGCGGAGCGAGGTCGTGCGGTACCCGTGGCAGAAATCGGGGGGCACGACCGGCGGCGATCCGGTCAACGACGCGTTCGTCGAGCAGTACCTCGAGAGTGGGGACGCACTGCACCTGCCGCCCGGCACGTGGGATCTCACGGCCACGTTCGCGACCGGCCTGAGCGCGTCCGTCCTCGTGACGGTCGTGCCCGCGACGACGGCCGACACGGGCGCGGCGCCCGTTGAGGTCCGCGACGCCGACGCGCGGTTCAGCCTGGTGTTGCGAGCGGACCGGTCGATCTACCGCGAGGGCGAGGCGATCGACGCCGTGGCCGTAGTCGAGTACCTGGGTCCGGAGCCGATCGTCGAGGTGCGGTCCGCGGATGGGCCGGTCACCTTCTCCGTGCAGGAGGTCGGCGGTGACCGCTCCACGGGCGTCATCCCGTCGATGCTGATGTGTCGGACGACGAGCTACGAGCGCGGCTCGCCCCGAACCCATCCCTGGATCAAGGGGGGCTCGTACTCGAACGACAACCCGGCGCCCAACGACGCGTTCGTGAAGGCGTACCTCGACATCGGCCCAGACGGCCGCGCCAGCGACGTCCTGCGGCTCCCGGCGGGCACGTGGACGCTCACGGCGCGGCTGGGCATCGCCGCCGGCCCGAATTTGACACCGGACCTGTGCGGTGGCGAGCCTCACGACCTCATCGCCTCGGTCACCATCCGGGTGCTCCCCGGAGTGGCCACGGCGGCGACGCCCCCCGCGCCGACCGAGGCCCCCCACGCTGTCTCCCATGCCCCGGCGACGCCGACCGCAACTCCTGGACCGGCCGGGCCCCTGGACCTGGGACCGATCGTCCGCTGCGGGCGGATCGCCCCCGCCGACTGCGAAGGGGCAATCGCGCTCGTCCGCCAGCGCGTGCCCGATGCCTATGACGAGGCCGTGCTCATCGTCGTCGATGACACCTGTCCGCCCGACGCGGCCTGCGACCGCCTGTATCCCTTCGACGTCGTGGTCGTCCTGGTCCCGGCGGACGGCTGGGACGGCAGCGCGTCCGCGGTGCACGGCCAGCGTGGCCCGGAGGAGGTCGCAATCGGCGAGGGCTACGTGACCTCGTGGATCGTGGACCTGGTGAAGCGGGGCATGGACGCGGGCAACGGCGCCGTCCGGATCCCGACCAGTGGACCGCGATGGATGGAGGGGCCGGGCGCGACGGCCCAGGCGTGCCCGGCCGCGCTGCTCGAGGGCAAGATCGTCGAGGATCGCGTCCTCGGCCTGGCCGTTGCGGCCCAGGGCGGGACGCTCGTCCCGGTGGTGTGGCCGTTCGGGTACGCGGGTCAGGTCGGTCCGGACGGGGTAGCGCTCGTCGATCTTGCCGGGATGGTGATTGCCCGGAGCGGCGACCTCGTCTTCGTCGGTGGCGGCGAGGCGCCCGTCGGTTCGCGCCCACTCGGGACGTGGATCGCCTGCGGCCCTGTCACTGGGACGGCGTCACCCTGACCCGGCAGGGGTCCGCGGGCCGCTGATGGCCCCGGGACGCATGGGGCCGCGGGCGATACGGGGGCGGGGCGGCCCGATGCCGGGCGATACGGGGGCTGGGGGCGAGTGGCCGGGCCCGCCGGCGGGTCACCGCCGGCGGGCTCGAGGGACCTACACCCGCGCCGGCGGGACCTTCTCCAGGATCAGCGCCTTCATCGGGCAGCAATCGACCGCGCGCTGGGCGTCGTGCATCAGCGCTCCGGGCACCGGGCTGCCGACGAGGATCGGGTAGCGCCACTCGTCGACATCGATCAGCTCCGGCAGCATGTCGGCGCAGGTGCCGTAGCCGTCGCACTTGATCCAGTCCACGCGCAGGCGGCGCTCGGTCCTGGCCATCAGCCGAACGCCCCGGCGTGAACCGAGCAGCGCCCGGTTCGCGCGTGGTAGGCCAGCTCGGTGCCAAACACCGCCATCGAGCTTGTCATCATCTGCATCGCGCCATCCGGGTGGTGGCACGCGCCACGACCGGGGATCTGCGCGGTCCACCGCTCGAGGTTCGCCAGGTCCGCCTCGGTGCCCGCCCCGTGCGCAAGCCGGCGAGCACCATCCGCCACGGCCGCGAGACCGTAGACGCATGGTCCGCACTGGCCGGCGCTCTCGCGAGCCAGGAAGCCGATGATCTCGGCGGTGGCCGCCACTCCGCAGGTGTTGCGCCCCAGGGCGCCGATGATCCCGGCGCCGAACGTCAACCCCACCTCGCGCATCGCGACCGGGTCCAGCGGCAGGTCCCAGGCCTCGTCGAGATCGGTCCACGTCCCGAAGTAGCCGCCGAGGATCACGGCCGACAGGTCGTCGCGCCGACCGCCGGCCGACTCGATCACCTCGCCCAGGGGCGTCCCCAGCTCGATCTCGCGCACGCCCTGCTCCAGCCGCGGGCCGGTGACGGTGATCAGCGCCGTGCCCTTGGTCGCAAGCCGACCGGCGGACCGGTACCAGTCCTCGCCGAACCTCGCGATGAGGGCGGCCATGGCCAGGCTCTCGACGTTCTGGACGATGGTGGGGTGGCCGTCGATCCCCTTCTCCGACATCCGGGGCGGCGTGGTGGTGGGTCTCGCGTCCGCGGCATTGACGTAGTGGACCGCGGCGGAGGCCTCGCCCGCGACGTACCCGATGGGCGCCTTCACCAGGCGCATCGGCCGCGGGATGGTCGCCCGCCGCTCGCGCATCGCCTGGGCCATCGCCTCGATCGACGCCTCGTGCTCCTCGCCGATGTACATGACGATCTCGTCCGCGCCGACGGCCTCCGCCGCCAGGGCGGCGCCATCGAGAACGAGGTGTGGCCGGTGCTCCATCAGCGTCCGGTCCTTGTGGCTGGGCGGCTCGCCTTCGGCACCGTTGGCGAGCAGGACCGCGCCGCCGTGCGGCCGTGACGCCATCGCGCGCCATTTGCGGCCGACCGGGAACCCGGCACCGCCCCGGCCCAGGAGGCCGCTGGCTTCGAGCGTGGTGATGACGTCGCCGTTGGCGTACGCGGCGGGCAACGGACCGAGCCGCGCGCGGTGGTCGTCGAAGGACTCGGGGCGACCTGCCAGCGGCGGGCCGGCGAGGAGGCGGTTCTCGATGGCGGTGGCGATCAACGGGGCTCCGTAGCTGTCATGGGTCATCACTGGGATGACGCCACTCTGAGGTGCTCAAGGATCATGGAGTTTCGGACGGGGATGAGAAATCCCTCATTCGGACCCCGTACCGACGTCACCCGGTGAGCTCCTCCCGGAGGATGCCGATGGCGGCGACGAGATCATCGCGCTCGATGACGATCGGGGGCGCGAGGCGGATCGTGGAGCCGTGCGTGTCCTTGGCGAGCACGCCCCGGCGCAGGAGCCCCTCGCACAGGTCGCGACCCGTGCGCCCGATGAGGTCGATGCCGGCCCACAGCCCGCGCGCCCGCACGGCGCTCACCTTGTCCGCCGGCAGGGTCGCGAGCTCCCCGGCGAGAACCGCGCCCAGATCCGCGGCGCGCGCCTGGGGCTCGCCGGTCGCGAGCATTCGCACGACCTCGATGCCCACCGCGCAGGCCAGCGGGTTGCCGCCGAAGGTGGAGCCGTGCTCGCCCGGGTGGATGACGTCCATGACCTCGGCGCGGGCGACGACCGCGGAAACCGGCAGGATCCCGCCACCGAGCGCCTTGCCCAGGATGTACACGTCCGGGACCACATCCTCGTGATCGCAGGCGAACGTCCGGCCCGTCCGGCCCAGGCCCGACTGGATCTCGTCGGCGAGCATCAGGACGTTGCGCTCGGTGCACAGGCGGCGGACCTCGCGCAGGTATCCGTCCGGCGGGATGATCACGCCATTCTCGCCCTGGATGGGCTCCAGGAGCACGCCGACGGTGTCATCGTCGATCGCCGCGGCCAGCGCCGCCGCATTGCCATACTCGGCGCGGACGAACCCAGGGGTGAACGGCCCGAACCCGGCGCGCGCGACGGGGTCGTCGCTGAACCCGACGATGGTCGTGGTTCGGCCGTGGAAGTTGCCGCCCATGACGATGATCCGGGCGCGGCCCTCGGCGACGCCCTTGCGCTCGTACCCCCACTTTCGAGCGAGCTTGATCGCGGTCTCCACCGCCTCGGCGCCGGTGTTCATCGGCAGGACGGAGTCCATGCGGCATAGGTCCGCGAGCTCGCGCGCGAACACGCCCAGGAGGTCGTTGTGGAACGCGCGGCTGGTCAGGGTGAGGCGGCCCAGCTGGTGCTCCACGGCCTCGACCAGGCGCGGGTTGCGGTGCCCGAAGTTGAGCGCGGAGTAGCCCGCCAGCAGGTCGAGATAGCGGTTGCCATCGACATCCTCGACCCATGCGCCCTCGCCCCGGGCGAGCACGACCGGCAGCGGGTAGTAGTTGTGGGCGGTGTGGGCCTCGACCTCGGCGATCGCCCGGCTCGCGAGCGATGCGGTCTGGTTGCGGTCGGCGGCAGCTGACGCGTCGATCGTCATTGGCGTGGTCCTCGTGTGCGCGGCGCCGGACGAAATTCGTGGGCGGGCCGCGCGAGGGCGCGGAGAATGACCTCGACGATGGTCGCACGATCTCGACCATCTTCGTGCGTCGGCCACGGCCGGGCGTCGACTCCACGGCTTGGGCACGACCGATCGTCGCGCGCCGCGAGAACCGGCTAGGCTGCGCCGATGCACGTCCCTGCCGGCCGCGGCGGCCACGTGGAGGGCACGTTCCTCCTCGCCGACATCTCTGGCTACGCCGCGTTTCTCCACGGCGTGGCCGACGCCCATCGCGCGCTCATCATCGAGGCCGACCAGCCGCCGGCCGCCTACGAGCTGCTGTCATCGCTGCTCGACGGGATGGTGGCGAAGGTCGCCCCGAGGTTCCGGCTGGTGAAGCTGGAGGGCGACGCGCTGTTTGCCGTTTCGGATGCTGCCCACCCGACCCGCGGAACGCAGGTCATCGACTGCCTGCGTGCCTGTCACGCGTCGTTCACCGACCTGCTCGCGAATGCCAACTCGATCTGGACCTGCGAATGCACCTCATGCTCGAGGATCCACGACCTGGGGGTGAAGTTCGTGCTGCACCACGGCGAGTACGTGGTCCAGCGGATCTTCGGGAACGAGGAGCTCGCAGGGCCCGACGTGATCGTGGCTCACCGGCTGCTCAAGAACCACGCCCGGGACCTTGTCGGGGATCAGCCCTATGCGCTGATCTCGGACGCGGCGCTCGAGGCGCTCGAGGTGCCTGAGGACGGCATGCTGGCGGCCTCCGAAACGTACGACGACCTGCCTCCGGTCCCGGTCCACGTCCTGGCGCTCGACTGAGGGCTGCCCGAAGCCGGGTTTCGCTCCCGCGTGGGCCGGGCGGCCGCAGCCCCTGCGCAGGGCGGGCGCGATCCTTCAGGCGCCCGGAGCCCCAACGGTCCCGTCACAGGCTGGTTCGGGCGTCAGCCGCGGGACGTGTTGCGCGTGTGATCGCTCCCGCGTAGCGAACGGGTCTGCCGCGGCCCTGGTTGTCACCCGATGCAACCGTTCGGGCGCCCGGAGCCCGGCCGGAAGCCCGCCCGGAGGCCGAGGGAGCCCGGAGCCCGGCCGGAGCCCAGCCGGAGGCCGAGCGTGGGCGGGGCGCCCGGAGCCCGCCCGGAGGCCGAGGGAGCCCGCCCGGAGCCCGCCCGGAGCCCTGTGCCCCGCGCCTGGGCCCCTCAGACCGAGACGTGCTCGAGCAGCTTCGCCAGGTAGCGCGACTTGAGCTGGCGGTTCGCGAGCACCTGCTTGGTCGGCGGCAGGCGGAGGATGACGCCCAGGATCCCGGCCATCGCCCGGTGACTGAGCAGCGCCCGGTTGTCGAAGATGCAGTCCTGGAGCTTCCCCCGCTCGATGGCCATCATCACCGTCCGGTGGAGCGTGTCCACGGGGGTCACCACTCGTTCCGGCCGCGGCTCCAGCCACAGCGCCTTGGGCGCGCACACCCGGGTGCACACGCCGCAGCCCAGGCAGATGTCCGCGGCAAGCTCGGCTCGACGCTTGCGGGGCTTGGCCGGGTCGTTGGCGGAGACCAGGGTCATGGCCTCGACGGGGCACACGTCGACGCACTTCGCGCAGCCGTTGCAGGTCGCCGCATCCACGTGCGGCAGGTAGTTGGTGGTATGGACCGGGTCCATGGCCCCGAACCGGCGCTGCGCGATCATCGCCTCGCAGCAGCAGCCGCAGCAGTTGCAGATGAACGCGACGTCGCGCTGGACGTTCTCGCCGAACTGGACCAGGCGGCTGTCCCAGGCCTGCGCGAGGAGGTCCATCCCTTCGGCGGCGTCCACCCTCCGCGCAAACCCATGGCGGATGAGCGCATCCGCGGTCCCGCCAAAGGTCATGCAGATGTTCTGCGGAGCGGCGCACGCCTTGCCCACGTGCTCGGCCTTGTGGCGGCAGTAGCAGACCCCGACGCCCATGTGCTGCGCCGTCCCGATGACCTCGCTGGCACGCTCGTAGTCCAGCACCTGGAGGCTCGTGTCGCTGACACCGGCTCGGGGCCGCGGCTCGGCTCGGGGCCGCGCCTCGTCGAGGGCCGGCTCATTGACGAACGTGCGCCCCAGCTGCGTCTCGCCGTTGGTGAACAGCGAGACGATGAAGTCGTCCTCGACGGTGATGTACTGGTAGAAAAGCTCGGCGAGCAGATGCTGGTCGATGTCGTCGCGCACCCGCATCATCGAGAACTCGAAGAAGCCGGCCATCGGTGGCGGCAGGATGTAGAGCGTCCCGTTGGGGCCCTCCATGTCGAGCAGGATCGCGCGTGAGGCGAGGCCATCGAGGACGGACCGTGCCTCCGCCTCGCGCATGCCCCAGATGCGGGCTGCCCTCCCGGCGGTCACCGGGCGGACGGGCAGGCGGGCGACCAGGCCGGCCTCCTTCTCGCTGAACAGCAGGGCGAGGATCCGGAACAGGAGATCCGTGGGCGGCGCGCCCTGGGGAAGACGGTTGAGTCGATCCGCCAGCGCCCCGTAGGCGCCGCGGGTGGTCGCGTGGGCCATGGGATCCCTCCCTCGCGCTAGTCGTGGACGGATCGTGGCCGGGCCGGGCCGGGCTTGCCTAGGGTGATTCCGGCGTGGGCGAAACAGGCCGTCCGGCACCCACGGCGACGCGCGACCGGGACGTCAGCCGGGCAACTCGGACCGCCGTGGATCCCGACCCGCCAAGGGCGTTCTCGCACCGACGGGGTATCCTCACCGCCTCCGGCCCTCCCGGGCCTCGAGGTCCGCGTCCGCACCCGAGGCCCGCTTCGTGCCCGATTCCTTCCCCGAGATTCCGCTTCCCGCGACGCTCCCTGCCCTGCTGGACGAGGCGGTTGCCGCCGCAGGCGATGCGCCGTTCCTAGGCGTCCGCACCTCGAGCACCCGCGGAATCTCGATGACCATGGCGGAGTTCGGGACGGCAACCGGCAACGCGGCAGCACGGCTCGCGGCGGCGGTGGCGCCGCGAGCTCGCATCCTGGTGCAGGGAGCCCCGGGGCCCGGGTTCGCGGCCGCGCTGTTCGCCGCCGGTCGTGCGAACGTGGTCCTGGTGCCGCTCGACGTCCGGATGACCGCGGACACCATCGACCGCATCGCCAGCCTGACCAAGCCGGCCGCGATCCTGCTGGGCAGCGGAAGCACCGTGGAGCCCGTGACCATCCCGCGCCTGGCCTCGCTGCCGGTGATCGACCTGGACGACCTGACGAACACCCCGCCGCAGGGCGCGGTAGCCGCCTTGAACGCACGCGAGGCCGCCGATCCCGACGAGCCCATCGAGATCCTGTGCACCTCGGGGTCCACCGGGAACCCCAAGGGCGTGACCGTGACCCAGTCGATGCTCCTGGCATCGACGGTCCGCTGCCTGCGGACGATCCCGCGCGGCGGCAACCGCTTCGTGTCGATCCTGCCCTTGTCACACATCATGGAACAGGTGGCGGGGCTGATCTACGCGGTCGCCGCGCGCGCCGAGACCGAGTACATCACCACCCTGCGGCCCGACCTCATCGCGGCATCGATCCGCGGTCACCGGGCCACGGCACTGGTGGTGGTGCCGCAGGTCCTGGAGCTGCTGTTCCTGGCCATCCGTCGCGAGGCGGACCGCTCCGGCAAGGGCACGACGTTCCGCCGCGCACTGCGCATTGCGCCCTACCTGCCGGTCGGCCTCCGGCGACGCCTGTTCCGCACGATCCACGAGGCGATGGGCGGCGAGCTGCGGATGGTGCTCTGCTCGGCGGCGTACCTGTCGCCCGCGCTCCAGCGCAGCTGGGAGGCATTGGGCGTCGAGGTGGTCCAGGGATACGGGTCAACCGAGGCGGGGCTCGTGGCGACCAACCAGCGCGGCCGGACCCCACCCGATCGCGTGGGCTGGTGGATGCCACCGCTGGAGCTTCGCGTGGAGCCCGACGGCGAGGTGGTGGTGCGTGGCCCGTCGGTGTTCACCGGCTACTGGGAGGACCCCGAGTCGACGGCAGCGGCGTTCACGACCGACGGCTGGTACCGGACGGGCGACTACGGGGAGATCGACGCGACCGGGTCGCTCCGGCTGATCGGCCGGACGCGATCGCTGATCCCGTTGACCAACGGCATGAACGTCCACCCGGAGGACGTGGAGGCGGCGCTGGTCGCGGCAGGCCTAGTTGAGCCCGTCGTGTACGACGGGGGCGACGGCAGGATCTGCGCGGCGTACCGCGAGGGCGGCGCCTTCGCGGATCCGGTCGCCGACGAGGCGGGCGCCGTGGTTCAGGCCGTCAAGACGGCGAACTCGCGCCTGGCGCCACACCAGCGCGTGGTCGCTCACGCCGTGTTCCCGGAACCGGACTTCCCGAGGACCCACACCCGGAAGGTGCAGCGGATCAACGTCGCGGCGAGGATGCGCGCGGAGCGAGCCGCCGTCTGAGCCGCCGCCGTCGGAGCGAGTCGCCGTGTTGGCCAGCCGCCACCTAGACTGGCAGCGAACGACGGAGGCGGCATGGGCATCGAGTACACCAGGGACGGCGCGATCGCGACGTTCACCCTGGCCAACGGCAAGGTCAACCCCATCACGCCCGCGATGCACCGCGAGCTGCATGCGGCCATGCTCGACTTCCTCGCCGATCCCGAGCTCCGGGTCGGGATCCTCACCGGTGCCGGCGAGCGTGCGTTTTCGGCCGGCGACGACATCAAGTCCGAGTCGCCGTCCTCGGGCGACGCCGCGAGCGACCTGCTGGGCGCGATGGGCCCTGGCCCCGTGACCCCCGATGCTCCGGACCCGGCCGGCTGGGATGCCGCCGATGCCATCCTCCGGCTGGAGCGGACGAAGCCGCTGATCGGAGCCGTCAGGGGCTGGTGCCTGGGCCGGGGCCTGTTCTATCTCCTGCGCCTCACGGACATCCGCGTCGCCACACCGGATGCGCGGTTTGGGCTGCCCGAGATCGCCTACGGGATGGGCGGCATCGCAGGCACGATGCGGCTCAGCCGCTTCCTCCCGCCGACCGCCGCCTGGGAGCTGGCGTTGACCGGCGAGCCGATCGACGCCGCCGAGGCGCTTCGGATCCACCTCGTCAACCGCATCGTCGAGCCGGACGAGCTGCTGCCCGAGGCCCGTCGACTTGCCGGGCTGATCGCCCGTCATCCGCCGCTTGCCGTGCGCACCGAGATGGAGGCCCTGCGCCGATCGGAGGAGCTGGACCCAGACGACGCCTACGCCCTCGGCATGTCCCTGTACCGCGCGCAACGCCTGGCCATCGGCGAGCCGGACGCGCAGGACACGTTCCTGTACAAGCGATGAACCGCGCCGATGCCGCGCGCGCCCGGGCTCGCGCGCTGTTCCTCGACGACGCCAACACCTACGGCTGCGCGGAGACGACGCTGATGGTCCTCGCCGAGGCATATGGGCTGCCGGACGCGGCCGACACGGCGCCGGCCATGGCGCTCAACGGCGGGATCGCGTACTCGGGGGCAACCTGCGGCGCGATCACGGGCGCCGCGATGGCCGTCGGTCGGCTCACTGCCCGTCGCATCGCCGACCATAACGAGGCCAAGCGAGCGGTCCGGGCCGCGACGGCGGAGCTCATGGCGGCGTTCGAGGCAGAGTTCGGCGCCACGACCTGCCGCGCCCTGACCGGCGTGGACCTGCGCACGGACGAAGGTCACCAGGCGTTCATCGAGAGCGGGATCTGGCGCGACGGGTGCATGCGTCAGATCGAGATGGCCGTGGCCAGGCTGGCGGCCCTCGCGGACCAGGACCCGGATCCCGGCGCCTAGCCGGCCTTGTCGATGGCGGCCATCACGGCCGCGACATCGAGCGTCCCCAAGAAGCGGGCGACCTGCTTGCCACCCTTGGACACGATGATCGCCGGGGCCTGGTCCAGCCCGAGCGCCTCGCCTGCCGCGGTCTCGTCGCGCACCGCCTGGGCCACGGCGCTGTCTCCGAGGCACGTGTCGAGGGCGCGGACATCAAGGCCGAGCTGGGCACCAAGGCGCAGCAGGTTGTCGGGGATGAAGACGCCGGAGACGGGTCCCTGGGCGGAGACCGAAGCCAGGACGGTGCTCACGAGCCAGCCAGACCCGCCCTGGGCGTCGACGCATCGCACGGACGTGGCTGCCACGACCGATTCGTCGCCCATCAGCGCCAGGTCATGCATGACGACGCGAATCTTGCCGTCGACCACCCTGGCCCGTAGCTCGTCGCCCAACTGGCCGGCGAAGGCCGCACCGTCGACTGACAGGTAGTCCAGCCACAGGTCCACGGTCACGGGAGACGACGCCGAGCCGGCCACGCGCCCCGTCGCACCGGCGTCGGCCCACGGATCAGGGATCGGCACCGCGGTGGGCAGCGGCTCCGGGCTGGCACCCGCGACGGCGGCCGAGATCGCGGTCTCCATCTCGCCGGGCTCCGGGACGCCCAGGAACCGGGTCCCGTTGATGTCGATCGTCGGTGTGGACTTGATGGCGATGCGGGTGGCCTCCGCGGAGTCGGCGAGGACGTCCACATACAGCGAGCGATCATCGAAGCAGGCCGCGAGCGTGGTGGCATCGAGGCCGACGGTGGCGGCGATCGCGGTCAGCCGATCGCGAGAGAAGGCGCCCTGGTTCTCCCCGGCCTGGGCCGCGTAGACCGCGTCGTGCATGGCCCAGTAGCGGCCCTCGCGGCCGGCGCATCGCACGGCGATCGCGGCGTCGAACGATTCGGGACCGATGAACGCATAGTCCCGGTGGACGAGGGCGACGGTGCCGTCCTCGATGAGCGGGATCAGGTCCGGGATCCGCTCCTGGGCGAACTTGGCACAGTAGGGGCACTGGTAGTCGGCCCAGTACTCGACCACCACCTTCGCATCGGGACGACCCAGGCGATTGCCTTCGGATGGCAGCGCGGCGAGCGGGTCGCTGGTCGTGAGCGGGGTCGGGACGGGCAGGGAAGCATCGACGGACCCGGCCGTTGTCGGTGAAGCGCCGATCGCCCCGACCGGCGGACCGTCCCGGCCCGCGCCCCCGGCGAGGAGGATCGCGCCGCCGACCGCGAGCACCACGATCAGCGCCAGCGTCCCCAGGATCGCGATCCGGTTCTGCGCCCTGATGCCGGCGTCAGCGGAGACGTCGGTCGAAGCGGCGGGCTGGGATGCGCGAGTGACGCCGGGCGTCACGGGGTCGGGCGTCACGGGGTCGGGCGTCACGGGGTCGAGGGAATCGGGATGGCTGGCGTCGTCATTCACGAGCGCCATGGTGCCGGATGCCGCCCGGGGCGGCAAAGGCGGAGCATCCACGCACCACGATTCGCCCGCGTGGGACCTTTGGTGGCTTGCCGGGCGGTTCGCTCCGCGCCATGACGGTCAACCATGACCAACGGGTGGGTGCCCGGACGGCGGCGACACCACAGACTATCCGCGGTGGCGGTGCCGGAAGGCTCGCCGCCCGCCGCATCGACCGGACCCGGACGGTGCTGCGCTCCGGAAGGCAGGGGTTGACGCAGTGCGAATCTCACGCGGCCGGCCGGCGGAGGCTGATCAGCTCCGCGACCGTGCCCGGACACGCGCGCCCGATCGGGTGCAGCGGCCGACGCGCGCCCGGGTCACGCTCCCTGGGTGGGGCGTGGCGTGCGGCTGACCCTCGCCGGCCACACGATCCGCGGTGGCTCCCTGCTCGCCGTTCCCCGCCGCACCGCGCTCCTGGCCGGGTACACCGCTGCGGTGATCGCGGCCGGCGCCGCGGCGCTGACCATTGGAACGCTGCTGCTGCTCGTCGTGCCGGGAGCCCACCTGCGGTCGACGCTTGGCATCGTGGGGGTCCCCGAGCCATGGTCGGGTGCCGCGGGTCTCACGGCCTGGACGGCCTTCGCGCTGCTCGGTGGCATGCGAATCCTGCGGGACCCGGGTGGCCATACCGCGCTGAGCCTGCACCTGCCGTTCATCGCCGCCGCCATGACGCTCGGCGGTCCGGTCGCCGGAGCGTGGGTCGCCATGCTGGGCACCTTTGACCGCCGCGAGCTGCGCGAGGCGCCGTGGTACGGGGTGGCGTTCAACCATGCCGCGCTGCTGCTGGCCGCTGTCATCGGGGGCCTGGTGCTGGAGGTCGTGATTGCCGCATGCGAAGCGGTGGGCGTGGGCGACACGCTGGTCGTGCTGCTCGCTGGCCGGGATTGCCGGCACAGCGGTCATGGCGGTGGTCTCGGCGCTGCTCGCCGCGTTGGTCATCGTGCTGCGCGACGGCCTGACCCCGCGCGACGTGGCGGCCCTCTTCGACGACTCCTTCCGGCAGACGGCGGTCGCCGAGACATTGCTGGGCTGGCTGTTCGTCGTGGTCTGGCTTGCCGTCGGCTGGTGGGCACCGATCCTGTGCACGACCCTCGTGCTGTCGCTGTGGCGGGCCGCCGCCGACGCGACCCGCGTTGACCACGACGAGCTGACGGGCGTCCTGAGCCGGAACGCGTTCTCCCTGCGGGCCACCGAGGCCGCGAACCGCGCCCGCCAGGGCATCGATGGCGCCGCCTACCTGTTCCTGGACCTCGACAACTTCAAATCGGTCAACGACGGCCCGCGCAGCCACCTCGTCGGCGACGAGGTGCTCGCGGAGCTGGGCGCCCGGCTGCGCCGCAGCGTCCGCGTCACCGATGCGGTGGGGCGGCGTGGCGGGGACGAGTTCATGGTCCTGCTCAACGGCGTGCACGACGAGGACGAGGCGATGGTCCTTGCCCAGCGGGTCCTCGAGGCGATCCTCGCGCCCTTCAGCACCAGCGATGGACCCAAGCAGATCGGGGTTTCCATCGGGATCGCCCTCGCCAGGCCGGGTGGAAACGAGCTCGAAAGCGATCTGCGCGAACGCGCCGACCGGGCGATGTACGCGGCCAAGGCCGACGGCGGCGGCATCCGCACCTGGCGGGGATCGACCGCCGCCTGATTGGGCGGCGATCCCGGCTCCGTATCGCGGTCGCAACCGGCCCGCAACATCCGGCAATCGGTTGCCTCCGGTACCATCGGCCCGGTCCACAACTGCTGCCCAAACGGACGGTGATGCCCATGAAGGTCGGCGTCGCCAGGGAGACCGCGGCCGGAGAGCGCCGTGTCGCCCTGGTGCCCGAAGCGCTCGGCAAGCTGACGGCCGCCGGGCTCGAGATCCTCGTCGAGGCCGGCGCGGGTGCCGGTGCCCTGATCCCGGACCAGGCGTATGCCGACGCCGGGGCAACGATCGTGAGCACCGCCGACCTGTACGCGGGAGCGGACGTGATCCTGCGCGTCCAGAAGCCGTCGGCCGAGGATGCCGCGCTGCTGCGCAGCGGCCAGGCCGTTGTCGGCCTGCTGCAACCGCTGCTCGACCCGGCGCTCATGGCGACGCTGGCGTCGGCCGGGGTGACCGCGGTCAGCCTCGACGCGATCCCGCGCACCCTGTCGCGGGCCCAGACGATGGATGCCCTCTCGAGCCAGGCCAACACGGGCGGCTACAAGGCGGTCCTGATCGCCGCCAACACCTTCGGGCGCTACTTCCCGCTCCTGACCACGGCGGCCGGCACCGCGAAGCCCGCCAACGTCCTGATCCTCGGGATCGGCGTCGCCGGCCTCCAGGCGATCGGCACCGCGCGCCGCCTCGGCGCGGTGGTGGCTGCCTACGATGTCCGCCCGGAGACGGCGGAGCAGGCCGAATCGCTTGGGGCGAAGTTCGTCAAGCTCAGGACCGCGATCGACGCGACGGGCGCCGGGGGGTATGCCCGCGAGCTCACGCCCGAGGAGCGCGCCGCTCAGCAGGCGGAGCTCAACGAGGTGATCGCCGGTCAGGATGTGGTCATCACCACCGCCCAGGTTCCTGGTCGCAAGCCGCCCGTGCTGGTCACCGCTGGCGCCGTCACCGCGATGCGCCCGGGCTCCGTCATCGTGGACATGGCCGCGAGCGCCCTGGGCGGCAACTGCGAGCTGAGCCAGGCCGGCCAGACGATCGTCACCGGCAACGGCGTCACCATCGTCGCCCCGGAGAACCTTCCGGCGTCCATGCCGCTCTCGGCCAGCCAGTTCTATGCCCGCAACATCTCGATGCTGCTCCTGAACATGGTCAAGGACGGCGACCTCCATCTCGACTTCGAGGAGGAGGTCACGAAAGCCACCGTCATCACCCATGGCGGATCGGTCCTGTCCGAGCCCGTGCAGAAGCTCCTGGCTCCCGCCGGAGGTGCCGCGTGAACGCCGACCCGACGACCACGATGATGCCCATCGACCTCGCGTTCACGATCTTCGTGCTCGCGATCCTGGTCGGCTTCGCGGTGATCTCCAAGGTCCCGGCCACGCTCCACACCCCGCTGATGTCGGGCGCCAACTCGATCCACGGGATCGTGCTGGTGGGCGCCATGATCATCGCCATCGGGGCGGACAGCCCGGTGTCCTATCTGCTGTCCTTCCTGGCCGTCGCGTTCGCCACGCTGAACGTGGTGGGCGGCTACGTGGTCACGGACCGGATGCTCCAGATGTTCAGGCGCAAGCCCGCGGCACCCAAGGCCGAGAAGGCAGAAGACTGACCGTGCCCGATCTCACTCCGCTCGACGCCTTCGTCCGCCTGGCCTGGCTGCTGGGCGCCGTCGCGTTCGTCGTGGGCCTGTCCCAGATGAACTCGCCCGCCACGGCGCGCAACGGCAACCTGGTCTCGGCGGCCGGCATGGCCCTCGCGATCGGCGCCACCGCCATCTTCCTGCTGTTCAAGCCGACGACCGCCGCCTTCAACCCGCTGGGCTGGATCATCATCGCCGCCGGCATCGCGGTCGGCGGCGGGTACGGCCTGTACTCCGCCAGGACCGTGAAGATGACCGCGATGCCGCAGCTGGTGTCCCTGTTCAACGCGGTCGGCGGCGGCGCCGCGGCCCTGATCGCGATCGACGAGTACCTGCGTCACGGCGGCACCGTCCCCGGCCTCCAGGAGAACGTCGCGACCGTCCTCGACATCGCGATCGGCTCGATCACCTTCACGGGCTCGCTGATCGCGTCCGGGAAGCTGATGGGCCTCAAGATCACGCCGTCGCGCCCGGTCATCGTCCCGGGTGGCCAGATCGTGACCGCCCTCCTGGCGCTCATCGTGGTCGCCGGGTCCGTGTTCCTGTTCCTCGGCAACTACCACGTGGCCGTGATGCTGGCGATCCTCGCCGCAGCCCTGGTCTTCGGCGTCACCATGACGCTCCCGATCGGCGGCGCGGACATGCCCGTGGTCATCAGCCTGCTCAACTCGTTCACGGGCACCGCGGTTGCCATGGCCGGCTTCGTCCTGAACAACCCGGTCCTGATCATCGCCGGCGCCCTGGTCGGTGCCTCGGGCGCCATCCTGACCAAGCTCATGGCCGACGCCATGAACCGGTCGGTCATGAACATCATGCTCGGCGGGTTTGGTGGTGGCGATGCCGTGGCCGGCGCGGCGACGGGCCCCGGTGGCTCCGTCCGCGAGGTGTCGATGGACGACGCGGCGATCCAGCTGGCGTACGCCTCGTCGGTGATCGTGGTGCCGGGCTACGGCCTCGCGGTTGCCCAGGCCCAGCACGGCGTCCGCGAGCTCGCCGAGCTGCTCGAGAGCCGGGGGGTCAACGTCAGCTACGCGATCCACCCGGTGGCCGGACGGATGCCGGGACACATGAACGTGCTCCTGGCGGAGGCCAACGTCCCCTATCCCCAGCTCAAGGAGATGGAGGACATCAACCCCGAGTTCGACCGCTGCGACGTGGCCCTCGTCATCGGTGCCAACGACGTCACCAACCCGGCCGCCCGCCGGCCCGGCTCCCCGGTGTCGGGCATGCCGATCCTCGACGTGGACCATGCCAAGAACATCATCGTGATGAAGCGCTCGATGGGCCGCGGCTACGCCGGTATCGACAACGAGCTGTACACGAACCCCAAGACCGGGATGCTGTTCGCCGACGCGAAGGCCGGCCTCGGGGAGCTGGTCTCGGCGGTCAAGGCGCTGTAGGGACGACCCGGCGCCGGGCCCTCACCACGCCGGCGTCCGGGGCTACCCTGTGAGCATGCCCCGCAAGCGCATCCAGGCCGTCGCCCCGCTCGCCCGCGGCCTGGCCGCGCCCGGCCAAGATCGCCTTCATCGGGTCCCACGGGATCCGCAAGACCAGCGCCCTGCTCGCGTTCGCGGCCGAGGTGCAGCGCGCCGGACGGAGCGTGGAGTTGGGTCGCGAGGTGGTGCGCGACAACCCGCTGGGCATCAACGAGGGGGCGAGCGGCGAGGCGCAGCTGTGGGTCCTGGTCAGCCAGGTCCGCCAGGAGCTGGAGCTGGCCCACAAGGCCGATGTCCTGGCCACGGATCGCGGGGTGATGGACAACTACGCCTACTACCTGCGGGCGTGCGGCGGGACCGACGCGTTTGACGTGGGCCCCCTCGTCCGGCGCTGGTCGCAGACCTACGACCTGGTGGTTCGCCTGCTCCCGGACGTCGCCCTCCAGGCGGACGGCGTGCGATCCACCAGCGACGCCTTTCGCGACGAGATCGAGGCGATCCTCGACCGGACGCTCCCCGACCTGGTCCCCGCCGAGCGGACTGGTCGTGCTCCGCGCGTCGGAGATCACCAGCCGGTTCGACTGGTACTCGGTCCTCGAGCGCCTCGCGGCGAGCCGCCGGCGCAACGGTGACACCGCCCGATCTCTGGCGCTGAACCCGGGGGCTACCAGGATTCGTCGGGGGGCTGCCGGCGAGCGACGAGCAGCGCGCACTCCGTGATGGCGCCGCTGTCCGGATCCGCGCCGAGGCGGAGCGTCGCCTCGCCACCACGCTCGGTGCGCAGCGTCCACGTGGTGGAGGCGTGACCGTCCCCATCGATCGGGTCGCCGATCTCCAGACGACCGAACCTGACCCAGGCCGCCGCGAGGCTCCGCTCGACGCTCGCGATGTCGACGGTCTCCGCGTGGTCGAGGCCGCCGGGCCACCGCGGCAGCCGTCCGGCATCGGTGTCGGCAGCGCAGGCGTCGAGGATCTGTCCTGCGGCCGCGGCAAGCGCCGCTGACGGGTCCCCGACCGCGGCGATCTTGAGCGCCTGGATCCGCGGCTCCGGCTCCGGCGTGTCGAGCACGAGGATCCGCAGCCAGCCTTCCCGCCCGCGAAGCCACCACTCCACCTGCGCCGCGGATGGCACGCGCTCTGCCCGCGCCGGATCGCGACGGTACGGTCCGCCGATCGCGTCGACCGCCGCCTTCACCGCCGCTCGCCGGATGTCGCGGGGCTCGTCGAGGTCCATGTTCATCGCGAATACTGCGTCCGCCGCGGCATCGTCCCAATGCTCGACGAGCGCCTCGACGGCGAGCCTGAGCCGCTCCGTATCGGGCGCCGGGTGGAGCCGCCGCCGCGGTGCCTGCTCATCACGAACCAATCGCGCCAGCAGCTCGGCCACCACGGGAGACGGCCCCGCGTACCGCAGGTTGGCGAGCGCCACCATCCCGAGGCCGGTCGCCGGGTGCCAGGCCATCTCGGACCCGTAGCCCGGATAGCCGCCCGAATGGGTGACGAACGTGCCGAGGTCCGGGTCGCTGGTCACGAACAGCCCAAACCCGTACCCGCCGGCCACGAGACCCGGGACCGCGTCGGGAGCGTGCGCCGGGATCGCGGCGCGAAAGCCCCGCTGCACCTGCTGCATCTCGCGCCGGGTCGCCCGGCGCAGCGGATGTGGGCCATCCGCGCCGGAGCGGGCCGGGAACGCGTCGAGGAACCCCGCCACCCAGCGCGCCAGGTCCCGTACGGTCGAGTAGAGCCCGCCCATCGACGCGAAGGCCCCGTATGGATCGTCGCCCTCGCGGATGAAGGCGTCGTTCCGGCGCACGTAGCCGCGCGCAAGGCGGTCGCCGGGCACATCCTCCTCGCGGAAGCCCGAGGACGCCATCCCGAGCGGGACCAGGAACCGGGTCGTCACCAGGTCCCGGTACTCGGCGCCGCCGGCGTTGGTGGCGACGCGCCCCAGGATCCCGAACCCCAGGTTCGAGTACTCGAACGCCGCGCCCGGTGGCCAGGCGAAGCCCGGGCCGGCCGCGAGGAAGCGCGCGAAGGCGTCGAGCGGGAGCCCCTGCTGCCGGTCGCCCCACGGATCATCGGTCGCGAGACCCGCGGACATCGTGAGCAGCTGGCGAAGGGTCACGGGCCCGGCGTCCCCGTTCGGCGGGCCCCAGCCCTCGAGCTCGGGGATGTGCCGGGCCACCGGGTCGTCCAGGCCAAGCCGCCCCTCGTCGCGCAGCCCAAGGATCAGCGCCGCGGTGAACGACTTGGTCATCGATGCGATCCGGAACACGGTGTCGGCATCCGGCCTGCGCGCGACGCCGACGACCGCCTCCCCGATTCCCCCGGTGTGGACCAGCTCGCCGTCGCGGATCACGCCCCAGGCGGCACCCGGAGCGCGGCGCTCGTCGAGGAAGCGGGCAAACCGGTCATCGATGGCGCGGAACGAATCGTGGGTAGCGGGCATCGCCCAATGATGCCCGGCGCCGGCCGACCCGGGTGTCGCCCACGCGACTGCTGCCGCCGACCTGCGATCATCTGGACGTGCCCTCCCCCATCTACCTCATCGTCGGTAGCACGTCGGCCGGCAAGAGCAGTGCGGCGCACGCGCTCGCCGCGTCGTTCGAGCGCGGGGTCCACATCCCCGTCGACGACCTGCGCCACATGGTGGTGGCGGGCCTCGCGTCCCCAGCGCCGGGCTGGAACGAGGAGCTCGTCCTCCAGATCGCACTCGCCCGCGCGGCGGCGGTGCGGACGGCGCTCGACTATGCGGCGGCCGGGTTCACGGTCGTGATCGACGACTTCTTCGATCCGCTCGGGCTGCGCGAGTACCGTGGGCTGCTCGCGGAGCCCGGGGCATTTGGCGTTGTGCTCTACCCCACCGAGGCCGAGGTCCGGCGGCGAAACGCGGCCCGGATCGGCACCCTCGATCCGTCCGCCGAGATGGCGATCGGCCACGCCTACGGCTTCATGGGTCCGATGCTTGACGGCCTCGTCGCCGACGGCTGGCTGGTCCTGGACACCACGACGCTCGACGTGGCCGCGACCGTGGCCGCGATCCGCGCCGCCAGCCCGCGATGAGCGACCCCGGTGACCGGCCAGGACCTTGATTCCGCAGTCAACCGCCGGTCGAGGCGGTTGAAATAGCGGATTGAACCGCGGCCGCGCGTGTGGCATTGTCCGGGGATGCGGGTCCCCGGCGTCCTCTTGGTGGGGAGGCGGACTTCCGTCTCGATCATGCTCGCGGCCATCCTGGCGGCGGTCCTTGCCGCCTGCGGCTCACCGGACACGACCACGGGACCCCGTCCCACCCAGAGCCCCGGCGCCCAGGAAAGTGCATCGGTGACCGCTCCGCCTACCTCCGATTCCTCATCGAGCGACCCGGACGTCGCGGCAGCCCGGGCCGCGATCGACGCCGCCAACCTCGACGACCCGGCATCGCTCAGCGCCGTGGACGCCGTCCGGTTCACCGATGCCGGGGCGGTCGCGGCTGCGAACGCGATCCAGGATGGCGCCAGCGGCGACGCACTGTGGGCGGCGACCCTCGTGTACGGCACCGTGGGCAGCGACCCGGCGGTCCTGCAACCGCTCCTCGGCAACGACGATCCGACGATCCGCGCGCTGGCCGCGGCGACCGTCCTCTCGCTCGGGGGCATCAGACGCCGCGGATGTCCTCGCTGACCTGATCCTCGAGGACGGAGACCTGCGCGGATCCCAGCCGCCTCTGGCCATCTCGGAGTTCGCGGTCTCCACGCTCGATCGCTACATCGACGGCCCCGGCGTCCCCGACGGCGCCACGCCACAGGACCTCGCGGCCACCTGGAAGGCCTGGCTCGGCGCCAACGGGGCAACGCTGCAGTTCGATCCCGCGATCGGCCGATTGAGCGTCCCATGAGCCTGCTGAGATCGATGATCCTGTCTCGGACGCTCCGGGCGGTCGCCCTTGCCATTCTCGTCGGCGTCGGCGCGGTGGCTCCGGTGCCGGTGGCCGGCGCGACCGCCAGCGCTGTCAGCTGGAAGACCGACGACCTGTCCAAGATCATCACCGCCAACGTGCGCATCACGATCACGCCCGCCTGCACGCCCGGTCAGCTGGCCGCCGCGCGTACCCCGGCGGCGGTGGCGAGGTGTCATGTGACGGACGACATTGCCCGGGCCATCAAGGAGAACATCGAGAAGGTCTGGAACGGCCACCAGTACTACTGCTATGACGTGGTGGTCAAGGTCGACGTCAAGGTCGATGACCACCTGAACCCACCGGATCCGACGGATCGCGTCGAGGTCCGGATCGACCAGTCGCCCGTGTACATGCGCAACTTCGTGTCGGCCTCCGAGAGCTCCGGCGCCACCTGGGATGGCAACAGCCCGAGCGACCAGCTGACGCCGCAGAACAACGGGGCCTCGTCGTCACTGTGGCGCTATCCGGCCGTGCGCCCCGGGATCAACACTCCCAACCTGTATGCCCACGAAGCCGGGCACGTCATGGGCGTCCACGACACGTACGAGGACTACACCGGGGCCGACCACAAGCTCCACAGCCGGCCCAAGGCCGGGGCGGCGGTCGACGTCATGAACAGCACCGCGGCCGGCAACGTGGAAAAGGCCACCATCAACCGGCTCGTCGAGCGGGCCGGGATCAAGAAGACCGACCTCAAGTGCAACTACCAGATCGACCACCCGAGCCTTGGCGGGAGGATCGCGGGCCGGAAGTGCGACGCGCCCCGGCGGCACCTGGACCGCCAAGGGCACGTACGACGTCCTCGCGACCAAGGGCAAGCAGACGTGGACCATCCGGCTGGATGCGACCTCCTCGACGGGGGTCATGACCGGAACCTTCACCTACACCGACAACCAGGTATCAACGCCGGGAGGTGGGATCACGGTCCGCACCAAGGGCAAGGCGTCCGGGGTCGTGGAGCTGACCATCGACGACCAGCTCAAGGCGCACATGCACCTGCGCGAGACCGAGCACTCGTACACGGCCACCAGCAACAAGGGTGGCAAGGGCAAGAGCGTCGGGGCACCGCTCGAGTCGAGCGAGCTGATCTGGGACCCGATCGGGCTCTGCGACTGACCGCCGGTTCCTGCCGGCCCTGCCCGGTGGAAGACTAGTTAGTCGTCGACCACCGCGATGCGGATCCGCTTGTTGATACGGCCCTTGGACTCGTACCCGGTCACCTGGATCCGCCCGACCTCGGCGGTGTTCGCGACGTGGGTACCCCCGTCAGCCTGGAGGTCAAGCCCGACGATTTCGATCGTCCGAATCTGCTCGATTCCGGGCGGCAGGAGGTTGACCTTCGTCCGGATGATCCAGCGCTTCATCGCCTAGCAGACCGAGGCCGACGCACGACGTGTGGTTGCCACGTGCGTCACGTTACGTCAAGGAATCATTCGTGGCGCAGCAATGGCTAGCCGTTGGAGATGGCCCGGACGACCGAGTCCACGTCCTGCTCGCTCGCGACGGAGGCACCCCGCGCTACGAAGGTGAGGAGTCGCAGGGGGCGATTGCTCGCGAGCCGCCGCCTCGACCTTGTGGTGACCATCGAGGAGGTAGGTCGCCAAGCACCAATGCTCCGCGTACTCGTATGTCGCCTCGTCCTTGTCCCAAGGCGTGACTGCTGGCGCCCGGACATCGAGGACCGAGACCCCGAGAGCCGCTGGCTGAGCACCCGACGCAATCTGGCGCTCCCAGTGGGCGACGCGATCACGATCGAGATGGTGCGGAGGCTCCAGCGGAATGATGAAGTGGAAGAAGCGCTTCGGGTTCGTCGGCCTCGGACGAGGGCCATCAGGTGTCCATCTTGCGCCGGCGTCGCGCGGCATCGTCCAGGACCCAGCGCGCCAGTACGGCGTTCTCGGGTTGTCGGGCACACCCTCATAGGACGGCATCCCGAACAGTCCAGCGACTCATGACTGAAGTAGTCGTCAGGCTGACACGGACCGCTTCGGGGTCGGGGTGACGGTGGCAGTCGCAACGGCGTAGTCGCCAGTCGGAAGCAGGGATCCCACCGTGTCGAGCAGGTCGTCGCCTAGCAAGTCGAGTCCGGCAGCAAGGCGATCGGACACGACAGTCGGCGAGAGGAGGTTGCTGCGCTTCCGCTCGAACATGAAGGCACACGTGTCGCAGGCGCCTCCGATGACGAATGCCCGGTCGCCCTCGAGCGTTAGGTACCGCGTCCAGCCATCGGCTTCGAAGCCGACTACAGGTTCCTGGGTAGTTACAGTGTGATGAAGTCTTGCCGCCATGTCGTCTCTCATCTTCGCAGGACGGCCGACAAGGGGGGACGAGGCGGGACACGAAGGGAGCGGGGGAAGGCATGGCAGCACCGTCAACGGTTCTGTGGGAGCGCGACGAGCACACGGCGGCGAAGCACCGGATCTCCGGAAGTACCTCGATGCCTGGCTGCCGATCATGGCGAGGTACAACCCGAAGTTGCTGCTGATCGACGGGTTCGCGGGTCCCGGCACCTACCTTGGCGGCGAGGACGGGTCCCCCAAGATCATGCTCAAGGCGTTCCTCGAGCACGATCAGAGCGGCACGTATCCAGACGCGCGATCTCGTCGTACTTCTTCATCGAGTCGCGTGCGGACCGCGCCCAGTACCTGTCCAACGAGATCGAGGCGATGCGTCCCCTGCCGCCAAACGTCTCGGCGTTCCCGATGCACGGCGAGTACTCAGCGGTGATGGAACAAGTGCTGGGCGACGCGTCGCAACTCGTCCCGACATTCGCCTTCATTGATCCCTTCGGCTACAGGACACCAAGTTCGTGCTGTCGAGCCGGATCCTCGGGTTCCCGCGTTGCGAAGTGCTCATCTACTTGCCCACGCCGCATTCATCGCCCGCTGTCGGCAAGCCGACATCGCTCATGCGCTTCACCAAGCTCTACGGCGACCGGCGCATGGCGAGGCAGCGGTTCCGCTGAAGGGGCGGAGCGTCGCCAGATGCTCCATGACGCTATTCCGTCGACGCCCTATCCCGATCAACCAAGTACGTGCGCTCCTTCGAGATCGTCATCGCGGAGAACATGGGCTATCACCTCTTCTTCGCCACTGGAATCCGCTCGGCCTCGAGAAGATGAAGGAGGCCATGTGGGCTGTTGACCCAACTGGCGGAGAGAGGTTCCGAGACAGCACGATCCGCGATCAGATGGTCCTGTTCTAAGCCGGAGCCTGACTTCACGGTCTTGCGTCAGGCACTACGGTCCAACTTCGGCGGCACGCCATTCAGCATCGAGCAAGCGGAGGACTACACGCTCCTGGCGACGCCATACCTGCCGAACAGGCACCTCAAGCGCAAGACCTTGGCGGTCGCCGAGAAGGACGGACTGCTGACTGTCAAACGTCCCGCGGGCGCTCGCCAGGGCACGTACGTGCCCGGGACCGTGATGAGATTCGCGCCTAGGATCGCGCAACCTCTACACGCTGGGCGATCGGGTACTCGTCCCAGGTTCGACCATCTAGGTGCCTTCCGCCGGCTTTCGGCGTCCGGCCACCCCACTGCTTGAAGAAGAAGGCCGTCCCGCCCTCTCGGCGCATGTCGCTTCAAGTCGCGCACCCAGGCCTCGTCCATGGGACGGTGGCTCGAGCCTGACTCGCCACCGACGATCAGCCAGTCGATGCCCGACCAGATCCAGGGATGGCAGCGGACCGAGGAGCGGCTCGGCGCTGACGAACCGCACGGCCGCCGGCGTCGTCGCGCAGCTCGTCTGCCCGACCGACCCATCGGTCGTTCTCGATCGAGGTGCCGAGCCACACGTTGGGCAACGGGGCTCCGCGCCCATCGGACGCCGGTCCCTCGAACCAGGCGCGCATCCGCTCGGGGCGCTTGGTGAGGATCTGGATAGGTGTGGCGGTCCGGCATCCTCCATCGATCGCGAACACCTGGTGGATGAATTCGGCCGGCACGAGCTCGGTGGCACAGATCGCTCATCGCTGTTGACGAAGACCCGCCGCGGCTGCCGCCAGCGCAGCGGCTGGTCGAGTCGCTCGGGATGCAGGACCACGTTCTCGGCGGCGTTCGCGGGTGTCCATGGGAGTGCGGACCAGCCGAAGCGGAGCGACAGCCGCTCGGCGTAGCAGTAGGCGCAGCCGGGACAGACCTTCGAGCAGCCCGGTCACCGGGTTCCAGGTGGCGTCGGTCCACTCGATTGCGCTCTTGTCGCTCACCCACCCTCCGAGCGCCTGCGCGCTCGGTGGCACATCAACGGCGCCAGTCGATCGTGACAGGTTGGATGACATTCGGGAATGGCGCGTAGCAGTCCAGCGCTACGGTCGGCGGAGCGTCGGGACGGCGGGATGCCCAAGCGCTGTCCGCAATTAGCAGCTATGGCCCTGCGCAATCAGGTCGATCCCCACGGCAGGAGGCGATGCGACCGCGCTGGCATCCTGCAAGGTGTGGGGGTGCCGGTTGGTCATCTGCACGACATCACTCCGAACCACCCCGCGCTGCAGCGCCTCGGCAAGCACGCTGCCGGTGAAGATCGCGATGCTGGTGACAGCGAAGACGAACTCCAGGAATGCGTTGCGCACGAGCGCAGGAGCGATGCCGGTCAACGAGGTGAGTTCGCGCTCCTTGTCGACGTCGGAATGGAGGTAGACCCCATTGATCCAGAGATCTGCCGCGCGCTGGGGCGTCACCTGAGCTCCTGTCGATGTTCAACTGGAGGCCCATCCTTGCCCTCCCGCCTCTGTACCCCTCCTTGGCGCTCTCGATCGCGTGCACCAGTTCCGGTCGTCGATGTGGCGGAGCGCGAGGTTGTGGATCTCAGTCAGGTGGTGGTCGTCGCCATCCATGAGGAACTTCCGCAAGGTCGGAAGCAACGAACGCAGGAGGATCGGTCAGGCTCGGCGACGTTGCACGAAGGCCTGCCGCATCGAGTTTGACCTCAAGAGTAGTCCGCGCTCGAGCGACCATCACTGGATGGCGGTCCAGTTCCGCCGCGCTCTCGGCGACGAGCCGGAACCGCTCCTCGATCGTGCGCTTCGCCACCATGGCCCGAGGATAGAGCGTTGAGACCTCAGTCGATCGGCGGCAGGTCGATGCCGTACTGCGCCTTGAGTGCGGCGCCTCGTGCTTGCGCTTGAACTCGACCATCTGCACGGTGTTGGACGCCCGGATCCGCTCCTGATCGGTGCCGACGTTCGGATGGCGAGCAGCGCGCGTGTGGCGTCGCGCCGCGCGAGTTCCATCTCGTCCGCCGCCATGACCTCGATCTCGCGTGCCCGCCGCCGGTGCGGACGTCGCGTCAGGTCGAGCATGAACTCGATGTCGCGCTCGATCGTGGCGTCATGGCGCCTGACCGCTTGCTGCATCCAGGAACACGCGAGCCCGTCCGGGTTCCCGGCGTCTACCATGGCGCGGCACGCGGGATCAGCATGTTCTCTGCCTGCACTCGCGTCGGATGCTGCTCCACCCGGTGACTTCCGCCCGTTCCAAGTTCAACCTCGGCGTCGCCGCTCCGTTCTCGTTCATCACCGCCGACGATGGACAGCGAATGTATGTCCTGTCAAGCGACGTCGGCGGCTTGCAGAATGGGGAAGCGCGACGTTCCGACGGTGGTCCAGCGTGACCCGCCTGAGCGACCTAGGAGCAGTCTGGCACCATGTCACTTCGTGACCGTCGCAGGAAAGGGGGACCGTGGATCCGCTGTTCGAGGCGAAACCCGACGAGGCCGAGATCTAGTGACGCCTTGCGCATGTGGCCAGAGCTAGCAGGCAAGCGCATCCGCCCGCTGCTCGTGACGGCGTTCGGCGACATCTTCGTCGAGACCAGCGAGAGCGACGTGTGGTGGCGTCGCCTATCGAGTTGACCTGCGAACCAGTAGCTGGTCTGTTGCGGAACTGCAGCGCCTGTTCTCCGATCCGGAGTGGCGCAAGCGCGCCTGCTCACCGAGTTGCACTGCTCGCCCGAGATCAGGGATCGAGCGTCCGCAGCACCAGGTCTTTGCAATCGCCCCGCACCCCTGCTTCACGGCTCCATCTCGCTGGAAGCTGATGCCGATGATCTCAGATCTGGCATTCCTTGCGTCCCAGCTTCCGAACCGACGGCCGAGGCAAGCGCCGGCGATCCGCGCTGACGACTGTTGGCGATGGGGCGCTCGAATGCAGGCCGGGTAGCCAACGCGGCGGACCGAACCGAGTCAATGGGCAATTCGCTATCCGTGGTCGCCGGTTACTTCCGCCAGAGTGGGTGTCGGTAGAGCTCCTTGCGCGGCGACCCGGGCGCAGCAGCTTGATTACGACGCAGGGCCTGACAGCAGACGCCAGGGGTAGATGCCCTTCCGTCCGTTCGGTCGTAGATCACCATCACCGCGCCGTCGTCGCCGCGGTTGGCGTGCCGTCGGCAATTCGATCAGGTTCGCGGGCGACCGCGCCAGCGTTGGCGTTCGAGCGAGGCATGACGATGACTCCTTCCGACCGACCGTCTGTCGGCGGCGATCGATCATCATCACCGGCGAGGAATAATGTCAACCGTCATCGCTGTGGCAACGCATTAGGTCAACCGGGAGGTTGATCCTTATTCGTCGACGACCGCGATGCGGATCCGCTTGTTGATCCGACCCTTCGACTCGTATCCCTGAACACGAAATTCGCCCGACTTCCCGGGTGTTCGCGACGTGCGTGCCCCCGTCAGCCTGCAGGTCAAGCCCGACGATCTCGATGGTCCGAATCTGCTCGATCCCGGGCGGCAGGAGGTTGACCTTTGTCCGGATGAGATCCGGGATCGCGAAGGCCTGGTCCCGAGGCAGCACGTTGACCCGCACGTCGCGCCCCAGCGCCAGCTCGTCGTTGACCTTGGCCTCGATCTCGCCGACGAGATCTCCGGACATGGTCTCGAACTCGAAGTCCATGCGCCCGGACCCCGGCTCCATGTTGCCGCCCGTGACCAGGGCGCCATAGTCACGCCAGACGACACCGCACAGCGCGTGGAGCGCGGTATGCGTGCGCATCAGCGCGTGGCGCCGGGCCCAGTCGAGGTCCAGCCGGACGCGGTCACCGGCGACGGGAAGCTCGCCGTCGTCGGGCGGCTCCAGCTCGTGGACGATCTCGCCGCCCATGCGCCGCGCGGCGCTGACGGTCCAGCTGCGGCCATCCACCGTCCGCAGGATCAGTCCCCGGTCGCTCGGCTGGCCGCCACCTCCCGGGTAGAACGGGGTCGACTCGAGCACGATCAGCGGCGGCCCGTCGGACGCGGACACCTCGAGCACCCGCGCCTCGGCGGTCCGGACGTAGGCGTCCCGGTAGCAGACCTCGTCGACGCGGGTCACCTGGCGACCACCCTGCTCAGCCTCCCACCGTGAGGGTGCCGATCATGTTGGGGTGCACGGTGCACACGAAGGGGTAGGTGCCCGCGGGCAGGGCCGGGACGTCGTAGGTCTTGACGGCGGGACCGGCGAAGATCTCGCCCTTGAACACGACCGCACCACTGGCGTCCTTGATCTCGATGTTGTGCGGGGTGCCCACGTCCTGGTTGTCGAACTCGATCTGGAACGGCGTGTCGGCGGGCGCCGAGAGATCCTTGTTCACGAACTGGATCCCCTTGGCGATCTCGCGGATGACCGTGCCGCCACTGCCACCGCCACCGTCCGATGGAGCCTCGGACGGGGCCACGGATGGCGCCGCCTGCGAGGGGGGCGCCTCGGTCGGTGGCGCGTAGGTCCAGCCGGGACCGGCAGCGGACGCACAGGCGGCAAGGACCGTCGCCAGCGCGATGACGAGCAGGAGGAGGGGGCGACGCATGGGAACCTCAGCTGGGCAGCGTGGAATGGGCTGAATTTATCGAACAAGCGCCGAGCGTGCCGCCGGGCCGCGATCGCCGTGATTGCGATCTGGCTCAGATCCGGGGTGCGCACCCGGCGAGCGCGCGACGAAACCCGGGTTTCGGGTCCCGGGCCCCGCGTGAAGGAACCGATCCTGATCCAGCTCGCGATCACGGGACCGGGGACGGTGATCACGGGACCGGGGACCGACGGTGGTCACGAACGCCCCTGCCGCCCGCACCACGGGCACGTGGCAGGCGGTCGGCAGATCGGCGAGATCGGGACGCTAGACCCGGCGCCCGCCGGCGCCCGCGGCCTCGAGCCCCAGGCGGATGGCGACCGCGGCTGCCTCCACCCGCCCCGACACGCCCAGCTTCGAGAGGATGTTCCCCACGTGGACGCCGACGGTCTTCTGGCTGATGAACAACCGGTCACCGATCTCCCGGTTGGTGCGGCCCTGGGCGATCTGCGCCAGCACCTCCAGCTCGCGCCTGGACAGCCCGAACGTGTCGGGCGCGGTGGGGACCCCGGTGGCCAGTCCCGGAGCCTGGGCAGGGCTCATGTCCGCCACGGGCTGCGCCGAGACCTGGGCGCGTGGGCCGAGGGGTGGGGCGGCGGGCTGCGCGAGCAGCTCGTCCACCTCGGGCGGCAGGGCGATCAGCGACCGACGCGCGAGCTCGTGGAGGCGCCTGAGGAGCGGGCGCGCCCGGAGGCTCATCGCGAGCCCCACGGCGTGGAGGAGTGGCTCGCGGGCATCCGCCCGAACCAGGCGGGCATCGGTCCGATCGCGTGCGCCGCCGGGCCCCGCGATCGCCCCGCCCAGCGTGGCCTCCGCCTGGCGCCAGCGAGCCCGGGCTTCCCGGTAGGGGTCACCGATCGCGCGCCAGCGCTCGGACAGGGCCGCCCAGCGTGCGGGATCGTCCGTGCCCGTCAGGCGGGCATGGTAGGCACGGGCCGTCGCGAGGCTGGCCTCCGGCTCACCGGTTCCGCGGCCGTCCTCGGAGCGTGCGCGCGCGACCGCAGCTGCGGCCTCGGCGAGGATCCGCGTGGCGCGCTCGCGGGAGGCGGCCACATCGCCGATGCGCCGCCGTTCCAGCGCGTCGGTCACGATCGCGCTCTCGACCTCCATTGCCGTCGCCGCCATGCGGGCGATGAGCGCCCAGTCCTCCGACCCACGCAATCTCGCCCACCCCCGCTCCGTCGCGCGCCGGGCATCTGTGAGATCGCCCGACCACATGGCATAGGACGCGGTGGCCTGGTAGGCGGGGATCGCGAACTGGAGGTCGCCGCCGGTCTCGAGCTCCACGAGGATGCGCCCCAGCAGCCGCCCGGCCTCCTCGCCCGCCTCCGATTCGATCTCGACCAGGACGAGGTTGAGGATCGCGTTGACGAACGGGATCCCCGCCGGGCTCCAGTCAAGCGCCCGCAGGCTCAGCTCACGCGCCTCCTGCCACCGGCCGACATCCACCAGGATGCCGGCCACGTTGCCGCCCAGCAGGTTCCCGTAGACAGCATCGAGATCGAGGTCGCGCGCCTCGGCCATGGAGGCGAACGTCACCTCGACCGCCTCGGCCGGGCGGCCCAGCAGCTCGAGGACGACGGCCTCGTTGGCGACGGCGCGCCACCACTCCTCCACCAGCCCGGCGGCACGGGCGCGGCCCACGGCCTCCCGCAGCAGGGGGAGCGCCGCATCCGGGGTGTCGCCCCAGCCATGGACGACCGCGAGGGTCGTCATCACATGAATCGCCTCCGCCTCGGCGGCGGGCCCGATGGCCCGCGTGATCGCGAGCGCCTCGCGCGCGACACGATCCGCGTCGCGGAACGCCCCGGTGATCATTCGCTCCTGGGCAAGGAGGGCGAGGATCCGCGCCCGTTCCACGGTTGGCTCGGGCGGCGCGATGTCGGCGGCACGTCGCAGGTCGGCGGCCGCGCCCGCTGCGTCCCCGGCGGCCATGCGGTATCGGCCGAGTCGGGCCGCCAGCGTCGCGTGCTCCAGGCGGTCCCGCCGCTCGCCGAGCGCCGCGAGGGCGCTTTCCGCGTACGCCACCGCTCGCGTCGGCCGCATGGCGGCAAAGGCGGCATCGGCCGCGAGCTGCGCGAGATCCGCGGCACCGCTGCCGTGCTCCGCCTCCGCATCCGGCACCGGCGCCGGCAAGTCCAGCCCGCGCTCGAGCACGGCCAGCGCATCCTCGGGAGCCACGAGACGCATGGCCAGACGGCCGGCTTCGAGGGCCGCCTCCCGGGCCTCTGCCAGGCAGTGCCCGCCACGCCAGAAGGCGGCGGCAATCGCGGGCGTGTCGGCAAACGCCAGGGCCAGCGAGGCCCGGTGGCGCGGGCGCTGCGACGGCAGGAGGTCCGCGACCACGGCCCGTGCGACGAGCTCGTGCCGGACGGTGAATTGCCCGTCGGCCAGCTCCACCACCAGGCCATGCTCGATCGCCTCCGCGAGCCCGGCAGCGAGGTCCGCATCGAGCGCCACGGTCCGCCGTCGCGGCAGCGTGGTGGAGCGGGGCGGCTGCCGGACGGACGCGGCGGCCCCGTCCGACTCGAATGCCTCGGCGGCGACGGCGATCTGCTCCGGCGTCACCGGGCGCTCCGCCGGTGCGAGCAGGCGAAGGAGTCGCCGGCACTCGGGCGACCGCCGGGCCAGGCGGGCGGCGACGAGGTCGGCGAGGGTCCCGGTGAGGGTCGCGTTGCTCAGCTCGCGTCGGGCGGCCACCAGCTCCTCGACGACCAGCGGCGACCCACCCGATCGCTCCGCGACGAGGACGACGATCGAGGCTGACGGACGCTCTCCCTCGATGCCCTCGATGAGCCCCGCGATCTCGCGCCGCGCAAACGGCGGCAGGTCCACCCGGACGGGCGGGCGGAGCCCAGCTCCGATGATCGCCAGGCTCTCGCGCAGCGGGTGCTCCCGGCTCAGGCGGTCGGGCTGGTAGGCAAGGAGGAGCGCGATCCGCTCCTGGCGCGCGATGCGGGCGACGAACGTGGCGAAGGCACGCGTCGCGGCATCCGCCACGTGCAGATCCTCGAGGACGAGGATCACCGGCCGCTCCTCGGCGACGCGGCCCAGCCACCGCATCATGGACTCGATGGCGCGCGGCTGGCGCCGTTCCGGATCTGCAAGCGCGCTCTCGCGGGCGCCGCGGACCTGGGCGGCCAGCTCGCCAAGGGCCGGCAGGCTCCGCAGGACGGGGCCGGCGTCTCGACGCAGCAACGCGAGGATCTCCGCCGGCGGCCGGCTGACCAATGCCGGCTCGAGGGCCTCAAGCACGGCCGCCCACGGAGGGTCCGCCGGCCCGTAGGACCGGCCCCGGAGCACGAGCGGAGGGTTGGGACCGGCGGTGGCTCGCGAGAGCGCCTCGTCGAGGAACCGGGAAACGCCGGTCCCGGCGCTGCCGGCCACGATCACCGTCGTCGCGGTGCCGCCCGCGGCCGTCCCGAGGGCCTCGGCGACCCGCGCGAGCTCCGGCTCACGACCGATGAAGCGTCGGCTGCTCACTCTGCCCACCATGGCCGCATTGTAGGTGGCCGATCGTGGCCGCCGACCGACGGGAGGACGCTCGCCACCGGGGCCCGGCCGGTACGCTGCCCCTGTGCAGCCGCGCCGCCCACCCCACCCCGCGAACGACCTGAACGAGCTCTCCGGCGAGGAGTGGCTCTACTTCACCAAGTCGGTGTGGACGACCACCTACCCGTCCGAGCTGGGTCACGATCGGCGACGCGTGCATGGCGCCAACAAGCCGCCGCGGCTGATGGCCCGGCTCATCGAGTTCTTCACGAAGTCGGGCGAGCTCGTGCTCGACCCGTTCGCGGGCGTCGGCGGCACGCTCCTGGGTGCCGCGATCGCGCGGGGGCCGCGCCGGGCCATCGGGATCGAGCTCGACGCTCGCTGGACGCGTGTCTTCCGTGAGACGGTCGCGGCGCTCCTGGCCGAGCACGGCGGGGAGGGGCCGACGCTCGCCGACCTGGGCCAGACCGACCCCGGCGGCCCTCGCGGCTTTGACCCGTCGGGGATCGAGCTGCGCGAGGGTGACGCGCGTCAGGTCCTGCGCCGGATGCCGGACGACTCGGTCGACTTCGTCGCCACCGACCCGCCCTACAACGTCCAGCTGAAGATGACGATGGCCGGGGGCGCCCTCGCCGAAGCGCACGCGAACCGGCGCACGGACTACGCGATGGTCTCGGACCTCGACCACGACCTCGCGAACCTGCCCGACTACGCCGCGTACCTCGACGCCATGGGTGATGTCCTGGGCGAGCTGCACCGGGTCCTGCGACCGGGCCGCTATGCGACCCTCATCGTGCGCGACGCCTACCAGGACGGGCGATACCTGTTCACGGCAGCCGACCTTGCCTCGCGCGCCGGGCAGACAGGGTTGGTGCCCAAGGGTGACATCGCCTGGTATCAGGCCGGGACACGCCTGCGACCGTACGGGTATCCGCACGCGTTCGTCCCGAACATCACGCACCAGCACATCCTGGTGCTCCGCAAGCCGCCGGCGGGCAGGCGACGCGGATAGGGAGCGCTCAGCTCCCGCCGAACTGCCGCCTTGACTCGTTGTAGGCGCGCATGATGTCCTCGAAGCCGCCCGGGTCCGGGCCGTCATCCGCAGCCGTCCAGGTGGCGGCCGACGACGAGTCGATCACGACATCACCCAGGGTCATCTTGTGCAGCCAGCCCTCCCGGCCGTCGGGACACAGCACCCGCCAGTAGGTGCCGGCCTTCTCCACCAGGACCACCTCATCGCCCTCGTCGAGGCTACCGATCTCCACGCCCTGGACCTCATCCGGCACGTTCAGCAGGGAGACCATCCGGTAGCGAATGCGGCGGCGCTCACGCCCGTCGAGGACCTCTGACGATTGCTCGTCGAAGGTCAGGCTCGCCTTGGCGGTCACGCCACCCCGGAGCGGGTCGTTCTTGCGGGCCTCCATGAGCGAGGGGCGGCGCCAGCGCGGCAGGTGGGCGTCGAGATCGGGCGCGGCGAGGCTGGGGACAGCCTGCGCAGTGGGGATCGGAGTTGCGGTGGCGGCCATCATCGGCACGACGCCACCGAGCGGAGCGCGCTGCGGAGCAGCCACGAGCGGATAGCCGGCCGCCGCGCCCGCTGCAAGGGCCCCGTCGTCCTCCTCGCCTCGGCGCCGCCGCCGCCCGAACACCAGGAAGGCCATCAGCATCGCAAGCCCACCCGCGGCCACGATGGCTATCGAGATCGGCGACAGCAGGGACGGGTCCGGCGACAGGCCCTCGAGGCCGCTGACGAGCGTCGGGTCCGAGTCATTGACCGGCCCAGCGCCGCCATCCGGGCCGCCGGTGCCGTCCGTGCCGCCGACATCGCCCGGGCCGCCGTTGGCCGCCCCCGGGAGCACCCCGGCCAGGCCGGGGTCCGAGGTCGGCGTGGGCTCGGGGCTGGTGTCGGGCGACGCGGTCGTGCCGGGCGTCTGGGTCGGTTTGGGCGAGGCCTTGCCGCCGGATGTCGCCTTCGAGGTCGCCGATGGCTTGTCGGTGCCGGCGGGCCTGGGGCTCGCGGTGGGCTTGGGGGTGGCCGCCGGGGTCGGCTTGGGGGTCGGCTTGGGGGGTCGGCTTGGGAGTCGGCTTGGGGGTGGCCGTGGGGGTAGCGATCGGGGTCGGCCTGGGGGTGGCCGTGGGGGTTGGCCTGGGGGTCGGGGTCGGGGTTGGCTTGGGGGTTGGCTTCGGGGTCGGGGTGGGACCGCTGACCGTGATCGACCGGGTCATCGTGATCGTGGCGTACAGGTCGCCTCGCTCGGTCTCGAACCAGGGCGTCCAGGTGCCGGCGTTGAGACGCGTGGTCGCCTCGAACACGACACCCTGCTTCCAGCTCGAGCCGGCGGCGACCTGCATCTCGCCTGTCGTCCCGCCGACGTGCACCCGGACGAAGGATGGAGCCAGGCCACCCGTGTGACGGTAGGTCACCCGGAAGGTGACATAGGTGCTGGTGGTGGCGCTGGCCGGCCAGAAGTCCGGCGACGAGAGCTGGATCGACTGGGATGGGGCAGCCGATGCCGGCGAGACCACGACGAGGGCGATCAGCAGCACGGCAGCCAGCGCGGCAGCCGGATGCAGCGCGTGCGTGCGCCACCTGCTGATCGATCGCCGTGCGAAGTGCGCCACGGGCTCGGTGATGCCTCCCGGTGAATCCCCAGGCGAATCGCGTGGGTTCACGTCGGAGCATCTCCACTGGACGGCCGAGCGGCTATGGTACGGGGGTCCTCGGTTGGGAAGGACCGCCGGGTGGCGCCGGGAGCCGCGTTAGGGCCGGCGATATGCCTCGCACGCCGATTCCGGTGCGGGAACGCACCACCAATGGGTCGGATCGGGGCCTTCAGGGATGGTCACGAGAGGTCCGGGGGACTGTCTCGCCTCCCCCGGTAGCCCGATTCGCCCATAGGTTCGTGCGCGCACCGTCCTCCAGCATGCGGGCATGCAGGTCATCGTCGCTCCGGGATCGACGCGTCTCCTCGATCGGATCGCGATCGTGCGTGCCGTCGTCGTCGGCGTCCTCCTCCTCGTTGCCAGCGGCGCGCTGCTGTGGCTGTGCGTGGCCACGCCGATCGTCACGGGCTTCATCCCGCACGGGCGCCCCAGCACGCTCGAGAGCGCCGGCGTGATCGTCGTGTGGGGGTTCGCGATCGTGATCCCGGCGGTGTTCGGGCTCCTGGGCGTGGCACGGCTCGCGGCCGTCGCCGAGACGCTCGCTGCAACGCGGCCCCGCCGGGTGACGCCGGCCCTCGCCAGGGCCCTTGGGCCGGATCACCTCGCCGCCACGAACCTGCGGCTGCCAGACGGGCGTCGCGTCCACGAGCTGGTGATCGGGCCGTTTGGGATCGTGGTCCTGGGGCACGTCCCGCCGCGCCAGGCGACGCGGCATGTGGGCACCCGCTGGGAGATCCGGGACGACCGGGGCCGCTGGCTTCCGATCGAGGATCCGGTCCAGCGAGCGAGCCGTGACGCTGAGCGTGTCCGAAGCTGGCTCGCCGCGGATGACCGGGATTTCCTGGTCCGCGTCCATGCGGCCATCGTGACGGCCGACCCCAGCATCGAGCGCTCGGCGTCATGCGCCGTGGTGGCACCGGAAGCGCTTGCCGGCTGGTTCGAGTCGCTCCCGCTGCAGCGCGGGCTCACCCCGCACCGGCAGGAACGGATCGTGGAGATGGTGAGGACCCTCGCAGGCGTCTCGGCCCGCTAGCGGTCGGAGTGGTAGGGGAGCCAGGACTCGAACCTGGAACCGGCGGGATATAAGCCCGCAGCTCTAACCGATTGAGCTACTCCCCCACGATCGCCTGGCGGCGAGCGGGACTACCGTGCGGCCTGGTCGCGACCCGGCAGGCGCAGACGGAGCGGACGACCCAGGAACCTGACCGGCGCGTTGTCGTTGCCGCCGGAGGTGGCGTTGGCAGGTTCGTGGCCGTTCGCCGGCTGCACGCCGGGAGGCTCCGGCTCCTCGCCGTCCCGCTCGCTCTCGAGGGGGAGCGCATCCGGGTCGAACGGCCGCTCCACCTGGCTCACCGGGAGGAGCGGGGGTCGGGCATAGGCGGGTGCTCCGTAGAGCTTCGGCATCGCGCCGGGGCCGCGATCGTCGTTCACCCGTGATGGTCCTCAACTGTCATTGGGTCCAGCGACCTCCCCGATGATAGCGGCCGCACTGGCTCCCGTCGCCCCGTTATGCCAGGAAGGGCTTGATCATCTCGTGGAGCACCACGAGCACAAGGTACGCGATTGGCACGGCCGCAAACAGGCCGAGCGCGAGGCTCCACGGCGTCCGCGTGCGGCGATCCGTTCCGGAGCCGGCCGGCAGCGGGACCACCGCCCAGGTCACCACGGCGCCGGCGATGCAGACCACGGCCACGTAGAGCACCAGCGCCAGCAGCCGCAGATCACCACCGGGCAGCCGTGCGCCCTTGTCGAGCGCCAGGTCGTACGCGAGGAACATGGTGCCAAGGAGCACCGCGACGCTGAGACTGCTTGCGACGGCACGGAACACGGGGCGCGGGGCGCGGCGGAACTGGCGCCAGCGGACCTCGACGAACCCCCGCCGCTTCGGGGGCTGGCCCCGATCGGGCGCCGGCGAGCCGTTGGGCTCAGGCGAGGGGCCGGCCATCGCTCCCCAGGATCGTGAGCGCCGGGCGGGTCGGGATGGTCTCCTGGGTATGGGCGGCCAGCAGCTCGACCGCCTCCGCGAACCGCTCCAGCTCCGACTCCGTGTTCCAGAAGCCGACCGAGATCCGGATCGCGTCAACGGGTCGCACCTCCCGGATGATCGCGAACACGCGAGCGGACAGTTCCGCCGCGGCACCGGCCGCCGTCCACCCCGCGATGCGGAAGGTCACGAGGGTGCCGCCATGGTCCGGAGGCGTGACCATCGAGACGCCCTCGACCGACGCCAGCCGCGCGTGCGCTGCGGCCGCGAGGCGCCGCGCGCGACCCTGGGCCCAGGGCAGCCCCACGGACATCGACAGCCAGCCCACGCTGCGCCCCAGCCCGATCACCGATGGGCGGTGGAACGCCGTGGCCTCAAACCGGCGGGCGCCGTCGCGCAGCACGCCACCCGTGTCCCGGTCGAACGTGCTGTAGATGTGGTAGCCGGACCACGAGGGGACGCACGGAGTCCGCAAACGACCGGCGCACCCACAGCGCACCCATCCCCTCGGGTCCCAGGAGCCACTTCTGGCCGGGCACCGCGTAGGCGTCGACATCGAGGTCCATCAGCGTGACCGGGATGGCGCCGGCGGACTGGGCCCCGTCGATGACCGCGACCGCCCCCGCCGCGCGCGCCAGGGAGCCGAGCGCCCCGACCGGCAGGACCGCGCCGGTCGTCCACAGGACGTGGCTGACGACGACCGCCCGGGCCGGCCGGTCCAGCGCCCGCCGGAAGCGGGCGAGGGTCATCTCGTCGTCGCCCCCGTCGCCGATGTCGACGACCTCGACCTCGACGCCGTATCGGTCCCGGGCGGCCTGAAGCGGGCCCAGGACCCCCGGATGCTCGTGGTTGGTCGTGATCACCCGATCGCCCGGTCGCCAGGCCAGCGACGAGAGGACGAGGTTGATCCCGTCGGTGGTCGAGTGCGTCAGGGCGATGTCGTCGGGGTCGGCGACCAGGGCCGCGGCCACGGTGGCTCGGACCTCGAGGGCACGGTCCGCGAACGCCAGGAACCCGTCGATCTTGGCGCGGCCCACGGTGAGCTCGCTGGCCGCCTGCTCGTCCATCGCCCGCTGCGTCCCGGCGGGCAGGGGGCCGCAGGTGCCCGCATTCAGGTAGATGCCGGCGGAGGTGGCCGGCAGCTGCTGCCGGATGGCCGTGACCTTCTCGTCGTCGGGCATGAACGGAGATACCACGCCCGTATGATATCGGCGGACTCCCAGTCCCCTACCGCGCTCCGGAGGCCTCGTGGCGGATGCTCCCCGACCCGACCTGATCGCCACGCCCGCGTGGCTCGCCGAGCAGCTCGGCCGGCCCGGCGTCCGGGTCGTGGACCTCCGCTGGCGGCCGGACGGCACGGCGGCCGCGCTGCACGCCTCAGGGCACATCCCGGGAGCGGTGCACCTCGACTGGAAGACGTCCGTGGTGGAGGCGAGCGAGAGCGCGGACAGGCTCCTGCTGGCCTCGCCGGAGCGCATGGCCGGCGCGATGAGCGCCGCGGGGATCGGCGACGGGGAGACGGCGGTCCTGTATGACGACACCCTGGGCTACCACGCATCGCGCGCCTGGTGGAGCCTGCGCGCCTACGGATTCGATACCGCGCGCGTCCTGGAAGGCGGCTACCCGGCGTGGTCCGATGGCGGGTACCAGGTGACGAGCGGCGCGGAGACCGCGGTCCCCACCCGGTTCACGCCGCGACTCGACACGCGGCGCCATGTGACGACCGCGGACGTGCGCGACCAGCTGGGTGCGCCGGGCGTCGTGCTCGTCGACGCTCGCGCGCCGGCCGAGTACCACGGCTTCGAAGGCAACGTCCGCCGCCTTGGTCATATCCCGGGGGCGATCAACGTGCCGGTGGGTGCCATGCACCTGCCCGGCACGCAGCGCCTCCGCGAGCCGGCGGAGCTGCGGGCGCTGCTCCTGCGGGCGAACATCACCCGCGGCCGCCGCCTCGTGTGCTACGACCAGTCGGGACTGGCCGCCTCGAAGCTCGCGTGGGTGCTGTCCCTCCTGGGCCACGAGGACGTCGCCCTGTACGACGGCGGCTGGGCCGAGTGGGGCGCGCGGATGGACCTGCCCGTTAACCAGTAGCGCTCGGTCAGCCGATCAGGTCGTCGGGCGGCGGCACCACGGGTGCCGGTGCGCTGAGGCCGACCCACGGGTCAACCTCCTGGTGCTGGGCAAGGATCTGCGTTCGCCGCTGGTTCACCGCCACCAGCAGCGCGCTCGTCCGTGCCTCCCCCAGGCGGTCAGACCAGTACACGGCATCCGTGACCGGGATGAACCGCATGTTGAGCTCCTTGAGGGCGTCCCGGAGCGATGGCTCGTCCGCCATCAGGTGGACCTTGCCCGTGACCCGGAACGGCGGCACGGACAAGATGACCTCGGCGGGCCGCTTGGGCGTGCGGAGCTCCGGCGATGGCTCCACGGGCACGTTGGCGACCGCGAACAGGACCGAGTCCAGGTTGATCTGCGCCACGTCCGCCCGGATCGGCGAGCCACGGTCGCCGATCTCGTCCACGGAGATGTCTTCGAGGATGAGGAACGGGTCCTCGGCGAGGTTGAGGATGTCGGTCACGCGGTGCTGGCGCGTCCTGACCCAGCCGCGCGTGATCAGCGAGTCCGTGTACAGGGTCAGCTCGACTCGGCCGATCTCGGTGAACGTGGGGAACATGCGGTGGGCCCTCCGGGTGCGCGCCGCGGCGGCGCGCCGACACTGCGGTCCAGCATAGGCGCCGGACACGACCGAGACTAGCCTGCCGATGGTCCCGTCGTTGCCGGCGGGGCGCTCGCGGTGACCAGGTGCTCCGGCCCGTGCTGCAGCCCCTCGTACAGCCGGGCGACCGTCGCCAGCGTGTCGATCTCGGAGACCGGCTTGTCCGGGCGGAGGTTCGCGATCCGCGGGAAGCGCAGCGCGTATCCCGACCGGTGGCGCGTGGACCGCATGATCACGTCGAACGCGACCTCGATGACGATGACCGGCTCCACGACCCGGTACCGCCCGTGGGTTGAGACGGTGTGGGCCTCGAACCAGCGGGTCATCTCGGCGATCTCCGCGTCAGTCAGCCCGCTGTACGCCTTGCCGATCGTGACCAGCCCGCCGGTGGCCTCGTCGTGCACCGCGAAGGTGTAGTCGCTCAGGACCCCGTGACGCTTGCCGTGCCCCACCTCGACCCCGACGACGACGCAGTCGAGGGTCGCCAGGGCCTTCTTCATCTTGAGCCAGCCGAGGCCGCGCCGACCCGGCGAGTACGGGCTGCCCGGGTCCTTGACCATCAGCCCCTCGTTGCGCCGCGCCCGCGCCTCGAGGAAGGCGGCCTCGAGCCCATCCGTGGACTCCACCGTGACGAGGTGGCTCAGCGCGAAGCAGCCCCCGTCGGCCGCGAGCGGGAGAGCGAGCGACTCGAGGACCCGCCGCCGCTCCGTGAGCGGCGTGTCCAGCAGCGGCGTGACGGCCGCGTCGCCGTCGCGGTCCATGCCCAGGACGTCCCAGGCAACGTAGATCACGGGGACCTCGGCAAGGATCGCGGCCGACGGGTTCTTGCGCCCCAGCCGGGCCTGGAGCTTGAGGAACGGGAGCACGACGCCGTCCTTCCACGCCAGGAGCTCGCCGTCGAGGATGCCCGCCCACGGCAGGCCTCGAGCACCTTCGACCACCTCCGGGAACTGGCCGCTGATGTCGTGCAGGTCGCGAGAGTAGAGATGGACGTCGTCGCCGGTCCGGTGGAGCTGGGCCCGGATGCCGTCGTACTTGTCCTCGACCCAGACCGTCGGCCCCAGCCGGCCGATGATCTCCGACGCGTCCTCGGCCGGCGACGCGAGCATGAACTTGAGCGGGTGGAACAGGGCCATCGCCGCCTCGTCCAGCCGGTCCTCCCGGGCGAGGGTCGCCGTCCGGCCCACATCCCCCGTGAGCATCCCGGCGCGCTTCACCCGCTCCAGCGGGCGCGAGAAGGCCTTCGCGATGGCAGCCTCCAGCAGCCCCTCGCGGAGCCCGATGCGGAGCTCGCCGGTGAGGACCTTGACGATCGCCGCGGCCGTCCGCGGCGAGGACCTCGCGAGCAGGGGCTCCAGGATCGCGGCCTTCGCCGCGGGACCCGACGCAGCCTCGATCGCCTCGAATGCTTGCCGCGTCTCGACCAGCGATGGCTCGGACGCGGGGTCCGGATCATGGCCCGCGGCCAGCAGGACGTCCGCCACCGCGGTCGCAATGTCCGACGAGCGGTCGTACGCGCGGCGGATGGCATCGGCGTCGGCGCCGGCAACGCGGAGGACCGTGCCGTTCAACCCGGACCAGCCGAGGCCCACGGAACGCTGGTCGGCCTCCGGGAACGGGCGCCCGGCCAGGAACACGGCGGCAACCGGCAGCTCGTCGTCGTCGAGCGACGCGAGATAGGCGGCGAGGATGTCGGTCTTCTCCGACGTCCTGGGGGTCGCCGCCACCCGGTCCGTCGCCTCGCTCCAGCGGCGCATGCAGCCGATGGTATAGGGTGCACGTGATGCTCCATCGCCGCTGGTTCCCGGACCGAATCGACGGTTCCCTCGTCGTGCTCAAGCGGCACACTCGGGACAACCTTCCCGACTTCCTCCGCTGGTACCAGGATCCCGAGGTGGCGCGCCTGACGCGCTACCAGGACAAGCCGATGCGGCCCGATGAGATCGAGCGGTTCTTCATGATGCGGGCCCTGGGACCCGACGCCCTCGCGATGGGGATCCACGAGCGGGCCACCGGGCGGCTCATCGGCAGCTGCGCGTTCTCGCAGCTCGACGCCGACAACGGGTCGGTCCTGTACCACATCACGATCGGCGAGCACGACGCCTGGGGCAACGGCTACGGCACCGAGGCCACGGCGCTGATGGTGGAGCACGCGTTCACCGCGCTCGGGCTCCACCGCGTGTCGCTGTCGGTGTTCGCGTTCAACGAGCGCGCCGTGCGCGCGTACGCGAGGGTCGGGTTCGTGGACGAGGGGCGGGCGCGCGAGGCGATCTGGCGCGATGGCCGCTGGTGGGACGAGATCCACATGAGCGTGCTGGAGCCAGAATGGCGAGCGCGCCGCTGGGAGGAGCGGGCCGCCACCGACGGGCGCGCCACGGCGCAGATGCGGGCATGGACAGGCGGGGATCGGGGACCTGGGAGGAACGAATGACACCCAGCGCTGGCGCGGCTGCCGAGGCGGCGCGCGCCGCATTCCGGGAGCGGATGGAGGCGAAGGGCCACGTCGTTGACAACGCGCGCGAGGCCGTCGCCGGGCTGGAGGCGGCGTTCGAGCAGGGGGTCCTGTCGCGGACGCCCGTGATCGGCGCGATGCTGGCGGACCTGGCCGTCGCGCTGGAGCAGGACGACGGGCAACGGCTGGGCGGCAAGAGCGCCGAGGCGGCCCGGTTCATCCTCCGGGCGATCAGCCGGGAGCTTGACGCCGCCTGACAGGCCATCCGCGCATGACAGGCCATCCGCCGACTGATGCTCGCCACGCGTCTCTGGGTCCCGGGCGGGTCGGTGGGTCGACCCGCCCGAGCCCGGGTCAATCGAGCCCGAAGTCCCGCCGCCGGCGAGCCTGCGCAAGCGTGAGGCGTGTGGCCAGCGGCAGCGCCTCGATGCGGGGCGTCAGCTCGCGATCCAGGGCGGCCACGACATCGGGCAGCGCCGCGGCCACCGCGGCGTCGATCGCCTCGGTGATGTCTTCCTCGTCCGAGCGGCTGAGCTCGTCACGGTCGACGCGCCCGGTGATCTCCTCGGCGACATCGCGAAGCTCGAGCTGGAGCCGGGTGCGCGGCCCGCGGACCGTGTCGGTTGGCGCGGCGGTGATGGCGATGCGGGTGCGGGTGCGGGTGCGCATCTCGAGCATGGGTCTCCTTCGCGACGCGCCCCGACGGCGCCTCTCGGGACTCGCCGCGGCGTCATCGCGCCGCCAATGATGGTCCGGGCCGCCGCCGGGGGGTAGTGCCATCGGTCGCGACCAACCGCCACCGCGCTGGGCGGGGACGACGTGATCGCGTAGCCTTCCCCCAACCGCGAGGAGCCCCCAGCCCGATGTCCGCCTCCCCCGCCACGTCCGGTCGCGCCGCAACGGTCGAGTTCGACCACGTCAGCAAGTCCTACGACCCGCGGGCGGCCAGGACCGGGACCCCCGCGGCGGTCAACGACCTGTCCCTGGCCATCCCCGCCGGCAGGATCTGCGTGCTGGTCGGGCCGTCGGGCTGTGGCAAGACGACGTCGCTCAAGATGGTCAACCGCCTGATCGAGCCAACCTCGGGCCGGATCCTGCTCGACGGGGTGGACATCGCGAGCCGCGATGTCACCGAGCTCCGCCGGGGCATCGGGTACGTCATCCAGCAGACCGGGCTGTTCCCCCACCAGACGATCGAGGACAACGTGGCCACGGTGCCGCGCCTGCTGGGCTGGTCGCCTGCCGCGCGCAAGGCGCGCTCCGACGAGCTCCTCCACCTGGTGGGCCTGGACCCGGCCAGCTACGCCAGCCGCTTCCCGACCCAGCTCTCCGGCGGCGAGCGACAGCGCGTTGGCGTGGCACGGGCGCTGGCCGCAGATCCACCGGTCATGCTCATGGACGAGCCGTTCGGGGCCGTGGACCCGATCGTTCGAGAGCGTCTCCAGAACGAGTTCCTGCGCCTCCAGGAGCAGCTGGCCAAGTCGATCCTGTTCGTCACCCACGACATCGACGAGGCCATCAAGATGGGCGACCTGGTGGCGGTCTTCCGGGCCGGCGGGGTCGTGGAGCAGTTCGGGACGCCGGCCGAGATTCTCGCCAACCCCGCGTCGGACTTCGTGGCCCGGTTCGTGGGCACGGACCGCGGCCTCAAGCGCCTGTCCCTGTTCCGGGTGGGGGAGCTGGCACTCACGCCGGTCGTCACCGCCCGCCCCGGCGACAACGGGACCATGATCCGGCGGCTGGCCGCGCAGGACCCGTTCGAGCACGTCCTGCTCACGGGCGAGGCGATGCAGCCGATCGGCTGGATCCATCGCAACCACCTGTCGGCGGGGGCCATCGAGGTTGAGCAAGTCGAGTCGGCCTCGCCCCTGTTCGATCGGCGCACCACGCTCAAGGACGCCCTGTCGATGCTGCTCGACGCCGACGTCCAGGCCGGCCTGGTGGTGGACCGGAACGGCGCCCTGCGGGGCATGATCCGGCTCGACGACATCACGGAGTGGATGCGCAGCCAGGGGGCGCAGGGCATCGACGCAACGACGCCGGCCGACGGCACCGCCGACGGGCCGGCGGCCGACCACCACGAGACGCCGGCCGACGCTGACGCCGACGGGCCGGCGAATGCCGCAACCGGGGCTGCCGGGGCAGCGGAGACTCCGGGATGAATGGCCAGCCGCTGATCGACGCCGGCTGGATCGCCTCGCACCTCGACGACCTCGCCGCGGCGACCGCCCAGCACCTGGTGCTCACCGCGATCCCGCTCGCGGTGGGCTTCGCGATCAGCCTGGTGCTTGCCATCTGGGCGGTGCGGCGGCCGGCGGTGAGCGGTCCGATCACGGCCGTGACCGGCCTGCTGTACACGATCCCGTCCCTGGCGGCGTTCGCCCTCCTCATCCCGATCTTCGGGTTCAGCTATCTCACGGCGCTCGTCCCGCTCACCAGCTACACGCTGCTGATCCTGTTCCGGAACATCGTGGCCGGCCTGCAGGGCGTGCCCCGCGAGGTCCTCGAGTCGGCTGACGGCATGGGCTATCGCTCCCGGCAGCGCCTGCTGCGCGTGGAGCTCCCGCTGGCGGTGCCGCTGATGGTCGCGGGGCTGCGCGTGGCGGCCGTCACGCTCGTCGGGCTGGCGACCGTCGTCTCGATCCTGGGCAACACCTTTGGGGGGCTGGGCCAGCTGATCAGCGAGGGCCTCCAGACGTTCTTCCCCACCAAGTACCTGGTGGGGTCGCTGCTCGCGGTCCTGCTGGCGCTCGTGCTCGACTTCCTGCTCCGCCGGCTCGAGGCGCGGGCCACGCCCTGGGCCCGGGCGCGCGCCGAGCACCCGGTCACGCCATGAACGAGCTCGTCGCCTGGCTCACCGATCCCGCCACATGGCAGGGCGAGACCGGGATCCCCGTCCGGCTCCTTGAGCACGTGGCGATCAGCTCCGTGTCCGTGGTCGCCGCGACGCTGATCGCCCTCCCGGTGGGTCTCTGGATCGGGCATACCGGGCGCTGGGCCACCCTCGCCATCAACGTCGCCAACATCGGCCGGGCGCTGCCGTCGTATGCGGTGATCGTGATGATCCTGCCCGTGTCGCTGGCCGTGTGGCCGGACATCGGGCTCAACCTGGTCCCCACGTTCCTGGCGATGGTCCTGCTCGCGATCCCGCCCATCCTCGTCAACGCCTACGCGGGTCTGCGCGAGGTGGACCGCGACCTGATCGAGGCGGGTCGAGGGATGGGCCTGCGCGAGATGGAGGTGCTCCGGACCCTGGAGCTGCCGCTCGCCGCACCGGTCATCATCGGCGGCTTCCGGACCGCGGTCCTCAACGTGATCGCGACAGCCACGATCGGCGCCGTGGTGGGCTTCGGCGGCCTGGGGCGCTTCATCCTCGATGGCCGCCTCAAGGGCGTGGCCGGGCTGGGCGAGCTGATCGGCGGCGCGATCCTCGTGTCCGCGCTCGCGATCTCGGTCGATCTCCTGCTCTCCGTCGCCCAGCGCGGCACGGCGCGGCGCGCAGATCGCACGATCCGCCCCGCCCGGGGGTTCCGCCAGCTCGCCGAGGGCCGGCTTCCACGCGGCATTCCCTGACCGGATCCCGCCCGCGAGCCCATCGGCCGGTCATGAGGTACGCTCGGCCCGCGCCCCAGCCGGGGAGCCACGATACGCACAGGGGAGGAGACCCAATGCGGTTTTCCCGCGCGCTCGCCCTCGGGGCGGCGATGCTGGTGGCGGTTGCCGCCTGCTCGTCGGGTGGGGGCAGCAGCCCGTCGACAGCGCCGACGCAGGCGCCCGCCGAGAGCATGGCTCCCGAGAGCATGGCTCCCGAGACACCCACCCCCACGGAAGCCCCCAAGCCGGAGGTCCGGATCGGCTCGGACGGCTTCTACGAGTCACAGCTCGTCGCCGAGATGTTCGCCCAGGTCCTCGAGGCCGACGGCTACCCGGTAACCCGCACCCTCGGCATCGGCGCCCGCCAGGTTCGCCAGCCCGCGCTCGAGAACGGCCAGATCGATGTCTCTCCCGAGTACGTCGGCTCCGGCCTCGGCTACTACGACACCAGCCAGATCACCGGCGACGGGCTCGCCAACCGCGACGCGCTTGCCGCGCAGCTCTCGTCGAAGGGCATCAGCGTGTTCGGCATCTCGCCCGGCGAGGACACCAACGCCGCCGTCGTCCGGCAGGACACCGCCACCGAGCTGGGCCTGGCCACGATGAGCGACCTGGCCGCGGTCCAGGGACAGCTCCGGTGGGGCCTGCCACCCGACTGCGACGCCAACCCGCTGTGCAAGGGAGCGCTCGAGGCCTACGGGATCACCTATCCGCCCAAGAAGCGCGAGTCGCTCGCCGCGTGCGATGCCCCGATCGCCCAGGCGCTCGAGAACAAGGGCGTCGACTTCGCGTGGTTGTGCTCCACGCAGCCGGCGATCGCCCAGTTCGGGTTCGTCGTCCTCGACGACGATCTCATGACCCAGCCGGCCGAGAACATGACCGCGCTCGTCCGTGACGACCTGCTCGCCAAGGTTGCGGATCCGACCGCGTTCCAGGCCCTGTTCGACAACGTGCTCGCCAAGCTGACCACCGAGGAGCTCACCAACCTGGGCGTCAAGGTGGCCGTTGAGCAGCAGGACATCAAGGATGTCGCGAAGGAGTTCCTGATGGCCAACGGGCTGCTCGGCGGCTGACCGGGGCCCCTCGCCGGGGGCATCGGTGTGTGCGACCACTCGCGGTCACCCGTGAGTGGTCGCTTCGCGTTTGTGCCCGCGCACGTCGTCGGTGAGCACGCCACGGGTCCACCGTGGCGCGCGACGGGTCGCGTTTGTCATCCCTCCGGCGTGACCCTGCGTCAACAAACGGAGCCTCAAGGCCCCGAGTGAGCCCCGGCGACCATGCCGGCACGTCCGAACTTGACTCAGAGGCGATGAACTGGGCCTCTAGGCCCGAGATCGGCCGGCGGGGACCCGCTACAGGCCCCAAAGCGTGACCGAGCGTCAGCTTGTCAGGCCGAGGGCGACGATCGGCCCGCCGAGAACCCGCTACAGCCCCAAGAGCGTGACCGAGAGTCACGCGGGCCCCACCGCCGCGCGCCGGGCATGCCCCCAACACGCGCCGGGCGGGCCCGCCCGGCAGGGGGTCATCGTGGCGTCGCGCGCCACGGGTGCGCCGAGCAGGTCAGCGGGCGCGGCTACCCGAGATCCAGCCAGGCGAGGAGATCCAGCCCCGCCGCCCAGTGCCCGGGAACCTCGCGCCGGAGCCGGTGGCCCTCACGCTCCAGCCAGCCGGCCGTCTTCGGGTCCGCATCCCGGAGGCGGCGCGAGTGGTGGAGCCTGTCGATCGAGTGCGCGAGGAACGCCGCGTACAGCGCTTCCGGGTCGGCCGCCGCCACCCGCGTCTCAGCCTCGGGCTGGTAGTCGACCGGGACCATCAGCCGCGCGAAGAACGCGCCCACCTCGTCGACGAGGAAGTCCACGCCCTGCGAATGGCCCGCCCAGCGCACGATCGGCGCGCGTGACGTGAACGCGGCGTAGGTCGCCGAGTCATCGGTGGCATCGACCAGCAGCGTGCCACCGAACCCGAGAAACCCGTTGCTGACGGGAACCCGATCCGTCACCCTCACCGGGCCCCATGACCAGGGAACGGCCTGCGGGGCCTCGCTGGCCCTGTCGAGCGGCGCCGACCGCCTGCCTCGATCGAGCGTCGCCAGGCGACCGTGCCCCTCAGCGGCGACCCAGTACGTGACCACCTCCGGGTCGAAGTGCTCGAGCGTCGGGTGGTCACGGAGCGCGACCAGCAGCCGTGGACCGGGCATCACCCCGGGCGCCGATCCGTCGCGCAGCACGAACCCCAGGTGCGCGAGCTCGTCCCGCGTCTCGGTCAGCCAGTCGCCACCCCAGTCGATCACCCCGGGCCACGGGTGCCGGATCCTTGCCCGTGTCATCGCCCCCCTCCCTTCAGTCGCTTGTCACCAGCGCCCTCCTCGACCGGCAACGCCATCCCGCGGCGACCGGCGAGGACCAGGACCACGGCTCCCCCTGCCGAGGTCAGCACCAGCGCCGTCGCGTGGGCCAGGATCGCGAACGCCAGCGCCGGCGCGGGGGCGATCCCCACGGAGCGCGCGATCGTCACCGCGGCCAGCTCGAAGGTGCCAACGTACCCCGGCCCGGCCGGGATCGCCGTCGCGAGGTTCGTGCCCGCCGCGAGCAGCGCCGCCTGGCCCATCGTCGGCTCGATGCCCACCGCCTGCGCGGCGGCCGCGAACGCGAGCACCGTGAACGACCACGACCCAACGGACAGCACGACCGCGGCCGCCATCGCGCGCAGGTCGCTCGCCACCGACAGCCCCGCCTGGAGCCGCCGCAGCACGTCGCGGACCCGCGGCCACCGGGCGAGGAACCCACGCACACGCTCCGCGCCCGGCAGCCGGTGTGCGGAGATGCCCACGATCACGCCCACGACAAGCAGCGCCGTGACCGCGAACCCGACCAGGACCGCCGAGGCCACGATCCCCCGGACCGAGAGCACGAGGATCGCGACGGCCGCGATCGCCACGACCACCATCGTGTCCACGACCCGCTCGATGACGATCGTGCCCAGGATCGTGGACCGCGACACGCCCGTCCGCCGGCCCAGGTCGTGGCTCCGGACGATCTCGCCCAGCCGCGCCGGCAGCACGTTGTTGGCCAGGTACCCGACGAGCAGCGACGCCGTCGTCGCGGCCAGCGGCACCACCGCGAGCGGCCCCAGGAGCACCCGCCACCGGACGGCGCGGAGCACGACGTCGCCCACGACGAAGGCCACGAGGAGCGCGATCCAGCGCGCGTCGGCGGTGCGAAGCGATTCCCAGGCCGCGCCCAGGTCCACGGACCGGGCGACGAGAGCCAGCGCCACAGCCGAGATGGCGACACCCAGTGCCGCCCGGGCCAGCCTCCCCGAGAGGGCCCCGCGCAGGCGCACGGCTACACGCTGCCGGACTCGCTCGCGGGGACGCGCGGGCGGAGCTTCGCCGAGCGGCGGAGCCCGGTGCGGTGCAGGAGATACCGGCCAACGACTCGCAAGGTGGAGAACCCGTACACCACGCTCCGGCGGAACCCGACGGAACTTGCCTCCGCGAAGTAGCGGGTCGGGACGGCGATCTCGCCGATGCGCATCCCACCCGCCGCCACGACCTGCGCGATCAGGTCCTGGTCGAACACGAAATCGTCGGAGTTGAGTTCGTACGGGATCCGCTCGAGGAGGCGCCGGGAGTAGGCCCGGAGCCCGGTGTGGTACTCGGACAGGCGCAGCCCGAACACCAGGTTCTCCACCCCGGTCAGGAACCGGTTGGACAGGAACTTCCACTTGGGCATGCCGCCGGCGATCGGGTCGCCGAGGAACCGGCTGCCGAGCATGAGATCCGCCTCGCCCGCGAGGATCGGCTCCACCAGCTGCGGGATCCGCGTCGCGTCGTACTGGTAGTCGGGGTGCAGCATCACGACCACGTCGGCACCCCACTCCAGCGCCCGGTCGTAGCAGGTCTTCTGGTTGCCGCCGTAGCCCAGGTTCTGGCGATGGACGATGACCTCGATGCCCAGCCGCTTGGCGATCTCCACCGTCTCGTCCTCCGACACGTCGTCGACGAGGATCAGGTGATCGACGAGGTCGTGCGGGATGTCCGCGTACGTGCGCTCCAGGGTGCGGGCGGCGTTGTACGCGGGCATGACGATCACGACCTTGGGCGCTTCGGGCATACCCCAACTCTACCCGGTCACCGCGCCGTCACGGTCCGCGAGTAGCATCTGTGCGAACAGGCTGGCGACAGCCACGCGTGCCCGTCCCGGCGCAGGAGACCCATGTTCGATCGACTCATCGGCAACCGCCGCCCCGACCCCTCGGTCGCGGACCGGGTGCCCCCCGGCCAGTACCTCACCGAGAAGTTCCCGGTCCTCCACTACGGCTCCGTGCCGCGCGCGGACCTCGCGACCTGGGACTTCAAGGTCTACGGCGAGGTTGACAACCCGTTCCGCCTCACCTGGGACGAGTTCCGCGCCCTGCCCCGCAAGCAGGTCACCACGGACATCCACTGCGTCACCCGCTGGTCGAAGCTGGACACGCACTGGGAGGGGGTCGCGATCCAGACCATCCTGGAGCTGGCCCAGGTCCGCCCCACCGCCACCCACGTGGTCGGCCACGCGGAGCAGGGCTACACCGCCAACATGCCGCTCGCGGTCCTCGATGACGATGACGTCCTGCTCGCCGATACCTTTGAAGGCGAGCCACTCGACCCCGGACCACGGGTACCCGCTCCGGCTGATCGTCCCCAAGCGGTACTTCTGGAAGGGCCCCAAGTGGATCCGCGGTCTCGAGCTCCTCGATCGTGACCAGCCGGGCTTCTGGGAGCGCTACGGCTACCACAACGATGCCGATCCCTGGGCGGAGCAGCGCTTCAGCGAGTAGCAGGGCCGCGCCCGCCGGCGAACAGGGCGCCGGCCGGGTGTGCGGCACCGTCTAGACTCGAAGCCTGGTGAAATTTCTTCGAGCCGGGCTGCGCTGGGGCGGGATCGCCATCGGGCTGGCGGGCGTGCTCGCGGTGACCGGCCCGCGATCCGGGCGGGCCGCGATCGTGCTGTGGCTGCCGCGCCTGCTGGCGCAGGCCTGGGCGCCGGTCGTGGCGGCGGCCGGGCTCCTCGTCGGCGGGGTGTCCCTCGTCACGGGTCGTCGCCTGCCCGGGCTGGCCGCGCTGGCAGGAGCGTCGCTGGCGGCCCGGTTCACCGTCCGCGCGAGAGGCCGTGGCGCCCGCCTGTCGCAGATCGTCGCCCGCAAGCCGCCGGACGCCCAGTGCCTGCGGGACGTCGTGGTCGGCGACGGCGCCGGACCGCCGCTGCTGGGCGACCTGTGGCTGCCCGAGGACGGCACGCCGCCCTCGGGCGTCGGGGTGGTGTACCTGCACGGCGGGCTCTGGCAGGCGCTGGACAAGGGGTTCCTGATCGCCCCCCTGATGCGCGCCATGGCGGGCGGCGGCCACGTCGTGCTCGACCTCGCCTACCCGCTCGCGCCCGGCGCGACGCTCGGCGACATGGAGGGCGCGGTGGCTGCGGCGACGGCCTGGCTCCGGTCGGCCGGGGCCAACCATGGGGTCCGACGGGACCGGATCGTCCTGGTTGGACATGCGGGCGGCGGCCACCTGGCCCTCGTGACGGCCTTCCGCGCCGCAAAGAGCCAGCGCGACGACCCGGGCCCCGTGCGCGGCGTCGCGGCCATCTCGGCCGTCACGGATCCCGTTGCGTTCTGGGAGGAGTACGGGCGCGTCAACCCGCGCCAGCCCGCGCCCGGCCAGCCGATCCCGGACGATCTGCGGCCTCGGCTGCGGGCGACCCCGATCGACCGGCTGGTGACGCGGCTCCGCCTGTTCCCGGCCTACCGATACGGCAACCTGCCGGGGGGCGCCCTGCTGGTCCATGGCCTGTTCGGTGGCACGCCAGCCGAGTCCCCCGGGGCCTACGCCGACTGGTCACCGGTCGCGCTTGCCGGGTCCGCCTGCCCACCCGTCCTCCAGGTGACGGGCGGCGACGACGCGATCATCCCGGCCGCCCATGGCCGACGTCTCCACCAGCGCCTTCGGGACGCCGGGGTCCCATCGACCCTGGTGGAGGTGCCGGGGGCCGTCCACGGGTTCGACCAGTACCCCGGCGTCTCGCGCCGGATCGCCCCCGCGGCCCGACGGACCACGGACGCCCTGCTCGCGTTCCTCGACGAGCGTCGCTGAGCCGGGTGCGGCGGGTAGCCCGGCCCTCGCCGGAGGGGCGCACCCGCCGGCAGATCAGTCGAGCCGCTTGCGGAACCGGCGCGCCGCCAGCCCCATCACGATGACCCCGTAGGCCACCAGCGCCACCACCTGCGGCCACAGCTCCGCCATGGCGGCGCCCTTGAGCACGATCCCGCGCACGATCGTCAGGAAGTAGTTGAGCGGGAACAGGTAGGTGATCGCCTGGAGCCAGCCGGGCATCGCGGCGATCGGGAAGAAGAAGCCGGACAGGAAGATGTTGGGCAGCAGGAAGAACAGCGACAGGATGATCGCCTCCTGCTGGGACTTGGCCACGGTGGAGATCAGCAACCCGATCCCCAGCGGCGTGACCAGGAACAGGGCCGCGGTGCCCAACAGCAGCGGCACGCTGCCCGCGATGGGCACGCCGAACAGCACCACCCCGATGGCCAGGATCTCGACCATGTTGAGGAATGCGAGCAGGACGTACGGGGTCAGCTTGCCGACCAGCAGCTCGGACGACCGGATGGGGGTCACGATCAGCTGCTCGATGGTGCCCCGCTCGCGCTCGCGGACGATGGCGGTGGACGTGAGCACGACCGACAGGAACAGCATGATCACGCCGATCAGGGCCGGGACCATGTAGTGCGAGCTCTTGAGGTCGGGGTTGTACCAGACCTGGGTGCGGACATCGATCGGCAGCACGAACGTGCCACCCTGGCCGTGCTCCGCGAGGCGCTGGGTCACGACCCCGAACGAGGCGGCCTGCCCCAGCTGGGATGCGGCCGCGAGGGCCGTCTGGGCGACGAGCGGGTCCGAGCCGTCGATGATGAACGCGATCTCGGTCGACCCACCCGCGGCCAGGGTCGCGCCATAGTCGGGCGGGATGATCATCCCCACCTGTGCCGAGCCGTCCGTGATGAGCTGCTCGATCTCCGCGTCCGAGCCGGCCTCGAAGGCGAGCTGGAAGTAGTCGGCCGCGCGGTACGACTCGATGAGCTCCCGGGACTCGGCGGAGCGGTCCTGGTCCCACACGGCGAGCGGCACGTTGCGGACGTCATTGGTGGCCGCGTAGCCAAGCAGCAGCAGCATCACCAGCGGCATCACGAACGTGAGCGCCAGGGTGCGTGGATCGCGCGCGATGTGGATGAACTCCTTGCGGATGATCGCGAGCAGCCGTCCTCTCATTGCGCGGTCTCCTCGTCGGTGTCGACGCGCCCACCGGTGAGCACCGTGAACACGTCCTCCAGGGTCACCTCGGCCGGCTCGATCTCGAGGCTCGCGGATGGGATCCCGGCGGCCGCCGCCAGCGTCGCGCGCAGGCGGCCCGCGTCGTACGCCCCGGCCTCGGTGATCACGTGGACCTGGTCGCCGAGCAGGCCGGCGTGGCTCACACCAGGGACGCCGTCCAGGCCGTCGATCGCGGTGATCGGGCTGATGCCACCGGTCGACACGTTCCAGCGATCACCGGCCACGGTCTCGCGCAGCCGGGTCGGCGTGTCCATGGCGAGCAGGTGGCCGTGGTGCATGATGCCCAGCCGGCCGCAGTGCTCCGCCTCGTCCATGTAGTGGGTGGTCACGAGCACGGTCGTGCCACCGTCGGCGAGCAGGTAGATGATGTCCCAGAAGGCGCGCCGGGCCTCCGGGTCCACGCCCGAGGTGGGCTCGTCGAGGAACAGCAGCGGCGGCTCGTGCACGAGTGCGATGGCCATCGCCAGCCGCTGCCGCCAGCCACCCGAGAGCGCCCCGGCGCGATCGTCGCGCTGGTCGGTAAGACCCACCAGGTCGAGCATCTCGTCGACCCTGGTGGTGAGCCGGGCTCGGCCAATCCCGTAGACGCTGCCGTAGAAGCGCAGGTTCTCGCCGACCGTGAGGTCCTCGTACAGCGCGAACTTCTGGCTCATGTAGCCGGCGCGCGGCCGGATCTGCTCCGCGTCGGCCACGATGTCGTAGCCCAGCACGGTGGCCGACCCCTCGGTCGGGCGCAGGAGCCCCAGGAGCATCCGAATGGTCGTCGTCTTGCCGCTCCCGTTGGGCCCGAGGTAGCCGACGACCTCCCCGCGCTCCACGGAGAAGCTGACCGAGTCCACGGCGGTGAAGCCGTCGAACCGCTTGGTCAGGTCGCGGACCTCGATGACGGCGTCAGGCATCGGCCCGTCCCCCGACGCCGGGCACTGGACCACCCGCGCCAGCCGTGGCCACCGACCCGCCCGCCGAGCGGCCCGCGAGCAGCGAGATGAACACGTCCTCCATCGATGGCGCGATCGGCCGCAGGCGATCCACGTGGACGCCGGCCTCGAGCAGGGCGGCGGGCAGCCGGGCCAGCGGGCCAGCGGTGCCCGCGACCCGCAGGTGCAGCCGGTCCCCGAAGGCGAGCACGTCCTCCACGTCCGGATCCCGCAGCGCGACCGTGCGGGCCATCCTCCCCGGCCGGGCCGCGAGCTCCAGCACTCGACCGACCATCGTCGCCGTCAGCTCCCGCGGCGCTCCCTCCACCAGGATCCGGCCGCCGTACATGAAGCCGACCCGGGTGCAGCGCGCGGCCTCGTCCATGTAGGGCGTGCTGACGACGATCGCGCGCCCGTCGCCAAGCAGGCGGATGAGCAGCTTCCAGAACTCCTGGCGGGTGACCGGGTCCACGCCGCCGGTTGGCTCGTCGAGGAGCAGGACCCGGGGCTCGTGGACGAGCGCGCAGGCGAGGCCGAGCTTCTGCTTCATGCCGCCCGAGAGATTGTCCGCCCGGCGCTCCTCGAACCCGTTGAGCCCGACGAAGGCCAGGAGGTCCGCCGCGCGCGCCTGGAATGGCCCTCCACGGATGCCCCGGATCTCGGCAAAGAAGCGCAGGTTCTCGAGGACCGTGAGATCCCCGTACAGGCTGAACCGCTGGGCGAGGTAGCCGATCCCCGCCCGGGCCACCTCGGGCCGCCGGGCCATGTCCGTGCCGCCGACGACGACCGTGCCGGCGTCGGGCGCGAGCGCCCCCACCAGCAGCCGGAGGGTGGTCGTCTTGCCCGCGCCGTCGGGTCCAACGAGGCCGTACGCCTCGCCCGCCCCGACCGCCAGGTCGACGCCGTCGACCGCCAGGACGTCGCCAAACGAGCGGTGGAGGCCGGTCGCCTGGACGAGGGTCATGACCCGAAGACGACGTCGGCGGGCATGCCCGGCTTGAGCTTGCCGCCCGAGGCCTCGAGGGCAAGCTTGATCGCGAACACGGTGGTCTTGCGGCCCTCGACGGTCTGCACGTTGCGGGGCGTGAACTCCGCCTGGTCCGCGATCCGGGTCACGGCCCCCCGGAAGGTCTCACCGGGGAACGAGTCCACGGAGATCGACACCGCCTGCCCGACCAGGACCTCGCCCAGGCGATCCTCCGGCACGTAGACCGTGAGGGTGAGGCGATCCAGGTCGCCGAGCTCCAGGAGCGCGCCGCCGGGGACGACGGTCTCGCCCGGCTCAACGGCCCGGGACAGGACGGTGCCCGCGGATGGGGCCACGAGGGTGAGCTTCGCCCGCTGGGCATCCAGCACCGTCACGGCGGCCGCGGCCGAATCCTGCTGGGCGCGTGCGGCCGACAGCTGCGCCTCGGCGGCCGCGAGCTGCGCCTCGGCGGCCGAGACCTGCTCCGCGCGGGCGCCCGATGCGATCAGCCGGTACTGCGCCCGGGCGGTGGCGATCGCCGCCTCCGCGTTGTCCCGCTGCGCCTTCGCGGCGCTGCCGGCCGGGGTGTTCTTCTCCGCCTTCGAGAGATCCTTGTACGCCTTGCGAGCCACCTTCCAGGCCGTCACGGCCTGGTCGACCTGGCGCTGGGCGACATTGAGTTGCGCCGACGACGGGCCGGCCTTGAGCAGGTCGAGGTTCGCCTGCGCGGCAGCCACCCCGGCCTCGGCCTGCGCGAAGACGGCCGTTGCCTGGGCCACGGCGGCATCGGCCTGACCCTGCTGCGCGTCAAGCAGACCCGGATCGAGGCGAACGAGGACGTCGCCCTCGGCAACGGCGTCGCCCTCGGCCACCGAGACCTCGATCGCCCGGCCCGCGATCTCGGGGCTGATGACGACCGTCGTCGCCTCGATGGTCCCCGAGGCCGTGAGCGACCCGTCGGCGGCGGCCGTGGGCTGGTTGAGGGACCAGGTGACGCCCGCCGCGACCAGGACGAGCACCAGGACGATGGGGGCAATGATCCGACGACGACCGTGCATCGCTACTCCTCGGGGGGATCGGGCGCCAGGCCGCGAAGGGCGACCCGGGCAAACGCATCGGCGGCATCGGCGGACTCGACGGTGAGCCCCCCGAGGGGTGCCGCGATGGATCGGCTGAGCAGGTGGAAGATGAACGGGCCGACGAACGCCTGCGCCGCGAGCATGGGGTGCATGCGCCGGACGGTGCCCGCCCGCATCTGGCCGGCGAAGTACGCGGATACCTCGCCGATCATCGGCTGCAGCGCGAGCCCCGCCGCCTCCATGGCCTCCGGGGTCCCGGTGGTGACCTCGAACATCAGGGTCCGGAGGATCCCGATCCGGGGGGAGGCGACCCGGTCCAGGATCCGGATCAGCGTGGGCAGCACCTCGACCGGGGGCTGGTCGTGCATCCGGTGGAGCGTGGCCGCAACCTCGTCGAACGGTGACTCCGCGGCCAGGATCGCGGCGAACAGCGCGGGCTTGCCGGGGTAGATCCGGTACACGCTGGCACGCGACACGCCCGCCGCCTCGGCGACCTCGTCCATGGACAGCCGGGCAAGGCCGTCGCGGGCGATGAGCGCCGCCGCGGCTGCCCGGATCCGCTCGCCCGCGCCCGGGTCCAACGCGACGTCGACGGCGTCCAACAGGGACGCGCGCGACGGGAAGTACCGGTAGAGCGTCGCCCGGGACACGCCCGCCTCGGCGGCAATGGCGGCGACCGGTGCGGCCGGGTCGGCGGCGAGGGTGCGCCGAGCGGCAGCCTGGATCGCCTGCCGGCGGGTGTCCGTCTCTGCGGTCATGAGTCGAGACTAGACACGACGCCTCGTATTGTCAAGTCTCACCGTTGACCGCGAGACCGGCCCTCCGGCACCCCGTCCCGCGCAACCTCCTGCTGCGTCCGAGATATCTAGACATTCGCGCCGCATGGCGGCATCATCCATGTCCATGTCCATCGATCGCGAGCCCATGGTCCTCCGGATCCGCGTCGGCCAGGCTGCCGAGATGCTCGGCGTGTCGGTCGAGACCCTGCGCCGCTGGGAGGCCGATGGCCGCCTCCGGATGGAGCGGTCCGATGGTGGACAGCGGGTGGTCGAGATCGCGGAGGTCACGCGTCTCCTGGCCGAGCGGCGCCGCGCCAGTACCGACCGCCCGATCGTCGCGCAGTCGGCCCGCAACCGCTTCCCGGGGATCGTGACCCGCATCGAGCGCGACGGCGTCGCCGCCGTGGTCGAGGTCATGGCCGGCCCCCACCGGCTGGTCAGCCTGATGACCGCCGAGGCGATCGACGACCTGGGTCTGGAGGTCGGGCAGGAAGCCGTGTGCGTGGTGAAGTCGACCAACGTCATCGTCGAGATCCCGTCGGGGCGCGAGGCACGCGCGTGACGCGCCATCGGGCGCGGCATCCGGCGGTGCGGCGGGCCTGGCTCGGCCGGGCCGCTGCCCTCGTCGCGGCGACCGCGCTAATGGCGGCCGCGTGCGGGTCCGGTGCCACCGGGTCAGCCGGGGCGCCCGCCGCCACCCCCAGCCCGGCAGCATCCGCAACGTCCCCGGCATCCACGGCGACGACCGAGGTCGACCTGCAGGTCTACGCGGCGGCGTCGCTGCGGCCCGTCCTCGCGGCCATCACGGCGGCGTACCAGGCGGCACACCCCGGCGTCACCTTCTCGGTATCCATCGACTCGTCCACGGCGCTCGAGGCCAAGATCGAGCAGGGCGCCCCGGCCGACGTGTTCCTGGCGGCCGACATGGCGAACCCGCGGGCCCTCGTTGACCGGGGCTTTGCGTCCGGCAGCGTGACGGCCTTCGCCGGCAACCACCTGACGGTCATCGTCCCGGCCGGCAACCCGGCGGACATCCACAGCCCCGCGGACCTGTCCCGACCCGGGGTCCGGGTCATCGCCTGCGCGGAGGGCGTGCCCGTCGAGCGCTACACCGCCCAGCTGCTCGACAAGCTGGTGGCAGCCGTCGGCTATCCGGCCGGGTTCCCGGACGCCTTCCGGGCGAACGTGGTGAGCGCGGAGGACAACGTGGGCGCCATCGTCGCGAAGGTGGCCCTCGGCGAAGGCGACGCCGGCATCGTTTACGTCACGGACGCGCGGGCATCGGACGCCGTCGAGACGATCGAGATCCCGGCCGAGGCGAACGTGGCCGCGACCTATGGCGGCGTGGTGGTCGGCACATCGGGAGCGCCGGAAGCGGCGGCGTCGTTCCTTGCCTGGGTGGCGGGGCCGGACGGGCAGGCGATCCTGTCCTCGTTCGGCTTCCTGCCGGTCAGCTGAGCGGCCGGGCATCGTGGTGACGACATCCACCCAGGCGGCTCCCCGGCGGCTCAACCGGGAGCGGGCCGATCTCGGTCGCCCAGCGGTGGCGTTGGGGCTGCTGGCGAGCCTCCTGCTCGGCCTGCCGGTCGCGGTGCTGGTTGGCCGGGCCGTCCTCGATGGATCGCTGATCACGACGCTCGGCCAGGGGCGCGTCGCGGATGCCCTCGTGCTGTCGCTGGTGACGACCACGATCAGCCTCGTGCTGATGGTGGCGTTCGGCACGCCGATCGCGCTGCTCCTCGCGCGGCGCCGGTTCCGCGGGCAGGTCCTGCTGGAGACGGTGATCGACCTGCCGATCATCCTGCCGCCGTCCGTCGCCGGTCTCGCCCTGTTGCTCGCCTTCGGCCGACGGGGCCTCCTCGGAGAGCCGCTGGACCTGCTCGGGATCACGCTGCCGTTCACCACCGTCGCCGTGGTCATCGCCCAGACCTTCGTGGCGGCCCCGTTCTACATCCGCTCTGCCCGTGCGGGGTTCACGACCGTGGACCACGACCTGGAGGACGCCGCGCGCGTGGACGGGGCCACCGAGCGCCAGCTGTTCACCTCGATCACGGTCCCGCTGGCGGGGGCGGCGCTGGCGGCAGGCCTCGTGATGAGCTGGGCGCGGGCGCTCGGCGAGTTCGGGGCGACGATCATGTTCGCGGGCAATGTCGAGGGCCGGACGCAGACCCTGCCGCTGCTCGTCTACGGGGAGTTCCAGGCGGGCGACCTCGACACCTCCATCGCCGCGGCCTCGATCCTCGTCCTCGCCGCGTTCGGGGTGCTGGTCGCCGTCCGCGTCCTGCACTGGGGCCGGGCGCTGGACGTCCGGAACCTGGCCGGCTGACATGAGTCGCCCCATCGTCGTCAGTGACATGGACGGCACGCTTGCCACCGTCGACACGTGGCGCGGCGTGCACGCGTGGACCCTCGCCAACTGGCCGTCCGCGGCCGCCCGACGCTTCGTCCGCGTCCGCCTGCCACAGGTGGTGCTGGCGAAGGCGGGCCTGCTCGACCCTGAGGCGTTCCGCGCCCGCTGGCTCAGGGACCAGGCGGGACTGCTGCGCGGGGTTCCCGCCGGGCGGCTGGACGAGCTCGGCGAGTGGGTCGTGGACACGCACCTGTGGCCCGGGCGACGGCAGGCGGCCGTCGATGCCGTGCTCACGGCCGCGACCGCGGCGCGGGCGGCGGACCCCGGTGCCAGGCTGATCCTGGCGAGCGGGGCCTTCCAGCCGATCGCCGACGCGTTCGCGCGGCGGATCGGCGCGGACGTGGCCCTCGGCACGCCGCTCGAGGTCCGCGACGGCGCGGCAACCGGGGCGCTCCTCCGGCCAACCCAGGCCGGCGAGGCGAAGGCGGCGGCGGTTGCCCTCGAGGCCGACGGCGGCGAGGTGCTCGTCGCGTTCGGCGACACCGCCGCGGACATCCCGCTCCTGCGTCTGGCGACGCGCGCCGTGGCCGTCGCTCCCGACGCAGCCCTGCGCCGGGAGGCACTCTCCCGCGGCTGGGAGATCCTCGACAGCTGAGCGGCGGCGACGCCCTGCCGCGGCCGTGCCGGCGACGGCCTCTTAGCCTCGCGCCGCCCGCAGGATCGCCTCGAGCGAGCGGTCGATGTCGCTCGCCGTCGTGGACCAGTTGCTGATCGAGACCCGCATCGCCGCCATCCCATGCCAGGTGGTCCCCGACAGCCAGCAGGTGCCGTCCTCCTGGACCCGGCGGATCACCTCGCGCGTCCGGTCGTCCGCGGTCAGCCCGTCGCGCTCGGCGAACCGCACCAGCACCTGGTTGAGCACGATATCGTTGAGCACCTCCACGCCCGCGTCATCGGCAGCCGCGCGGAGCCCGTCCGCCATCCGCGCCGCGAGCGACTGGTGGCCCGCGACCAGCGAGGCGACCCCGTCTCGCCCCAGCGAGCGGAGCGCGGCCCAGGAGGCGAAGCCGCGAGCGCGTCGCGAGTACTCGGGCACCCAGCGGAACTCGTCGCGCTCCGCGTCGCCGTACATGATGTAGGCACCGCTCTGTGGTGAGAGCGCGGCCGCGTGGGCCTCGGCGTCGCGGACGAAAGCGAAGCCGCAGTCGTACGGGACGTTGAGCCACTTGTGGCCGTCGGTGGCCCAGGAGTCGGCCGCCTCCACACCCTCCACGAGGTGGCGGAGGCCCGGCGCGGCGGCCGCCCACAGCCCGAACGCGCCGTCAACGTGGATCCAGGCGTCGGGGCGTCGGGACCGCACGAGCTCGATCGCGGGGCTGATGGGGTCGAAGGAGCCGGTATTCACGTTGCCGGCCTGCAGGCACACGATCAGCGGCCGGTCGCCCCCTGGGAGTGTCGCCTCCAGGGCGTCGAGCCGCATCCGTCCCTGGTCGTCGGTCGTCACGGTCGTCGCCCGGTCGCGCCCCAGCCCCAGGTACTGGAGCGCTGTCGGGATGGTGGCGTGGACCTCGGCACCCACGAGCACGTCGATCGCCGGCGAGCCCGCCAGCCCGTCCGCCTCGACATCCCAGCCACGCCGGGCGAGGACCCGGTGGCGGGCGGCGGCGAGGCAGGTGACGTGCGCCATCTGGCAGCCCGTCGTGAGACCGAATGACGCGTCGGCCGGCAGGCCGAACAAGTCCAGCAGCCAGGCGCCCACCACCTCCTCGACGACCGATGCCGACGGTCCCGCGGCGTAGATCCCGGCGTTCTGGTCCCAGGTGCTGGTCAGCCAGTCCGCGGCGAGCGCCGCCGGCAGCGACCCGCCGATCACGAACCCGAAGTAGCGCGGCCCCGCGATCCCGATGACGCCGGGCTCGGCATCGCGCGCGAGGCGCTCCACCACGGCCAGCGGTTCCTCGCCCGCAGCCGGGAACGGTCCCCCAAGCGTTGCCAGGAGGTCGGCGCGCGTGGCGCTGGCGCGGACCGGCCGCTCCCCAACGGTGTCGAGGAACGAGGCCGCGAGCGCCGCGGTCCGGGCGAGGAGGCCGGCAGGGTCGGCTGCGGCCCCGGGCGGCATGGATGGCTGGCTGGAAGCGGGACGCAATGGGCCTCCTCGGATGGTTGGTGCTGGCGCGCTTCCAGCATCACGCCCGGGGCCAGTCCTGTCGAGCGCCCCGGGGCACAATGGACGCACCGCGTCCCCGGGAGGCATTGATGGCGGCACGCACCATCCTGGTCATCGGCACGCTGGACACCAAGGGTGTCGAGCTCGGATACATCCGCGACCTCATCGCGGCGCGGGGACACGTGCCGGTCGTGCTCGACGCCGGCACCGGTGTGCCGCCGTGGGCGCCGGACATCGGGGCGGCCCGGGTGGCGGCGGCGGGTGGCGGTGACCTCGCCGCGATTCGAGCGACGAACGACCGCTCGGCGGCGCTCGACGTGATGTGCCGCGGCGTTGCCGTGGTCGCCGGCGAGCTCCTCGCCGAGGGACGCGTGGACGGCATCATCGCCATCGGCGGGTCCGGCGGGACGGCGATCGGCACGAGCGCAATGCGGGCGATGCCGGTCGGCCTGCCCAGGGTCATGGTCAGCACGATGGCCTCGGGCGACGTCTCACCCTATGTCGACATCACGGACATCACGATGATGTACTCGGTGACCGACATCGCCGGGCTCAACCGCGTGTCGCGCCGGATCCTCGCCAACGCCGCGGGCGCGGTCTGTGGCATGGCCGAGCAGGACATCCCGCCGGCCGGGGATCACCCGCTCATCACCGCCACCATGTTCGGCGTCACTACGCCGTGCGTCGGCCGCGTCCGCGAACGTCTCGAGTCGGCGGGCTACGAGGTGCTCGTGTTCCATGCGACCGGCAGCGGCGGGCGGGCGATGGAGGCGCTGATCGCCGGCGGGTTCGTGGCCGGCGTCGCCGACATCACCACCACCGAGCTCGCCGACGAGCTGATCGGCGGCGTGCTCTCCGCCGGACCCGATCGCCTGGGCGCCGCCGCGCGGGCAGGTATCCCGCAGGTCGTCTCCGTTGGCGCCCTGGACATGTGCAACTTCGCCGCCCTCGACACGCTGCCGGAGCGCTTCCGAGACCGCCTCGTCTACAAGCACAACCCGCAGGTCACGCTGATGCGCACGACGCCCGCCGAATGCGCCGAGCTGGGGAGGGTCATCGGCCGCAGGCTCAACGCGGCAACGGGTCCGGTGGCGCTCTATCTGCCCCTGCGCGGCGTGTCGATGATCGATGCGGACGGGATGCCGTTCTGGTCACCGGACGCCGACGCCGCCCTGTTCGACGCGCTGCGGGCCACCATCGATCCTGCCGTCGTCAAGCTCGTAGAGCTCGACCTCCACGTCAACGACCCGGCGTTTGCCGACGCCATGGCCGATCGCCTGATCGCGATGCTGGCCGAACACCGCCAGGAGCCCTGACATGCCGTTCATCGCCCGCGAGGAGATCGTCCGCCGCCTGCGCGCCCAGACCGACGCCGGCGTACCCATCGTCGGCTGTGGCGCCGGTACCGGGCTCTCGGCCAAGATGGCCGAGGCCGGCGGAGCCGACCTGGTGATCATCTACAACTCGGGCCGCTACCGGATGGCCGGCCGCGGATCGCTCGCCGGGATGCTGGCCTACGGCGATGCGAACGCCATCGTCGCCGAGATGGCCGCCGAGGTGCTCCCGGTCGTCCGCGACACGCCGGTCCTGGCCGGGGTCAACGGGACGGACCCGTTCCGGATCATGCGCGTCTTCCTGCGCCAGCTCATGGAGCTGGGGTTCGACGGCGTCCAGAACTTCCCCACCGTGGGCCTCATCGACGGCGACTTCCGGCGCAACCTCGAGGCGACCGGGATGAGCTACGACCTGGAGGTGCAGGCGATCGCAACCGCCCATGAGCTGGGCATGTTCACCTCTCCGTACGTGTTCGATCCCGACCAGGCCACAGCGATGGCGACGGCCGGAGCGGATCAGCTGGTGGCCCATGTGGGCCTCACGACCGCGGGCACCATCGGCGCGGGGGTGGCGTTCACGCTGGACGAGGCGATCGAGCGCGTGCTGGCGATCGCGGAGGCCGGCCGGCGGGTGCGGCCGGACCTGCTGGTCCTGTGCCACGGCGGCCCGTTCGACGAACCCGAACAGGTTGGCGAGGCACTCCGCCGGATGCCCGGGGTCGACGGCTTCTTCGGGGCGTCGAGCATCGAGCGGCTCCCCACCGAGCGCGCGATCCGGGGCCAGGTGCAGGAGTTCAAGCGGCTGGCCATCGCGCGATCCTGACGCGGGTTCCGACCCGACGATCGCTCTGGCGACCCGGGTGGCGGGTTCCCGCGCCTTGGCGACCCGGGCGGACCGGCAGTCGCACGCTCCTTGGCAACCCGGGCGGACCGGCAGTCGCACGCTCGACGCGCCGAACCAGACGCAGCGTCAAGGTTTTCCGCTCGAAGGACCGAGATCCGCTCCACGGGGCGCCGGTGCCGCCCGGAACGTGACCGCGGGTCACGAATGGAGCGTGTGGGGGAGCCTGTTGCTGCCCGAGGGCTCCGTCGACCCGGATACCTTGACGGGGAGTCACGGCGGGGCCCGGGATGAAGAGCCGGACGGGGAGTGAGCCGCCGGAGTGAGCCGCCGGAGTGAGCCGCCGGAGTGAGCCGCCGGAGTGAGCCGCCGGGTACGCCGCCGGAGTGAGCCGCCAGGGGCTCGCTGCCGCCACGACCGAAGGCTCAGCCGGCGGCCACCCGCGCGAGCAGCGCCCAGACCGGCCGGGCCGCGGCATACAGATCCGCCAGCGTGTCGGGCAGGGTCGGTGACAGCACGTCCGCGTCGGAAAGCCGGGTGCTGAAGACCTGGTCCTTGAGCACCAGCAGGTCGGCCGCGGGGTGGTCCTTCGGGTAGCCCGCCGGCACCCGCGTCAGCCGGTCGCCGGAGAGCGACCCGAACACCGCCACGAACGCGGGGTCGGTGATCGCCGCGCGGACGGTCCCCGGCTCCGTGTCCACGAGCCGGCGCCAAGCGGCCAGGACGGGAGGATCCGGCCGCCACAGCCCGCCACCCGCGTGGATCTCGCCAGGCTCCAGGTGAACGTACGCTCCGGGGCCGCCGCCGACGGCCATGAACCTGGCGCTGGCCGCCGTCTTGTACGGCGACTTGTCCTTGCTGAACCGGACGTCGCGGTAGATGCGGAACGGCGACCGGACCGGGTCGGACGTGAGCGGCAGGTCCCGGGCGGCAAACCGCTCCGCGAGGGCGACGCACAGTGCCTCCATCGGGCGCTTGAGGAGCGCCTCGTACTCGGCCTTGCGCGGCGTGAACCAGGCCCGGTCGTTGTTCGCCGCAAGGTCGGCCAGGAACGCGATGGCCTCCGGGCGGAAGCCCTCGAACGGTGCGTCGGGAGCGGGCACGGTACCTCCTCGCCAGCCGCCGGCCGAGGCCGGTCGTGGGGCTGCTGCGCCATCGTGCCACGGCCGCAGGCCCGGCCGCATCGCCGGCTCAGTGAACCTCAGAGCACCTCGTCGGGAACCGAGCTGGCCTGGACCGGTACCCGATCTGTCGGTGGACGGGTGCCCGGCACCCGGATCCTCCCCTGGGCGATCGCCACCCCGAGGAGCACGATCGCGCCGCCCACGGGCTGGTACCAGGCGAGCGGCTCCGCAAGGAAGAAGGCGCCAGCCGTGACCGCGAACAGGGGCGTGATGTAGGTGACCGAGCTGGCGATGGTCGCCCCGGCCTCGATCACGATGTGGTTGGACAGCACGTAGGCGAACCCAGACCCGAACGCGCCCAGCGCAAGCATCCCGAGCACCGTGTCGAGACCCAGCGGCGTGGTGACCCCGCCGCCGCCCACGACGGTGACGACGCTCACGACCGGGAGCAGGAACAGCGCGCCGAGGCTGACCTGCGAGGTGGCGATCGCGATCGGGCCCTCCGGCAGCGCCGCGAGGTGCCGCCGCGTGTACAGGTAGGCGATGCCGTAGCAGAGGGTCGCACCCGCGCAGGCGAGCACTCCCAGCAGCTCGCCGCCGCCCAGCCCGTTCCACGCTCCGAGGACCACGAGCACGCCCGCAAACCCCACGCCCAGCCCCACGATCCGGTCTCGCCCCGGGCGCTGCTCCGGGAAGCCGGCGAGCGCGACGAGCAGGGCCATCAACGGGGTCGTGGCGTTGATGATCCCGGCCAGGATCGAGGAGATCTGGGTCTCGCCGTAGGCGAACAACGTGAACGGGATGCTGCAGAACAGCAGGCCCACGACGGCGAGGTGGCGCCACGTCCGCCAGCCCCGGGGGAAGCGAGTCCCGGTCGCTCGGGCCACCACCTGCAGCACGGCCGCGCCGATCACCAGCCGCCCGAAGGCGACCTGCACCGGCGTGAAGGACTGCAGCCCGAGCTTGATGAACAGGAACGAGCAGCCCCAGATGGCCCCGAGGGCCAGGAACCAGAGCTGCCAGGGCGCCGCGCGCAGGGTTCGCATGTGAACACGAACCCTACCGGTCACCGCCCGGTTGCGGTGCCCCGGAGGCGCAAGGGGTCCCAGACACACCACGGGCCCCGACCGTCATCCGGTTCAGGGCCCCGTAGTGCAGAGAGAGGAGGAGGACGTCAGCATCCGATGCCCTCCCTTTCGATGGGGTTACGTGCCCGTGGCGCCGACGGCCCGCCTCGAGAAGGCCAGGAGCAGCCCGGGCAGGATGGCGCCGGCCATCTCGTTGGGGTCCGCGTCACCGCCCTCGAGGAGCGCCCGCCGGACGCTCCGCTGGGTGATCGCGATGATCGCGTCGGTGAGGATCGAGGGCTCGACGAGGAGCTCCCGACCGTGGCGCTGCATCGCGTCCGAGATGAAGGCAGTGATCCGCTGGCGGAACCGCTCGTTGCTGGCCACGAACCGTCCCGCGAGATCCGGGCGCCGGATCGCGAAGTTCTCGAGCTCGGCCTGGATCAGGGACAGCTCCCGGTCGATGGGCACCGCCTGGAGGACCTGGCCGATGATCGCCCGGAGCGCGGCCCCCAGATCCGGCGCGGCCGCGATCTCGTCCTCGACATCGGTGAACATCGCGTCCACTCCGTCGAGCAGCCGGTTCTGTTCGCGCTCCACGAGGGCGTCGATGACGTCCTCCCGGTCGGCGAAGTTGGAGTAGAACGCGCCGCGGGTAAAGCCGGCGCGCTCGCAGATGTCCTCCACCGTCCCGCCGATGACCCCTCGCTCGGCAAACACCTCCAGGGCGGCGTCCAGCACTCGTTGGCGGGTGGCCTCGCGCCGAGGCGTTCGCGTGGTGTCCGCGTGGAGGTCGGGGTCGGGGTCGGACGCGGGCATGGGGACCGTGGGCGCAGGTTCGGGCGTGGGCGCACCGCCGGAAGCGGGCTCGGCACCGGACGCAGGGGTCTGGGGCGTCACCGCTCGGCCCGTCATCCAGGCCGCCCAGTCCCCCGGTCGCTGCTCCCGGCCCATCCGCACCGGACCTCCCACCTGTGATACACACCCGTATTCGATACATTGACGTATCGAATGCGCCTTCGTATCCTACTGGCGGCTTCGGCCTGCCGCAACCCCAATTCCTGACGCACATCACGCCGGGTCCGCGCTGTCCGCCCGCCCGAGGAGAGGCACCTGATGTTCGAGCGACTGGGCTCCTGGACCTACCGCTTCCGCTTCCTGATCGTGGCCGCGTGGATCGTCGGCGGGGTTGCGTGCGCGACCCTGGCGCCGTCGCTGGCGGGGTCCGGCTCCACGGACCAGGCCTCGTTCCTGCCGCCCTCGGCACCGTCGGTCCAGGCCCGCGACGAGCTGGAGCGCGCCTTCCCGGGCAGCACGTCGGCATCGTCGGCCACGATCACCTTCGAGCGCCCCGGCGGCCTCACCGACGCGGACCGCGCGTTCCGCGATGCCTTCGCGGCGTGGACGATGAGCGCCGACGCTCCGCCCGAGCTGCGGACGGCCGCCACCGGTACCGAGACCGCGGACTCGCGCCCCGAGCTGGAATCCATGCTTCGCAGCGATGATGGCCAGTTCGAGATGGTCGTCGTCAACCTCGATGTCGAGAATGCCGGTGATGCCGCGAGCACCGTGGTCCGCGAGCTCCGCGACCACCTCGCGGCGACCACGCCGGCGGGCCTGGAGGCCCACGTGACCGGGTCCGCCGCGATCAGCGCCGACTACCTCGAGGCGGTCAAGGCGGGCACCGACAGCACGACTGCGGTGACCGTCCTGCTGGTCCTGGTGGTTCTGCTCCTCATCTACCGCGCGCCGCTGGCCGCGCTCGTGCCGCTGGTGACCATCGGGTCGGCGTTCGTGGTCTCTCGCGGCCTCCTCGGGCTCCTGGCCTCGCTGGGCTGGCAGGTGTCCTCGCTCCTGGACACGTTTTTGGTCGTGATGGTGTTCGGGGTTGGGACCGACTACGCGATCTTCCTGATCAGCCGCTATCGCGAGGAGGTCTCCGGCGGTGGCGACTGGCACGATGCCGCGCGGACCACTGTCAAGCGCATCGGCGCGGTGATCACGGCCAGCGCGGCCACCGTGATCGTGGGCATGGCCTCGATGGCCTTCGGCGAGTTCCAGATGATCAGCTCCACGGGACCCGCGATCGCGGTCGCCATCTTCGTGACCCTCATCGCCGGCCTGACCCTGGCTCCGGCGATGCTGTCCATCTTCGGGCACTACCTGTTCTGGCCCTTGCACACCCGCCCCCGTCCTGAGGGTGAGCCCGGAGGCTTCTTCGCCCGCCTCGCCTCGGGGGTCTCCCACCATCCGGGGATCGTCGCGGTCGGCCTCCTGGTCGCGCTCCTGGTCCCGGCTGGCTTCCTGCCCCAGGTCAAGACCAACTTCGACGTCCTCTCGGAGCTGCCCGCCGACGCCGATTCACGCATCGGGTACGAGGCCATCGCGAAGTCCCTGGGCGAAGACAAGCTCGTCCAGTCGACCGGGCTCGTCGATGCGGGTGGCGGCGGCGACATGCTCGCGCCCGGGCAGCTCGCGAAGTTCCGCGACCTCATGATCACCCTCGGCAACACGCCGGGCGTGGCGACCGTGACCAGCCTCGTGACCCCCGACGGGGACGGCGTGGTCCCCGACGGCTTCCAGCCCTCCGTCCAGCTGCAGACGATCGCCGACAAGATGGACGGCGACAGCGGGACCACCGGCTCCGATTCCGCATCGCTGCTCGACCCCGAGGTCTCGGACGGCCTGGACAGCGCGCTCGCCTACGTGAACGGACTGGGCACGGCGTTCCCGGACGTCGCCGCGGGCACCGCCATGCGGGAGCTCAAGAGCGGCATCGCCCACGCGCAGGACATCGTCGAGCGCGTCCGGACCAACGCGGTCCTGCCCACCCAGCTGCGGACCCTCGCCTCATCGATCACGTCACCGTCGGCGGCCGCGGGCAGCTCGAGCGGAGAGGACGGGTCCACCGACACGCTGATGAGCGATTACCTCGCCGAGCTCGCCGACGCCTACCCGGAGGTCCGCTCGCTGGGTCCCTGGAAGGACGGGGTGAAGGCGGCCCGCTCGCTCGAGAAGGACGGATCGATCTCCGCCGCGCTCGACCTCGCGGACTCGTTCAACGCGCTGGCGGACCACTTCGATGGCCGCCCAGACGCCACGCTCTCCCCGCAGAGCCTGGCCGGCACGCCGAGCGCCAAGGAGCTCAAGCGGGAGGCCGAGGACACGTTCGGCGCGCTGCCGGACCAGTACCGGGCCCTGGGGGCGGTCTTCGCGACCCGACCCGATGACATCTGGATCCCGACCACGCTCACGGGCGAGGACGCGGACAAGCTGCGCGACGCGATCGACGCGTTCGTGTCCCGGGACCGCTCGGCGACCCGCTTCTACGTCACCAGCTCCAACGACCCGTACTCGGGCGGCGCGTTTGCCATCGTGCGCGATACCCAGGACGTGCTGGCCGCGAGTGCGCCGGCGTTCGGAGCCTCGGCCGCCGCCACCCTCGGCGGTCCGACGGCCCAGTTCGCCGACGTCCAGGACACCCTGTCGACCGACTTCAATCGGGTGGGCATCATCACGGTCATGGGCATCCTCGTGGTGCTCGTGCTGCTGCTCCGCTCGATCGTGGCCCCGCTGTACCTGGTGGCCACCGTCCTGGTCTCCTACGGGTCCGCGGTCGGCCTGTCGGCGTTCCTGTTCCAGGACGTCATGGGGCACCCGGGCATCTCGTTCTATCTGCCGCTGATGGTGTTCGTGCTGCTGGTGGCGCTCGGGTCCGACTACAACATCTTCCTGATGAGCCGGGTCCGCGAGGAGAGCGAGCACCGCTCCCTCAAGGACGGAATCCGGATCGCGTCCGGTCACACCGGCGCCGTCATCACGTCCGCCGGCCTGATCCTCGCCGGCACGTTCGGGTCGATGGCCACGGCCCCCTTGATCGTCCTGTTCCAGGTGGGCGTCGCCGTGGCCATCGGCGTGCTCATCGACACGTTCGTCGTCCGCTCGATCCTGGTGCCGGCGATCACGACCCTTGCCGGTGACCGGGCCTGGTGGCCGTCCGGGGCTGCCTTCACCGGCGCTCTCGGGCGCGTACCGCTCGTTCCCGCCGGGGCGGGGGCGATGGTGGCGGGCGTGGCGGGGACCGCCACCGCGCGCCTGTCGCGTGGGCGGCTCGCCGCCGCCCTGGGTCTGGTCGTGCTCGTGCCCCTCACCGTGGCCGGGCTGCTCACGTGGTCGCTCGGCGCGTCCGCGGGCAACCTCGACACCGTGCGGGCAGCCGTCGTGGACCTCGACCAGGGCGGGTCCGTGCCCGCCGCCGACGGCTCGACCGACACCCTGACGCTGGGCGCGGACCTGTCCGAGGCGCTCACGACGACCGCGGGCGACGGCGGCTTCACCTGGCTGGCAACCGACGAGGCGGAGGCCGGGGCGGGCCTCGAAAACGGACGGTACGCGGCGGTCCTCACGATCCCGGCCGACTTCTCGCGAACCGTGGCCGCCATCTGGGCCGACACGTCCGGCTCGGCCCCCAGGGCCACGCTGCAGCTGGTCACCGGCGACGGCGCCGGGGATGCGCTGGGCACCGTTGCCCGCGAGGTCACGGCCGCGATCGGGACCGCGACCGTCAACGAGCTCACGTCCTCCTACGTGGACGGCGTGCTGCTGTCGGTGTCCCAGGCCCATGACACCCTCACGACGGCCGCCGACGACGCCGCCTCGGTTGCCACCTCCACGACCAGCCTCGCCGACAACGCGGCGGGGACGGAGGCATTCGCGGGCCAGCTCGTGGGCGGGCTCCAGGAGTTCATCGATCAGGCCGGTAGCGCGTCGGGCGGCACTGACGAGCTGGTCAAAGGGACCCGCAAGCTCGCGGATGGGGCGGCCGAGCTCAAGGTCGGTGCCCGCAAGCTCGCGCGCGGCGCCCACGCCTCGGCCGATGGTGCCGCGCTGCTCGCCGATGGGGCATCGGGGCTCTCGGACGGGCTGGCGGCCCTCGACCAGCAGACCACTGCCCTCCCCGCCCAGGCGAGCGCCCTCGCCGACGGCGCCGATGGGGTCGCGCTCGGGGCCGCCGGTGTGGCGGACGGGGCGAGCCAGCTGGCCGATGGCCTCGCGCTCATGAAGACCCAGACGACGGGCCTCGGCGCCCAGGCCCAGGCCCTCGCCGATGGAGCGGCCGATCTCCGTGCCGGCGCGGTGGCCCTCTCGGACGGCGTGGACCAGGCCGATGCCGGCGCGTCCAGCCTTGCCGCGGGCGCGGGCCAGCTCGCCGCGGGCGTCTCCGACTATGTCGACGGCGTCGCCGCGCTCGCCGCCGCGTGTGCGGGGATGGGGGGCACGCCCGCCATCTGCGCCGCTCTCGACGACCTCGCCACCCAGGGGACTCCGCTGGTGGCTGCCGCGAACGGCACCGCCTCCGGCGCCAGCGACCTCGCCGGGGCGACCGCGGGGCTCGCCGCCGGCGCCTCGGATCTCCAGGCCGGCGCCACGGACCTGCGGGACGGCACGGCGCTGCTCGCCGCCGGCCTGGCCCCGCTCGAGACGGGGATCGCCGACGCGTCCGGTGGAGCCGCGGACCTCGCGCTCGGCGCCACCCAGCTCGACGCAGGGGCAGCCCAGCTCGCCGCCGGCACCCGCCAGCTGGCCGACGGGATGCCCGCGCTCGCTGACGGAGTGACCCAGCTGGCCGACGGTGCCGTGGGCGTGGCGTCGGGTGCGTCTGGCCTGGCTTCGGGGCTCGACGACCTGGCCGGCGGCGCGGACGCGCTGGCCGGCGGCGCCAAGCTCTCGTCGAACGGGGCCAGGGCCCTGGCCACCGGGACGGCCGACGCGGTCGGCGGCCTGGGCGACCTCACCGACTCGATGCAGACGGCCGTCGACGCCGGCTCGCTCGTCGAAGCGCAGGCAAAGGGCCTCGCGGACGACGGCAGCGCGCTCGCCGACAAGGCCGATGCGCTCTCGAAAGGGCTTCAAACCTCGGCTGATGGCACGGCCGCGTACTCCGACGACGAGCGCTCCCGCGTGGGCGCCCTCGCGGCGGACCCCGTGACGGTCGATGCCACCCGCGCCAGCCCCGACGCCGGACCGGGCAGCGGGCTCGCCCCGTTCCTGATGGCGCTGGCGACCTGGCTCGGAGCGCTCGCGGCGTTCCTGGTCCTTCCGGCTCTCTGGGGCCGCGACGACCGGCGATGGTGGCGCCCGGTGCTGATCGCGTCCGCGGCCGCCGCCGCGGTGGCGGTCGCCGGTGCCCTGCTCATGGTGGGCGGGATCCGGCTCCTGCTCGGCCTCGACGTGGTCCAGCTCGGCTCGCTGGTCGCGTTCGCGGTCCTCGCCGCGCTCGTGTTCGCCGCGCTGGTACAGGCGCTGGTCGCGCTGCTCGGCAGCCGCGGCTGGCTGCTGGCGCTGCTCCTCCTGGCCCTCCAGGTGGCGGCCGCCGGCATCCCGCTCGGCACGGCCGCCGTGCCCGGGCCGCTCGCCGCGCTGCACCCGCTGCTGCCATTGACCTACGCCGTCGACGCCTTCCGGGGCGCGATCACGGGCGGCGGGTCCATGCCGGCGGTGGACGCTGCGGTGCTCGCGGCCTTCGGCCTCGTCGGCGTGCTCGTCACGCTCGCGTACTCGGCAGGCGCGGGGCGCCGCGACGCGAAGCCGGAGGTGACGACCGCCGCGGCGTGACGCGCGGGCACGGCAGCGATCAGGGAACGTCGATCTCCACCCGGTTGCGCCCACCGTCCTTCGCCCGGTACATGGCGGCGTCGGCGCGCGCGAACACCGTCTCGGCGGTGTCTCCCGGTACCGCCATCGTGCCGCCGATCGAGATCGTCACGCTCAGATCGTTGCCGTCCGCCCGAACGCTGGACCGGGCGACCTGCAGGCGCATGCGCTCGGCAACGGCGAGAAGACCGGCCGGGTCGATCTCCACGATCGTCAGGACGAACTCCTCGCCTCCGAACCGGGCAAGGTCGTCGGACGTCCGCGACGCGGCAAGCATCGTCTGGGCCACCGTCCGCAGGGCCACGTCCCCGGCGGCGTGGCCATAGGTGTCGTTGAGGGTCTTGAACCAGTCGATGTCGGCGACCAGGAGCCCGAAGTCACGGCCGTACCCCGCGAACTCGGCGATCCGCGACGCGATCGACATCTCGAAATGGCGCCGGTTCGGGATGCCCGTGAGCGCATCCGTCATGGCGAGATCCCGCAGGTCGGACAGCTCGACCCGGGCTGCCGTGAGGTCGCCCTGGTCGTCGAACACCTCCACGGCGCCGATGACCTTGCCCTCCCGGTCGAGGACGGCGTTAGCACGAACCCGGATCGGGACGCGGTGACCCTTGCGATGCCGCAGGAAGACCTCCGCATCGCGCGCCTGGCCGTCACGCATGGTGGCGGCGAGAGGACAGCCGCTTCGGCACAGGGAGCGGCCGGCAGCATCCACGTGGTCGAGGAGGTTGTCGTGGCAGTACCGGCCGACCACCTCGTCGGCGGCGAAGCCGGACAGCCTCTCGGCGCCGGGGTTCCAGTACCGGATCCGGCGCCCGAGGTCGACGTAGTAGACGCCCTCGTAGAGCCGGTCCACCAGCGACTGTTCAAAGCCGCCCGAGGGGCCGACGTAGGCGCTCTCGCCCGGGGTCGTCGGGTCTTCCCGACCGGTCATCCCACTGCTCCCTGTGCCAGGCTTGAGGCGCAAACGGCTGTGCCCGGTGCAAGGGTAGCGGACAGCCGGAGGGAGACGCGAAGGCGGCCGGCGATGGTCAGCCGAGCGTCGCCAGGAATGCTGAGAACCGCTCCAGGCCAGCCTGGAGCACGGGTGTCTCGTTGGCGAACCCGATGCGCAGGTAGCCCTCCATGTCGAGGGCGCTGCCGGGGGTCAGCATCACGCCTTCGGTCTCCAGCAGGCGGACGCACAGGCCCTCGGACGGCACGTCCGCCGCGTAGCGGAGCAGGGCCGTCGTGCCGGCTGCCGGCCGCACGTAGTCGATCCGCGGCTCGCCGGCGACCCAGGCATCCAGGATCACCAGGTTGCGGCGCACGATCTCCCGGTTGCGGGCGAGCAGGGCGCCCTTGGCCTCGAGCGCGATCGACGCCAGCAGGTCGTCCACCTGGCCCACGCTGATCACGGAGTAGTCGCGGTGGCGGCTCACGGCCTCGAGGATCTCGCGCGGCGCCACGATCCAGCCCAGGCGGAGCCCAGCCAGCGAGAACGCCTTGGACATGCTCCCGATGCCGACCGTGCGCTCGTACGAGTCCACGAAGGACGGCGAGGTCCCGTCGCCCACCTGGTCGATGCCGCGGTAGACCTCGTCCGCGATGAGCCAGGCGCCGGCCTCCCTCGCGATATCCACGATCGCGGCCAGACGTGGCTCGTCGAGCAGCGATCCGGTGGGGTTGTTCGGATTGACGATCGCGATCACCTTCGCCCGGCGGGCGATGCGCCGCAGCTCGTCGATATCCGGGAGCCAGGCGTCCTCCTCCCGCAGGCGAAGCGGGCGGACGTCGGCCCCCAGGCTCTCCGCGATCGAGGTGTGCTGCTGGTACGTGGGCACGATCGGCACGACCACGTCGCCCGGCTCGACGAGCGCCTGGTAGGCGAGGGCATTTGCGCCAATGGCACCGTGGGTCACGAGGACGTGCTCCGGCCCGACCGTCTCGTACAGCCCGGCGACCGCGATCCGCAGCCGGCCGGAGCCCTCGATAGGCCCGTAATCGAGGCGCATCGAGGCGAGCCGATTCACGAGCGCAGTGCCGTCCATCCCGGCGAGCTCCAGCAGCTCCTCGACCGTGACCGAGTCCACGCAGGTCTCGGCCAGGTTGTACCGGCACCGGGTCTCCCACCGGTTCATCCAGATCTCGACGCCGAAGTCGCGGATGCGCATCAGCCCATGATGCCCGGTGCGAACCTCCGCGCGGGGCGCCGCCGGGCGGGGCGGCGGCGGCCCCGGGCCGAGGTCGCAGCTGTCGCGGGCTTCAGGCGGTCGCCCGGTTGAACACCCGGGCCGAGATCACCAGCGACGCGCCGGCAAGAGCGACCATCCAGGCGATGCCGATCCCGATCGAAGCGCTGGAGAACTCGGCGTTGAACAGCGCCCGCATCGCCTCGACCGCGTGGTACAACGGGTTGAACGTCGCGATCGTGCGGAGCCAGTCCGGCGCGAGCGCCATCGGCAGCAGGACCCCCGACAGCAGCAGCACCGGCAGCGCGACGGCCTGGACCAGCGGGCCAAGCGTGTCCTCGCTCCCGACGGTCAGGGCGAGGGCGTAGGAAAGTGGGCCAAGCCCGAGGCCGATCAGCGCCAGCAGGCCGAGCGCGACGAGCACACCGAGCGGATCCACGTTGAGTCCGAACGGGATGCTGACACCGATCAGGATCAGCCCCTGGACGAGGAATACGACGATGTCCCGGAGGGTTCTGCCGAGCACCCCGGCAGTGCGGCTCATGGGCGTGACGCGCATCCGCTCGACGACGCCGTTCCGGATCTCGTCGATGAACGCGAAGCCCACGAACATCGTTCCGAATCCTGCGGTCATGACCAGCAGGCCAGGAACGAAGGTGTTGAACGCGTTGCCCGGCGGGAAGCCCGGCATCTTGGTCAGGTTGGTCAGGATCGGCGCGAACAGGATCAGGTAGATCAGGGGCTGCATGAGCCCCACGATCAACCAGGGCGGGTTGCGAAGGCTGAGGCCGAGCGATCGGCGGAACATGATCCAGGTATCGGACAGCAAGCGCATCTGGGTTTCCTTTCCGGTGGGAAGTCGCTCGGCGAGGTCGGCGGTCAGGCGGCCTCACCACGCAGCGACCGGCCGGTCTGGCGCAGGAAGACATCGTCCAGGCTGGGCCGATTGAGGGCGAGCGACTGGGGGGCGAGGCCGTGCGCGTCGAGCAGCCGCAGGAGGGCAGGCAGGTTGGCCTCGGCATTGTCGACGTAGATCCGGGCGAGGCCGTCGGCGACGCCCGCCTCGCGCACGAACGGCTCCTCGGCCAGCAGCCGGGCGACGAGGTCCGGGCTGGCGCCGGTGCCGATCGTGACGACGTCGCCCGCGACGGCCCGCTTGAGCTCGTCCGCCGACCCCTCGGCGACGATCCGGCCATGGTCGATGATCGCGAGCCGGTCGCACAGCGCGTCCGCCTCTTCGAGGTAGTGGGTGGTCAGGAACACGGTGGTGCCGCCCGCGCGCAGCCGCCGCACCTCGTCCCACATCCGCACCCGGGCCTGGGGATCGAGACCGGTGGTGGGCTCGTCGAGGAACAGCAGGCCGGGTCGGTGGACCATGCCCATCCCGACGTCGAGACGGCGGCGCATGCCGCCGGAATAGGTGCCGACCGCCCGGTCGGCCGCCTCCGCGAGGTCGAGCCGGTCGAGCAGCTCCTGGGCACGATCGTGGGCTTGGCGCCCGGACAGGCCAAACAGACGGCCCTGCATCACGAGCTCGCCGCGCCCGGACATCCGCGGATCGGAACCGCCGGACTGGGCCACGTAGCCGATGCGCCGGCGGACATCCTCGGGCGCCCGGGCCACGTCATGGCCCATCACACGAGCGGTCCCTGACGTGGGTGTGAGGAGCGTGGCAAGGATCCGCAGGGTCGTGGTCTTGCCCGCTCCGTTCGGGCCGAGGAAGCCGAAGATCGACCCGGCGGCAACCTCGAGGTCGACGCCGGCGACTGCCTCGACCTCGCCGCGCTTGCCGAATGTCCGCCGCAGGCTGACGGTATCGATCACGGGCTCGGTCGTGACCTGCACGGGCTCAGTCATGGCCCGCCGCCGCGTCACGCGCGGCGTAGAAGATGCCGAGCACGAACGTGCTGACGACGGTGCCGGGGATGAGCAGCGGGCGGGCGAAGAAGCCCAGGATCAGCAGGAACGTGATCCAGATCCCGGGAGCGACGATGTCCGCCTGCTCACGATTGAGGTGCACGGTGTGGCCTCCTTGGGGTAGCCTTGCGCCGAGTGATCGGCTGCGCTAGCATGTCTCTGCGCTGTGCAGATAATAGCCTGTCGAGGAGCTACCGTGTCAAGCCCCGGATTCAACCGAGATGTCGTGAGCGCCGCGATCCTGCGGGCGACGGCCGACCTGGGGGCGAGCCATGCCGCCTACGGGGATGCAGTGGCGACGCGCATGGGCCTGGCCGGCACCGACGTGAGCGTCCTTCGCCTGCTCGGCGTCGAGGGACCGATGACCGTGGGCCGGATCGGTGAGCTTGCCGGGCTCACCACGGGCGCCACCACGCGCCTGGTCGACCGGCTAGAACAGGCCGGCTTCGTGCGCCGCGTCGCGGATGCCGCGGACCGGCGGCGGGTCATCGTCGAGGTCGTCGGGGATCGCTCTGCCGGGGTGCTCCACGCCTGGGATCCCGTCGACCGCGCGGCCATGGCAGTGCTCGACGGCCTCGGCGACCAGGAGCTCGCCGGGATCTCGGGCTACCTCGCTGCCTGTGTGGACGCCCTGCGTGACGGGGCTGGCGAGACGACGGCTGTCGGGCCCGAGACGCCGGAGGCCGCGCCCGCGTCGGTCGCCGGGCCGGTGGCGGCAGCGACCGCTGGTCGCCTCGTGTTCGTGACCGGCGCCCCGGCCGTCAGCATCGGCGGCAGTGCCGACCTCGGGGCCGAGCTCTATCGCGCACGGTTCTCGGGTGCCGTACCCAGCGCCCGGACCCGCGATGGCGTCGTGACGATCCGCTACCCCAAGTTTGCCTGGTTCGACTGGAAGGCACGGATCGGCGATCAGCGCCTCAACGCCTCGGCCCACTGGAAGCGCGATCACACGGAGCTCGTCCTCAACGCCTCGCTGCCGTGGACCGTGGAGCTGCGGGGCGGTGCGTCCTCGGTCACGGCGGACCTGCGAGCGGTCCGCCTCGCAGCCTTCGACCTCGCCGGCGGGAGCGGCGGCGTCGCCATGACGCTCGGGGTCCCGTCCGGGGTCGTGCCCATCGTGATCGCGGGCGGGGCCAACGACTTGCTCGTGACCCGCCCGGCGGGCGTGCCCGTCGTGCTCACCGTCAGGGGCGGGTACCGCAAGATGACCCTCGATGGCGCGGCGGCCTGGAGCGGAGGGCGCATCGCCAGTCCCGGCGCCGAGACCTCCCTGGACCGATTCGAGATCGAGGTCCGTGGAGGGGTCAACAAGGTCAACGTCACGACGGGCTGACGCCCGAGGCCGACCGAGCGGTCGCCGAGGTGATACCTGTGCATCCCGCACAAGAATCCGCCTCGAACCTCGGGCGCTCCGCCCGGTTCGCGGTCCGTGGCAACACCGGACCCCCAACCGCAACCCAACGATCACCACCAAGGGTCCTGCCCCGCCGGGCTCGATTGCGTACGGTTCCGCTCCATCCCCACGAGGGGGTGCCCTCGGGAGGCGAGGCCGTGCCACAGTCCCGCACGCTCTACGAGCCGGCCACCGAGCACGACGCCTGTGGCTTCGGCTTTGTCGTGGATGTCGCGGGCCGCCCCTCGCACGCCATCGTCCGGGATGCGCTGACCGTCCTCGTCAACCTCGAGCACCGCGGGCGCGTCCGGGTCCGAGGCCAACACGGGCGACGGGGCCGGGATCCTTGTCGCGGTCCCGCACGCGTTCCTGCGCGCGGTCGCCGCGGACTCGGGCCACGCGCTGCCGGAGCGCGGCTTCGGGGTGGCCCAGGTGTTCCTGCCCCGCGACGAGGCGAGCCGCGACGGGATCATCGAGCGATTCGAGAGCTCGCTGGCGGCGGAGGAGCTCACGCTGCTCGGCTGGCGCGAGGTCCCGACCGACCCGACCGGCCTCGGCGAGACGGCCCGGGCCAGCCAGCCAGCGATGGCCCAGGCGTTCATCGCCCGGCCCGCCGACCTCGCCCTCGGCCCGGACGGCGACCTCGCGTTCGACCGCCGGCTGTATGTCGCCCGGCGGCTGATCGAGAAGGCCATTGGCCGCAGCGCCCTCCCCGGGAGGGCCGACGCCTACATCCCGTCGATGTCGTGCCGGACGATCGTCTACAAGGGGATGCTCAACGCCTCCCAGCTGCTGACCTTCTACCCGGACCTGACCGACGAGCGACTGGCGAGCCCGATGGGGCTGGTCCACTCGCGGTTCTCGACCAACACCTTCCCGTCCTGGTCGCGCGCGCACCCCTACCGCTTCATCAGCCACAACGGCGAGATCAACACGCTGCGCGGGAACGTCAACTGGCTGTTCGCCCGCCAGTCCACCTTCCGGAGCTCCGTGTTCGGCGAGGACCTGGCGAAGATCCTCCCGGCCGTGGACGTGGACGGCTCGGACACGACGATCTTCGACAACGTCCTGGAGCTGCTCCACCTCTCGGGCCGCAGCCTCGCCCACGCGATGATGATGATGGTCCCGGAGCCCTGGGGCCGGGACACCGGGATGTCGGCGGAACGGCGCGCGTTCTACGAGTACCACTCGTGCCTGATGGAACCGTGGGACGGACCGGCGTCGCTCGCGTTCACCGACGGGGTCCGCGTCGGCGCGCTCCTGGATCGCAACGGCCTCCGCCCCGGCCGCTACTGGGTGACCCGCGACGGGCGGGTGATCATGGCATCCGAGACCGGCGTGCTCGACATCCCCGACCAGGACGTCGTGGCCAAGGGCCGCCTCCAGCCGGGGCGGATGTTCCTCGTCGACACGGAGCAGGGGCGGATCATCCCCGACGACGAGGTCAAGGCCGCCATCACGGGCGAGCGCCCCTACGAGGACTGGGTGCGCGCCTCGCTGGTCAGCCTCGCGGACCTGCCGGCCACCGGGAACGCGATCCCGCCCGACCATGAGACGGTGCTCCTGCGGCAGGAGGTCTTCGGCTACACCACCGAGGACGTGCGGCTGATCGTCAACGCGATGGCCGCCACGGGCGCCGACCCCATCGGCTCGATGGGCAATGACGCCCCGCTGGCCGTGCTGTCGGAGAAGCCGCAGCTCCTGTACAGCTACTTCAAGCAGCTCTTCGCCCAGGTCACCAATCCGCCCGTGGACGCGATCCGCGAGGAGCTGATCATGGCCACGGACCGCGCCATCGGCCCCGAGGAGAACCTCCTGGAACCCGGGCCGGATGCCGCCCACCAGGTCGCGCTGCCCTCGCCGGTGATCTCCAACGCGGAGCTGGAGAAGATCCGAGCGCTCGATGGCGGCCCGGCGAGCCGCGGCTTCCGCACGATCACCCTGCCCATCCTGTTCAAGGTCGCGGACAACGGATCCGGGCTCCGGCGGGCCATCGAGGACCTTCGCCGCCAGGTGTCGGAGGCCATCGCCGAGGGCTACAACCAGATCATCCTCTCGGACCGCGGGCACAACGAGACGGACGCCCCGATCCCGGCGCTGCTCGCGGTGAGCTCGGTCCACCACCACCTCGTGCGCGCGGGCACCCGCGGGCGCACCGGCCTCCTGCTCGAGTCGGGCGAGCCGCGCGAGGCCCACCACTTCTGCCTGCTGATCGGGTACGGCGCCTCGGCGATCAACCCGTACCTCGCCTTTGAGACCATCGACGACCAGGTCGGCCTGGGTGCCATCCCGGGGCCCTATGAGCAGGCCGAGCAGCGATACCGGAAGGCCGCGACCAAGGGCGTCATCAAGGCCATCTCCCGGATGGGGATCTCCACCGTCCACAGCTACCACGGCGCCCAGGTGTTCGAGGCGATCGGACTCAACCGCGACTTCGTGGACGAGTACTTCACCTGGACGCCAACCCGGATCGGCGGTATCGGCATCGAGATCGTGTCCCGGGAGGTCGAGGCTCGCCAGGATCGCGCCTACCCTCCGCGGCGGCCCATCGTCCACACGCAGCTGCCACCCGGCGGCCAGTACCAGTACCGGGCCGACGGCGAGAACCACCTGTTCAACCCGCTCACGATCCACACGCTCCAGAAGGCCGTCCGGACCGGCGACTACTCCACGTTCAAGGACTACAGCTCGCTGGTGGACGACCAGAGCACCCGGCTGGCCACCCTGCGCGGGTTGCTGGAGCTGCGGCCGGCGCTCCGCCCGGTGCCGATCGACGAGGTGGAGCCCGTTGAGGCCATCGTGCGCCGCTTCAAGACCGGTGCCATGAGCTACGGCTCCATCAGCGCCGAGGCGCACGAGGCGCTCGCGATCGCGATGAACCGGCTCGGCGGCAAGTCCAACACCGGCGAGGGCGGCGAGGACCCGGCGCGCTATGCGCCGGAGGCGAACGGCGACTCGAAGAACAGCGCCATCAAGCAGGTCGCGTCCGGCCGCTTCGGGGTGACCTCGGAATACCTCGTCAACGCCCGCGAGCTCCAGATCAAGATGGCCCAGGGCGCCAAGCCCGGGGAGGGCGGCCAGCTTCCCGGGTCCAAGGTCTACCCGTGGATCGCGAAGACCCGGCACAGCACGCCCGGGGTGGGCCTCATCAGCCCGCCCCCGCACCACGACATCTACTCCATCGAGGACCTCAAGCAGCTCATTCACGACCTCAAGAACGCCAACCACGAGGCACGGATCAGCGTCAAGCTGGTCGCGGAGGTGGGCGTGGGCACCGTGGCCGCGGGGGTGGCCAAGGCCCACGCGGACGTGATCCTGATCTCGGGTCATGACGGCGGCACGGGGGCCTCGCCGCTGACCTCGATCAAGCACGCCGGCGTCCCGTGGGAGCTGGGCCTCGCCGAGGCGCACCAGGTCCTGCTCATGAACGACCTCCGGAGCCGGGTCGTGGTCGAGGTGGACGGGCAGCTCAAGACCGGTCGCGATGTCGTGGTGGGTGCCCTGCTCGGCGCCGAGGAGTTCGGGTTCGCGACGGCGCCGCTCGTCTCGCTGGGCTGCGTGATGATGCGCGCCTGCCACCTCAACACCTGCCCGGTGGGCGTGGCGACGCAGGACCCGCAGCTGCGCCAGCGCTTTGCGGGCGACCCGGCGCACGTCGTCAACTTCATGCGCTTCATCGCGCAGGAGGTGCGCGAGCACATGGCGCGCCTCGGCTTCCGGACGATGGACGAGATGATCGGCCGATCCGATCGTCTCGAGATGCGCCCGGCGCTCGACCACCCGAAGGCGCGCGGCCTGGACCTGGGCCGGCTCCTCGCCATGCCCGATGTCCCCGGCACGTACGAGGGCCGCCAGACGCTGATCCAGCAGCACCGCGTGGAGGAGGGCCTCGATGCGACGACGCTCCTGGCGCTGGCGCAGCCGGCGCTCACCGAGGGGCTCCCCGTGCGCGCCACCCTGCCCATCCGCAACGTGAACCGGACCGTGGGGACGATGCTCGGGTCGGAGATCACGCGCCGCTGGGGGCGCGAGGGGCTGCCCCTCGACACGATCCAACTTCACTTCCAGGGATCAGCCGGGCAGAGCTTCGGCGCGTTCATCCCCCGCGGCCTGACGCTCCGCCTGGAGGGCGATGCCAACGACTACATCGGCAAGGGGCTCTCCGGCGGCCGGCTGATCGCCTACCCGCCGGCTGGCTCGCCGTTCATCGCCCACGAGAACGTGATCGTGGGCAACGTGGCCCTCTACGGCGCCACCGGGGGCGAGGCGTTCTTCCGGGGCACGGCGGGTGAGCGGTTCGCGGTCCGAAACTCCGGTGCCGTGGCGGTGGTGGAAGGCGTGGGCGACCACGGCTGCGAATACATGACCGGCGGGCGCGTGGCCGTCCTCGGCCGGACTGGACGCAACTTCGCGGCCGGCATGTCGGGTGGCGTGGCGTGGGTCCTCGACGAGGACGGCACGTTCGCGAGCCGGTGCAATACCGAGCTGGTGGGCCTCGAGCCGGTGGAGCGAGACAGCGAGGACGAGGCCACGCTGCGCGAGCTGCTGGCGCGCCACCACGACCTGACCGGATCCGACCGGGCGGCACGGATCCTCGGGGACTGGACGGCCAGCCTGCCCTGCTTCGTCCGGGTCATCCCCCACGACTACCGGCGCGTGCTGGCGGCGCAGGCGCGGATGCGGGCGACCGGGCTGTCCGTGGACGAGGCCGAGATGGCCGCCTTCGAGGAGAACGCCCGCGACCTGGCCCGGGTGGGCGGCTCCTGATGGGCCGGCCGACCGGGTTCATCGAGATCCGCCGCCGCAACCAGCCCGCGCGGCCGCCGCTGGAGCGCGTCCGTGACTGGAGCGAGGCGCACCCGCGCCTGGGCGAGGACGAGCTGGCCGACCAGGGTGCCCGGTGCATGGACTGCGGGATCCCCTACTGCCACACGGGCACGCTGATCAGCGGGATGGCCTCGGGCTGTCCGATCAACAACCTGATCCCCGAATGGAACGACCTCGTCTACCGGGGGCAGTGGCGCGAGGCATCGATCCGCCTCCACCGCACCAACAACTTCCCCGAGTTCACCGGCCGGGTCTGCCCGGCACCCTGCGAGGGTTCCTGCACCGTTGGCCTCAACGGGGACCCCGTCGCGATCAAGACCATCGAGCAGGAGATCGCCGATCGGGCGTGGGAGGCGGGCTGGATCACGCCGCACCCGCCCCTGGCCCGGACCGGCAAGCGCGTCGCGGTCATCGGGTCGGGACCGGCCGGTCTCGCCGCGGCCGACCAGCTCAACCGCCAGGGCCACGCGGTCACCGTCTACGAGCGCGCGGGCCGGGTCGGCGGGCTGCTGATGTACGGCATTCCCGCCATGAAGCTGGACAAGGACGTGGTCGGCAGGCGGATCTCGCTGCTGGAGGCCGAGGGCATCACGTTCCAGACCGGCGTCACCGTCGGGGCCGACATCGCCGCGGACGAGCTCGCCGCCAGCCACGACGCCGTGGTGCTGGCCACGGGATCGACCGTCGCGCGCGAGCTCGGGGTGCCCGGTCGCGAGCTGGGTGGCATCCACCTCGCGATGAGCTTCCTGCGCGGCAACACGCGCCGGCTGCTCGACGGTGGGACGGACGCCGAGGCACCGATCGATGCCGCCGACAGGAACGTGGTCGTGATCGGCGGTGGCGACACCGGGACGGACTGCGTGGGCACCGCCATCCGCCAGGGCGCGAGGAGCGTGCGCCAGCTGGAGCTGCTCGCGCGACCGCCCCTGGAGCGAGCCTCGAACAACCCGTGGCCCGAGTGGCCCAGGGTCTACAGGCTGGACTACGGCCAGGAGGAGGCCGCGGCGCTGTGGGGCGAGGACCCCCGCCGGTACTCCACCACGACACGCCGCTTCCTCGGGCCCAACGAGCACGTCACCGCGGTGGAGATCGCCGACGTGTCCTGGGAGCCCGGAGCCGACGGCCGGATCGCGATGCGCGAGGTCCCGGGCACCACCCAGGTGCTCGCCGCGGATCTCGTCCTGCTCGCCCTCGGCTTCACGGGGCCGGAGCCGGCGCTCCCCAGGGCGTTCGAGTGCGAGCTGGACCCGCGGGGCAACGTGCGCACCGGCCCCGACCGGATGACCACGGTCCCCGGCGTGTTCGCGGCCGGTGACTGCGTGCGTGGTCAGTCACTCGTCGTGTGGGCGATCCGCGAAGGCCGCGCGGCGGCAGAGGGTGTGGACCGGTACCTCGCCCGGGCGGTCTGAGGCGGCCTCAGGACGGGGTCGCGACCCGGCGCGACGGCCCTAGACCAGGTTGGCCAGCCAGTACATCCAGAGCGCGACGGCCGCCGCGAAGACCGTGACCGCGATCGTGAGCCCGACGACGAGGCGCAGGTACAGCGTGCTCCGGGGGCGGGGGTCGTGGGGTGCGGTCACGGCGTCACGAGGTGCACGGGGTTGCCCCGGATCTCAACCCCCCAGGTGGTCGTGTCGTTGCCGTTCGCGAGCTCGTACTCGATCAGCCACCAGCCGGGCTCGTCGGTGATGTCGCCGGGCGGATTGAGGCCAGACTGCCCGTAGGTGGGAGGCAGCGGCACCGTGATCGTGATCTCCTTGTTGTCGAACAACGGGCTCCCGTTCGACGTCTGGATCTGGTCCACGTTGGTCCCCGACCGTCCGTCGTCTGACACCCAGTCAAACCGCTGGCGGTGGTAGACGTTGCCGTCCGGGCTGAGCAGGCGCAGATAGGCATTGCCGCTGGTCTCGCCCGGATCGAACAGGTGGATGACCATGGTCTTGCCCGCGTGGACCTGCTCGATCTGCGCGAAGTAGAACTTCTGCTGGCCGGTGTCCAGGTTGGTGTAGGCGGCCATCCGCCCACCACCGTAGACCCGCGCCTTGCCGGCGGAATGCACCCAGATCGAGAACAGGTTCTCGGCGCCGGTATTGGCGTTCGACCCCTGCAGGCTGGTGTTCACGTTGAGGCGATATGACCCGGACGCGAGTCCGGAGGCCATCTGCACCCACTGGTTGTGCGCGGGGTCGTTCGAGCAGTCCTGCCTGTTCGAGGACCCCTGGTTCGAGGGGGTCCCGAACGCGCCACTGAAGTCACCGAGCGACTTGTTGCCCGGGTCGTACGCCAGCGTCACGAGGGGAGGGCCATCGTCCGTGAGGTCCTGGAGGGTCCCGTGGGTGTCGTACAGGCGGTAGGTGATCGCGACCGGAAGCTCGCTCGTCCCTCCCGACGTCCAGTGGTCGCCGGCGCCGTAGGACCCGCCGTGGGTGTTGTACCCGGTCGCGCAGAAGATCGGGTCGAACAGCCGGACATCCCCTGAGCCGCCCGGCAGCTCGATCGTGTAGTCGTAGCCGTTGGCGTCATAGGTCGGGCTCGGGTCGTTCCCGGAAAGGGGGCCGGGAGCATGGTCGCCGATGTGTGCGGGCGCGTACTTGTCCCCGTTCATCCGCCAGCCACCGGACGTGAAGATGGCGCCCCAGAACCCCTGGGAGGCGAGCGCGGTGCCGGTGAGCGGGTCGTTCACGGTCAGCGTCTGCGGGGACCAGGTGCTGGTATCGAGCCGCCACGTCACCCGGACCTCGAGCACGTCAACGTTGAGCGAGGTGCCACCCGAGGAGCAGCCCTTGTTGGCCGTCAGCCGAACCCGGAAGTTCGAGTCCGAGAAGTCGTTGCGGCTCCAGGTGTGGCCGCCCCACGCGGCCGTGGAGCTGTTGTCGCCCAGGGTGTAGTCACCGCTCGAGGTGTTCGTCAGGAGCGCCGGGGTTGTCTGGGCCGTGGACCAGGAGCTGCCGCCGTCCCAGGACACCTCCACGCCGATCGTGGAGTTGGAGCAGCTCGCCGAGACGAACGCATCGCTCAGCCGGACCTCGAGACCCTCGATGACGAGGTCCTCGTTGGCGCCCGGGTTGCTGATGCCTGACTGGAGGCCGAACGCGGACCACTCCTGCCGCTCCCCGTCGGTGGTCTCCCGGGCGTACCTGTTGTTGTTGGACTGCACCGACGCCTCGATGCTGCCGCGGGACGGGGTCCACTGGCCACCCGATGGCGCCGTGCTCGGGACCTTGCCCGTGCAGGAGGTCGACCACGAGCCCGTCCCGCAGCCGGTCGACTGGGAGCTGCCCGTGGTCACGTGTGGCACCAGCCCCTCGAAGAAGCCCACCCCGTAGTAGTTGGCTGGGCTGCCCATGGGCACGGGGAGCACGTAGTCCGCGAGCGCCGTCCGGCTGGCCGGCCACTGGTCCACGCCCACCACTCGTGCGAAGAATGTGCCGACCGGCGCGCTGACCACGACCCGCAGGCGGCGATCGTTGGCCGGATCCACGCTGGGCGTGATCGTCACGCCGTCAACGCCGTTGACGTAGCCGTTCTTGGCCGCTTCGGCGATCGCCACGGTCGCGGCGGTGTCCGGCCGGTTCGGCAGCCACACCACGCCCGCGAGCGCGGCGGCGTCGGCGGTGCGCTGGATCCGGAGGTTGTTGGTCCAGTACCAGGCGACGTCGATGACCACGGCGCACAGGGCGAGCAGCGCGATCAGGGCGCCCGCAAACAGGACGACGATCTGGCCCCGCTGCGTCGCACGGCGGCCGCGGCGGCGCCGGATCCCGTAGCGCGTCTCGGTCGTTTGGACCTTGGGGTCGTGGGTGGTCGGCATGGCGTCAGTCCGTGGGGTTCAGGGCCATGACCGACCGATCGGACATGGCGAGGGTGCTGGTGCCGGCGCCACCGATGAACTGCAGGATCCCCGACAGCGGCGTGACAGCCTGGTAGGTGTAGCTGATGCTGACCCCGATCGAGTCGGGGTTGGACGTGGCATTGTGACGGGTGCAGCTCGCCCATCCGGTGCCGCCGGTCGGCGCGAAATCGAGCTGTCGGCCGTCGACGGTGGGGCCAACGCCCGGCACCCAGACATTCACGTTGCCCCCGATCTGGTGGCCGGCCGCGTCGGCCTTGAAGATTCGGATCGACGACACCTGCCCCAGGTGGTCGCGAACAGGCGACCCGTCCGAGGTCAGGACCCGCTCGACTGCGGACACGACGTAGGTGTCCACCTGGTTGCAGTTGGCGCCGAGCTTCGCGCCGTCGGCCAGGGCCGACCCGGCGCGCGCGCCTTCGCGGGTCGCGTAGCTCAGGGTCAGGAGGTGGTCAAACGCGAGGCCGAACTCCAGCATCCCGAGCAGGATCAGCAGGAAGACCGGCACGATCATCGAGAACTCGACGAGGCTCTGACCGCGCTCAGGCTCGGCGGCGGTTCCGGCGGCGGTCGCCGTGCGGCCGCGTGGCCAGCGTCGGATGCTCACAGCACCGGCTCCATCCGCATCGAGTTTGCCTTCACGACGTCGAGCCAGGGGCCGAAGCCGGCCCCCAGCGGTGTTCGATACAGGTGCCGGTACGTGACCCGCACCCCGACGTGGTCGAGGGTCGAGGCGCCGCAGCCGGCGAGCTGGTCGCAGCGGTCCCTCATGGGGTAGCCGTCGGCGATCAGCGTGTAGGGCACCGTCACCGGCGTGCCGTCGGGCAGCGAGCAGTTGAACGACCCGTGTCGTTCGTAGACCGTCGCAGCCCCGATCTGGTCCCCGACCGTCGTGGCCTGGAAGATCTCGACGCGCTGGATCTGGGCCCGGTCCGCGGGCGCCCCGAGGTCGGCCTCCACCGCGCGGAGCACGGCGCAGTCCGTGCCCAGGTCGGAGCCCCCCTCGGCTGCAAGCAGGGCGGCGTCGCGGGAGGCGTAGTTGGTGGCCAGCACCGCGTTGAAGATGAACGCGAACTCGACCAGGCCGACCAGCATGGCAAGGAAGATCGGGATCACCAGCGAGAACTCGACGAGCGCCTGACCACCGCCTGACGACGGGTCATGCCGATGGCGCGATCGGCGGCCGTGAGGCGGTCGCATGGGACTCATGCGGCGCTCAGCCCGCGCTGGAATGCTGAAGTGAATGATGGCAGTGGCTCCCCGGTCGTGCCCGATACCTCCCCGATGGAGGACGGGCCCGAATGAAACACCCGTGATCGTCGATGGTCCATAGCACGAACCTTGCAATGCTGCGGCGCTGCACCGGGGCGGGCGGGCGCGACGAGTGCGAGACGTGACCCGCCCGCGAAGCCAGCGTGCCCGCAAACGATAGGACTGTGGTCAGGCCAGAAGCCATGGGCCGTTCGTACCAGCGGCAGTCGTGGCGGTCGTGTCCGCGTTGCTGGGCTGGCGCCGGCAGCCACAGTCGCGCTCGTGGATCGGAGTACGCTGGAGGCGTTCGTCGCCACTCATGGATCGACTGTCGAGGTCGGCATGCCGTACGTCGCCCCGCACGAGGGGCGCCGCCTGGTCTAGTTGTCGCTCCCAGCGAGGTGACCCCGGTCCACGGTGAATGGCGCGAGGCGTGCACCCAGGAGCATCAGCTCGCGATCGAGCAGGGCGTCGATGTCGCGCAGGCGCTCGTCGGCACCGGCGGCCTCGAGCAGCGCCTGCCGGCGGGGCGGCTCGACCTGGACGATCCCGGTCAGGAGAAACGACAGGGCGCTCGGGTCGTCCGGGATCCGAAGCGTGGACGCGGCTGCCTCGGCGTCGTCGATCGGGACGGGCCTGGGCTCGGTCTCGAGGAGCGGGACCGACCGCTGGTCATCGGCCAGTGACCCGCCGATGGCCTCCTCGTCGACCTCGTCGACCTCCGTCTCGACCTCCATCTGGACGTCGATGGGTTCGGCGGACTCGCCGTCCCGAGGCTGCAGGAGCCGGAGGTAGTCCACGAAGCGGCGCGTCACCCGCCCGGCGAGCGTCTCGGTCGCCTCGACGTCTCCCGGCGGAGCATCGGGGAACGGGTCCACCTCGGCGACGAGGTAGGCGGCGACATCCGTGTGGACGTCGCGGACGAGGAACCTCGAGGTGCCGACGATCAGCAGGTCCCACCGGCCATCGGCGTAGCGGCTCGCCTCGCGGATCTCGGCGGCGGTACCGACGCCGGCGATCGACAGCTCGCGTGGCGTCCCGTCACTGGGAGCCAGCTCGCTACCGCCCCGGATCAGCACGACCCCGAACGGCGAGGACGTGTCGAGACAGTGCCGGACCATCCGCTGGTAGCGCTCCTCGAAGATGTGGAGCGGCAGGGCGATTCCGGGGGCGAGGACGGTGTGGAGCGGAAAGAGCGGGATCTGCATCTGGCCTCCAGCCAGACTACGCCACCCGGCGGATCCGAATGCGAACCGCCGCCGGGAGCTCCCGACGGCGGGGGTTGATCGCGGAGGATCGCGGCGGGCCGGGCGCTTCTCCGGTCGGCCTCAGGGGACCGTCAGTGGGCGCAGGAGCGCGGCGACCCGGCCTCGTCCTCGGTGCGGAAGCTCGATCCGCAGCCGCAGCCGGACACCGCGTTGGGGTTGTTGACGGTGAAGCCGGCGCCCATCAGCGTGTCCACGTAGTCGATCTCCGAGCCCTTGATGAGCGGCACGCTGTTCGCGTCGATGTACACGCGCACGCCGTTGGCATGGAGGACGTTGTCGTCGGCGGTGGGCTGGTCCTCGAGCATCATCCCGTAGCGATAGCCCGAGCAGCCGCCGGAGTAGACGTACACGCGCAGGCCGATGTCCGCGCTGGTCTCTTCCTTCGTGAGCTCGGCCAGCTTCGCGGCGGCAGCATCGGTGAGCGAGACGACCGTCGGGGTGACGTCGACCGTGGGCGTGGTGTCGACCGTCGGCTGGGCGTCGATCATGGGGATGGTCTCCTATCGGGTCGCTGGCTCCGCCCCGACCCGGGGACGCGAGCAGGGTCGATCCTACGCACCGCAACGGATTTCGTCCAGCACCCGCGACAAAACTCCCGGCGCGCCGCCGGCGCCGGGCATCAGCCCTCGATTCGCTCGACGACGGTCGCGATGCCCTGACCCACGCCGATGCACATCGAGGCGAGCCCGTAGCGCCCGCCGGTGCGGTCCAGCTCATGGACAAGCATCGTGAGCAGGCGGGCGCCGGATGCCCCAAGCGGATGTCCAAGGGCGATCGCCCCGCCGTTGGGGTTCACGCGGGCGGGGTCCAGCCCCAGGGCATCCATGCAGGCCACGGACTGGCTCGCGAACGCCTCGTTGAGCTCGACGACGTCGAGGTCGTCGACATCCATGTTGGCGCGCGCGAGGGCCTTGCGGATCGCGGGCACGGGCCCCATCCCCATCACGTCCGGGTGGACGCCCGCGACGGCGGTCGAGATGACTCGCGCCATCGGCCGGAGACCCAGCTCCCGCGCCCGTGACGCTTCCACCAGCAGCACCGCGGACGCCCCGTCGTTGATGCCGGAGCTGTTCCCAGCGGTCACGGACCCGCCGGCCTTGAACGCGGGCCGGAGCGCGGCGAGGGCCTGGGCCGTGCTGTCGGGCCGCGGGTGCTCGTCGCGGTCCACCACCGATACCGATCCCTTCCGGCCGACCACCTCCACGGGCACCAGCTGCGAGTCGAACCTCCCCCCGCCGATCGCCGCCGCGGCCCGCTGCTGGCTCTCGAGCGCGAACGCGTCCTGGCGCTCCCGCGAGACGGCGTGCTCCTCGGCGACGCGCTCCGCGGTCTCGCCCAGCGAGATCGGTGGGTACGCCTGCTGCATGAGCGGGTTGACGAACCGCCACCCGAGCGTCGTGTCCTCCATCGCCCGAGCGCCGCGGTCATAGGCGGTTTCGGGCTTGAGCATCGCGTACGGCGCCCGGGTCATGGACTCCACGCCACCCGCGATGAACACCTCGCCGTCGCCGGCGGCGATGGCATGGCTCGCCGTGTTGATCGCCTGGAGCCCGGATCCGCACAGCCGGTTGACGGTCTGCCCCGCGACCTCCACGGGGAGCCCAGCCAGCAGGGCTGCCATCCGGGCCACGTTGCGGTTGTCCTCACCCGCCTGGTTGGCGCATCCGAGCACCACATCTTCCACGAGCGCCGGATCGATCCCGGTCCGCGCGAGGAGCGCACGGAGGACCGTGGCGGCGAGATCGTCGGGTCGCACGCTCGCGAGCGCGCCTCCGTAGCGTCCGATCGGCGTTCGGACGGCATCGATGATCCAGGATTCGAGGACGGGTCGGTCGGCGGTTCGGGTCATGCGATCGATTGTAGAAGCACGGGGCCTCTCGGCTACACTCGCTTCGGGAACGCCAGCCCGGGGGCTATGGCGGTCCCCCGGATTCGGGCGCCCGGCCCGGGCGCCGCCCCGTCGTCGCGCCCAGGTCCGTCCGCCAGCCCCCGCCTCGCCGTCGGCGTCGACCGCGGTGAGCAGGACGGGTGGCATGAGCGCTCAACGGGGATCGGGGCATGGATCGATGGGCTGGCGGCTGCGCCCGCTGCCCCTCGTGCTCGGGCTCGTCCTCGCGGCGTGCGCCGCCGGTGTCCACCCGGCCCCCGGCGACCCCCGCGACCTGATCCCCGCTCCGACGGCCGCGACGCTGACCATCGGGGCAGCGGGGCCCGCGATGGACAACGGCGTTCCGTTCCTCGAGTACCGCTCGGCGCGCGCGCCGGCCGAGGCGCGCGCCGACTACGACCTCATGCTCCGCGACGCGGGCTTCCGGTCGCTCGGCGAGACGGACGGCTGGACGGCCTACGCGCGGCCGGACGTGACGATCTGGGTCTCCGTCTCCGAGTCGGGCCCGCCCACCTCGATCATCGTGCGGTACCTGGAGAGCCGGGGCGATCCCGCCGCCGGTGACACGGGAGCCGGACCGGGACACACCGCGGGCGCCGTGCCGCAGGGGACCCCGATCATCACGGCGGCCGACGCGGCGACGCCGGAGCCGGCGACCCGGCCCGGTGGCCCGTTTGCGACCCCGCCCGGCCAGGGCAACCGGCCCACGCCGAGGCCGGACGCCACGCCCAAGCCCAAGCCGACGCCAAAGCCCAAGCCGACACACCCGCCCAAGCCGACGCCAAAGCCCAAGCCGACACACCCGCCCAAGCCGACACACCCGCCCAAGCCGACACACCCGCCCAAGCCCACGCCGAAGCCCAAGCTGTCACCGGCGCCGGCCGCGGACGCCCTTCTGGGGAACGAGCCATGACCGATCCCACCCGTCTCCTGCTCGCGGAAGATGACGTCCGCCTGGTCGGGTTCCTCCGGGAACGCCTCGAGCGGGATGGCTACAGCGTCACCGTCGCCCACCGCGGGGCGGATGCGCTGGCGGCCGTCGATCGACGATGGCCCGACCTCATCCTGCTCGACCTGATGCTCCCGGACATGCGTGGCGAGCGGGTCGCCGCCGAGATCAAGCGCCGAGCCGACCTCCCGATCATCGTCCTGTCCGCCGTCTCCGATGTCTCGGCCAAGACGACGACGATCCAGCAGTTCGCCGAGGACTACCTCACCAAGCCGTTCCACTATCCGGAGCTGCGCGCCCGGATCGAGCGGGTGCTCAGGCGCCTCGAGGACCGGATCCCCGTCGAGGAGGTCTCCGTGAGCGACGGTCTGTCTCTCGCGCTCCGGCGGCGGGAGGCGATCGTGGACGGCACCGTGATCCACCTCACGCCGATCGAGACCCGCCTGCTCGCGACGCTGTCCGCGACCCCCGGGGTGACCGTCACCACCGAGCAGCTGCTCACGCGGGTGTGGGCCGGCGCCGATGGGGTCGACCCTGCGTACGTGTGGGTCAGCATCCGGCGGTTGCGCCAGAAGCTGGAGCCGGACCCCGGGCGGCCGCGGTTCCTCCACTCGGTGAAGGGCGGCGGCTACCGGCTGGGCGATCCGGCGGCTGAGGCGGGATGATCCCGGCGCGCCGGCTGCCGTTCGGCGCCTCCCTGCCCTTCCACCGGCTGGCGGCCATCGCGATGGTGCTGGCGGCCACGCTGCCCGTGGCGCTGCTGGGAATCCTGGTGTACGACCGGGTGGAGCAATCGCTGGCGCTCGACGCGGTCGCCCGTACGGATCGCGCCGTGGACGCAGCGAACGCCGAGGCAAGCCGCGCCGGTCAATCGCTCGACGACCTCGTCCGCAGCTACGCGCAGTGGACCACCTTCGCGGCCCAGGTGGAGGCCGGTGACCTGGAGGCCGTCCGAACCGACGTGCTGGAGTTCCTCGTGGAGCGGGGCTCGATCGCCGGCGGCGTCGTGGTCGCCGGGACCGGCACGGCGACCGCCGGTGGAGCGGCCCTGACCGCGGCCCTCGCCGGGGATACCGGCCAGCTCGTGCCCGGCCCCAGCCTGCTCACCATCGACGGCCAGGTCTACCTGGTGGACGACGACCGCATCCTGGGTGCCGGGGACAAGGAGCTCGGGCGCATCGTGTTCGCCCGCCCGCTTGGGGCGCGGTTCGCCGCCGACATCGCGGCGTTCACCGGGTTCGCCGTCGCGATCGTCGGGGCGGATGGCTCGGTCACGGTGACCACCGATGCCTCGGTCACCGACGCGGGCGTGGCCGCGACGGTCACGAGCGACGCGGTGGTCAGGACGGGCGACGTGATCAGCCGCCGGTTCCCGCTGGGGCCGGGGGCGGGCGGCGAGCGCCTCGTCCTGGCGACCCGGGTCTCGGCGCTGCAGGCCGCGGCGGGCTCCCTGCCGCTCCTCGTGCTGGCCCTGCTGGCGTTCACGGGCTCCGTCGCCGCCCTGCTGGCGGTGTTCCTCTCGGTCATCCTGCGTCGGCGGCTCGGCGTGGTCCACGATGGCCTGATCGCCGTCGCCGACGGCCGCGTGCCACCCTCGGCGGCCACGGGCGGCGGGGACGACATCGCGCGCCTGTCCGCGGGCCTGGACCGCCTCGTCCGCACCCTGGACCGGCGCGAGGCGACGCTCCGCCGCTGCCTCGAGGCCACCGCCGCCATCCCGATCAACGCGTCGCCCCGTGAGGCGGCGAACCGGCTCGCCGGGGCGGCCATGGACATCTTCGGCGTCCCCTGGTGCCGGCTGGTCGCCGCCGACGGGGACACGCTCGGCTGGGCGGGTGGCCCGGAGTCTGTGCGCCCAGATGATCCGGCGGGATCCGGGATGCGTCCGGCCCGCGCCACGGCGACCATGGGCCTCGGCCGGGACGACCGGCTGCTGGAGATCGGCGAGCCTGGCGGAGGCGCCTGGACGGACGGCGACCAGGCGTCCCTCGAGGTGATGGCGCTGCTGGCCGGCAGCGTCCTCGACGAGGTCGAGGCATATCGACAGGCGGCCGGCAGGGCGGCCCGGCTCGACCGGCTGAACCGGCTCCAGCGCGAGTTCCTGCGCAGCATCAGCCACAATCTGCGGGCACCCCTCGCGACCATCGAGCTGGCGGCGACCGACCTCGAGGAGTTCGCGAGCAGCTCGTTCGTCCGCGAGCGCGCCGAAGCCATCAAGCTCGAGGAGCGCCGGCTGGCGCGGCTGGTGAACCAGGTGCTGATCCTGTCGCGCATGGAGTCAGGCACGCTCGAGCTGGACGGCGAGCCGGTGGCGCTCCCTCCGCTCGTCCGCCGGATCGCCGCGGAGCTGGGGATCGCGGACCGCGTGAGCGTGCTGGACCGCGGACCCGGTGTCGTCGCGTTCGCCGACGCGGCGGCAACGGAGCAGATCGCGTGGATCCTGCTCGACAACGCGGCACGCTACGCGCCGGCCGGGACGATCCGGGTCGAGGTGATCCCCGAGCGGCCGGAGCCGGAGGCGACGGTCGTGCTTGCGGTCGAGGACGAGGGCCCGGGGGTGGCCCCCGACGAGCGCCGGCGGATCTTCCAGCGCTTCGTGCGGGGCCGGGCTGGGAGCCGCACCGATGGCACCGGTATCGGCCTCAGCGTCGCGCGCGGCCTGGCGCGGACCCTGGGTGGGGACATCACGTGCCGCGCCGGTGCCGTCGGTGCCCGGTTCGAGGTCCGGCTCCCGGCCGGCAGCGGCGACGCGGAGTCCGATCCTCGTGGCATCGCAGGCGGGGCGGGTGAGGCAGGCGGGGGGGCGCGGCGGCTGTCTGGGCCGCGCCTGGCCGACAGCCCCTGGCCGACAGCCCGGGTCGCGCTGGTCTCCCGCCCGGCTAGCGTCCCTTCCAGGACGGGGGGCGCTTCTCCAGGAAGGCACCCATGCCCTCCTTCTGGTCCTCGGTCGCGAACAGCGCCTCGAAGCGGTCGCGCTCGTCGCGTAGACCCTCGCCGAGCGGGCGCTCCTGGGCCGCCACGACGGCGGCCTTGGCGGCGTGCACCGCGAGCGGCGGCATCGCCGCGATCCGGCCCGCCAGCTCCAGCGCCCGCTCCACGGTCTCGGCCGCCGGCACCACGAGCGACACCAGCCCCATCGCGAGCGCCTCCTGGGCGTCAATCCGCCGGCCGGTCAGGATCAGCTCCATCGCCCGGGCCTTGCCGATCGCGCGGGTCAACCGCTGGGTGCCGCCGGCGCCCGGGATCACCCCGATCCGGATCTCCGGCTGCCCCAGCTGGGCGTCGTCGCCGGCGACGATCATGTCGCAGGCCATGGCGAGCTCGCAGCCGCCACCCAGCGCATAGCCGCGGACCGCGGCGATCACGGGCGTGCCCAGGTGGCCGATGCGGTCGAGCGGCGCGAACGGGTCGGCATCCCGCAGGGACCCCTCGGTCTGCATGGCCAGCTCGCGGATGTCGGCGCCGACGGCGAACGCCTTCGAGCCCGACCCGGTGATGACGATGGCCCGGCAGCCCGGATCCTCGTCGAGCGCGGCCAGCCGCTCCCCGAGCTGCGCGACGAGGCCGAACGAGAGGGCGTTGAGCTGCCTCGGACGGTCGAGGATGAGGAGCGCGACGTGCTCGAGGGCGTCCCCGCCTGCCGGGAACTCCATTCGCACGAGGGGGACGGGGCCGGCCGCCTGATCCATCTCGTCGGTGTCGCGGTCGGTCATCGGGTTGCCTCCCTGGGCCATTCGGGTCTCGGCCGTCCGTCAGCCTTCGGGCGACTCGGGCTTGCCGGCAACCCGGGCCGTCGTCGCCCGCTCGATCCGCAGGTACCGCTTGCGGTGGTACAGGAGCGGCGGGGCCGTCGGCTCGTCGAGGGCAAGATCATGCACCTGCCCGACGTACAGGTAGTGGTCACCCACCTCGAAGCGGTCCACGACGTCGCACTCCATGGAGGCAATGACCCCCACGATCAGGGGCAGGCCGGTCGGACCCGGCCGCCAGTCCGCGCCGCAGAACGCGTCGCGGCCGGGGGTCACGTTGGCGCCAGCGAAGCAGTCGCTGAGCCACTGCTGGTCCTCCGCGAGGATGTTGACCGCGTAGCGGCGGGTGGCGTCGATGGCCGGGACGATGAACCGCTTGCGGTCGAGGGCGATCACCACCGTGGCCGGCTCGAGGCTCACGGAGGTCAGCGCGTTGACCGTGATCCCCTGCGGCCGGTCGCCGTCAAGGGTGGTCACCACGGTGACCCCGGTGGCGAACTGGCCCATGACGGTCCGGAAGTCGGCGGTCGAGACGTTCACGCCCGAGAGCATATCCGGCCGGCGGATGGAGCCCCGTGGCTACCGGCCCTTACGGCATGCCGGCGGGGAAGAGGGACCGGCAGGCGAGCTCCACGCGGTCCCGATCCCGCCGGGCCATCCGGCCGCTTCGCGCGCCCGCACGTGGGACTACCATCGCGGCCATGAGCACCGAGACGACTCCCCCCGCCGCCACCCGCATCGAACGCGACTCCATGGGTGAGATGGAGGTCCCCGCGGACGCCCTCTACGGCGCCTCCACCCAGCGTGCCGTCCTCAACTTCCCGATCAGCGGCCAGCGCATGCCGCGCCGGTTCCTGCGAGCCCTCGCCCTGGTCAAGCTGGCCGCCGCGGAGACGAACCAGGCGCTCGGCCTGCTCGACGCCCCCAGGGCGCAGGCGATCGCCGCGGCTGCGCGGGACGTCGCCGCCGGCGGCTACGACGAGCATTTCCCGATCGACATCTACCAGACGGGGTCGGGCACCTCGACCAACACCAACATGAACGAGGTGATCAGCCACCTTGCCTCGGTGCGCCTCGGCGGGGCCAAGATCCATCCCAACGACGACGTCAACAAGTGCCAGAGCTCGAACGACACCGTCCCCACGGCGCTCCAGCTTTCGGGGGCGGTCGCCATCGAGGAGGAGCTGATCCCGGCGCTCATCGACCTCCAGCGCGCCCTCGCCGCCAAGTCGAGCGAGTTCTGGGATGTCGTCAAGACCGGGCGCACCCACCTCCAGGACGCGACGCCGATCCGGCTGGGCCAGGAGTTTGCGGGCTATGCGGGCCAGGTCGAGGAGGCGATCCGTCGCGCGCAGGCAGCGCGCGACGAGCTGCTCGTGGTGCCGTTGGGCGGGACGGCGGTCGGCACGGGGATCAACGCGCACCCGGAGTACGCGGCGCGCGCCTGCGGGCACCTCTCGGAGCTGACCGGCCTGCTCGTGCGGGAGGCCCCCAACCACTTCCACGCGCAGGCGACGCTCGACGCCGTGATCGCGGCCCATGGCGGCCTGCGGGCGATCGCGCTGGGCCTGTGGAAGATCGCGTCCGACATCCGGTTCATGGGCATGGGGCCGCGCGCCGGCCTCGCTGAGCTGGCGCTGCCGGAGACCCAGCCCGGCTCCTCGATCATGCCGGGCAAGGTGAACCCCGTGATCGTCGAGAGCCTCACGATGGTCGTTGCCCGCGTCGTCGGCAACGACGCGACGGTCGCGTTCGGCCAGACGGGTTCGTTCCTCGAGCTCAACGTGATGCTGCCGGTGACCTCCCAGGCGCTGCTCGAATCGGTCTCGCTGCTGGCGGCGTCGGCACGCAACTTCCGGGAGCGGCTCGTCGAGGGGCTCAGGGCGACCGATCGCGGCCCGCAGCTGGTGCAGCAGGGGCTGATGCTGGCGACGGCGCTGGCCCCCGAGATCGGCTATGACGCGGCCGCGGCGATGGCCAAGGAGGGCTTCAAGACCGGGCGGACGATCCGCGACCTCGCGCTGGAGCGGGGCATGGCCCCCGAGAAGCTCGACGAGCTGCTCGACCCGGCCAAGATGACCGAGCCCGGCCTGGGCGGTCCCGGCGGCGGCTGACCCACGCCGGCTGGAACGCGGGCGACCCAGCGCGACGAGCGCGGGCCACCGCCAACGCCGGACGCCCGCCTACTCGGCCGTGATCGTGCCTGTCATGTTCGGGTGGACGATGCATGTGAACGGGTAGGTCCCCGCGGCCAGGGCTGGCACCCCGATGGTGAGCGTGGCCGGCCCGCGGATGATCTCGCTCTTGACGAGGACGTTGCCGTTCGCGTCGCTGACCTGGATGTTGTGCGGAACGTCCTGGTCGCGATTGAGGAGCTGGATCGTGAACGGCTGGCCGGCGGGCACGCTGACGGCCTGGGGGTTGAACTCGATGTTGAGCGCCGTGATGATCACGCCCGCGGCCGCCGGTTGACCGCCCACGGGGGTCGGCGGGACGCCGGTGCCCGGCGCGCCCGAGGCATCGGGCACGGGCGACCAACCCCCACACGCGGCGACGCCCAACGCAGCGAGCAGTGAGGCCACCAGGAGACGGTGGCTGGAACGGCGCATGCCGTCACTGTAGGCGAACTTGCCCCGACCAGGGCCCTGCATCGCCCGCTACAATCCGCGCCATGCCTGCCACCCGTGCCTGGGACCGCGCCGGATCCCTCCCCGTCCCCGTTTCCGGCGAGCGCGCCGTGGAGCTCGCGCGCCTGCGAGACGAGCTGCCGGCGGTCGCGGAGCTGTTCACGTTCATGCGCGACGCGGAGCACCGCTTCGAGACGCTGCGAATGCGGATCGAGGAGCGCAGCCAGACCGCGCGCGGCGAGGAGCTGAACGTCGTCGACGTCATGCTTGAGCACCCGGGCCGCGCGAAGGTGCTGACCTCGTGGCCGGACCAGGGCATCGGCAGCTACGAGATCTGGCAGACCGACGGGGAGACCATCAACGCCTATTCGTCGGCACGGAAGACCGGCACCCGCCGACCGGTGCGGGCGATCGTGCGCGGCACCGACGGGCCGGACCTGCCGGGCAGCTCACGCGTGTATCGCTCGAGGACGCCGCTCCAGATGGAGTCCCTCCCGGAGCTGTTCATCCACCCTGCGGGGTACTGCCAGAACGTCCTCGGAACGGGGAGCTGCCTCGTGACCGGCATGACGACGATCGCCGGCCGGGAGGCCGTGGTGCTCGAGTGCGAGCACCCGCGGACCGTCGAGGTCGTGGCCGATCGAGCGGACTTCGCCGTGCGGATCGCCGTTGACCGCCTCGATGGCGTGATCCTCCGCCTCGAGGAGTCGATCGCCGGGCAGGTGACCCGGGACGCCATCGTGACGAGCTACCAGCCGAACGCCACCCTGCCGCCGTCGGCGTTCGACTTCACCTTCCCCACCGACACGACCTTCATCTACTAGCCACGCGCCCCGCGGGGAGCGAAGGAAGCAGGCACCATGCCGGAGCAGCCAGGGCATCCCCGCCGCGAGGAGCTGGCGTCACTCGTCCGATCCGGAGCGATCGACACGCTCGTAATCGCGATCACCGACATGCAGGGCCGCCTCGTCGGCAAGCGCGTCCAGGGCCAGGCGTTTCTCGACGGCGTGATCGACCATGGGGCCCACTTCTGCACCTACCTGCTGGGCACGGACATGGAGATGCACACGCCGGACGGGTTCGCGCTCATGGGCTGGGACACCGGCTACGGTGACTACGCGGCGACACCGGCCTGGGACTCGCTGCGGGTGCTGCCCTGGCTCGAGAAGACCGCGCTCGTGCTGGCTGACGCCACCGACGAGGACACGGGCGAGGAGGTCCAGGTCAGCCCCAGGACCATCCTCAAGCGGCAGGTGGACAGGGCGGCGTCGATGGGGATGGCCGTCAAGGCCGGCTCGGAGCTCGAGTACTACGTCCTGAAGGACAGCTGGGACAGCCTGGCCGAGCGCGGCTGGCCGGTCCCGCAGCCCTTCGGGCACTACAACGAGGACTACCACCTGCTCCAGGCCACCAAGGCCGAGCCGCTCCACCGTCTCCTGCGCAACCTCATGACCGAGGCCCGCATCCCGATCGAGTTCTCCAAGGGCGAGGCAGGGGCCGGCCAGCACGAGGTCAACATCCGGTACGACGATGTGCTCGAGTCGGCTGACCGGACGGTGATCTTCAAGCACGGCGCCAAGGAGATCGCGTACCTCAACGGCTGGGGCATCACGTTCATGGCCAAGCCGGACCACCGCTGGACCGGCTCGTCGGGCCACCTCCACATGAGCATCTGGGGCGTCGATGACGACCGGCCGCTGATGCCCGCCGGGCCCGGCGAGGCCGATGGCCCCTACGGATTGTCAGAGCGGGGCGCCCAGTTCATGGCCGGGATGATGACCCTGTCGCGCGAGCTGGCACCGTTCATCGCGCCGTTCGTCAACTCCTACAAGCGCTATGCCGCGCTGTCGTGGGCCCCGGTGAACGTGGTCTGGGGCCGCGACAACCGGACCACCGGCTTCCGGCTGGTGGGCCAAGGGAGCGCGCTCCACGTCGAGAACCGGTTCCCGGGTGGCGACATGAATGCGTACCTGACCTACGCGGCGATGATCGGCGCCGGGCTGTACGGAATCGAGCACAAGCTGGAGCTGCCATCCGAGCACCGCGGCAACGGCTATGTGGCCACGGGGGTGCCGCGGATGCCGAGAGCGCTGTGGGAGGCGATCATCGAGCTCGAGCGCTCGGAGGCCGCCCCCGAGATCTTTGGCGACGACGTGGTCGCGCACTACCTCAACGCCGCGCGCGTGGAGCAGGAGCAGTACGACGCCGTGGTCCACAGCTGGGACCGGGAGCGGTACCTCGAGCGCGGCTAGTCACCCGGCATTCCCCATCATCCCAGGAGCCACCCAGATGCGACTCGACGGCAAGGTCACGATCATCACCGGAGCCGGCAGCGGCATGGGCCGCACCGCGGCCGAGATCTTCGCCCGCGAGGGGGCACGCGTGGTCGTCGCCGACGTCTCCGAGCCCGCCGGCGAGACGGTCGTCGCCGCCGTGCGGGCTGCCGGCGGCGACGCCACCTTCGTCCGCGCCGATGTCTCCAACGAGGCCGACGCCCGGGCCATGGTCCAGCATGCCGTCGCGACCTACGGACGGGTCGACGCGCTCTACAACAATGCCGGGATCATGCCCGAGGCCGACCACTCGGTCATCGACACCGATGTCGCCACCTGGGACGCCGTGATGGCCGTTAACGTCCGCGGCGTGTTCCTCGGCTGCAAGTACGCGATCCCGCAGATGCTCGAGCAGGGCGCGGGCTCGATCATCAACATCGCGAGCTTCGTGGCGATCCTCGGCTGCTCGGTTCCCCAGGACGCCTACACGGCATCCAAGGGAGCGGTGCTCGCCCTGACCCGGTCGCTCGCGGTGCAGTTCGCCGGCCGCGGCGTGCGGTCCAACAGCATCAGCCCGGGTCCCATCGAGACGCCGCTGCTCATGGACTGGCTGCTCAAGGACGAGGCCGCCAAGCAGCTGCGCCTGGCGCGCAACCCCAGCGGACGCTTCGGCAAGCCGGAGGAGATCGTCAACGTCGGCGTCTACCTCGCTTCCGACGAGTCGCGCTGGACCAACGGGTCCAACTTCGTGATCGACGGCGGCATCACCGTCAACTACTTCTAGCGACGCGCCTCGGCGAGCGGCCAGGTCGCCGCATCGGGCAGCGCGGATCGCGGGGCTGGACCGCTGGGGCTAGTCTTCGATGTGGCACGGCGCACCGGCCACCCATCCTGCTCGAGGAGCCCTCAGCGTGAGCGACGACAGCCAATCCTCCGACGACGCGACGGCCCGGATCGCGGCCAAGGCGGTCAAGCTGGCCGACAAGCCGGTCGAGAATGACCAGGACAAGGCGCCTGCCGCGACGTTCGAACCGATCCCGGTCGAGGGCCGACGCGTGGCCATCGGCGTCGACGTCGGCGGCAGCGGCATCAAGGCGGCGGCGGTGGACCTCGACTCGGGTGAGCTGATCGGCCTCCGCCACCGGGTCCCCACGCCCCAGCCGTCCACGCCCGCGGCCGTGTGCGCATCGATCGCCCGGATGATCAGGAAGATCGCCAGGGAGGTCCAGCTCCCGGACAAGGCGCCGGTCGGTGTCGGCTTCCCGGCCGTCGTGATCGACGGCCGGACCAAGAGCGCCGCCAACGTGGACCCCGGCTGGGTGGACTTCGACGCGGACTCCGCCCTCGAGCGCATCCTCGCCCGCCCGGTCCACCTCATCAACGACGCCGACGCGGCCGGGGTCGCCGAGATGCGCTTCGGCGTGGGGCGCGACGAGCGTGGCACGGTGTTCCTGATCACGCTCGGAACGGGGACGGGTTCCGCGCTGTTCTACAACGGGATGCTGGTGCCCAACCTCGAGCTCGGGCACATGGAGATCCGGGGTCGGGACGCGGAGCGCCGGTCCGCGGCGGCGGCCCGGGTCCGGCGGGGCATCAGTTGGAAGGCGTGGGCGATGGACCTCGACGAGCACCTGCTCGCGATCGAGAGGCTGTTCAGCCCCCGGCTGTTCATCATCGGCGGCGGCGTGTCGAAGCGCGGGGACCAGTTCATCCCGCGGCTCACCGTCCGTGCCCGCGTGGTGCCGGCCCAGCTGCGGAACGATGCCGGGATCGTGGGCGCGGCGATGGCGGCCTCGGAGACGGAGTCGGCCAGGGAGAGCTGATCAGGCGCGCGCCCGGAGGGCGGCGAGCGCCTGCGTGGTACCCGAGACGATCAGGTTCTCCCCGACCCGGATCGCGCGGCCCTCGGGCGGGTTCGCCTCGTACGCGCCGTCAGGCTGAAGGATCGCCAGGGTTACGGCCCCGTCGGCCCGCAGGTCCCCCACGGTGATGCCGAGCAGCGGGCTGTCACCGTCCACCTCCACCTCCTCGAGCGAGAAGGACAGGTTGCCGTGCGACAGCGCGGCGTCGATGTAGTCGGCAACCCGGGGGCGGGTCGCGAGCTCCGCGGCTCGCCGGCCCGCCATCGTGTAGGGCGACACGATCCGGTTGGCACCGGCATGGACGAGCTTCGCCTCGGCCCCGGCGGCGCTGGCGCGCGCGACGATGAACAGCCCGGGGTTCATCGCCCTCGCCGAAAGCGTCACGTAGACGTTGTTGGCGTCCGAGTCGACGGTGGTGATGAGCCCGCGCGCCCGCGAGATGCCGGCCCGGATCAGGGTTGCGTCATCGGTCGCGTCACCGACCACGACCAGGTGGCCGTCGGCCGCGGCCCGATCCAGTGACGGGGCGTTGATGTCGATCACGACGAACCGCTGCCCCGTGTGGACCAGCTCGCTGATCACGGTCGAGCCCACGCGGCCGTAGCCGCACACGATGTAGTGGCCGCTCAGCGCCTCGACGGTCTCCTGCATCCGCTTCACCTCTCGCCGGCCGCTCGCCGCATCGCTGATGATGGTCTCGGCCACGATGCCGATGGTCCCGAAGATGATCCCGACGCCAGCGACCGCCAGGATCATCGTCCACAGCCGATCCCAGAACCCGACCACCTCGCGGACCTCGTGGAACCCCACTGTCGTGAGGGTCAGGACGGTCATGTACAGGGCGTCGCCGAGCGGCCACCCGAACAGGACCACGTAGCCCAGGGCGCCGATCACCGAGACACCGGCCACGGCGATCACCCAGATCTGGAGGTGGCGACCGCGGATCGTGTCGGTCATGGCGTGGAGCAGCCGATCGCGCGGCGACCGTTGCGACCGGGACCTGGCCGTGGACTCCATGCTGCGCATGCTAGTGGTGAGCACGCCGGGCGTCGCGTGCGAAGCGGCACGCCGCGTCCGGGACGTGGCGGCCCCCTCGATAATGAGTTCGTGCCCACGCTGCCGCTGGTCGACCTCGCGTTGACTCCCGAGCTCCGGTTCATCCTGGATCTCGGGGTGGCGGTCGCCCTGGCCCTGGTCGGCGGGGCCGTGGCCACGCGCCTCGGCCAGCCGCCGATCGTGGGCTATCTCGCGGCGGGTGTGGTGATCGGGCCTTTCACCCCCGGGTTCGTGGGAAACCAGGAGGAGATCTCCCGCCTGGCGGAGCTGGGCGTGGTCCTGCTGCTGTTCGCGCTGGGCGTGGAGTTCTCGCTTCACGAGCTGCGCCGGGTGTGGCGGGTGGCCGTGCCCGGGGCGCTGATCCAGGTGGCGATCACGGCGGTGTCGGGCGCACTCGTCGCGGTGCTTCTGGGCCTGTCCCCCACCGGGGCGGCGGTCATCGGCTCCGCGATCGCGATCAGCTCCACGCTCGTCGTGCTCAAGCTGCTGATCGCGCGCGGGGCTCTCGACAGCCTGCACGGGCGGGCGGCCATCGGCTGGATGGTGGTCCAGGACCTGGTCACGATCGTGCTGATGGCCATGCTGGAGCCGCTCGCCGGTGGCGGATCGGCGGCGCCGCTGCTGTTGGCGCTGGTCCGGGCAGCGGCCTTCCTGGCGCTCGCGTTCGTCGTCGGCACGCGGCTGCTGCCGTGGCTGTTCCGGACGGTGAGCCGGCTCGGGTCACCCGAGCTCTTCCTGCTCTCGGTCTTTGCCACCGCCCTGCTGGCAGCGTTCATCTCGAGCGCGGTGTTCGGCTTGTCGCTCGCGCTAGGGGCGTTCGTGGCCGGGATCATCGTGTCCGAGTCGGACCTCTCGCACCAGGCGGCGGGCGAGATCCTTCCGTTCCGGGACCTGTTCGCCGTCCTGTTCTTCGTCTCGGTGGGCATGCTGCTCGACCCGGCCGCGCTGCTCGCGGACTGGCCGGCGCTGGTCGCGCTGCTGGCGGTGGCCATGGCCGTGAAGTCCGTGGCGAGCGCGCTGCTGGCGCGCGTGCTCGGGCTACCGTGGCGAAGCGCCCTTATCCTGGGGGCGACCGTCGCCCAGGTCGGCGAGTTCTCCTTTCTCATCGCCGAGCAGGCCCTCGGCCTGGGGTTGGTCGACGCCCGGGGCTACAACCTGGTGCTCGCGACGGCGGTGCTCTCGATCGTGCTGACGCCGCCGCTCGTCAATACAGCCGCTGCGCTTGCGACCAGGATCGAGCACCGGGCCACCCAGGTGGACCCGCCGCAGCCGGGCGCGGGACCCGTGCTCCGCGGCGAGCTCACCGCCGCGACCGTCGGCGACGACCGTCTCGCCGTCGTGGTGCTCGGCGCCGGGCGCGTCGGGAAGGTGGTGGTGCGGGCTGTCCGCGCTCGCGGCTTCCGGTGCGTGGTCGTGGACCGTGACCAGCGAGCGCTCGACGAGGTCGCGGAGCTGGGCGCAGCCACCCTGTTTGGCGACGCCGCGGCCCGGGCCATCCTGTTGCGAGCCGGCCTCGAGCGCGCGCGGCTCCTGGTGGTGGCGATCGGCGACCCGATGTCCGCACAGCTCGCGGTTGAGCGGGCCCGGGCGTTGAACCCCAGGTTGACGGTCGTGGCCCGGGCTCGCGGCCGGACCGAGATCGGCGCGATGCGGGCGATGGGGGTCGCGCGGCTCGCGGACCCTGAGCTCGAGGCGGCCCTGGAGCTGGCGCGCGCGGCACTCGCGCGGATGGGCGTCTCGGGTCCCGAGCAGACGGCCGTGACCACGGGCCTTCGGCGCCGCGCATACGGCGGCCTGACCGACGGCGGCTCCACCCTGGGTCCGGCGGCGGGTTCCGGCGAGAGGGGCCAAGGCCCCAGGGACCCAGGTCCCAACGGCGCCGGCTAGAAGGGCTCAAGGCCGGTGAACGCGTCCGGCAGCGGAGTGCCCGGGTGTCGCTTCTCCACCCAGTCTCGCAGCGCGAAGTACGACGTCTTGAACGCGATCTCGCCCCACGGGATGGCGCCGGCTTCGAACGCCCGGACCTCCAGCGCCTCGGGCGTGACGCGTGGCGCGCCACCGACGATCCGTGCCTCGAACACGAGCGTGACGACCGCGGCCTCGAGGCGTGAGTAGAGACCCACCAGCTCGCCGGGCGCCACGAGCAGGCCAGTCTCCTCGAGCGTCTCCCGGATCGCCGCCTCCGAGACCGTCTCGTCGATCTCCAGGAACCCCCCGGGCTGCGCCCACAGCCCCTGGCCGGGCTCGATGCCGCGCCGGAGCAGGACGGCGTCGCCGGCGTCCGTGACCGGGATGGTCGTGACCACGAGCCGCGGGTTGGCGTAGGCGATGAACCCGCAGCCAGGGCATGTCATCCGCTCGCGATACTCGGTCGGCGGGATCCCGGCCACCAGCTCCGACCCGCAGTTGGAGCAGAACCTGACCGACCGGCGGAACCAGCGGGGGGCACCGCCGCCCGAGTCGACATCCGTGGAGCGGCCGTCGGGACCACGGCCCATCGCACCCAGGAGACGCAGCTCGTCACCCGTGAGCCGTCGCTCGTGCATGCTCAGGACCCCACCGCGAGCGAGGCCGCACCCACGATCAGGGCAACGAACACACCCGCCGGGACCAGCCAGGCCAGCCGGAACCATGCCCGATTGCGGTTCACCGGCATCCATGCCCAGGCCGAGCGCCAGATGCGGAGCGTCGCGTCCAGCGTCCCGACGAGCAGCAGGGGGGCCGCGAGCAGGATGCAGAGCTTGACCAGCGGGCTCCCGAAGCCGGCCCCGAGCTCCAGCGCCGTGATCGCGATCGTGCCCAGGACCAGCGCTGGGGCGGAGATCAGCACGTAGTGCCGCTGGAGCGGCGTTGGCCGTGGCTCCGGGACGCTGCGCGGCGGCAGGCCGCGCAGGCTCGGCGGCAGATGGGCGTCCGCCGCGGCCGCTGGTGCCGCCGGCACCGCCTGGCGGTCCAGCACGGGCATCCCCGGTTCCCAGCGTTCGTCGTGCATGTCAGACCGAGTCTAGCCGGGGGTGCCGGATTGGCGGTGGGCTCGTGGCAGGGCCGATCGTCCCCAATGCGCTCGTTGCGGCGACGGCCGTCGCGTCAGGCCCCCGGCAGCGGGTCCGCGTTGGAGGCGTCGCCGAGCACTGACTCGGTCTGGGCCGATCGGTACGCGTCCAGGCGCTTCGCGAGCGCGGCATCGGACAGCGCAAGGATCGCGACCGCCAGCAGGGCCGCGTTGTCGGCATTGCCGATCGCGACCGTCGCCACGGGGATCCCGCGCGGCATCTGGACGATCGAGAGCAGCGAGTCGAGGCCGCCGAGGTGCTGGGTGGGGATCGGGACGCCGATGACGGGCAGGCTTGTCTTGGCGGCCAGCATCCCCGGCAGGTGCGCCGCCCCGCCGGCGCCCGCGATGATGACCCGGATCCCGCGATCCCCCGCCGTCTCCGCGTAGCGGAACAGGTGATCCGGCGTCCGGTGCGCGGACACGACCCGCAGCTCGCACGTGACGCCCAGCGCTTCGAGCACCGAGACCGCCTTCTCGAGCACCGGGAAGTCCGAGCGGCTGCCGCCCACGATCCCGACCTGCGGCCGTGTCTCGCTCACCGGCTCAGTCCTCCCAGCTCAGCACCGCGCGTGCGGCGCGAGCGCGCGCGAGCGCGTCATCGGCATCCACCCCGACGACCGTCACGTGACCCATCTTGCGCCGGTCGAACACGCGGCGCTTGCCGTACACGTGGACATGCGCCCCGGGATCCGCGAGCGCCGACCCCAGGCCGGCAAGCCGCGCGGCGCGGTCCGGCCCGGTGCCCAGCAGGTTCACGACCGCTGTTGCCCCATGCGGCTCAACGGAGCCGAGCGGCAGCCCGAGGATCGCCCGCAGGTGCTGCTCGAACTGGGACGTCGCGGCGCCCTCGATCGACCAGTGGCCGCTGTTGTGCACGCGTGGCGCCAGCTCGTTGATCATCAGCCCGCCGCCGCGAAGCTGGAACAGCTCCACGGTCAGCACGCCGACGAGGTCCAGCCCCCGGGCGACGCTGTCCGCGATCTCGCGCGCGTCGAGGGCGACGACCGGGTCGATCGCCGCCGGTGCGACGCTCTCGGCCAGGATCCCCGCGTCGTGGACGTTGCGCGAGATGGGAAACGCGAGCGTCCGCCCCGAGCGGTCGCGGGCCGCCACCACCGACAGCTCGCCCTCGAAGTCGATCTCGCGCTCGAGCAGCAGGGGCCGGCCATCGCTGCCGCCCAGCGCGGCCACCGCGCCGGCAACCTCGCCGCGGGCCGTGATCCGCACCTGGCTGCGACCGTCGTAGCCGCCCAGCGGGAGCTTGAGCCGCGCCGGGTAGCCCAGCGATTCCGCCGCCGCCTCGGCCTCCGCGACGCCACGGATCTCCCGCCACGGCGCGGCGAGCTCCCCGATCTCCCGGATGAACCGCCGCTCCGCGAGCCGGTCCTGCGTCGCCCGCAGCGCGGCCAGGCCGGGACGCAGCGGCGCGATGTCCGCGGCGACCGACGCCGCCTCGATGCCGACATGCTCCAGCTCGTAGGTGACCACGTCGCTCCGCGCGGCCAGCCGCCGGGCGGCGTCCACGTCGTCGTACCGGCCGACGATGATCTCGTCGGCCACGGCCGCCGTGGGACACGCGGGATCCGGATCGAGCGCGATCAGGCGATAGCCCATCGCCCTCGCCGAGAACCCGAGCATGCGGCCCAGCTGCCCGCCGCCCATCACCCCGATCACGGCCCCGGGCGCCAGCAGATCCGGGGCGTCCGCCGGGCCGCGCCGAATCCCCAGGCGGTAGAGCGTCTCCTGGACCCAGCCGCTCTTGCTCACCGTGTAGAGCTCCTGCGGGATTCCCTGCGGGCTCCCGGAGACGATGCGGTCCTTCGCCGCGGCGTACTCGGCGCGCAGGTCCGGGTCGGCGCGAAGCGCATCGCGGAAGGCGACCATCTCGCGCAGCTCGGAGCGGCGCGGAGGCATCACGTGGAGGTGCACCCGGAGCTCGGCGCCGTCGTGGACCACCGCCCCGGTGAGCATCGGGCGGGTCGGCGGGAACGGCGCGGGACCGACCTGGCGTCCGAAGCCCAGCGAGAGCAGGTCGTCCACCAGCGCCGGGATCTCGTCGGGCTCCGCCTCGATCCCCAGGTCCACGATGTTCTTGCCGGGCAGGCCCGGGACCGAGGAGCTGCCGACATGCTCCACCGCGGTGCCGGGCCGCGCGGTGGCCACCAGCCGGGCGATCTCGCGAGCGACCTCGGCCGTGCGCGGGTCCCATGGCTGGTACTCGGACGGCCGGCGCTCGTAGGGACGGATGGGCAGGTCCGACATCGCGGGCAAGTGTAGGCGAGGTCGCCAGGACCCCGGCGCGTCCGGCACCATGCCCTGTGGACGGCTATCCTCGCGACATGCTGCCCGGCGGCCCCAGCCCGTACGGCGTCACGACGCCGCGGATCCTGATCGTGGACGACGATCCGAACCTGCTCGTCATCCTGGCGGACCAGCTCGAGGCGGACGGCTACGACGTCCAGACCGCCCGCGACGGCGAGGAGGCGCTCCGCCGCCTGGGCCAGTCGTGGCCGGACCTGCTCGTCATCGACATGCTCATGCCCCGGATGGACGGGCTGACGCTTGCTCGTGAGGTGAAGGCCCGGGCCGACCTGCCGATCATCGTCCTGTCCGCCATCGACACCGCGGACTCCAAGGCCGACCTCCTCGACGAGGTGGCCGAGGACTACGTGACCAAGCCGTACCACTACCCGGAGCTGCGGGCGCGCATCCAGCGGGTCCTGCGGCGCCTGGGCGACCGGGTCCCGCGCCAGCGCCTGGAGCTGGGGCCCAAGCTTGCCCTGGAGCTCCACCAGCGACTGGCGGAGGTGGATGGCAAGTCGGTCACCCTCACGCCCACCGAGTCACGGCTGCTGTACGCGCTGGCAGCCAACCTCGGCCAGACCGTGACCACGGAGACCCTGCTCGCCCGGGGCTGGGCCGACACGGAGGACGCCGACCCGAGCTACGTATGGGTCACGATGCGCCGTCTGCGCCAGAAGGTGGAGGTCGACCCAGCCAGGCCCGTCCACCTGCTCACCGTGCGCGGGATCGGGTACCGCCTCGTGTCGGCCGGCTCACCGCCGGTCCCATGAGCGGACCGCCCGCCGACCCCTCCGATCTCGCGGACCACGGCGGACGCCGCCTGCCCTCGGGTCCCGGGTTCCGGGCGCGCCTGACCCTCGGCCTGATCGTGTCTGCGGTGATCCCGGTCGCGGCCTTTGGCATCGTCGTGCTCCTCCTGGTCGATCTGGAACCTGGAACCGACGACGCGCTGGCCCGTGGCCTCCTTCTCGCCATCGCCGTCTCAGTCGTGCTCGCCGTCGTGCTCGCCGCCCTCCTCGCGGCCAACCTCGCCGGCTCGCTGCGAGCGCTGACCCGCTCCGTGGACCGGGTCACGGCCGGGGACGCCGACGCCGGCCTGGAGCTGCCCGGCGACGATGAGATCAGTCGCCTCGCCGAGAGCCAGAACCGGCTCGCCCGGGACCTGGCGCGTCGCAACCAGGAGCTCCGGAGACTGCTCGACGCCCTCCAGGGGATCACTCCCGACGAGGCCCCTGGGGCCATCGCCCGTCGCGCGGCCGTGGATGCCCGGGTGGCGTTTGGCATGATCGACTGCGAGGTGCTGCTGGTGGATCCGCGGGAGGTGCCCGTCGAGGAGCCGGTGCCGGGTGAGCCCGTGCCCGTCCGCGCGGAGCTGCGCGTCGCGGGCGTCGATGGGCTGGGCGTCATCACCGGACACCTCCCGGCCACCCGCCGCTGGGAGCGTGCCGACGGAGACCTGCTGGACCTGTTCGCGATCGAGATCTCGGCCGCGATCCGCAACGCCCAGCTCTACGCACGGGTGGAGGCGCAGAACCGGCGGCTGGTGGACCTCGACCGGGCAAAGGACGACTTCCTCCGCGGGGTCTCGCACAACCTCCAGACGCCCCTGGCCAGCATCCGCGGATATGCCACGCAGCTGGCCACCGAGCGCCCCGAGCGTCGCCTCGAGATCATCACCGAGCAGACCGATCGCCTGTCGCGGATGGTCCGCCAGCTGTTGACCGTGAGCCGGATCGAGTCGGGCGCGTTGCGATCCCGCCTCGAGGTGTTCGCGCCGGTTCCCCGCGTCCGCCGGACGTGGGAGGCCCTGGGCGCCGCCGACGTGCCGTTCACGCTCGAGGACCGCTCGGAAGGATGGCTCGCCCTCGGCGACGGCGACCAGCTCGACCAGGTGCTGTGGGCGCTGCTCGACAACGCGGTGGGCTATGGCGGGAGGACGGGCATCGAGGTCATCGTGGCGCTCGAGTCCGCGACCAAGGACCTCGTGATCACCATCACCGATCACGGGGCCGGCGTGCGTGACGAGGATCGAGAGCGCCTGTTCGGGCGGTTCGAGCGCGGAACGGGGCGTCCATCCGGGGAGGGTTCGGGCCTCGGGCTATACGTGTCCCGCGCCCTGTGCCGCGCGATGGGCGGCGAGCTGGATCTGGAGCCACCGAGACCGGGCCTCGGCGCCAGCTTCACGATCCGGCTCCCCGCCGAGGCCCCCGAGGAGTCGTAGCCCCCGCGCCCCGCCCGAGCGACGGGCCACCACGGACGCTCCACGGGTGATCCCACCACCTGATCGGATCAGCCCCGGCAGGACTATCGCGGGGCAGGACCATCGGATCGGCGATTGTAAGGTGCTAGGCAAGGTGCCGGGGGCAACGTCCCCGGTACGGCGGCCTATGGCCGCGTCCAACCAGGGGACACCTTGTGACACCAGACCTCCGCCGCCTCTCCGCTGAGCGGGCGCGCGCCGGTGCATCGCCGGCCCCGCGGGTCCGTCCGCGCGGCCAGTCGCTGGTCGAGTTCGCCCTGATCCTGCCCGTCCTGCTCCTGCTCGTCGTGGTCGCCCTGGACTTCGGCCGGATCTACCTCGGCTACATCAACGTCCAGAACATGGCCCGAATCGCGGCCAACGAGGCGGCCAACAACCCGCTCGCCTGGAGCGTGACCCCCGACACGACCGTCCAGACCCAGTATCGGAACAAGGTGCTCGAGGACGCGTCCGCGACCAACTGCGACCTGCCGGTCACCGGAGGCGGCGACCCGATCGTCCCCGATCCAGTCTTCACCGACCGGAACGGCGATGGCATCGATGTCGGGCTGGGCGACGAGGTGACGGTCCAGCTGACCTGCTACTTCTCCGTGGTGACCCCGATGATCAGCAACATCCTGGGCGACCGGATCGCGGTGACGGCCGAATCGGACTTCCCGGTGAAGGCAGGCATGACCGCCGTGGCCCCGGCCGGTGGCGGGGGTGGCGGGGGTGGTGGTGCAGTGGTCGCGCCCAGCACCGCCTTCATCGGCAACAGCAGCGTATTCGCCTCGGCGGGTTCGCCGGGCACGCTGTCCACCGTGGGCCCGACCGTCATCGTCGACTTCCGCGACAGCTCGGGCGGCTCGCCCAGCGGTTGGTCCTGGGACTTCGGGGATGGCGTCAGCTCCACCCTCCAGGATGTCCCGCACCAGTTCACGTGCGCATCGCCAGATGCCTTCGGCTACTGCACCTACCTGGTGACGATGACAGCCTCAAACGCGATCGGCACGGGCGCTCCTGCCTACATGACGGTCCTCGTCCTGGGCTTGTCGACGGCCAACTTCACCGCCGACGTCCAGGCCATCACCCCCGGGCAGTCCGTGACGTTCGATGACGCGTCCACGGCCGGCGGCACCAACTACACGTGGACATTCGGCGACGGCACACCAGATGTCAGCGGGATCGCTACGCAGGTGTCCCACACGTACGCCAACGCCGGGTCGTTCACGGTGTCCCTGACCGTCACGTACACCGCGCCGGCACCGACCGCCAGCGTGACCAAGACGGCATTCATCACCGTCACCCCCGGCTACTGCCGGGTGCCAAGCCTGATCGGCCAATGGTTCGACGACGCCAAGGACATCTGGGAGAACACCGACCGGGTCACCGGCACCGTGGAGCGGGCGGCCGGCGCCCCGGCGGCGCCAAAGGCCTTCAAGATCCTTTCGCAGTCGATCGTCGGTGGCACCATGGTGCCCTGCGAGAGCGACATCTACGTGAGCAAGCCGTGAGCCGCCCGCTGCAGTCGCGACTGCGCCGCCCGGGACGATCGACCGGCCAGGGCCTCGTGGAGTTCGCGCTGGTCCTGCCGATCTTCATCCTCCTGGTGGTGTCGCTGTTCGACCTCGGGCGGGCCGTGTTCGCGTACAACACGCTGACCAACGCCGCCCGGGAGGGTGCCCGGCTCGCGATCGTCAACCAGGACATCCCGACGATCGTGACCCGGGCCAAGAGCCAGACCGCCATCGTGGAGCTCAACGACCCGAGCGTGTCCGTCGCCTTCTACCAGGTCAAGGCCGATGGCACGCCGAACCTCGCTGCGCCCTGCGACCTCGTCGCCGTCGGATGCGTCGCCATCGTCAGGTTCGAGGCGACCTACCGCCCGATCACGCCCATCGTGTCCAACTTCATCTTCGGCAGCGGAGTGACCTTCGAGGCCCGTTCCGTGCTCGGCGTGGAGTACCGCTGTCCGAACAGCGACTTTCCCAGTGCGTCCTCGTGCCCAAGCAACGATGGATCCTTTCCTATCGCGCCCGCACCCTGAGGTACCCAGCATGAGCACCGGTCGCGCACGCCGGCGCCAACCCAGCCGGGAAGCCGGCCAGATCATCGTCGTCGCCGCGCTGGCGATGGTTGCCATCGTGGCCGGCGTCGCGCTCGTCGTGGAAGGCGGCAACGCCTACGCCAACCAGCGCATCGCGCAGAATTCCGCGGATGCCGTCGCGCATGCGGGGGCCACCGTGCTGGCACAACGGCTCGGGGGCACGGCCAAGGACGACGAGGATGTGGCGGCCTGGATGCAGGACATCGCGGACGACAACGGCCTTTCCTCCTTCACGGCGTACTACACCAACGTGCTCGGCCAGTACATCGCCGGCACCGGGCTCGTTGCCACGAGCCCCGGCGAGTGGGTCGAGGTCGGCAGTGTCGGTCCCGGCCTGCCCCCGCCACCTAAGGCCCAGGGGGTTCGTGTGACCGGGGTGCGCTCGTTCGGGACCACCTTCGGGCGAGCCATCGGGCTCAACAGCCTCGATGCGAGCGCCGACGCAACCGCCGTCATGGGCAGGCTGACCGGCGGGACGTTCATGCCGATGGTGCTCCCGGTGAGCCCGATCGACTGCCTGCCCAACGGGATGATGCAGACGTTCGACGACCCGAACAAGACCTCCATGTGGTTCATGAGCAATCCCGGGTCCACGCATCCGGACGGCACCGAGTACGTCGTGCCGCTGTGCAAGGACGGCGGGTCGTTCATGTTCCTGGACCTGGACCCCAACCTGGATTGCGGCGAGGAAGTGCTCACGCCACCGGCCATCCAGTTCGACACGTTCCCGGTCGACGTGGACACCGATACCGGGGCCGACTGCCAGAAGAAGGTCGGCGACGCGATCGACGCCGCGGGCCTCCAGGGCTCGGTCGTCCTGATCCCCGTTTGCGACAACGATTGCGTCACGGGCAGCGGCTCGAACGCGCAGTACCACGTCGTGCGGATCGCGGCGTTCTACCTCGACTACATGTCGTACGAGGGCAACAAGCCCAACAACCACGCAACCGAGCCGTGCGAGCGGACGATCTCACCCACCTACGGCACGCCGATGGTCCCGTTCGTCACCGGGAATGCCTCAGACGGCTGCATCGCCGGCTGGTTCGTCCGCTACATCACCGCCGGACCCGTCGGATCCCTCGACGTCTACAACGGTGAGGCGATCGGCGTCCAGCTGATCCGCTGAGGGACACGCAAGCGGTGACAGGACGCGCCGCTGCGAATCCGGACCGCAAGGCTGGCCACCGATCGTGCGCCTCCGCGACCGGCCGGCCCACTCACGGTCACCCGGGGAGCGGAGGCGCCGGAAAAAAGCCTGGGCGGAACACGCGGCGGACATAGCCAGATCGTCATAGCCCGCCGTTGTCCATGCGCACCGAGAGGCATGTCTGCAAGGGGCTATGCAAGGTCACGGCGCCAATGTATGGGGTCGATTCGTCGGATCTGTGCCCGCCACGCTTGCATCGCTGACGCGGATACCGACTCACAGCCTTCGCGACCGTCTTGCCCCGGCGGTCACTCGGGGAGCCCGATGAACCGACGTACGCCAATCGCACGACGCCTGTCCCGGGCGCGGCTCGCCACCACCGGCCGCCTCGGCCGCGGCCAATCCCTGGTCGAGTTCGCGTTGGTCCTGCCGCTTATGCTGCTGATCGTGCTCGGCGCGGTCGACCTTGGCCGCGCATACGTGATGACGATCACGATGCAGAACGCCGCCAAGGAAGGGGCATTCTTCGGGGCTCGCAACCCAACGTGTGATAGCAATGTCACACCCGGCTGCCTCGATCCACAGAACGTGACGGCTCGGGTGACGACCGAGCTCGACGGTCTGGTCCCGGATGAGTTGACCGCTCGCTGCTATGGGCCCGGAGAAACCGACTTGAGCGGGCCCGGCAAGGCGCTCGCTGACTGCGCCGACGGGGATCAGTACCGCGTCAGCCTGACGGCAACCTTCCATGTCGTCACGCCGATCATCGGGTCGATCGTGGGCGACAGCATCATCCTCAACGCCAACGCAACGTCGGTCGTCCTTTCGAGCTTCACGATCGGCGGTGCCCCGATCGATCCGGTATCCACGGCGACTCCAACCGCCCCACCCCCGCCCGGTTCGTGCGTCGTGCCGGATTTCCGAAATGGGACCAAGCTGAACCAGGCGCAGGACGTCTGGACAAACGCGGCGGGTTTCTCCACCACGGTGACGACCGTTGGCCCGGGCGGTCAGGCAATCCAATACCAGAGCGTCCTTCCCGGCACCGTTGGCGACTGCTCCATCGTGGAGATCACGGTCAGCAACAGCCCCATTCCAACCCCTTCGCCGACGCCGACCCCTTCGCCGACGCCTGAACCGACCCCGACCCCGACCGCACCGCCGGGCCCCACGCCCACGCCCAGTGCCACGCCCACACCTACGCCCACACCGACGCCGTCGGCCACGCCTGCGATGTGCACCATTCCCACGATGGAGGACATCGGCAAGACGGTCACGCAAGCCCAGGCGATCTGGACCGGCGCCGGCTTCAGGCTCGCCAACTTCACGGCGCAACGCCCTCCCAACAACGACTACGTGGTCAAGGGCCAGGATCCGCGCGCGGGGAGCCAGCGTCCGTGCTTGAGCGGCACCGTCACGGTGAGCTCGAAAGATCCTGCCTCTTGCGCCACGCACCGCCGGGCGCGGCAGGGGTCAGGCGCTCGTCGAGTTCTCTCTCGTCTTCCCTGTCTTCATCCTGCTGCTGTTCGGCCTCATCGACATCGGTCGCCTCGTCATGCGAACAACGCGCTTGCTGAAGCGGCGAGGGAGGGGGCCCGCTGGGGCTCCGTCCAGGCACGAGCGGCAACTGCTCTAGGGGACATCGAGTCACACACCGGAGATGAGATCGCTGGTCTGGGTCCTGTGACGGTCACCGCGACCTGCATCAAGCGATCACCCGACGGTCAGCCCTGCAGCCAGCTCGACACGCTCGAGGTGAAGGTTGAAGGGTCATTTGGACTCCTGACTCCCGTCATCGGCCAACTGATGAACGTGGCCGGCCTGAATCCGTTCAACATCGAAGCGACCGCCCAGGTCCTTGTCAACAACTGAGCGAGGGCACCAGATGCAGCCGAATTGAGCCCAGACGTCCATCGAAGGGCGGCGCCGTTCGTCCGGCCAACGCGGACAGATCATTCCGTTGATGGCAGGTGGACTGGTCGCCATGCTCCTTCTCGTCGGTCTCGTGATCGACACCGGTGTGGCGTTCAAAGAGCGACGCGGAGCACAGAACACCGCTGACTTGGCGGCGATGGCGGGCACGCGCATCATCGCCGAGTGGTATCTGGATCCCGCAAGCGGGCTTGACGGTTCGTCGGTCTATGCGGCCGTCGACCACGTGCCATCGTCAACGGATGCACCAATCCATGCACCTGGGCGGCCCAATACGTGGCCGTTCACTCGGATCTCACCACTTCATCACTCGGGGACGTGGTGCCGACCGGGGATATTCCAACTGGCGCCCAGGGCGTGACTGTCACGACGACCCGCAGCCCGGGCACCTTCTTCCTCAGGGTGGTCGGACAAGACCACTGGGACGTCGCTGCCACCGCGACGGCGTCCACGTCGAGCTGTCCACCCCGCCCCCCGACATTTCCTGCCCATCGCAGTCATCGATTACGACTGGCTGGTGGGCCAGAGCCACGACTTGACGGCAGGCAGCGACGATCTGCCTGGCAACTTCGGCTGGCTGAGCTGGAACCTGCCTCCGCGCCCGCCGTTCAGCGATCCTGATCTGCGCGACTCGGTGTGCCATCCTGACAACCCTGCGTTTCTGTTTCCTAGTGGTTCAGCGGCTCCGACGGCGCGAAGAATGACGCTACGCTCCGGGGTTGCCTCGACGACTACATCCTGAATCAGACAGTGGTCTACCTTCCGGTCTGGAAGCAGACGAACGGCCTGAACGGCGCCAACCTTCAGTACGAGATCACGGGCGTGGCCGCCTTCGTTCTGACTTCGCGATCCGAGCCTGCGGTCAAGACACTCACGGGCCGTTTCGTGGAACCGACTCATACCCAGGGGTGCCTGCCGGGTTCGGATCCCCTCCGTGCTCCGCGACGACGGATCCGAACTGCGACGAGAGGACGAACTTCATCGGGCTGATCCAGTGAGCGTCG
>CAWHXD010000018.1:0-15456 GCA_963833225.1 uncultured Chloroflexia bacterium | reverse complement strand
AGTCGGCATCCGGGTCAACCCGGGCGTCGGGGCGGGCTACACCGAGCACCTCGCATATGCGGGCGAGCGGCCGACCAAGTTCGGCGTGACCGAGGATCGCCTGGACGACGCGATCGTGGCGGTCCGCCGGCATGGCCTGGTCGTGGACACCCTGCATTTCCACGCCGGTTCGGGGTGGCTCGGCGATCAGCTCGCTGCGTTCGAGGCCGCGCTCGAGCGGGCGATCGGCTTCTCGATCGCCTGCTGGCCGCGGGCTTCCCGATCCGGGAGGTCAACGTGGGTGGCGGTCTGGGCAGGGTCGCGCGCCAGGGCGAGACCCCGATTGACCTCGATGCGTACGCGGCCGTTGTCAGCCGGCAGCTCGCGCCGTATGGCGTCACGGCGGCGTTCGAGCCCGGTGACTTCCTGATGAAGGACGCTGGCGTGCTCCTGGGCGAGGTCGTCAGCGTCGAGCGTCGAGGCGGGACCAGGTTCGTCGGCCTGGACATCGGCTGGAACGTCAACTGTGCCTATTTCATCTATCGCTACGCCCAGGAGATCGTGCCCGTGCGCGATCCCCTTCGCGAGCGCACGCGGCTCGTCACGGTGGCCGGGCACATCAACGAGGCGAGCGACCTGTTCGCCGAGGACTACCCGTTCCCGGACGTGGCCGAAGGCGAGCTGGTCGCCATCCTCAATGCGGGCGGCTACCTGCAGGCGATGTCGATGACGCACTGCCTGCGGCCGACCGGGTCCGCCGTGTACCTCGAGCGGGAGGTGGCCGAGTGAGGGCGCGAGGTGCGGGTCGCATGAAGGTGCTGAGGGCGGCCGGCACGGCAAGGTGAGGCTCCCACGCTTTCGACCACGGGGTGGGTTCGACACCGCGGCACTGGGCGCGATGGCCGATGCGCTGATTGCCGGCGTGGCCGGCGACCATCGGATCCACGTGCCCGACGTGGCTCACCTGCCGAGCCTCGAGCGCCCCCGACTGGTTCAACCCGACCCTGCTGGAGCTCCTCAGCGAGGTTCGCTGAGGGCCGGTGGTTCGAGGCGGCCCCACGACGCCGACCCATCGACCTCGATCCTGATGATCGGCCGGACGCCAAGGGCGTGCTGACGGTACTGCGGATACTTGGCGCGCAGGGCGGTCACGGCACGCGCGTGCTCCTCGCCCGCGTCGGCAGCCAGGATGCCGGCCCGGCCGTCGAGGCGAACCCAGCCGAGCCGTCCCCAGTCCTCGTCCCAGTGGTCCGCGAGGAGGGCGACGGCCGGTCGGGCGAGCAGGTCCCGGACCCTCGCCAGCTGTAGCGGGTCGGTCGCCCGCTTGGGCTTCTCGTCGATCGGGGAATAGAGGATCGGCCATCCGGGCCGGCGGACGTCGTCGAGCAGGACGAAGCACACCGGGACCGGCCGGGGCCGGCCGGTCGAGCCGCTGGTGGCCAGCGTCGCCCGTCGCGCGCGGGCCACGAACGCACGTTCGGCGGCCGTCGGTGGTCGAGGATCGCGGGTCATGGCCTGAGTATGGTCCGCGACGTGAGCCGGGTACGATCCCGCCATGACTGCCCCGCCCGACCCGACGCCCCGCCAGGCCGCTCTCACCCGGGTGACTGCATATCGCGCGGGCGTCGTGGAGGGGCGCGACGATCGGCTGGCGGGCGAGGAGCCGATGGCCATCCGCGCCCGTGGGCCTGGCCAGGCACCGGTGGACGTCGCCGTCACGATGCGCACGCCGGGTCACGAGGCGGAGCTCGCGGTGGGCTTCCTGCGCACCGAGGGTCTGCTCGACGACGCCACGGGGATCTCGGACATCACGTTCAGCCCGCCCGGCAATGCCGCGCAGCCCGACGACCAGGTGACCGTCCACCTCGACCGCCCGTTCGACGCAACCCGCGTCGCGGAGCGCCATTTCGTGGCGACGGCCTCGTGCGGGATCTGCGGCAAGGCATCGATCGACGAGGTCGAGGTGCGCTGCGACCCGATCCCGGACGGACCCTTCGTGGCGCCGGACGTCCTGCTCGGCCTGCCGGGCTCCCTGCGCGATGCCCAGGCGGTGTTCGCGGCCACCGGCGGGCTCCATGCGGCCGGGCTGTTCGACCCGCGCGGCACGCTGCTGGCGCTGCGCGAGGATGTTGGCCGTCACAACGCCCTGGACAAGCTGATCGGGAGCCAGGTGCTGGCCGCCGCGCTGCCGCTTCACGAGCGGATCGTGCTCGTCTCGGGTCGGGCGAGCTTCGAGCTCGTCCAGAAGGCGGCCGTGGCCGGCGTTCCGATCCTGGCCGCCGTCTCCGCACCCAGCGATCTCGCGGTCGAGGCCGCCATGCGGCTCGGCCTCACCCTGATCGGGTTCCTGCGAGGCGACGGGTTCAACGTCTACGCCCGCCCGGACCGAGTGACGGTCGAGCTCGGCTGAGCGCCCCCGCGTCAGCCCTTCTCGAGGTCCCTGTCCAGCCGGCGCTTCAGGACGTACAGGAACAGCGCGTTGAACGCGATGAACGCGAGGACGACGACCATCGCCTCACGCCGGAACACGCTTTCGTCGATCTTGCCGGTCGCGATCGCCTCGGCCGCCTGGGCCTTCGTCGTGGCATCGGTCGACAGCTCCGCGATCTTGCTCAGCTTCGTCGTGTGAACGGCGGCCTGTGCCTGGATGAGGCTCGTCTTCGCGTCGGTCAGCTTCACCTCCGCGTCGGACGTGATCATGCCCAGCCCCGCCGCGCGCTGGATCGTGTCCTGGGCTTGGGTGTAGGCGTCCTCTGCCGATGTGATGGCGTTGCTGATCCCGTCGATCTGCGCGTAGATCTGCGAATCGGGGTGATGGCACGTGTCACATCGCCGATCGGCCTCGTTCGTGAACCGGCTGAGCTCGAGGCGGAGCGTGTGTGTCTGCAGGTCGTGACACGTGTCGCACGTGTACTCGGGCGGAGTCGGGTGGAAGAACATGTAGGAGCCCGGCTGCGTGACGTCATGGGTGCCGTGGCAGGTCCAGCACTGGGGCGCTGCCGCCTGGAGCTCGGAGTGTCGGCTCTGCTGGTAGAGATCCTCGGTTGCCGTGTGGCACTTGCCGCACACGCCGACCACCGTTGCGGACGTGGGTGGCTTCGCGTCATGCGAACCATGGCAGGACGCGCAGCTCGGTGCCCGGACGTCCTTGTTGTCGAGCAGCGCGACGCCGTGGACGCTCTTGGAGTAGATGGCGTACTGGTCCGTCGGGATGCCGTAAGGTGCCATCCGATCGGCGTCGGCATGGCAGCCGGCGCACAGCTCCGGGACGTTGAGGATGAACACCGGGGAGCTCGGGTCCGAGACCTTCTTGACGGTGTGAGATCCATGGCAATCCGTGCAGATCGCCACCCGGTTGTCATCTGCGGTCAACAGCTGCTGTCCGTGCACGCTCGACCAGTATTTCGCGTACTGGTCGGTCGGCAGACCGGAGGCCTTCATCCGGTTCACGTCCGCGTGACAGCTGCCACACAGCCCGACGCTCCCCAGGCGGTCGGGTGCGCCGACGAACCCGTTCGACGGGTCCATGGCCACCGTGATCTGGTCGGAACGCGGGTCTCCCCCATGGCAGTCGGCGCACGTGACGCCGGCCTGGCCATGGGCGCTGTCCTGCCAATCGGCGGCGATCGCCGCCTGCTTGTCGTTCACGACGCTGTGGCAGTCGTAGCATCCGTTGGCGCCATCGGCCGGGGCGTGCGTGAGCGGTGCAGGGACCGGTGGCGCCGATGCGAGCGGGACGGTCGCGGTCGGGAGCGGCGTCGCGAACAGCCAGTCGAAATCGGACGGTGCTGGGGTCGCCTTCGGCGAAGGCGTGGCCTCGGTGCTGCTGGATGCGGCTGGCGAGCCACTCGGGTCCTGGGCGGCCGCCGTGAACGCGAGCGCGAACCACGCGAGGCCGAGCACGCCGAGGGTCAGGGCGGCCCTCACGCCCCGCGCAGCCGGGGAGCGGCGACCGAACATCGGCCGGCGGATCTCAGCTGACATAACCCCACACCGTCAGGACGATCACCCCCACCACCACCAGCGTGGCCCCCGCGACGGCCAGCTTGCGCCGTCGTGCCAGCACCTCGGGGTTGCGGTCCAGGAAGGGCCACGCGATGAGCAGGCCGATGCCGATGATCGGGGCCATCACGGCGATCGTGCGCGGGATGATCTTGAGCAGCTGGTAGACCGCGAGGTAGTACCACTCGGGCTTGATGTGCGCGGGTGTCTCGAGCGGGTTCGCCTGCCCCTCCAAACCGGCCGGGAAGACCGAGGCGAGGACCACGAGGATCGCGAGGATGACGTACCAAGCGACCACCTCGTCAAGGAGGTAGTTCGGGAAGAACGGCCGGAGCGGCTCCCGGTCGACCGCAGCCGGGCGGACTCGCGGCTCGGGCTTCTTGGGGTTGGCCAGGCCGAGCTGGTGGACCAGCACCAGGTGGATCGCCATGAGACCGGCCAGGGCGAGCGGCAGCACCAGCACGTGGATCCCGAAGAACCGGCTCATGGTGTCACCAGTGACGTCCGCACCGCCGCGCAGCAGCTGGAGGAGCGAGTCGCCGACCACGGGAACGGATCCGGCGATGTCGGTACCCACGACGGTGGCCCAGTACGCCCGCTGGTCCCAAGGCAGGAGGTATCCGGTGAACCCGAAGCCGAGGGTCACCAGGAGCAGGCCGCCGCCGATGACCCAGGTCAGCTCCCGCGGGTACTTGTACGCCGCCTGGAAGAAGACCCGCAGGAGATGCAGGGCAACGAACAGGATCATCAGGTTCGCAGCCCAGTGGTGCATGCTCCGGATCAGCCACCCGAAGCTGACGTCGCTGGTCACGAACTGGACGCTCTCGTAGGCGGCCTCGGGGGTGGGCTTGTAGTACAGCGCGAGCAACGTGCCCGTGACGACCTGGATGCCGAACAGGAACAGGGCGATCCCGCCGAAGTACATCGTCCGGGCCGACATCGGGATCCGGACGTGAAGCAGCGCAGCCATCACCGGTCCGACGCCGGTCCGTTGCTCGATCCAGCTGCCGGATCCCACGGCGCGATCGGTGGTGCCGCCGGCCGCCATCTCAGGCCTCGCTCAGAAAGATCTGGTCGCCTTCCACGGAGACCTTGAGCGCGGGCAGCGGTGCCGGGGGCGGGCCGGACACGACCGTGCCTGAGACGGGGTTGAAGCGGCCATCGTGGCACGGGCACTGGATGACGCCGGCCAGGTCGTTCCAGGCCACGACGCACCCGAGGTGGGTGCAGATCGCCGAGAATGCGTGGAGGCCCTGCTCGGTGCTGACGACGATCGCCGGCTTGCTGCCCAGGGCGACGACCTTGCCGGCGCCGGGAGGGATGTCGGCCGTCGTGGCGACCAGGACCTTCCCGCCACCGGACGTGCCGCTCGTCCTGGGCGGGACGAGGAACCCGAGGATCGGCGTCGTGATCATCGCGACCGTCGAGAACACGGTGAACCCGCCGAGCCAGGCGAGGAACCGTCGCCGGGACTGGATCCCTTGGGGACCGGGAGTCGCTGAGCCGGACGGAGACCCGAGCGGCGTGACGGCGTCCGGCGCCGGCAACTGCCCTGGCTCGGGCGCGGTCGCGGGGTCGTGGTCCATCGCAGCCTCCGGCGACAGGCCCAATGGCCCATCGCAGCCCTCCTGATGGACCGACATTGTGCGAGCGACGACCGTGGCGACGGAATGTGCGGATGGATATAGAAACGGCACATTTGCGCGCGGAGCGATCGTTCGGCGGGTACGGGGCGTTTGCCCGGATGATCAGCGGGTGATCAGCCCGCCGGCCCGATCGGCGTATCGGTGCCGGGTCTCGTGCCTCCGATGGTGACGCCAAGGTCAGTCAGGACCCGCGGAGAAACGGCAGCTCCTCCGGTAGGTCAGCCTCTCGGCGTCAGCGGCCAGCTGACGCCGGACGGCTGGTCGGGCAGGTTCTGGGTGGTTGGCCCCTCCGAGAAGGGCGTCGTCACCGGCAGCACCGGCTCGTTGTGGCAGCGCGCGCAGAACACCGGCTGGTGGCAGTAGGCACAGGCAGTGTTGCCCTGCGCGCGGATGACCTTGGCGTGGTTGGTGGCCATCTCGTCGTGGTCGACGGTCACGGCCCCGGTGGAGTGGCAGTTGACGCAGTAGTCACGAGCGTGGCACTCGCCGCACGAGGTGCCCCCCGGGTCGATGCTCGTCGCGACATTCTTGTGGTTGAACACCCACAGCTCGTCGTCGTGCGTCGATGGTGGCGCACCCAGTGGCAGGCTGGCGACCGCGGGCCCGATCTGGGGGAAGGTGTGGCAGGTGTCGCAGGTGGACGGGATGGTCTTGTTGGTCACGACGCCGTTCTCGACCAGGAAGTGGCCGCCGTCGTGGCACCGGAAGCAGCCGGGGAAGTCGAGGTGGCCGAGGTTGTCGGGGTAGGTCTTCGCGGTGACCTTCATCTCGGGTGTGGCCGTCAACCGGTACAGCACCTTGATCGCGCTGATCGCCTGGCCGATCTGCTGGGACTTGGCCTGGGCGACGTCGGGGTAGTTCATGGCGTAGAAGGAGGCCAGCTCGTCGGCCGCGGCATCGGCCGCGGCATCGTCCGGGTACGAGGCCCACAGGATCCGCATCCCTTCGCGCTTGATGTACGGGAGGGTGGGGTCGATGGCGTTGACCAGGAGGTCATGATCGAGTCCGGCACGCGGATTCGGGATCGGATGGCCGACACGGTTGTGGCAGTCGTAGCACGACATCGTGGTCGACGTCTGCGTTGCCTGGATGGCGGCCACGTCCGGCGCGACGTTGGACGTGTCGGTGATCTCCGCCTGGCTGATGAACTGCTTCACCGTGCCGTCGTCCTCGGTCTCTTCGACGAGATCGATCTGCGCGCCGTTGACGTACGGCGACCAGTAGTTGACGGTGCGCAGGACGTGCCAGTGGACGCTCTTGGTGACGTCGAACGGGTCGCCACCGCTGGGGCGGATCAGGAGCCCCACGAACTGCCGGGTGTTGGTCTCGTCCTCTGCGTACATCGTGGCCGTCTTGAGCGTGGTGACCGGGTGGGACTCGACCGCATGGCACTTCTGGCACGTGACCGCCGCACCCGGAAGCTGGGAGTGGTCGGGTGGCGGGATCGGCTCCGGGAAGGTGCCCAGGACCACCTCGATCAGCTGCCGCGTGCCGTTGAGCTTGGCCTTGATCCAGCCCGCGATGCCCGGTTCGACATGACACTCGGCGCAGGCGACATCGCGGTGCGGGCCGGCCTCGTAGGCCGCGAGCTCGGGGGCCATGGTGTGGCAGCGACCGCAGAAGTCCGCCGTCTCGGTCCAGTTGAGCAGCGACACGGCCGAGAAGGTCGCGACGGCACCGAGACCGCTGAGCACGAGGAGCAGGGCGAACAGGCCGCTCCGCGAGGAGGGAAGCCGTGGCCGGCGACCGCGCAGGTAGAAGGGGTGGCGGGGTCGTGCGGGCTCGGCAGGCGGGGCGCTGCCGGCTTCCGCCGCGGGCGGGGTGTCGTCGGCGGCCTCGGAATTGGTGCTGGCCACCGCCGCTCGGGGTGCGTCGTCGGCTGCCCCTCCGGAATCGGGCCCTGCCACCGCGGGGACCGAATCGCCGGGCACGGTGGGATCGGTCACTCGTGCGTGCCTAGTTGACGATCTCCGAGACGGCGCGATCCATCTCGGTCTTGGGCAGGGCACCGATGCGCACGTCCTTGATGCGTCCGTCGGTGCCGATGAAGAAGTGGGTCGGGATGCCGAGGGTGCGATAGGTCCCGGCGATCGTCTCGTTCTGGTCGACCGCGATCGGGAAGGTGAGACCCGCACGCTGTGCGTAGGTGCCGATGTCCGCGCCGCTCTCATCGATGAACACGGCGAGGATGACCAGCCCCTGATCCTTGTATGCCTGGTAGGTGGCCTCGACGTCCGGAGCTTCCGTCCGGCAATCAGGGCACCACGAGGCGCCGAACGTCAGCCAGATCGGCTTGCCGGCGTAGTCGGAGAGTGAGACGGTCTGGCCGTCCCACGTCATGGCCGTGAAGTCCGGGGGGATCGCCCCGACCACCGGCGCCGCGCCGGCAGCGTTGGCGCCGAGGTCGATCGACGTCACCCCGTCGTCGGTGCCCGGACCCGCCACGAGCCAGGTCACGGCCCCGATGAGGACGGCCGTGACGGCGATGACGACGATCGTCTGGAGGGGGCCGGCCCCGCGGCGGGACGGCCTCGCGGCGACGCCCGCAGCGTTCATCGCGATCGCTCCCTTCCGTTCCGCACGGGTCAGCTCAGGCCCGCGTAGCTGTGGAGGCCGGGCGCGAACAGGTTGATGAAGAAATAGGTGAAGAGCGTGGCCGCGAAGCCGAGCATCAGGAGCCAGGCCGCCCGGTTGCCGCGCCAGCCGCGCATGACGCGGGCGTGGAGGTACGCACCGTAGATCAGCCAGGTCACCAGCGACGCCGTCTCCTTGGGGTCCCAGCTCCAGTAGCTGCCCCAGGCGACGTCGGCCCACACCGCGCCGAGGATGATCGTGAGGCTCAGGAAGGGGAAGCCGACGACCACGGCACGGTAGCCGATCTCGTCCAGCACCTGCGGCTTGGGCAGGCCCCAGCGGCCGCCCTCGGGCTGGATCAGGTACAGGACGGCGGCCGCGAACGCGATCGAGAAGCTGCCGTAGGCGACGATCGCGACGGCGACATGGACGGTGAGCAGCAGGTTGTTCTGAAGCGCCGGGACGAGCGGCTCGATGGGCCCCTGGATCGTCCATGCGTAGAGCATCATGGCGAGCGCGACGGGCAGGGCGACCAGCGCCAGGATCCGCTGGTGGTACCGGCGCTCGAACCACATGTAGGCCGCCAGGATCCCGAACGCGAACGCGACCGAGAACTCGTACATGTTCGCGAACGGGCCATGGCCCGTGGCGATGGCGCGGAACACGAGGCTCATGAGGAGCGCGACCACGGCCAGCCAGCCGAGGATCGTCGCGTAGCGCCCCATCGAGGCGGTTCGGGGCCCGGACACGAAGCCCATCGCCCCGGTGGATCCCGGGGCGCCGGCGGTCTGCATCCGGGCGGCCCGCAGACCGGAGATTGCGTACAGCAGGTAGACGAAGATCGCGAGACCGGTGCTGAACATCGCCGCCACGAACGCGTAGCCGGCCATCTTATCCATGTCGGATCTCCCTCAGGACCGCGCCGGCGTATGCAACGCCCCGCGGATGTCGCTCACAAGACCTTGGAATTCGGTTCCCAGCGCAGCGTCGCGGCTGCCGAGGCTCGCCACTGCCAGCACCGCGCCACCGTTGGCCCGGGGCGAGATGCGCGCCCAGATCCGCTTGTGCGGAAGCAGGAAGCGGAGGGTGAACCCGGCGACCAGGAGGAATGCTCCCAGCCAGACGAGGGTCACGCCGGGATCGCGTGAGACACTCAGGCCGGTGAACTGGCTCTCGCGGTCGAAGCTGACCGTCAGGCCCTCCATCGTCGCTGGCGTGCCCTGGTCAAGCACCTGCTGGGCCACCTCCCGGCCGCTGTCCGCGGTGTACAGCTCGAGCTGCATCTGGCCGGGCTGGATGGTGGCGTCGTTGGCGCCGAGCGTCCCCACGACCCAGCCCACATAGTTCGTGCCTGGGATGGTGAACGAGCCGATCGGCCGGTTGTCGGCCGTGGTGGTCCAGGCCAGCGGCACGCCTTCCGACACCAGGGTCTTGCCGGTCGAGTCCTTGACGGTCATGACCGCCGCCGATCCGAAGAAAGCCTGGTAGAAGGTCGTGTCGCCGTAGCGCAGCGGGTCGTTGACCCGGATGGTGTGGCGGGCGACCTCCTGGCCGTCCTTGTACAGGACGACCTGGCTGGCGTAGTCCTGGGGCATGCCACTGTCGGTGTAGTAGGTGTCTGTGAAGTCGATCAGCTGGAGCGACAGCCCTGCCTCGGCCGCCACCGGCAGCGTGCTGCCCTCGGCGATCGTGAAGCCGCTGTCGCGGTAGCCGAACATCGCCCCGATGATGGCGCCGGCCAGGATCACGACCAGCGACAGGTGGGCGACCACGCCGGAGAACTGGACCCAACGGAAGCGGTCTCCGTAGACATGGATCACGCCGTCGTCGTGGGCCAGAGTCCGGTAGTGCCGCCCCTGCAGGACCCCATTCACAATGCCGAGCGTCTCGGCCGGTGAATGCCGGACCACGACCGCTTCGTGCTGGGGTGCGTGCTCGAAGAACGCGGGTCCGACGTCAAGGCGGGGCCTGGTGATCGTTTGCCAGATACCCGGTGTCCGGTGGATCGAGCAGGCGATGAGGCTGATCGTCAGCCCGGCGACGAGGACCCGGAACAGCACGGAGTTGAAGATCTGGAACAACTGGAAGAAGTCCATGATCGATGTCCAGCCGCCGTACTTCGGACGGACCTGGGACAGCCAGTCGGCCTTCGCCGACGGGTCGTTCAGGACACCCGACGGCGCCTGGATGATCACCGCGCCCAGCACGCCGAGCGCGGCGATGGCCAGCATCAGCACGATCGCCACGCGCATCGACGACAGGAGGTGCCAGAGGCCTTCGAGCACGCGGTCGATGCGATCAACCACGCCGGTCCTCGCGGCTTCCCGCACGGCGGGGACCGCCGCCGGGGGCAGCGGCCGGGAGCCTTCGTGGGTCATCCGAACGACCTCCTACAGGCCGAACGGCGACGCGATGGTCGCCAGCCGGCTGAGCGTGTTGGTGAGCATCAGCACCCCGACCGTCGCGAGCAGTGCGCCGGTGGCGAGTGAGACGATGTGGTGGTGGCGGCCGATCCAGGTCAGGCGGCGCGAGACCCAGGACGCTCCGAGCGCGACGGCCAGGAACGGGACGGCCAGGCCGGCGGCGTACGCGATCAGCAGCATCGTTCCCTGGAGCACGCTCGAGGTTGCCGTCGCGAGCCCCAGGATCCCGCCCAGGATGGGCCCGATGCACGGGCTCCACCCGGCCGCGAACAGGAGACCGAACACGAACGACCGGTTGTAGGACGGCGAGCCGCCGGTGCCGCCGAGCACGCCACCCACGCCCCGGAGGCCCATACCCGGTCCGCCGGCCGCCACGAGCGTTCCGCCCGTGGCGGGCATGGCCCGGGTGTCGCGCCACAGGGCCCGGACGTTGATCACGCCCGCGACCTGGAGCCCGAGGAACACGAGCAGCGCGCCGCCGGCCATCGTCAGCAGACGCTTGTTGTCGGCCAGCACGTAGCCGATGGCGCCGATCGAGGCCCAGAAGGCCACGAACACCAGCGAGAACCCGATCGTGAACGCCAGCCCGTGCAGGAACGCGGTCCTGCGGCCGGACGCTCCATCGCCGGTCGCACCGACCATGTAGCTGAGGTAGGCCGGTACCAGCGGCAGGCAGCACGGGGACGCGAACGACACGACGCCGCCGGTGAAGGCGATGCCGAGGCCGAGCGCGCTGCCGAGATCGCTCATGGCGTGGCGCTCCCGGTCGGCGCCGGAGAGGCGGCCGGCTGGGACGCGGCCGGGGATGCGGCCGGCGGGGCCGGGGTCTCAGAGGCAGCCGGGGACGCAACGGGGGAACCATTGGCCGCGGGTGAGGCCGGGGCACCGGGTGAGGCCGGGATCATCGAGGCGGCGACCAGGGCATCGAGATGCGCCTGGACCGTCTGTGCCAGATCCGAGCCCGGATCGAGCTGGATGACCTTCGTCCATTCGCTCTGGACACCCGCCCAATCGGGCGTCGTCTGGTTGAGGTACAGGAAGCCCAGGTCGTAGTGGACCTCGACGTTGTCGGGCGCGATGTCCGCCACCTGCTTCCAGGTGGATTCGGCCGTCGGAAGGTCGCCGAGGTTGAAGCTGACCGCGCCTTTCGCCAGCAGCGCCTGGACGTTCTTGGGATCGATCGCGAGCAGCTTGTCCAGCCACTCGCCCGCGCTCGAGTAGTCCTGGCCGGCATAGAACGCGTCGGCGAGGCCGAGCAGCGTGGTGGTGTCGTTCGGGTCCGCTGCGTACTTCGTCATGAGTTGGGCGACCTGGGCCTGGTCGACCGCCGGCGCGCTCGGGCTGGCCTGTGCCACATCGGGGGTCGGGGCCGGCTCGGCGTTGTTGCCGTTGACGATCGCGTTGGCCCCGAAGCCGATCGCGAACACGGCGATCACCGCCGCACCCCCGAGCGCGATCTTCTTCCAGATCCCACCGGACGCGGGTTCCGATGCCGTCACGTCCGCGCGCCGGCGGGACCGAACCCCCTTCGATGGGGCGGGCGCCGCCGCACGAGCGCGGCGCCTGGGCTTCGCGTCGGGGGCCATGTCCGCGTGCGCGCTGGGCGTGACCGCGGCGTACAGCGAGTCGAAGTCGGTGCCGATCTCCTCGTCGTCGTACGTGTCGTCGTCGATCAGGTCGTCGTCCACGACGTCATCGTCGAGCGTGTCGGCGACCGCGGGGATCGTGGTGGCCGGGACGGAATCCCGGCGGGCCGGAGGTGTCGCCGGCCCGCCGGGTACGACCGTCGGCGGCCTCGTCGGGCTCCTGAGGGCCGAGCCCTCGAGACCGACCGGGTCGGTTAGCTTGAGGTACGCCGAATCGAGCGCCGAGGCCTGGGCGTGGGCCCATCCGCGGAGGCTCGAGGGCGCAGCCGCGAGGTACTCGCTCGCGGCTTCATGGAGTGCATCGACGTCTTCGGGCGACGCGCTTGGTGGCAGACCGAGCTGCGAGAGCAGCTCGTTCTCCAGGGCGGCGTGTCGCGTGGCGGGGAGCACGCGCGCATTCACTCGCGGCCTCCCCCGGGACGCGCGCAACGGGAGTTGCGCCGTGGCAGCCGGTTCATCGTGGATCCCTCATCTGATGCCGCGGATCGCCGCGGCTTGACACCTGAGGGCATTGTCCGGAGTGGCGAGCCTCGAGCCCATCTGTCAGGCCGCACATTTCGGCCGGGACCCGGCAGGGCTGTTGGGTGGATACCGCGGGAATGGGCTGTATCGGGAGATACAGACGCGGTGTCAGATCCCGGGCGTGGGCGTGGGCGTGGGCGTGGGCGTGGGGGTGGAGGTCGGCGTAGGCGTGGGGGTCGGGGTCGGCGTGGGGGTCGGCGTCGGCTTCGGCGTAGGAGTCGGCGTGGGCGGTGGCGTCGCGAAGGTCAGCCCGTCATGCTCGCGCCCGTGGCACGTCAGCGTGCAGGAACCGGTCGCCTCGTCGTAGCTGATCTCGTCGTTGTAGGGCTCGACGTCGGGCGCAAAGACCACCAGGCCGCGCTCGGAAGTCGGGACGCCGTGAAGGTTGTAGTGGCACTCGCCGCACAGGGCGTTGCCTTCGCCGTCGCCTGCCACCGTGATGTCCAGGCCGCCCGTGCCCGTGTCCTCGATGTTGCCCATGTGGTATCCGTGGCCCGCGAAGCTCGTGCCGGCATTCAGGCTGCCGCTGAGGTCCGCGAACGGCTCTTCGGCGTGGCACGAGATGCACAGCGCGAAGTCGGCGCCGTCATACGCCTCCGTCCAGCTCTTGAGCGGATCGAGCCGGTAGACACCCGAGAGCAGGCTCTGCTGGATGCCTGTATGGGCGGCATGGCAGGCGGCGCATCCGTCCGAGGTGAGCGAGGCGACGATGTGCGGCGAGTCGGGGTCGACGGTGGCCGACAGCGGGTACAGCACCCCGCCCGAGGGGGCGGTGACGGCCGCCAGCTGGAACCCGGTGGCGAGACCGGTCGGGTCGTCACGCGTCGTCGATGCGGGGAGTGTCAGCCTGATCGCCGGACGGGCACGCATCGTCACCGTCAGCGGCGTGCCGGCCGCAACGGTCTCGTCCGCGGGCTGGAGGCGGAGCGAGTACGTCTGCGTCCACGCTGCGCTGATCGTCGCGCGGAACGCGAACTCGATCTCGGTGTACGTGTGGGCGGGCAGTGTGATGGTCGGTGCGGGGTTCATGCCGGCGCTTGTGATCCCCGCAACGGGCTGCGCAGCGGCCTGCGCGTCGACCTGCGCGTCGGGTGTCGGGGGCGCCGGTGACCGGAAGGCCGAGGGATCGATCGGCGCGGCTCGGACCTTGAACGTCCGGCCGTCATCGGAGGCGGCGTAGAACGGCTGGCCCGGTACCGGATCCACGGTCGGGACCACGGCCCACGCGTCGGGGCTGGAGCCGGTTCCGGCTTCGAGCGTCGGGTCGAGCTGGACCTCCGTGTCCCCGGAGTTGAGGACCTCGAAGCGCAGCTCGTACACGACGAATTGCTCCATCGCGCTCAGCGAGGCGTCGGTCGCGCCGCTCTGCACCACCGTGCCCGTCGCGTCCGTGGTGTCGACCCACGTATGGACGACCTCGATCCCGGTTGAGGGCGTCGGCTCCGGTGTGATCGAGGGGGAGGGCTCCATCGATGGGTCCGCCGAAGATGACGCGGAGGGCGATGGCTCCACCGGCGGCGACGCCGACGGTTCGCTCGATGGCGATGGCTCGGGCGATGGTCCGAGCGACGCGCTGGGCGACGGCGATGGCTCGGGCGATGGTCCGAGCGACGCGCTGGGCGACGGAGACACGCTCGGAGCCGCTGACGGGGACGCGGTCGTGGATGGCGCGGGGGCAGGCGTGGGGGACGCGGTGGGCGACGCGGTGACGGTGGGCGAAGCCGACGGTGCCGGATCTGGTGACGGGGTCGGCGCCGGGTCCGGCGAAGGCGTCGAGGTGGGCGCCACGGTGGGTTTGGGACTCGCTGTCGGGGCCGCCGATGCCGATGGATCCGGGGTCGAATTCACTGGCACGAACGGACGCGACCATCGGTGTGGTGGTCGTCATCGCGCTGACAACCAGCAGGCCGGCGGCCAGGGCCGTGCTGAGGCGAAGGGTGAAGCGGCGACGGGACGTCACGGACGTGCTCCGATGAGCGTATTCACACGCCGCGTGGCAGGCGGCATCGCCGGGGCCGAGACCACCGGCGTGAGCAGCGACCGTCGGAGGGGACGAGAACGGCGCATGAAGCAGGGTCCTGCCTGGCTGAGTGGGTGCCCCGGCGGCCCGGGTGAACCGTGGCCGCCGGGAAGCGATTGCTGATGGATGAGGGCTAGTTGCCCGGGGTCGGCAGCGGGCCGATGTACGTGCCGGCCGTGATCGTGCCCGTCGGGTCATGGCACAACTGGCAGGTACCGCGGTTGTCCGCCTTGAGCAGGCGGCTGTCGCCGGAGACGCCGACCGTCGGCGGAACGTCGCCGTTCGGGTCTACGTAGGCGAAGCTGTTGGAGCCGGTCATCGCTGCATTCGAGCCGTGCGACACATGGCACTGCTCGCAGCCGATGCGGGTGGTTCCATGCTTGTACATGAACCGGGAGTCGCCACCGGAGTTGTCGTAGAGCGAAGCCACTCCGAGGCTTTGGCTCCCCGGGTCTCCCTGTACCGACCAGTTGCCGTTGTACCGCGTGTGGCACTGGATGCACCACGCGGTCATCAGGCCGCCTTTGTTGTCGAGCGTGGAGATCGACGCATTGCCGGTCACGGGGTCGGTGATCCCGTCGGCCGCGAGTTGGGTGTTGTACGCCGCGATCTCACCCGTGTTGACCGGGTAGGCGACCACGTAG
>CAWHXD010000017.1:0-392954 GCA_963833225.1 uncultured Chloroflexia bacterium | reverse complement strand
TGCCGTACGTCGCAGACCGCGAGGCGTTCAACCGTTCGTTCCTGAATCTCGATGCCCTCGCGGCCGACCTCGGTCCTCCGCCTTGGCGCGCGTGTCTCGTGGGCACGCCCGGCTTGCGCGTCCTCCTGCTGCACTGGCCGGCCGGCTTCGCGACAGTACCTCATGTGCACCCGTCGGCTGAGGAGATCTTCCGCGTGATCCGCGGCCGGGCCATGTTCACGATCGGCGACGAGCCCGAGCGTGAGGTGGGCCCGGGCGACTTCATGTTCGCGCGACGCGGTGTCCGCCACGTCATCCGCGTCCCCGACGGCCAGCCACTCTTGTTGCTTGCGTCGGTGGCCCCGAACGAGGACCGTCCCGACGAGACGATCGAGCCAGCATGAGCGGGCACGCACCATGAAGACCGACGGCCAGGCGACGCTCGAGCTCGTGGTGGACGCCGGTGCTGCCGTGGGCGAGGGCCCGGTCTGGGACGCGACCCGCGGGCATCCTCTGGTGGGTGGACATCACCGCCGGGGTCGTGCACCGGCACGACCCTCGGGACGGGTCGGATCGCACGCTCCCGGTGGGCGCCGCGGTCGGCGCCGTCGCACTCCGGCGCGACGGCGGGCTTCTGGCTGCGCTCGCCGACGAGCTTGGCGACGCTGGACCCCGACACCGGGCGGGTGGAGAGCCTCGCCCCGTTCACCACCGGCGACGGTCGTCAACTCCGCTGCAACGACGGCAAGTGCGACCCGGGCGGCAGGTTCTGGGTGGGACGGATGACGATGGACGGTGCGGCGGGCGAAGGTTCGCTGCTGCAGGTCGATCCGGACCTTTCGATGGTCACGCGCATGTCCGGCCTGGCGATCCCCAACGGTCTGGGCTGGAGCCTCGACGGGCGACGGATGTACTTCCTTGACTCTGCCTGGTGCGAGGTGCGCGAATATCCCTACGACCCGGCTACGGCAGCGATGGGCGAGGGGCAACCCCTCGTTCGCTTCGCCGACGACGGGACGGTCCCGGACGGGTTGACCGTGGACGCGGAGGGGCACCTCTGGGTCGCGCGATGGGGCGCCGGGTGTGTCGTCCGGGTCACTCCGGACGGGAAGGTCGTCGGTCGCATCGACCTTCCCGTCTCGCAGGTGACCAGCTGCACGTTCGGCGGCGACGACCTCGGCGACCTGTACATCACGACGGCGCACGAGGATTTCGCTCCGGGGGACTTCGCGCGCGAGCCGCAGGCAGGCGGCCTCTTCCGGTGCCGGCCCGGCGTTCGCGGCCTGCCGCCGATCTCCTTCGCCGGATGACCGAGGATGGCGCGACCCACCGTGGGCCTCTCGAGGACTCCCCGCAGCGATGGACCGCATGATCAGGATTCCCACACGGCACGCGCAGCTGGAGGCACCCGTGAGAACGTTCGCGGCGAACATCTCGATCCTCTTTCCGACCCTCGCGTACATGGACCGTTTTGGCGCCGCCGCCGACGCGGGGTTCGGCGCGATCGAGACGTGGTGGCCGGCGGACTCGCTCGCAGCCGGCGTGACTGTCGACGACATCGAGTCCGCTGCACAGAGGACCAGGTTGGAGACCGTGCTGCTCAATTTCGCCGCGGGCGACATGAAGGCGGGTGACCGCGGGCTCGCAGGGGATCCGGCTCGCTCCGCCGACTTCCGCGCCAACGTACCGGTCGCGATCGACCTGGCGAGGCGTCTCGGCTGCAGCAACCTCAACGCGCTTGCGGGCAACGCGATCAGCGACGCGGACCGGCCGGCGCAGCTCGACCTGCTCGCGGAGAGCGTGGCGTTCGCGGCGGACGCGGCGGCGGCTGCCGGGATGCGCGTCCTGCTTGAGGCGCTCAACCGAACCGACACACCACGCTATCTGCTGCATGGGACGGACGACGTGCTCGACATGATCGAGCGTGTGGGCCGTCCCAATGTCGCGTTCCAGCTCGACGTCTACCACGTGGCGATGGCCGGTGAGGACCCGATCGAGTCGATCCGGCGAGCCGGCCCGCACATCGGCCACGTCCAACTCGCGGACATGCCCGGGCGCCACGAGCCTGGCACCGGGACGCTGCCTTTCCCGGCCATCCTCGAAGCGCTGGACCGGGCGGGCTACGCGGGGGCGGTCGGCTCGAATTCAACCCGCTCGATCCCGCCGCGCCGGACTTCGGCTGCGTCGCGCACCTAGGCGGGGACCTCTCGCGCCGGGCCTGAGCCGCGTGGCCTCGCCCTCGCGGAGGCATCCGCCGACACTCACCGAGCCACCCGCACGGAAAGGACACACGATGGAAACGACGCCTTCGATCGGCCTCATCGGCCTGGGGATCATGGGTCGGCCGATGGCCCGCAACCTGCTGCGTGCCGGCTACCCGCTCGTGGTGCATGACGTCGACCGCGCCGGCGTGGACGCGCTCGTGGCGGACGGTGCGACCGCCGGGACCACGCCGCGGGGCGTCGCGGAGGCGACCGACGTCCTCGTCACGATGCTCCCAGATTCGCCCCAGGTGCGCGAGGTCTACCTCGGTCCCGACGGCGCACTCGAGGCGCTGCGACCGGGATGGCTGGCGATCGACATGAGCTCGATCGCGCCCGCGACTGCGCGCGAGATCGCGACCCGCGCCGCGGAGGGCGGAGCGGAGATCCTCGATGCCCCGGTGAGCGGCGGCGACAAGGGCGCGATCGCGGGCACCCTCTCGATCATGGTCGGCGGGACGGATGCCGGGTTTGACCGGGCCCTGCCGATCCTCTCGGCGATGGGCAAGACGATCGTTCACGTCGGGCCTGCGGGCGCGGGCCAAGTCGTCAAGGTCTGCAACCAGGTCGTCGTCGCCGTCGTGATCGAGGCGGTGTCGGAAGCCCTCGTGCTGGGTGCAAAGGCCGGGGTGGATCCCGCCAAGATCGCCGACGTCCTCCAGGGCGGGCTCGCCTCAACGAAGGTCCTCGAACTGCGTCGGGAAAACATGCTGACGGGCCACTTCGATCCCGGGTTCCGGATCCGGCTGCACCAGAAGGACCTCAAGAACGCGATGGAGCTCGGTGGTGAGATCCAGGTCGCGTTGCCCGCTGCGGCCATCGTCGAACAGCTCATGCGGGCCGCAGCCGCCGCCGGACGTGCCGACTACGACCACTCGGGCCTGCTCACGGTTGTCGAGGACCTCGCGGGCTTCCGCGTCGCCGATGCCCCAGCCGGAGCCGGTGGACAGGCATGACCGAGACCGGGGCAGAGAGTGCCCTCCTCCGGATGACCCGGGAGACGCCGACCGACTGGTGGAACGACTCGTGCGATGTCGCTGAGCTCGCGTCCGCCGTGGAGCGAGGGGCAACGGGCGCGACATCCAACCCGAGCATCGTGCTCGAGGTCATGCGGAAGGACCGGGGGTACTGGGTGCCCCGCGTCCGGGAGCTGGCGGCCACCGTCCCGACCTGGTCGGAGGTCGAGCTCGCCTGGGCGGTCGTTGAGGAGATGGCGGTCCGCGGTGCCGCGGTGCTCCAGCCGGTCTTCGAGGCGCACGGCGGCAGGAAGGGTCGCCTGTCCGTGCAGGTGAACCCGGCAAACCACCGGGACGCTTCGCGGATGACCGAACAGGCCGTCCGTCTCGCCGCGCTCGCCCCGAACATCCAGGTGAAGTTCCCGGCGACTGCGGCCGGCATCGCAGGTATCGAGGAGGCGACGGCCCGCGGCGTGAACACGACCGCGACCGTCGCGTTCACCGTCTCCCAGGCGATCGCCGCGGCCGAGGCGGCGGAGAGAGGCCTGCGGCGACGGGAAGCCGACGGCGAAGACGTGTCGACGATGGACCCGATCGCTGTGCTCATGATTGGCAGGCTGGACGATTGGATGAAGGTCCTGATCGAGCGGGACGGGCTCTGGCTGTCGACCCGGCGGCGCCAAACTGGGCAGGCATCGCCGTCTTCAAGCGCACCTACGACATCTTCCGGGAGCGCGGCTACCGGTCGCGGCTCCTCGCCGCCGCCTATCGCCACCCGCTCCACTGGACGGAACTCGTGGGCGGCGACGTCGCGATGACGATCACGCCGGCATGGCAGGAGCGGTTCGAGCGGAGCGGCGTCGTCCCGGAGCCCCGGATGCAAGTGCCCGTGGACCCCGCGATCATCGCCGAGCTGATGGACCAGATCCCGGACTTCGGCCGGGCCTATGGCCGCGTCGGGCTCGCGCCGGCCGAGTTCGATCGGTACGGTGCGACCGTCCGGACGCTCCGCGCGTTCACCGCCTCCTACCACGACCTGCTGGCGGCCATCCGCGACATCCTGTTGCCAGACCCGGACCTGCGGACGAGCGTGCCGGCACCGGGCGGGTAGGAGGCACCGGCGGGTCTCGCCCGTCGACCGCCTGTAGGCGGCGGCGCACGGGTGCCGATACCGGCTCGCCTGACGCCGGACCATCGCGGCTCTGCGCCGCGTGCGGCCTCGGCCGTCACGCCGTGCGGCCCCGCGCCAGCCGGTCGGCCGGCGAGCCTGACCGATGCCGCGCAACGAGGTCGGCCTCGGTCAGGCTGACGTAGCGGCGGACCATGTCGAGCGTGGTGTGGCCCAGGATCTGCTGCAGGCTGAACACATCGCCGCCGTTGACGAGGTAGCTGCGGGCGAACGTGTGGCGGAAGGTGTGGGGGCTGCAGCGGGTGGTGACGCCCGCGCGCCGCCCGAGGCTCGCGATTGCCGCGTGGATGCTCTTCCGACAGAGCGGCACGCCCCGGCGGCCCATGAACAGCGGGTCGGCCGCTCGGGCGGCGCCGCGCTCGGCGACGTAGCGGAGGAGCGCCCGGCGGGCGGTCGCGCCGAGGGGCACGATCCGCTCCTTCGATCCCTTGCCCATGACCCGGATCGTGCCGTCGGGCCGCAGGTCGCCGACCTGGAGCCCCGTCACCTCGGCCAGCCGCAGTCCGGTGTCGACCAGGAGCAGGACGAGGGCGCGCTCGCGGGGCTCGGCGAGGGCGAGCAGCCGCTGCAGCTCGGCGTCGGTGAACGGGGCGATGAGCCGGTGCGGGGACGCGCGGCCGCCGGAGCGCCCGGAAGCCCGCGGCGGTGCCCAGCTCCTCTGCCGCGCACCAGTTGCCGAACGCCTTCAGGCCCCGGACGTAGCCGGCGATCGACTCGGGGAGAGCGTCGCGCGCAGCTCTACATGAACAGTCTCCAAGATCTCCCGACACCTGGTGCCCGCCTGACCGGGTGACAGGTGGCGCCGCAACCCCATGCTTGTCGTGTCTGAAGCGATGAGCAGGAGGCGCGGCGCCGTGGTCGATGATGACGTCCTCTATGGGTTCCGCCTGCGGCTGTTCAGCCTGGCCGCGGAGCTGGGCAACGTCCGGGCGGCCTGCCGGATCTTCGGGGTCCACCCCTCGACCTACTACCGCTGGCGGGGTCCGGTGCTCCGCTCGGGGCTCGAGATGCTCCGACCGCGGGAGCGCCGGCCACCACGGATGCCCAACCAGACGAGCCAGCTCACCGAGCAGCGGGTGATCGCGTTCGCCCTGGGCCATCCAGGGCTCGGGCCCGACGGATCAGCGCCACCCTCGCCCAGGCGCGCTGGGGTGGCATCGTCCTCAGCCCCAACGGCGTCTGGCGGGTCCTGCGCCGCCATGGCCTGTCCCGGCGGATCAGCCGCCTGTCGCTCGTGGCCGGGTATGCGGCACCGCCCGAGCCCGAGCGGCCGACCCGCCCGAGGCGCGCCACGTCGCGGTCGACCACCCGGGCGAGCTCGTGGGCTTCGACTGCTTCCACGTGGGCCGGCTCGCGGGCACGACCGGACGGGTGTGGCAGTACACCGCGATCGACCTCGCCACAGCTACGTCTGGGCCGAGCTGCCACCACGCCCGCTCAACCCGTCGCCCGGAAGACCTCGGCCCTCGCCCGGCGGGTGGCGGCCGATCTCGCGGCCGCCGGCTGGCGCCTCGAGCGCGTGCTCTCCGACAATGGCAGCGAGTTCCGCAGCCAGACGTTCGGCGACACCCTGCGCGAGCTCGGGGCCTCCCAGACCTTCATCCACGCCGGTCGCCCCGCGACCAACGGCGCGGTCGAGCGGGTGCAGCGCACCATCCTCGAGGAGTGCTGGCGGCCATCGTTCGCCCGGAGCCTCGTGCCCAAGCTCACCGGGCTCACGCGCGATCTCGCGGGCTACCTGCGTTTCTACAACGAGGAGCGGCCCACACCGGACGGCTCACCCGGGGTCGGACGCCGCTCGAGGCCTCGATCGGTGCCCGCAAGATGAGGCCACGATGACCGAGATGCGTCGCTACATCTCGGGGGCTGTTCGCCTAGCAGCCAGGCGCGCAGCTCGGGCGCCCCGACCCGGTCGAGCGGCCGGTCGGGGCCGAACCGGCGCACGGCGCGGCCATTGATCATCCGGTACCACTCGATCGTCCGCGGCGACGCGCCCTCGGCGGCCTTGGCGGCGAGGAACAGCTCGACCGCGGCGCCGAGGCCCACGGCGAGCGGATCGGCGCCTGATAAGCGATCAGGCGCAACAGAATCAAGCGAAGCGCGCGGATTCCGCCTTGAGTCAGGCGAAGAAACGGGGTAGGAGTCAGGCGAACTGGCCATCGATCGACCTCCTCGGCGGGTCGTCCGAGGGGGATCGAAACCACAACATCTGGTGGTCAGGCCGCGGTTGGCTGCACCACAGGTAGTGTGTTGGCTGGCGCGCTAGGATTCGAACCTAGAACCCCCTGATCCAGAGTCAGGTGCTCTACCGTTGAGCCACGCGCCAGTGACCGTCCGGGAGTGTATCCCAACTTCGGCAGGTCCCACGGTCCGCCGCCGGGTTGAGCGTCTCCGCCCCGGCTGGGTCAGCGCCCCTGGATGGCGTCGAGGAAGTCCTGGGTGGCAATCTCGACGAAGTACCCGGAACCCGGGCTCTTCTCGAGGGTGTAGGTGAAGACGTTGAGCGCCTTGTAGACCTCGCTGACGTTGTCCCCGAAGTTTGCGGTCACCCACTGGCCGACGGGCACGCCGTCCGTCTCGCCGAGCAGGGCCCCGATGAACCCGCCGAGGTGCTTGAGGGAGTCGGCCTTGTTGGGCTTCTTGGCGCCGTCGGCGTTGTAGTAGCCGCCGTAGCCGTAGTGCGTCTGCTGGTCCAGGTTGCTCCACGCGACCGAGATCATCGCGGTGGGTGACTTCTTCGCCTTCTTGAAGCACTGCTCCACGGTGAAATCGACCGCGGCGATGGCCGGATCCTGGCACTTGAAGCCGATGCTCTCGTAGTACGCGAGGATGTCGGCCGGAGCGAACGCGAACCCGGTGCTGACCGGGGTCGGCTCGGGCGTGGTCTCCGGGGTCGGGGCCAGCGTGGGGCTGGGCGTGGGCTCCGGTGTCGGGGCCAGCGTGGGCGCGGTGGTGGCCGTCGCGGGCGCCTGGGTGGGGGCGACCGATGGCGTTGCCGCGCTGCCGCACGCCGTCAGGAGAAGGGTGGCCGAGGCCACGAGCGCGAAGAGCCGGCGCGTTCGCTTCGTGATCATGGTGTCTCCGAGGCAGGTGGCACGAGATTGGGTGCGAGCGTAGCGGACGCGCGGTCTGTTAGGAGGGCCGAATGACCGGAAATCCCTCGCGCTCGGCAGCAACCGCAAGTCTGGTGTCGAGCGTCACGAATGGAAGCTCGGATGGCGCGTCATCGGCGGCGGTGATCGCCGCGGCAAGCTGAAGCGAGTCCGCAGCCCGGAGTGGGTGCGTCCTCAGCAGGCGCGACGCGGTTGCCCGGATCCGATCGGTTGGCTCCACCTCGGTCCATGCCGCGGCAATCTCGTCGAGACGCGCGACCGCCGTGCCCACGGCGCGTTGCTCCAGGGAGCCATCCCGCTCGCGCCGGGCGATGGCAGACAGGCATTCCAGGCGGGTGCCCCACCAGGCGACCACGAGCCTGTCGAACCCGAGCTCCCGCGCAACTGCGCCGCTCGCGGGCTCCTCGACGAGGACCGGCAGGATTGCCGAGGTGTCCCAGAACCTCACCAGCCCGACTCGCGCTCCTCGAGGAGCCCTTCGACGATGCTCACGCCGTCGGTCAGCCTCGGACCCGGGCTGTTGAGGAGATGGATCGGAACCGGGCCTTGTCCGCGCCGGATCAGGCCCTTGCGCTCGAGGGCGAGCAGCCGGAGATCCGGGTGATCGAGCCCGGTCACGGGTTCCAGCATGGCAACCGGGATGCCGCGATCGGTGACCAGGATGGTCTCGCCGGCCCGGACGCGGTCGAGGTAGGCCGAGAGCCCGTTCTTCACCTCGGTGATCGTTGCCGTCTCCATCTGGCTATTAACGCCAGAACGGGATGGCCTGTCAAGCGCGTCAATGCCGCATCACGCAGCCCCGGCGCGCCCTCCGTCCACCGCGTGCAGCCCGCGCCGGGCCGCCCGTGCGATCCCGCTGGCAAGCGCCTCGGACAGGATGTGCGTCAGCTGCTCCCACTCGGTGAGGAACGCATCGTGGCCCTTGATCGAGGCGAGCTCCCGGTAGCTGGCGTCCACGCCCGCGGCGGCCGCCTCGTCCACGGCGGTGCGGACCTGGCCCGGACCGTAGAGCAGGTCACCCTCGATCCCCAGGCCAGTCAGGCCCACGTCGTTGCCGGCGAGCGTCCGGAACGCCTCCACGATGCCGCCCCGGTTCCGGCCCACGTCATGGCCGTCCATGATCTTCACGAGGACGCGGTAGGTCTGGGCGTCGAACCGGTCCTCGAGCTTCGCCCCCTGGTGGTCGAGGTAGGAGTTGACGGCGAACCGGCCGTCGGCCTGTGTCGCCCGCCCGAACCGGGCGTCAAAGTCGGTCTCGGACCGGTAGGTGGTCATGGCGAGCTGGCGGGCGAGGGCCAGCCCATCCGTCCCCAGCCGATCGAGGATCTCGAGCTGGATGTGGTTCCAGGCGATCGCGAGGGCACCGGTGGCCGCGGGTGCGGCGACGGGGAGCACGTGGTCGACGTGCGCCGGGCGCTCGAGGGCGACCTCGAACGTGATCATGCCGCCGAGCGATCCGCCGGCCACCAGCGCGAAGCGATCGATGCCCAGCTGGTCCGCGAGCGCCCACAGGACCCGGGCCTCGTCGCGCGCGGAGATCGCTGGGAATGCGTCACCGTACGGCGCACCCGTCGACGGGTCGACGCTGGTTGGGCCCGTGGAGCCGTACCGGCCTCCGAGCAGGTTGGCGCACAGTACGCCCACCCGGTTCGTGTCGAGGGCGCGTCCGGGCCCGATGACCGGCGCCCACCAGTCGCCGGCGGCGTCGGCCGAACCGGTGAGGGCATGGATGACGAGGACCTGGGGCGCCGTGGGCCCGGGACCGTCGTGGCGGTAGGCGAGTGACACGGGCAGGGTGCTGCCGGCATCGAGGCTGACCGCCCCGAGGTCGACGGATTCCAGCCGCCCGGTCCCGAGCGGGGGCCGGGCAGCGTGGCTGGTTGCCGGGGACGCTGATCCCGGGGAGCCGTTGCTCCCCGGGCGGATCGTGCCGTCCGACGCCATGGCGGCGCCTACGAGACGCTGACCGGCTCGGCCGTCGGCGCGGTCGCAGCGCGGAGAGCCTGGTCGAGGTCGGCCAGGATGTCGTCGATGTGCTCGATGCCTACAGACAGCCGGATGAGGTCCGCGGTCACGCCCGACGCGAGCTGCTCATCGGCGCTCAGCTGCTGGTGGGTCGTGCTGGCGGGATGGATGATCAGGCTCTTGGCGTCGCCGACGTTGGCGAGCAGGCTGAACAGCTTCACGCTGTCGATCAGCCCTGGCACCGGCCTCGGCACCGCCCTTGATCCCGAACGTGACCATGCCGCCGAAGCCGCCCCTGAGGGTGCGAGTGGCGACCTCGTGAGTGGGGTGTGAGGCAAGGCCCGGATAGTTGACCCACCTCACGTCGGGGCGGTCGTGCAGCCACTGGGCGACTGCCAGGGCGTTCTGGCTGTGCCGCTCGATGCGCAGCGGCAGGGTCTCGAGGCCCTGGATCAGCTGCCACGCATTGAACGGGCTCAGGGCCGCGCCGAGATCCCGGAGACCCTGGACGCGAAGCTTGAGGATGAATGCCAGCGGGCCGAATGCCGTGGTGTAGCTGACGCCGTGGTAGGAGGGGTCGGGATCGACGAGGTCCTCCTTGAACCTGGGGGCGTTCGCCCAGTCGAACCGGCCGCCGTCCACGACCACCCCGCCGATCACGGTGCCGTGGCCGCCGATCCACTTGGTGGCCGAATGGATCACGACATCGGCACCTTGATCGATCGGCCGGGCGAGGAGCGGGGCGAAGGTGTTGTCCACGAACAGCGGCAGGCCGTGGGCGTGGGCGGTGTCAGCGACGGCGCTGATGTCGGCGACGTCCAGGCGCGGGTTGCCGATGGTCTCGCAGTAGAGCAGCCGGGTGTTGTCGTCGATCGCGGCGGCGTAGTTCGCCGGGTCGCTGCCATCGACGAACCGCACCTCGATGCCCAGCTTGGGCAGCGTGTAATGGAACAGGTTGTAGGTGCCACCGTAGAGGCTGGAGCTGGACACGATGTTCTGGCCGGCGCGGGTGATGTTGAGGATCGCGAGCGTCTCGGCGGCCTGCCCGGACGCGAGCCCCAGCGCCCCGACGCCGCCTTCGAGCGCCGCGACGCGCTCCTCGAAGACCCCGGTGGTGGGGTTCATGATCCGCGTGTAGATGTTCCCGAACTCCTGGAGGCCGAACAGGCGGGCGGCGTGCGCGGCGTCGTCGAAGGTGTACGAGGTCGTGGCGTAGATGGGCACGGCCCGGGCGTTGGTCGTGGGGTCGGGGACCTGGCCGGCGTGGAGGGCCTTGGTCTCGCTGTGCAGCTCGCCGAGGTGGTCGGGGTTGAAGCTCATGGCGCGGGTTCTCCGGTGATGACGGGTATCGGATGGTCGGTCGTCGAGGGGGCCCCCGGGCGGGGGTGAGGCTCGGCGGCTACCCGTCGTTGGTGCCGGAGAACAAGAAAGCCGCGAACCCTCGCTGGTTCGCGGCTCCGGGACCTCGGCTCCGAGATCCCCGCGTCACTCGCTGACGATCAGCGCGGGGAACCTCGGCGCCCGTCCTCCGAACGACGGGGCCGCCCACGCATGCACATCAGCCAAGCGACAGTGGTGTAAGCCATCAGGAAGTGGATGTTGCCGGAGCGGTGGGGCTGGCGTCAAGGGGCGCCGTGGCCCGCAACCAAAACGCAACGGACTAGGGCCCGGGCGGCTGGGAGATCACCAGTGGTGACCATTGGCGGTTGTTCGTCGCGTCGGCCGCGGTTCCGGGTCGGAATCGCGGCCGACGGACGGCCTGGGCGACCCTCCGGGCGCCAGATATCGTCGGATTCATCAGCGGTGGTGATGCCGTGGGCGCTTCCCTCGGCACGCGGTGCCGACATTGCCCGGATTGATCAGCGGTGGTGATACGCGGGCCGGTTGGGTCCCCGGTGGAGGGCGGGCGATCGGGGTCATTCCCGCCACGCCGCCGCGCCGCCGCGCCCGCCGCGCCCACCCGCCGCGCCCACCCGCCGCGCCGCCGCAGGGCAGCACAACGCCCGCCGGCACGTGCCGGCGGGCGTCGAGGTCCGCGAGATGGAGCGAGCGGCGGTCAGCCGGCCGTCGTCGGCGAGGCGCTGGGGGCCGCACCGTTGTCCCAGCCGCGTCCGCCGCCGAACCCGCCGAAGCCGCCGGGCCCGCGGAAGCCGTGGCCGTGACCGGCGCCGGGGAACAGCCCGCCCCCGCCGAGGAAGCCGCGGCCGAGCGTCTTGAGCTCATCGGTGGTGATCTGGCCGTCGTCCATCAGGGTGGTGAGCTGGCGCAGCGGGCTGTCGGCCGGGAGTTGCGCGAACTCCTCCTTGGTGATCACGCCATCCGAGAGGAAATCCCGGATCTGCTGGCGGTCCGCCATGGCCTTGTCCAGGGCCGCCTTGCGGGCTTCCTGCCGAGCCGTCCGTTCGGCGGTCAGACCGTCGAGGATCGCCGTCTTCTGGGCCTTGGTGATGGTCCCCTTGGCCACCAGGTCGTCGAGGACGCTGGTGAGGACGTCGTCCCCGATGGCGGGCTTGGTCGCCGCTCCCGAGGACGGTGCGGGTGTCGGGGTCGCCGCAGCCGGCGCCTGGGCCTCCGGGGCCGTGGGGCTGCCGGTGGTCGCCAGCACCGCACCTGCGGCTCCCACGAGCATGAGAGCAACGAGCGGGATGACGACGGTGTTCCTGTTGAGCTTCACGGGTTGCCTCCGGTGAGCGGCGCGTCGATTGCCGACGGCGGGATCGCAGTCACAGCGTTGACTCGTCGACTGTACGCCCGCCGGGTACCGGCTGTGAACCTGCTGTGATGCCCAGGCGCACCACGAATGTGGCCCCGCCGCCTGGCGTCGCCTCGTGCCACAGCCGCCCGCCGTGCGCGTCCACCAGGGACGCGACGATCGACAGCCCGAGTCCCGTCCCGCCTCGCTCGCGGGAGCGCCCGACGTCGGCCCGATAGAAGCGGTCGAACACCTGGGCCGCGTGCTCGGGGTCGATGCCGGGTCCGTGGTCCACGACCCGCAGCTCCGCCTCACCGTCGATCGACCGCAGGCTCAGCTCCATCGGGGTCTCGGGTCCGGCGTGGACCCGCACGTTGGCGACGAGGTTGCCCACGACCTGGCGCAGGCGATCGTCATCACCCGCCACCACGACGCCCGGTTCGATCGCCCCCACGACGGGCCGGGCGGGCTCGATGGCCCGCAGGTCGGCCACGGCGTCCGCGGCGATCCTGGACAGGTCCACCGGCACCCGACGGACCGGACGACCCTGGTCCAGGCGGGCGAGGAGCAGCAGGTCGTCCACGAGGGTCGACATCCGCCGGCTCTCGGTCCCGATCCGGTCCATCGCCGTCGCGAGCGCCTCCGGATCGGTCAGGCCCCCGGCCCGATACAGGTCGGCGTAGCCGCGGACCGCGGTGAGCGGGGTGCGCAGCTCGTGCGAGGCGTCGGCGGCGAACCGGCGCAAGCGGGTCTCGCTCCGTTCCATCTGCTCGAGCGCGGTCTGCTGCTGGGCGAACGACCCCTCGATCTGGTCCAGCATGCTGTCGAAGGCCGCCCCCATGCGCCCGACCTCGCTTCCGTCATGCGGCACGCCGGCCCGATGCGAGAGGTCGCCGGCGGCGATCTCCTCGGCCGTGCGGGTCATCCGCTCCAGCGGCAGGAGCCCATGCCGGATCACGGCCCACGAGACGAGCAGCAGCGCTCCCATCGCGAGCCCGCCGACGACCAGCATCACCCGGACCAGCGCGCGCTCGGCCGCCTCGACGGATGTCGTCGGGGCGGCGATGGCGATGATCGCGAGGTCTCGTGGCCCCCGCTCCATGAGCACCCGGTACTCCATGCCGCCATCGACGGACGGCCGCTCCGCGATGACCCCGAACGCCTGGTCGGGGATGCCCCCGGGGTAGACCGGCAGGGCCGGGAGGGGGTCGGGATCGCTCGCGAACCCCGAGGGGAACGCGCGGATGACGTTGCCCCGCCGGTCCAGGCGCAGCACCGCCAGGCGCCGGCCGGCATCCGAGCTGGAGTCGGCCAGCTGGGCGAGACGGTCGAGGTTGGTCGCGGCGCCGGCGATCGTCAACAGCTCGTGGTCGATCCGCTCCACGAGGCTGGCCCGGGTGAGCCCCAGGATCAGCGCACCGGCCAGGACGAGCGCGAGCGCGAGCGTGACCGCGAGCGTGGCGACGAGCCGCGTCCGGAGGCTCATCCGGGGCCGGAGCCCGGCGAGGGTGACCCCGTGTCGTCGGTGCGCAGCACGTACCCGAAGCCGCGGACGGTCCGGAGCAGGCGCGGCTCCGTGTCGTCGAGCTTGCGGCGCAGGTACGAGACGTAGGTCTCGACGACGTTGTCCTCGCCGTTGAAGTCGTACTGCCAGACGTGGTCCAGGATCTGCTGCTTCGACAGGACGCGCTCCGGGTTGAGCAGGAAGTAGCGGAGGAGGCGGAACTCGGTGGGGGAGAGCAGGACCTCGCGGCCGGCACGCCAGACCTGGTGGCGGTCCTCGTCCATCTCCAGGTCGCGGTACCGGAGGCGGGGGTTCACGTCTCCGTCGGCCCCCTTGCCCACGCGACGGAGCAGCGCGGAGATGCGGAGGGTGAGCTCCTCGAGGCTGAACGGCTTGGTGACGTAGTCGTCGCCACCCCGAACGAACCCGGTCACCCGGTCGCCCTCGGAGTCGCGCGCGGACAGGAAGATCACCGGGACGAAGTCGCGCGCGGCCCGCAGCCGCCGGCAGACCTCGAAGCCGTCGAGGTCGGGGAGCATGACGTCGAGCACGACCAGGTCCGGTGCGGCGGTCGCCGCCGCGTCGAGCGCGGCGAACCCACTGTCCGCGACGGTGACCTGGTAGCCCATGTATCGAAGGGCGGTGGCCAGCAGCTCCGTGATGGACGGCTCGTCGTCCACGACGAGGATGTGGGCAGGAGTGGCTCCGGCTGGGCGCATGCCACGATTGTGGGCTCGTGTCGCTGTGAGATTGCTGAGAGTCTGCCGGGAGCTCGCCAAGCGCGGCCCGCGCGACGGCGCGGTGACGGGCCGGGGCGCGCGAGGCATGATCAGCGCATGTCAGACCTGCCCGCATCGTTCCGTGCCTACGTCGTCGATCGCCCCGAGGGTGGCTTCACCCGGGGCCTGCGCACCCTGACCCCGGCGGACCTGCCCCCGGGCGAGGTCACCGTGCGGGTCGAGTGGTCTGGGGTGAACTTCAAGGACGGCCTGGCCGCGCGCGAGGACGGCCGCGTGGCCCGCGGCTACCCGCTGGTCCCGGGGATCGACCTCGCAGGCACCGTCGCGGCATCGGAGGACGATGCGTTCCCGGTCGGGGCGGCCGTGCTGGCGAACGGCTACGACATCGGGACCGCCCGGCACGGCGGGTACGGCGAGCTGGCGCGGATCCCGGCGGGGTGGGTGGTGCCGCTCCCGGACGGGCTGAGCCCTCGCGACGCGATGGCGATCGGGACCGCCGGCTTCACGGCCGCGATGAGCGTCCAGGCGCTGGAGGAACGAGGCCTGCGGGCAGGTGACGGCCCCGTGCTGGTCACCGGCGCCTCGGGTGGCGTCGGCAGCACCGCGGTCGCGATCCTCGCCACGCGCGGCTACGAGGTCTGGGCGGCAACGGGCAAGCCCGACGAGGCGGACCGGCTCCGGGACCTCGGTGCCGCCGGGATCCTCACCCGGGACGAGGTCACGGCGCCTGGGCGGCCGCTCGACTCAGCGCGCTGGGCGGGCGCGGTCGACACCGTGGGCTCGGCCACGCTGCCGTACGTGCTGCGGACCCTGCGGCAACGGGGCCGCCTGCGCCTCGTCGGGCAACGCGTCGGGCGCCGAGCTCGTGACCACGGTGTTCCCGTTCATCCTCCGGGGCGTGGCGCTGTTGGGCATGGACTCCGCGAACATGGCGATCGGTGACCGCCGCGCGCTCTGGGCCCGGCTCGCGACGGACCTGCTGCCGCGCGGGATCGACGACGGCATCTCCGAGGTGGACCTGGACACGCTGGAGCCGGCGCTGGACGCGATCGTGGCGGGGCAGGCGCGCGGACGCTGGGTGGTGCGGATCGCGGGCTTGGATCGGGGTCGAGTCCGGGTCGTGGTCCGGCTCTAGCCCGGGATCGGATCGAGCTCACCTCGAAGCTGGGCGAGGGCGCGCTCGAGGGGCTCACGCGCGGCCGGCGCCGGGTAGGGGGCCAGCGCGATCGCCGCCTCGAGGTCCAGCTCGCCGCCCTGGACGCGCACCGCGAGCGCGGCCAGCGCCCGGAACGCGTCGAGCGACGCGGCCGCGAACGCGCGCCCGGCCACGGCCCCATGCCCGGGCACCACGGCGGTCCGCTCACCCACGAGCGCCAGCAGCGCCTGTGCGGTGGCCGGCCAGTCCATCGGGTAGCCGTCACCGAAGTAGGGTGTCGCGCCGTTCTCCAGCAGGTCGCCCGCGCACAGGACGTCCGCATCGGGGATCGAGACCACGATGTCGTTGTCGGTGTGGCCACGCCCGAGGTAGGTGAGGCGGATCTCGCGGCCGCCGAGGTCCAGCGTCGCGGTCTCGCTGAACACGCGGTCCGGCGGGTCGAGCGGCACGTCGGCCAGCTCGGCCGCCAACGCCGGGAAGTCGGAGATCACGTCGGCCCGCATCCGCTCGCCGGATTGCTCGATCATCGACCGGCAGCGCTCGTGGCCCCAGATCACCGCCGGCCGGAACGCGGCGTTGCCAAACGCGTGGTCGTAGTGGCCGTGCGTGTTGACCACGAGCCCGACGCGGGGCGACCCGAGGTCCCGGAGGTCGTCAAGGATCTCGCGAGCCTGGCCGAGCGTGGTCCGGGTGTCGACGACGAGCGCCTCGTCATCGCCGAGGACGGCCACGATGTCCTGGTCGAAGAAGCGGTAGCGGCGGACGAAGACCCGGTCGCCGACCTCGGTCCAGCGGGACTGCATGCGCGGATCGTACGCGGAGACCCGGTCGTTCGGTCTACCCTGCGTGCGAGGAGGGATGCATGACCATCGAGCCCGCGCCCGAGCCCGCGCCCCGCTCCGAGCCCGGGTCTGCGCCAGATCCCGTGTCCGGGTCCGAGCCCGCCCCGCGCGTCGCCCCGTCGCTGGGCACCGCCCGCATGGCCGACGGCACCATCCTGCGCACCATCCGCTGGGAGCCGGCCGAGCCGTCCTGGGCGGTTGCCGAGATCGTCCACGGCCTGGGCGAGCACGGCGGCCGGTACTCGAACGTGGCCTCGGCCTTCACCGATGCCGGGATCGATACCTGGGCCTACGACCTCCGCGGATGCGGCGGATCGGGCGGGCGACGGGTCTACGTGGAACGCTGGTCGATCCTGCACGACGACCTGGAGACACGCCTGACGACGCTGCGGGAGACGCACCCGGGAAAGCCCCTGATCCTGTATGGACACTCGCTTGGCGGGCTGCTGTGCGCGGGCTACGTCCTCTCCGAGCAGCCAAGGCTGCTGCCCGACCTGCTCGTGCTGAGCGCGCCGAGCCTGGACGACAACCAGCCCGGCTGGCAGCGCCCGGCCGCGCTCCTGTTCGACCGGATCATGCCCCGGCTGCGCCTGGCGTCCGGGATTTCCCACGGCCGGTCGCGCGAACCAGCGGTTGACGAGGCCTTCGCTGCCGACCCGCTGTGCTCCTCCAGGGCCACCGTTCACTTGGGGGCGGAGGCGTTCCATGAGCAGGACAGGCTTCATGAGCTGCTGACCAGCCTGGCGGCAATGCCGGTCCCGACTCATATCGTGCACGGGTCCCGGGACCCGATCGTGCCCGTTCGCGCGAGCGAGCGATTCCGAGCCCTGGGGAACGTCACGATCACGGTCAACGAGGGCCTGTGCCACGAGCAGCACAACGAGCCCGAGCACCGGGAGGTCCTCGCCGAGATCGTGGCCTGGATCCAGTCAAGCGCCCCGACGCCGTCGCCGTCGGCGCCGACACCGGAAGCGACAGCCGCCGGGTAGCCGCGCCCGGATCCCGCGTCCCCCCTCGTCCGCTGATCTTCGCCACCGCCTCTTCGCCACCGCCCGGCGCGTGCGCCCAACCTGGCCAGATTCAGATGGAGTGCGCGTTACGGCAATCCATCACGTCCGACTTGGCCAGATTCCGACCGAGTGCGCGCTATGTCGGTCGTGGAACCGTTCGCCCGGCCAGATTCAGACCGGGTGCACGTTGGGCCACGTCTTCTCTGCCCAAGGCGCGCCGCATCGGAATCTGGCCAGATCGCCCTGCCATCGCGAGCGTGGAGCTGAGCGGCCGGCCGGGGTCGGTGGACACGTCCGTGGCCGGGAGGTCGCATGACGTGCACTGGGCATGAACCTGGCCATGTCGATCCGGCGCCAGCGGCACGCACGCCGGCACGCGCACCGGCACCCGGGACGTCGCCGGAGACCGGCCGGTGTAGACTCCGGGCACAATCGCATATCCGCCTCCGGGGAGCGCACGAACGCGCTGAGAGTGTGGCAACCAGGCCACAGACCCGCGGAACCTGATCCGGCTCGTACCGGTGTAGGAAGCAGGCCCGCTCGGTTCCACGCCGTCCCCGGCACCCGGGGGCGGCGATCCTGTCTCTATCCGAGGAACCGCGCGACCATGAACCCTTCCCGCCACGGAGCTCGCGCCGCCGCCGCGGCGCTGCTGCTGCCCGTTCTCGTCCTTGGTGCGTGTGCCGGCGGCGGAGCCTCGCCGTCGGCCTCCGCCGTCGCATCGGCCGCCCCGTCGTCGCCATCCACCATCCCGGCATCGGCCACCCCCTCAGCCTCGCCGTCCGTGGAGACATCTCCGTCGGCCGCCCCCGAGCCAGCCGTGGTCCGCCTGGCGCTCGACTGGACGCCCAACACAAACCACACCGGGTTCTACGTCGCGCAGTCGATGGGCTGGTACGAGGACGCCGGGGTGACGCTCGACGTGCTGCCCTATGGCGGCACCGCGCCCGAAGCCGTGCTCGGGGCGGGGCAGGCGGACTGCGGGATCAGCTTCCAGGACTCGCTGACGTTCGCGGTCGCGGCGGGCGTTCCCATCCGGAGCGTGATGGCGATCCTCCAGCACACCGCGCAGGAGATCGCGGTTCTCGAGGCGTCGCCGATCACCCGGCCGCGGCAGCTCGACGGCCGGACATACGCCGGCTTCGGCTACCCCAACGAGGTGCCCACGCTCGAGGCCGTCATCCGGGCCGACGGCGGCAAGGGCAACTTCGATGTGGTCACCCTCGACACGGCCGCGTACGAGGCGCTCTACCAGGGCCGCGCCGACTTCGTGATCACGTTCAGCGCGTGGGAGGGCGTCGAGGCGGAGCAGCGGGGGATCCCGCTCCGCACCTTCGCCTTCACCGACTACGGGTTCCCGGACTTCTACCAGGTGGTGCTCGCCTGCAACACCGACTGGCTGGCGGCCAACCCGGAGGTGGCGCGCGCGTTCGTCGGGGCCACGGTCAGGGGCTTCGCGCTCGCGGCGTCCAACCCCGATGAGGCGGCGACGATCCTGGTCCAGGCAAACCCCGGCGTGTTCGACGCCAACACCGAGCTGCCACTCGCATCCGCCCGGTTCATGAGCGAGAAGGGGCTGCTGGTGGACGCCGCTGGCCATGTCGGCACCCAGACCCTGGAGGAGTGGACCGGCTACTCGTCGTTCCTCTACGACCAGGGGCTCCTCACCGGTGTCGACGGCCAGCCGCTCTCGGCGGCGCCCGACTACGCGTCCCTGTTCACGAACGACTTCCTGCCGTAGGCGTCGGGACGACCGCGATGCGCGAACGCCTCCCTCCGCTGGCCCTGATCGTGGGGATCCTCGTCGCGTGGGAGGCGTACGTGCGGCTGGCCGGGATCGAGCCGGTCGTGCTGCCCGGGCCGCTGCGGATCGCAGAGGCGCTCTGGACCTTCCGCGACGATGCGCTCCGGCACACCATCCCGACCCTGATGGAAACACTGCTGGGGTATTCCCTCGCGGTCGTGCTTGCGGTCAGCGCGGCAGCCGCGATGGACCGGGCGGCGCGGGTGCGGCGGGCCGTCGAGCCGCTGCTGGTGACCTCGCAGACGATCCCCGTGGTCGCCCTGGCGCCGCTGTTCCTGCTGTGGTTCGGGTTCGGCCTGGCGCCCAAGGTACTCATCGTGGTGCTGGTGACGTTCTTCCCCATCGTCGTAGCCCTGCTCGACGGGTTCCGCAGCGCGCCGAGCGACGCCGAGGACCTGATGCGCAGCTTCGGGGCAAGTGACGGCGAGGTGTTCCGCAAGCTCCGCTGGCCGGCCGCCCTGCCCGCGTTCTTCACCGGTCTCCGGATCAGCGTGGTGTACGCGGTCATCGGGGCGGTGTTCGGGGAGTACGTGGGAGCCCGCGAGGGCCTCGGGATCTGGATGCAGCTGAGCCAGAATGCGTTCCGGACCGACCTCGTGTTCGCGGCCGTGGTGGTCACCTCGGCGCTGTCGCTGGCGCTGTACGGGATCGTCGGCGTGCTGCGCCGGCTGGTCATCCCCTGGGCGCCCGGCGTGCGCCGGGAGCCGGATGTGGCGGAGCAGCCGTTCTGATCTGCGCCGCGGGCACGGCCCACCCGGCCCACCCGGCCCGGCCTGTCTGGCCGTGAGATCATCGCGGCCTGGGAACCTGCGACTCGACAAGGTGCGAACGAGGTGCGAACGGTGGGCGACGGCCGGACGATCGTGTTCTTCCCCGAGGGTGCCTACGGCCCCACCAACAACTGCGCCGGCATCGGCAACGTCCTGAAGGCCCGCGGGCACCGGGTCGTGTTCATCGTCGAGGAGTCGTTCGCGGGCAGCCTCGAGGCCAAGGGATTCGAGGAGCGGCTGATGCGCCTCGGCCCGCCGCCGGCAGAGCCTGAAGTGCCGGGCCAGTTCTGGATCGACTTCATCCGGGACACGGCGCCGGTGTTCCGCAAGCCCACGATCGAGCAGCTGGGCGAGTTCATCGCCCCCACCTTCGGGGCCCTGATCGACGGCGCGAGGTACGTCCAGCCCCGCCTCGAGGAGATCATCGAGGAGCTGCAGCCGGACACGATCGTCGAGGACAACGTCGTCAGCTTCCCGGCGATCATGGCCACCCGGCACCCGTGGGTCCGCCTCCTGTCCTGCAACCCCGCCGAGGTCAAGGACCCACTGGTCGCGCCCTTCTCGTCGGGCTACCCGGCGGCGGACCGGTCGGGTTGGGGTGCGTTCCTGGATGAGGTCGCCCGGACGCACCACGATCTGTGGGCCGATTTCGACGCCTTCTGCCGCGAGCACGGGGCCGGCGGCCTCGCATGGGGCCCGAGCGGCCCGGACTTCATGCACGAGTCGCCGTACCTCAACCTCTACTCCTACCCGGCTGAGGCTGACTACGAGCGCGCCGACGCCCTCGGCCCGACGTGGCACCAGCTCGATTCCACGGTGCGCGCGGTGGACGAGACCTGGCAGCTGCCGGAGCCCCTCGCGAACCGGTCCGGGGCGCTGATCTACCTCTCGCTCGGCTCGCTCGGCTCGGCCGACGTCGGCCTGATGCAGCGCCTGGTCGACCTGCTGGGCCGGACGGAGCACCGGGTGATCGTGTCCAAGGGCCCGCTCGCCGACCAGATCACGCTCCACGACAACATGACCGGTGCGGGCTTCCTGCCCCAGCCGGCGATCCTGCCGATGGTCGACCTCGTGATCACGCACGGCGGCAACAACACGGTGGTCGAGTCGTTCCACCACGGCAAGCCGATGATCGTGCTGCCCCTGTTCTGGGACCAGGTCGACAACGCCCAGCGGATGGACGAGACCGGGTTCGGCCGGCGCCTCGCGACCTACGATTTCGAGGATGGGGAGCTCACGGGCGCGGTCGACGCGCTCCTTGGCGATGCCGCGCTCGGTGGCCGGCTCGCCGCGATCTCCGCCCGGATGCAGGCGGCCGATGGCACGACGAAGGCGGCCGACCTGATCGAACGGGTGGCGGTGACCCGGGCGCCGGTGACGCGCGGGTAGCACCGAGGTGACGGTCGCGGGGGACATGCACGCAGGAGATCGGCTCAAGGTTGATGGCAGGGACCAAGGTCACCTGCTTGGCGGGATAAAGGGATTGCGTCCCGCAGCCGCGCGCCGGGTGGCGCCAGGCCCCCGCCGTCCCGAACCTGGGTGAATCGCGCCGGGAATACCCCGATTCGGGCCGCCGCGTGGGCATAGCTGACGAGCCCATTCCGGGACCATTGGGACCGACAGCGGGCCGCCCGGCCCTCCCTACACCTCCTCCATCGACCGATAGGATGAGAGAGTCTTCGGACAGATTTGGGAGATTTGGGAGATTTCGTCGATCCGCATGGTCGAAAAGACGAGCACAACGGATCCGGAGTGGGTGTCGCTGACTGGAGCACGCGAGCTCCTGGGCGTCTCGCCGTCCACCATTCGCCGCTGGGCCGACGCCGGCCTCGTGCGGACCTTCGTCACGCCGGGCGGCCATCGCCGCTTCTCCCGTGCCGGCCTCCTGGCCCTGTTGCCCGCCGAGCCGGCGGATCGCCCCTCGCTCGGTGACCTCGGGGAGACCCCGGGCCGGATGGCCCGAGGCTACCGGCGTGCGACCAGCGAGGACCCGGGTCGCATCCCCTGGGTCGCAGAGCTGGATCCGGGACAACGGGAGCGATTCCGGGGCTACGGCCGGGGGGTCGTCACCGCCCTTGTCGGCGCCCTGGACACGCAGGATCCCGCCGTTCGAGCCAGCCGCCTGCGCGAGGCCGAGGACGCCTGCGCCGAGTACGGACGTGTTGCCGGCCGAGAGGGCCTCGGCGCCCCGATGACCGCTGACCTGTTCCTCCGCTTCCGTCGCCCGTTCGTCGCGGAGCTCGGCGCCCTGGCGCGCCGGCGCGAGTTCGATGCGGCCGCCACGTCCACGCTCATGGCCGAGGCCAACGCGGCTCTCGACGGCCTCCTGCTCGCGACGCTTCGTGGATGGGAGACCGGTTCGCTCGCCGACCGCCGCCGCTCTCGCCGTCCCGCTCGATCCACCGCGTCCTGATCGAACCACTGGAGCCACATCGTGACCGTCCCCGGCAACGAGTTGGGCCTCATCGCGCTCACGACCCACGCCCGCACCGTCCCCAGCGAAGCTCGGGAGGCGTTTGGCGACGCCGCGGCCGAGCTCGCGCGAGATCCGCGGACGATCCTCCTGCGAACCTGTCACCGCGTTGAGCTGTACGCGGCCGTCGACGCCGCGGAAGGACCAGGAGCACTCGTGGTGCCGGAGCTCCCCGAGGGTGGGCGACGGTTCGAGGGGCTCGCGGCCGCCCGGCATGTGTTCACCGTTGCCGCCGGCCTCGACAGCGTCGTGGTCGGCGAGGACCAGATCCTTCACCAGCTTCGCGAGTGCCTCTCGGATCGTCGCGTCCCTGGCGCCGAGCGGTGCCCGGTGGAGATCGGCACCCACGCGGCGAGTGCCCTGGGGCTGCATCCCGTGCTGGAGCGCCTGTTCCAGCTCGCCCTGCACCTGGGCCGTGAGACGAGGTCGTGGCGCGAGGGCCCGCCGCGCTCGCTTGCGGACCTGGCGCTCGACCGCGTGGTGCCGACAATCGGCCCGCTCCTCGGCCAGCGGGTGCTGGTCGTGGGTGCTGGACGAATGGCCCGGCTGTGCGCGCTCGCGGCGTCGCGCCAGGGGGCCCGGGTGCTCGTCGCCAATCGGAGCAGCGACCGGGCTGCCGCGCTCGCCCATGACGCGAGCGGCGAGCCCGCTGCCTTCGGGCCGGATGCGCCGCTCCCGGACGTCGACGCGGTCCTGCTGGCCATCGCCGCCGAGTGGCCGCTCTCCAGTGACGCCCGAGAGGCGCTCCTCGCTGGCCGCCAGCCGGTGGTGGACCTGAGCTCACCGCCGGCCCTGGACCCCGAGACCCGTGCCGCGCTCGGTACCCGCCACACATCGGTCGACGACATCGCCCGCAGCCCGCAGGATCTGCTGCCCAGGCGCCTCCGGACCCGCTTCGAGCGGGCGCTCGACCAGGCGGAGCTCAGCATGGGCGCCTGGGCGCGATCGCGGGGCAGCGTGCCGACGATCCAGGCCCTCTCCGATCACGCCGAGAGCCGCCGGAGCGAGGAGTTGGATCGCCTGTTCCGCCGCCTGGCGCTCGACGACAACGAGCGCGAGCTGGTCGAGCAGATGAGCCATCGCCTGGTCGCGGGGCTGCTGCACCAGCCGCTGGTCGTGTTGCGCGAGGACGGCTCGGGCGATGCCGAGCGTGCCGCCCGCACGCTGTTCGCGCTGTAGCGGGTAGCCACCTGATGACCCGCACCCTCCGCATCGGAACCCGTGGCAGCGCCCTCGCGCTCGTCCAGGCCAGCTGGACGGCCGCCCGCCTCGCCGAGCACGGCATCGGGACCGAGATCGCGGTCATCCGCACCGAGGGCGACGAGCGTCCGGTCGACACCGCCTGGGGTGAGGGCGCCTTCGTGGGCCGGATCATCGGCGCGCTGCTCGACGGGACGGTGGACCTCGCCGTCCACTCGGCCAAGGACGTCCCGACCGATGAGCATCCGCTGCTCCGGATTGCCGCCTACCCGCCACGCGAGGACCCGCGCGATGCCCTCGTCTGTCGCGAGCGGGGGACGACCCTGGCGACGCTGCCCACCGGCGCCAGGGTCGGCACCGACAGCCCGCGCCGGGTCGCATTCCTCCGAGCGATCCGCCCCGACCTGGAGCTCCACCCGCTCCACGGCAACGTGGACACGCGGCTCGCCAAGCTCGATCGGGGCGATTCGGACGCGCTCGTCCTCGCCGTCGCCGGGCTGACCCGCCTCGGCCGAGCCGATCGCATCGACGACATCCTGCCGCCCAGCGTCGTGGCGTGGGCACCCGGGCAGGGGTCGCTGGCGCTCCAGGTTCGTGCCGACGACGGCGAGGCGATCGAGGCGGTCGGCCTGCTCGACCATCCGGCGACGCGGTTCGCGATCGAGGCCGAGCGGGCGCTGCTCAACGGCACGGGCGGCGGCTGCCGGTCGCCGATCGGCGCGACCGGCCACGTCCGGGGCGACACGCTCGAGCTCGGCGCCGCTGCCGAGCGGGCCTGGGTATCGGAGCCCGGCGCGACGATCGCGTGTGCCAGGGTCGCCTGGGTCCGGGGCACCGCGCCCACGGCCGAGCGCCGCGACCTCGCGCTGCGGCTGGCGGGGCGCATCGTGACCTTGCGGGCCCGGCCTCGTGCCCTGGTCGCCCGGCCGGCCGGCCAGGCAGGGCCTCTGCTCGCCGCGCTGGCCGCCGCTGGCGTCGACGCGGTCCACGTTCCCGCGATCGAGATCGTGCTCGCCCCCCCGGGCGGGCCCCTCGACGAGGTCGTCGCCGCCAGCCGACCGGGTGACCTCGTCGTCGTCACGAGCGCCAACGCGGCCTCGGCCACCATCGCGGCGATGGATCGCCTGCGTCTCGATCCGGGCACCTGCCGGTGGGCCGCGGTTGGCGATGCCACGGCGGTCGTGCTGCGGGGCGTGGGTCTCGCAGGGATCTTCACCCCAAGCGTGGCCGATTCCGCGGCGCTCGCGGTGGAGCTGCCGATCACCCCGGGCGACCGCATCCTCGTCCCGCACGGCGACATCGCCGATCCGGCGCTGGTCGCGGTCCTGCGGGGTCGCGGGGCCGAGGTGGCCGAGGCCATCGCCTACCGGACGGTGGAGGCACCATCGTCGTCCCGTGCCATCCTTGCCGCGGCGCTCGATGACGGAGCGCCCGACGTGATCGTTGCCACCAGCGGCTCGACCGCCCGCGGCCTCCTGGAGCTGGCCGAGGATCGGTCCCGGTCGGCGATGCTGGCCACGCCGCTGATCGCCGCCGGGGCACGGACGGCCCAGGTTGCGGCCGCCGCCGGCTTCAGGTCCGTGCACGTGGCGCCCGCTCCGGATGCCGCATCCCTCGCCGTGTTCACCGCGCGGGCGGTCGGCGCGCCGCCTGTTCCCCCGACCACCGATCCCGACCTCGACCCCACCCCCGCCTTCGGAGGAGCCCGATGACCCTCGACCTCGACCGTCCCATGGTTCCTGCCGCCCCGAACGGCGCCGGCACGCTCGCGCCCGACCCCGCGCATCGCCTGCGCCGGACACGCCGCACCGAGCCGCTGCGGGCGTTCGTCCGCGAGACGCGGATCCACCCGCGCCAGCTCGTCGCCCCGATCTTCGTCCAGCCCGGTCGCGAAGGGCGCGAGCCCGTCGGCTCGATGCCCGGTGTGATGCGCGTGACGCCGGACGAGGCCCTGCGGGACGCCCGGGCGCTCGAGGCGCTTGGGATCGGCGGGATCATCCTGTTCGGTCTGCCGGCCACCAAGGACGCGACCGGGACTGGCGGCTGGGTCGCCGACGGGATCGTCCAGGAGACGCTGCGGCGGTTCCGGGACGCGGACCTGGACCTTGTGCTCATCGCCGACACCTGCCTGTGTGAGTACACGGACCACGGCCACTGCGGCCCGCTCACTCGCGGCGGCCGGGTCGACAACGACGCCACCATCGAGCTGCTCGCGCGAACGGCGGCCTCGCAGGCCGAGAGTGGTGCGGACGTCGTCGCCCCCTCGGCAATGATGGATGGGCAGGTCGCCGCGATCCGCGACGGCCTCGATGCCGCCGGCCACGTGGACACGGCGATCCTTGCCTACGCCGCCAAGACCGCATCGGCGTTCTACGGGCCGTTCCGCGACGCGGCCGGCTCCGCCCCCTCGTTCGGCGACCGCCGCGGTTACCAGATGGACCCGGCCAACGCCCGCGAGTCCATGCGTGAGATGGACGCGGACATCGCCGAGGGTGCGGACATGCTTCTGGTCAAGCCCGCGCTGCCCTCGCTCGACATCCTGGCCGCCGCGCGGGCCCGGTACGACGTGCCGATTGGCGCCTACCAGGTGAGCGGCGAGTATGCGTCCATCGAGGCGGCCGCGGAGCGCGGCTGGCTGGATCGCCGCCGCGCCCTCACCGAGGCCACAACGTCCATCCTGCGGGCCGGCGCCGGGTTCGTGATCACCTACGCGGCCGCGGACCTCGCGACCTGGACCCGGGAGGCCCGCTGATGACCCAGGCCCAGCTCCGGGAGACCGCCGAGTCGCTGTTCCCGGGTGGCGTCAACAGCCCCGTTCGGGCGTTCCGCTCCGTCGGGCGGCCTCCGCTCATCCTCGACGCCGGCCAAGGACCGCGTGTGCGTGATGCGGATGGCACCTGGTATCTCGACTACATCAGCTCCTGGGGGCCGGCCATCCTGGGTCACGGGCGACCCGAGGTGATCGAGGCCGTCCGGGAGGCGGCCCTCAACGGGTTCGCCCTCGGAGCGACCAGCCCGCTCGAGGTGGAGCTTGGGACGCGGATCCGCGCCGCGATGCCCTCGATGGAGCGGATGCGCTTCACGTCGTCGGGCACGGAGGCCGTGATGAGCGCGATCCGGCTCGCACGCGGCGCCACCGGACGCAACCTGATCGTGAAGTTCGCGGGCGGCTACCACGGGCACGGCGACAGCCTCCTGGTCGAGGCCGGTTCCGGGCTCGCGACGCTGGCGATGCCAGGTTCGGCCGGCGTGACCGCCGCCGCGGCGCGCGACACGGTCGTCGTCCCGTACAACGATCCCGAGGCGATCTCGAGCGTCTTCGAGCGTCATCCAGGCGCGGTGGCGGCCGTGATCGTGGAGCCCGTTGCCGCCAACATCGGCGTCGTCGCCCCGGCAGCCGGGTTCCTCCAGACCCTTCGCGACCTCACGGTCGCCAGCGGCGCGCTCCTGATCTTCGACGAGGTGATCACGGGGTTCCGGCTCGCCAAGGGTGGAGCGCAGGAGCGGTACGGCGTGACGCCGGACCTCACCACGCTGGGCAAGATCATCGGCGGCGGGATGCCGGTTGGCGCATACGGCGGTCGCGCCGACCTGATGCGGCACGTGGCCCCCGAGGGCGGCGTGTACCAGGCTGGCACCCTGTCCGGGCATCCGCTGGCGATGGCCGCGGGCGCGGCCACCCTCGACCTGCTCACACCCGGCGTGTACGACGAGCTCGAGCAGGCCGGCGCGGACCTCGAGGCGGGGCTGCGCGATGCCGCCGCGGCCGCCGGTCGCGAAGTGGCGATCGCGCGGGTGGGCTCGCTGCTGACGGTGTTCTTCCTGCCCGCGGTCCCGCGCGACTGGGCCGAGGCAGGTGCCGCCGATCGCGACGCCTACGCCCGATTCTTCGGGGCGATGCTCGACCAGGGGATCCTGCTCCCGCCGTCGCAGTTCGAGGCCTGGTTCATCGGCGCGGCCCACGGTTCCGTGGAGATCGCGGCGACCGTGGCGGCCGCCCGTCGGGCGTTCGACGCATGACGACCGAGGTCGCACCCGTCGGCGGTCAGGTGCCGGCTCCCCGTCCCGAGGCGCGCTACCTCCGCGCGGCCCACGGCCTGCCGGTGGACACCACGCCGGTCTGGTTCATGCGCCAGGCCGGCCGGGCGCTGCCCGAGTACCGCGCCATCCGCGAGCACGCGACCCTGCTCGAGATCACCCGCGACCCGGCCCTGTGCGCCGAGGTCACGCTCCAGCCCGTCCGCCGGCTGGGCGTGGACGCCGCGATCCTGTTCGCCGACATCACGACCCCGTTTGCCGGGCTCGGCGTGGGCTTCGACATCGTGGAGGGCCGTGGCCCGGTCATCGAGCGGCCGATCCGGACGATGGCGGACGTGGAGGCGCTGCGCGCGTTCGACCCGGACGAGGCCGTGGCGTCCCTGCTGGACGCGATCCGGCTCATCCGTGCCGAGTCGCCGGTGCCGCTCATCGGCTTCGCGGGCGCCCCGTTCACGCTCGCCTGCTACCTCGTCGAGGGCGGGCCGTCGCGCGACTTCGTGACGACCAAGCGGCTGATGCATGCGGAACCCGCGATGTGGGCCGCGCTGCTCGACCGGCTGGTCGACGCGACGATCGCCTACCTGCGAGCCCAGGTGGCCGCCGGTGTCGAGGCCGTCCAGGTCTTCGACAGCTGGGTCGGGGGCCTCTCGCCGCTCGACTACGAGCGGCGCCTGTGGCCGTGGATGCGCCGGCTGTTCGAGGGAATCGAACCGCTCGGTGTCCCGGCCACCCACTTCGGTGTGGGGACCGGCGGCATCCTGCCGCTCCAGGCGCAGGCCGGCGGCGACGTCATCGGCCTCGACTGGCGGATCGCCCTTGCGGAGGGCCGGCGGTTGGTGGGCGACCGCGCCGTGCAGGGGAACCTGGACCCGGTGCTCCTCCTGGGCCCCTGGGAGGGCGTCGAGGAGGCGGCCCGCTGGGTGCTGGCGGAGAATGACCGCCGGCCCGGCCACATCTTCAACCTGGGTCACGGCGTCCTGCCGGCAACGGACCCGGATCACCTCAAGCGACTCGTGGACCTGGTCCACGACCACGGAGCGACCAAGTGACCGATGCCGTCCTGCTCATGGCCTACGGGTCCCCGGACTCGCTCGACCAGGTCGAGGCCTACTACACCGACATTCGCCGCGGCTCGCCGCCCCCGCCGCACCTCCTCGAGGAGCTGCTGGATCGGTACCGCGCGATCGGTGGCGGGTCGCCCCTGTCGCACATCGTGGAGGCGCAACGGGCCGCGCTTGCCCTCGAGCTCGCCTCACGAGGCCTGCCGGTCCCCGTCTACGCCGGGATGCGGCACATCGCGCCGCGGATCGGGGACATCGTGAAGGGCATGGCCGCGGACGGCGTGCGGCACTTCACGGCGATCGCGCTCGCCCCGCAGGCGTCGTCCAATGCCGCGGGCTACCGGCGTGCGGTGGACGTCGCCCTCGCCGAGCTTGGTGGCGACGCCCCGACCGTGGACTTCGTGGCCTCCTGGCATGACCAGCCCCTGTTCATCGAGGCGCTCGCTCAGACGGCACGGGAGGCGCTCGGGCGGTTCGAGGACTCGGCCGGCGTCCGGGTCATGTTCACCGCCCACAGCCTGCCGGCGCGGGTGCTCGCCGACGGCGACCCGTACCCGACCGAGCTGGCCGCGACGGCCGCCCTGGTTGCACGCGAGCTGGGCATCGACGACTACGACTTCGCGTTCCAGAGCGCCGGCCGCACCGATGAGCCGTGGCTTGGACCCGACATCCTGGTCGAGATCCGCCGCCTCGCCGCCGAGGGCGTGCGCGGCCTGGTGATCAGGCCGGTCGGCTTCGTTGCCGACCACCTGGAGGTCCTGTTCGACATCGACATCGAGGCCCAGGGCGTGGCCCGCGATGTGGGCATCCGCATCGAGCGCGCGCGCTCGATGAACACCGATCCGACGTTCATCGCGGGCCTGGCCGACATCGCGGCCGCGTCCCTCCGCCCCGTCACCGCCGCCTGAGGCCAGGAGCGAACTGCCATGACCACGACCATCGATCCCGTTCCTGCCGGCCGGCCCTCCGGGCATCCGGGCGGTCACCCCGGCGGCCACCCGGGAATCACCGGGGTTGGCGCCGTCCGCGCCAAGGGCTACGTCTACGACCGTGCGCCGATGCTGGTGTACTGGGAGACCACGCTCGCCTGCGGCCTCGCCTGTCGGCACTGCCGCGCCGACGCGATGGCCGAGCGCAACCCGCTCGAGCTCACCACGCGCGAGGGCGAGCGGCTGCTCGACGAGATCACGAGGTTCGGGCGGCCGTACCCGCACGTCGTGTTCACGGGTGGCGACCCGCTCAATCGCCCCGACCTCCATGAGCTCGTCCGCGCCGCGACGGAGCGGCGGATCGGCGCCTCGCTGGCGCCCGCCGCTACCCCGCTGCTGACCCAGGAGGTCCTGGAGAGCCTGCGCGATGCCGGCATCCAGAACATCAGCCTCTCCATCGACGGCTCCAGCGCCGAGCGCCATGATGGCTTCCGAATGGTCGAGGGAACGTTCGACAAGACCCTCCAGGCGGCGAAATGGGCCCGCGCCGCCGGCCTCCCGATCCAGGTCAACACCCTGGTCACGGACCAGACCCTCGAGGACCTGCCGGCGATCTACGAGCTGCTCGTCGGCATGGACGTGATGCGCTGGGCGCTGTTCATGCTGATCACGACCGGCCGCGGTTCCGCGCTCAAGGAGATCACGCCGGGCGAGTCCGAGAAGCTCAACGCCTGGCTGTTTGACCTCGGGCGGACCGCCCCGTTCCAGGTCAAGACGACCGAGGCCACGCACTACCGCCGACATGCGATCCGCGAGTGGGAGGTGGAGGGCAAGACGCCCGAGGAGATCCTCACCACGTCCGTCGGCCGCGGATTCGGCATCCGCGACGGCAACGGCATCGTGTTCATCAACCACGAGGGCATCGTGAACCCGTCCGGATTCCTGCCGATCCCGCTCGGGAACGTCCGCACCGACTCGATCGTGGACCTGTACCGCGACCACGAGGTCATGCGGGGGCTCCGCAATCCCGAGGGCTTCAAGGGCCGCTGCGGCGCCTGCGAGTTCGCGCGGGTGTGCGGCGGCTCGCGGGCCCGGGCCTACGCCTGGACCGGCGACCCGCTCGAGTCCGATCCGCTGTGCCCGTATGTGCCGTCCGGCCGCGCCCCCCAGTACGGGATGGCGTAGCGCACGGTCGATGGCATGAGCGTCCTGGTCATCGGCGGCGGGATCACCGGTCTCGCCGCCGCCCGCGCCCTCGCCCGCGATGGGGTGCCCGTCACCCTCGTGGATGCTGGCCCGCGCCTGGGCGGCAAGATCGCCACGGAGCGCGTGGACGGGCTGGTGCTGGAGCAGGGGCCGGACTCGTTCGTGGCCACCCGGCCGGCGGCGGTGACGCTGTGCCGCGAGCTGGGGCTGGGCTCCGAGCTGGTGGGCACGCGGGACCCGCGTGCGGTCTACATCCGGCTCCGGGGCGAGCTCGTGCCGATGCCCGAGGGGCTGGGGCTCGTGCTGCCGACGAAGGTGCTGCCGTTCGCCCGGACGCGGCTGTTCTCCTGGTCGGAGAAGCTGCGGATGGCGAGGGACGTGGTCTCGCCGCGGCAGCTCCCCGTCGACGACATCGCCGTGGGCACGTTCCTGCGCCGCCGCCTGGGGTCGCCCCTGGTAGACCGGCTCGCCGGGCCGCTCGTGGGCGGCGTGTACGGAACCCCGATCGACGAGCTCTCGCTCGACGCGGTCGTGCCCCAGCTGCGGACGGCCGAGCGCGAGCACCGCAGCCTGCTCCTGGCGGGCCTGGCCGACGGGAAGGCGATGCGCGAGGCGGCGGCGAAGCGGGCCGCGGCGGCGGCGTCCGCCACGGCGGACGCCCCGGCTGCGAAGCCCCTGGGTGTGTTCGTGTCGCTGCGCGGCGGGATGGGGACGCTGGTCGATGCGCTCGAGAGCTCGCTGACGCTCGGTGGAGCCGAGCTGCGGACGGGCTTCGGGGTCCGGTCGCTCAGCCGCGCCGGGACCGGGATCGCGGCCCGGTTCGAGGACGGGTCGCTGGCCCGGTTCGACGGCGCGATCCTGGCCGTGCCGGCGCCCGTGGCCGCGCGCCTGCTCGAGGGCGAGGTCCCGGGGGCGACGGCGGCGCTCGGCGGGGTCCCGCACGGCACGTCGATCCTCGTGACGCTGGCCTACCGGCGCGAGCACGTGAGCCGCGAGCTCGTGGGCCACGGCTACCTCATCCCGGCATCGGAGGGCGGCCCGATCTCCGCCTGCACCTGGTCGTCCGAGAAGTGGCCGGACCGTGCCCCCGACGATGTGGTCCTGGTCCGGATGTTCGTGCGTGACGAGGGCAGCGCCACCACCCTTTCTGAGCCCGACCTGATCGCGGCCGCCCGGGCAGAGGTGGAGGGGACCCTGCGTGTCGCCGCGGAGCCGCTCCTGGTGCGCGTCTCGCGCTGGGACGGCGCCATGCCGCGGTACACGGTGGGGCACCTTGACCGGATAGCCGCGATCGAGGCTGCGATGACCGCGTGGCCCGCGGTGACGGTCGCGGGCGCCTCGTACCGGGGCGTCGGGCTGCCCGACTGCGTCACCCAGGGACTCGCGGCTGCGATCCGGACCCGGGAGTGGCTGGGTACCGGCGCGGAGGCCGAGGGCCTGGTGGCTCCCGTCTGAGACGTGGCCGTGGCGCACGTCGGCGCGCCATCGGATGCCGCCCGCCGTGGCGTCCCGCGCCGCGACTCCCGTCAACCGGGCTGCGGCAACGGACCCCCGGGGGCTCAGCCCAGCGCCGCCCGCAGCTCCGGCAGCCGGTCCATCGTCTCGAGGTCCCACGGCGTCCGGAACACCAGCACCGGGTGCGCGAACCCCACCGCCTGGTAACGGGCGAGTGCCTCGGCCACCTCCTCGACCGTGCCCGCCGCCGACAACCGGTCCTCGCCGTCCTGCGGCCGGTGGACGGCCGCCCACCCGGACCATGCCCGCTCGGCCGCCTTGCGCGTCTCGCGGATCACGATGTTGACGTTGACCGTGCGCTCGATCTCCCGCTCGTCACGCCCGGCAGCCTCGCAGGAGGCACGCAGGTTGGCGTCGTGGGCGGCGAGCTCAGCGGGGGTCCCGTACGTGTTCCACAGGTCGGCATACCGGGCAACCAGCGGCAGCGTCTTCCTGGGGCCGGCGCCGCCGATGAGGATCGGGAGGTGCGGCTGCACGGGGCGCGGGGCGCAGATGGCGTCGCGGAACGCGTAGAACCGGCCCTCGTGGGTGACCGTCTCGCCGTCCAGCAGGCGGCGGATCAGCGGCACGGCCTCTCCCAGCCGGTCGAGCCGCTCGCCCACGCCACTCCCGAAGTCGAGGCCGAACGCCTCGTGCTCCCGCTCGAACCACCCGGCGCCCAGGCCGAGCACGAACCGCCCACCGGAAACGTGGTCCACGGTGGTGGCCATCTTGGCGGTGAGACCCGGGTTGCGGAACGTGTTGGCGACGACCATGTGCCCCACCCGCGCCCGGGTGGTCACCGCGGCGATGGCCGCGAGCGCCGTCCAGCCCTCGAGCTTGGGATCGGGCGACTGGGCCTCGTCGGACAGGAGGTGGTCGTCGATCCACAGGTCGTCGAAGCCGGCGGCTTCCGCCCGCAGCACGGCATCCCGTAGCTCGGGCCAGCCCGTGTGCTGCGCCCAGAAGGCGGCTCCGAACCGCGTCACCGTGGACTCCTCCATGCGTCGGGCCATGGTACGGCCGCCGGTGGACCGGGGATGCGCCCAGCTCAGGCCGCGGAACCGCCGAACCGGCAGGTCCGGAAGACCAGCAGCTCGGTCTGCGGGTCGCGCCAGGCATCCGTCGGCAGGCCGGCCTTGTGGCAGACCGCATCGAGCATCGCGTCGTGGCGCGGCTCGAGCATCCCCGCGACCTCGGGCAGCAGCAGCCCCCGGCGCCCGCCGCGCGAGATCAGGAGCCCGTCGGTCCCGGGCCGGAACGCCGCGGGGTCCGACAGCGGCTCCATCGGCCCCAGCACCGAGACCTCCAGGTGGAGCCGCGGCAGCTCGCGATGCGTGACGGCGCCGAAGCGCGGGTCCCCGAGCGCCGCCAGCCGGGCCGCCTCGACCACCGAGACCCAGGCCGGCTGCCCGTCGTCGAGCCGGCCCATGCATCCGCGCAGCTGGTCATCCTCGGTCAGGGTGACGAACGCGCCCGCGCGCAGGGCAGGGCGCGGCCCGGTATCGACCAGCGTCTGCAGCTCCTCCCGGGGCCGGGCGCCAACGGCGACCGCGACGGCCGTCCTGGCGAGCTCCAGCAGGCGCGATCGCTCCGCGCTCGAGAGCTCCACGGCGGCGGGACCCCCCGGCGCGATGGGGGTGTCGGGCTGGTTCGGCATGGCAGGAACCTCCGTCCACCGTGATCCTCGCGCGGACGGCCGCCCCATGGCAGGGTCCGAACGCCCCGATTCCGGACCGGGCGGCACTGGGGCCGGCGCCGTCCCTGGGTGACACTGGGCGAAGGCCATGGCGACCCGGACCACCTCGCACCCCGCGCCCGTCCCGACGCTCCTCGCGACGCCGGCCGATGACGGCGCGGTCCGGTGCGCCACGTGCGCGCATCGCTGCCTGGTCCGCGACGGCCGCCGCGGGATCTGCGGTGTCCGGGAGAACCGCGGCGGGACCCTGTGGTGCGAGGCGTACGGCGCGATCGCCGCCCTCGGCATCGACCCGATCGAGAAGAAGCCGCTGTTCCACGTCGACCCGGGCTCGCTCGCGTACTCGATCGCCACGCCGGGCTGTCCCTTCCACTGCACCTTCTGCCAGAACTGGGAGCTCGCGATGGCACCCCGGCTGGGCATGGAGCTGGAGCAGCGGCCGATGTCGCCGGCCGCGGTCGTGGCCGAGGCCCAGCGGGCGGGCGCGACCTCGATCGCCTACACGTACGTCGAGCCCACCGTGTTCCTGGAGTACGCGCTCGACGTCGGGCGGCTGGCCCGCGGCGCCGGCCTGCGCAACCTGTTCGTGACCGATGGCTACGCGACGCCGGAGGCGGTCGGGCTGCTGGCGGGGGTGCTCGACGCGGCCAACGTGGACCTCAAGAGCTTCGACGACGCCTTCTACCGGCGCCTGTGCGGGGCGCGCCTGGCCCACGTGCTCGAGGCGATCGAGGCGTACCACGCGGCGGGCACCTGGCTGGAGCTGACGACCCTCGTGATCCCGGGGCACAACGACTCCGACGCGGAGCTGCGGGCGCTGACCGAGTGGATCGTGGAACGGCTGGGACCCGGGGTGCCATGGCACGTCTCGCGCTTCCACCCCGCCTACCGCATGTCGGATGTCCCCCCGACGCCGCCAGCGACGCTGCTCCGGGCGGCCGAGATCGGCCGTGAGGCCGGCCTCCGCTATGTCTACGTGGGCAATGCGCCCGAGCTCGGGCGAGAGGACACGCGCTGCCCGGGGTGTGAGCTCGTCGTCGTGGAGCGGCGTGGGTACCGGGCGCGTTCGCGCCTGGAGGCGGGGGGCCGGTGCCCGGGCTGCGGTCGAGTGATCGAGGGTATCTGGGAGCGAGCGCGGCCATGAGCGACGCCGCCACGAGCCACGGGCCGGTCCGGCCGGCGGCGGTGGCCGGGAGCTTCTATCCATCGTCCCCCGAGCAGCTCGACGAGCTGGTCGCCGCGCTCTACGAGGCCGCCTCGCAGCTGCCCGGCGCCCGATCCGCGGCATCCGCGCCGCCCCTTGGGCTCCTCGTCCCGCACGCGGGGCTCGTGTACTCGGGGGTTCCGGCCGCCGCCGGGTGGGCGACCCTGCCGGCTCCGGCCGCGCACGACGATGCCGGCCAAGACGATGCCGCCACCGGCGCCGCGACCGACGACGACGCGGTCGCCCCGGGCCTGACCGTCGTGATCCTGGGCACGAACCACGGTGCGGGCTGGCTCGACGGCATCGGGGCCTGGGATCGCGGGCCGTGGGTCACGCCGGCGGACCTGGTCCAGGTGGACCACGCCCTCACCACCGAGGTGGTCGCGCTCGGCGAGCCGTTCACGGCCGACCCAGCTGCCCACATCGGCGAGCACTCGATCGAGGTCCAGCTGCCGCTGCTGGCCGTCGCGTCGCCGGGCGCCAGGATTGTGGCCCTCGCGGTCGCATCCGGCACGGGAGAGCGAGCGGTCGAAGCGGGGGAGCGGCTCGGCAGGCTGCTGGCAGCCCGGCGGCACGCGGGGGACACGGTCGTGCTGGCGATCAGCTCAGACATGGCGCACTACCCAGCGGCCGCGGCGTGCGAGGCCGTGACCGAGCGGCTGTGGCCGGCGATCGCGGCGGTCGATCCCGTCCGGCTCGCCGCGCGAGGAGGCGGCGGTTCGCGATGCCGGCGTCGCCGGCATCCGGGGCGTCGCCTGCGGCATGTGCGGGATCGAGCCCGCCGTTCTCGGGCTGGCGGCGCTGCGGGCCATGGGGGCGTCGCGCGGGACGTTGCTCGCGGCCTCGACCTCGGCCGATGCCGGCGGCCCGCCCGACCGGACGGTGGGCTATCTCGCCGTCCGCTTCGACGCCTAGTTCCGTACCCTTGGCAGGGTGACCGACCCCACACCGCCCGTCGACCCGCTGCCCGCCGTCGACCCGCTGCCAACCGACGCTCGCGACGCCCTCCTGGCGTGGTACGACGCCACCGGGCGCCAGCTCGCCTTCCGGGCCAGCGCGGACCCGTACTCGGTCCTCGTGTCGGAGCTGATGGCCCAGCAGACCCAGGCAGAGCGGGCGGCCGAGGCCTGGACCGCGTGGATGGCTCGCTGGCCCACCGTTCGCGACCTGGCGGTTGCGCCTGTCGCGGAGGTGGTCCGGGCGTGGGCCGGGCTTGGCTACAACCGGCGGGCCGTGCACCTGCACCGGACGGCCCAGGCGATCGTGCGTGATCACTCGGGCGTCGTGCCGTCGTCGGTGGACGCGCTCGAGAGGCTGCCGGGCGTGGGTCCGTACACGGCGCGGGCGGTAGCGGCGATCGCGTTCGGGACGCCGGCCGGGGCGGTCGACACCAACGTCCGTCGCGTCCTGGGGCGGATCGCGGCGGGTGGGCCCGAGGCGTACTCCGTGGCCGCGATGCAGGCGCTCGCCGATGCCGCCGTCCCACCCGACCGGCCGGGTGCCTGGACCCACGCGCTGATGGACCTGGGCGCCCGCCTGTGCCGGCCGTCGAGGCCGCGCTGCGCCGACTGCCCGGTCATCGCGTGGTGCCGCTATGCGGCGGGCGCGCGGCCGCCCGCCGATGCGGTCGGCACCGCCCCGCGCCGCCGGCCGGAGCCCGCGTTCCCGTCCACGCGCCGCTGGCTCCGCGGCCGGATCCTGGAGCTGGCGCGCGACGCCGGCGACGGGACGTGGGTCGTGTACGACGACGCGATCGGCGATCACCCCGCGGGAGCCGTGCGCGAGTCGGTGCTGGCGATGGCCCGCGAGGGGCTGCTCGAGGCGCGGGAGGGCGCGGCCGGCGTCCCCGAGGCCCGGCTCCCGCGATAGGCCCGCCGGGACCGTGCGCGGTACCCTTGCGCCGTGCCCCCCACGACCGCGCCCCTGCCCGCCCATGACCCGGAGCTGCACGCGCTCACGCTCGATGAGCTGGAGCTGCGCTGGGCGCCGGCTGCCGCCCGGACCGCGATCACGGCCGAGGCGATGACCGGTGCCGACCGCAAGGCGCAGGCGCTGGGGACGCCCGGCGAGGAGCTCATGGAGCACGCCGGGACGGCCGTCGCGGCGGCGGCCCGCGCACTGGTCGCGTTCAACGCGCGTGAGGCCAGGCCGGTCCTGGTGCTCGCCGGGCCCGGCAACAATGGCGGCGACGGGTTCGTGGCCGCCCGCCGTCTCGCGGAGTGGGGAACGCCGGTGATCGCCGTCCTGGTCGCCGCCGATCCGCGCCCGCGGACCCCGGACGCGGCCAGGAACTGGAAACGCCTGGACGACATGGCCAACGTGACCAAGATCCACGCGCCCGTCGCCCGTGATCTGGCGATCCTGGGGCAGGGGATCGAGAAGGCGTCGATCGTCGTCGACGCGCTCCTCGGCACGGGGGTCCGGGGACAGCTCCGCGAGCCGGTCCGCACCGCGGTCGAGGTCATCCGCCGCGCCCACGAGGCCGGCGTGCCGGTCCTCGCGGTCGACACGCCAACCGCCGTTGACCTCACCTCCGGCGACCCCTCGGATCCCGTGGTCCGCGCCGATCTCACGGTCACGTTCCACCGCCCCAAGACGGGGCTTCGATCCCGTGCCGGACGCCGGCTCGCGGGCCGGGTGCTGGTCGCCCCGATCGGCATCCCGCCCGAGGCGGACCGGAGCTAGCGGCCCGTGACCCAGGCTCGCCAGCCAGGCATCCGCGCGGTGCTGCTCGTGGCCGCGGCCGCGGTGCTGGTCGTGATGGCGGCCGCGGGCCTCACGGCATTGCTGCCCGCGGACGGCCAGGCCGTCGTGTTCCACACGCCGCTGCTGATCGTCGTCCTGATCGCCGGAACCGGCTTCGTCCTGTGGCGGATCCTGCGCCGGCCGGGCGCCTGATCGCCGGCAGGACAGGAGCACCGAAGATGGCCGACCCGCTCGCGCGCCGCACCACGGACCTCGCCCGCCTCGCCGACGAGCGCTGGGACCTGCTGATCGTGGGTGGCGGGATCGTGGGAGCCGGAGCCCTGCTCGATGCCGTCTCGCGCGGCATGAAGGTCGCCCTGGTCGAGCAGGATGACATCGCGTCCGGGACCAGCTCCCGCTCCAGCCGGCTGATCCACGGCGGGCTCCGGTATCTCCAGCAGGGCGAGGTTGGCCTCGTGCGCGAGGCGCTGGCCGAGCGGGCCCGGCTCCTCAGGCTCGCGCCGCACCTGGTCCGGCTGGAGGCGTTCCTGTTCCCGATCTACGGGCCCCGCGGGATCACGCGGGCCTTCTACGAGGCAGGCCTGACCGCTTACGACCTGCTCGGCTCAGCCGCGTCGGCCGGCAGACATCGGCACCTGGGTGTCGACGAGACGCTGGCCTATGCCCCGAACCTGGTCCGCCGCGACCTCCGGGGTGCCCTGCTCTACCACGATGCGATGGAGGACGACGCGCGGTTCACGCTCGCGGTCATCCGCACGGCGCTCGACGGGGCCGACGGGGCCGCGGCGGTCGTGACCCGCGTCCGGGCGACGGCGCCGCTCCTCGCTGGCGAGCGGGTGACCGGCGCCACGGTGACGGACCTGCTCACCGGCGCCTCTGCCGACGTCCGGGCGACGTCCGTGCTCGATGCGACCGGCGTCTGGGGCGCCCTCCCTGATCGGCCCTTCGGCGGCGGGTCGTTCGAGATCCTGCCGGCCCGCGGCAGCCACCTCGTCATCGAGCGAGACCGGATCCCCGCGCGCGGCGGCATGACGCTGCGGATCCCGGGCCGGGTCGCGTTCCTGGTCCCGTGGCCGCGACACTGGATCATCGGCACCACGGACCACCCCTACCGCGGGCCGCTCGACCACGTCGTCACCGATGGCGCCGAGGTGGACGAGATCCTGGGCACGCTCAACGGCGCCCTCGACCTGCGGATGGGCCGTGACGACATCACCGGCACCTACGCCGGGCTCCGCCCGCTGGTCGCACCCACCGACGCGAGCTCGTCGGTGAAGGTCTCCCGGGAGCACCGGGTGGCCGTCGAGGCGCCCGGGCTGGTGCGCGTGAGCGGCGGCAAGTACACGACCTACCGGGTCATGGCTCGCGACGCCGTGGATGCCGTCCTCGGTTCGGCCGGACGCGGCAGGCCGTCGGCCACCGCCGAGCTGCCGATCGACGGCGCCGCGCCGATCGCGACCCTTGACGCGCTGGCCAGGCAGATGGTCCGCGACGAGGGCCTCGACGATGACCAGGCACGCAGCCTCGTTGACCGCCACGGGACGCGGGCACCCGAGGTCGTGAGCGTCGGCCGCGCCCGTGATCTCGTCCGCCCGCTCCTCGCCGGCCACCCGTACCTCGAGGCGGAGATCGCCTGGGGCGTGGAGCAGGAGCAGGCGATGAGCCTGGATGACCTGCTCGCACGCCGGATCCGGCTGGCCCCGGTGCTCCGCGATCGCGGCGAGGGGATCGCCCCGCGCGTGGCCCGGATCGCCGGTGAGGCCCTCGGCTGGGATGGGGACCGCCAGGCCGTTGAGATCGAGCGATACCTCGCCGGCGCCCGCCGCGAGTACGCCGTTCCGGCGGTCGATTGAGGCGCTCCGCGGGCGAAGCCTGCGAAACGGGTGGAAAAAGGTGTCGCCACGGTTGCGATGACCGCGTATGCTCACCTCGCGCGGACAGCCGCGCATGCTCATTTCGTTCGCACGTTCGGCACACGGTTTCCTCCGGCCAGCATCTGCAAAACTCGAGGACCCGGGCAAGAGGCGGCGACAACTGGAGGAGATCGGCACGTGGCCGACAAGACCCTTACCTGTTCCGACTGCGGAATGGAGTTCGCATTCACAGAGCGCGAGCAGGAGTTCTATACCGAGAAGGGATTCTCGGAGCCCCGTCGCTGCCCGTCGTGCCGCGCAAGCCGCAAGGCCGCGCGCGCGGGTGACAGCGGTGGGTATGGCGGCGGCTCGTACTCGAGCGGCGGCTATGACTCCGGCGGCTACGGCGGCGGTGGTGGCTATTCCGCCGGCGGCTACGGCCAGCGCTCCAGCGGGCCGCGGGAGATGTTCTCGGCAACCTGCTCAAGCTGTGGCAAGGAAGCCAAGGTCCCGTTCCGGCCCACCAATGGCAAGCCTGTCTATTGCTCGGACTGCTTCCGCACCCAGCGCGGCGGCTGACTCAGCGCCTCACGCAACGCCGGGTCGCGATCTCGCGGCCCGGCGTTGCGATTCACCGGTCCTCGAACCCGCCGGCGTCCGGTCGGCCGGCATTCGAGCTCGCCCGCATCCAGACGGCCGGCATCCGACTTCGCCGGTATCGGGTTCTCCCCCGGCGGTCGAGCGGGCCGGTGTACGATCGGGCTCGATGCCACACCCCCACGAATGGCCCCGCGGCCCCACGCCCGCCAGTTCGCCCGTGGCCGCAACGGAGACCCCCTGACCGATGGCCGTCGGCTCTTCCAATGATTTCGACCTGATCGTCCTCGGTGCCGGCACCGGTGGCTACGCCGCGGCCTTCCGTGGCGCCCAGCTTGGCCTGCGCGTCGCCCTCGTGGACGAGGACCGGATCGGGGGCACCTGTCTCCACCGCGGCTGCATCCCCACCAAGGCCATGCTCGAGTCGGCGGCCGTGGCCGAGAAGGTCCGCAAGGCCGGCGACTTTGGCCTCCGGCTGGCCGGACCCGCCGAGGTGGACTTCGCGCAGATCGCCAAGCGGCGCGAGCAGGTCGTGACCCGGATGTGGAAGGGCCTCCAGAGCCTGGTCAAGAAGAACGACGTGACCTGGATCGCCGGGCGCGGCCGGCTGGACGGGCCGACGAAGGTCCGCGTGCAGCTGGCCGGCGAGGACGGCACCCCGGGCGCGGGTGGCGAGCGCGTGCTCAGCGGCACGGATGTCGTGCTGGCGACGGGCTCGCGGGTCAAGTCGCTGCCGGGGATCGTCCCCGACGGCAAGCGGATCGTGACCTCCGATGACGTGCTCCGGAGCGACTCGATGCCGGCCAGCATCATCGTGGTCGGGGCCGGGGCGGTCGGCGTGGAGTTTGCGTCGATGTACCACGACCTCGGCGCGAAGGTCACCCTGCTGGAGTACCTGCCGGCCATCGTCCCGCTCGAGGACGCCGAGGTCAGCAAGGAGCTCGAGCGCAGCTTCAATCGCCGCGGGATCACGGTCATCACCAATGCCCGCTTCGACGCGACCAGCGTCATCGCCGACGACGGCGGGGTGCGGCTGACGGTTGGCCCCGAGGGCGGCGAGGCGAAGGAGCTCGCGGCAGAGATGCTCCTGGTCGCGGCCGGCCGTGCCGTGAACACGGAGGACGTCGGCCTCGAGACCACGGGCGCGGAGCTCGATCGCGGCCTCGTCAAGGTGGACGGCCACCTGCGGACGAAGGAGCCGCACCTGTACGCGATCGGGGACATCGTCGGCGGGCTCCAGCTCGCGCACACGGCGGCCCACGAGGGGATCATCGCGGTCCACACGATCGTCGGCGACCCGGATGTCCACGAGATGGACTATGTGAAGCAGCCCCGCGCCACCTACTGCCGCCCGGAGATCGCCTCGGTGGGGCTGACCCAGGCGCAGTGCGAGGCGCAGGACCTCCCGGTCAAGGTGGCCAAGGTCCCGTTCCAGGCGATCGGCAAGGCGATCATCGGGGGCGAGTACGAGGGCTTCACCAAGATCATCGCCAACCGCGACACCGACGAGACGCTCGGGCATCCACATCATCGGGCCGCACGCCACCGACCTGATCGCAGAAGCGTCGCTGGCCATGACCCTGGAGGCGACGCCCTGGGAGATCGGGGCGACGACCCACGCCCACCCCACGTTCTCGGAGATCCTGGGCGAGACCGCGATGGCGGTCGACGGCCGGGCCATCAACTTCTAGGGGCCATCCATATCCATGCCGATCCGCCCGTCCACGGGAGGGATGGAATGACGGACACCCACGGGGCCAGCGATCTCGCCGCATCGGTCGGCCTGTCCGACGCGGACCTCTTCGCCATGTACCGGACCGTGGCCCTCGCGCGGGCCATCGACGAGCGGATGTGGGTGCTCAACCGGGCCGGGCGCCTGTCGTTCGTGATCAGCGGCCAGGGCCACGAGGGCGCGCAGGTCGGCCTTGCCTGGCCCCTGCGCCGGGGTCACGACTGGGTCGCCCCGTTCTATCGCTCCATCGCCACCTGCCTCGCGTTCGGGATGACGCCACGCGACGTGATGCTCGCCCAGTACGCCAAGGCCTCCGACCCGGGCTCGGGCGGGCGCCAGATGCCCGGTCACTACGGCGCTCCGGCCCACCACATCGTGTCGGTCTCGTCGCCGGTGGCCACCCAGATCCTGCACGCGACGGGCATCGCGCTGGCCGCGAAGATCCGCGGCACCGGCCAGGTCGCGGTCGCGATGATGGGCGAGGGCAGCTCCAACCAGGGTGACGTCCACGAGGCGCTCAACTTCGCCTCGATCCACCAGCTCCCGTTCGTGTTCGTGGTCGAGAACAACGGCTACGCGATCAGCGTGCCCCTGGACCGAGAGGTCGGCGGCGGCAGCGTGGCCGCCCGTGCGGCGGGCTACGGGATCCCGGGCGTGGTCGTCGACGGGACGGACGTCCTCGCGTGCTATCGGGTCGGGCGCGAGGCCGTGGACCGGGCGCGGTCCGGAGGCGGGCCGACGCTGGTCGAGGCGGTGGTCACCCGGCTCACGGCGCACAGCTCCGACGACCAGCAGACGAAGTACCGCTCCGAGTCTGACCTGGCGGAGGGCCGCGCCCACGATCCGCTGCCGATCTTCCGGGCCCAGCTGCGCGATGCCGGCGTGCTGACCGAGGACCTCGAGGCGCGCCCTGGCCACGGAGATCGCCGCGCTGGTGGAGGACGCCACCGATCACGCGGAGGCCGAGCCGGATGCCGACCCGTTCACGGCGCTCGACGGCGTGTACGCGGATCCGGCGGCCAACGAGCCGCCGCCGCCCTGGCACCCGTCCGGCCCCGGGCTGACCGGGAGGCACGGCTGATGGCCATCCGGACGATGATCGAGGCGATCCGCGAAGGTCTCGTGGAGGAGATGCAGCGCGACAGCAGCGTGATCGTCCTGGGCGAGGATGTCGGGCGCAAGGGCGGCGTGTTCCTCGCCACCGACGGGCTGTGGACCGAGTTCGGTGACGCGCGCGTCATCGACACCCCGCTCACCGAATCGATGATCATCGGGGCCTCGATCGGGGCCGCGATCAACGGCCTGCGCCCCATCGCCGAGATCCAGTTCGCGGACTTCATCCACCCGGCGTTCAACCAGCTCGTGTCGGAAGCCGCGCGGATGCGCTATCGCACCAACGGCGGGATCGGCCTCCCGATGGTGGTCCGCGCCCCCTACGGCGGCGGCGTCCACGGCGCGCTGTACCACAGCCAGTCGGTCGAGGCGTTCTTCACCCACGTCCCCGGGCTCAAGGTCGTGATCCCGTCGACCCCGTACGACGCCAAGGGCCTGCTCAAGTCGGCGGTCCGGGACGAGGACCCGGTCCTGTTCTTCGAGCACAAGAAGATGTACCGGTCCGTGCGCGGCGACGTGCCGGCGGGGGACTGGACCGTGCCCCTCGGGCGGGCGGCGATCCGGCGGCCCGGACGGCACGTGACGCTCGTTGCCTACGGCCTGATGGTGGCCTACAGCCTTGAGGCCGCGGAGCGGGTGGCCGGAGAGGGGATCGAGGTAGAGGTGGTCGACCTGCGGACGTTGCGGCCGCTCGATCGCGACATGCTCCTCGGGTCGGTGCGCAAGACCGGCAAGTGCCTCATCGCCTACGAGGACAACAAGTTCGGCGGGTATGGCGCGGAGATCGCCGCCATCGTCGCCGAGGAGGCGTTCGACTACCTCGACGGGCCGGTGTCGCGGGTCGCGGGCCCGGACGTGCCGGCGATGCCCTACAACCACGTCCTCGAGGAGTGGTTCCTGCTCAACCCGGCCCGCATCGCCGACGCGATCCGCAAGCTCGCCGCGTATTGATGGCGTCGGGAGCGCCCCCGTAACGCTCCCGGAACGGTCCCCCGCGACGATCGGGTCGTGGTCACACCTCTGAATCAGCGTGCCGCCCGTGCCCAGACCGACGTGCGTGCGTCGGGCGGGGAGCGGTTGGCCGCGAGCGCGGTGTGGCTCCTGTCCGTCGCCGGCTCAATCATCCTGCTCTGGGTCTGGCTCCCGGCGGCGCTCGCTCCCGGTGACCACAGCACCGAGCTGTCGGTCGTCGAGCTCATGCCCGTTCTCGCATGGCTGGCCTCGCTCGGGTGGCTGCTCGTGCGGCTTCGACCGGGGAACCGAATCGGCTGGCTGTTCCTGGCCGCCGCGCCTCTCGGCGTTGGCGTCTTTCTCGGCTTCGGCGTGGTCGGGCTGGGGGCCGACGCGATGCCGGCGGTCGCCGGCGCCGCGGGAGCGATGGGTGCCGCGATGGTCGTCCTGTTCGTCGTGGTCATGTTGGCATTCGTGCCCCTGTTGTTCCCGGACGGCCGGCTGCCCGGACCTCGCTGGAGGGTTCCGACGTTGGCACTCGTGGGGGTGCTCGCCGCGTCCACGCTCGCGACCATCTTCGGCAGCGACCGGATCGACCCTGGCACGCCACCCAACCCGCTGGCGATTCCGGGGGTGCCCGAGTGGGTCGGCGCGCTTGGGGTAGCCGGCGGTTTCGTGGCGATGCTGGTCGGTCTGTCCATGGGCGTTGCCTCGATCGCGGTTCGCTTCCGCCGTGGTCGTGGGGATGAGCGTCAGCAGCTCAAGTGGATGCTTGCCGCGATCGTGCTGTTTGCGGTGACCACCCTGCCCACGTTCGTCGACATCTCGTCCGATGTGCTGAGCCTGCTGGGACCGGTCACCCTGGCCCTGGTCCCGGCCGCGGTCACGCTGGCCATCCTGCGCTATCGCCTGTACGACATCGACCGCCTGATCAGCCGCTCGATCGCATACATGTTGCTCAGCTTCCTGCTGGTGGCAACGTTCGTCCTCGGCAACCTCGCACTTCAGTGGGCGCTCGCGAACGTCACCTCCAGCGAGACCCTTGCGGTGGCCGGATCCACCCTCGTCGCGGCGGCGGCGGCTCAGCCGCTCCGACGCTTGCTTCAGCGCGCGGTGGACCGCCGGTTCGACCGCGCCCGGGTCGATGCGTCGCTGATCGTCGCGGCGTTCAACGCGCGCCAGCGGGGTGCCGTCGACCTCGAGGCCGTGGTCCGGGACATCCGGGCGACGGCAGGTGATTCGATGCGGCCGGCAGCGATCGGAATCTGGCTTCGCGACGACGTGGCATCCGCGGCAGTGGGACCGCGCCGTCCACGTCAGCCGATCCGGGGCCCAGGTTGGGCATGGACGCGCGGGATGCGCGACACTAGCCCCCACAATTCGTCGCGTCCCTCGCGAACCGCCCGCATCGGAGGAGCAGACCATTGGCCAAGGTGACGATGCCCCAGCTCGGCGAGAGTGTCGCGGAGGGGACGATCGGACGCTGGCTCAAGCAGCCCGGTGACACGGTCGCGAAGTACGAACCCCTCCTCGAGGTCATCACCGACAAGGTGAACGCCGAGGTGCCATCACCGTACGCGGGGGTCCTCACCGAGATCCTGGCCCAGGAAGGCGACACCGTCCCCAACAACGCCGAGATCGCCGTCATCGAGACCGAGGAAGAGGGAGCCGGCGCGTCGGCCGCGGCGTCCACCGCCCCTGACGTCGCCACCGTGCCTGCCTCCGCCTCCGCCTCCGCCTCCGACACCGGGTCCGAACCCGAGCAGGCTCCCGTCGCCGGCGCAGCCGCCACCGCCGGGCCCGCCCCGTCCGCCCCCGACGCCGCGCTCGCCCCAGAGCCCCCCGCCGCCTCCGCCCCCGCCGTCCATGACCCCAACGCGCGGATGACCCCCGCGGTCCGCCGGCTCCTGCGGGAGCACGATCTGCAGCCTGCCCAGATCTCGGGCACCGGCGGCGGCGGCCGGATCACCCGCGAAGACGTGATCGCCTTCGTGGAGGCCGTCCGGACGGGTGCAGGCCCGGCTGCCCCCGCAGCGCCATCCCCCGCGGCGCCGTCCCCCGCGGCGGCCCCGGCCGCTACCGCGACCGGCGGGGCGCCCGCATCGGCCGGGGCGCCGGCACCCGCCGGCAGCGCTGGATCCGCCGCCACGACCAAGCTGGCCGCCGGCCACGCGATCGAGTTCCCGGCCGGCGCGGACGAGGTCCTCGTCCCGATGACCCAGATGCGCAAGGGCATCGCGAACCAGATGACCCGTGCGCTCCAGGCTCCCCACGCGTACATCCAGATGGAGATCGATGCGAGCCGGCTCGTCCGCCTGCGCGAGGGGATGAAGAAGGCCTACCAGGCGAAGGAGGGGATCGGGCTGAGCTATGTCCCGTTCGTCGTCAAGGCCGCGGCCGAGGCCCTCAAGCGCAGCCCGACGTTCAACGCCAACTGGACCGAGCAGGGGCTCGTCGCGAAGCGCCGGATCAACATCGGCGTCGCGGTCGCCATGGATGAGGGGCTCATCGTCCCGGTCATCCGGGACGCGGACACGCTCAGCGTCCACGGCCTCAACATGGCGATCACGGACGTGGCAAACCGGACACGGGCAGGCAAGCTCCGCCTGGACGACTTCGGCGGGGGCACGTTCACGGTCGACAACACGGGCTACCTGGGCACGAACCTGGTGATGCCCATCCTCAATGTGCCCGAGGTCGGCATCGTCACCATGGAGGCGATCACCAAGCGGCCGGTCGTGGTCAGCGGCGAGGACGGCGACGTCATCGCGATCCGCCCGATCATGAACATGGTCCTCGGCATCGACCACCGCGCCAACGACGGCGCGGGTGGGGCGGCTCTCCTCCGGGACATCAAAGACTGGCTCGAGGCCGTCGGCCCGGAGACCTCCGTCTACTAGCCCCCGCTCCCGCCACCTACCCCACCGACCCGTCGTACACTCGCTTCATGGCACGCGAGCTCCCCGTCTTCGAGCCCAGCCCCGCGCACGCGCATGCGCCTGCCTCGGCGATCTCCATCGCGATGGGCGGCGGACCGTTCACGCCGGCGGCGGACGGCACCCGGCCGCCACGCCGCCACCCCGACTGGATCAAGTCGCGGATGCCGTCGGGCGACAACTACCACGACCTCAAGGGGCTCCTGCGCGGCCTCAACCTCAACACGGTCTGCGAGGAGGCCGTCTGCCCCAACGTCGGCGAGTGCTGGGACCAGCGCACCGCGACGGTCATGATCCTCGGTGACGTCTGTACCCGCGCCTGCGGCTTCTGTGCCATCAAGACCGGCCGGCCGACCTGGTTCGACGACGACGAGCCGCGCCGGGTGGCCGAGGCCGTCGCCGCCATGCGCCTGGACCACGTCGTGGTGACGAGCGTCGCCCGTGATGACCTGCCCGACGGTGGTGCCGGCGCGTTCGCGGCCACGATCCGCGAGATCCGCGAGCGCAGCCCGCTGATGGGCGTCGAGGTCCTGATCCCGGACTTCAATGGCGAGGAAGCTCCGCTCCGGACGGTCATGGACGCCGGGCCGGACATCCTCAACCACAACCTCGAGACCGTGAAGCGCCTCCAGCAGCCCGTCCGCAAGCGGGCCCGCTGGGATCGCACGCTCTCCGTTCTCGAGCGGGCGAAGGCGTATGCGGCCGAGTACGGCAACGCGGCGCACACCAAGAGCAGCCTGATGGTCGGCCTCGGCGAGACGCGCGGGGAGATGACCGAGGCGTTCGAGGCCCTGCGCGCGGTCGACGTCGACATCCTGACCATCGGCCAGTACCTGCGGCCCACGACGGAGCACCTTCCCCTCGAACGCTACTACCACCCCGACGAGTTCGCGGAGATGAAGACCGAGGCCCTCGCGATGGGCTTCCGCCACGTGGAGTCGGGCCCGCTGGTCCGGTCCAGCTACCACGCACGGGACCAGGTGCCGGGCGCCGAGCTGCGCAACCTGCGCCGCCGCGCCACCCTCGATGCGGAGGGCCGAGTCGTGCCGGGCCTGGCCACCGGCTGATCGCGGACGGCTCCCGGGGACACCCGCGATATCCTGCAGCACATGCCCTCCACGATCAGCCGCAAGATCCCCCTTGCCGAGCTGCACTGCCACCTCGGTGCGGCCGTCACCCCGGCCATCATGTGGTCCATCGCCCATGCCCAGGGGATCAAGCTCCCCACCCGCGACTACTGGGAGTTCCGCGACCTGATCACGGTCCACCCCAGGCGGGCCCGGAGCTTCGACGGGTACCTGCAGCTGTTCCACTGGACGGAGCTCATCCAGTCCAGCCCGATCGCGGTGGAGCGCGCCGTCTACGAGGTCGTGGGCGGGGCCTACCGCAAGAACAACATCACGACCACGGAGCTGCGCTTCAACCCGATGAAGCGCAACCGGGGCGGCGAGCAGGATCTCGACCACATCATCGCGGCGGCGGTCCGCGGCATGGACCGCGCCACGCTCGAGTACCCGGTCAAGCCCGGGCTCATCTTCTGCCTCGACCGCGCGTTCCCCTACGAGCTCAACGAGATCATCGCGGAGAAGGCCATCGCGTGGCGTGACCGCGGGGTCGTCGGGGTCGATATCGCGGGCCCCGAGTCGGCCACCTTCCGCGTCGCCGACTACCGCCGGCTGTTCCGACGAGCGAGGCAGCACGGGCTTGGGATCACCGTCCACACCGGCGAGTCAGGTCCGGTCGAGGAGGTCGCCCGGGTCATCGAGATCCTGGAGCCTGACCGGATCGGGCACGGGGTCAAGGCGGCCTACGATCCGCACACCATGACGATGCTCCGCGAGCGGGGCATCGTGCTCGAGATCTGCCCCACGTCAAACCTCAACACGGGCGTGGTATCGGGCTGGGACGAGTTCCGCTGGATCTTTGACCAGTTCCGGCGCAACGGGGTCCGCTACGCGATCAGCACCGACGGTCCCGAGATGAATCGGACCTACATCCGCGACGAGCTCGCCACCCTCAGCCGCCTGGGGATCCTGTCGCTCTCGGAGCAGGAGCAGATCGCGGCGACGTCGCTTGCCGCGTCCTTCGTCCCCAACGTGTCCGATGTGCCCCGCGCCGTTCGTGAGCCCGCGCCGCGGGAGGTCGTGGAGCGCGAGGAGGGCTGACCGCGGCCCACGGGGGCGCATGACCACGGGCCCCTACGAGGGGGTCGGGCTGCCGATCCGGTACTCGCAGCATCGGTCTCCCGTCGCGATGTGGCGCTCGCGCGTGACCTCGGTGCCCAGGACCTCGCGGAACAGGTCGAGCTCCGCCCGGCAGGCCGCGGGATTGCCCCGGGCCACGTCCAGCACTGCGCAGTTGTGCTCAAGCAGCCGGATCCCGTCGGGGTCGACTCGCGCCTCCGAGATGTAGCCCAGCTCGTCCTGGAGCCGGGCGAGCTCACGCACCCGGTGCTCGAGCGGGGCATCGGCCGGCAGCCGCTCGACCAATCGTCCACGAAGGTGCGCCTGGGCCTGCCGCCGGCGTGCCGCGAACACGTCCTCGACAAGGGTCTCGCCCCCGACCTCGAGGATCGCGGCCAGGAGCCCGGTGGCGAGGCCGTCATAGTTGGAAGGGAACAGGTCCTGCGCATCGGCCGTGACGTCGTAGAGATGGCGCGGTCTGCCCACGCCGTGACGCATGGAGGCCCGGGTCACCAGCCCAGCGGTGTCGAGAGCTCGCAGCTGCTGCGCGACGCCGCTGCGGCTTGCGCCGATGGCGGTGGCGATCGTGTCGGGAGATGAGGGGCCGCTGCGGCGCAGGTGCACGAGGATCGCGCGTCGCAGCACCGACGCGCTGGGAGCGGGAGGGGTGGGCGGGACGGCAGGCTCGGACATGCGGGGCTGAGGCTAGCAAGAACGCGGCGAAAGCGTCGTGCCGCCGGTCTCGAGGCTACTTCTTGACCTCGACGAGGCGGACCATCAGCCGGTACTTGCTGTTCTTGCCAACGCACGTCTGGAGCGTCATCGACGGCACAGCCTGGGCAGCCCAGGCCCACGCGGCGTCGGTCGTCGGAAGGGTGACCTTCCACCAGCGGACGGCGTAGACGTGCACCTTCCCGTTCGGATCGGCATACCAGGCCTTGGTTCCCTTGCGCAGCCGCCCGCTCACGTAGGCGTCGTGAAGGGGCTTCATCACGCTGTACGCGTGGCCCATGAGGTAGACGTTGTTCGTCCCGGCGCAGCCCCAGCGGTACATGTAGTTGTCGGGCGGGCGCTGCCGATCGCACGGGAACCAGCGGGTCGACCGGCTGATGCCCAGCGATGGGATCCAGACGTGATTGGTGCCGGAGTAGGACGGGCTGGACTGGCGGTCGGCCTGATCGTCCTTGGACGCCGCCTTCCGCTTCGCCTTCGCCTTCGCCTTCGCCTTCGCGGTGTCCTTGGTGGACGAGCCGGTCGAGCGATCCCGTGCCCCGGACTCGCCGTCGGATGCACCGGCCTCCTCCGCGGCCGCCGCTGCCGCCGCCTGGTTGACCAGGAGCGTGGACAGTCTCGGGATATCGGGCTCGTCGTCGGCGCGTGCCCAGGACAGGGGTTCGACGGGCCCCAGGGCGGGTCCGGGCACCGTCTCGGCGGCGAGCACCACGCCGGCCGCGGGTTGCGCGGGCAGCGAATGTGTGACGATCCGCGGGGCGGCTGCCACGGCGACGGCCGATAGCGTCTCCGCCGCGAGCACCAGCGCGAGGACGGTGGCGAGGGCTCGACGCGAGCGGGGAGAGAGGTCCATGCCCAGAGCATCTGCGCAGCCCGGTCCCGGAACGACGGCCCGGTTGTCCTTCGCTCCGTGAGAGGACGGTCAGGGTCCCGGTTGAGTCGGGTGCGGTCGGGTGTGGTCCGCGCCAGTACTCGCCCCTGACCCGCGGGCCACGGTCCGGTGGGCTGGGGTGCGGTCCGCTGGCGCTGGGGATGTTCGTTCGCCCGCCGAGCAGGACGGCCCGCGCCGCCGCGAGGTCCGCGCCTGGCCTAGCCCCCGGTGCCCGCCGCGGTCTCCAGGGTCGCCCGCAGCGCGGCCTCGAACCCCGTCGCCCACGGTCCCTGGCTGGTCAGGACGTACGGCGACTGCTCGATCTCCTCGAACGTGTCCGGGTCGGTCACGTAGGCGGCGGCGCAAGGCCCGATGGATGCACGGTTTCGTTCGAACGCATCACGGTTGCGGAACACGTAGAGGTAGAGCGTCACCGGCGTCGCCTGGTCCAGGCCGTGGGCCTCGAACCGGATCGCGGTCTTGCGCAGCTCAGTGTCGTTGCAGCCGGCCTCCCCGGACACCCAGTCCGCAACCTTGATCCCGGCGGCGTTGAGTCGCCCGGCGAGCCCGGGGAAGTCCGTCGGCGTCGCCGGTGGCGGCGTCGTGGAGATCGTGCCGCACCCGCCGAGGAGCGCGGCCGCGAGGATCAGCTTGGCGAGGCTGGCCGTGCGGAGTGCCATGTCAGCCGGAGGCTAGCACCAGCGCCCGCGGGGGGGGCGCTGGCGCACGACCAGGCGAAATTGTCAGGCGCCCGGCTCGGGCTCACTCGCGGGGCGCACACCGCCCAGCTTCCGTGCCTGGCCGGGGCTCCCGCTGGACCCGCGGGGCGCCTTGGCGTTGGCTGGGTGGATCGCGCTCCTCGACCGAAGGGACTCGGACGGTACGCGAAGTCCCTTCGACTGGTCCCGGATCGCGGGCTTGGATCGCGCCGATGCGGTTCGCTGCATGGCCGCTACCCGTTGATGACGATGAAGCTGAACGTCACCTTCTTGCCCGGCGACTTGGAGAGGCGCACCGTGAACTGGTCCCTCTGCGGCTTGACGGACCGGATGTACACGCCGGACCGGTTCGTCTGCAGGACCGCGAACACCTGCGAGCTCGAGGTCATGCCGTTGTACGGGAAGGTCTTCCTGGAAGTCTTCATGCTGCGGGTGCCGGACCGGTTGAACTTGAGCTTGCCGACCACCTGGAGCGCGGTCTCATCGTTGGTCTCGGCCCTGGCGTAGACGCCCACGCCCGCGGATGGGGTGGGCGGGGCGGCGTTGCCCGTCCAGCCGTACACCCCGACGCCGCTCGGCCCGGAGTCACCCTGGACCGCGATGCCACCCAGCGCGTACAGGCCGTAGTAGCCGGTTCCGTAGAGGCCGGCGCCGTCGATGGAATCGCCCCACACGCCGTTGGAGTAGATCGAGGTGTTGGCGTACCCGTACACGCCGGTCTCGCCGGGCTCGACGGTCGCCAGGCTGTCCTCCCCGGAGCTGCCCCACACGCCGGCCTGCTCCCCGGAGGTTCCCCACACCCCCGACTTGCCATCGGAGGACCCGTGGACGCCCGCGCCGCCGATGGACGAGCCCACCACGCCGATGCCGCCCGAGGCCTGGATCCCAACCAGCGACGGCTCGCCTGGATCGGTGTTCTCGAAGCTCGTCTGGGCCGTCGACTCGTTCGCCTGGCCGAGGAGCGCATTGCCGCCATCGGCGGCCCGCACCTCGAGTGGCCGGAGCGAGCCCGCAGCGACGGCGGCCGCGCCACCGAGGGCGGCACCGAGCACCGCTCGGCGTGTTCGACGCATCGTCTCCTGGTCTGTCATGCCTTCGATCTCCCTTTCCAGCCACCGGATCCCGGCACCGTCCCGCGGGCCCCATCCTGCCAGAGACCCCGACGGGGGAGGGCGGGCCACGTGCGTGAGGGTTGTATCACGAGCGGGATCGGCGCTTCGCTTCGCGCAGCCGGGCGAGCGTGTCGTCGGCGGTGGCTTGGGCCGGGGCCGCGGGCGGGGATGGGGGAGCCGTGCCGGTGGGGGGCGGTGGCAGAGGCGTCACCGCGCCTGGGGGCGGCGGCGGTTCGCTTGAAGCCGGAGTCACAGGTCCCTGCGCCGGAGCCGCCGCGTCCGGAGCCGCCGAAGCCGGAGGCACCGGGGCCACGGGGGTCGGAACCACCGGCTCGACCCCGGACGCCGCCTCGCGCAGGATCGCGGAGCGGGCACCCGCCGACCCGGCCCGCCCTCGCGCGGCGAGCATCGACGCCGACGTCACGCTGCGTGGGGCGACGCGCCGTCCCCGGACGCGTTCCGCGATCGAGCGCCGTGCATCGGCCATCTCCCGCCGGCCCATCGAGACACGCCGCAGCGCGATGTCCAGCGGCCAGAGCACCAGGGCCAGGACCAGCAGCCACGGCCAGGTGTCGGTATACCGGCTCGTCGTCCGCAGGTCGTGGACCCACACGGCGGCCGGGGTGGTGACCTCGGTCCCACCCGTCGCGGACCGGATGGCTGCCAGGAGCGGCTCGTTGGCGCCCAGCAGCCGGTACTCGGCCGGCGTGGGAGCCACCAGCCCGAGCGTCCGGCCCAGGGCCGCAGCACCGGGCTTCGTCTGGGTCACGCGGACGGCGTAGGCGCCGCTCTGGAGCGAGGCGACGGGCGCCTCGTACACGCCTGGCGCCACCTGGGACAGGTCCACCGCGGCCGGCTCGAGGTCCGGACCCACGAGCGCCACCCGTGTCGCGTAGAAGTCGCGTGCCGAGCCGTCGGCGTTGACGCTCTCCACCCGCAGGTAGGGACGGCCGCCGCGATCCACGAAGGCGGCCTCGATGCCGCCGCTCTCCTCGCCCGGGAACGTCCAGCCCACCATCTGGCTGAAGAACTGGGAGAAGCCGGCCCAGCCGATCCAGCTCTTGGCCCAGCGCCCGGTCGAGTCCGAGGTCCAGGCGACGGCCCGCCCCAGGCCGTACTGCCACTGCGCGAGGAGCGGATCATCGCGCGCCGTGACGAGCACGGTCTGGGCCGCCGGCTTGGCGGTCGTGCCGTTGTATCCCAGCAGGCTCGGCAGCCCCCCGTCGATCCCGCGCAGGATCGGCGAGCTGGAGGTCTTGATCGGGAAGAACGGCTCCTCCACGATCTGCTGCCCCGAGACCTGCTGCGTCTCCTTGAGGAAGATGTCGGGGATGGACGCCGGGTTGACGGCGGCGTAGAAGCGGCCGCCGCCAGCCCTCGCGAGCTGCTCGAGGAATGGGTTCGCACCGCCGCCCGCGCCCACCGTCGAGAGCGTGATGCCGGCGGCCTTCATCTGGGCCAGGATGTCGTCGTACTGGCCGCTCGATGACCAGCCGTCCGTGAGCAGGATGATGTGACGGCGGGTCGCGGTCGCCGACTTGAGGGCCTGCACCGCGGTGTCCAGGCCCGAGAAGATGTTGGTCTGGCCCAGTGGCTGGATCCCGCTGATCGCGCCCGCGATGTCGGTGATCCCGCCCAGCGGCGCGGTCTTGATGACCCAGTGCGCCTGCTCGTCGAAGGCGACGACGCCGAACTCGTCGCGGGCGGTCAGGGCGGAGGCGGCGCGCAGGATCGCTTCCTTGCCGATGTCGACCTTGCGGACGCCCGCGATCCCCGAACCGCCGCCCATCCCGCCGTTGAAGCTGTTGCAGTGGCACGCGTCCATGGACCCCGACTTGTCGATCACGACCACCAGGGCGACATCGGGCTGCTTGGTCCGGTCGCGCACGCCCATGTCGACGGGCAGCGTCTCCTCCAGCGGTGTGTCCGTGTAGCCACCGGCGCCGTACGCCTGCGGGCCGCCGATGGTCACCAGGCCCCGGCCGAGGTCCCGCACGTACACCTGGAGCGCCGTGAGCTGCGTGTCCGTCAGCCGCAGCCGAGGCACGTCCACGAGCACGATGGAGTCGTAGTCGGCGAGGCCGGCGAGGTCGGCGGGCATCGCCTCCGGGATCACGGTGGCGACCGTCTGGCGCTCCGTCTCGAGCGCCGCCACCAGCTGCTGGGCGACGTCCTCGTCGCCCTTGACGACCAGCACGCGCGGCTCACCCTTGACGATCGTGTTGGCGTCGGCACGGTCGTTCTGGTTGAAGGTGTCGCGCGCCGCCTCCACGACGACCCGGAACCGGAGGAAGCCGGCGTCCTTGGCGGTGAACTCGAAGTCGACCCGGTTGGCGCCCGCCGCGAGGTCCAGCGGCTGGGTCGCGGCCAGCTCGCCGTTCACGTACAGGCGTGCGGTCGCGGGCTGGGCGACCGTGGACGTGATGTCCGCGCTGACCTGCACCTGCTCGCCGAGGTGTGCCGTCGACGGGGCCGTCAGCCGCTCGACGAGCACCTCGTCGGCGCCGGCGAGGCCGGTCAGGTGCGTCTGGACCTGGATCCCGCGCGCGGCCGCGAGGGCCGCCTCCGTCTGGCCGGACCCCGTCGTGTCGTTGCCATCGGACAGCAGGACGATCCGCTTCTGGGCGTCATCGGGGAACAGCGCGCCGGCCAGGCGGAGGGCCGCGCCGATGTCCGTCGCGCTGCGGACCGGCGTCGAGGCGATCCGGTCGATCTCGGAGAGCTCGGCCGGGAGCCGCTCAACCAGCGCGTCGCCACCGAACGCGACGATCCCCGCCACGTCCTCGTCCCGCTTGGCCGCGAGGCTCTCGCGGAGGTATGCGAGGGCCTCCTCGCGGCCAGCCGTGCCCACGGAGTCCGACACGTCCACGACGTACACCACGGCCAGCCGGTCCACCGGCAGCACAAGCTGGAATCCCGCGAGAGCGAACACGAGGACCGAGAGCAGCAGCCATCGAACCGCCAGGGCTGCTCTGCGCCGGCCAACGCCAAGCCGGCGTCGGGACGACAGGTGGAGGATCACCACCAGTGCCACCAGGGGCGGCAGGAGCAGCAGCGCCAGCGGTGCCTCGAAGTGGATGCCCATCAGCCGCCCCGCGTGGGCTGACGGCCCCGGCGCAGCCGCGACGAGATGCCCCGACGGAGCCGGGCCAGCGTGTCTCGCTCGTAGACCAGCCATTCGATCGTGAGCACCGTGAGGGCCACCAGGAGGATCGGGATCCAGATCTCGTCGCGGGCGTTCGGCCGCGGCTCGCTGGGAGCGGCGCCGCCGGTGCCGGGGCTCGCGACCGGCGCACCCATCGCCTGGAGCTTCGCCGCGTCACCGGGCGCGATTCGCGACTCATCCACGTCTAGCAGGCTGACCGCGAATCGGACGGGAGCGCCGGGGTCGGCCGGGCGGAACGTCGGCGAAGCGCCCGGCGACCCGGCCGCGGGCGACCCACCAGCAGACTGGGAGGTGGTCGCGATCGGAGCTGCCGAGGTGCCCGGCGTCGTGCCCGGGCCCGAGATCGGCGTGACCGTGTAGATGCCGAGGAGATCCGTTCGCCCGAAGGTCACGGAGCCCGTGCTGCCCGTCGGCGCGACGAGCTCGTCAATGGAGCCGTCCGGCCGCTCCACCTGGACGCCGGTCGCGCCCTGCGGGATGGCGAGCGTCACCGGGGCCCCCGGGGCGATCGCATCGGTTGGTGTCTCCGAGCCGCCGAGGAGCTCGCCGGCGAGGTTGGCCAGCAGGACCGGGAACGCCACCTGGAGGGGCAGGTCCGAGCGACGTGGCTCGAACGCGAGCACGGCGGCGGGGCGTCCGGCGAGGCGCCCCGCATACAGCAGTGGGGCCCCACCAGGTCCCGGAATGACCGGCCGCGCCCACGCGGGCAGGTCCAGCTTCACCGCCTCCCCGACGTGGGTCGTCGTGAGGTCGACATAGCGCAGGATCGGGTCGGTCGCATCGAGGGAGCCGATCCCCGGATTGGTGAGCGTGCCGGTCACGCTGCCCAGCGGCGATGACGCCGGCGGAGCGATCGCGAGGATGGGTTTGGCCGGCAGCTCAGCCGGCAGGAAGCCCTCGAAGATGATGAGGTCGAACAGCTCGGGCTTCGTCCCCGGCCCATAGGCGTCGGGGGCGACCCCGTACAGCTCGGTGTCGGGCAGGTAGGAGAGGGCCGTCTCGAGGTAGGGGTCGCCCTCACCCACCAGGAGCACCGTGCGGAGCCGCGCCGGGGGGACGATGGCCCAGGCGCGGTCGTCGACAGCGAGGGGATCCGGGGCCGCCGTGGAGGTCTCGTCCTTGGCGAGGAGTCGGACCTCGATCACGGACGCCGGGTGGTCGGGATCGTCGATGTCGTCGATGGAGATGTCGGTCTTGCGCTGTGGATCGAGCAACAGCGAGCGCGAATCGCGCAGGACGCCGTCGGCGTACAGCTGGACTCGCCGCTCCGCGGGTTCGAGGCCCAGGTTGGCCACCGAGATGAACGCCGAGTGCGACAGCCCGCTGGGTGCCGTCCGGACGGCCAGCGCCACGATCGCCTCGTTCTTCGCTTCACGGCCCACCTGCAGGACCCGGACCGGCGCCTCCAGCGTCCCCGAGGGGACCGTCGCGAGGGCAGCGTCGGTCGCGACCAGGATCTCCGCGTCGCCGGACCGCGCGGCCAGTGCCGAGGCAAGCTGCAGGGCGTCGCCCAGATCGCCGATGTCCGAGGTCGGGGCGATGGCTGCGATCGCCTGCTTGACGTTGCCCATGTCGGTCGTGCCGTTGGCGATGACGCGCGCGGTCCGCCCCGCGGCGATGACGCTGACCTTGCCGCCGGCGGGCAGCTCCTTCAGGGCGTCGATCGCGGCCGCCTTGGCGGCATCGAGCCGGCTTGGCGACACGTCGGTTGCCTGCATCGACGCCGAGGTGTCGATCACCAGCACGATGTCGCCGGCCAGGCCCGCCGGGCGCTCGATGAAGGGGCGAGCGGCAAGGAACGCCAGGATCAGCACCAGCAGGAGCTGGAGCAGCAGCAGCAGGCTCCGGCGCAGCTTCTGCCACGGGGCGTTCGCCTCGACGTCCGCGACCAGGCGCTGCCAGAGCAGGGTCGACGGCACGACGGCCTCGTCCCGCCGGAGCTTGAGCAGGTACATGGCCACAACCACGGGCACGAACAGCAGGCCTGCGAGCGCGAGCGGCGTGATGAAGCTCACGTCAGCCCACCACCCGCCGTCGGCGGAGCTCGGCAAACACGAGGTCGGCGAGCGGGGTGTCCGTGGCGATCGGCACGTAGGACGCGCGACGCTTCCGGGCGAGATCCTCGAGGCCCTCCTGCCAGGCGGTCAGGCGCGCCCGGTAGTCGTCGAGCGCGGCGAGGTCGACCGTGATGTCAATGCCCTCGCCCGTCTCGGCGTCCACCAGCTTGAGGTCGCCCTCGAGCGGCGGGTCCAGCTCCTCGGGTGAGAGGGTGTGCAGGACGATGAGCTCCGAGCCGGTCGCCGCCAGCTCGCGGATCACCCGGTCCGCGGACGGATCCAGCAGGTCGGAGAGCAGCACGACCACCCCACGGCCCGAGAGCATGGCGGCCGCGTGGCGCGCGGCGGCGAGCAGGTCCGTCGCGCCTGCCGAGGGCTGGATCCCGGACAGGTTGCCCAGGAGCCGGAAGATGCGCCCCGATCCGCGCAGACCGCTGTGCCGGCGGGCGGTGCGTCCCGCCAGCGCGGTCGTGACCACACGATCCTCTCCGGCCAGGGCGATGTACCCGAGCGCGGCCGCGGCACGCTTGGCGAACAGCAGCTTCTGGGGGCGCCCGTATGTCATGGACGGGCTGGCGTCGAGCAGGAACGTGATCGTCACGTCCTCCTCCTCGACGAACAGCTTGACGAACAGCTTCTCCAGCCTTGCGTACACGTTCCAGTCGAGCTGGCGGAGGTCGTCGCCAAGGCTGTAGTCGCGGTAGTCGGCGAACTCGACGCTCTGCCCCCGCTTGACGCTCCGGCGCCCACCCTTGAGCCCGCCCCGGACGGGCTGCTTCATCAGCACGCCCAGCCGCTCCAGCTGGCGCAGGAAGCCCTCGTCAAAGACGGTCGGATCGAGCTCGTTGGGGAGGAACGAGCGGACCCCGATCGGCTTGCCGGGTGCCTCCGCGGCGGCCTTTGGGACGTCCTCGCCAGCCGGGGTTGCGCCCGGCTCCTGGGGCGGGGTGGGGGAGATGGCCATGTCGCGGCGTCGCCTACTCGACCGAGGGCGGCGCCACCTCGTCGAGGATCGAGCGCACCACGGCTTCCGTGGTGATGCCCTCGGCCTCGCCCTCGAAGTTGAGGATCACCCGGTGACGGAGGGCCGGCATCGCCGCGGCACGGACGTCGTCCACCGAGACGTTGAACCGGCCGTCCATGAGGGCCAGGATCTTGCCCGCGGTGACCAGCGCCTGGGCTCCACGCGGCGAGCCCCCGTAGCGCACGTACTGGCGCGCCAGCGATGGCGCCCGTCGATTGTCCGGGTGCGTGGCTGCGAGCACCGAGACCGCGTACGCGGTGATGTGCGGGGCGATGGGCACCGCCCGCGCGAGGCGCTGCATCTCGACAATCTCCGCGGCTGTGGCCACGGGCTTCGCCTGCGGGGCATCAGCCCCGGTCGTGCGGTCAATAATCGCGATCAGGTCCTCCTCGGACGGGAACGGGACCATGACCTTGAGCAGGAACCGGTCGAGCTGCGCCTCCGGCAGCGGATAGGTGCCCTCCATCTCCAGCGGGTTCTGGGTCGCGAGCACGAAGAAGGGCGGGTCGAGCGGGTAGCGGTTGCGGGCGACGGTGACCTGGTGCTCCTGCATCGCCTCCAGCAGGCTTGACTGCGTCTTTGGCGTGGCCCGGTTGATCTCGTCGGCGAGGACGAGGTTCGCGAAGATCGGGCCTGGCTGGAAGCGGAAGACCCGGGCGCCGCCCTCCTCGATCAGGATGTTGGTGCCGGTGATGTCCGCGGGCATCAGGTCCGGGGTGAACTGGACGCGGTTGAAGGAGCAGTCGATGACGTCCGCGATCGTCCGGACGAGCATCGTCTTCCCGAGGCCGGGCACGCCCTCGAGCAGGACGTGGCTGTTGGCCAGCAGGCCGACCAGCGTGTGCCGGACCAGCTCCCGCTGGCCGACGATCACCTTGCCGATCTCGGCCTCGATCGCCCGTGTGCGCTCGGCGAACGCCTCAGGGGCGATGCGGTGCGGTTCGGCCGGTGCGGGAGATCCGGCCGGGGCGGCGGAAGCGTCCATGGGTCCTCCGGTTGGGTCGGCGCGCTCGAACCGGATCAGCGACCGGGGTCGAGCGAGCTGAAGTAGTCGCGCACGTAGTCCTTCACCGAGATGGGGACGTACGAGCGGTCGAGGGTCGTGAGCGCGTAGCTGTAGAAGTCCCCGTAGACATCGGCATAGGGGACGTAGGATCCGTTGTTGCTGCCCTGTCCCTGCTGGCTGCCCTGCTGCGTCTGGCCGTCACCACCGGAGCCCGCGACATAGGACGGATCGCCCGGTCGGCCGAGGCGGTCGAACGGGGCGAAGACCGAGCCGAGGTCTCCGCCGAGCTCGCTCGGCCGGTTGGGGTTCGTGGGACCAGGGGGCGGCCCGCCGGACGAGGTTCCGGTGCCGAGGTGGGACGCGTTCGAGCCGCCGCCGCCGAGTGAGCCGCCGGAGCCCTGACCCTGGCCTTGCCCCTGACCCTGGCCCTGACCCTGGCCTTGCCCCTGACCCTGGCCCTGACCCTGGCCTTGCCCCTGACCCTGGCCTTGCCCCTGGCCCTGGCCTTGCCCCTGGCCCTGGCCCTGCCCCTGTCCCGACGCGGACGGGTTCGGGCTGCCGCCGCTGCCCTGGCCGCTGCTGGAGGCTGACGGATTGGGGCTGCCCTGCTGGCCGTTGCCCTGCTGCCCAGTGCCCTGCTGGCCGGTCTGACCCTGTTGGCCGCCCTGCTGGCCGCCGGCATTGGCGAGGTCTCGCCGCGCGTCCTGGAGTTCGGACGCGGCGGATGCCAGATCGCGGTTGGTCTGCACCCGGTCGTTCGCACCCGCGAGCGCGTCACCCAGGCGGTCCAGCGCGGCCTTGGCACCCTCGCTGTCACCCTGCGTGAGGCTGGCCACGGCGTCACGAAGAGCCTGGCCCGCCGCTCCGTCTGCCTGGCTGGCCTGCCCCTGGAGCTCCGCCAGCTGGCGGGCGAGCGCGTCGCGCTCATCCTGGGTCATCCCGTCGACCTTGTCGCCGAGCGCGCTGACGTCCTTCTGGGTCTCCTTCGGGTCACCGGCCGGGTTCGCCTGTGCGTTGCCCGTCGCCGCCCGCGACAGCGAGCGGGAGAGCGCGGCGATCGAGGCGGCGCGTTGCTCGTTGGACGGGTCCAGCTGCGCCCGGACCCCGTCCTCAACGGCGCCGAGGCGGGCGAGGTTCGCTTCGAGACTGCCCGGGTCGGTGCGCAGCCGCTCAGCGAGCTCGCGCAATTGCTCTGCGAGCTGGGTCCTCGGATCCTGGAGGTCGGCGCCGCGGCTCTCGAGGGTCTTCGCGATCTGGTCGACGCGCTCCGCCTGGCGCTCCGCCTCCTGCCGGATCTGCTGGTTCTGCGCGATGACCTGGTCCATCGGGTTCGGGATCAGGACGGCAGGCGCCACCAGCGCCGCCGCAACGAGCGCCACCAGGGCGGGCCGGCGCGCCAACCGCGGGCGGAACAGCGCCGGATCGATGAGCCGCAGGCGGCCGAGGGCGTCGCGGCGCTGCCGCCGCACGAACCTTGCTTCGGCTTCGGTGATGTCAAAGGCGCCATCCACGGCGATCAGCCCGTCACTGGCCGTCGCCGAAGGGCCTGCCGTGGCCGGCAACTGGACGGCGAAGGCGAGCGACGACGCCACGGCATCGCCAGAACCCCCCTCGGCGTCGACGGCCAGCGCCGTCTCCCCGAGCGACGGTCGGGCACGAACGACCAGCCCAAGGAGGCCCAGCATCCCCAGGACCGGGAGTGCGAGCGCCAGCAGGGGAGCCCCCTCGAGCGGCAGCATGCGCTGCGCCACGGCGAGGACGAGCTCCGCCACGGCGACCGCGGCAGCCACCGACCACGCGCGACGCGTGGCCCGCCGCAGCCACAGCCGCCGCCGGTGGGGAGCGAGACCGGCCCGGATCTCGGACAGGACGGGGTCCAGCGAGATGCCGAGCGAGGCCGGGTCCGCTGGGACATACATCGTCGCCGACGACAGCGCGGCCCGGCGGGCGGAGGCGCGCGGTGGACGGAGGCGCGACATCATGCATCACCGCCGACTGGAGGGCGCCGCGTTCGACCGCGGCGGATCCGCCAGCGCCGCGTCGGCGAGACGAGCTGGACGGACAGGATCACCAGGAGCACCGAGGCGACCAGCATCGCCGCCACGCTGCGCGGCCAGTACGTGTCGCGCATGGCGCCGAAGTTGCCGGACACGTCCCCGTTGACCAGGGCCTCCTGGTTGGTGACCCCAGCGATGACCTGACACGTGCCGCCGAAGCCGGTCTCCGTGCCGCACAGGACGTCCACCTGGGCGACGAACGGGTTGAACCACATCAGGGCCTCGGGTGGGTGCCTGGTGAGCTCCTCGATCGGGTTCCGGTCGCGGACGGCCTGATCGGGCAGGAACCCGGAGTTGCCCGTCATCGCGACCCAGAAGATGAACAGGAATCCGGTGCCCGCGGTCAGGAAGATGACGGCCACGAGGTTGATCACCGTGGCGGCCTGGGTGCGCTTGACGAGCGCCGACACGAACAGGCCGATGGCGCCGTACGCGAACGCCGTCCCCAGCAGCACGACGTACGCCCGCAGCACGTCGTCGGGGGCGATGCCTCCGAACGTGAACACGAGCGCAACGACGGGGATCGAAGCGAGGAGCAGCAGGAGGATCCAGGACAGGGCGGAGAGGAGCTTGCCCAGCACGATCGCCAGCGACGAGATCGGCGTGGTGGTCAGCAGATCCAGCGTCTGCTTCTCGCGCTCGAGCGAGATCGCTCCGGCGGTGGACGCCGGAGCAAGGATCAGCGTGATCAGCGTGAGCAGGAAGATGATCGCGGTGAACATCCCGCGCCCGATCTCGGACGAGGCGGAGAACGCCGATCCGAAGCCACTCGAAAACGAGCGCTCGGCGAGCGACTCGATCATCCACGCGAAGCCAGCCACGAGCAGCAGGTGGATGGTGAGGATCACGAAGGCGCGCTTTCCGCGCATCCGGCCCCGGAGCTCCTTGACGCCGACTGCGGCCATGCCGGAGCCGACCTCGCGCAGCCCGCGGAACCGGCGACCCGGAGCGCCCGGCGGCACGGGCGCCGCGGCCGGGCCCATCAGCTCTGCCATCGGGGTGCCTCCGGGGGTGTGGTCGGCGCAGCGGTGACCTGGAGGAACAGCTCCTCGAGATCGCTCGCCGCACGGGAGAACGCGGCGACGCGCAGCCCTGCGCCGACCGCATGAGCGAGCAGTGCGGCGGAGCCGTCGTCATCACCGTGGAAGCCGATCTCGATCGTCCCGTCGGCGAGCACGTCCGACGTCACCACGTCCGGCTGGCCGGCGAACCAGGTGCGGGCGGCTTCATGTGCCTCCTGCTCGCCGAGGACGCGGGCATGGAGCACCGCGCCAACGCGCAGCCGCTTCTCGATCTCGGCGACGCGGCCGTGGGCGAGCACCCGGCCGGAGTCGATGATCGCGACCGAGCTGCACAGCTCCTCGAGCTCGGGGAGGATGTGCGAAGAGATCAGGATGGTCTTGCCCAGGTTCCGCAGCTCACGGAGCAGCTCCCGGAGCTCGACCCTCGCGCGCGGGTCGAGCCCGGACGCCGGTTCGTCGAGGAGGAGCACCTGCGGGTCGTGCACGAGCGCGTGCGCCAGGCACAGGCGCTGCTGCATGCCCCGCGAGAGTGCCTGGACGTAGACATCCCGCTTGGAACCCAGATCGACGAGCTCCAGCAGGTCGCCGATCATTCGCCGGCGTCGCTCGGCGGGGATCCCGTGACAGCGGGCGAAGAAGTCCAGGTACTCCCAGACCTTCATGTCGTCGTACACGCCGAAGCTGTCCGGCATGAACCCGAGGACGCGGCGCACGTCGTTGGGATTCCGGCGGACCGATGCACCGGCGATCTCGGCGTCGCCCTGGTCGGGCACGAGCAGGGTCGCCAGGATGCGCAGCGTCGTGGTCTTGCCGGCGCCGTTGGGGCCAACCAGCCCGAAGATCTCCCCAGCCGCCACGTCGAGATCGAGACCCCCGACGGCAACGGTCCGGTCGTACCGCTTCACGATGCCCGTCGCTCGGACGATGCTGGTCATTGGATCGTCCCTTCAAGCCGCACCATGAACTGGAAGTACACCTGGTCGGTGCGCTCGTTCACGAACTTGACCTGAAGCTCGCCCGTGGCCGGATCGACCCAGCGGGCGGCGTCCTCCAGCTCGTACGGTGTGCCCTGGGCCATGTGGCGGAACTGCACCCAGCTCCCGGCGCGGCGGTCGAGGACCTCGATGTCCGGCAGCCCATCCTGGGGAGGGTTGCAGCCATCCTCTCCAGGATCGCAGCGAATCGCTTCCTGGAGCGCCTTCGCCTGACCGCCCGGCACACCGATCTCGCCGCCGAAGCTCATGAGCACGACCACCCGGCTGGCTTCGAACCTGCCCCCAAACGGGATGGGGCGATACGAGACACGGACCGTGCCCGTCCCGAGGTTGAGCGCCGCTGGATCCTTGATGAAGAAGTTGGCGCCTACGTCCAGGACGGCGGTCCGGATGAGGTCATTCGCGAACACCGCCTTGCCGCTGACGGCGTACGGGAACGGGATCTCGTACAACACGTTCGCCAGACGGCGGACGGTCTGGCCCTCGAGCTCGAGCGGCACCACGGGATCGGTGCCCCACGCGAGCAGCATCGCCCCGTCGCTGGAGATCGCGTTGGGAAAACCGGTCATCGGGTCCACCGAGATCTGGTCGATGACGGCCCGCCGGACCAGGGTGCGCTGGCCCGCCTCGTCGAGGGCAGACCCGTCCCAGTTCATCGGGCCGAAGATCCGCTCTGACAGCGGGTTCCAGTCAAACGAGGTGGTCGCCACGCTCATGTCCACCTTGGCCGTCTCACCTGGAGCCATGTCGCCCAGCTTGAACGCCGACGAACCGACGACGATGGCGGCGTCGCTGAGCGTGCTGGACGACTCGTTGGTGACTGTGCCCTGGAGTCGCCCGTCGGCCAGCCGAAGATCGGCGGTGACCTCAGGGGCGGTGGCGCTCGCCTCCGCGCGGATCGTGCGAATGGACCCGAAGCCGACGTCAAGGTCACGGACCCGCGACGGGTCGCCCTGGAGGACGTCGAGGGCAGTGCCGGCGCCATTGCCGAAGATGTCACCGTTCATCGGCGGCGCGAGCAGCGCATCGCCCGGGACGCTGACCTGGTACGTGGTCCGCGACGGGCTGAAGATGCCGAGGTAGGACTGGATCGTGGCGGACGTCACACCCGGGGCGCCGCGCACGATCCCCACCTCGTGGATGATCACGTCGGACCCCCGGAGCAGCCCGCCGATCCCGAACGAGCCAAGGGTGAACACGAGGATCAGGACGGGAACCGTGATCCAGGCCCACTCGCGCCGGTCGATCCGGCGCAGGACGACGTAGTTGACCGGCCCGACCAGCACGACGTAGCCGAACAGCAGCACGAGCAGGCCACCGATGGGCGGCAGCGCGAGGCTGGGCAGGTTCATGACCGCGGACACGATCCCGGAGTCGTCGGCGAGGGAGACGGCCCCCGTGCTCCTTGGCGGCAGGAGCCGCCGCCAGAGCGGGGTGTCCCAGTCGTCACCGTTGGCGAGCCAGGAGGTGGCGGGGTCGAAGCCCAGCAGCGTCACGGTGCCGCTGCCCACGCTTCGATCCGCGGCGATCACGCGATCCCCCGACGTCGCGAGGACGCGCCCGGCCCCGGGCGCTCCCGCGTAGGCGGTGAGCGTCGTGGCGGCGTCGGGCAGTCCGCCGAAGATCGGCCGAAGGGACTGCGGGTCGATGTCGAGCACGCTGTCCGGCCGATAGGGGAGGAGGTCGTCCGGGAAGCCCGACAGGCTGTCTGCACCGGCAGTGCCGCCGACGATCACGAGTCGACCGCCGCCCGCGATCCAGCCGCGCAGGCATTGGAGCTGGGCAGGGGTCAGCGACGAGCTGTCCGTGTCCTGCCACACGATGCTGTCGAGCGGTGCCCAGGCCTGGATCCGCTCCGGCAGATCCGCGGGGGTCAACGTCGCGATCGCCGGGATCGCCCCCGTCTGGCTGGGCAGGAGCTTGAGCTCCGACACGATCCGTGCCGGGTTCTCGGACACCACGCCGACCACGAGCTGGGACTGGTCGTGCAGCGCGATGGCGACCTTGGCCTCGGCGACGACCCGGTCACCGTCAACGAGCTGGACGGTGAGGTTGCCCCCGAACGACGGCGGCTGAGCATAGAGCAGGTACGTCTTGCGGGAGCCGGTCGCGAGCTCGACCTTGGTTCCAAACCGGGTCCTGGAGTCCGGACCGCCAGCGACCCGGAGCTCGCCGGTGACCGTCGGGCCGGCGTTCTCAAGGTCAACGGCGATCGCGAACCAGCCGCCCTGGCGCACGTGCCCCTGGATCAGGGCCCGAGCCGCCATCGTGGGGCCGTCACCCGCGGCGAGGATTCCGCCGGGTGACGTGACGCCGAGCAGCAGGAACCCGGCGGCCACGAGCGCGACGAGCGCGCGCAGGGGACGGGCGAGACGCGGCAGCGTCACTCGGGCTCCTCGATCTCGAGCGGGTGGACGGTCTGCCCCATGACGCCCGGACCCCCCGGAAAGTTGCACAACGTGCCCCCAAGCGTGCACGGCGGCCCCGACGCCCGGTGGCCAGCCGTCCGCACCTATCGTACGATGCACGGGCCGCACGCCCCCGAGCGCCCCCGCCGCCCCCTGCGTCGTGCCGGCACCGCACCGTCAACGCGCCCAGAGGACTTCGTGCCCGACATCAGACCCTTCCGCGCCCTCCGCTACGACCCCGAGACGGTGGGCGACCTGAGCCTGGTCGTCGCCCCTCCCTATGACGTGATCGGCGCTGAGCTCCATCGCGATCTGCTCGCCCGCCATCCCCGCAACAGCGTCCGTCTCGACCTGCCCGATGGCCAGCCAGGCGAGGACCCCGATGAGCGCTACCGGCGAGCCGCCCGGACCCTCGCCACCTGGCGCTCGGACGGAACGCTGCGCAAGGACCCGCGGCCCTCCGTGTACGTGTACGAGCAGGCCTATCGCGTTCCCGGGACGGACATCGAGCGCGTCCAGCGCGGGTTCTTCGCCCGGCTCCGGATCGAGCCGTTTGGACCCGGGTCCTCGGTGCTGCCGCATGAGCGAACCCTCGCCGCCCCCAAGGAGGACCGGTATCGCCTGCTGCGGGCGACCGGAATCAACACGTCGCCGGTGGTCGGGCTCTACGAGGGCACCGCCCGGGGCACCGCGTCGGCGCTTGCCGCCGCGATGGTGGGACCCGCGGTGGCCGACGTGACGGACGACGACAACGTGCGACACCGGCTGTGGGTGGTGCCCGACGAGGGCGAGGGTTCGCCCGCCGCTACCCTGATCGCCGCGGCCGCGGCCGGTCCCGTGTTCATCGCCGATGGCCACCACCGGTACGAGACGGCGACCCGCTATCGGGACGAGCGGCGCCAGGGCTCCGCGGAGCAGGACCCCGCGTTCGACTTCCTGCTCATGCTGTTCCTCGATGCCGCGGCCCCGCTCACGGTCCTGCCCACGCATCGCGTTGTCCGCGGCCTGGGAGCGGGGGGAACCGCCGCGCTCGTGGGCCGCCTGCCCGAGCTGTTCGACGTCACCGAGCTGCCGGTCGGCGACCTCGTGGCACGGTTCGAGGCCGCGGGCGGGCTGGCCGGTGGCGAGGGTCGGTTCGGCCTCCGAACCCGGGATGGCGCCTGGCTGCTGAAGGCGCGCCGCGAGGCCCTTGGGCAACTCGCCACCGGCGACGCCAATGCCGCCGTCCGCGCCCTGGACGTCTCGCTGTTCGGGGTGGCGCTCGAGCGGCTTGCCGGCATCGATGCCGCCGGCCGTGGCGGGTGGCGGGCGGATCACCTATCACAAGAGTGCCGCCGAAGCCGCAGCCCTCGCTCGAGGTCGGCGCCGATGGAGCAGACGCCGCCTTCCTGCTCGAACCCACGCCGGTCGCGTCGATCCTCGCGGTCGCCCGCGACGGCGACGTCATGCCCCAGAAGTCGACCTACTTCTATCCCAAGGCCCTCACCGGGCTCGTGCTCAACCCGCACGAGTGGTAGGGAAGGATGGCAACTCGATGACCGACCTCATTCCCGGCGACCGGATCCTCCCCCGCACCGCCACCAGCGGCCGTCCCGTTCGCAAAGATGAGATCGAGCTGCCCGAGCGCGGGCTCTACATCGAGTCGTGGCTGCCGGAGCGCCGCTCCCGGCGCAAGCCGATCCTGTTCGTCCATGGCGAGCTTGGCGGGTCTTGGGTCTGGGAACGCTTCCTGCACCATTTCGCGGGTCGAGGTTGGGAGGGTCACGCCCTCAACCTCCGCAACCACTACTGGTCGCAGACTGCGGATCCGGCCACGCTCGACATCGAGTCCTACACGGAGGACGTCGTGGCGGCCATGGACCGCCTTGGTCCGAACGTCGTCGCGGTGGGCCATGGCCTGGGTGGCCTGCTCGTGCTCAAGGCGATCGAGCGCGCGCCCGTGGTCGCCTATGTGCTGATTGCCCCTGAAGGCCCGCGGGAGCTCCGAGAACCGGCGCGCCTGCACGTGGTGCGTGACATCCCCGACGCCTACGGTCGCTCTGAGCTGGGTTGGGAGACGCTCCCCGAGAAGCTGGCCCGGGATCACCGGGACCTCACCGTGGCCGATGTGCTGCGCATCCAGCACATGCTCGGCCAGAAGCCGTTCGAGTCCGGGCGGGCCAAGCGCCAGCTGCTCACCGGCGTCCCGGTCGACCGTGCCTCCCTCCCGGACGTCCCGCGCCTCGTCATCGGCGGCGGCCTGGACCTCCAGGTGCCGGAACCGGGTGTCGAGCGTCTCGCCGACTGGCTCGACGCCCCGTATGAGCCGTTCGGCGCCCATTCCCACTATGGCCTCGTCCTTGGCGAGCAGGGCTATCTGCAGGTGGCGGAGACGCTCCGGGCGTTCCTCGAAAGCCACCGGCTCTGACCCCATCCACGTTGCGAGGTCCGCGCCGGTCCTGCTATCCTCCGTCGCCGGTCGGACGTTCCGTCCAGCCCCGCGCCGCATTCGTCTAGAGGCCCAGGACACCGCCCTCTCAAGGCGGAGATCACCGGTTCGAATCCGGTATGCGGTACCAACTCGAACCGCCAGACGCCTCCGGTCCGCCGGGGGCGTTCCTCGTTTCGGTAGACTCGCCGGGTCCACCACATCGACCGCTGGAAGGGCCCATGTCCGCCACACCCGATCGCCGCCTCGTGATCCTTGCCGAGGGCAACTTCGGCTACCACCACGGCAAGACCGCGATGGGCGTGATCCGGTACGGCACCGACAGGGTGGTCGCGGTCATCGACTCGACCCAGGCGGGCCGCAATGTCCGAGAGTGGCTGGGCGACTCGGGGCGCTTCGATATCCCGATCGTCGATTCGCTCAATGCCGCCCTCGGGTTCCTCCCCCGCGCCGATGCCCTGCTGATCGGGATCGCGCCCACCGGTGGCCGGCTGCCGGACGAGTGGCGTTCGGCGATCCTGACCGCCATCCGCTCGGGCCTTGACGTCCTCTCCGGGCTCCATACGTTCCTCGGTGATGATCCCGAGTTTGCCGATGCGGCCCGGGCGGGGGGCGTGCGGCTGGTCGACTACCGGCGGCCACCCGAGCGGATGGAGACTGCGAGGGGCCGTCTCCATGCCCCTGGCAAGCGGGTCATCCTGACCGTCGGCACGGACTGTGCGATCGGCAAGATGTCCGTCGCGCTCGAGCTGCGGCGGGCCGCCGTGGCGGCCGGCCGGTCGGCGTCGTTTGTCGCCACCGGCCAGACGGGGATCATGATCGAGGGCTGGGGGGTGGCCGTGGATCGGGTGATCGCGGACTTCGTCCAGGGAACCGCCGAGTGGCTTGCCGAGGAGGGGGAGCGGCGTGGCGACTGGGTCATCGTCGAGGGTCAGGGCTCCCTCGACCATCCGGCGTACAGCAGCGTCACGCTGGGCCTGATCCACGGCACCACTCCGCACGCGATGATCCTCGTCCACATGCCGGGCATGGCAGACCACGACCTCGACCCAGAGCCGGAGCGCCGCTTCCCGATCAAGCCCCTGCCGGGCTTCATCCGGGCCCACGAGGAGATCGCGTCTCTGGTGGCGCCGTCGAAGGTCGTCGCGGTCGCCCTCAACACGTCGCTGATCCCGGACGAGGCGGAGGCGCGACGGGTCATCGAGGCCACGGCGGCCGAGACGGGCCTGCAGGTCGCGGACCCGGTGCGCTTCGGAGGCGATGCGCTGTGGCAGGCGATCGAGGCTGGCGTCGACGTGCTGCCCTGGGTGACAGCGGCGCCAGAGGGGGCGTTGTCGTGACGTTCGCGATCAGGCTTCGAACGCTCGACCTGCCGCTGCGGGACCCGTTTGTCATCGCGCGGGCGGCGCCCGGCGAGGGCCGGCGGATCACCACCATCGTGGCCGAGCTCCGCGACGAGGCCGACGGCCCGGACGGCCCGGTTGGGATCGGGGAGGGCTATCCCGGCAGCTACTACGGCGAGACCCCGGAGACGATGGCCGCCGTGGCCCCCCTGCTGCTCGGCGCGCTCGAGTCCGTGGAGCAGGACCTGCGTGGCCAGCTCGACGACGTCCGCGCGGGCCTGGAGGACGCAGGCGGGCTGATGGCCGCGACGATCGGTCACCACGGGGCGATCAAGTGCGCGATCGACATCGCCCTGCATGACCTGGCGGGCAAGCGACTGGGCCTGTCGGTTCGTGACCTCCTCGGCCTCCAGGGCGAGCTGCCGCCCACCGACTTCACGCTGGGGATCGACGAGCCGGCCGTGGTGGCCGAGCGCGCGAGCCGTGCCGGGGACTTCCCCGCCCTCAAGATCAAGCTCGGGGGTCCGTCCGACATCGAGACGCTCGAGGCGGTCCGCGCGGTCTACGCGGGCCCCATCCGGGTGGACGCGAACACCGGTTGGGCCCCGGAGACCGCCATTGCCCTGTTGCCCGACCTGGTCCGGCTGGGCGTGGAGCTCATCGAGCAGCCGTTCCCGGCTCGCCGCCTGGATCACCTGCGCTGGCTGCAGGAGCGCACCCACCTGCCGATCGTGGCCGACGAGAGCGCCGTGACGATCGAAGACCTCGACGCCCTGGTGGGAGTCGTCGCCGGGGTCAACGTCAAGCTCGCGAAATGCGGTGGCATCGGTCCGGCACGGCGAATGCTGGAGCGGGCGCGCGAGCTCGGCTTCCGGACCTTCCTCGGGTGCATGGAGGAGACGTCGATCGGGATCGCGGCGTCTGCCGCCGTGTCCTCGCTCGCCGAGTGGGTGGACCTGGACGGCTGTCTGCTCCTGGCCGAGGACCCCGTCGCGGGCCTGGACATCGGGCCTGACAAGCGGTGGCGGCTGGCCGACCGGCCCGGGCTTGGACTGGAGCTGCGAGCCGACGCCAGGCCCTGAAGCCGACGGCCCTAGCCCATCTGGACGACGGCGTCCAGCGGATCCGCCGCCGGGCGTCCACAGGATGTTGCCCATTCGGACCGCCTGTCCACCGGGCGGCGTGGCGTGTGGACAACTCGGGTGGGCAGGTGGTGGAGAAGCCCCTACCGGGGAGGGGTCCGCAGCCCGTAGCATGGACGGAGCGCCGGACCCTCCGGAGTCCAGGGATGTGAAGGTCCCGGCGAACCAGGGGGTGCTGCCGGTGGTCGGGCCAGTTCCGCCCGCTTGCCGGCCGTGATGACGCGTGTTCAACGGGTGAGGAGGACCCATATCGATGCTGCACGCGGGCCCCGCCAGCCAGCCCACGACCGAGGCCGAGGCATTCGTCCGGTTCTGCTACGAGCGACGCCGCGTCGGCTGGCCCGAGCTCTATGACGAGATGTGTGCGGTGGCCACGCGGGGGCTGTTCCGTGGCATGGGCCACGATGCGCTCTCGGAGATCGGCGTGGGGTTCAGCCTGTTCCAGACGCCGCGCCTGGCGGAGCTCGTGAAGCGGATCACCGCGGAGGAGCAGGCGGCGCGACGGGCGACCCGAGCGGCCGCGCTGGAGACAGCGCGCCAGGAGACTGGCGTGGACACCGCGGGCAAGGACCTCGGGGCCGAGACCGCGACGGCCGACGCGGAAGCCGAGATCGCGGCAGCCTGATCAGGCCCTGGGCGCCGTTGGAGCGCTGCGGGCGCCCGCCGGACTCAGGCGCGGATGCGCCGCCGGGCCATCTCGCCCTCGAGTTGGCGCTCAGCCTCGACGTAGCGGTCGATCTGCTCGCGCATCTGGTTCGCCTCCGGCGTGTAGAGGTGAACCTGCTGCTGGAGGATGTAGGAGAGGCGCCGGCTGGTCATCCGCACGTGGTCCAGGTTCTTCATCAGGACCAGGGGATCCATGGAGGCGAGGTCGGACGGGGGATACATCTGCATCATCGATTGGTCATGCTAGCCCAAGCGCGTCCGCGCCGGGAGCCGTCTGAGCGCCCGAGCCCGGTGCCAGTCACGCGCCTCGGGACGAAGAAGGGGCCGCATGGTGGGCGGCCCCTTCGATCGGTGGCTGGTTGGCCTGACGGGTGTCAGGCTCCGGTGCCGCCCGTTCCCGCCTTGAGCTCGGCGAGGCGTGCCTCGACCTCGAGGTCCTCCTCTCCACTCGCGAGCTCGGCGAACTGGTCCTCGATCGAGGACGTCCCGATCTCCTCCATGCCGCGCGCCTGGGCCTCCTGGCGGCGGATGCGTTCCTCGAACCGGTTGAGCTCCGAGGTGGGATCGAGGACGGAGACGGTCTTGAGGGTCTGCTGGACCTGCATCTGCGCCTGGGCCATCTTGGCCCGGCTGACGAGCTCGTCGCGCTTCTGGACCAGCTCCTCTCGCTTGACGCGCAGCCGGTTGAGGCCGTCCTTGAGCTTGTCGGTCAGCTCTGTCTGCTGGGCGATCTGGGCATCGAACGTGTGGACCTGCTCGTCGAACGAGATCTGGCGGCGCAGCGCGAGCTTGGCCAGGCTGTCGAAGCGGTCCGCCTCGGCCGTGTTGCCCTGGGTCCGGAGCGTCTCGGCACGGTCAGACGCAGCCCGGGCCTTGGTGAGCCACTCGCCCGAGGCGCCGCGTGCCTCGCGGGCATCATCCTCGAGCAGGCGCAGGTTGCCCACCGTCTGGGCGACCGCCTCCTCGGCCTCCGCGATGTTATTGGTGAAGTCCCGGATCAGCTGGTCGAGCATCTTCTCCGGGTCCTCGGCGGAGTCGAGGAGGGTGTTGACGTTCGCTCTGACGAGCTGCCCGATACGGCCGAGGATCGAGGTCTGTGCCATTGGTGCCTCCCACTGGTGCAAGTCCGGTGATTCTCGGCTCGCCCGGTCGATCCGTCGAGCCCCGATTTGCTCGCCGCTACCAGCGACCCCCGCGGACGCGGCCGCCACCGCCACCGCCACCGCCGCCCCGGGATCCTCCGCCGCCCGACGGCAGGCTGAAACCGCCGCCTCGTGTTCGACCGGAGGAACGTCCGCCGATCGGACCCCGCGGCACGCCGAAGCCGCCCGTCTTCATGCCACCCGACCCGCCCCATGGACTGCCACCCCAGCCGCTGCCCCGGCGACCCGCACTGCCACCGCGGGCCGCACCGGCCAGCACGGCCCCGATGACGCCACCGAGGACGGCCCCGGCGATGTCGCCACCGCCACCACCGCCGGCGTAGGGGCCGGCGACCGGGCCACCAGCGCGGTTCCAGCTGTCGAACTCGCCGGCGGCCAGCCGGTAGGCCTCGTCGGCGAGGGCAGTCGCCCGGTTGGCGCTCGTCGCGGCACCCTCGGGGTTCGTGGCCGCCAGCGTTCGCGCCTCGTCGAGGCGCATCGACGCCTCGGCAGCCCGGGTTCGCGCGGTCTCCCCGACGCCGTGGCGGCGGGTGGTGATGAAGTCCGTGGCCCGCGTGACGTGGCCCTGGGCGCTCGCGATCGCGGCCTCGACGACCTGCCGCCGCCGCGCGGCCTGTGCCTGCACGGTCGCGACCTGGGCGAGGATCGCGTCTGCCGCCTGGTTGGCAGCCGTGGCCCGCTGGATGGCGGCGAGTGGGTCGATGGGGATGGCCTGCGCGGCCCGTCGAGCCTCGTCCAGCGCGCCCTCGGCGGCTCGCAGCGCCGCTGCCGGGTCCGCGTCACCAGGTGAGGCCCCATCGAGTGGTGGGCCACCAGGGGCCTGGCTGAGCCTGGCGATCGCGTCGTGGGCGGCAGCGACATCGGCCGCGGCGGCATCGAGCTCCGCAGGGAGTCGGGCCGCAGCATCGTCAAGCCCGGCAGCCAGGCGCTCGATCCCTTCGACGAGCTGGGTTGCCCGGGCGAGCGCCTCCTGCGAGCGGCGAAGCGCCACGACGCCCTCGGGGGGCTTGGTGGCGACGACCGCGCCACCGCGCTCGGCCTCCGTCGAAGCCGCATCGAGAGCCTTGCCGGCCTCGGCGATGTTGCCCTCCACCGACGCCGTGGCCGTGGGCGCGTAGGTGGCCTGGAGTCGCGCTGCCGTCTGCTCTGCGGCCGCCATCCTGGTGCGCAGGGCCGCGATGGTGGCAGGGAGGGCGGCGAGCTGGTCGGGGGCGACCCGCTGGAGCTCCTGGAGGTCGTCGAAGCGCTGCTCCTGGGCATCGAGGAGCTGCTGGGCCTTCGCACACCGGGCGATGACCTCGCGCAGCATCTGCACCCGTTCGGGCGGCTTCTCCGGGAACGCGTCGTCGAGCTTCTGGCGGAGCGCGAACGAGGCCCGCAGCTCCTCGTTCGCCTGGCGGATCGCGTCGCGGTAGGGAACGACCTCCGCATCGCCCCACTGGGCAGCCGCGAAATCGACGTCGTTGGCCGCATCCTTGAGCGCCTCGTCGGCCGCGAGGAGGGCCCGGTTGGCCTCGGTGTTGAGCTGGTCCCGCATGACGGCTCCAGCCTTGTCCCGGGTCCGTTTCGTGATCATCCAGCGAGCGACGAGGAACAGGCCGCCGACGACGAGCAGGAAGGCGAGGATCGGGGTGATGTTGAAGCCGCCGCCCGTGGATCCCGTCGTTCCGGGTGCGACCGTCGGGGCGGCCGTGCGGGTTGCCGGCGTTGCCGGGGTGTCGGTTGCGACCGGGCCGGCCTCGGCGACTGCCCTGCCCGTCTCCCTGGCGGCCGCGATCATCGCTCCGGCGTAGTCCCCGTCGACCAGGGCGGGCTCCAGTCCGTCGACGAGGATGGAGTCGATGGCGTCGTTGGTGAGCTCGTCGAGCGCCGGGCCCACCCACATCGAGTACGTGTGGTCCTCGATCGCCACGACGATCAGGGCGTCGTTGCCGCCGAGCGAGCTGATGTCGGCGGTGTCGCTGGTCCAGGTGTTGATGTCCTCGCCCGCGGTCGTGTCGATGTAGGCGACGAACAGCTGGACCCCGGCGTCGTCGCGCAGCTGCGCGAGGGCGCTCGAGACCTCGCGCTCCTCGGCCGCCGTGAGGACACCCGCCTGGTCCGTGACCTCGGTCTGGAGGCGGATCAGCTCGCCCGCCGCGCGCACGGGCATCGCGGACGCGAGCAGCAGCACGCAGGCCGCGGCAACGCGAAGGATCGGGGAGAGCGTGAACAGACGGTGTGTCATGGCGCTGGCCAGATGCTACCCCGCGGCGATACCGCGGCGCGAGGGCGGCTACCCGGGAATCGCCCTCAGCCTCGACGGCGGCCAGGTCCAGTCGATGGGCAGGTCGGCCGTGGCAAGCGCCCGGCGGCGACCCGCCTCGCTGGCGCCCATCACGAGGATCCGGTCGGTCTTGGTGGCGCGGCCGGCCTGCTCGCCCCACAGGCGCGTCATCTTCCGGTTGGCGGCCACCTCATCACGGACCACGCCCGCCAGGCGGTATCCCGCGGGGAGCGCGGCCTCCTCCCACACGCGCTCCGCCAATCCCATCCCATCGCTTGACGGCTTGCCCCGGTCCATCTCCACGTCGCCGATGACCACCACGGCGATCCCGTCGTCGGTCATGGCCGGTCGGAGGTCGGCGAGGACCTCGCGCATGAACGTCAGGTACGGCTCGCGGCGGTGGGCGGCATCGAGGTCGGCATCGATCACGGCGGGGTCGTAGCCCAGGAGCCACGTGCGCAGCCAGTTGTAGTAGCCGTACTTGAGCACGCGCAGGTAGGGCGGGGAGGTCACCACGAGGCGCGCACGATCCGGCAGGCCGTTGGCACGAAGCGCCGCCCGGGCACGCCTGCCGGCCGTTCGGGCATCGCCATTGAGGGCGATGCCGGTCGCCGTCGGCAGCGGCTGGCGATACAGCCGGTCCAGCTTGGCCGCGAGCGCGTCAAAGGCGTCTCGCTCCGGCGGCTCGTAGCCGGTGGAGGCCACGAAGCCCCGCACGTACCGGGGGGCCATGCTGAACGTGTTGGGCATGATCGTGGACAGGTAGGACGGGGTCTTCCCGTGGAGGATCCCGACCATCGCTCCGAGCAGGAACCGGTCCGGTCGCGCATCGGCGTCGAGCTGGCTGCGCAGCAGCAGGACCTGGGCCAGCGTTCGCGGGTGGAAGGCGAGCGCAACCTCGTCGGGGACGGACTCCGTTCGTGCATCGGGCCCGTCGCCAGAGCCGGCTGCCGGGATGAACGCCGATGGATGGCCGGGGCGAGCCTTCACGCGATCGGCGAGCGCGAGCCAGGATGGCGCGTCGGCCCCCCAGGCGAGGCGCAGGGCCGCGAGCCGGGTGCGGCTTTCGGCCGATGTCGCCGGGTCCAGCTTGGCGGTCGTGAGCACCTGGGCGAGCGGGTTCAGGTCGTTGCCGACGCCGATCCGCCCTTCGGCCGTGGCCTGCAGGGGCGCCGTCCCGCGACCGCTGAATGGATCCAGCACGACGTCCCCCGGCCGCGTGTAGCGGGCGATGAACGCATGCGCGAGCGCGGCCGGAAAGCTCGCGAGATACGAGCACATCGGGTGCAGGCTGTGGCCCCACAGGCGCGGCTGGCCTTTCCACTCGGGCTCGATCGCGAGGAACGGAAGGGCACTCGGGAGCTCGAGGGCGAGCTGGCCCCCGGCGACTGGCCTGGTTCGTGACAACATCCGGTCGGGCATTCCCGGGCTCGATCAGGAACGCGCCAGCTTGGGCTCCGGCGCGAAGGGCGGCCAGCGTAGCACCGTGGTGCGCGCCGGCAACTGGGACGATCGGCCTATCGGGGGCGGTGAGTCGGTGGTCGGCATCGCGCTAGACTCGGACCCGCGAACGGCCCCCGTAGCTCAGCGGATAGAGCAGCCGCCTTCTAAGCGGTAGGTCGCAGGTTCGATTCCTGCCGGGGGCGCCACCCGCCGGGCATCGATCCGGGCAAGGATCCCGGCGAAGGCGCCGCGCGCAAGGTCAGGAGCGTCGGTTGATGGGCGACGAGACGCGGAGCGCGATCATCGTCCGGGTGCCGTTGCCGCCGAGCCTGGTCCGGATCCGACGGCAATGGGACTGGTCGGCTGCCGGTGGCGTGCCCGGGCATGTCACGATCCTGTTCCCGTTCCTGCCCGCTGCCCGCCTCACCCTCGAGGTCCGTGCTGAGCTGGCCGAGATCGCCGGGACGCACCCACCGTTCGACGTCCAGTTCCGGCGGGTCGGGCGCTTCCCCGGCGTTGCCTACCTCGTGCCCGAGCCAGCCGAGCCCTTCGTGCGCCTGACCGAGGCCGTCATGGCCCGCTACCCGGGGTACCTGCCGTACGAAGGCCTGTTCGACGAGATCGTCCCGCACCTGACGCTCGCCGATTCCGCCGACATCGCGCTCGACCGGATCCTGGGCGATGCCTTGTCCGCCCTGCCCCTGGAACGGCGCGCGGCGACGATCGAGGTCCTCGTGGAGGACCGGGGTGGACGTTGGCGGACCCGGTGGCGGATCCCCCTCGGCGTCCGGTCCTGAGCGAGCGTCCGAAGGCGCGGCGGTCCATTCGGCCTTGGTCTGCGGACCGGTCGGCCCGCGGGCATGCTCGCGGAGGCCCGCCTGGTGGGGACTCCCGGCCTTGAAAGCGGACGACGAGCGCCCGTAGGCTCAGGGTGCTGGATCCGGCGTCGCCCGGACTCTGGCCTGAACCTGCGACGATACGCGCCGGCACTCCGGCGCCACGCCAGCACCCAACGGAGGGTGGGGATGCCCGCTCTATACGCCAAGCCAGCGCCGCCCAGCGATGACAAGCGCTGGAAGATCGTCGAGACGCGGATGCGTCGGATGGGCGACCGCCCCGCGGCGCTGATCGAGGCGCTTCACTCGGCGCAGGAGGCGTTCGGCTACCTCGACGAGGCCGCGCTGCACTACGTCGGCGACACCCTTGGCGTTCCGCACTCGCGGGTCTACGGGGTGGCGACCTTCTACTCGTTCTTCACGCTCAAGCCGCAGGGTGAGCACACTTGCGTCGTGTGCACCGGGACCGCCTGCTACATCAACGGGGCCAAGGACATCCTGACCGGTCTTGAGCGGCAGCTGGGCCTCCGGCCCAAGCAGACAACCGCCGACGGCAAGGTCTCGCTGCTGACCGCCCGCTGCCTCGGGGCCTGCAGCCTGGCGCCGGCGGCGGTGGTCGATGGCGAGGCGCGAGGCAAGGTCAACGTGGGCGACCTGGTCGCCCAGCTGGAGGCGATGTGAGCGAGCAGCCTGCCGCGGCGCGGCCGATCCGCCGCCGCGTGATCACGGAGGAGATCCACGAGGGGCCGGTGCGCGCGCATGCCTACGTGTGCGAGGCGGCCTCCTGCTGTCTCTGCCCAGTCCCACGACATCACGCTGCGCCTGGGCGAGGCGGCCGCCGAGGCCGGCCTGACCGACGTCGTCGTCAAGCGCGTCGGCTGCCTCGGCCTGTGCGCCGCTGGGCCGCTGGTGGAGATCCCACAGACGGGACAGCTGTTCAGCGCGGTCACGCCCGATGCGCGTCGCCCCGATCGTCGAGGCGCTCAGGACCGTCACGGACGCGGACACGCCCCAGCCGCAGGGTCCGTTCTTCGAGAAGCAGCTCCGCGTCGCCACCGAGAACATGGGTCGCATCGACCCGGAGAGCCTCGACGACTACGTCGAGCGCGGTGGCTACGAAGCCCTCAACACCGTCCTGGCCGACATGACCTCCACCGAGGTCCGCGAGGTGATCACGGAGAGCGGGCTGCGCGGCCGCGGGGGCGCGGGCTATCCGACCGGCCTCAAGTGGACGACGGTGGCCAAGGCGCCTGGCACGCAGAAGTACGTGATCTGCAATGCCGACGAGGGTGACCCCGGCGCGTTCATGGACCGCAGCGTCCTCGAGAGTGACCCGTTCCGCGTCCTGGAGGGCATGGCGATCGCGGCCTTCGCGGTCCACGCGACCGAGGGCTACATCTACTGCCGCGCGGAGTACCCGCTCGCGGTGACCCGCCTTCGAAACGCGATCCGGCTGGCCCAGCGGGCCGGCTTCCTGGGCTCGAACATCGCGGACACCTCGTTCACGTTCGACATCCAGATCCGCCTCGGCGCCGGCGCCTTCGTGTGCGGCGAGGAAACGGCCCTCATCCAGTCGGTCGAGGGCAAGCGTGGCACCCCGCGACCACGCCCGCCGTACCCGGCGGTCAGCGGCCTGTTCGGCTGCCCGACCCTGATCAACAACGTCGAGAGCTTCGCGAACGTGCCCACGATCCTGCGCAATGGGGCCGACTGGTACAGCTCGATCGGCATCGGCAAGAGCAAGGGCACCAAGGTGTTCGCCCTCGCCGGGCGGGTCGTGAACACGGGCCTCGTCGAGGTCCCGATGGGCATGACCCTTCGCGAGATCATCTACGACATCGGTGGCGGAATCATCGACGACCGCCCGTTCAAGGCGGTCCAGACGGGCGGCCCGTCCGGCGGTTGTATCCCGGCCGAGTTCCTCGACACGAACGTCAGCTACGAGTCCCTGATCGAGCTCGGCTCGTTCATGGGATCGGGTGGGATGATCGTGATGGACGACACCTCGTGCATGGTGGACGTCGCGCGCTACTTCCAGGACTTCTGCCGGGACGAATTGTGCGGCAAGTGCGTCCCGTGCCGGGTGGGCACCACCCAGCTGTGGATGCTGCTGGACAAGATCTGCCGGGGCCGTGCTGACATGGCCGACCTTGCCCAGCTGGAGCGCCTCGCGAAGGTCGTGCAGCGGATGAGCCTGTGCGGCCTGGGGCAGGGCGCCCCCAATCCCATCTTCAGCACGCTGCGCTACTTCCGGGACGAGTACCTCGCCCACATCGTGGACAAGCGGTGCCCCGCCGGCGTCTGTGAGATCGATCAGCCGGCGGAGGTGATGGCATGACCGTCTACACGCTCCGGATCGACGGCAAGGACGTCGCCGGCAACGAGGGCCAGTCGATCATGGAGGTGGCCGAGGAGAACGGGATCGACATCCCGGGCCTGTGCCACCTGCCGGGGATCCACGACCGAGGCGCCTGCCGCCTGTGCGTGGTGAAGATCGGAGGCTCGCCGCGGCTCGCCGCGGCCTGCGTGACGCAGATCGCCGAGGGCATGGACGTCACCGCGCACGACGAGGAGCTCGAGGAGTACCGCCGCGCTGCGACGGAGATGATCTTCCTCGAGCGCAACCACGTGTGCGCCGTCTGCGTGGCCAACAATCACTGCGAGCTCCAGGACATGGCCGAGGAGCTCAAGGTCACCCACTTCGACCTGCCGCGGATCAACCCCCAGGTGGACGTCGACCTGACTCACCGCCTGTTCGGCCTGGACCACAACCGCTGCATCCTGTGCCTGCGCTGCGTGCGGGTCTGTGACGAGATCGAGGGAGCGCACGTCTGGGACGTGATGCATCGCGGCCTCGAGACCCGGGTCCAGGCGGACATGGGCATCCCGTGGGGCGATTCGACGACGTGCACCAGCTGCGGGAAGTGCGTCCAGGTGTGTCCCACCGGTGCCCTGTTCGAGAAGGGCCGGCCGGTCGCGGCGGGCTCCAGGCACAAGCGCCCGTTCCTGCCCTGGATGCGGGTCCACACCGAGGAGCGTGGGCTGTGACCAAGCCGCGTGTTGCAACGGTCTGGCTCGACGGCTGTTCGGGCTGCCACATGTCGCTCGTGGACCTTGACGAGCGTCTGCTCGACATCTTCTCCCGGGCGGACCTCGTCTACGGTCCGCTGGTGGACATCAAGGAGTTCCCCGAGAACGTCGACGTCTGTCTCGTCGAGGGCGCGGTGTCCAGCGAGGACGACCTCGAGCGGATCAGGACGGTCCGCGAACGGACGAAGGTGCTGATCGCCTTCGGGGACTGCGCCGTGACCTCCAACGTGCCCGGGATGCGCAATCCCATCGGCCCGGGGCCTCTCCTGGACCGGGCGTACCTCGAGAATGCGACGCTCAATCGGATGGTCCCAGACCAGGTCGTGCCCAAGCTTCTGCCCACCTCGCAGCCGGTCAACCGGTTCGTGGACGTGGACGTGTTCCTACCGGGCTGCCCGCCCAGCGCCGACATCATCTACACCCTGCTTGACGACCTGCTGTCCGGTCGGACCCCCGAGGTCGCTGGCGCCCGGTTCGGGCGCTGAGGAGACCGACGATGAGCCAGACGATCACGATCGATCCCGTCACCCGGATCGAGGGCCACTCCAAGATCACGATCCAGCTCGACGACCGCGGCGAGGTCGTCGACGCGCACTTCCACGTCACCCAGTTCCGCGGCTTCGAGCGGATCACCCAGGGCCGGCCGGTGCACGAGATGCCGGCGCTGATGGCCCGAATCTGCGGAATCTGCCCGGTCAGCCACCTCATCGCCTCGTCCAAGGCGGTGGACGACATCATGGCCGTCGAGCCGACGCCCACCGGTGCGGATCTCCGGCGGATCATCAACCTCGGACAGATCGTCCAGAGCAACGCGCTCTCGTTCTTCCACCTCTCGTCGCCCGACCTGCTGTTCGGGTTCGACGCAGATCCCGCGATCCGCAACATCGTGGGGGTGGCCCAGAAGAACCCGGCCCTCGCCCGAGACGGAATCGGGCTGCGCAAGTGGGGCCAGCAGATCATCGAATGGCTGGGGGGCAAGCGGATCCATCCAACGGGCATCGTCCCGGGTGGCGTCGCGTTCCAGCTCACCGAGGAGGTCCGTGACCGGATCCTGGCCGGCGTTCCGGAGGCCCTGGCGGCCACCGAACGGGCGATCGCCTGGTACAAGACGGACATGCTGCGCTGGGAGGAGGAGGCGGCCACCTTCGGCAACTTCCGCTCGGCGTTCATGGGTCTCGTCGATCGCGAGGGCAACGTCGACCACTACGGCGGCTGGATCCGGGTCGTGGATGCCGACGGGCACTTCCTGGCCGACAAGATCGACCCCAAGGCGTTCAACGACTACATCGGCGAGGCCGTTGAGCCGTGGTCCTACCTCAAGACGACGTACTGGAAGCCGATGGGCTACCCCGACGGCATCTACCGCGTGGGACCGCTGGCCCGGCTCAACGTGGCCGAGCGCACGGGCACACCGCGCGCCGACGAGGAGCTCGAGAAGTTCCGCTGGCGCGTGGGCCGTGTCGCGGGCTCGTCCTTCCACTACCACTACGCGCGCCTGATCGACACGCTGCACGCAATCGAGAAGATCGAGCTGCTGCTCCGGGGCCCCGACATCCTCGACCACCGCACGCGGTCGACGGCCGGCATCAACCGGCTCGAGGGGATCGGTGTCGCCGAGGCCCCTCGCGGCACCCTCATGCACCACTACAAGGTGGATGAGAACGGGCTCGTCGAGTGGGTGAACCTGGTGATCGCGACCGGGCACAACAACGCGGCGATGAACCGCGCCGTGCTCCAGGTTGCCCGCAAGCACGTCAAGGCCGACCGGCTCGAGGAATCGATGCTCAACCGGGTCGAAGCGGTCATCCGCTGCTACGACCCGTGCCTGTCCTGCTCCACCCATGCGCTGGGGCAGATGGCGCTGCGCATCCAGCTCCTCGCCCCGGGCGGCGAGATCCTGGGCGAAATCGCCCGGTGACGGTGGCGTCCGGCCCCATCCTCGTGATCGGGTACGGCAACCCGCTTCGTTCCGACGACGGCGCGGGACCCGCGGTGGCCGCGCGCCTGGAACGCGATCCGCGGATGGCCGGGGTGGCGATCCGCAGCGAGCACCAGCTGACGCCGGAGCTCGCCCAGGACGCCAGCGGGGCGTCGCTCCTGGTCCTGGTCGATGCCGACGCGGAGGCTGAGCCGGGTCGTGTGACCGTGCGCCGGCTGGAGGCGGCCGGCGAGGCCGGGACCGCGTGGACCCACCACCTGGATCCGGCGGGCCTGGTGGGGCTCGCCCGCGAGCTCTGGGGCACCGCGCCTCCGGTCGTGGTGGTCTCGGTGGGACCTGCGTCCCTTGAGGTGGGGGAGCGGATGACGCCCGTCGTGGCGGCCGCCGTGGAGCGCGCCGCCGACGCCGTTGCGCGAGTCGTGGAGGCGCATCGGCGTGCATGAGGTGTCCCTGGTGGCAGCGCTCGTTGACGCGGCGATCGCCCGCGCAGGAGGGTCGCCGGTCTCGCTCGTGGCCGTCCAGCGCGCGACCACGATCCCGGACGACGTGTTGCGCCAGGCGTTCGAGATGCTGGTGCCCGGCACCGTGCTGGAGGGCGCGGAGCTGACGGTGGACCCATTCGAGTTGCGACTGGCCTGCTCGTGCGGGTTCGATGGCGCCCTTGAGCACGACGATGTCATCGGCCCGTCCCAGGCCATCTGCCCGGGCTGCAATGAGCTGCGCTCGTTCCCGCCGACGGCGGAGCTGGCGCTGCTCGAGGTCAGGCTCCGCACGGGGGCGGGCGACGCGTGACGGATCCGGGCGATGGTGGGCCGCGATGAGCTCCCACGATCCGGCCCCGACCCGGCACCGGCTCGGGATCGTCGCCATCGCCCTCCTCGCCGCTGCGGCTCTCGGCGGGTCAGGTCCGGCCCCGGTCTCCGCCTCCGAGCCGGCGCTGGCGGCCGACCCGGCCCCCGGTAGGCGACATCGCCGCCCCCGCCGCGGCCGCGTCGCGGGCCCACATCACCTCCATGCGCCGACGTCGTGCGCCGCCGGCCCGCTTCTCCCACAATGGCGACCGTCGTCCGTGCGCGGTTCGCCGCGCCGGTGGCGATTGCCCGGGGGCCGGTGATCGCGATCGATCGACGCATGGTTGTGCCCCCAAGCGCCGCTCGCGCGGTCCCGGCCCCGGTCGGGCGCTTCCGCCGCTGACTCCTTGGCCCGCCGAACCCCCGTGGACGCGTCTCTCGTGCTCGCTGGTACCACCGGGTAGACGAGAGTACGGCTTCACGATGCCGCTTCTAACTCCGACACTCCACTCAGCAGCAAGCCGGACCGCACCGCAGTGCCCTCCGCGGCCGACCGACTGCCGGTATGACAGAGGCAACGAATGGCGTCAATGGCGATCAACGACCTCGGCCCGATGCTCACCGCGAGCGAGGTTGCCGAGATGCTCCACCTCCACGTGAACACCGTGAAGCGCCTTGGCGACCGCGGTGAGCTTCCGTTCTACCGTGTGTGCAAGCGCGGGGACCGGCGCTTCCGCCTTGAGGACGTGATGGCCTTCCTCACCCGGAACCGCTGATCGGCGGTCGATGATCCGGGGCAGGTAGGGAACCCCCCGTCCCTGAACGGGCTGCGCAGGCCGACCGTCAGCCCTGGAGCGCGTTCTCGAACAGGCGCAGCGCCTCCTCGACCTCTGGCACGGTCACGTCCAGAGGTGGGATCCAGCGGATCACCTGGTGGTGGATCCCGCACGAGAGCAGGAGCAGCCCCGCCTCCGCGGCGCGGGCCGTGATGGCTTCGGCCAGGGCGCCGTCCGGCTCCCGCGTGTCACGGTCGCGGACGAACTCCACCCCGATCATCAGGCCCGGACCCCGGACGTCGCCGATCGAGGGATGCTCGGCCATGAGCTCCCGGAGGCCGCCGGCCAGCTCCGCGCCCCGGGCGCGCGCGTTGGCGACGAGCCCTTCGTCACGGATCGTCTCGAGCACGGCCAGTCCGGCGGCACAGGCGACTGGATTGCCGCCGTACGTGGTGCCGTGCGCGCCGCGGCCCCAGCGTTCCTGGATATCCCGGCTGGTCACGATCGCCGACAGCGGCAGCCCGTTGGCAATGGCCTTGGCGACGCAGACGACGTCGGGGACGATCCCCGCATGCTGGAACGCCCACATCTCGCCCGTTCGGCCGTAGCCCGACTGCACCTCGTCGGCCATCAGCAGGATCCCGTGCTCGTCGCAGATCGCCCGCAGCGCTCGGAGGAACCCCGCTGGTGCCGGGTAGTAGCCACCCTCGCCCTGGACCGGTTCGATCAGGACGGCCGCCACCTGTGACGGCGCGATGGTGGTGGCGAGCAGGTCATCGAGGTGGGCGAGGCAGGCCTCGGTGGCGGCGTCCTCGTCGTCGTCGAAGTCGCGGTATACGGCCGGAAACGGCAGGTGGTAGACGCTCGGGAGGAGCGGCTCGTACCCCCGGCGGTAGTTGAGCGCGGAGGTCGTGACGCTCGTCGCCCCGATGGTCCGGCCGTGGAAGGCGCCGCGGAACGCGAGGATCGCGGGACGCCCGGTCACCCGTCTGGCGAGCTTGATCGCCCCGTCGATCGCCTCCGACCCGGAGTTGAGGAACAGCACGGCGTCGAGCGGGTCCGGGAACGTGTCCGCCAGCATCGCCGCGAGCTTGACGGTCGGCTCGGCGAAGCCCATGGCATGCACGGGTCCCATCAGCCGGTCGACCTGGGCATGGACCGCCGCCGTGACGCGCGGGTGCGCATGACCGAGCGCGGTGACGGCGATCCCGTTGGCGAAGTCGAGGTAGGCGTGCCCGGCGGTGTCGTACAGGCGGTGACCGACCCCGTGTGACCAGCTGCGGTCCATGTAGCGGCCAAGGACCGGCGACATGTTGGGCCCGGCGAGGGCGGCAAGATCAAGCGTTGGTGCGTCGTTCGTGTCCACGGCCGGAGTATAGGAGGGCCCGATCCCGGTAGGATGCGGCGGCGCCCCGCGACGTCCGCACCTGAGGCCCTCCCGTGATCGACTTCTCCCTCACCGACGAGAACCGCCTCGTCCGCGACACCGCCCGCGCGTTTGTCGAGGCCGAGATCCTGCCCCATATCCGCGAATGGGATGCCGGCGCCGAGGTTCACCGCGAGGTCTTCGCGAAGATGGCGGGCCTTGGCTTCCTTGGTGCGCCGATCCCGGAGCAGTACGGCGGCCTGGGCATGGACTACATCAGCTTCGCGCTCCTGTGCGAGGAGCTGGAGCGGGCAGACACCGCCTTCCGGGTGGTGCAGAGCGTCCACGTCGGCCTCAACAGCCTCACGTTGCTCCAGTGGGGGACCGAGGAGCAGAAGCAGCGCTGGCTGGTGCCGCAGGCAAGGGGCGACAAGCTGGCGACCTTCGGCCTGACCGAGCCGGGGGCCGGCACGGATGTCGCCTCGCTGGCGACGACCGCGCGCCGGGACGGTGACAGCTATGTCCTCAACGGCCACAAGATCTGGATCAGTCTCGCCGACCTTGCCGACCACTTCCTGGTGTTTGCGTCGGTCGACCGGACGAAGCGGCACCAGGGCATCACGGCGTTCATGGTGGAGCGGGGCATGCCGGGCCTCACCACCGGCACGCTCCACGGGAAGCTTGGGATCCGGGCGGGCAATACCGGCCTCATCGACTTCGAGAACGTCCGGGTGCCGATCGAGAACCGGATCGGCGAGGAAGGGGAGGGCTTCCTGGTGGCCATGAGCGCCATCGACCAGGGCCGCTACACGGTCGCGGCCGGTGCGGTGGGCCTGGCCCAGGCATGTCTCGACGCCTCGCTCCGGTACGCCCACGAGCGTGAGACGTTCGGGCGGGAGATCGGCCAGCACCAGCTGGTCAAGCAGATGATCGCCAACATGGCCGCCGGCACGGAGACCGGGCGGCTGCTCGTCCTCCGGGCGGGCTGGCTCAAGAACCAGGGCCTGCGCAACACGCGCGAAACCTCGCTGGCCAAGTGGCATGCCACGGAGCACTCCGTGCGCGCCGCGCTCGACGCCATCCAGATCCACGGCGCCAACGGGTACTCGAGCGAGTTCCCGGTGGAGCGCTACCTGCGCAATGCGAAGGCGGCGGTGATCTACGAGGGCACCAGCCAGCTCCACACGCTCATCCAGGCGGACTACGCGCTCGGCTATCGCGAGGACCGGCCCCTCCGCTGCGAGCCATGGCCGGCGCAGGGCTTCACGCGCCCAGGCTGAGGTCGGTGGGGCTGTCCGGCGGGTGCCGCCACGCACCACGAGATCGATCGCCTGGTACCAATGGCGTTCCCGGACGAGTACCATCGGGGAGTCCTTATCCACTGCCGGTTTCTTGGACGACCGGCGCCGCCGCCGGGTGTATCGCCCCGCGGTGGGTGAATCGATACCGGGGAGGTCATCGCAAATGTCTCGGGGATTCGGCTTCGGCCGCACCGCTGGGCGACGGAGCGTCCGCTCCGCGCTGTCGGCACTCATGGCAGGCACCCTGCTGCTGGCGCTTGCCGGCGGCGTGTCGGCCCATACACCCAATGTGACCCTGACCTGTCAGGACGGCCTCAAGGTCAACCTGGCGGCTTACAACAGCGGTGGCTCCAACACCGTCGCGGTTTCGATCGACAACGTCGCCGTGAGTGGCTCCCCGTTCTCGTTCGGATCCTCGTACAGCCACACCTGGTCCGTGACGCCCCCGACCGCATCGCACACGGCCAAGGTCGTCGTGTCCGCCTGGGACGACCCGACCGGGTCAAAGGGATGGAGCAAGACGTTCGACCGCTCGATCGAGGCTTGCGAGGATCCCTCGCCGCTGCCGTCGCAGACGCCTGACCCGACCCCGACGCCCGAGGTCACTCCGACCCCGACGCCCGACGTCACCCCGACGCCCCAGGCCACCCCGACGGGGACCGTTGAGGCCGAGACCGGGACCCCGCGCATCACGCCGCCGCCGACCGATGGGCTCGACAACTCCTCGGGTGGACCGGGTGTGGGTCTCCCGTTTGTCCTCCTCCTGCTTGCGGGCTCGACGCTGGCCCTGCTGCCGACCACGCGGCGGCGCGCTCGCAACCGCTAGCCCGGACCAGGGGCGGTTGAACACCGCCTGACGACACGGAGCCCCCGCTCCCGCTGAGCCGAAATCGCGGCTCGCGGGTCGGGGGTTCTGTCGTTTCCGGGGCCGCCATGACGGCCTGGCAGTGGACCAGGGCCGTTCGCCGGGGCGGCGGCCCTGTGTCAGGCGGCCGTCGCGATCGCCGTGGGGCGGCACACCTTGCACGGGCGATACCCCATAGCCCCCGCCTCGCGCAGGGAGCGGAACGACACCCGGTACCGCTCCTGCGTCCGCCGGGCGTGGCGGCAGGTCGGCCAGCAGACGATCCGGGTCGTGGTGGACCCGGACAGCCGCTCGCCACGCCGGGCGGCTTCCTCCAGCGCGTCCGGGTCCAGGCCCTCTGCAGCGAGGATCGTCCGCTTGTTGCCGGGCCCGCCGAGGCTGTACTGGCCGATGGTGCCGTCGGTGCGCACGACGCGGTGGCAGGGGACGATGAGCGGGACCGGGTTGTGGCCGAGGGCCGTCCCAACCGCGCGGACGGCCTTCGGGCGCCCGATCTCCGCAGCGATCCACCCATACGGGCGCACCTCACCCCGAGGGATCTCAAGCGCCTTGGTCCACACGGACACCTCGAACTCCGTACGACCGCGCAGGTCGAGCGAGACGCGCACCCGCCTGTCGCCGGCGAGGCGACGGGAGAAGGCATCCGCGAGCGCGACGGGCAGCCCGTCCGAGGGGATCGTGCGACGTCCGGACCGGGTCTCGTGCCGGGCCACGGCATCGGCGCCATCGTCGGCAAGCTCCACCTCGGCGACGCCACGACCGTTCCAGGCGATCCACAGCGTCCCGATTGGCGACGGGAACGGCGCCATCCGGTCGGCGAGGCCGACCTCGACGAGGACGTCGTCGGCCACGTGCGGCGGGGCGGGCACCGCCAGCGCTCCAAACGCGCCGGGGGCGTCGTCGGTGAGGGTCGGGTGCAGCGAACGGGTCATGCGGTCAGCTCCTCCAGGTCGGTACCGGCCATCGCTTCCCGGAGGAGCGCGAGGCCGCGGTGGACCTGGGATTTCAGGGTGCCCTCGGGACGGCCGAGGACGGCGGCGAGCTCGGCGTACGAGAGGTCGTCGACATGGCGGAGCACGACGGGGACGCGGTAGCGCTCGGGCAACGCGGCGAGGTGCGCCGCGAGCCGGTCACGGGCGGATCCGGCGAGTGCGAGGCCCGCAGGGTCCGAGTCGGCGCCGGCGGCCGGCTCGAGGCCCATCTCGGCGAGCGTCGCCAGCGACGCGTGGGCGGTCCTGGGTCTTGAGCGGGCACGGTTCCGGCACAGGTTGAGCACGATCGTGGCCAGCCACGGACGCACCCGGAGCTCCTCGATCCGCTGCGGTGGATAGCCGCTGAGCGCACGGTGGGCACGGATGAAGGCGTCCTGGGTGATCTCCTCCGCATCGTGAGGACTGCCGGTCAGCCGCAGGGCGATCGAGTGGCACCGGTCCACGTGGGAGCGGACCAGGATCTCGAACGATCCGTCCAGATCCCGGGCGAGGCGGCGAGCGAGCTCCGTGTCGTCCATCACGGTTCAGAACCCGAGCGGCGCGCCATCGGTTGCATGCCACAATGCTCCCATGCAGCTCGACGACCGATTCGATGACCTGGTCGCCAGTCTCGGTGGCTTCTACCGCGCGTGGTACGCGGTCACCGGCATCAAGCTCGGGTTGTTCGCGCGCCTGCGGGGCGCGGGGGTGCCGGGGCTCACCCCGGAGGAGCTGGCGCGGCGAACGGACACGGACCCGTCACTGATCACCCGCTGGGCGTGGGGGGCCGTGGCCCATGACCTGGTCGAGCCGGCTGGTGACGGGCGGATCCGGCTGGCCGACGACATCGCCCGCATCCTGCTGGACGCCAACCGCCCGGAGTACCTCGGCGGCCAGTATCTGCACGCAGCCATCGGCAGCCTCGATTTTGCGAGTCTTCCCGACGTGCTCCGCACGGGCGTTCCGCTCGCGAGCCGGCCGGACCGATACCGCGAGGCGATCGAGCGGCTCACGGTGCAGGACATTGCCGTCTTCTTTGGCGAGGTGCTGCCGGCCGTGCCGCAGCTCGTGCTTGACCTGGCCCCGGGTTCGCGGATCCTGGATATCCACTGCGGCGGAGGCCGCTGGCTGATCGCGATGGCCCGACGGTTCCCGGGCACGCACCTGGTCGGGGTGGAGTTCGAGGCGGACTCCGTCGCCCGCGCGCGCGCGGCCGTCGCGGCCGCGGTGCTGGGCGACCGGATCACCATCGAGCAGGACGACGTGACCACGATCGACCACGAGGGTGATGCGACCCTCGCCTACTTCCAATACGCGCTCCACCAACTGGCCGATCCCGTGGCAGCGATCCGGTCGGCGGTGGCAGCGCTGGCGCCGGGGGGCTGGCTGGTGGCGCTCGACTGGTACCTGCCAACGGATCCAGACGAGCTCCAGACGCGCCATGCGGAGCTGCTTGCCGGCGTCCAGCTCGACGAGCTGTTGATGGGCACGCGCCTGGTGACGCGGTCGGAGGCGCTGGGCTGGTTCGCCGATGCGGGCGTGACCACGCCCGAGCTGATCGACCTTCCGTCGGGGGCAACGGCGATCGTCGCGCGCCGCTAGGCCGGTCCAGCAGGCCCGCCCAGCAGGCCCGCCCAGCTCCGATTGCGCCTCCAGCGGTACCGTGGCGGCGTGATCCGCCACCTCACGGTCAACGACGCGGCCATCCGCAGGCTCGAGCTTCACGAGACCCGTGCGCACGCAATCCCCGCCCGGGATGTCCTGGAGCTGGGTCATGCCGTCGTGCTCCACGACCCGCGCGACACGGACGTGTTCTGGAACCGAATGGTGAGCGTGCGCTGGCCTGACGAGCCGGCCGGGTTCGATCGCCGCCTCACCGAAGCGCTGGCCCTGTTCGCCAGCCTCGGCCGTCGGCCGCATGTCTGGCCGTCACCCGTGGGCTCGGCCCCGGCGGACCTCGTGGACCGCCTTGTCGCCCATGGGTTCCACGACATTGGCGGAGGGCACCTGATGGTGCTCGACGATCCGGGTTCGAGCCCGCCGGTGCGCCCGATCGAGCTGGGACGGGGTGTCACCCTGCAGGCGATCCGGTCGGCCGCGGATGCGGGACCCGCCGATGTCGACGACCTTGCGCTCGTGCTCGCCGAGTCATTCGGGGCGCAACCGGGTCGCGCCGCGCAGCTGGCGGTCGAGCTGGCGGCGACCATCGACGATCCGCGGATCGTGCTGGTCCTCGCCCGGGTGGACGACGAGCCGGCCGCTGCCGCGAAGGCCACCACGTTCGATGGCCTCACCTACCTGTCGTCCATCGGGACGGTCATTGGCCATCGGGGGCGCGGGCTGGCCGCCCTGACCACCCGGCACGCGATGACGGTTGCGGGCGGGCATGTCGCGGGGCGCACCTACCTCGGCGTGTTCTCGGGCAACGGACCCGCCCTCCGGCTCTATGGACGCCTCGGGTTCGCCTCCGTCGGCGAGTCCCCGGACCTGCTGTTCGGATGAGGCTCTGGGCGCGGTTGACGTGGCAGGCGCGCGAACCCGTGGCGTTCGCGGCGGAGCTGGCCCGGAGGCTGGAGGTGCCGGTCTGGGCTGGTGGTCTCGCTCCGGGTGCCCGGCTGCTGGACCTTGGCTCGGCGCTTCTCGAGGTGCGTCCCTGGATCCGCGAAGCGGCCACCGACCACGCCCGCGCCGCGGGGCGGCTGATCCTGGAGCCCGTCCCCGACGGCGAGGAGCCGCCGGCGCACGAGGCCGGCGCCTCGCCACCGGTTGTTCTGTTCGGCCTGGGCTGGGCGACCGTGGAGCTGGACGGCGCCGAACGGGAGCTCGAGATGTGGCTTGGTCCCCGAGCCGGGGGATCGGTCGAGGACGAACACCTCGACGCGATCTCGCGGCTGCGCTCGGGCGGCGGGCTGCCGGGCACCTGGACGGTCCTCCTGGAGCCAGTCCGTGAGGGGCGTGCAGCAGCCTCGCTGGCGCGGGAGGGCGAGGGACCGTGCGCGATCTATGTCCGGCCGGTCTCCGGACTCGAGGCGTGGCTCGTGGCGGCCGGCGCGAGGGGGATCACCGCTGGCTCGCCGCGAAACGGGCCCTTCGGGCGCCAGCTGCTGCTCGCCGGCGGCCCGGCCGGGCCGCACGTCATCGTGACCGAGGGCCGTCAGCCGGTGTCGGGAGCGGCGGCGCCGGGTACCATCGCCCCATGAGCGACGCTGCTGCTGTCACGGTGCGACCCGCCACGGCCGACGATGCCGAGCGGTTCGCGAGTCTCCTCACGGATGAGGGCTATCCCGCCGGTGCGTCGGACCTGGCGGCCCGCATCGAGCGGTTCACCACCGATGACTCCGGGGTGCTCGCGGCCGAGGCATCCGGCGAGGTGATCGGCTTCATCGCGTTCCACGTCATGCCGCGGTTCGAGACGGACGAGCGGTTCGCGCGGATCGTCGCCCTCGTGGTGGACCCCGGGGTCAGGGCGCGGGGCATCGGCCGCCAGCTGATGACCGAGGCCGAGCGGGTGGCCACCGAGCGCGGTGCGGCCTTCCTCGAGGTCACGGCCGGCCACCATCGGCCGGAGGCACGCAAGCTGTTCGAGTCGCTGGGCTACGACGCCGGGCTCGCCGCCTACCTGCGCAAACGGCCCTGACTCCGGGCAACCCGCGCCCAGGCTCCCTGCACGTCTCGATGAGCTTTCCCCGTCTCCGGCTCCGCGACGAGGTTGCCTCGCTGCTCGACCTGCCCTGGGAGCTGCCGCTCGCGAGCTGGAACGATCCGAGCCAGGAGTTCCGGGACCTGCCCGTTGGGCCATCGCGGCACCTGGTCCGCTTTCTTGTCCACGACGGCACGGTCTACGCGCTCAAGGAGCTGCCGGCGGCCGTGGCCAGCCGCGAGTTCTCCGTCCTCCGCCACCTCGAGGATGCCGGGCTGCCATCGGTGCGAGCCGTGGGCCTCGCGGACCGGCTGGAGCGCGGAGATTCCGTGCTCGTGACGGAGTACCTGCGCCACTCGATGCAGTACCGCCGACTCCTGATGCGCCTGCGCTCCGTGAGCGCCGGCTACCTCGATCGCCTCCTCGACGCCATGGCGCTGCTCCTGGTCGACCTGCACCGGGGCGGTGTCTTCTGGGGCGACTGCTCGCTGGCGAACACCCTGTTCCGACGAGACGGCGACCGCATCCAGGCGTACCTGGTGGATGCCGAGACATCCGAGGTCCACCCTGGTCTCTCGGATGGCCAGCGGCGGTTCGACCTGGACATCCTGGTGGAGAACGTCGCCTTCGGTCTTGCCGACCTTGCCGCCTACCAGGACCGGCCGGAAGACGTGGACGCCGCCATCGAGGCTGCCGAAAGCGTGCGTGTCCGGTACGACGCGGTGTGGCACGAGCTGCACGACGTGTCCGACCTCATCCCCGGCGACCGGCGTGCCATCCGCGCCAGGCTGCGTGGGCTCAACGACCTGGGGTTCTCGGTGGATGTCGAGGTGGACCCGGTCGAGCCGGCCGGGACGGTTCGCCTCCGGACGCTGGTCACGACACGCCGGTACCACGCCAACGAGCTGGAGCGGCGGACGAAGCTGCGCACGCTCGAGGGACAGGCTCGGATCCTGCTCAACGACATTGCCGAGTACCGCTGCTGGCTGGAGTGGTCGGGTGGCCATAGCGTGTCGTCGGAGGAGGCGACCGACCGGTGGCTGCGCGAGGTCTATCGACCGACCCTCGCCCGGATCCGATCCTGGGTGGGCCCGGATCGCGACGTGGTCCAGGCGTACTGCGACGTGCTCGAGCACAAGTGGCTGCTGTCCGAGCAGGCGGGCCGGGACGTGGGCCTGGACATGGCGATCGAGTCCTACCTGGCCGAAGGCGCGCCGGCCCCGGAGCAGGCGCACGCCGGCAGCACCTCCGCGCTCGACGCGCTCGACGTCGAGCGCGACGACCCGACCTACGACGACGCGACGAGCTAGCGAGGCATCAGCCCCCCCAGCGCTCGCGATGGACCACCTCGGCAATCGGGCGTCGGCCACCCGCCCGGTTCGGGGCCGTGAGCCGTTCGGGGTCCGCCGGGTAGCCGAACGACAGGACGTACTCGCACCATCGGTCCTCCGGGTAGCCCAGGATCTCGCGCGCAACGGCCTGTTCGTACACGGTGGCGGGACAGCTCCCGATGCCCAGCTCCCAGGCGACCAGCATCATCTGCGCGGCTGCGCCGCCGACATCCCAGACCACGCTGAGTGGCTGTCCGGGTCCCTCGGGATCCGGCGTGACCAGCGCCACGGCGGCGGCGGCACCGGCGAGATGACCGGCGTACCGCCCGGTGCGTGAGAGCGCCGCGAGCCGCTGGCGGTCGCGAACCACGATGAATGCCCAGCGCTGCTGGTTCTTGGAGCTGTGGGCGCGAGTCCCGGCCCGGACGATCCGGTCGAGCGCCTCGTCCGGGATCGGTCGGTCCGAGAACTCGCGCACCGCCCGCTTGGCGTGGACCGCGTCCCAGACGTTCATCGTCCGGCCCCTTCGGGGGCCGCGAGAGCCACACCCGGGGCATCGGCCACCGACGGCCGAAGCTCGTGGCGGCGGATGAGCAGCACCAGCGATCGCAGACCGCCCGGCTGCTCGTCGAGGGTGGCGAGTCGCTCCGGGTCGGGCAGGCGGCGGGCGTCGACGGTCGCGGCGACGGCGGCTGCCGTCTCGGGCGCGAGGGGGCCGCCCAGCGCGGTGGCGAGGAAGCGCGCGATCGCGGCCCGGTATGGCGCATCTTCGTACAGCCATGAATGCCGACCATCCGCGACGACGTGGGTCTCGGTGACGGCGGTGGGCCGGGCGGCCCGGCGGGCTGCCGCGAGCCGGCCAAGGTCGGAGAAGGGCACGACGCCGTCGTCGGTCCCGTGGCAGAGCATGACCGGCACGGTGATGGCCCGGACCGCGTGCGTCGCGCTGATCGATGCGACCGTGTGACCGCGGGGTCGGAGGTAGACGCGGGTCGTGAACCAGGCGAGCGGCCAGGCGATGACGCCCGGGATCGGCAGCCTGGCGAGGCGGAAGGTCTGGCGCGTGAGGCGGGACGGATCGGCCGGTGCGGCGACCGCGACCACCGCGCTGATATCGGGGTCATCGGCCGTTGCGACGAGCGCACCGGCGGCGCCCATCGAATGGCCGAGGAGTGCCACGCGATCCACCTCCGGCCGCGCGCGGAGCCAGGCGGCGGCGGCTCGGGCATCGGCTGCGTACTCGCCCGCGGACAGGGGGAGGGCCTCCGGCCCGTTGCTGCCGTGGCCGCGGACGTCGATCGTGAGGACATGGAACCCCGCCGCGTGGAGGATCTGGGCGTGAGGGAGGGTGCGGTCGCGCGCCGACTCCCAGCCGTGGATCAGCGCCACGCCGGGCGCGCGATTGTTGCCGGCAGGGATGAACCACCCGGGCAGCTCCACGCCATCCGAGCTGGGGACGAGGACCTCGTCCCAGGTCAGCCCGGCGATGTCCGGCCGGTAGGCGGGTGGGTGGCGCTGCGGGTACCCGGCACGAAGGCGATAGACGAGCGCGAAGCGGTAGGCGAGGGCGAGAGGCAGGGCAGCGACGGCGGCGACGAGACCTGCGCGGTGGGCCCGGTGGAGGCGGAGCATGCGCGAATCGGACCCCCGGCGGGCGGGTCTGTCAAGCGAGGGAGCCGCGGCGCCCGGGCGCCTGCGCCGACGGCGGGTGCGAGGCGGTCGCGCCGGCGGCGGGCCACCCGCGCCAGGGCGCTCCCGCCGACGGACGGCGGGCCCCTGGCGCCCAGCGGGCCCCCGGCGCCCCAACGAGGACGCGGCGCGCCGGATCGGGCGTTTGGAGCCTCACCTGTTGCCCCCCGGCGCGCCTCGCGTGACGTCTGAGGCGCCGGGCGCCCAGCCCGTTCCGCGCTGAGACCGTTCGGGCTCCCCGCGCCCGACGGGATCGCGGCGCCAGTGCGACCTGCGTCGGCCGACAGGCCCCCGGCGCCCGACGGGATCGCGGCGCCAGTGCGACCTCCGTCGGCCCGGCGATACACTCGGGCACGTGCCCAAGGATCCGCATCTCGTGCTTGGCGTCGCGCCGGGCACCCCGCCCGACGCCATCAAGGCTGCTTGGCGTGCCCTCGCGCGCCGGCATCACCCGGACCTGACCGGCGACGATCCCGACGTCGCCCGGCGCGCCACGCGGCGGATGGCCGAGATCAATGCCGCCTACGCCGCCCTCACGCGTGCCGGAGCGGACGATGAGCCGCGCCGCCGCCCCGGGTCACCGGCGGACCGCGCCCGAACCTCGGCCACCCAGGATCCGCAATGGAAGGCCGGTGGTCCACCCCCAGCCGTCCGCAGCCGCCCGGTGACGGGACGGGTGGACACCAGCGCCACATTCCATCCGCGGAACCAGACGACGACGCCGCCGGGGCTGCGGCTCTCGCTCACGGGCCAGCCGCCGCTCCGCCATGACCGCTCCGAACCGGAGCTTCGCGCCTCGCAGCCCTCGGGCCCGATGGAGCGCGGTCGCCGGGCTGGACACGTGGCCCCAGAACCGCCCGCGCTCAGCGACGCGCTCGAGACCGAGGTCACCTTCGGCAAGTTCCACGGCCACACGCTGGGCGAGATCGCGGCGTTCGAGCCCAGCTACATCGACTGGCTCGCCAGCACTATCGTCCGTCAGCCGGACGTTGCGATGGCGGCACGGGTGATCGTGGCGGAATTGGACCGCCGTGGGATCAGGCGGGTGCACCGGCCGCCGCGGCCGGGCTGGCAGTCGAACCCCTACCGCTAAGTGAAGTTCCCCGGTGAAGATGAGACTGGCTCAGGCGGCCAGGATCGCGTCGAGTAGAGCGGCCACGCCGGCGAGGGACGGGACGCTGCCGAAGCCGCGGTCGGTGAACGGCGTGCCGTCGAACCGCTCGGCCGGTGTCTGCCAGTCGAGCTCGCCGTGGAGCCGGTGGTAGTTGTAGTAGCCGGCGTAACCGGTGACGGCCGCCTCGGCAGCGGCGAGATCGGCGAGCTGCTGGCGGTCGAGGACCTCCGCCTGAAGCGTGTGCCAGAACGCCTCGATCTTGCCGTTCGTCCAGGGCGTGTCGATCTGGGTCCGGATGTGGCGGATCGCGAGCTCGGAGAGGCTGCGCTGGAAGCGGCTGAGCATCGTGCGGGTGATCGCGACGAACGGTGTCCAGGCCGGTCGCCCCGACGAAGTAGAACGGGCCCTTGAGGTCGATGTGCCAGAGCTCGTTGACGGTGGCCCGCTCGTAGCGCGGACCCGGCGTCCGGACGTAGCTCGGACGGTGCGTCCCGTGGCGGGCGAGGACCCGGTCGACCTGGCCGTGCGTCAGCGGCCAGACGGATCGCCTCCGGAACTCGGCGGCGATCCGCCGGCTGTTCCAGTAGGTCAGCAGGCGGACGGTGAGGATGAGCCGCTCGAGCGCGGGCGGCAGATCGCTCCGTCGTCCCACCCGGGGTCGATCCCGGAGTCCATCAAGACCGTCCTGCTCGAAGCGGGTGCGCCAGCGGAACAGGCTCGCCCGGCTGCACCCGGTCTCGGCGCAGATCCCGGCGAGCGGCACTCCCTCCGCCCAGCGCCGGAGCGCGGCCCGGCGGCGTCGAACGACCGCCGCGATGCCTGGCCCGAGGACCAGGTCAGGGGGACGACCACCCTGCGTCGCCACGAACAGGAAGTCCGGGCCCTCCTGGTAGTGGTTCCGGCGCGGCAGACGCCGCGGGTTCGCATAGGACCGAGACCTGACCTCCGGCATCCGTGCCCTCCTCGAAGGGCACGCTACCCAGTCTCATCTTCACCGGGGAACTTCACTAAGCCGCGCGTCGGTTCGGACGCCCTCGACCGGCGATGGGGCGTCGGGGACATGAACGCACCCCCGGCCCAACGAACCGGGGGTGCAGATGACGGGTGCAGATGACGCCTGATCAGTGCAGCCGCCCTCGTACGTCCGGGCCTGATGGCCGAGGTGCCCAGTTACTCGGCTCGTGATCGGAGCACGGTACCCCCGTGCCGTCAGGCGTCCCCAACGGTCGAGTTGTCCGGCCGGTCGATCCGTGGCCGACGCCCCAGGGTGCTCCCGGATCGTCGTGGGTCGGCGCGTTTCGAACGCAGGGACAACGTAACCGCCGACCCATGGAGGCTCAATGGGCCTCGCGTCCGGGGCAGCGGCGAGCGAAGGTCAGGCGCACCCGCGCACCGCCCGGACCATCTGACGGGGGACCCCTCGGGACCATCAGACGGCCATGGGCGCACCAAAGGGGGAGCCAACACGGCCACCGGCCCCCCTGTGGCGACGCGCCGCCCGGCGTGCTGAGGCCGCTGCCGGTACGCTCACACGGCAATGTCCACACATCGCCGCCGCCCCCTCCTGGCCAGCCTGTTCGCCCCGGCCGGCCTGCTTGCCGTCATGCTGCTGCTGGGCGCCTGCGCGGCGTCCGATCCCGTGGTCGTGACCTTCGATCCAGCCGCTCCCTGTCCCGCTGAGGGCCAGCAGCCGGGTGCGTACCCGGAGCTCGAGGCCATGCTCGCCACTGACTACGAGGGCCGAGCGCCGGACAGCGTGGACAGTGGCCGCGTCTGCTCGCCCGAGGCGCTGGGATCGCTCGCCGATGCGGGGATCGCCGGGCTGCGGTTCGCGGGTGCGACGTGGCAGACCGGCGGCACGAGCGGCCTGACCCTCGCCGTGTTCAAGGCGGACGGCCTGGACGCGACGAAGATGCTGGAGTTCTATGCCCTGTCGGCCGAGAGCGCGCGCCGGACGGAGAAGCTCCAGCGCTCCGACACGACCGTGGGAGGGACTCCCGCGAAGCGGCTTGACGTCCTCGGCTCCGATGGCACTGGCCAGACGGTTGTCGCCTGGCAGGTGGCGGGCGAGGACGTGGTCCGGGTCCTGCTCGCGGCGGATCTCGGTGACGCGAAGGTGGCCGCCCTGCTGGAGACCCTCGGCACCCCCTGAGTGACACGGCAGCGCCGGTGTCACGGTGAGGCCGGTCTCATCACGGTGTGGCCAATAGGCGGCGCGAGAAGCAGCGACAGGGGATGGGAGTGACGATCACGGATCACGCTCCACTCGAGCACGGCAACGACGTCAGGCGTGTTGGGCCTCAGCGGCTGCTGGCGGGGGCGCTGGTCGTCGCCATCGGTGTCCTCGCCGTTGCGGGCTTCCTGCTCTGCCGGGAGCTCCAGCCTCCGACGGTCACCTGTTCGACGTCGAGCGCAGCCGCCTGCCACGACACCAGGATCTCGATCTCCGATCGCCTCAGCCGGGACCTGGTGTTCACCGAGCCGCTGCCAGCGCGCCTGGTCGCGGTCGATGTCCGCGACGCGCCCCCGGATTGGAGTGAACGCGCGGATTTCCCGGAGGACGGTTGGGCCGCGCTGCTCACGATGGAGGGCCGCGAGCCCGTGCTGGTCGCGTGCGGCTACTTCTCCGACGACATGGTCAGCTGCGACGACCCGTAGCCTTGATCGCCAATCGATCGCTGTCGCGTTGCCCAAGCCGCAGGCTCGCCGGGCGTGGACTGCCAGTCCACGCGAACGCCGCTTGGCTCGTCGATCCGCCGGTTTCGTTGCGCCGGAGTCCGCACTGGTGGGCACCGGCCGCGATTTCGGTGGCTCCCAGCCAACGGATCGGGCTCTCCGATGCCGGCGCCGGCGATTCCGAGGACTCCCAGTCAACGGAACGCGGATACCGGCGCGGACCCGAGCGCCGACGATGGTGTGGCGCGGATCCGGGCGCGGACCCGAGCGCCGACGATGGCGCGGATCGAGTCCTTGACGCCGGCCGGCGGAAGCTCGTCGGGACCGGGTGCTAGAGTCGGCGACCATGAGCGATCCCACCGACCCCTGGGCCTCGCGCCGCCGCATGTGGCGCATCGAGCGCCTCGCCCCCTCGCTCGACCGGCTGCCGGAGCGCCGCGACGCATTCACCACCCTCGGCGATCTTCCGGTCGAGGGCCTGTACGGTCCGTGGGACCTGGCGGGTGACGCCGATCACGGCACGACGCCCACCGGCCCGTACGAGCACCCGGGTCCCGGCGGACCGACCGCCGTCGACCACCATGGCGATCCACTGCGCACGGGCGCCGGCCCCTACGCCGACGCGGACCTGCTCCGCGACCTGGGCATGCCCGGTGAGCCGCCGTTCACCCGCGGCATCCATCCCACCGGCTACCGCTCGCGACCGTGGACCATGCGCATGTTCGCCGGATTCGGCAGCGCGGAGGACACCAACGCCCGCTTCCGCCAGCTGCTTGACGCCGGCCAGACCGGCCTGTCGGTCGCCTACGACATGCCGACGCTCTACGGCTACGACACGGACGACCCGGAGGCCGAGGGCGAGTTCGGGACGTGCGGCGTCGCGGTCAGCAGCCTCGCCGACATGGAGCTGCTGCTCGAGGGCCTGCCGCTCGATCGCGTGAGCACCTCGATGACGATCAACGCGCCGGCGGCGCCGATCTGGGCGATGTACATCGTCGCGGCCGAGAAGTCCGGCGTGCCCCGGGCACGGCTCGAGGGCACGATCCAGAACGACATCCTCAAGGAGTACGTTGCCCAGAAGGAGTTCCTGTTCCCGCCCGAGCCGTCGATGCGCCTGGTCGTGGACACGATCGAGTTCGGGACGCGCGAGCTGCCGCGCTGGAACACCGTGTCCATCAGCGGCTACCACATCCGCGAAGCGGGTTCGACGGCCGTCCAGGAGCTCGCGTTCACCATCGCCGACGGCATGGCCTACGTCGAGGCGGCCATCGCTCGCGGACTCCGGGTTGACGACTTCGCCCCGCGGCTGTCCTTCTTCTTCAACAGCCACTCGGACTTCTTCGAGGAGATCGCCAAGTTCCGGGCATCGCGCCGGATCTGGTGGAAGCTGATGAGCGAGCGCTACCGGGCGGAGAACGAGCGCTCGACATGGATGCGCTTCCACACCCAGACCGCGGGCGTATCGCTGACCCCGCAGCAGCCGCTCAACAACCTGACCCGCGTCGCGACCCAGGCCCTCGCCGCGATCCTGGGTGGGACGCAGTCGCTCCACACGGATGCCTACGACGAGGCGCTCGCCGTCCCCACCGCCGAGGCCGCGCTGCTCGCGCTGCGGCAGCAGCAGGTGATCTTCGAGGAGACGGGCGTGGCGTCCACCGTGGACCCGCTCGGAGGCTCGTGGTTTGTCGAGAGCCTGACCAACCGGGTCGAGCGCGAAGTCTGGCGGTACCTCGACGAGATCGACCGGCGTGGCGGGATGACCAGGGCCATCGAGGAGGGCTATCCGCAGCGCGAGATCGCCGACTCGGCGTACCGCTTCCAGCGCGAGTTCGATGCCGGCGAGCGCGCGATCGTCGGGGTCAACCGGTACGTGAACGCGGAGCCGATCCGGGTTCCCGTGCTGTCGGTGCCCGCTGGCTCGGAGGAGCGCCACCTGGCCCGCCTGGCCCGGGTCCGGGCGGACCGTGACGGGGTCGCGGTGGCGGCGGCCCTGGCCGGGCTGCGCGAGGCGGCGTCACGGCCCGGAACAAGCGAGACGAACCTGATGCCGCATTTCATCCGCTGCGCCCAGGCCTATGCCACCCTCGGCGAGCAATGCCGCGTGCTGCGCGAGGTCTTCGGGGAGTACCGGGAGCCGGTCTCCGTCTGCATCAGGGCGGACGCGGGCGGTGACTCCGCGCGCTAGCGACCGCCTCGGCGAGCGAATGCACGACGCCGTCGGCGCCCACCGTCGCTGCGAGGCCGGGCACCGCGGCGATCTGCCCGCCCACGATCACGGGGATCCCGGCGTTCGCGTCCTTGACCGCCTTCACCGAATCGGCCAGGCTGCCCACCAGGCCTCGATCGAGCGCGGACAGGCAGACGATGGCGATCTCGTTGCGGGCCACGAACGTACCGAGATCCGCGGCGGGCAGGTCGGCTCCCAGATTCGCGACGGTCCAGCCGTCCTCGGCGAGGGTGTGCTCGAGGCAGACGAGCCCGATCATGTGCTGCTCGCCGGCCACGCCTGCGAGGACGGCCAGCGACCCGATGCGGCCCTCCGGCCCGAGCTCCGGGCCGATGCGATCGAGGGTCCGGAGCAGCGTGCGCGATGCGAGGTGCTCCTCGGCCACCGACCAGCGGCCCGTCGACCAGTTCTCGCCGACGAGGGTCATGGCATCGCGCAGGATCCCGTCGTAGACCGCCGTCCGCGACGAGTCCTCCATCGCGTGCTGGAGGGTCCACGCCGCCAGCTCGTCATCACCGTCGGCCAGCAGGGCGGCCAGCAGCTCGGGCGACAGGGAGGCGGAGGGGACATCGTCGGCCACGGACGGGTCCACCGGCGGCAGGCGGAACGGGACGTCGTCGCTCATCGAGGCGACTCTAGCATCGCGCGACCAGCGGCGTGCCCACCACGTACGATGGGCACGGTCGGCCCGGTCCGCGCGTCCCATGCATGGTGCTCGGCCCGACCCGCAGGCTTCGAGGTGCCGAATGCCCGTCCCGATCGACCCCTCTGTGCCGCCCAGCGGCACCGGCTGCGTGGAATGCCTGGCCGGTGACGGCTGGTGGCTCAACCTGCGCCGGTGCGCCGCCTGCGGGCACATCGGCTGCTGCGACTCCTCGCCCAACCGCCACGCGACCCGCCATGCCGCCGACGCCGGTCATCCGGTGGCGCGGAGCTTCGAGCCCGGCGAGGACTGGTTCTGGGACTTTGCCGCTGGCGAGCCCGTGGACGGGCCTGAGCTGGCGCCGCCACTGAACCGGCCACTCGACCAGGCCCGGCCCGGCCCGGCCGACCGCGTACCCCCGGACTGGCAGGAACGCCTCAACTGACCGCCCGGTCGGCGGATCGGGACGCGACAGCGGGACTACCATGCGGTCATGTATCTCGATGCCCTCTCCTTCCTCGAAGACGAACGCGATACGTTCCGCGGATATGAGGCGCTGCTCGCGCTGACCGACGAGCGGCTCTCGACGCCGGTGGAGGCCGCCCACGGCTGGTCCGGGCGAGACCTGATCGGCCACATCCTGCTGTGCCAGGAGGAGGCCCTTGCGACGGCCAAGGAGCTGGCGGTCGGCGAGCGGAGCCCGACGATGGAACGACTCGAGGCCGAGTGGTCGGTGTCACCGGAGGCGCGGGACCGGATCAACGACGAGGCTGTGGAGCGCTATCGGGCGATGCCGCTCGACGAGCTCCGGGCGCGCTTCGGCGAGGTTGCCGGCGAGCTCCGCGGCTACCTGACGGTGGTCCCCGAGTCGCGCTGGATCAAGCATGCCGCCAACCAGGAGTGGCTGTTCGGCGAGACCACGGAGCACTACGACGAGCACCTCGCCGACCTCCGGGCCATCCTCTCGGCTGTCTCGTGACAGGCGGCCCGCGGTCCGGCAACGGGCACTTCGACCCGATGGCCGGCGACGAGACCGACGACGTCGACGATGCGGCGCCGCTTGACCCGTCCGAGGCGGCCGCCGCCGCGCTCGAGGCCGCGGCCGAGGTCGACGAGACCCTGGACGAGCGGGTCGAGACCGTGGTCGATGACCTCGACGGAGTGGAGCGGGTGCGGGATGGAGAGTCGGTCGCGTACCTGACCGGCGGGCGGCCGTTCGCCGTGCTGTTGCCGGACGTGCTCGAGGTCTCGCTGGATGCGGCGGTCGCCAAGGCGGCGCTGCGGACGGGGGACACGCTCACCTCGCCACGTGGCGCCGGGTGGATTGCGTTCACGCCGATCGTGGTGGACCGGTTCGCGCTCGATCGCGCGGAGGCGTGGATCCGATCGGCGCACCGGCGGGCGGCCAGCGACTGATCGCGCTGGACATGGAACGACCCCGGCCGACGGGCCAGGGTCGTGGGACGCTGGGGAAGGGAGAGGCTAGTTCTGCGGGGCCGTCGCGAGCGCGGTGAGGCCGAACGCCTGCTCCAGCTGGTCGAGCGGCCGGAAGCCGACGACGCCCTGGGGCTGCTCGCCTGGCTTGAAGCACGCGATGGTCGGGATGCTCATGATCCCGAACGCCTGCGACAACCGCGGGTTGGCGTCGACATCGACCTTGACCACGTCGACCACGCCCTCGTACTTGGCGGCCAGCTTCTCCATCTCGGGGGCGACCATCTTGCAGGGCCCGCACCAGGCGGCCCAGAAGTCGACCACCACCGGCTTGTCGTTGTTGAGCACCAGCGCCTCGAACGTATCGTCAGTCGCCTGCTTGATCTCCGCCAAGGGGCGGCTCCTTTCTTCCGCCAGGACGGCGGACCTGTCTCGTCCCGTTCAGCGGGCGATGGTTTGAAGAACCCGATAGGCCTCGAGCACCCTGGGGTCCGCGAGGCGGTAGTAGACCGTGCTGCCATCGCGGCGAGCGGTGACGAGCCCGGCCGAGCGCAGCACCGCGAGGTGCTGGCTCATGTTCGGCACCTGGCAGCTGACCCGCGTGGCGAGCTCGCCCACGGACGCCTCGCCACCGGCGAGGGATTCCAGGACGCACAGCCGCTTGGGGTCACCGAGCGCCCGGGCCACAGCCGCAAACCGGCTGCGATCCTCGTCGGTGCTGCCCATGATGTCGATCACGCGGCCAGTTTCTCACTGTTTGCGCAAGGACGCAAGTCACAGCTGCGTCGCGCGGTCGCGCGAGCCGGGGCGATGGCCCCATACTCGGCGGCGTGAGCCAGTCGCCCGTGACCCTTGCCGGCATCCGCGAGACCCGGACGCTGCTGGGCAAGCGGATCCACCACACCCCGATGCTGACATCGACGACCGCCGCGCGGGTGGCGGGGGATCGCGTTGGCACCCAGCTTGCGGATGGGCGCCTGTACCTCAAGGCGGACCACCTCCAGAAGACGGGCTCGTTCAAGGCTCGTGCGGCGCTGTCGAGGATCTCGTCGCTCACCCCGCAGGAGCGTCTGCACGGCGCGATCACGATCTCCGCCGGCAACGCCGGCCAGGCATACGCGTGGGCGGCCCGTGAGGCGGGCGTGCCGATGACGGTGGTGATGCCGGCGGGGGCGGTCCAGTCCAAGGTCGCGGCGTGCCTCGATTACGGCGCGGAGGTCGTCCTCCACGGTGAGCACGTGGGGGAGTCGCTCCTGCGTCTCGAGGAGCTGCGGGCCGAGCGGGGGCTCGCGCTCGTTCACCCGTTCGACGACCCGGAGGTGCTCCTCGGCAATGGCTCGTGCGGTCTCGAGATTCTCGAGGACCTGCCCGACGTCGACGTGCTGGTCGTCGCGGTCGGCGGGGGCGGGCTCATGGCCGGGGTTGCCGTTGCGGTCGGGGAGCTCCGGCCGCAGACCCGGATCTACGCCGTGGAGCCGACCGGATCCGATGCGCTCGGCCGGGCGATGGCGGCCGGCGAGCCGGTGCCTCTGACGCCGCACAGCGTCGCGGACGGCCTCAACGCGCCGTATGCGGGGCGGCTGGCGCTGGAGATCGCCGTCAGGTACCTGGAGGGCGTGGTCGCGATCGACGACGCGACGATCCTGTCGGGCGTCCGGTTCTCGGTGGAGCGGCTCAAGCAGGTCCTGGAGCCCGCCGGGGCCGCGGCCCTGGCCGCCGTGCTGACCGGAGCGATCCCGATTCGCAGCGGCGACCGGGTGGCGGTCATCCTGTCGGGCGGCAACGTGGCGACGGACCAGCTCGGATCGCTGCTCGCCGACGCGGCGCCGCTGGCCTCGCCTCGCTGATGGCGGAGCCGGGGGAGCTGTTCCCGCTGCCGCCCCCGCCGCCACCGGCGGTCCCGCTGCCCCCGCCGCCGCCACGCGTGTCGCGGCCCGGCGTCCACACGCCCAACGCGCCGGCCAGGCCCGTCGCCAGCGAGGCGGTCCTCCAGATCCCGCTCGGGACCCGGGAGCTCGTCCAGGTGTCCCTCGATCTGCTCACCCGTCGGGACACCGGCCTGCGCGGGGCGTCCTTCTACGTCGGGTTCATGCTGCTTGTGTCGCTGGCCCCGCTGATCGTGATCTTCGGGCTGCTGCTGACGCTGCCCATGGTCACCGAGCCGGTGATCGCCGACGCCTATTTGCTGGACGCTGGCTCCGCGGCCTGGCTGGGATGGCTCCTCCTGGCCGCGATCCCCGCCGCCCTGGGCTACCTGGCGGCCGGGACCGACGCCCGCTCGCTGGCGACGGCCGTCATCGGCGGCCGCGTGGAGGGGCGACCGCTGCACCTTCGCGAGTCGATTTCGGTGGCCAGGCAGCGCTTCTGGCAGATCCTCGGCGCGCAGTTCCTCGTCGGCATCGTCACGGCCATCGTCAGCTCGGTCGTGCAGTTCGTGGCCGGGTTCGGGATCGGGCTGGGAGATGAGCCACTGTTCGGTGTGTCGCTCGTGGTATCGGTGCTGGTATCTGTGCCGTTCGTCTACGTGGCGGCGGGGATCGTGCTCGGCGAGGTCGGGATGTTCGATGCGATCGCCCGCTCGTGGCAGCTGGTCCGGCTCCGCAAGCGCCTCGCCGTGGTGGTCACCCTGTTCAGCGTGCTCGGCCAGTTCATCGTGCTGTTCGGGCTGTCCGCCGGCATCGACATCGTCGCCCGGGTGCTCATTGGCGCCGGCGTCGTCGAGGACTTCCCGCGGCCGCTGGTGGTGCCGATCGCCGCAGCGCTGGTGTTCGCGCTGGGCACCCTGACCTTCCTCGTCGAAGCGATTGCGGCAGCACCGGCTGTTCACGCGTTCGCCGCGCTGACGCACTACACCCGGGGTCTCCAGGATGGGCGAGACCGCCCGGTGGCCGGAACGAGCCTGTTCAGCCCCTGGCTCACGCCCGGGATGGCGCTGGTGACGATCGTTGCCCTGCTCTCGCTCGTGGGTGCGGTGTTGACGCTGCCGGCCTGACGCTGCCGGCCGGAGCCGGGGTCGCGCGGCGCCTACCCGATCCCGAGCTCCATCAGCCGGTCCTCATCCTCGCCCAGGTGGTGGGCAAGCTCGTGAAGGATCGTGATCCGCACCTCGTCGGCGAGGTCTGACGGGTCCGGAAAGTCCTCCTCGAGCGGCAGGCGGAAGATGGTGATCCGGGTGGGGACGGGGACGAAGTCGCCGCCCCACTCGTTGAGTGGCACGCCCTCGTATAGGCCGTAGAGGGTCTCGTCAGGCCCAAGGTCGTTCTCGCGGATCTGGTCCCCGGACGGCTCATCGGCGATGACCAGCGCGATCTCGTCGAGCGCGGCGCGGAACGGCTGCGAGATGGTGGCGACCGCCCGGTCCACGAGGAGCTCGAACCGCACGTGGTGCGGTGCTCGCGGGTGACGGGCGGCTGTCCTGGATCCCCGGCGGCGCTTGGTCATGGCGCCCGTATCCTAGCCGCCATGACGCCCGACCCCGCGCCCGAGCCGCTGCTGCCGATCACGTTCCCGGATGAGATCGTCCCGGCGCCCGATCCGTCGGCCGAGCCCGCGGGGTACCTGGTGACGGCCGACGACGGGACACGGATCCATTTCCACGACTGGAGCGGGCCGGAGACGCCCGTCCCTGCCGATCCAGGTGCCCCGGGCATCCTGCTGATCCCGGGCTTCCTCTCGGTCGCGTGGTCGTGGGCGCCGGTCGCGCGTCGGCTGCGGGTGGAGCGGCGGACGGTGGTCGCGGACCTCCGGGGCCACGGTCTCTCGGACGCGTCATCCGGTGGCTACGACCTTGCGACCCTTGCCGCTGACATCGTCGTCGTCGCCGAGGGTTCGGGGGCGCTTGACGGCGGCCGGGTCGTGCTGGCCGGGCACGGGTTCGGGGCGGCGGCTGCCGCCGTTGCCGCAGCGGCCCTCGGGCGGCGGTGCGCCGGCCTGGTGCTCGTCGACGGCGGTTGGGAGCGCATGGAGGAGACGACCGGGGTGGATGTGGACGACTTCCTGCGCAACCTCGACGAGCCACCGGAGGTCCTTCGCACGCTCGACGCCTGGCTGGCGGACCGGCGCGGGTTCGACCCGTCGACTTGGGATCTGGACCAGGAGCGGTCCGCGCGCGACTCGGTGGTGGAGACGGCGGCCGGGCATGTCGTCCGGGCCGTGAGACCCCACGTGGCCACCGCGGTCGTGCGCACGATGTTCGCGATCGACCCGGTCGACGCTTTGACGCGGGTCACGGCGCCGGTCACCGCGCTCGTGGCCCTGGCATCCGGGGAGCGCGACGCGCGACTGGCCGAGCTGCGGCGGGCGGGCGAGGCACGAGTCAGCGCCGGGCATGGGCCGATCCGGGTGGCGGGATTCGCCACGGCCGCCCACAACCTGATGCGCTATCGCCCGGCCGAGGTCTGCAGCGCCATCCTCGCGGCGCATGATCGTGACGTCGGCCGCTGGCGCAGGGACGCTACCATCCCCGCACGATGACCGACCACCACGACCCTCGCGACCTGCCCGACAACGTCCGCCTCATCGTCGACCAGATTGAGCACGAGATCGGCGACGACGACCCCGGGAGCACCCAGGCCCCCGAGCCCGTGCCCACCACCACCGGCCGGATCGAGGCGGCGGTCCGGGAGATCCTGCTCGAGGTCGGTGAGGATCCGGATCGTCCGGGCCTGGTCGCGACCCCTGACCGCATGCACCGGATGTACCAGGAGCTGACCGCGGGCTACCACGTGGACCCGGAGCGCCTCATCAATCGCGCGATCTTCGAGGTCGGCTACAGCGAGATGGTCGTGGTCAAGGAGATCCCGTTCTACTCCCTGTGCGAGCATCACCTGCTGCCATTCTTCGGGTCGGCGCACGTGGCGTACGTGCCCGACGGCCGGGTCATCGGCCTGTCCAAGATCCCGCGGGTGGTGGAGATGTATGCGCGCCGGCTCCAGATCCAGGAGCGGATGACCCAGGAGATCGCGGACTTCCTCATGGAGCGCCTCGCCCCCAAGGGGGTCGGCGTCGTGCTCGAGGCCACCCACCTGTGCGCCGCGATGCGCGGTGTGCGCAAGCCCGGCACGGTGATGACCACGGCGGCCGTCCAGGGCCTGTTCCGGCGCAACGACAAGACCCGCGCCGAGTTCTTCTCGCACATCGGGCGGCCGGCGCCAGGCGCCTGACCTCTCGCGCTCGGCACCCACCCTCCATCCGCGCGCCCGCGGGTGGCCGCGTGGCACGCAAATCGGACGAGGCCGTCCGCCAGTGGCGGGCGGCCCCGTGCCTGATGAGCCGAGATCGCGTCAGGGCAGGCGGACGACCTGGCCGGCCGCGGACGTGCTCATGTTGGACACGTAGACGTGACCGTCCCGGCCAATGGCGACGCCGCCCGGGAACGACAGCCCGCCGTCCGTCAGCGACGTCTGCTGGTCTGGATGGGCGAAGGGGATGGCCACCACGTCGCCGAACGGACCGCTCGGACCCGCCCCCGAGATGAACTCGGAAGCGTAGAACGTGGTTCGGCTCGCCGCGCACCCGGTGATCGGCCACAGGCCGGCCGCCCACGGCGTCGCGAGGCTCAGCACGGCTGACAGATCGGACGGATCCGCGGCGGCCGGGTCGACGCGATACACGGTCGCTGCGGGGTGCGGGGGCGGGAGGCCCGGGATGCCGAGGAGGGTCCCGACCGAGTCCACGAGGGCCAGCGTCCCGATGTACAAGGCCCCGTCGGGGCCCTTGGCGATGCACGTCGGCGTGGCATCAGCGAATGTGTTGTTCGGGAAGTAGGCGAGGATCCGGGACCTCCCGTTGGCGGCAACCCAGCTCAGGGTGTTGGTGCCGGCATCCGCGACGTACGCCCCTCCGGCTACCGCGAGCACCGCGTAGGGATTGGAGTCGCCTGGGTTGAAGTCGTTGGGGGCCAGATCCTGGTGCTGCGTGGACCACTCGTAGTTCATGTCGCCGATGTTCGCAACCACCCGGGATCGACCACTGGGCGTGACCTTGATCAGGCGCCCCACGAGGTCGCTTGGCAGGCCGGTCTGCTCCTGCGACAGGGAGACCTGGACCAGGATGTTGCCGTTGCCGTGGACGGAGATGCCGTCAGGCCCGACGGTGCCCTCCTCGTCGGCCGCGGACGGCAGACCCGAGATCAGGACGCGGGCGCTCGGATGCGTGCCGCGAGCATGGCGGATCTCGGTGACCGAGCCAGTGAACCCGAAGCCGGGCATGATCCCGTCGGTGGGATTGCCGCCGCCAAGGCCCGCCTCGGCCACGTACAGGCGGCCGTTGGGCCCGAAGGCGAGGCCGCGCGGGCTGTGGAGCCCGTCGGCGACAACGGTGTAGCTCGGATCCGCGGCGCTGGCGGTCGATATGGCCACCGAGGCAAGCAGGGCAGCCGCAACCAGCGCTGAGATGGGACGCTTCATGGAGACCTCCGCGCGCCGGATTCGGGGGAGGTCGCCGTGGCGCGCTTGACAGCGACCCCGGCCGGCGGAGTATCCACCCGCGCTTCCAGCACGGCTACACAGAATTCTGCAAATTCGCCTGCTCCGTTGCCAAATCGAAACCTCCGGCCATGTGTGACTTCGCCGGGGGGCATGGCACGGCCTACAATCCGCGCATGACCGACCGACCGCTCAAGGTGCTCATCGCGAAGCCCGGTCTCGACGGCCACGACCGGGGCGCCAAGGTGCTCGCGCGGGGGCTGCGTGACGAGGGCTTCGAGGTGGTCTACACCGGACTCCGGCAGACCCCGGAGATGATCGTGACCGCGGCTCTCCAGGAGGACGTCGACGTCGTGGGCCTGTCCATCCTGTCCGGCGCCCACATGACGCTCGTGCCCAGGGTGTGCGCCCAGCTGCGCGAGCGCGGGCTGGACGACGTGCTGGTGACGGTGGGCGGGATCATCCCTGACGACGACGTGGAGCCGCTCAAGGAGGGGGGCGTCGCCGGCGTGTTCGGACCCGGGACGACGATCCGCGAGGTCGCCGACTTCATCCGCGCCAACGCCACGCCGCGGGTCGAGTGACGCAGGGTCCGGCGGAGCGCGCGCAGGCCCTTGGCGACGCGGCCCGGGCGGGCGACCGCCGTGCGCTTGCCCGGCTGCTGACGGCGGTCGAGAACCACACGCCCGTCGCCGAGCTTGCCCTGCGGCGTCTCTACCCGCTGGCCGGTCGAGCGCACCTGGTGGGCATCACCGGCCCGCCGGGCGCCGGCAAGTCCACGCTGGTCGCCGCGCTCATCGCGGAGCTCCGCGCGGCAGGCCGAACCGTGGCCGTCGTGGCTGTCGATCCGTCCTCGCCGATCACGGGCGGCGCGCTGCTGGGCGACCGGGTGCGGATGCAGGCCTACGCGGCCGACGACGGCGTGTTCATCCGGTCGATGGCCTCGCGCGGACATGCCGGCGGACTTGCCGCCACCTCCGCGACCGCGGCCAGCGTCTTCGACGCCGCCGGCTTCGACATGGTGCTCCTCGAGACCGTGGGCACGGGCCAGAGCGAGGTCGAGGTGGCCGCAGCGGCCGACACGACCGTGGTCCTCGAGGCTCCGGAGATGGGCGACGAGGTCCAGGCGATCAAGGCGGGGCTGCTCGAGGTCGCGGATCTCGTGGTCGTCAACAAGGGCGATCGGCCGGGTGCCCAGCGAACGGCGGCGCAGCTGCGCGCGATGCTGGTGCCGGGGGGCGCGCCCGTGGATGACGATCCGGCAAGGCCGGCCCCCAAGCGGCCCGACGTCCTGGTGACCACGGCCGTGACCGGCGAGGGGGTCCCGGAGCTGCTTGCCGCGCTCGACCGCCACCGTGCGAGCGGCACCGCCGGTGCGACGAGCGCATCGCGCCGGGCTCGCGCCGGAGCACAGGTCCGGGCCGTGCTGGTGGAGCGGATCTGGGGTCGCCTGGAGGCGCCCTCGCTGGAGGCGGCCACCGGGGAGGCGATCGAGGCGGTCGCCGGTCACGACCGTGACCCCTACGCCGCCGCGGACCAGCTGCTCGCCGCGCTGGGCATCAGACCGGAGGAACGGCAATGAGCATCGAGCGGGTCTTCGTCGCGGGCGCGGGCCTGATGGGGCACGGGATCGCCCAGGTCCATGCGGCCATCGGCAAGCAGGTGGCCCTCTATGAGCCGGACCTCGCTCGAGCCGCGGCGGGCAGGGCACGGATCGCCGGCAACCTCGACCGGGCCGTGGCCAAGGGCAAGATCACGGCCGCCGACCGGGATGCCATCCTCGAGCGGCTCGTCGCCACCGCCGACGTCACGGCCGCAGCCGACGCGGACCTGGTGGTCGAGGCCGTGTTCGAGGACGTGGAGGTCAAGACGCGCCTGTGGGCGGAGCTCGACGGGATCGCTCCCGCGCACGCCGTATTCGCCTCGAACACCTCGTCGATCGCCATCGACCGCTTGGCGGCCGCGGTCGGGGAGGGGCGGCGCGCCCGCTTCGTCGGGATGCACTTCTTCAGCCCCGTGCCCGTGATGCCGCTGATCGAGCTCATCCGGGGCAGGGCGACAGACGACGCAACCGAGGCCGCGGTCCGGGCGCTGGCCGCCGAGCTCGGCAAGCAGGTCATCGTGTCCGGAGACCGGCCCGGGTTCATCGTCAACCGCATCCTGATGCCATTCCTCGCCGAGGCCATGCGCGCGTTCGAAGAGGGCCTGGGCACGGCCAACGACATCGACACCGGCGCCCGGGTCGGCCTCAACCACCCGATGGGGCCGCTGGAGCTGGCCGACTTCATCGGGCTCGACGTGTGCCTCGGGATCATGCGCGTCCTCCACGAGGGGTTTGGTCAGGCGCAGTTCGCTCCCCCCGCGATCCTGGAGCGGCTCGTCGCCGAGGGCCATCTCGGCCAGAAGACCGGTCGCGGGTTCCACACCTACCCCCGTTGACGCCCCCGGCCCGCCATCCCGCCGCGGTGTAGAGTCGGGCAATGGACCAGCGCGCGCAGCCCAACGGCCATGTCTTCCTCGTCGGTGCCGCCCGCACCCCGATCGGCAAGTTCGGCGGTGCCCTCTCGGGGGTCCCCGCCGTGGAGCTGGGCGCCGTGGCGATCCGGGCCGCGATCGACCGTTCCGGGCTGCCGCTCGATGTCCACGTGGACGAGGTCCTGATGGGCCAGGTGCTGCAGGCCGGCGCCGGCCAGGCTCCGGCGCGCCAGGCGCTGCTTCGGGCCGGCCTTGCCGACACCACCCCGGCCACGACCATCAACCGCGTGTGCGGGTCGGGACTCAAGGCGATCATGCTGGCCGCGGCCGGGATCCGCGCCGGCGACGGGGACCTGTATGTCGCGGGCGGGATGGAGTCGATGAACCAGGCGCCGTTCCTGCTGGGCAAGGCGCGGTTCGGCTACCGCCTGGGCCGGGGATTGCTCGATGATGCTGCGGTGACCGATGGGCTGTGGTGCGCCATCGAGGACTGCCACATGGGCACCCATGCCGAGCGGGTCGCGATCCACAGCGCGGTCTCGCGCGAGGACCAGGACGCCTTCGCACTGGAGTCGCACCGGCGCGCCGTGGCCGCCCAGGCGGACGGCCGGTTCGACGCGGAGATGGCGCCGGTCACGGTCCGCGATGCGAAGGGGCGCGAGACGGTGGTCACCGCGGACGAGGGACCGCGCGCCGACACGACCCTCGAGGCGCTCGGCCGGCTCAAGCCGGTGTTCGACCTGCCGACCGGCGACGATCGCGGCAGCGCGACGACCGGGACCGTGACAGCCGGCAACGCCCCCGGGATCACCGATGGGGCGGCGGCCATGGTCGTGGCATCCGAGCGCGCGGTGGAGCGGTACGGGCTGCGACCGATGGCCCGGGTCGTGGGCTACGCCCAGGCGGAGGTGACGCCCAAGTGGCTGTTCCTGGCGCCGATCCAGGGAGTCCGTGCGCTCGAAGCGCGGACCGGGATCGCTCCCGGTGCCTACGACCTGGTCGAGATGAACGAGGCGTTTGCGGCGCAGGTGCTCGCCGATGGACGCGAGCTGGGTCTCGACTGGGCGAAGGTCAACGTCAACGGCGGGGCGATCGCGCTGGGCCATCCGATCGGCGCCAGCGGCGCGCGGATCGTGGCGACGCTGCTCCACGAGCTGGCGCGGCGCGGCGGCACCCTCGGGCTCGCAACGCTCTGCCTGGGCGGTGGTGGCTCGGTGGCGATGGCGGTCGAGCGGGTCTAACGAGCCCTCCGCTCCTGGCACGGCCAAGGAGCCCGGTGCGACGCCAAGGCCGCCGCGCGCCCGCGTAGATGTGCGTTATCCTTCCCGCGGTCCGGGCCCGTAGCTCAACGGTAGAGCGGGGGACTCTTAATCCCTAGGTTCAGAGTTCGAATCTCTGCGGGCTCACCATCTCTCATGCACGAACGAGCCCCTCCGGGTTGCCAGGAGGGGCTCTTGCGTGGCGGCAACGACCGGCAACCGACCGGTCAGGCCCAGGGCGCCCGAACGCCCAGTTCATCGTCGGCCGTCGTGCCATATGCTGCGCGGCACGCGCACGGAGCGCGCCAGCTCATGGATACCGGGGGCCGCTCGACCTCCACGCGCTCCGGCCCGACTGCCGGACGACCTTCAACGATGATGCCCACTGCGCTCCGCCGCCTGGTCCGGCTGCTCGCCGCAGCGGGCATCTCGCTCGCGCTGGCGACGGCGGCCGTCGCCCTGCTCGAGGGAGCCCTGGGCGTCGACAACGCGTCGGCCGTCTATCTCGTCGCCGTGGTGTTCGTGGCGCTGCTGGTCGGCACCGACGGGGCGATCGTGACCGCGATGGGCTCCGCGGCGCTCTACAACTTCTGGTTCACCGAGCCTCGCTACACCTTCCTGATCCATGACCCGGGCGTGCTGCTCAGCACCGTGCTGTTGCTGTTCGTCGGGGTGGTTGTCGGCCGGCTGGCCGCCACGCAGCGCGAGCGTGCCGAGGCGGCCACGGCCCGTGAGCGCGAGGCTCGCGCCCTGTTCGGGGTCAGCCGCTCGCTGGCCAGTCGAACCACGATGCGCGGCGCGCTGCGTGGGATCGTCGAGGTCCTCGCTGCGGAGGCCGATCTCGAACGTGCCTGGATCGGGATCGGCCCGGATCCGGCGACGGAGACCGTGGCGGCCGACAGCGGCGAGGGCCGCCCGCCTGTCCAGCCCGGACGCGTTCGCGTGCTCCAGCGCCTGCCCGATGACCAGCCGCCGCGATGGGTGCTCGTCCAGCGTCCGGGAATGATCCGCGCCTCGGCGCCCAGTGACGCCTACCGCATCCGCATCGAGGCCGGCGGCGAGCCGCTCGGATCGATCTGGGCGACGCGCGCCCGGTCGCTGGGCGAGCCGGACGGCATCCAGACCCGGCTGCTGGCGGCGACCGCGGGCCAGGTGGGGCAGGCGATCGCCGTCGAGCGGTCCGAGGACCAGACACGCGCGGCGGAGGTGGCCCGCCAGAGTGACGCCCTCAAGTCCGCGCTCCTCCAATCGGTCTCGCATGACCTGCGGACGCCGCTGGCGACGATCCGCGCGGCAGCGGGGAGCCTGCGGCCCGACGGCGCGCTGTCGGATATGGACCGGCAGGCGAGCGCCGACGCCATCGAGCGGGAGGTCGCCTACCTCAACCGACTCGTGACAAATCTCCTGGACCTGTCGCGGATCGAGGCGGGGGCCCTGCGACCGGTGCGTGAGCTGTTCGATCTCGACGATCTGCTGACCCGCTCGGTCGAGAGCACGCGGACCCGCCTCGCGGGCCGCCGCCTGGACGTCGACCTCCGGGCAGTCCCGGTGTCCGCGGACCCGGTATTCGTGGACGAAGCCGCTGGCAACGTCCTCGACAACGCGGTGAAGTACACGCCCGATGGAGCGCGGATCCGGGTGACGGCCCGGGACCTCGACCCCGACCGGGTCCGGCTCACGATCGAGGACGATGGGCCGGGCGTGCCGGACGAGCTGCTGCCGCGCCTGTTCGAGAAGTTCTACCGGGTCCCGAATCGCCGGTGGTCGTCGCGGGAAGGGACTGGGATCGGCCTCGCGGTGGCGCGCGGGCTGGTCGAGGCCACCGGCGGGCGCGTGGCCGCCCGCCGCAGCGAGCTTGGTGGGCTTGCGGTGGATATCGACCTGCCGGCAACACGCGTGCCGGACGGCCTCGCCGAACCGTCGCCGGCGGAGGCGACGGCGTGATGCGGCCCCCGGTGCCCATCGGCTCGGGTGCGACGATCCTGGTCGTCGAAGACGACACCGAGACCCGGGCGGCCCTGGTTCGCGAGCTGGTGGCCGGAGGCTACGCGGTCGCGGAGGCGGCGGATGGGCGGACGGCGCTCGAACGCTGGGCGGCTCGACGACCGGACCTCGTGCTGCTTGACCTCGGCCTGCCGGACATGGATGGGCTACGCGTGGTGTCCGCTATCCGGCGCGAGGCCGCCACACCGATCGTGATCCTGTCCGGACGATACGAGGAGCACGAGAAGGTTGAGGCTCTCGACCGCGGTGCTGACGACTACGTGACCAAGCCATTCGGGGTCGACGAGCTGCGCGCGCGCATCCGCGTGGCGCTACGGCGTGCCGCAGGCCCGGCCGGCGACCAGGCGGGTCGCGTCACCGCGGGGCCCCTCGTGCTCGACGTCGCGGGCCACGCGGTCCGGATCGGTGGCCGCGCCCTCGATCTCACGCCCAGGGAGTTCGAGCTGCTGCGGGTGCTCCTGACCCATCGAGGACGGGTGGTCACCAAGGGCCGTCTGCTCCGTGCCGTCTGGGGCGAGGCGTACCAGGGTGAGGACAGCTACGTCTACGTCCATGTCAGCCAGCTGCGCCGGAAGCTCGCGGCCGCGGATCCTGATCACCGTCTCGACGGTCTGATCGTGACCGAGCCCGGTGTGGGCTACCGGATCGCCGAGGTTGCCGAAGATGCTGAGCCGCCCGGGACGAGTCTTTAGGGAATCCTTAGGGATCCGAGGCCCGTTCGCTGCCGATCCCTCTTGGTGCCCCGCCGGATGCTCGTCCGGTGATCAGTGAGCGGCATCCTGCCCCCGTGCCCCCCGCGTCCCTGTCGGAGCCGTGGCGCGGGGAGGAGCGCCTCGTTCGCGAGGCGATCCTCCTCGTCGCCGCCCACGGGGCACGTCGCGTCCTGGTGGCTGGGATCGCGTGCGGCGATGAGGTCCTGGAGCGCCAGAGACGTCCGGCGCTCGAGGCCGGCGTCCGGCTGCTAGCCCGCCCCACTGCCCGCGATGATCGCATTGACGTCGTTGTCGAGCCCATCTGCTGATGCAGCCAAGCCCAATATCCGCATCCAGCCATCCTGAGGTCCCACCCGTGATCCGCGGTCGCCGACCCATCACCGGGCGCAAGCCGGGCGACCGCCGCGTGCGCGTCGATCGGCCACACTCGCCGTACTTCCGATATACGGGACCCAACCAGCTGGTCGCCAAGCCGGAGGCGTCGCTGCCAAGGTCAGGGTTCGGCCGGTCCCTTCTCCGCTGGAAGGCGTGGCTGATCGGGCGCCCACTCGCGTCCGAAGAGGAGATTGGCGAACGCCTGTCCAAGCGGCTCGCGCTGCCGATCTTCAGCTCCGATGCCATCTCGTCCTCCGCCTACGCCACGGAGGAGATCCTGCGCGTCCTGGTGCTCGCGGGTGCGGGTGCGCTGCTGGTCTCCATCGAGGTCGCGATCGCGATCTCGATCCTGTTGGCGGTGGTCGCGATCTCCTACCGGCAGGTCTGCAACGCGTTTCCCGGGGGAGGCGGCGCCTACGCGGTCGCCCGCCAGGAGCTGCGCCCGATCCTCGGGCTCGTGGCCGCCGCGGCGCTGCTGATCGACTACGTGATGACGGTGGCGGTCTCCACCTCGTCGGCGATGGACCAGCTGATCTCCATCCTGCCTGGCCTGGAGCTGGTCCGCATCGAGGTCGCCGTCGGCGTCATCGCCCTGATCACGATCGCCAATCTGCGTGGACTCCGCGAGTCGGGGAACATCTTTGCCGTCCCGACGTACCTGTTCGTCTCGATGGCCCTGTTCATCGTGATCAACGGTGTGCTCCGGATCATGACCGGCGCGGTTGACCCGCTGCCCCACCCACCCGAGATCGTGTCACTCGGGACGGAGCCGCTCGGCCTGTTCCTCATCCTGCGCGCGTTCGCGAGCGGCTCTGTCGCGCTGACCGGCGTTGAGGCGATCGCCAACGGCGTCCCGGCATTCAAACCGCCGGAAGCCAGGAACGCCGGCAACACGATGCTCGCCATGGCAGCCCTGCTGGGGGTCATCTTCATCGGGGCCACCGTGATCGCGCGCGCCTACGACATCCTGCCGTCCGAGCCGCTCTCCGGCGGACCGACGGTCATTGCGCTGGTGGCCCAGACCGCATTCGGCGCCGGGAGCCCGCCGTTCTACGTGTTCCAGCTGGCGACCGCGCTCATCCTGTTCCTCGCGGCGAACACCAGCTTCAACGCCTTCCCGCGGCTGGCCGCGATCCTGGCCCAGGACGGCTACTTCCCGCGCCAGTTCTCGTTTCGCGGTGATCGCCTCGCCTACAGCTGGGGCATCGTGCTGCTGGCCGGGATCGCCGCCGGCCTGTACGTCGCCTTCAGGGGCAACACCACGAGCCTCATCCCGCTGTACTCGGTTGGCGTGTTCGTGTGCTTCACCCTGAGCCAGGCCGGCATGGTCCGCCACTGGCTGCGTGGCCGCGTCCCGGGCTGGTGGTGGCGACTGGGGATCAACGCCTTCGGGGCAATGCTGACCTTTGTCGTCCTGATCATCGTGCTGAGCGAGAAGTTCGAGGCCGGGGCGTGGATCGTGGCGGTCCTGGTCCCAACCATGGTGGTCGCGATGCTGTTCATCCGGAGGCAGTACGCCGCCTCGGCAACGCAGCTGGCGATCCGCCCGGACTACGTCGTCGGGCCACCCACCCGCCTGGACCGCGCGATCGTTCCGGTCCCGTCGCTCAACCGTGCGGTCGTGCGGGCCGTCAACGTCGCCCGATCCATCACGGACGACGTGAGCGCCGTCTACATCAGCGTGGACCCCGAGCATTCCGCGAAGATGCGGACCCGCTGGGAGCGCCAGGTTCCCGGCGTGCCGCTGGTCATCGTGGAGAGCCCATACCGGGCCCTCGCCGGTCCGCTGGTCGCCTACCTCGACGTCCTTGACCGTGCCTGGCCGCCGGATCGGCTGGAGCCGATCACCTTCGTGGTGGTCCCTGAGTACGTTGCCCGCCACTGGTGGGAGCGGGTGCTGTACAACCAGTCGGCGCGGCGACTGCGAACGATCCTGCTGGGGCGGCCGCACACCGTGGTCGTGGATGTGCCCTACCGGCGCGACGATCCTGTCGAGGAGCCGGGGTTCGAGGCACCCGTCGAGGAGGCCCGGGTGGCCTGAGGAGGCCCCGCGCCACTGGCCAGCTGCGGCGGCAGGCCGTTGCCCCCGCCCGGGACGGGCCGTCAGGCCCCCAACGGCCCCGGGCCATCCGGGCCCGATCCGGGTGCCCTTCGAACCCCAGTGCGCTCACCGATGGCAGGTCCGCGACCGTACCCCAGTCCGTCACGATCTGAAGTGCGTCCCGTGGGTATGTAGTGGTGCGCCCGTCGCGGAGCCTCCGGCTCCGCCCGTCGCGCCGGCCAGGAAGTGAGACAAGATGGACGACGCCGGTCTGTACGCCGCCCTGCTGGCGCGCGGGATGACCCGTCGAACGTTCATCAAGCTCTCCTCGGCGATGGCCGCGGCGCTCGCGCTGCCGGCGTCGTACGCGCCACGGATCGCGGCGGCGCTCGAGACCGCGCCGCGCCTGCCCGTGATCTGGGTCCGGGGCCAGACGTGCAGCGGCAACACCGAATCGTTCCTGCGCAGCCCGGATCCAACGATCGAGACGCTGCTGCTCGACACGCTGTCACTCGAATACCACCAGTCGCTGATGGCGACCTCCGGCGCCGGGGCGGACGCGGCCCGGGCCACCGCCATGGAGCGCTACCCGAAGGGGTACGTCGCGGTCGTGGAGGGATCGATCCCCGACGGTGCCTCGGGTGCCTATTGCCTGGTTGGCGGCCGGCCCGTTCGCGACGTCGCCCGGGAGGTCATCGCGGGCGCCCTCGCGGTCATCGCCGTGGGCTCGTGCGCCGTGGACGGTGGTGCGCCGGCGGCGCCAGGTGGTCTCACGGAGGCGCACGGGATCCGTGGCATCGCCGGCGATACCAAGCTCATCGCCCTGCCCGGCTGCCCGATGAATGTCGTCAACCTGGTGTCGGTCATCGTCCACTACCTCACGTTCAACGAGTGGCCGGCGCTCGACCTCGCCAGCCGGCCCCTCGCCGCCTACGGCAACCTGATCCACAACGAGTGCGAGCGCCGGCCCCACTTCGAGTTCGGCGAGTTCGCCCTCGCCTGGGGCGACGAGGGCGCCCAGCGTGGCTGGTGCCTGTACAAGGTCGGCTGCAAGGGCCCCGAGAGCATGGGCAACTGCCCGGTCGTTCGCTACGGCGAGGGCGTGAGCTGGAACATTCGCGCCGGCCACGGCTGCATCGGCTGCGTGACCCCCAACTTCTGGGAACAGATGGGCCCCGCGTATCGCCGTCTCCCGTCCCCGGTGCCATTCCTCCCGAACCTGACCACGGATGTCGTGGGCGCCGCGATGGTCGGCGGTATCGGCGCGGTGGCCGCCGCGCACGCGGTAGGCATGAGCGTGAGGTACCGGCGACGCGCGCGGAACGAGCGCCGTGAAGCGCTCGCCGCCGCCGAGGGAGCCGCGGTCGCGGAGGCTGTCGATGCGGCCACCCCCGAGACGATTGATCCCGCCCCGCCCGAGACGACCAGTCCGGCCCCGTCCGATCCGGAGGGCGTGGCCGCCCCCGACGCTCCGATGACCGAGGAGCGCTGAGATGGCCCGCATCGTCATCGACCCCGTCACCCGCCTCGGTGGCCAGCTCCGCGTCGAGGCCGACGTCACCGCCGGCTCCGTGTCCGCGGCCTGGGCCTCGGCCACGATGTTCCGCGGCATGGAGTCGGTGCTCCGCGGCCGCGACCCGCGCGACGCGTGGCTGCTCGCGCAGCGCATCTGCGGGACGTGCACCGGCGTCCACGCGCTCGCGTCCGTGCGCGCGGTCGAGCAGGCGCTGGGGATCGAGATCCCGGCCAACGCGCGCCTGATCCGCAACGTCCTCGGCGGCGCGCTGCTCGTCCGCGACCACGTGATGACGCTCTACCAGCGAGCCCTGCCCGAGTGGGTCGACGTGACGGCGGCCATCACCGCGGACCCCGGAGCGACCGCGCGGCTCGCCCAGGGTCGCAGCGCCTGGCCGGGAGCCACGCCAGAGGTCTTCGCGTCGATCCGGGATCGCCTGGCTGCCGTCGTGTCGTCCTCGCAGCCGGGCCCGTTCGCGCCGGCCTGGGCAGGTCACCCGGCCTATCTGCTGAGCCCGGAACAGAGCCTGCTGTTGATGACCCACGCCCTCGACGCGCTGGACTGGCAGCGGGACTTCATGCGGATCCACACGCTGCTGTCGGGCAAGGAGGCCCACCCGCAGACCTTCCTCGTCGGCGGCATGGCGCTCGCGCCGCCGTGGGGTGGCCCCGACGTGGCCAAGACCCGGCAGCACCCCCAGGTGCCGGATCACAACGCTCCCCTCGCCCTGAGCGACGAGGGCATCGCGCTGATGCGGACGCTCGTGCGGAGCGCTCGGACCTTCGTCGACCAGGTCGTGCTGCCGGACACCGCCCTGCTGATGGCGGCGTACCCGGAATGGCTCACCATCGGGGCGGGGCCGGGCAACTACCTGTGCAGCGGCGAGTTCCCCGATGACGCCAGCCGGGATCCGGCTCGCCTGTTCTCGAGCGGACGGCTGGTCGGCGGCAACCTCGAGGGACCCAAGCCGGTGGCCGAGGCATCGGTCGGGGAGTCCGTCTCACACGCCTGGTACGCCTACAGCGACGTCGACGACTCGCTCCGCCCGCCCGCCGAGGGCGAGACGACGCCCAGGTACACCGGGCAGATCCCCCTCTCGCAGCTCAATGCCGGCGAGAAGTACACGTGGGTCAAGTCCGCCCGGCTCGATGGGCTCGTGATGGAGACGGGCCCCCTGGCGCGTGTCCTCGTGGGCACCGCGAATGGACGGCCGGAGATCCGGGAGTCGTTCGGGCGGATGCTCGGCGACGCGGGTCTGTCATCGGCGCAGGTGACCGGTGCCCTGGGACGAACGCTTGCCCGGGCCGTGGAGCTCGATGTCGTGACGACCGCCCTCGCGGGCTGGCTCGACGACCTCGCTGCCAGCCTCGCGACCGGCGACGTGGCCATCGCGAGCGTTGAGCTGTGGGATCCGGTCTCCTGGCCGTCGGAGGTGGAGGGCTGGTCGCTGGGTGAGGGGCCCCGCGGGTCCGTCGGTCACTGGCTGCGGATCAAGGATGCGGTGATCGACCACTACCAGGTCGTCGACGGGTCGACGTGGAACGCGTCCCCGCGAGATGCCCGGGGGATGCCCGGCCCGATGGAGTCGGCGCTCGAAGGCGTTGCGGTGGTGGACCCGGCCAGGCCCGTGGAGCTCCTCCGGGTCATCCATTCGTTCGCGCCGTGCGCGGCGTGCGCAGCCCATGTGTTCGAGGCCCCGGGGTTCCACCCGGGCCGCCACACTGCTCCCGAGGAGCCCCGATGACCGCCGTCTCCGAACCCCTCGCAACGGCCGAGCCGGAGCCCGTGTCCGAGGTGGGGCCCGTCGCTGAGCCCCCGGTGGCCGCCGTCCCTCATGACGGCCATGTGGCCAACCCAGACCAGCGGGTCCGGCTGTACGTCTGGCAGATCCCGGTGCGGGTGACGCATTGGGTCACGGCGAGCTGCATCGTGATCCTGTCCGTCACCGGCGGCTACATCGCCGACCCGTTCCTCATCCCCGCCGGCGGCAACGTGATGTCGACGGTCCGTCTCATCCACATCCTGACGGCGCTCACGTTCCTGCTCTCCGGGCTGGTGCGCACGTACTGGCTCCTGGTCGGCAACCGGTTCGCTCGCTGGAAGGCGTTCATCCCGACCACCAAGTTCCAGTTCACGGAGCTGTTCCGGCAGGGCGCGTTCTACGGCTTCATCCGCAAGGAGATCCCGGAGGTATTGGGCCACAACCAGCTGGCCGCCACCGCCTACCTCGTCCTGTTCGCGCTGCTCCTCGTCGAGACCGTCACCGGCTTCGCGCTCGACGGCCTGATGGGTGCTGAGCCCGGCGCCACCCTGTTCGCCTGGCTCCGCGAGCTCGTGGGTCCCCAGCTGCTTCGGCAGATCCACCACCTTTCGATGTGGCTGATCCTCGCCATCGCGCTGTTCCACGTGTACAGCTGCGTGCTCGTGGACCACATCGAGCACAACGGCCTGGTCAGCAGCATCATCAGCGGCTGGAAGTTCCCCACCCGCCACCAGGTCGTCGAGTCGCGGGACGGCGGGCCTGAGCTCCTGGAGCGGGTCGAGTCATGAACCACCCCGTGGCTCCGCTGGTCGTGATCGGCGTCGGCAACGTGATGCTCGGCGACGATGCGGTCGGCGTGCGGGTCGTGGAGGCGCTGCGGGCCCAGGCGGAGGCGGCCTCCGGGACCGTTCCCTCGGGCACGCGGCTGGTCGACGGTGGGACGCTCGGCCTCGACCTGCTCGATCCAGTCCGCGAGTCGCGCGCCCTCGTGCTCGTGGACGCCGTGCGCCTCGGCGGGCCGGCCGGCGAGGTCCGGGTGCTGGACGGCCACGCGATGGGCTCGGCGGGCGGCGCCGCCGATGGGGGAGCGGGGACGCCCGTGGGCGAGCTCCTCGCGGTGGCCCGGCTCATGGGCTGGCTGCCGACGCGGGTGGCGATGGTCGCGATCGAGGTCGGGGACCTCGAGGCCGGCGTCCACCTCTCGCCGGCGGTGGCGGGCGCCATTCCGGCGGCTGTCGCGGCTGTCCGCCGCGAGCTCGCGCGAATGGCGTTCCTTCTCAGCAACGAGCGGCAAGGTGGCGACCCCACCCGGCCCATGGCAGAGGCGATGGCATGAGATCCCGGCTGGACCGCACGCTGCGGCTGTTGATCCTGGCGAACTTCGTGGTGGTGGCTCTCCTGGCCGGCACGATGGTCCTCGACTGGATGCAGGTCATCCCGGCCCGCGGCACCGCCGACGAGACCAGCGCACCGTCGGTCGCGGCGACACCCGAGACGATGCAGATGGGCCTGGCCCACATTCCCACCTCGAACAGCTGCCTGCTGTGCCACGAGCGGGGTGGCGCCGCGGATCTCAAGCCGATCCCCGCGATCGGGCACCCGCTCGAGGGCTGGACCGCGTGCCTGACCTGTCACACGGATGAAACGCTCGGTCGCAAGGCGCCCGGTCACACCGGCATCGCCGAGAGCGAGTGCCTCAACTGCCACAAGATCGCCCAGGACGGCCCGGCGATCACCCAGGCGCACGCCGAGCTCAACGAGCCCTGCCTCGATTGCCACGGATCGGTGGCGCATCTCCCGTCGAGCATGGTGGGACGCAACCAGGACGAGTGCTGGCTGTGCCACAAGCCCAACCCGGCCCCGCCGCCCACGAAGCCCCATCCCGACCCGCAGAACCTCACCTGCCGCGCGTGCCACCAGAGCGCACAGGTGGGCGCGCTGCCGATTGACCATGCGCTGCGTGAGGACAGCACCTGCACCCTGTGCCACGACATCAGGGCCACGCCCGTGGCGTCCGGGATCCCCGCCGAGTCCGCGGGGCCCGCCGAGTCCGCGCCCGCTCCGAGCAACGGCACCGGAGGCTGATCGGACGCTCCATCGCTGCCATGCGCGATGATGGCGCTGTGCCCAATACGCAGATCATCACCTGGGACGCGCTCGACGCCCTGGTCGAACGGCTCGCCGTGAAGGCCGGTCGCGACCATGACCTCGTGCTCGCGATCACCCGTGGCGGGCCTCGTGCCCGGCGGGGATGCTCGCCTACCGCCTGGACCTGCGCGAGATCCTGGTGGCGGGCGCCATGTTCTACCGGCCCGAGGGCGGCACGCACCCAGCCCCGGTGATCGGGCACTTCCCCGACGCGGCGCTGCTGGCTGGCCAGCGGGTGTTGGTGGTGGACGAGGTCTGGGAGACGGGCGAGACGATGACCGAGGTCGTCGCGCGCGTGAAGACAGCTGGCGGGATCCCGCTGTCCGCCGTGGTCCACTTCAAGCCGGGGCGCTCCCGGGTGGATGGAGCCCCGGACCTCTGGGCGGACACGGCCGACGGCTGGGTCCAGTACCCCTACAAGGCCGGCGCATGACCGCGTCGCTGCCGGTGTCGTCCGTGAACACGCAGATCCGCCGCCCGCGCCCGGCCCCGATTCTGGCCATCCTGGCGGTCGTCGTGCTCATCGGCGCCGCAGCGGGGACGTGGTACCTGTTCTTCCGCCCGGCCGGACCGGCGCCGGTCACGCTTGTGGGCCGCAGCCCGGCAGCCTCGACGTCCGGCAGCGCGACCACCGACGCCGGAGGCCTTGGCGGCACCTGGTCGGTCGATCCGGCGGTGGGTTCGTTCTCCGACTTCTCAGGCTCGTTCGTCGGCTACCGCGTCCAGGAGACCCTCGCCAGCATCGGGGCCACGGAGGCCGTCGGCCGCACCCCCGACGTCACGGGCTCCGTCACGGTCGATGGCACCGTCGTCAGCGCCGCCGAGTTCACGGCTGACCTGACCGGCCTCGTGAGCGACGAAACCCGGCGCGACGGTCAGCTGAGCCGGCAGGCGCTCCAGACCTCGCAGTTCCCGACGGCCACGTTCACGCTCACGACCCCCATCGACCTCGAACCTGCGCCCGCGGATGGCGCCGTGATCGACATCACCGCGGCCGGCGACCTGACCCTCCACGGCGTGACCAATGCGGTGGAGATCCCGCTGCAGGCGCGCCTTGGGAGCGGCGTGGTCACCATCACGGGTTCGCTCGAGATCGCCTTTGCTGACTACGGCATCACCAAGCCCCAGGCGATGGCGGTGCTGTCCGTCCAGGACCGGGGCATCCTCGAGGTGCAGCTGCAGCTCACAAAAGGCTGATCGTTCTCAGACCGTTCTCAGCCACCGGCGCTTGAATGGTCATCGAACGCGACGCTCCGGGTGGCTCTCTCCTCCCCACCGGGAGCGCCGCGTCGTGATTCCTCCGGGGATGCGCCGAGCCGAGGGTGGCTGGGGCCGCTCTCAGAGGCGTCTCAGCGGCACCCGCTTCAATCGACCCATCACCCACTGTGGAGTCTCCAGATGACCTTGCCGCTTCCCCCCAACGGACGGCCCGACGAGCCGAATTCTCCCGCCCCCGGTCGCCGCACCCGCCATCCCCGCCGCGGGGCCTGTCGCTCCGATCGTGCACGCGCCGCCTCCCGTCCGCCCGCGCCGCCGGGCCGGACTGGGGACGATCGTCGCCGTCTCGCTGCTGTCGGCGGCCCTCGCATCGGGCGGGACCGCCATCGCGGTGAAGGAGCTGGTTCCGGCCCCCACCGCGGGGCCGACGGCGCCCATCGCCACCACGACGTCCGCGACCACGACCGTGACCTCGTCGGATCTCACCGACATCGTGGCCCATGCCCGGGATTCGGTCGTCACGATCACCGCCGACGGGATCACGACCCAGGGGTTCTCGCCGTTCGGCGGCCCCGTCACCGGGGTCGGCTCGGGCATCATCCTGAGCAGCGACGGCTACATCCTCACCAACCGCCACGTCGTGGAGGGCGCCCAGACGCTCACGGTGGAGCTGGACACGACGGCGCAGCTGCCCGCGACGGTCGTCGAGATCTCCAAGGACGAGGACCTGGCACTGATCAAGGTCGACGCCACCGGCCTGACCGCGGCGAAGATCGGAGACGCGTCGGCCATCCAGGTCGGCCAGACCGCCATCGCCATCGGCAGCCCACTGGGCACCTACACCGAGACGGTCACGCGTGGCATCGTCTCCGGCCTCGGGCGGACGATCACCGTCCGTGACGACAGCACCGGTCGCCCGACGACGCTGGAGGACCTGATCCAGACCGATGCCGCCATCAACCCCGGCAACAGCGGTGGGCCACTGCTCGATGCGACCGGGGCGGTCATCGGCATCAATACGGCCATCGCCTCCACCGCGGAGGGCCTCGGGTTCGCGATCCCGATCGACCGGGCCGCGTCCCTGATCACCCGCGCCACTGGCCAGGGCACGTAGCATCGTCTCCTGACCAATGCTGTTCGAGGCATCGCATGCACCTGCTCCTGGTCGAGGATGACCAGCGTCTCGCCCGCGCCCTGACCCGCCTCCTCGAGGAGGACCGGCATGTCGTGGAGCACGCGCCGGACGGTCGCTCCGGGATCGAGCTCGCCGGCGCGATCGACGGCCTCGATGCCGTGATCCTCGACATCGGGCTGCCCGACATGTCCGGCCTCGATGTCGCGCGCGTGATCCGCAGGCAGGGCGCGCGGGGCGCGGAGGTCAGCATCCTGATGCTGACGGCCCGTGACACGGTCAACGACCGTGTCGCCGGTCTCGATGCCGGCGCCGATGACTACGTCGTCAAGCCGTTCGCCTATGCGGAGGTTGCGGCGCGCCTGCGAGCCCTCGCGAGACGGGCCGAGCCCGGACCCCGACGCTCAGAACCGAGGCTGACCGCCGGTGCGATCACGCTGGACGAGGCCGCGCGCCGGGTGACGGTGAATGGCGCCAACGTGGATCTCAGCCCCCGCGAGTTCTCGCTGCTCGAAGCCCTCCTCCGCCACCCCGGTCAGGCGCTCACGCGTGACCAGCTGCTCGATCACGCGTGGCCGTTCAGCGTCGCGGTGACGCCCAACGCCGTTGACGCCTACGTCCACTACCTGCGCACCAAGCTGGGGCCGGCGGGGGCGCAGGTCGAAACGGTGCGCGGCGTGGGGTACCGGCTGTCCGATGGGTGACGGCGTCGGCCTGGCGCCCGACGACGACGGCGCCGAGCAGGGGGCGCTCGCCGACCAGGCGCGGCTCCTCCGACGCACCCGCTGGCGCCTGGTGGCCTGGAGCGGCCTGTCCACGCTGGCGGTCCTGGTCGTGCTCGCGACGGCGCTGTACGCGGTCACGGCACGCGCTCTGGAGACCGCGTCGGTTGCCCAGCTGGAGGCCAGGACGCAGGGGATCGTCGCGTTCCTCGAGGGGACGCCGGACACCCAGGAGCAGCCGGGTCTCGGGTTCCTGTTCGGCAACGGCAACACGTTGCTGTACCTGTTCGACGATACGGGCACGCCCGTCCTGCTGGGCGACCGGGGCCAGGTCGTGCCGGCCGGACTTCCCGAGTCCGACGGGGTGAGCGCCGCCGCAGCCGCCGCCGATCGCACCGATGTCCGGCTCTCGACGCTGACGATCCAGGCGGGCGGCGCCACGACGGTCGCCCCGATCCGGATCCTGACCCACCGCGTCGACGCCCGGGACGGCAACACGTACTACGTCCAGGCGCTCCAGGACCGCTCCACCGAGGTGAACACCCTGAACGCGCTGCTCGCCGTGCTGCTTGGGGGTGGGTTCCTGGTGGTCCTCGTGTCGTTCGGTCTTGGGGCGCTCTACGCCCGCCGCGCCCTGGTGCCGATCCGCGAGTCGCTCACCGCCCAGCGTGCCGCGCTTCGGAGCCAGCGCGAGTTCGCCGCCGACGCCTCGCACGAGCTGCGGACACCGCTGACCGTCATCCGGTCCTCCGTGGAGCACCTCAACCGGCATCGCGAGGAGCCTCTCGGCACGACCTCCGAGGCGCTCGATGACATCGAGGCGGAGGTGACCCACCTGTCGCTGCTCGTGGACGATCTCCTGCTGCTGGCACGGTCGGATTTGGGGGCGATCCCGTTGGATCGAATGCCGCTGGACCTGGGCGACGTGGCGTCGGACGCGGCGACCTCCCTGGGTCGCCTCGCCGAGGACCGGCTGGTCCGCCTCGAGGTGGACCCCGAGCCGGCTATGCTCGATGGCGATCCAGTTCGCCTGCGCCAACTGGTGACCATCCTCGTCGACAACGCCGTCCGCCACAGCCCACGCGGAGGGGTCGTGTCGGTCCAGGCGCGGACGGACGGCACCATGGTGACGGTGGAGGTCGCGGACCAGGGCCCCGGCGTGCGGCCCGAGGACATGGCCCACGTGTTCGACCGGTTCTATCGAGCGCCCGGCGCACCGTCCGGCGGCACCGGCCTGGGGCTCGCGATCGCCCGCTGGATCACCGAGCGGCACGGCGGTCGGATCGGGGTGCGCAACGCGGAGACCGGCGGGGCGATCTTCCGGGTGGAGCTGCCCGGGCAGGGCGGAAGCGTGCCTCCCGCGGCGCCGGCCACCGGCGGCGACACCGCGCCAGCGGGCTGACGCTCGCCTCTCGGCGGGACCCCCGGCGATGCCCGGGCGGTCGCCGGGATGCTACGCTTCGGCCATCCTGCAGAGCCGGTCCCGTGAGGCCGGTGGACCGGTCCCGTGAGGCCGGTGTTGGAGAGGTAGACCTATCTTGCGCACGCGCATGCCCGCCTGCGACGCTCGCCCGCCGCGGCCCGCCGGGACCTGAGTGATCACCCCACCGTTCGTCGGACAGCCCCCGCTTCCGCGCGCCGACGCGATCGTCGACCCGCGCGTCGGCGACGCGGGTCCGGCGCTCCTTGCGCTCGAGGATGGCACCGTGTTCGCGGGCATCGCCTTCGGGGCCGACGTGCCGGCGGGCGGGGACCTGGTGGTCAACACCTCGCAGACCGGCTACCAGGAGATCGCCACCGACCCGTCCTACGCGGGCCAGGTCGTCGTGATGACCTACCCGCTGATCGGCAACTACGGCCGGCTCCTCGCGGACGACCAGAGCGAGCGGCCGTGGCTGCGGGGCCTGGTCGTCGCGCACGCCACCGCGGCCGTCCTCGACGATGCGCGCCAGCTGGCCACGCTCCTGCGAACCAACGGCATCCCGGCCATCGCGGGCGTCGACACCCGGGCCCTCGCGAGACACCTGCGGAGCACAGGTTGCCTCCGGGGCATCATCACGCAGCCGGGCATGACCGATCCCGCGGCGGCCATCGCGATGGCCCGCGACGTCCCGCGCTGGGAGGACCAGGACTTCGTCGCCCAGGTCAGTCCCGCGGCCGTTCGCGAGTCCGGCGACGACCCGGCCGCGCCGCTGGTGGCCATCATCGACTACGGGCTCAAGGCCAACATCGTCCGCAGCCTCAACCGCCGGGGAGTCCGTGTCCGCGTGCTGCCCCATACGGCAAGCGCGGCGGAGATCCTTGCCGCCGACATCGCGGGGGTCGTGCTGAGCCCGGGCCCCGGGGATCCCGCCCGGCTCGACGGCCCGGTCGCCCTCGCCCGCGCGATCATCGACGACGGGCGCCCGCTCCTCGGCATCTGCCTCGGCCACCAGGTCGTGGCGCGCGCGGCGGGCGCGGAGACCGGCCGCCTGCGGTTCGGGCACCACGGCGCCAACCACCCGGTCCAGGACCTCGACACGGGCTACGTCCAGGTCACCGCGCAGAACCACGAGGTCCAGGTCCTCGGTGACAGCCTGCCGGCGAGCTCTGGCTTCCGGGTCAGCCAGCTGAATCTCAACGACCGCTCGGTCGAGGGCCTGCGGCACGCCGAGAAACCGATCGAGACCGTTCAGTACCACCCCGAGGGCGCCCCCGGGCCGCTCGATGCGCTCGCCGTGTTCGACCGGTTCGCGGACGCCTGCCGGCGGCACGCGTGACCAAGGGCAGTGCCGCCGCGCCGCTCCCGGTGCCGCCCGTGCACGCGCACCGGCCCAAGCCCGCCTCGGTGCTGATCCTGGGCTCGGGGCCGGTCGTCATCGGCCAGGCGGCAGAGTTCGACTACGCGGGCACCCAGGCGTGCCGTGCGCTGCGCGCCGAGGGCGTCCGGACGATCCTCGTCAACTCCAACCCGGCCACGATCATGACCGACCCCACCGTGGCCGACGCCGTCTACCTCGAGCCGCTCACGGTCCCGGCGATCGAGGCCGTCATCGCCCGTGAGCGGCCGGAGGGGTTGCTCGCCGGTCTCGGGGGCCAGACGGCGCTCAACCTCGCGATGGCGCTGTCCGAGGCCGGGGTCCTGGAGCGCCACAACGTCCGGCTCCTGGGCACGCCGCTGGAAGCCATCCGGATGGCCGAGGATCGCGAGGCGTTCCGGGACCTCCTCGACCGGATCGAACAGCCGTACGCGCCGTCGTCCATCATCGAGGGGGCGACGGACGAGGAGCGGCTGGCCTCGGCGCGACGCGCGCTCGAGGAGATCGGGCTGCCGGCCATCATCCGGCCCGCGTTCACCCTCGGCGGCACCGGCGGCGGGATCGTCGAGACCGAGCCTGCCTACTGGGAGCGTGTCCGCGCCGGTCTCCGGGCCAGCCCGATCAAGCAGGTCATGATCGAGCGCTGCCTCGTCGGCTGGCAGGAGATCGAGTACGAGGTCATGCGCGACGCCGAGGACACGTGCATCGCGGTGTGCTCGATGGAGAACGTGGACCCGCTCGGGGTCCACACCGGCGACTCGATCGTCGTCGCCCCCGTCCAGACCCTGACCGACACCGTCCACCAGCGGCTCCGCAGCGCGGCGCTCGCGATCATCCGCGCGCTGGGGGTCGAGGGCGGCTGCAACGTCCAGTTCGCGCTCTCGCCCGACTCGACCGAGTACGCGGTGATCGAGGTCAACCCCCGGGTGTCGCGGTCGTCCGCGCTGGCGTCGAAGGCCACGGGATACCCGATCGCGCGTGTCGCTGCCCAGATCGCCACCGGCCGCACGCTGGCGGAGATCCCCAACGTCGTCACCGGCACGACCGTCGCCGCCTTCGAGCCAGCCCTCGACTACGTGGTGGTCAAGCTGCCGCGCTTCCCGTTCGACAAGTTCCCGACCGCCGACCGCCGCCTGGGCTCGCAGATGAAGGCGACGGGCGAGGTGATGGCCATCGACCGCACCTTCGGGGCCGCCCTCAACAAGGCCCTCCGGGGCCTCGAGCAGGCTGGTGCCGGACCGCTGGGCGAGGATCCCTCGTGGCGCCCGACCTTCGACTACCTCGCCGCCGTCTACGCGGGGATCGACGCCGACGAGGGTGGCCAGGGCCTCGACGCGCTCCCCGTCGACGATGCGCCGATCCGCTGGACGGACGACGCCGGCCAGGCCTGCGAGAGCACCCGCTTCGCCCAGCGCTCGGCGGCGCCGATCGTGCTGCGCCAGTTCGTGGAGCCGTCCGACTCGCGCCTGTGGCGGGTCCTGGGGCTGCTGCGCCGCGGGGTTCCGCAGGAGGTGGTGAGGCGGGCAACCGGGATCAGCGCCTGGTTCCTGGCCGAGATGGGCCGGAACGTCGCGCTCGAGGCCGCGGTGGGCACCATGGGCCAGCGGCTCATCGACCCCGAGGACGCGGATGGCGCCTCGCTCCTCGTCACCGCCAAGCGGGCCGCCTTCGCCGACCGGGATCTCGCCAGACTCGCTGGAACGATCGAGGCCGCCGTGCGCGGGGCGCGGATGGCGCTGGGGCTGGTGCCGGGCTACGCGATGGTCGACACCTGCGCCGCCGAGTTTGCCGCCGAGACGCCGTACTTCTACTCGACCTACGCATCGGCGGGGTCGCCCCCGGAGGCACCGCCCGTCAACCGGCCGGCCGCCCTCGTCATCGGCTCCGGTCCGGTCCGGATCGGGCAGGGGATCGAGTTCGACTACTGCGCCGTGCAGGCGGCGGACGTGCTCCGCCGCCAGGGCTGGGGCGCGATCATGGTCAACTCCAACCCCGAGACGGTCTCGACCGACTTCGACGCCTCGACGCGGCTGTACTTCGAGCCGCTCGACACGGAGAGCGTGCGCAGCATCATCGAGTTCGAGAGCCCGGCGGCCGCCGATGGGCACGACATCGGCCACGGCCTCCTCCCCGCCGTCGTGGCGTTCGGTGGCCAGACCCCGCTCAACCTGGCCGGCCCGCTGGTCGCCGCCGGCGTGCCGCTCCTGGGCTCCGATCTCGAGACCATCGACCAGGCCGAGGAGCGCACCCGGTTCTCAGCCCTGCTGGACCGGCTCGGCATCCCGCAGCCCGAGGGCGGCATGGCCGAGTCCATCGAGGAGGCGCTCACGCTGGCCGATCGGATCGGCTACCCGGTCATCGTCCGGCCCTCGTTCGTCATCGGCGGCCTGGCCATCGATTTCGCCTACTCCCCGGAGGACCTCGCCCGGCACCTGGCCGCGGCGGCGATCGTGGACCCCGACCGGCCGGTGCGGATCGACCGGTTCCTTGAGGGCCTCGAGGTCGACGTCGACGCCGTGTGCGACGGCACCGAGGTCCTGATCCCGGGTCTGCTGGAGCATGTCGAACGGGCGGGCATCCATTCGGGCGACTCGATCGCGTGGTTCCCGCCCCAGGGCGTGTCGGCGGGCGACCAGTCGCTGATCGTCTCGACCATGGAGCGGATCAGCCTCGCCCTTGGCGTCAGGGGGCTGGTCAACGCCCAGTTCATCGTCCGTGACGACGGCGTGTACCTGATCGAGGTCAACCCGCGCGCCTCACGCACCGTGCCCTTCGTGTCCAAGGTGACCGGTGTGCCGATGGTGGAGCTGGCCGTCCGGATCTCGCTCGGCGAGACCCTGCGCGACATGGGCTGGGAGGGCGGGCTCCGCCCGGAGCCGCCGTTCGTGGCCGTCAAGTCGCCTGCGTTCTCGACGTCCAAGCTCAAGGGCGTGGATCCCTCGGTGGGTCCATTCATGCAATCCACCGGTGAGGTCATCGGGATCGCCGTGGACCCGCGCGTCGCCATGGCCAAGGCGCTCACCGGCGCCGCCCTCATCCCGCCGCGCGCCGGGGCAGGGGAGCCGCCGCTCGCGCTGCTCTCGATCGCCGACCGCGACAAGTGGGGCCTGGTGGACCTCGGCCAGGCACTGGTGCGGGCCGGCTACCGGCTGGCCGCGACCGGTGGCACGCGGGCGGTGCTGGAGGAGGCCGGGATCGTGGCGATCGCGCCGGTCGCGAAGCTGGGCGAGGAGCCGGTCGGGGAGGAATCCGGGATCCTGGAGCTGATCGCGTCGGGGACCGTCAGGCTCGTCGTCAACACGCCCACCCCGCGCTCAGGTCCCGTGCGCGACGCGGCCGACATCCGCCACGCGACCATCGCCGAGGGGATCCTGTGCTTCACCTCGATCGAGACCGGGGTCGCGGCGGCCCAGGCCCTGGATCCGGCGGTCGTGGACGGGATCGCGGCAGTCAGGGCCATCACGGAGTGGGTGCCAGGCTGAGTCGGTTGCCCTTGGCCGATCCCTCGTTGATCCGCGCTACGGCTGCACGGCGAAGCGACCGCCGGTGATCGGCCGAAGGACGTCGAAATGCCGATGGTCGAGCGTGACGATCGTCTGCGTCCGATAACGCGCGGCGAGGACGACGTTGGAGGCGTCTGCGACACCGATCCGTTGATGCGCATAGTGCCCGATGACGTCGCGTGTGTCCTTGAGCCCTTCGACGTCCATCGCCGGCAGGTCCCATGCGCCGCCCACCAGCTCTGCGAGGATTGCGAGCTCGGCCGTCACGCCGAGCCGTGACGCGACGAGGTAGTCGAGCTCGGCGACGACATACCCTCCCGACCGTCCCCGGCCACCGGCTGCCGCCTGGGCAAGGCCGCGGCGAGATCCGGGCGGCGCAGCTATCGGGCGACCGGCACCATGACCCCCTTGGGCATCGCGAGCCGGGCGACCTACGACGCCCTCGGCCGGGTGGCCGCGACCACGCTCGACTCCGAGAACGGCGCGGCTTCGGGCGCGGACGGCACCGACGACGTCAAGTCCAGGTTCGCGTACGACTCGATCGGCGAGCAGACGGGCTACTGCCCGGACAACGCCGTCTACGGCCTCTCGTGCAACCCGGCAACGGGCTCCGACACGTCGGCCGGGCGCCTGCGGTCGGTGGTGACCCCGTGGTCGGCGACCGCGACCACCACCTGGAACCTCGACGGCACGATCGCGGGTCGGAAGTGGGCCGGCGAGACCAGCGCGCTCGCCGACACGCACGACGCGGCCAAGCGCCCCACCGGCGCCGCCAAGAGCACCGTGGTCTCGATGACCCAGACCTACACCGCGCGAACAACGTCGCGGGCGGCGACCGCACCTTCACCGGGACCGGCATCATTGGCGACGCTGCGGGCGGCACCACGGCCCACGCCTACGATCGCCTCGAGCGCCTCGTCGGCGAGACCGGCCTCACGACCGCCAAGACCTGATCGCCGAGCGATAGCGAGCTTGGCTGGGTATCACCCGGGCGGGTCGCTGCCCCGAGCCAAGGTGGCCTGCCAATCCTGCCGATTGGCCCTATGACATCTCATCGGATGGTGAGACATTCACCGGTGAGATGTTGACACCACCCCGATCCCACCAGGGACGCAGCCATGCGTGCTGACCTGCCCGTTATCGCCCAGCCTCGCATGGACCTCGCCGCGCCGGACGTGGCCGAGGCGCAGGCCATCGCGGCGCTGATGGCGGACCGCGTGCGCGCCTCGATCCTGCGGATGCTCGCGGATGGCCCCCATTGCGTGTGCGAGATGGCGGCGGCCCTGGGTGAGCGCGAGAACAACGTGTCCAACCACCTCGCCAGGCTCCGCGACGCGGGCCTCGTGCATTCGGTCCGGCACGAGACGAACGGGCGCTTCCAGTACTACGAACGCGACGAGGCGGCCGTCGCGGCCGCCCGCAACGCCCTCGCCGAGCTCCTCGGATGACGACCCTGGCCCTTCGCCGGCCCCAGGTTCCGCTGTGGCTGGTGGTCGCCGCCGGCACGGCAGCGTGGCTGGTGGCGTGGTTCCTGGCGCTGCCGCTCTCTGAGTGGCTCGCCTTCGAGGTCCTCGGCCAGGATCCGGCGTCGCAGCTTGGCCAGGCGGTGGCGTTCTTCCTGTTCGACGTGCCCAAGGTCCTGCTGCTGCTGACCGGGATCGTGACCCTGGTCTCGTTCCTGCGCTCGTTCGTCTCGCCCGATCGCGTCCGGCGCGCGCTGGCTGGTCGGAATGCCGTGGCCGGGACCATGGCGGCGGCCGGGTTCGGCGTGGTGACGCCATTCTGCTCCTGCTCGGCGGTGCCGCTGTTCATCGGGTTCGTGGAAGCCGGGGTGCCGCTGGGCGTGACCTTCGCGTTCCTGGTGGCGTCGCCGATGGTCAACGAGGTGGCGATCGTCCTGCTGTGGGGGCTGTTCGGGCCCGGCGTGACGGCCGCGTACGTGGGAGCGGGGCTGGTCGTGGCGGTCGCCGCGGGTCTGCTGATCGGACGGCTGAACATGGAGCGCCATGTCGAGGACTACGTCTGGACAATCCGGGCGGGTGCCGGGGCCATCGAGATGCGCACGTCGCTCGGCGACCGGGTCCGTGATGCCTGGCGATCGACGCTCGACATCGTCGGCCGGGTCTGGCCCTGGGTCGTCGCCGGCATCGCGGTCGGGGCGTTCATCCACGGCTTCGTGCCGCAGGACCTGGTGGTCTCGATCGGCGGCTCGGGCAATCCGCTCGCGGTCCCGGCGCTGGTCGCCCTCGGCGTCCCGCTGTACAGCAATGCCGCCGGCACCATCCCGATCGTCGAGGCGCTGATCGGCAAGGGGCTGCCGCTCGGCTCCGCCCTCGCGTTCATGATGGCGATCACGGCCCTCTCCTTCCCGGAGATGGTGATCCTGCGCAAGGTCATGAAGCCGCGCCTCCTGGCGACGTTTGCTGCGACCGTGGCCGGCGGGATCGTCATCGTCGGCTACCTGTTCAACCTGCTCGCCTGACGTGGGCGCACCCATTCGCCAACCCGCTCTCAAGGAGATCCACCAGTGAAGGTCATCGAGGTTCTCGGTTCCGGCTGCGCCAACTGCCAGAAGCTGGAGGCAAATGCCCGTGAGGCCGTCGCCCAGCTCGGGATCCCGGCGGAGGTCCGCCACGTGACCGACTATGCGGAGATTGCCGCCCGCGGCGTCCTGAGCACGCCCGGGCTCGTCATCGACGGCCGGGTCGTCTCGGCCGGGAAGATCCCGACAGTCCCCACGATCGCGGCCTGGCTCGGAGAGGCCTGACCGACCGCGTCACCAGGATGCCCCCGGCGCACCCGGCGCCGGGCTGGCTGCGCCTACGCGGGTTGGGTGACGCCTCCGACCGACGCGGCGGGGGTCTCGACGACGATCGCCTGCCCGAGTGACCACAGCGTCAGCGTCGTCAGCGCCACCATCACGACGGCCAGCGGGATCTCCCTGGCGCGCAGGTTCCGGCGCCGTGGCGGGAGCGGATCCGGGTCGTGGATCTTCCGGTGACGCAGGTCCCTTGCCGCCCGGCCGTTGGCGGCCGCGGCCGACGCCTCCAGGTCCCGCTGGGCGGTGACGTGGCCGGCCCAGGCCCCGAGCATGTGGCCACCCACGACCGCGGCGAGCTGGGCGGTCCAGACGAGGCCCGGCGGCAGCCAGGCAGCCGTTGGGACGAAGAATGCGGTCCCGAACACGTCCCAGCCCTGCTGGAGGGGGTCGGAGATGGCGATCACGATCCGCTGCCCGTCGATCAGCAGGTAGGTCAGGTAATGGGCGACCAGGTAGCCGACCGCGATCGGCAGCAGGCCGGCCCCGATCGCTCCCGGGCTGACCGACTTCGCCACAACCAGCGCGGCCAGCGCGATGATCGCGAGGAACGCGAGCAGGAGCAGGGTCTTCGGCACCAGCGTCGGGGCCCCGAAGACCGTCGCGAAGGGCACGGTCTGTGACAGGCCGTCGAACAGGATGGACCCCGTGGCCACGGCCACCAGGATGATGCGCGGCACCTCCCAGCGAGCGTCGATCACCCCGGAGGCAAACGGCCGGCGAAGCACGCCGTGGTGGTCGGTGGCCGTGTCTGAGGCCTCCGGTCCCGGCGACGGCGGGACGCCGGTCGCTGCCAGCCGGTTGAGCGTCCGGAACCACACGCTGAACGTGTCGCCGTACGCGCGCCATGGGTCGCGTCCGAACTGGGCCATGAGCGCGAGCGTGAGCACCGTGTAGCCGGCGACGACCACCGTCAGCCCGTCATTGCCGGGCACCGCCACGAGCTCCAGCCAGACGAGGAACACGAGCCCGGCGACCGCGGGCCACAGTCGCGCCCACCCGGGCAGGGGCGCGGGCGTGCCGCCCCGCAGGCCGAGCCGGCGCAGGACGGCGGCGATCAGGTCATGGATCGTCGTGAACGGGTCGAGCCACTCCCACACCGGGAACACGAGCGCCGAGAGGATCGCCACGCCAACCCAGCCGTACACCCACAGGAAGAGCCCGGCCACGGAGGCATCCGACGAGCCCCCGGCGATGCCCTGGGCGAGGATCCATACCCAGCCGAAGACGCCGATGGTGCGCAGCCCGTACCGCACGGTGACCGGGACCGGTGCGGGGCGCCCCGCCTGCACGGGCGCCGCCCGCAGGTCGCGGGCCAGGACGAACACGAACGACAGCGCGACCGTGGCTGCGGCGCCGGCGAGGTACACGGCCAGTGGCAGCGGGCTCTCGTAGAGCGGCGAGAGGCCATGGGCGAGCGCGACGACCGGTGCGCCGAGCATCACGGCCGCGGCGAGGATCACGCCGGCCAGGCGCCTGGTCATGCCGTGGCCCACGCCCGCCTGGGCCCGGTCACCGGCTTCAGGCCCGGCGACTGCGACGGAGGACGAAGACCCCCACGCCGGCCACGAGGACGAGCCCCGCCACGATGGGGATCAGGACGTCGGTCCCGGAGACCGATGCGGGGTCGCCGCTGTCCGTGGCGGGTGAGGCGGAGGTGTCACTCGGCAGTGCGGTTGTCGGCGGCGGGGGTGCCGAAGACTCGGTCGCGGGCGCCGCCGTGGGCGTGGTCGCGACGCCGCGGTGGCGCAGTTGTCGGGACCGGCGTCGGCGTTGCGGGCTCCGGGGTCGGTGACGACACCGTGAACGCGAGCGAGCCCCGCTCGATGTGTCCGTCCTCGGCAACCGAGGTCCACTTGATCCTGTAGTCACCGGGACCCAGGGCCAGACCCTCGAGCGCCATCGTGGTGGCGCCGTCCTTGGGAGCCTTGCCGGTTCCGACATCGCCGTCCGGGCCGATGAGCCTGAAGGAGCTCTTGCCGGCGTCCAGGCCCTCGCTGAACGTGAGCTCGACCGCCGTGGGCGGGACCGCCAGCACCTCGCCGTCCTCGGGGGTGGACGCGACGAGATCGGCATGGGCCAGGGCGGGTGCCGCCACGAGCAGGGCAAGCACGGCGCCCACGAGCCCGGACGCCAAGGCGGTGCGATGTGGTTCTCACGGAGCGGGAGTCTACCCGCGAGTGCTCGGGCGTGCGTCGCAGGCATCCGCCACGCCGCGACCTGCGAAGATCAGGTGAGCGCGTCACCCCGCGCCGCCACCTGGTGCCTCGATGTCCGACCCGACCCGCTTCGCCGCTCCCATCACGCCGGCTCCCGAGCCCGACCATGGCTATGTCGCGGGAGCGTGCAACATCGGTCCGTGGGAGATCCGGCGGCGGCGACGGTCGGCCATCGCGGCGATCGCGGCGGCGGTCGCCCTGCTCGCCATCCTCGTGGCGGCCGGCGCGCCCGCCCTGACGCGCCTCCTGCTGTTCCTGCCGTTGTGGGGTGCCGGCGTCGCCTGGCTCCAGGCCCGCCGCCGGTTCTGCGTCGCGTTCGCGATGGCCGGGCTGTCGAACTTCGGTGACGGCGAGGCGAGCCGTGAGCCGGTCGTCGACCCGGTTCAGCGGGAGCTCGACCGACGGACCACGGCCGTCCTCGTGCGCGATGCCTTCCTGCTCGCGATCATCCCGACCGTCATCGCGGTGCTGCTGCCCATCTAGCCGCGCCGTTCCGGCACCCGATCCAAGGGAACCGCGAGGCGCCTCAGGCTCGCTGGATCACCCGCACGGCCGCCGCGCCACCGGTCACCGCAACCGTCACGCGATCGGCAGCGGTCGCGTAGCCCGCTGTCTGGTTGATGCCGCTCGTCGTGACCAGCCCGGTCGTCGTGACCCTGGCCTCGACACCCGCCGGGATCTCGAAGGTGAACTGGGCAGCTCCACCCTCGACCCGGACCGGGACCTCGCCCCGGGGCCGCGGAAGCACGATCCGCAGGTCCGCCGCCCCGATCCCGCACGTGACCCCGCTGGTCATGACGCCCTCGAGATCCAGCTCGAACGTGCCGGCGCCGGCCTGGACATCGAGCCGGACCGGCACCCCGGGCGTGACCCCGATCCGCCAGTCGGTCCCGCCGGCCATCCGCCCCCAGCTCCAGGAGTCGATGGCGGTCGCGAGGCGGACCCGGGCAAGGTCGCCGGATCGCTCGACGCGGTGGTCGATGGTCGGCCCGCTGGCCGCCACGTCCACGAGGCCCGCGGCCCCGGCCCGGAGCCGGTACTGGCCGGCCCCCAGGCGCAGGGCGAGGTCAAGGCGCGCCGTTCCGTCCATCGGGATGCTCACGTTGGTGTCGCCGGGCCCGCCACCACCCCGTCGGAGCGCTCCCACGATCAGCACGACCCCCATCGCGATCACCAGCGCCGGCCACAGGACCCCCCAGTCCACACGGATGATCCCCGCATTCCGGAGCAGGAACGCCACACCGACGATCAGCAGCACGATGCCGCCGATGAGCGCCCCCGACGACGGTCCACGACCCGATCCCATCGGACCCTCCCTGTGCCGGGCCGGCAGCGCGGCCCGTCTCGATCATGCTGGCACGTCCGGCCGTCGACGGTGCGGACCGAAGGTCACGCCGACGGCCCCGGGGCGGACCGTCCCGGGCCCCGGATCGGCCACCCGCCCTACACTAGCCCGCGACCCGTCACCGCCCGAGGACCCGTTCCGTATGCCCGTTCCCGTGATCGAGTTCTCCGACGAGCGCCTGCCCAACGGCCTGCGCCTGATCGTCGCCGAGGACCATCTCGCGCCCGTCGTCGCCGTCCACGTCTGGTACAACGTCGGCTCCAAGCACGAGGTCCCCGGCAAGACCGGGTTCGCCCACCTGTTCGAGCACGTGATGTTCCAGGGGTCGGCGAACGTGGCCAAGGCGGAGCACATGGCGCTGGTCCAGGCAGCCGGCGGCACGCTCAACGGCACGACCTGGCTGGACCGCACCAACTACTACGAGACGCTGCCCTCCCACCAGCTGGAGCTCGCGCTGTGGCTGGAGGCGGACCGGATGGCCACGCTCCTCGACGCACTGTCGCAGGAGAACCTCGACAACCAGCGCGAGGTCGTCAAGAACGAGAAGCGGTGGAGCTACGACAACCGGCCGTACGGGTCGTGGCAGGAGAAGGTGTTCGCCCACCTCTACCCCGAGGATCACCCGTACCACCACCCGACCATCGGCTCGATGGCGGACCTCGACGCGGCCTCCCTGGAGGATGTCTCCGCGTTCTTCCGGACCTACTACGCGCCGAACAACGCCACGATCGCCGTGGTGGGGGACTGCGAGCGCGCCCAGGTCCGGGCGTGGGCGGACCGCTACTTCGGACCGATCCCGGCGAACCCGGCGATCCCGTCGCTGCCGGACCACGCCGCTCCCCGCGCTCCTGGGCGAGGAGCAGCGCGAGACCGTGGAGGACCGGGTCCCGCTGACCCGGATCTTCGTCGCCTACCGGGCGCCGGCGTATGGGGATCCGGCGCTGGATCCGCTCGACATTGCGGCGCAGCTGCTGGCAGGCGGCAAGGGGAGCCGTCTCCACAAGCGCCTCGTCCGTGAGGATCGGCTTGCGCAGGAGGTCGACTGCGGGAGCTGGGGCTTCGTCGGGGGGGTCCGTGTTCCTGGGCATCGCCACCGTCCGGCCGGGCGTGGATCCGGCGGCGGTCGAGGCGGCGTTCCACGAGGAGCTTGAGAAGCTCGCCTCGGAGGCGCCCAGCGAGGACGAGGTCGCCCGCGCAAAGGCCCTCATCGAGGCCGACGAGCTGGGCTCGCTTGCCCGCGTCGAGGAGCGCGCCCGGCGGCTCGCCGAATACGCGGGCCTGTTCGACGACCCGGACCTCATCAACACCCTGCTACCACGCTACCTCGCGGTGACGGCGGACCAGATCCGGGACGCCGCCCGCGCCGTGTTCCGTGCCGACAACCGGGTGGTGCTGACCTACGTGCCGGCGACCACCGGCGACGCCACCGGCGACGCACCCGGCGAGGCGGCGGCATGAGCGGGCAGCGATCCCCCGGGGTCCGGCCCGTTCCTGGCGAGCCGCGTCCCTTCGAGTTCCCGCACACGTTCCGGTCCTCGCTCGCCAACGGGCTCAAGGTGGTCGTCACCCCGATGCCCGGGCGCGAGCTGGTGGCCGTCTCGCTCTCGTTCCGGGCCGGCGCATCCGATGAGCCGGCCGCCGCCGGCGGAGCCACGGTGCTGGCGGCCCGCGCGCTCACCGAGGGCACCGAGGTGCGTGATGCCATCGCGCTGACCGAGGCCGCCGAGCGCCTCGGTGCCTCCATCCATGCCGAGGCGGGCTGGGATGCGCTCTCCGCGGGAGTGGATGTTCCCGCCAACCGTCTCGAGCCTGCCCTCGAGCTGCTGGCGGAGGTCGTGCGTCGCCCGGCCTTTCCCGGGACCGAGGTCGATCGTCTCCGCGACGAGCGCCTCACCGACCTGCTCCAGGTCAAGTCGGACCCCCGGCGGCGTGCCGACCAGGCGTTCAGCGCCGCGGTCTACGCGTCCGGCAGTCCCTACCATCGTCCGGCGGGCGGGGGGACGGACACCGTGGCCGGGCTGACCCCGACCGAGCTGCGAACGGTGCACGGGCGAGCCTGCGTGCCGTCGCGCGGCGCGCTCGTCGTCGCGGGTGACCTGGATCCCGCCGCGGTTGCCCGGGCAGCCGAGTCGATGTTCGGCAGCTGGACCGGACCGGATGCCGCGACCGCGGGACCCATCGACGATGCCGGCGCGGTCGATGCGCGGTTCGTGCGTGTCATCCACCGACCGGGCTCGGTGCAATCCGAGATCCGGATCGGACACCGGGGACTGCCCCGCCTGCACGCTGACTACCACGCGGTCGTCGTCATGAGCGCCATCCTGGGCGGCCTGTTCAACTCGCGCCTGAACATGAACCTCCGCGAGGACAAGGGATACACCTACGGCGCCAGCGCCGGCTTCGACATGCGTCGAGGACACGGCCCGTTCTCGGCCCGCGCGGCGGTGAACACCGAGGTCACCGTTCCGGCGCTCCGCGAGTTCCTGGTCGAGCTGGACCGGATCCGGGAGGTGCCGGTCACGGACGACGAGCTGCGAGCCGCCAGGAACTACCTGATCGGCGTGTTCCCGCTCCGGTTCGAGACCCCGGGTCCCGTGGCCGGATCCCTGGCCGGGCTGTTTGTCCATGGCCTGCCGGACGACGAGCTGGATCGCTACCGGTCGTCGATCGAGGCGGTGACTGCCGGCGACGTGCTCCGGGTCGCGCGTGCCCACATCCGGCCCGAGGCCGCGGCCGTCGTGCTTGTCGGCGACCACGACCAGTTTGGCGCGGACCTCGAGGCGGCGGCGATCGGCCCGGTCGACGTGGTCCGGGATGACGTGCCGGGCGCTGCCGCCGAGGACGCCCCCGAGGGGTAGGCAGGGTCGGGGGTGCCGCGGAGGGTGGGCCAGGCACCGGGCCGGGGACCCACGAACGTGGGCCGGCCCGAAACCTTCCGGCTCGCGGACGCCTCTGGAGAGATGAAGCGGCACCAGCGAGGGATGCCGAGCCATCTTGGAGCAAACCACCCATGCGCTCGAAAGAGACGATCATCCGCTCGGCGGGTACCGCCGCGGTGACCCTGTTCCTGGTCGCCGGCGCGGCCTTCGCCACCAGCAGCTTCGTCGCCGGCGGACGGAGCGCGGACACCGCGCCCGTCTCGGCCACGGACGAGGCCACCGAGTCGCCCGAGGCCACCGAGTCGCCCGAGGCGACGGCGACGGCCGAGGCCACCGAGTCGCCCGAGGCGACGGCGACGGCCGAGGCCACCGAATCGCCCGAGGCGGACGACGCAACCCCCGACGCCACCGACGACCACGCCAAGGCGAAGGTGGACGAGGGCAGCGCCAGCGACAAGGGCGGAGCCCGTGACAACAGCGGGCCCAGCGCGGGCGACCAGGGCGACGACAACGACCAGGGCGACGACAACGACCAGGGCGACGACAACGACCAGGGCGAGCACAGCGGTCCCGGCGACGAGGGTGGCCATGACAGTGGCTCCCAGGACGGCGACGGCGACCACAGTGGCGGCGGTGATCATGGCGGCGACCCCGGCAGCGATGACTGATCCGATCCGGCCAGGATCCCTGTAACCTCCGTCCGCGGTGAGTGCCGATCCGATGCGCGACCATCTCGGGTGTCGGATCGGTCCTTGCCGAGCCGAGCCGTCGGGCAGACTCGACAACCCGCAGGATGGAGCTCGCAGCCCTGGCAGACCGGATCGTGACCAGCAACCTGGACACCGGAGCCACATTCGATGACCGAACGATCGTCGACGCGGTGCTCGCCGGTGACCGCAACGCCTTCCGGATCCTCGTGGATCGCGAAGGGGCTTCGGTTGTCGCGTCGTGCGCACGCGTGCTGGGCGATCGTGGCGAAGCCGAGGACGTGGCACAGGAGGCATTCGTGATCGCGTATCGCTCGCTCGGGACCTGGCGCGCCGACGGCGCGTTTGGGGCCTGGCTGAGCCGCATCGCGGTCCGGCTTGCCGTCCGTCGGGCCCAGACCCGCAAGCAGGTCGCCTGGCTTGACCCGCTGGCGGCCGAGGCGGATCAACCCAACCAGGAGCGCTTCCGGACCATGGGCGTCGGCGACGCGGTGGATCCGGCACACACGCTCCTGCGCACCGAGCGCCATGCCCAGATCCGGGCGGCCGTCGCCTCCCTCGACGAGCCGTATCGAGAGGTCGTTGCGCTGCGATTCTTCGCTGAGCGGAGCCTCCAGGAGATCGCCGAGGCGACCGGACGGCCACTCGGCACCGTGAAGACCCATCTGCATCGGGGCCTGGGGCGACTGCGCCGCGTCCTCGAGGAGTCGGACCGATGACCGGCAACCGCCCCAACGAGCGCCCGCGGCCGTTCGGCCCCGATGAGCTGGACGGCGTTCCCGGGATCAATCCCGAGCAGCTGGCCGCGGAGACGCGTCTCGCGCGGGACATCGAAAGCGTGGCCGCACGCGGGGGAGCGGCCCCGTCAGCCGGATTTGCGGACAGGGTGATGGGCGCGATTGCCACGGAGCCGGTCCCGGCTCCGGTCATCGCGGCCGGGAGCGCGCTGCGACACCGCGAGATGGCCGGGTTCCTCCGGTCCCTGCGGGACTCGTTCCGGGTCGCGTTCGGGGGTGGGTTCCCGGTTGCCGTCCGCGCCCAGTCCTTCGCGCTGGTCCTGCTCGTGGCGGTTGTCGCGGGAGGGTCCGGGGTCGTTGGCGCCGGGGCCCTGGGTATCTTTGATGACCACAGCTCGCCCTCTCCTGCCCCGACCCAGCCGGGACCGACGCCGACGCCGGAGTCGGCGGCTCCTGAACCGACCGAGACACCCCAGGTGACGTTCGAGCTGCCAACCCCTTCACCCGACGGACAGCTCGAGCCCCCGATCTCGGCCTCCCCGGAGACGCCAGATCCCGGCGAGACGCAGGAGCCCGGGGATGCCGGCAGCGGCAAGGGATCGGGCGGAGCCTCCGCGTCGACACCGCGGCCAACCTCCAAGCCCACGGCCAAGCCGACCCCGGAGCCGACGGACGACCATGAGGACGAGACGTCGACGCCTCGGCCGAGCGGCAGCCCTTCCCCGGGCCCCACCCACGACGACAACTAGGGCCTGAGGGGCTCGATCCGCGTCGCGCCGGCGGGCAGGGCGCGCTAGGCTGGACCGATGATCGTCATCGTCGGCTCACCGGCATGGCGTCCCTTCGACCCGGCCGGACCCGCGGGGCTGACCTGTGCCATTGCCGCCGCCGCCGCCATCGCCGGCTCGTCCGTGGAGTTGGTCGGCCGGATCGGCGACGACGCGATGGGTGATGCCCTCCTGATCGGGCTCTCACGGGCTGGCGTCGGCCACGTGGCCGTGCTTCGCGATCCGGCGCAACCGACGTCCGTCCAGCGCCCGACGCCCGACCCGGGGCCAGCCGACGTTGTCGACGTCGAGCCAGGGCCTGCGGGATCCGCCGCCTCGTTGAGCCCGGCGCCCCGGCTCCAGCCCGCCGATGTCGCCCTCGGCCTGTCGTACCTCACGTCGTACCGCGTCCTCGTGGTCACGGACGACGTCCCGCCCGAAGTGATCCCGGCGTGCGTGGACGGAGCCGCATTCGCGGGGGCCTCCCTGGTGGTGCTGGTCCCGGAACAGGCCGCGCCGCCTGATGGGCTGCCCACCGGTACCACCGTGCTCGCGACGCCGGCCGGTGGCGAGGGGGCGTTCGCCGAGTTCGTGGGGGCCTTCGCGGCTCGCCTGGACGCAGGGACCGGGTCCGGCGAGGCGTTTCAGGCGGCCCTTGGTGGCGTCGGCGGCAGCGTTGCCTGATGTCACCACGTACCAGGACCTATGGGCCATCTGGCAAGGTTGGCCGCAAGGACGGCGCCCTACGCTAGGTGTCCGCTGCCGCCGGGGACAGCCGGGTGCCCATGCTGTTCTCCGCACCGCGCGCGCCATTCCTCCGGCGCGCTGGCCAGAGCGTCGTCGAGTTCGCGCTGGTCTTCCCGATCCTGCTGCTGCTCCTCGTTGGGATCGCCGATCTCGGGCGGCTCTACAACAGCGTCGTTGCGGTCGAGTCCGCCGCGCGCGAGGCTGCGGACTACGGCGCCTTCGCGGCAACGAACTGGTCGCCTGTCAACATCCCGGTGACGATCGGCGAGATGGAGCGCCGCGCCTGCACGTCGGTGGCTGGCAGCCACCTCCAGGACTACGAGACGACCGACCCGGTCAACAACACGACCTGCACCAACCCGACGATCACGTGCACGCTGGAACGCAACGGCGCCTCCACCGACTGCGGGACCTCAGGAGGCGTCACCGACGGCGTCGACTGCTCCATCGCCACAACCGAGCCGCCCTGCACGGTGCACGTCCGGGTGAGCTACCAGTTCCACCTCATCCTCGCGATCCCGCCGCTTCCCGCGGTGATCCAGGCCAATCGAGACAGCTACTTCCGGATCTCTGACCTCCAGCCGGTGGGGCCGTGATGCGCGCTGTGCATGCGGCTGGATCTCGCCCGCCCGGCTCGAGGAGTCGTGGCCAGGCCCTTGTCGAGTTCTCCATCGTCGCGCCGCTGTTCTTCCTGCTCCTGTTCGCGATCATCGACTTCGGTCGCTACGTCTACTACGTGCAGATCCTCAACAACGCGGCGCGCGAAGGGGCCCGGTACGCGATCGTCCACGGCGCGGCGTCGCTGTCGCCAACCGGGCCGCCCAACGACCCGAGCGGAACCGCGGTGATCGCGGTCGTCCGCAACTACGCGATTGGCGTCATCGGGATCGACGATCCGTCAATGCTCACGATCACGCCGACGTGGGGGACGCCGCCAGCCGTCCCCGACAACGACCGCGGAACGACCGTGACCGTCGAGGTGACGTACGCCTTCACATCGGCCATCCCGCTGGTGCCCATCCCGCCCGTCTCGGTGAAAGGAGCGTCGACCCTTGTCATCAACAACTGACCGACGCTCCAACGAGCAGGGCCAGATCCTCGTCCTCGTGGCCGGCGGGCTCGTCGCGCTCTGCGTCGTCGCCGCACTCGTCTTTGACGTGGGCCAGAACCTGCTCGATCGGCGCACCGAACAGAATGCGTCGGACGCGGCAGCGCTCGCGGGCGCGCGCTACATCGTGGGTGCCGGGTACACGTTCCACGGCGGCTGCTCGACGCCACACTCGGGCCTGGCCGCGATCGACACGGCCTGCGAGGTGGCGGCGGAGCATGGCTATCTCGACGGCCAGGACGCGCGGACCGTCCGGGTGGATCTCCCGCCGGTCGCGCCCTCGACGAAAGCCGGTCTCCCCGGGCACATCGAGGTGACGATCGGGTCGACGCGTCCCTCGATCTTCCTCGGCGTCCTCGGAATCACTGAGCAGCAGACGGGCGCCATGGGCGTCGCCAAGAACGGTGGCGATATCGCCCTGCCGTACTCGCTGCTGGCCCTCGATCCGCACGGCTGCGGGACGAACAAGATCAACGGGGCGCCGGGCACGAATGTGACCTCCGATGGGACGGTCCACATCGACTCCGATTGCCCGACCGATGCGGTCCTGCTCAGCGGCAACGGGGTGTTGACCGCTCCGCAGTGCGACGTCGTGGGACAGATCCAGACGAGCGGTGGAGCCGTGAACAACTGCACCTCGGCCCCGAGCGGCGTGCTCGTCTCGGGTGACCCGCTGCGCGACCTCGCCGTGCCCGACAAGCCGGGCATGCCGGCGGCGGTCCAGCCGATCGATGCCATCCCGGGTCCGATTCCCAACGGCTGTCCCGGTGGCTCGAGCCCGGCCACGGACGGCGCTCCCGCGGTCTGCTCGTTCAGCAAGCCGACGATGGGCGGCAAGACCTACCGGATCTTCCCTGGCAACTACCCGGGCGGCCTCGAGGTGACCCGGGCAACCGTCTACATGGAGCCCGGCCTCTACTGGATCGGCGGCGGCGGCATCGAGATTCGAAGCACCGGCGGCGACCACGGCGCGCTCATCACCAAGGCCTCGGGCGACAACACGGGAACCGACCCGACCGGCGGCGTGCTCATCTACAACACCACGGATGCGGCGGGCGGCGGATACGGCCCGATCCACCTCAACGGCGGAGACGGCTCCACGCTGGCTCTCCGGCCCATCGAGTCCGGGCTCTACGAGGGAATGGTTATCTTCGTGGATCGGGATGCCGCCGCGGGTGGCGGGGACGACATCGACCTCAACGGCGAGGGCTCCACGCTGGACGTGACCGGAACCATCTACGCGGCGAGCGGCTCCGTGAAGTTCAACGGCAGCTCCAGCACCGTCCTGTCCACGCAGGTCATCTGCTACAACTTCCAGGTGAATGGCTCTGGCGCGTCGTTCACGATCAACTACAACCCGGACAACCTGTTCCATCTCAAGGGAGTCGGGCTCGTCGAGTAGCGACCGTGCGCGACCATGACGACTGGCGTCTGGGGACTGGTACCGCTGGGATCTGGCTCCGGGCAAGCGGACGCATAGCCTTGATGCATGCTCCTGCGAAGCGTCACGGCCGTTCTCTGGTTCCTCGCCGCTGGGTGGGGCTGGAACCTCCTCTCCATGGCGACCGGATTCCCCGCCTTCCTGGGCATCATCCTCGGGCTGGCGCTCGCCGCATTCGTGCTGGTCGGATCTGATCCGGGAGTCGGGTCGATCGTGCGCCGGCACCTGGCTCAGCCGGCTGCCGATCGAACCCAGGCCTCGCCGGCGACACCAGACCGGCTTCGGGCCTAGAACAGCGTCGAGGCGGACTCCTGGTCCGCCTCGGGTTCGGCCGGCAGGATGAGGGTCGGCCCGTCGTTGCGCACGTTGTTCACCAGGGTTGAGACGGCGAACGCCGCGAGCGGCAGGTTGTCGCGTGGCTCGAGCAGCGCCCGGAGCTCGCCCGGGTCGCGGGGCTCGGGGTCCAGCCAGGTTGGCCAGTCTCCGGGCGCGATTACCACCGGCATCCGGTTGTGGATGTCGGCCATGAACGCGTTGGGCGAGGTGGTGATGATCGTGAAGGTGCGCAGCCACTCGCCGGACTCCTCGTCCTTGCGCCCGGTCCACAGCCCGGCCAGCGCGAGCGGCCGCTTCGCAGGATCGTGGATCCACATCGGGACGCGACGCGACCCCTCGCGGAGCCACTCGTAGAAGCCGTCAACCGGGACAAGGCAGCGTCGCTTGCGGTAGGCATCGCGGAAGAGGCCGCTGGTGGCCAGGGTCTCGGCCCGGGCGTTGAACGCCTTTGACGCGCGCTTGGGGTCCGCCCACGCCGGCTGCAGGCCCCACCGGTAGGCGACGACGGCCCGCTGGTCGTCACGCTGCACGACGACGGCCGCCTCGTCGGTCGGTGCCACGTTGAACCGCCCGCCCGGATCGTCGACGAGGTCCTCGGCCTCGAAGATCCGCGCGATCTCGGACGTGGGGCGCTGCTGGGTGAACCGTCCGCACATGACCAGAGTCTAGCCGCGAGCCGCGAGAGGCCCCGTCCGGTACTCTCGCGCTCGTGACCGATCAACCCAGCTACGACAGGCGCGGCCTCCTGGACCAGTCAGGGCCGCTCTCCCGCGAGGCGGCCGTCGCCGCCCTCACCCACGCCGCCGACCTGATGGCGTCGGCGGACTTCCTCGACGCCGCCCGCGTCTACCAGCGGGTCATCGGGTTCAACGACACGTCGATCACGGCCGCCGCCCTGCTGGGCCTGGGTGAGGCGCTCTACCGGCTCAACGAGGATGCCCAGGCGCTCGGCGAGTGGGAGGCCGCCACCCAGCTGCCCGAGAACGACCACACGTACGCCGCCTGGCGGAACGTGGCCGCGGCGCGGGTTCGCGCCGGCGACCTGCGCGGTGCGCTCAACGCCTACCGCGAAGCGGACCGGCGGGCCCCGTCCGACGACAAGGCCGAGATCGCGTCGCGCCTGGGCTGGCTGGCCAAGGAGATCGGTGACAAGGGCGCCTCCGGCAAGTACTTCGCCCGCGCCCGCGGTGACACTGGCCCGTCGCTGGCGATCGGGATCCTGATCGTCACCGTGATCACCTCGCTGATCGCCGATCCCAGCCTGAGCCCGGTGGGCAACAGCCTGCGTGACCTGCTGGCGCTCGACAAGCCGGCCCTCGCGGGCGGCGAGATCTGGCGCCTGTGGACCGTGACCCTGGTCCATGCCCCGCTGACCCAGATGCCGCTCCACCTGCTGTTCAACATGTACCTGCTGTATCTCGCCGGCCCGTTCACCGAGCGCCTGTACGGACGCATCCCGTTCCTGCTCGTCTACATCGCGGCGGCCGCCGGCGGGTCCCTGGCGACATTCGCGTTCGGCAGCGCGACCGGGGGCGTGGGTGCGTCCGGAGCGCTGTTCGGCCTGTTCGGCCTGATGATCTCCGGGCTGTACATCCACCGGCCGGTGCTCGACCGCGGCGCACGGGCATTCATGGGCCAGTTCGTGGGCCTCGTGATCCTGAACCTGATCCTGGGGTTCGCGATGAGCGGCATCGTGGACAACTGGGCCCACATCGGTGGGCTGGTGACGGGCCTGTGGCTCGGGCTCCTGTTCGCGCCGGGGCGCGTGCCCACGCTCCGCTCGCTCTGGCGACGGCCGGGAACCGCGCCCGGGACGACCGTGCCGCTGTTCGGCACGAGGGGCCACGCGGCGATCCAGCTGGTCGGGGTGCTCGCGCTGGGTGCCCTGGATGCGTGGCTGTGGGTGCTGGGCACCGCCGTCTGGTCCTGAGGCGGGCCGACAGCTCGCCGCCGGGAGGTCAGCGGGTCACCGGCCGTTGCCGCTCCGCAGCCAGCGCTCGCCGGACGTCATCCAGTAGCCCGGGCGGCGGCACGCGTTCCGGGGCGGCCAGGGAGAGATCGGTCATCACCTGGTCCAGCTCCCGCTCGACCTGGCGACACTCGACGCAGCTGTCCCGGTGCCCTTGATACGCCGCACGCTCGTCAGGCGCCAGGTCCCCGAGGACGGACCCGGCGGCGAGCATCAACGCGGCATCGTCGTGGATCATGCGTCGGCGCCCTGGAGGCCCTGTGAGGCCGGCAGCTCGGAGACGGAGTCGCCGAGGATGTCGCGCAGGCGCAGGAGCGCGCTGCGGATCCGGGTCTTGGCCGTTCCCAGCGGGATGCCCAGCTTGGCGGAGACCTCGACGTGGGTGAGGCCACCGAAGAAGGCGAGCTCGAGGGCCTCGCGCTGGTCAGGCGTCAGCTGCTCGATCGCGGCCCGGACCCGCTCGCGGCGGAAGCTGAGCCAGGTCTCCTGGTCAACGTCGTCCTCCGCTTCATGGAGCTCGAGATCCACGTCGGCGGTCCGCTTGCGGATGTTCGCCTCGCGGCGGACGAGGTCGATCGCCTTGTGACGAGCGAGCGAGAACAGCCAGGGAGCCACCGCTCCCTTCGCCGGATCGAACCGGGACGCGTCACGCCACAGGGCGACGAACACCTCCTGGACCACGTCCTGGGCGAAGCGTTCGGCGCCGGTGACCTGGTAGGCGAGCGAGTACAGCGGGCCGGAGTACCGGGCATAGAGGGCTTCCACTGCCCGCTCGTCCCTGGCGACGATCCGCGCCAGGAGGTCAACGTCCTCCGCCCGGCGCTGGGCACGACCGTCCTCTGATTCCCGCAAGCGACCCTCCCTGGTGGAATCGTTGTTCGCGCCTTGATCATACGCGGGGGCCGTGGGACGGCTGATCGGCGCGGGCGCCACCCCGCCGAGCTCCGAGAAGGCGAGCGACCCGGAGGGGAGGAGCAGGGCTTCCATCGTCTCCGGTTCGCCTCGCGATGCCCGGCAGATGGGCCGGCCCGGTAGCATCTGTCACATGTTCGCCATGCTTCTGGGGCCGTGGCCCCGCGAGACGACCGATGGCGTCCGACTCGACACGCTCGAAGCGGACGCGGAGGCCGGGCGGGTGCCGACCGCGGCGCTCTCGAGGGCCGTGGACCAGGTTGTCGCGGAGGCGATCGCCGCGCAGGCCCAGGCTGGAATGGGGCTGATCACCGATGGCTCCGTGCGATGGGCGGATCCGGCCCGAGCCGTCCTCGAGGCGCTGCACGCCGGCGACACCGGCCGGGACGGCCTGGCCGTCCGGACCTGGCGGGCCGCCGCGGAGCTGACGGATGTGCCGGTGGCGCAGGCCGTGGCAGGTCCGTTGACCCTGGCGTCCATCGAGGCGGATGCCGCGGCCGGCGCCGCGGCCGTATTCCTCCGCGCGAGCGAGCTCGCCGGCCTACTTGCGGGCGAGCTCCAAGCCCTCGCCGAGGCCGGCTGCCCGGTGGTCCAGGTGCTCGAGCCGTCCGCGGTCGCGATTGGCGCCGACGAATCCGCGAGGGCGGCGTTCCTCGAGGCGCACCGGCAGCTCCTGGCGCGCGCCGGCGAGATGCACGTCATGCTCGCGATCACCGGCGGGTCGGCGGCGGAGGCTGGGGCGGAAGCGATCCTGGGAGCTCCCTACGCGTCATTCCTGTTTGACCTGATCGCCGGTCCCGACAACTGGCACCTGGTGCGCGCCGCGCCGACGGAGCGCGGGATCATCTGCGCGGCCCTGCGGGCGGGTGATGGCAGGGAGCAGCTGGACCAAGCCCCGGAGCTCGTCTGGGCGGCCCAGTACGCCGCTTCCTCCAACGGACGCGGGCTGGCCCGGGTGGGCCTGGCCAACGCTTCGTCGCTGGCGGACCTTGCGCCCGCCGATGCGAAGATCGCCCTCGAGGCCCTGACCCGGGCCGCGACGCTCGCCGGCATGCCGGCACGCGAGGCTGTTGATGCCGGCCTCGACAGGCGGATCCTGACCCACGGATCGATCCCGCCCGGCCTGGCCGGCGCGCCCGCCAAATCGCCCGCCAAATCGCCCGCCAAATCGCCCGCCAAGCGCACCCCGAGGAGCCCGAATTGAGCACTTCCTTCTGGCACGGCTTCGCCGACATGCATGTCGTCAAGGACGCAGAGCTCGTGATCCGTGACGGCGACGGGGTCTGGGTGACCGACGTGGCCGGCAACCGCTACCTCGATGCGACCGCGGGGCTGTGGTACGCGAACGCCGGGTTCGGGCGGGTGGAGATCGCCGATGCCGTTGCCGCCCAGCTCCGGAAGCTGAGCGCCTATTCGTCGTTCGGGGCCTACACGACCGAGCCCACCGTGGAGCTGGCGGCCCGGATCGCCGCGATGGCGCCGATGGACAACGCCGTCGTGTTCTTCACCAGCGGCGGTTCCGAGGCCGTGGACACCGCGGCCAAGCTCGCCCGGCGGTACTGGGATGTCATGGGCCGGCCGGAGAAGCAGGTCATGGTGTCGCGCGAGCACAGCTACCACGGCATGGCCGCGTTTGGCACGTCGCTCGCCGGGATCCCGTCCAACAAGGCCGGCTACGGGCCGCTCGTCGGTGACATCGTGGTGGTCGGGACCCACGATCTCGAGGCGCTCGCGGCGCTGTTCGAGGCCCGGAGCGGTGAGATCGCCGCGTTCTACGCGGAGCCCGTGGTCGGGGCGGGTGGCGTGATCCCGCCACGCGACGGGTACTTCGACGAGGTCCAGGCGCTGTGCCGGCGGCACGACATCCTGCTCATCGCCGACGAGATCGTCACCGGGTTCGGCCGGACCGGGCAGTGGTGGGGGAGCACGCGCTACGGCATCGAGCCCGACATGATCACGTTCGCCAAGGGCATCACCTCCGGCTACGTGCCGCTGGGCGGCGTGATCGCGGGTCCGCGGGTCCGCGCGCCGTTCTGGGACGACCCCATCCCGGGCGCCGTCTTCCGCCACGGCTACACCTACTCCGGGCATGCGACGGCGTGTGCCGCGGGCATGGCCAACCTCGATCTCATGGAGCGCGACGACCTCGTGGGCCGCGTGCGCAGCCTCGAGCCCGTGCTCGAGCGCGAGATGGGCCGGCTCCTCGCGGCACCGCTCGTGTCCGAGGTCCGGACCGTCGGGCTCACCGCCGCGGTCGAGCTTTCCGCCGAGGCGCGTGCCGCCGACCCCGGGATCGTCGACAAGGTCGTGGGCGCGGCCAGGCACCACGGCGTGCTGACCCGGAACCTGCGCGGCGTCGCGCTGCACGTCTCGCCGGCGTTCGTGATCACCGAGGCCGAGATCCGCCTGATGGCGGACGCCTATGAGGCCGCCCTGCGCGACGTGGCACCGGCCGGATGAGGGAGCGCGCTGCGGCAGCGTAGTCGCCATAGACAGGCGCCGAACGACGGCCCGTGAGCGCGGTTCGCCGGAGTCCCGGGCGACGACGATGAGCCAGATCGATGGCGGCCATCGTCCGGGGCCGTGGCCTGGGGGCGTTTGGGGAGAGCAGCCACGCCTCGAGTCCCACGGGATTCCCCGGGAACTCCGCTGCCAGCAGCGACCGGTTCCGAGTGAGGACATCCGCGACCTCGGCGGAGTCCAGGCACGCGACGAGGCTCGCGGTGGTTGCGGGCTGCCAGCCCTCGCGCCGCGCCGCCCACACAGCCTCGCGCTCGTAGAACCGGACCTGGCGCTGCAGGCCGCCGACGTCCGGGATGGCCGCCTTCACCTTGGACATCAGGAGCGCCGCGTCTGCCTCCCGGAAGGCGAGCAGGTCGATCCAGCCGGTTGGTGCGCGGGATCCGGTGGCCACCTCGGACGCGACCAGCCAGCCGGCACGGCGCAGCCGCGACGCAAGCGCCCCCACCAGCAAGGCGTGGACGATGTCGCGCTGTTCAACTCGCTGCGCCAGGTGGCGGCCCTCGATCTCGAGGGTGACCCTCAGGCCGAGCTGCGTGAGCACTCGATCAAGGGTCTCGAGATCAGCCGCGCCGGCGAGGGTGTGTTCGATCCGCCAGATCTTGGTCTGCGACGTGAGTGCGCGATCGGCGAGCTCGTCCTGGCTCCAGCCGATGGCCGTCCGGGTGGTCCTGACCAGCTCCGCCACCCGCTCGTTGAGCGTGCCCGGGAGGAGCGGAATGCGCGCGAGCGGTGACATGTCCGAGTTGTAGCGGTCGCCGCTTACCGGCGGCTTACGTGCCGCCCCTGGCCGGGCCGCAACTCACGGGACGCATCGGAATGCTGTCTGGGCCGCAGGCCGATGCGTCCGAACCCGCGCTGCGTGTCGCGAGCGTGCGGCGCAGGCCCGGATCCGATGCACAGGGTGAGTTGGGCGGGTGTCCGCCCGATCGGCCCGCCCCGCCCCGTGGCCCCCTCACCAGGACCCACCGAAGTCCCGGGTTGCGCCGAGCCCTCGATCCTGCCACCATCGGGGAGCCTCGCTCCGGGAGCCAGTTGGCCCGGTCGGAGTGGGCCACAGGTCCTGCGCACCCGCCGGGTCCACGACCCGGCGCCCAGACCGCCGATGTCGGCGAGGAGGTCGTCCCGGTGACCGAGCTGCACGTCGCCCTCGAGGTGAACGGTGAACCACGGGAGGTCGATGTCGAGCCCCGCAGGCTCCTCGTCCAGGTCCTGCGGGAGGACCTGGGGCTCACCGGCACCCACGTGGGCTGCGACACGAGCCAGTGCGGGGCGTGCACGGTGCACCTGGATGGCCGGGCCGTGAAGAGCTGCACGATGCTCGCCGTCCAGGCGGACGGCTCGAGCGTCACCACCATCGAGGGGATGGGTGACGTCGGCGCCCTGCACCCCCTCCAGAACGCGTTCTGGGAGAAGCATGGCCTCCAGTGCGGGTTCTGCACGCCCGGGATGATCATGGCCGCGGCCGACCTGCTCGCGCGCAATGCCGATCCCACCGACACCGAGATCCGGCACGCGATCGAGGGCAACATCTGCCGCTGCACCGGCTACCACAACATCGTGGTCGCGGTCCGCGAGGCGGCCCGGGCCATGCGTGACGGGGCCACCCCCGTCGCCACGGCCTGAGGAGGCGCGACGTGACCACCGACGTCCTCGGCGCACCCGTCAAGCGGGTCGAAGATCCCCGGTTCATCACGGGCCAGGGTCGCTATCTCGATGACATCAGCATGCCCGGCATGGTCCACATGTCGATCCTGCGCAGTCCATACGCGCACGCGAACATCCGGTCGATCGACATCTCGGCCGCGAAGACGGCCCCCGGCGTCCTGGCCGTGTTCGTCGGCGCCGACATCCCGTACAACCCGCTCCCGATGGCCTGGCCGGCAGGCGGGGCGAGCGGCATCACGAACAACGTCAACATGCCCCGGGTGCTCGCCACGGACTCGGTCAAGTGGACCGGCGAGGGCGTGGCCGCGGTGGTCGCGGAGACGCCGGAGCAGGCCGTGGACGCCCTGGAGCTGATCCGGGTGGAGTGGGAGCCGCTCCCGGCCGTGGTGGATGCCGAGAAGGCCACCCAGCCCGGCGCCCCCCAGCTGCACGAGAACGCGCCCAACAACGTCGTGTTCGAGTGGGCCGTCGGCGACAAGAGCGGCACCGATGCCGCCTTCGACGCGGCCGAGGTCATCGTCCGGCAGCGCGTCGTGAACCAGCGACTGATCCCCAACCCGATGGAGGTCCGGGGTGACATCGGTTGGTACAACCCGGGCACGGATGAGTACACGGTCTGGATGTCCAGCCAGACGCCGCACATCCAGCGGCTGCTGCTGACGGCCTTCGTGACCGGCATCCCCGAGCATAAGGTGCGCTGCATCAGCCCCGACGTCGGTGGGGCCTTCGGCACCAAGATCTTCTGCTACGCGGACATGGCGCTCGTCATGTGGGCCAGCAAGGCGATCGGCGGGCGCCCCGTCAAGTGGGTCGAGAGCCGGCGCGAGAACTACCAGAGCACGATCCACGGCCGCGACCACATCACGTACCTGGAGGCCGCCGCGACCAAGACCGGCGAGGTCCAGGGGCTGCGCGTCAAGACCTACGCCAACCTCGGCGGCCGCCTGTCCACGATCGGCCCCGGCATCCCGACGACGCTGTATGGCCGCATCCTCTCGGGGCCGTACAAGATCCCGAACGTCCATTGCGAGGTCACCGGCGTCTACACCAACACCACGTTCGTGGACGCGTACCGTGGCGCCGGCCGTCCGGAGGCGACCTACGTCGTGGAGCGGGCGATGGACCTCGTCGCCGACGAGCTGGGGATCGACGCCGCGGAGATCCGGCGGCGGAACTTCCTGCCACCCGACAGCTTCCCGTACGACAACCCATCGGGGCTCCTGACCGCCGTCAACGGCTCCAAGCTGTACATCGACTCGGGCAACTACGAGCCGGCGCTGGACAAGGCGCTCGCGATGGCGGGCTACGCGGACGTCGCCGCGAAACGGGCCGAGGCAAAGGCGCGAGGCAAGCTGTTCGGCATCGGCCTCTCTACGTACATCGAGGTCTGCGGCGTCGCGCCATCGAAGTGGATCGGGGCCGTCGGCGAGGGCTGGGGCGCGGCGATGTGGGAGTCGTCCAACATCAAGGTCCACCTCACCGGCAAGGTCGTCGTCACCATGGGCACCCAGCCGCAGGGCCAGGGCCACGAGACCACCTACGCCCAGATCATCAGCCACGAGCTGGGCATCCCGATGGACGACATCGTCGTCCAGCACAGCGACACCCAGGGCACGCCGTTTGGCTACGGCTCGTACGGGTCGCGGACGTCCAATGTCGGGACCGGGGCCGCTCTCAAGGCGGCCGCCAAGATCCGCGACAAGGCCCGGCGGTACGCGGCGCACATGCTGGAGGCGAACCCGGAGGACATCGAGGTCGATGGCGCCGAGTACCGGGTCAAGGGCTCGCCCGACAAGGTGAAGACGATCCAGGAGATCGCGTTCGCGCTCGACCTGGCCTTCGACACCCCGGAGGGGATGGAGCCGTACCTCGACGAGACCGCGTACCACGACACCCCCAACTGCACGTTCCCGTTCGGGACGCACATCGCGCTCGTGGAGGTGGACGAGGAGACCGGCCACGTGGACCTCGTCCGCTACGTGGCGGTTGACGATGTCGGCAAGAAGATCAACCCGATGATCGTGGACGGCCAGCTCCACGGAGGCATCGCCCAGGGCATCGGCCAGGCGCTCTGGGAGGGCGCCGTCTACAGCGACGACGGCCAGCTGCTCAGCGGCTCCATGCTGGACTACGCGCTCCCGCGGGCCTCGTGGCTGCCGGCCTTCGAGCTGGACGAGACCATCACGCCGTCGCCGGTCAACCCGCTGGGTGTCAAGGGCGTCGGCGAGGCGGGGTGCATCGCGAGCACGGCGGCCGTGGCGAACGCCGTCATCGACGCGCTCAGCCCGCTGGGCATCCGGCATCTCGACATGCCGTACACGGCGCAGAAGGTGTGGGGCGCCATCCAGAGCGCGAAGGGAGGCCAGGCATGATCCCGGCGGCGTTCAGCTACACGCGGGCGGGCAGCCTCGACGAGGCGCTGCGGATGCTTGCATCGGATGGTGGCGCGAAGGTGATCGCGGGCGGCATGAGCCTGCTGCCGCTGATGAAGCTGCGGCTCGCGCACCCAGCCACGCTGGTGGACATCGGGCGGATCCCGGAGCTTCGCGGCGTGCGGACGCTCGACGACGGCCGGCTGTCGGTTGGCGCGCTGACGACCTACGCGGAGCTCATGGACTCGCCGGCCCGGCACTATGGCGTGCTCAAGGACATGCTGCCCGGGATCGGCGATGTCCAGGTCCGCAACCGCGGCACCGTGGGGGGCTCCGTCGCCCACGCGGACCCGGCCTCGGACCTGCCGGCCGCGCTGCTCGCGCTGGATGCGGAGCTCGTGCTCCGGTCCGCCGCGGGGACCCGGACGGTGATGGCCGACGGGTTCTTCGAGGGGGCCTTCGCCACGGCCATGCGCCATGACGAGCTGCTGACGGAGGTGATCCTCCCGGCGCCGCTCGACAACGCGGGCTCGGCGTACGCGACGCTTGAACAGCCGGCTTCCGGCTACGCCATGGTCGGCGTGGCCGCCGTGGTCATCATGGGCGCCGACAAGCGCATCGCGCGGGCGGGCATCGGCGTGACCGGTGTCCACGAGCACGCGTACCGGGCGCCGGAGGTGGAGTCCGCCCTCGTCGGCAGCGACGGGTCGGCGGACGCGATCGCCGCCGCGGCGCAGCACGTGACCGTCGAGGTCGAGATCAACTCGGACATCCACGCGGGGAGCGAGTACCGCGCGGCCATGGCCGTCGTGTACACGCGGCGCGCGATCGAGGCCGCGCTGGCCCGCCTGGGCTGAGCGGCGCGGTCCACGGAACCGGCGGGTGCGGCTCGAGCAGATCGTCCCGGGCCGCACGCCGTCCACGAACCTGCTGGGCGCCATCCTCACCCGTGACCTTGCCGTCGCGGGTGGACGAATTGCCAAGGGAACGCGGCTCACCCCCGCCCACCTCGCGGCGATCGGCGCGGCGCCCGCAGGCCCGGCGGCCAGGGTCATCGTGGCCGACGCGTTGGACGTCCACGAGGACGAGGCCGCCATCCGGCTGGCCGCGGCCGTCACTCGGGGTCGGCCGGAGCTCGTCGTGCGCGGGCCGGCGCAATCCCGGGTCGATCTCGTGGCGGCCGGGGCCGGGATCGTGGACATCCGCCTGGCGGCACTGGAACGGATCAACCGGATCGATCCGCTCGAGGTGTTCACGGTGATCGACGGCCAGCCCGTGGAGCCGGGGGACCTGGTCGCGAGCGTCAAGATCGCCCCGCACGTGGTCCCCGAGGACGTTCTCGCTGCGGGTGAGGCCATCGCCCGTCGCGGCGATCCGATCGTGCGGGTGCGCGCCTATCGCGGTGTTCGCATGGCCGTGATCGTGAAGGGCGACGTGGCGCCCGCCGTGCGGCGGCGGTTCGAGGCCGCGATCAGCTCCAAGGCCGCCGGGATGCGGGCGATCCTCGGCGAGATCCGGTATGTCGAGGATGCCGATGCCGCCGTGTCCGAAGCTCTGGCGGCGTTCACGACCAGCGCCGACGGCCGCGCCGACATCGTCCTGGCCGCGGGTGGCGCGAGCACCGACCCGGCCGATCCATTCTTCGCCGCCATCGACGGCCTGGGCGGCAGGATCGTCCGCCGCGGCGTGCCAGCCCACCCGGGTTCCATGCTCTGGATGGCGGTGGTGGGCCCGACCGTCGTGATCGGCCTGCCGAGCTGCGGCGCGTTCTCCATGGCCACCGCCGCCGATCTCCTCCTGCCGCGCCTGGCCGCGGGCCAGCCGGCCACCGCTGCGACCGTGGCCCGGCTCGCGCACGGCGGGATCCTCAACCGGAGCCAGCGCTTCCGGTTCCCGGCGTATGCCCGGGACCTTGACGCCCCCGACGGATGAGGCGCCCGCGGGCGGACGGACCGCCGGATCGGTGTAGGATCGGCCCCCATGGTTGATCAGCCCACTCCCGTGACCTCCGCCGCCACCCGGTCCGCCGCCCGCGAGGACCGCCCCGAGGCGACCCGATCCATCGAGGGCATCGCGAACGCCTTCCGCAGCCACGGGTACATCGCCGAGCGCTCGCTCGCGACCACCGTCTTCCTGGCCCTGGAGCTTGGCCGCCCGCTACTTCTTGAGGGGGAGGCCGGCGTGGGCAAGACGGAGCTCGCGAAGGTCCTGGCCTCCAGCCTGGGCGCGCGCCTGATCCGCCTCCAGTGCTACGAGGGTCTCGACGTCAACACCGCGGTCTACGAGTGGAACTACCCGCGGCAGATGCTGGAGATCCGCCTCCTCGAGGCTCGCGGCGACATCGCGAAGGCGTCGGCGCACGACATCTTCGGCCCGGAGTTCCTGCTCAAGCGCCCGCTCCTCCAGGCGCTCGAGGACCACGAGGGCACGCCGCCAGTCCTGCTCATCGACGAGATCGACCGCGCGGACGAGGAGTTCGAGGCCTACCTGCTGGAGATCCTGTCCGACTTCCAGGTCACGGTTCCCGAGATCGGCACCATCCGGGCCACGAAGGCCCCGCGCGTGATCCTGACGTCGAACCGGACCCGCGAGGTGCACGACGCCCTCAAGCGGCGCTGCCTCTACCACTGGATCGACTACCCGACCGCAAACAAGGAGTTCGAGATCGTCTCCACCCGGGTGCCGGACGTCCCCGCGCGCCTCGCCCACGAGGTCGTCGCCTTTGTCCACCGCCTGCGCACGGCCGATCTGACCAAGGTCCCGGGGGTTGCCGAGACGCTCGATTGGGCCGGAGCGCTGCTCTCCCTGGGCGCGACCGAGCTTGACCCGGATCTCGTGGACGAGACCCTGGGCGTGGTCCTCAAGTACGAGGAGGACATCCGGCAGGTCCGAGGCGCCGCCGCGCGGCAGTACCTCGCCGAGGCGGGCGCGAGCGGGGTCTGACCCCGGCGCTTCTGCCGCACGGGCACGGATCGCGGTTGCGCGGTCGGGGGAGATGACACTCGCGGACGAGAACCTGGCGTGACTTGTCCGGACCCCGGGTCCTCCATTTCCCTCACAATCGGTCGATACTTCGCTGCTCGACGAGCCGGCCTATCCGAGAGCGGCGATCGGAGGCAGTGTGCGTTTCGGACACGACCAAACCACTGGCGAGCAGGTCCATCCGATCGATATCGGTCTCGGCTGGGATTCGGGTGCGCCCGAGCCGGTGCTGATTCAGTCCGAGTTTCGGACGTTCCTGGCGTTCGGGCTCGCCGCTACCGCCCTCAAGCTCGGGCCGCTCACCGCTCTGCCTCCCGAGGAACCGAACCAAGGCGAGATCGGCATCGTTGAGTGGCTCGACTGTCGCGGGGCTGTGCTCGGTGGCCTGAACGATGAGGCCCTTCACGGGCACGCGCTCTGGTCGAGCGGCCTGGCGGACGCAGGGCACTACGGTGCGGCTGAGGTGATGGGCAGCGCGTGGATCCGGGAGCTGGAGGCGGCCAACCGGGTGCATCCCCTGCATCGGCCTGAGCGGTTCGAGCGCTTGCGCCATTTCATCCTCGGCTTCCATGACTCCACATTCGAGTGCATCGCCGACGGCTATGACTGCTACCTAGCCGACACGTCGATGCGCACTGTCGTCGCCGCGCTTGCGGACCTGGTCGGCGGTCGGGAGCCGGTGCCGTTCGCCCGTCTCGGGTGACATCTGCAAACGCTCGCGGACCAAAGCCTCATCTATCGTGACGAGCATACGCAGCGGCAGCTGCGCACGAGGAACCCGACTGTGTCTCGATTGACTGGAAGGCAGATCCTGGCGGGAGTGCTCGTCCTCGCGCTTGCCTATATCGCGTGGGCAGGGGTCATGTCGATCGGGCTCAGTGCCTTCGATTGACATCACTGCGCGTTTTGCCGTTCTTGCTGGGGACGCTCCTGGTCGCGGCTTCCATCGGGGCATGCCGACAGCGCGACGACGTGGCTGACGGCTTCCCTGACGGCGCGTGCGTGAACTTCGACGGGTCGGCGGATGGCGACCACCAGCAGATCGGGAACGCCGACTGCTCCGGCCCACACACCCACGTTGTTCTCTCCTGGGTGGGCAGGGACGCCACGTGCCCGACTGGATCCGACGCCGAGTTCGGCACCCCCGAAGGCAAGTTGTGCCTGCGCGCCGAGCCGGGACCGAGCGCAAGTCCGTAGCTCCTAACGCGGACGGGCTTTGCGGCTCATCCAAGCGCGTCCGCCCCTAGCTGGTCACCAGGTGTGGTTGACACACGCTCGCGGAGATTGCCAGTGCGTACTATCTGCCCGTGAGCCTCCAAGGACAACCAGGGCACGGTCAATCGACCGGCGACACCGACGAGCGCTCCTTCTCCGGCCCGAAGGCGCTCCGGCAGATCGCTGTCGCAGGCCCGGAGCGCGGCTGACGCCCTTGAGATTGCACGGGCGTTCGCCAACCAGACTGAGGTCCTTCGAGACCTGCTCGCGGGCGATCCGCGCGAAGTCCAGCGTGCCCTCGCGCTTCGATGGTGGGATGCCCCTCTGCCCAGGTGATCCCCACCTGCATCAGGGGACATTGCGCGGACGCATTGCGACCCAGGCGACCCGTATGGGCCGCGGCGATCGTCCAGGACAATCGATGAGGACCTTGGCGCGTGTTGTCGGCAGCGTCGCCGGTGGCAGCCTGATTGCTGTTGCTGGTGTAGGCCTTGCCTACACAGCGTGGGCACTCCTGACGCCGATGTTCGCCGTCCTGCCATGGGCGTCGGTCGGCCTGTGGTCCGCTGTCGCCCTGGCCTCCGGCACGGCAATCCTCGCTCTGTCGCGCTGCTGATCTGCCGGGTGACATTGGCGCACCCTCGCAGATCGGGCCGCCACGTCTCGGTACGAACGGCACCTTGACCAGGGCGAAGGTCGCTCGGACGATGAGAGCGGGGAGAGCGCGAGGTCCGCTGTGAGATCGCTCATCAGTCGCTCGGTCAGTGCCAGGTGGGACGTGCCACCAGACGCGGTCGCGGCCGCGATCGGGCGCGCCATCGCCGAGGAGCGCTACGAGGACGCGGGGCATGCCACCTGGTCGTTTTGGCTCGTGCGCGGGTCGGTCGGGGGGCGGAGGCTCGACCTCCTGATCGACGCGCACAGTGAGCCCGGGCGGATCCACACGCAGTACCCGCTCGCCCTCGAAGTCCGAGGTGAGCTCGTCCCGCAGGGCACAGGTACGCGGCTTGTCGGTCGCGCGACCACACCCGCGAGCAAGTGGGACTGGCCGATCGCGATCAGCCTCGGGCTGGTGCTGGCCGCGCCGCTGCTCCTGTTGGGCACCGTCGCCAGTCTTGCCGCGTTCGTCCTTGCCGATGTCGTCGCGACCGCTCTGTTCGTGGCGCTCAAGCAGTTGGCCGACCGCCAGTACCTCGCTGCCTTGCCGCAGGTCGAGGCCGTCCTCGAACGCGTCGGCACCCCCTCGGCGATGTGACCTGCACAGGCCTGCGAGCTGGGTCGGCGGTGCTGAGGGTCAGGTGTCATTGGCGCACCCTCGCGGACGATGCCGCCATGCGGCTCGACCGGCGTCAGCAGAGCTTCAGCGACCCATCGAGCCTCCCGATCGCGTGCTTGATGGGGCGATGGCTACCGGCGAAGGGGGAGTCACTCAGAGCCTGTAGCCGATTACGCCACCCGCTTGACAAGTCGAGGCCCTTGAACCATTGTGCTACCTGTGAGTATCACATTAGCGGTGTCACCGAGGACCAACGCACACGTGGTCGGTGCCCTGTGGGGGATACCGGCCGCCGTGCTGTTCGCACCCCTCTTTGCGCTGCTCCTCGGCATGCCCGTCACGTCCACGCCAGATGCCGGGCCCATCGTGGTCGTCGCGGTGCCCGTCGCGCTGGTTGTCGGATGGCTGCTCGGTCCCGGCGTTGCCCCGGGCGATCGCTGGACCGCCTTCGGTGGATCGATCGCCGCGATCCTCATCGGGCTCCCACTCGGTGCTCTCGCCTATGTCGCAACCATGCTCGCGAGTCAGCCGGCGGAACTTCGGGTCGGGGTCAGCGGTCCGCTCGAAGTGGTGGGTGCGGTCGCCGTGCTTGGCCTCTACGGGCTGGTGTTCTACGGCGCGGCCGCCGTGATCGCCGCTCTGCCGATTACGTTCCTCTGGGGCGTTCTCGTCCAGGCTACGACGCGCCTGATGGGCGCCTACGTCGGCTCGACGCGCAGCCTCCCGCACAGGTAAGCGACGCAGGCGACCTCGAGCCAGGTCTGCGCGCCGAGCGCCGTCTGCTCATAGCACCGAGACAGCTGGCGCCACATCCCGAGCCGGGCAAAGGCGTTCTCGACCTTGTAGAGCGGACGGATCGGGGTGAAGGTGCGCTTGCCCTTCCTCGGCTTCCCGCCGGGCTTCGCGGGCGGCAGCATCGGGGCGGGGGGCGGCCGCTTGATGTCGAGGTTGAGGCCGTGGGTGTTGGCCAGCGCGGCGAGGCCCGTGTAGCCACGGTCGGCGACGATGGCCTGGAGGCCAGGTAGCTTCGGCTGCTGGGCTGGGGGCGCGTCCAGCTGGTCCTTGAGGATCCGCCGCGCCGACTGGACATCGTGCGGCTTGGCCGATTTGACCGACACCGCGAAGCGGCAGCCCGAGGATCTCGATCAGGATCGTGCGCTTGGCGCCGCGCGTGTAGCCGCCGCGCCCGCCGGCCTCGTCGAACGTTGGCCCGCCGCGCCCGCCCTTCACCGTCTGGCCGTCGATCATGACCATCGTCGGGTCCGCCGTGCGCTTGTGCCGGAGCCGGATCTCCCGCGCGAGCACGCGCATCGCGGCTGCCCAGGTGCCGTTGTCCCGCCACCGACGCCACTGGCTCCACACGGCCTGCCAGTCCGGGAACCCGTCGGGCAGGTGCCGCCACTGGCAGCCGGTCCGGGCGACCCACAGGATCGCGTCCACGATGTCGCGTCGCGGGATCGTGCCCTTGACGCCGCGATGCGTGGGCGGGTCGAACAAGTGCTTGACCAGCCCCCACTCCTCGTCCGTCAGCTCGGTCACCGCGCCCATGAGGGCAGCCTGACAGCCGGGAGCGTCAACTTGAATGGCACAAACGTGGTAGTTCGTGCGGGATCAATCGGCTACAGGCCCTAAGACCGGCCTGTTTCCGCATCGGGCGATTCCTGCCAGCCAGTCACAGGACGACTGCTCGTCCCGGCCCGGCGGCGTCGACGCCCAGGTCGGGGCCCGTGTCGGCCTGCCCGGTTGACACGTAGTCGTCTGGTGGCTGACCGACAGCAGATCCGATGTCGCCGGGGACAGAGCCCGCGACGAACAGTCGTGCTCTGACTCCCTGGCGGGAACCGGTTGTGGCACCGCGCGTCCAGGGGGCCGCCGGGCGGCACTGGACCCCGGCGGGCACCGTGGTTCCGCAGGGTCGATTGACCCGCGCCAACCAAGCCGAGGATGATGGGGCTCGGGCGCCGATTCGCCCGTGAGGGAGGTCCCTCGATGTCGGTCATCACGCCCGCGTTCGTTGCCCATCAAGTCGGAAGGAGGCGCGACCATGCTGTTTGGAGCCGCCAAGCCCATCCTCCCGGGAACGATGGACCGAGCCCGGCGACTGGCCACCGAGCTTGAAGAACACCGGGTCGAGTACGAGGCCCTCAACGCGAGGTTTCGGCTGAAGGCGCATGCGATGTGGGCCAGCCATCTCTCAAGCGGCCTCGACCTTCGGGTCAATACCTACGACATCGAGCCCGAGGACCTGAAGCTGATGGGCAGCCGCGTATTCGATCCGGAGAACTCGGATTACGACCGCTGGTATGTCGAATGGTGCCGCGATGTCCTCGGCGTTGACATCCTCGCGAGTGGGGGGTTCGCCGCGCCACCAGAGCCCCTGTCCGGCTGGGCAGCGAAGTAGCGGCGCAGCGGGAGCGGTCGAGGGCCTCGGGGCAGGGACGCGTGCCCGCTCGCTCTTGACTGGCGTGTCCCGGAGCCGAAGATGGCTCCAGCAATGAGCGATTTCGGGACATGATGAAGCGGCTTCTCGCCCTGGCAGCATCGGCGGCGGTGTTCGCGGCGTGTGCATCGACGCCTCCCGTGCCCCCGCCGGCTGCGAGCGTGGCATCCGTCGCCCCGGAGCCGACGCCCGCCGCAGCCCCACTTGCGCTCGCCGACATCGAGGGCCGACTCCAGACCTTGGATCCCGGTCTTTCGCTCGTGGCGACCACCGACGATCGCGACATGGGCGTCTTTCCGGAGCTCGTCTATCGCGGAACCACCACCACGGCCAAGGGGATCGGGAGAGCCATCGGGGTCGTGTTGGTCTACCCAACCCCCGCCGAGCGCATGGCGATGCAGCCCGGGTTCGGCGGAATGAGCATCCAGGGTCCGCGCGGCACCGTCAGCTGGGACGGCGTTGTGCACTCGGAGTGGGTCGGCGTGCAGAACCTGCTCGTGGAGGTCGTCGTGCCGGGCGGGACGTTCGGAGGCAATGCGACGGCCGCGGAGAAGAAGTATCCGGAGCGGGTGCGCGCCGCGCTTGCGCCCTGAGCGAATCACGCGTTTGGAAGCCGAGCCCCCCGAACCGACTGGCCGTCCGGGGTGTGGCGGCTGCTCGATTGACCGGGCTTCCCTTGCCGAGCATGATGCGCTCGGGTGCGGATGCGCCCTTATGGAGAGTCCCTGATGTCGCTCATCACGCCCGCGGTGGCCGCGCTCAAGCGGGTTGTCGGCACGATCGCGAGCCTGCTGCCGCAGTCACCTCCAACCGACGCACCGCCGCCCGACATCGACGGCAAGCGACAGGCCGACCTCGACCCAGCGCAGCTCCGGCGGGTCGAGCTCGCTCGCAAGGACGGCAAGGGCGGCTACCGGTAGCGCGGCACCACAGAACGACCGCCCTTCGATCAGGTGACACTGCCGGACGCTCGCGGACCCCGCGGTCCTGTGCCTAGGCCTTCGGGGGCACCCAGTCCATGGCGATCCGCCACTCGCTGCGAAGGACGGCCGCGTAAACCTCGCCGGCCTTCGCCTCGCCGTTCGTCGCATCAAGGATCGCCTGCGTTCGGGCGGCTCTGGCGGGAAGCCCTTGCCTTCGACGGACCTCGCCCAGCATTTGCCAGCGGTCCCCGCCGACCTGACGCAGGACGACGAAGCCAGGCGCAGCCGGCTTCGGTGTGGCTGTCTCAGTCACGTTGCCTCCTGAGGGTTGGGTTTCGGCAGTATCGCACCGTCCGCTCCCGACCCCGTCACGTTGCATCGGCGCACGCTCGCGGACGTCGCGCGCACGCGCTGCCTGCGCTCGCGCGCGACGGCTCTTGACTGGCTCGGCTTCCTCGGTCCGGTGGCGCACCAGATGCTGCCCGATGGGGGCCTGTTCGGACCGAATGGCCGCACGCCCACTGCCGTCGGAACGCGGTCACGATCGTGCCATCGTGGCGGGTGGCGGCATACAGACGGGCCGGCCCAGCGGGCGACTAGAATTGGACGACTCCCCAGATACGCCGCGCAGGAGAGGGACTACGTGCCCGATCTCGCCATCCATACGCGTGACCTGACCCGCGACTTTGGCGTGCTCCGCGCCGTGGACGGGCTGTCGCTCGACGTGCCCACGGGCGTGATCTTCGGCTTCCTTGGCCCCAATGGCTCGGGCAAGACGACGACGATCCGGCTGCTCCTGGGCCTGCTCGAACCGACCGCGGGGATCGCCGATGTGCTCGGCCACGACACCAGGACCGACGCGGGCGCGATCCGCGAACGTTGTGGCGCTCTGCTCGAACACCCCGGGCTGTACGAGCGGATGACTGCCCAGGACAACCTCGACTTCTACGCGCGGGTGTGGCGCCTCTCGAGCGTTGAGCGCCAGGCACGCGTCAGGGAGCTCCTGACCGGGCTGGACCTGTGGGAGCGCAGGCGCGAGATCGTGGGCGCTTGGAGCCGCGGCATGAAGCAGAAGCTCGCCGTGGCCCGGACGCTGCTCCATCGGCCGGCCCTCGTGTTCCTCGACGAACCGACCGCGGGGCTCGACCCAATCGCTGCTGCGGCACTGCGCGAGGACCTGACGGCCTTGGCGCGGCGCGAAGGCGTGACCGTGTTCCTGACGACGCACAACCTGGCCGAGGCCGAGAAGCTCTGCGACCTCGTTGGGGTGATCAACCGCGGCGGGCTGCTCGCCGTGGGCCGGCCGGACGAGCTGCGGTCGCGTGCCGGATCGGGGCGGATGGAGATCACGGGACGAGGGATCGACGCGAGGATCGCAGCCCTCGTGCATGCCCAGCCGGCCGCAGCATCGGTCGAGCTCGATGACGGGAAGCTCACGCTGCGGCTGCGCGACGGCGTCGACACCGCGCCCGTGGTCGCCCTGCTGGTCGAGGAGGGCGTGGCCATCGACGAGGTGCGCAAAGGAAGCGCGGACCTCGAGGAAGCCTTCATGACGCTCGTCGGGGGTGAGGCGTGATCGCGGACGCCCTCACCATCGTCTGGAAGGATCTTCGCGGTCTCCTCTTCGCGTCGGGAAGCCTCAAGAAGTCGCTCCGCGGGCTGGCGTTCTCGCTGGTCATCTTCGGGGTCTTCCTACCGCTCCAGATCGGGCCGGACCTCGTGCGCGAGCCGGTGGCCATCCTCCCCTTTGCCTGGGTCCCGTTGTTGCTCGCGAGCGGCGTCATCGCCGATGGGATCGCGGGAGAGCGGGAGCGCCACACGCTTGAAACCCTGCTTGCGAGTCGGCTCTCCGATCGAGCGATCCTGGTCGGCAAGGTCGTGGCCGCGGTGGCGTACGGCTGGGGCTTCATGGTGGTGAGCGCCCTGCTGGGTCTCATCACGGTGAACGTGACAAACGCAGGCAACGGCCTCCTCATGTATGACCCCCTCGCGATCGTGCTGCTCGGCGGCTTCGGGCTCCTCGGCGCCTCGTTCGTGGCATGTGGAGGAGCACTGGTGGCGCTGCGGGCACCGACCGTGCGCCAGGCGGCGCAGAACATGAACCTTGCGATCTTCGCGGTTGTGCTCATCCCCGCGCTCGTCATGGGGGTCCTGCCGCAGGACATCCGGCGGCAGCTGTTCGAGACGCTGAGCGGTCTCGACTGGGCAACGATCGGGGTCGTAGCGGCCTTGTTCCTCGTCGTGGCCGATTTCCTCCTGCTCGGGGCTGCCCTGGCCCGCTTCCAGCGCGCGAGGCTGATCCTCGACTGACCGGCGGTCGTTGCCACGCGAGCCGGCGTCCTGAAGCCGTCCTGTTGCGCCCCGCGACGATAGCTTCGGTCGTGAGCGACGCCTATCCCGGTGCGATCACGAGGTTGCCATGGTGTTGGGTCCAGGCTGACGTCGGGTTGACCATGTGGCCTCTCGTGGCTACATTGGGGGACATGGAGACCGTCGGCATCCGCGAGCTCAAGAACCGGCTCAGCTCATACATCCGCAAGGTGGAAGCCGGCGACGTCGTGATCGTCACGGACCGGGGGGTCGTCGTCGCCGAGCTGGTGCCACCGGGCCATGGCACGCGGCCCGGGATCCACCCGGGCCTACTGGAGCTGGCCCGGCGTGACGGTCTGCGGCTGCCCACGCGCCAGGTTCCGACCGACGTGTTCGACCAGCCTCGGCCGAAGCTGGATCTCGGGGGACTGACCGTCCAGGACCTCATCGACTGGGAGCGCGGCGACCGGTGACGGTGTACGCCGAATCGAGCGCGGTGCTCGCCTGGCTGCTCGCGGAGCCCGGCGGCGAGCGGGTGGCCCCGGCGCTCCGGCCCCCGGCGCCGGTGGTCGTGTCGACGCTCACGTTGATCGAGTGTGACCGTGCGCTTCACCGCATGGCGCGGCGCCGCCCGGCCGACACGGCGGATGTCGAACGCCTGCGGACGCGGCTCTGGGAGCTCGCCGCAGGCTGGTCGGTCGAGCCAATCGGCGATGCCGTCGTGGCCCGGGCGAGGGCACCGTTCCCGGACGACGCCATCCGGTCGCTGGATGCGATCCACTGCGCCACGGCGCTCGTTGTCCGCGATGCGGTCGGTGACGTCAGCTTCCTGAGCCTTGACGAGCGGATCCGGGCCAATGCGATCGCGCTCGGGTTCCGCGTGCTGCCGGACTGACCCAGCCCTGGGTACCCGCGACGCCGGTTCCCCAGACGTGGCACAGTGCCCGCATGGCCGACCTCGACGCGTCCCCGATCCTCGTCGCTGACACCGGCGAAGCCGTCGATGGCCGCCGCCTGCTGGCCGAGGCGGTGGGGTTCGGTCGGGCGCTCCGCTCGGCGGGCCTCGCGGTGGATCTGGTCGCGGCGATCGACTTCGCCCGGGCCCTGGCCCTGGTCGACATGGGCGTCAAGGCCCAGGTCCGCGATGCCGGTGCGGCCATGTTCGTCCGTCGTCGGGACGATCGCGAGATCTACGACCGCGTGTTCGACCGGTTCTGGCGCCGCCGCGGACGATCGCTGCCCAGGCCACGCCTGGAGGGATCATCGCCGGACGCCGATCGCGAGGAAGGGGAGCCCGGCGTATCGGACGAGGCTGCCGAGGGCACCGGCGCCACCCTGTCCGAGATTGCGACCATGGGCGTCCAGCTCACGACCGACGCCGACGACAGTGGCGCCGAGATCGACGGCGAGACGATCTCCCCGGACGCCTGGTCGCGCGGTGAGGTCCTGCGCCACCGCGATTTCGAGCGGATGACGGGCGCGGAGCTGCGCGACGCGGAGCGGTTCGTGGACCTGCTTCGCCCGAGACTGGAGCGTCGGCGGACCCGCCGGCACGAGCTCCACCCGCACGGCCGGCGCCTGGCCCCGCGCGCCATGTTCCGGCGCAATCTCGCGACCGGCGAACTCACCGAGTGGGTCTGGCGCCGCCAGATCCGCGAGCCGCGCCAGCTGGTGGTCATCTGCGACATCAGCGGGTCCATGGAGCGGCACTCGCGACTGCTGCTGCGATTCGCCCAGGCGCTGGCGCGCACCAACGAGGTGCGCACGGAGTCGTTCGTGTTCGGGACGCGGCTCACGCGGGTGACCCGGATCATGAAGGATCGCGACCGGGACCGGGCCCTCGCGCGCGTCTCGGAGACTGTGACCGACTGGGCCGGCGGGACCCGTATCGGCGAGAGCTTCCGCGAGTTCAACCACAAGTGGGCGCGGCGGACGTTGCGGAGCTCCGGCGTGGTGATCATCGTGAGCGACGGCTGGGACCGCGGCGACCCCGGGCTGGTCGCCGCCGAGACGGCACGGCTGCGGCGCAACTGCCACCGCCTGGTGTGGCTGAACCCGCTGGCATCCGCGCCCGGATACCAGCCACTGGCCGCGGGGATGAAGGCGGCCTACCCGTATATCGACGACTTCCTGCCGGCGGGGACGCTCGCGAGCCTGGAGCGGCTGGGGACCATCCTTGCCGGTGGCACGCGGGGGACGGCTCGGCGCGGCGCCGCGGTCACGCACGCCACCACGGTCGCACCCTCGCTCGGGATCACCGCCCCCGAGGCCACCGCCCCGCGGACGCTCGACGCGGGCACGGTCACCACGGACCGGGCGCGCCCGCTGACGTAGGCTTCGCCCCCAATCACGGGAACCGCTCACCGGAGGACACGATGCAGGAGCTGATCGAGACGCTCGACGGATGGCGCGCGGAGCACGCCGCCGTCGGTCGCGCCATCGTGATCCGCACGTTCGGCAGCGCGCCGCGTCCCGAGGGCGCGGTCCTGCTCGTGACCGACGACGGGCGGATCGCGGGGTCCGTCTCGGGCGGTTGCGTCGAGGGCGCCGCGGCGGAGGAGATCCTGGCCGCGCGCAAGCGTGGACGCGAGCGCGTGATCCGCTACGGGATCAGCGACGAGCAGGCGTGGGATGTCGGGCTGGCCTGCGGCGGGACGATCGACGTGCTGATCAGCCCCGCGGTGCCCGACGAGGCCGTGGCGGCGGCCCGCGACGCGCGAGACGGGCGGGGCGAGGGCAGGGCAGTGGTGACGCGGCTCCCCGCGGACGCGCCTCCGGCGGCGTTCGGCAAGCACGAACCGGGGGAGGGGAGCGAGCCCGCCAGGCCGCTGGTGGTCCAGGCTGACGGAAGGCTCGAAGGATCGCTGGGCACGGCGGCAGCGGATGCGGCGCTCGCCGACGCGGCCCGGACGTGCCTGCTGACCGGGACCTCGCGGACCGTGGACATCGCCGGAGCCCAACTGTTCATCGAGGCGTACCCGGCTCGCCCGCGGCTGGTGGTCGTGGGTGCGGTGGAGGTCGCCCGGACCCTGGTCCGCCTCGCGAAGGAGCTGGGCTACGAGACGGTGGTGATCGACGGCCGCGCGGCATTCGCCACCGAGGCGCGGTTCCCGGATGTCGACCGGCTGGTCGTTGGCTGGCCCGACGAGGTGGCCGATGAGATCGGTCTCGGGCCGTCGGACGCCGTCGCCGTCCTGACGCACGACGTGAAGTTCGACGAGCCGGCCATCGTCGCCGCCCTCGCACGAGGCTGCCGGTACGTGGGTGCCGTCGGCTCGCGCAAGACGCAGGCGGACCGGCGCGCGCGCCTGCTCGAGGCGGGCGTCGCGGCGCAGGACCTGGCCCGGTTGCGCGGTCCCATCGGCCTTGACCTCGGCGGGCGGCTGCCGGCCGAAACGGCGCTCGCGATCCTCGCCGAGGTCGTCGCCGAGCGGCGCGGCGGCGGTGGGCGGCCGATGCGGGAGCTGGCCAGGGAGCGCGAGGCCGCGCAACAGCGAGCGGGCGCGGCACAGTGAAGGTGACCGCGGTCGTGCTCGCGGCCGGATCGTCATCGCGCTTCGGATCGAACAAGCTGCTCGCCGACCTCGATGGACGTCCGGTCCTGCAGCACGCGCTGGACGCGGTGGCAGCCGCCGGCCTCACCGGCGCGGTCGTCGTCCTGGGGGCATCCCATGCGGCGGTCCGCGCGGCGATCGAATGGCGGGGCGAGCGCATCGCGATCAACGAGCGGCCACAGGACGGCCTGTCCAGCTCGTTGCGGGTAGGCCTCGATGAGGCGGCGCTGGACGCCTCAACCGAGGCCGTGATCGTCGTCCTCGGCGACCAGCCACGGATCCGGCCGGAGGTCATCACCGCCCTCGTGGACGCCGCGCGGCAGCACCCAGCCCTGTTCGTGCGCGCCCGGTATGCGAGCGACGATGCGCCACACCCCGTCCTCGTTCGTCGCGGCGCGTGGGCACGGGCGGCCGGGCTGTCGGGGGATCGCGGTCTCGGACCGCTGTTGCGGCAGGTCCCCGAGCAGGTGCTCGCGGTCGATGTCGCTGGCGCGAACCCCGACGTGGACGTGCCGGCGGACCTCGGTACCCTGCGCTCCGCGCCCGCCACCGCATCCTCGGACGCCGGGCGATGACAGGGACCCCGACCGCCGCCGACCTCGAGGCTGCCTGGGGCGAGCGTGTCCGCGCGAACCGCGAGCAGGCAGAGCGGCTGCGCGAGACCGAGACGCCGGATTTCTATGCCCCCGTCACCAACCTGTTCGTGGCGGACCCGCGCCGCACCGGCGAGCCCGCGCTCGATGCCCTGGTCCGGATCTCGGATAGGCGCGAGACGTGGCTCGACATCGGGGCCGGAGCGGGACGCTACGCGCTGCCCCTCGCGCTCCACGTCCGGGAGGTGGTGGCCGTTGAGCCGTCGGGTGGCATGCGGCGCGCGCTCCGGACGGGAATGGCCGAGCACGGCATCGACAACGTGCGGGTGATCGCCGGGAGCTGGCCGGACATGGTTGGCGACCTGGGGCCTCTGCCCGCGGTCGATGTGTCCCTGATCGCCCACGTGAGCTACGACATCGAGGGGATCGGCACCTTCCTCGACGCGATGGAGGCCGCGACACGGTCGCGATGCCTGGCCCTGTTGACAGGCTCCAGCCCCGCCTCGGTCGCGGACCCGTTCTGGCCGCTGGTCCATCACGAGTCACGGGTCCCGCTCCCGGCGCTGACGGACCTGCTCCCGCTGTTGCGCACCCGTGGCCGGGACCCGCAGGTCGAGGTGGTGGAGCGCTCCCCGCGGACCTTCGACTCGACGGAGGCATTGGCGGCCTTCCTGCGCCGGCAGCTGTTCATCGCCGAGGGCAGCGAGAAGGACAGCCACTTCCGGGCGATTCTCCCCGAGCACATCACCCGTCGCGATGGTGGCTGGACGCTCGCGAACCGCCCGGCCGGCTCGCTGGGACTCGCCACCTGGGCCGTGGCCGCGCCCAGCTGAGCAGCCGGGCCATCCGGCCCGGCCGAGCCGTGCCACCTGTCACATCACCCGTTGACGCCGAACGGGCAGACGCGCACACTCGGGGCCTGCGAATCCCCCGCGCCACCCGTCCGCCACCGGGACGCATCCGGGAGCGGCGGCCCGACGTAGGTCCCCATATCAGCGCCGCACCCGCCTGCCGGGCGGGCGCGACCACCCGGACCCGCTGCCCGTACGGAGAAGGAGGCAAGGCGTCGCATGATTCCCGGCCAGTTCGACTACTGCCGTCCAGGCGACCTGGACGAGGCGCTGCGGATCCTGCGGGATCGCGAGGGTGAGGCCAAGATCCTCTCCGGTGGCTACAGCCTGCTGCCGATGATGAAGCTCCGTCTGGCCCAGCCGGCCCTGCTGGTCGACCTCCGGGCGGTCGGGGGGCTCGACGGGATCATCCGTACCGATGACGACTGGCGGATCGGCGGGCGCGCGACGCACCGCCGGATCCTGGAGCACGAGGGACTGAGTGCGGAGCACGCGGTGGTCCACGATGCCGCGTCCGGGATCGGCGACCGCCAGGTGCGCAACTGGGGAACCATCGGCGGGTCGTGCGCGCACGCGGACCCGTCGGCGGACTGGCCGGCGGTGGCGCTGGCGCTGGGCGGCTCGTTCGTCTGCCGCAGCGCGGACGGTGAGCGGGTCCTCGCGGCTCGCGGCTTCTTCGACGGGCCGTTCCAGACGGCGATCGAGCCGACCGAGGTGCTGACCGAGGTCCGCCTCCCGCATGCCGCTGCCCGCCAGGGTTCGGCCTACGTGAAGCTGGAGCGGCGTGCCGGCGACTTCGCGACAGTGGGCGCGGCCGCCGTGCTGGTGCTCGGCCAGGACGGACGAATCACGAGCGCGGGGCTCGCCCTCACCGCCGTGGCGGACGCCGCCTTCGCGGCGACCGACGCGGAGGCGGCGCTGATGGGCAAGGTGCCCGACGAGGACGCCATCCGGGCCGCCGCCCAGGCAGCGGCCGGGCAGGCGAGCCCCGTGGGCGACAGCCACGGCCCGGCCGACTACAAGCTCGCGATGGTGCGCGAGATCACGACCCGGGCCCTGCGCCTGGCCGCCTCCCGCGCCGCCGGCGCGGCGTCCTGAAGGAACCGACACGATGACGACGCAGCACATCAACGTCACCGTCAACGGCACCGCCCGCGAGGCCGACGTGGAGCCGCGGCTCCTGCTTGTCCACCTCCTCCGCGACGTGTTCGGCCTCACCGGGACCCACACCGGGTGCGACACGAGCAACTGCGGTGCGTGCACCGTCCACGTGAACGGCGAGAGCGCCAAGTCGTGCACGATGCTCGCCGTCCAGGCGGACGGCGCGGCGATCACCACGATCGAGGGCATGGAGCAGGGCGGCAAGCTGCACCCGCTCCAGCAGGCCTTCTGGGACCAGCACGGCCTCCAGTGCGGCTTCTGCACCCCCGGCATGATCATGCAGTCGGCCTGGCTCCTGGAGCAGATCGAGGACCCGACCGACGCCGAGATCCGGGAGGGTATCGCCGGCAACCTGTGCCGCTGCACCGGGCTACGTGAACATCATCAAGGCCATCCAGCAGGGTGCCGCCGAGCTCCGTGCCGCCGATGCGGCCGGGACCGCGCGCGGCGTCCGCGTGACCCGGAGGACCGCACGATGACGCTGGACGCGCAGCCGCCCACCACGACCCCCGAGGTCAGCGGGCATGGGCCACTCGAGGAAGCGCGTGGAGGATCCGCGCTTCATCCGGGGCCAGGGCGAGTACATCGAGGACGTCGTCCTGCCGGGCATGGTCTGGATGGACATCGTCCGCAGCCCGTATGCCCACGCCAAGATCAAGTCCATCGACGCCAGCGAGGCCCTGGCGATGCCGGGCGTCCTGGCCGTGATCACCGGCAAGGACCTGGAGAAGGCCGGCCTCCACTGGATGCCCACCCTCGCCGGCGACAAGCAGATGGTGCTGCCGGTCGACACGGTCATGTACCAGTCCCAGGAGGTTGCCGCGGTCATCGCGGACACCCGCTACCAGGCGGCGGACGCGATCACGGCCGTGTACGTGGACTACGAGCCGCTGCCGGTGGTCGTGGACCCGTTCAAGGCCCTCGAAGCCGGATGCGCCGGTGCTCCGGCCGGACCGTGGTGCAGGACAAGCAGACCAACCACATCTGGCACTGGGAGTCCGGCGACCGAGCTGCCACCGACGCGGCCCTCGCCGCCTCGGACAAGGTCATCCCGATCGACGTCTACATCCCGCGCATCCACGTGTCCTCGATCGAGACCTGCGGCTGCATCGCGGACTGGGACCCGGTTCGGGCCCACCTCGACTTCCACGTGACCAGCCAGGCGGCGCACGTCTACCGCACGGTCATCAGCCTGGTCTCCGGCATCCCCGAGTCGTCGATCCGGGTCAAGACCCACGACATCGGCGGCGGGTTCGGCGGCAAGGTCCCGGTGTACCCGGGCTACGTCATCGCGATCGTCGCCTCGCTCACCATCGGCAAGCCGGTGAAGTGGATCGAGGATCGCTCCGAGAACCTCCAGGCCGACTCCTTCGCGCGGGACTACCACATCCACGCCGAGCTGGGCCTCATGAACGACGGCAAGATGACCGGCCTGCGGGTCAAGACGCTTGCCGACCACGGCTACACGGACGCCGCCGCGGACCCATCGAAGTTCCCGGCCGGCCTGTTCAACGTCATCACCGGCTCGTACGACATGCCCACGGCATTCGTCGAGGTGGACGCCGCCTACACCAACAAGCCGCCCGGCGGCGTCGCGTACCGCTGCTCGTTCCGGGTGACCGAGGCGGTCCACACCATCGAGCGCCTGGTGGACGAGGCGTGCCCGCGCCTCTGGCATGGACCCGGCGGCGTTCCGGTTCAAGAACTTCATCCGCAAGGACCAGTTCCCGTACCACACGCCAACGGGCTGGGAGTACGACTCGGGCGACTACCACACGGCGCTCCAGAAGGCGCTGGACACGATCGGCTACGACGATCTGCGCAAGGAGCAGGCCGAGAAGCGCGCCCGCGGCGAGCTCATGGGCATCGGCATCAGCTCGTTCACCGAGATCGTCGGGGCCGGGCCGTCCCACGACTTCGACATCATCGGCATCAAGATGTTCGATTCGGCCGAGCTCCGGGTGCACCCCACCGGCTCCGCGATCCTGCGCCTCGGCGTCCAGAGCCAGGGCCAGGGCCACGAGACCACGTACGCGCAGATCGTGGCCGAGGAGCTGGGCATCCCGGCGGACAAGATCAAGGTCGAGGAGGGCGACACCGACACGGCACCCTATGGCCTCGGCACCTACGCATCGCGGTCGACGCCGGTCGCCGGCGCGGCCACCGCCATCGCCTCGCGGAAGATCCGCGAGAAGACCCGCCACCTCGCCGCGCACCTGCTCGAGTGCTCCGCGGACGACCTCGAGTGGACCAACGGCAAGTGGACCGTGCAGGGCTCGCCGGACCGGTTCAAGACCATCGCCGAGCTGGCCTTCGCCGCCTACACCAACCTCCCCGCGGGCATGGAGGCCGGCCTCGAGGCGACCGACTACTACGACCCGCCCAACCTCACCTTCCCGTTCGGGTCGTACATCTGCGTCGTCGACATCGACAAGGGGACCGGGCAGGTCAAGGTCCGGCGCTTCGTCGCCATCGACGACTGCGGCAACATCATCAACCCGATGATCGTGGACGGGCAGATCCACGGCGGCCTGACGATGGGCCTGGCCCCCTCGCTGTACGAGGAGATCCCGTACGACGTCAACGGCAACAACCTTGCCGGGACGTTCATGGACTACCTGCTGCCCACTGCGATGGAGACGCCCGCCTGGGAGACCGGCAAGACGATCACCCCGTCACCCCACCACCCGCTGGGCACCAAGGGGGTGGGGGAGTCGGCGACCGTCGGCGCCCCGCCGGCCATCGCGAATGCCGTCGTGGACGCGCTGTCGCACCTCGGCGTCACCCACATCGACATCCCCATCACGCCGCACAAGGTGTGGCGGATCCTGCACGACAAGGGCGTGGTGTAGCGCCGTGCCCGGTCGCACGCTTTTCCGCCGGCAGGCGGAGCTGGAGACGAGCGGGGCGGTCTTTGCGACCGCCACCGTCGTCGCGGTCCGCCGCCCGACCTCGGCCAAGCCGGGATCGCGGGGGATCATCCACCCCGATGGCACCATCGAGGGCTGGGTGGGTGGTTCGTGCGCCCAGCCCGTGGTGGTCCGCGAGGCGCTCCGCTCGCTCCAGGACGGCCAGCCGCGCCTGCTCCGGCTGTCCAAGGACGCGCCGTCCGAGGGTCGGCGCGGCGACGGCATCGTGGAGCTGGTCATGAGTTGCCATTCCGGGGGCACGCTGGAGATCTACGTGGAGCCGCACGTCCCCGCCCCGTCGCTGTGGATCGCCGGCACGACGCCGATCGCCGCCGCGCTGGCGTCCCTGGGCGCGGCAACGGGCTGGCGCGTTTCGGTGTTCGACCCCGTTGCCGATCCGGAGGCCTTCCCCGGCGTCGAGCGCGTCAGCCAGGAGGCCGGGCTCCGGATCATCGACCCGGAGCTCAGCCCGTACGCCGTCGTGGCCACCCAGGGGATCTGGGACGAGGAGGCCGTCCAGCGGCTCCTGTCCCGGGACCACGTGTCCTACGTGGGCCTCATCGCGTCCCCGACCCGGGCCGCCGTCCTGCGCGCGTGGCTGCGCGACGAGGCGGTGCCCGAGGAGCGGATCGCCGCGCTGCGCGCGCCCGCCGGCCTGGACATCGGCGCGGAGACACCCGAGGAGGTGGCGCTCTCGATCCTCGCCGAGCTGGCCCAGGTCCGCCACGGCCGCGCATCGTTCGTGGCGATGCCGGGTCCGGCGACGCTGGCCGTCGCCGATGCCGGCGCGACGGCGACCACGGAGCCCGCGCCGGGCGATATCGTGCTCGTCGACCCCGTCTGCGGCATGACCGTCGACCGGGAGCATGCCCGGCACCTCGCCGAGCATGATGGCGTGGTCTACGCCTTCTGCCGGATGGGCTGCCGGACCGCGTTCATGCGGGAGCCGGAGGCCTACATCGGCGCTGGCGCATCCGTCGAATCCTGATCCTCGCTCGGAGACCTCCATGCAGTTCAAGGGCACCGTCCAGATCGACGCTCCCCGCGACCGGGTCTGGGCCTTCATCCTCGACCCGGACCAGGTCGGCGGCTGCGGGCCGGGCGTCGAGTCGATCGAGATCATCGACGCCGATCACTTCAAGGCGAAGGCCAAGGTGGGCGTGGGCTTCATCAGCGCGCGGTTCGTCGTGGACATGACCGTCGCCGAGCGGCAGGAGCCGGATCTGGCCGTGCTCAAGGCGCACGGCCAGGCACCGGGTTCCGCCGTGGACGCGACGGCGAGCATGGCCCTCTCCGGTCCCGCGGAGGGGCCGACCACGATGGACTGGTCCGCCGACGTGGCGATCTCGGGCACGCTCGCATCCGTGGGCGCCCGCATGATCGAGGGCACGGCCAACAAGATGATCGGCCAGACATTCGACTGCATCCGGGCCAAGCTGGCCGCCGGCTGACCCCCCGGTCACCGGACCCCGCGGTGGCCCAGCAGCCTAGCCGTCGCGCAGCACCTCCCAGTGCGACGTGTTCTCCAGCTTCTCGTCCACGGACTGGACGACCTCGACCCGCGCATCGGGGTAGCCGGCCTCGCGCAGCAGGTGCTGGACCTGGGCACCGGCGACCGTACCATCCATCCCGTCACCAGCCTCGTGGACCCGGTGGCGGGCCTCCTCGAAGGCCTTCACGAACGCCGGGTCGTCCCACGGGGTGATGCGTGCCTTGATGTGCATCGTCGTCCTCATCACGGTCACCTCCCCCTCGACAGCATGCGCGCCCCGGCCAACCTGCTGTAGGGCCGGACGTCCCGGAGTCCATGGCGGGAGACGGTCGCGACCGGTCCCGTGCGAAGATCGTGGGCATGGAGCAGTTGCACGCGGTCGTCGGGCCGCTCTCGACCAACGTCTACGTGCTCGCGGACCCGCGCTCGCGCGAGGCGATCGCCATCGACACCGCCATCCCGTGCCTGGAGTGGATCTCGGATGCCCTTGCCGAGCGGGAGTGGACGCTCAAGCTGATCGTCAGCACGCACGGGCACTGGGATCACACGGGGGCGAATGCCGCGGTCCAGGCACATACCGGCGCTCCCATCGCGGTTCACCCCGACGATGCCTACCGGCTGATCACCCCATCGCCGCTCTACGCGCCGTTCGAGATCCCGCCGTGCGTGCCCGCGGTCGATCTCGCCGAGGGAGGTGAGATCCGGTTCGGTGAGGTCCGGCTGCGGGTGCTGCATACGCCCGGCCACACGGAGGGGTCCGTCTGCCTCCTCTCGTCGGACACCGGCGAGCTGTTCAGCGGCGACACGCTGTTCCCCGGCGGCTGGGGCCGGGTCGATTTCCCCGGCGGCGACGCGGAGGCCATGGTGACGTCGATCGCCCGGCTGTCCACGCTCGAGGACCGGTTGCACGTGCTGCCAGGTCACGGCGCGCCGACGACGATCGGCCGCGAGCGACCGTGGATGGAGCTGGTGCGCGACACGGGCCGGCTGCCGATCTGAGCTTCGCGGTTCCGCGCTGCGCGTACCGCGCGCCAGCTGCACGACCGGGCGCCCTCGCCGGGCGTACCGCGCCCGGACGGGGCTGCATGCCTCCGGCCCGTCACGGGCTGCACCCCCGCCCCTCCGAATATCAGCAACGGTGATCAAAGGCGCCATTCCCGCGCCTCGGGCGCGCCAGCCGCCGATCCAGGCTCGGATCGAAGCCGATATCGCCAGGTTCATCACCACTGCTGATACTCCAGCCCGAATTGCCCGGGGCGTGGGCTGCCCGCTGCCCAGGATGCCCGGTTTGATCACGGCTGGTGATATCCGGAAGGCAGGTGCCCGAGCCGGCGCGCGGGCCCGCGAGCCGGACCCGGCGCGCGGTACCGCGCAGGACCAGGCACGCGCCTCAGGGCCGGGAGTACGTCGCTTCCAGCACCGCCGTCGCGAGGATCGTCGAGCGGTCCAGCGCATCGCGCACGTCGCGACCGCCAGGAGCGCCCGGCAGTGAGAGTGGTGCGGCCAGGGCCCGGAGCGTGAACCGATAGTGGTGCTCGCCCGAGGGGGGGCACGGTCCGCTCCAGCCAACGCCCCCGAAGTCGTTGATGCCCTCTCGCGGCGCCCCAGGCGTGCCCGAGATCCCCTCCGGCAGGGAACCCTCGGCGGACCCCGCCACGTCGAGCACGATCCAGTGCACGAACCCCCCGGCGTCGGGATCGTCGACGACCAGCACCAGCGCGCTCGTTGCGTCGGGAGCTCTCCGACCACGAGAGCTCGGGTGAGGCATCCTCGCCATCGCAGGTGAAGCGGGCAGGGATGACGCCTCCGGGCACGATGGAGGTGCTCGCGATCGCGAATCCCGGCGCGGATGACGACGCCGCCGGAGGCTCCGCCGTGGCGGGGCCGCCGCCGCACCCGCTGACGACCAGCGCGGCCGCGATCACGGCCGCGAGCTGCGTCGCTCGTCGACCAGCCTGGTCGCCACTGGCATCGGCACCACCTCGCGCTGCCCGGCCTACGCGGATCCGGCCGACGCGTCGGGTGCCGCGGCCGCGTCGGGTGTCCACCCGGCGGGCGCAGGTCCGTCGAGCGGGCGGCCATACGCGGTCCACCGGTGATGGACCCGGAAGCCGAGACCCTCGTACAGCTGGAGCGCCCCGGTCGGGTTCGCCCCGTCGACACCCAGCCAGGCCTCGTCCATGCCAAGGTCCCGCAGCACCCGGAACGACGCCGCACACAGCGCCTTGCCGAGGCCACGACCCCGCCACGGGCGGCGAACCGAGACCTCGTCGAGCCAGCCGCGATGGATGCCCAGCGCTTCGTTCTCGCTCGCCGAGATCATGTTCATCACCACTCCCGCGATCTCGTTGCCGGCCCAGGCCACGCACCAGATGCCCGGGTTGATGTCCGGACCCTGGAAGTGCCTGGTGAAGTCGGCCTCGGTGGGTTGACGGTGACCCCAGTGGTCCTCGAACGCCTCGTTGTTGGCGTCGAAGATCGCGCGGTGCTGGTCCTCCGTTACCGGGCGCAGCTCGAGGCCCTCTGGCAGGGGATGCTCGGGCAGCATCCCGGTGAGGGACCGGCGCATCACGAAGCCGTACCGGACGGGCACGAAGCCCTGTTCAACCAGGAGCTCCCGGCAGCCCGTCTCCTCCTCGAGGGCGAAGGTGCGCAGCTGGCGCGGGCCCGGAACGGGGTCAGCGGCGAACTCGGCCCGCAGCCGGTCCACGACGGCCTGGTGGAGCGCTGTCCCGAGCCGGCGCCGGCGGAATGCGGGGTGGACGGCGCCGTCGGTCTGGCCGACCGGCATCCCGTCACGGATGACCCGGTGTCCGATCGCATACGCGACCAGGCGTCCGTCGACCTCGGCGAGGAGCATGTCGCGGGCCAAGGCGAAATCCGCCGATTCCGGGTACTCGCTGGCAAGGCTCGCGCCCGTCCGGACCTCGTCGATCCCATCAGCCTTGCGCACCTCGTTGACGAGGCCGGCGATCGCGTCCCAGTCCTCCGCGGTCGCAGGCCTGAAGGAGAGCCCGGGGATGGCCGGGGCCGCCGGCACGTGGATGGTGGTCATCGCTCGCTCCCATACTTGTGTTGCATGTGCCCCTTGACCGAGGTCTGGATGATCCGCCAGCGTCGGCGTTCGGCGGCGCGCGCGAGGACGTCGCCGGATCGGGCGACGTGTGCCGCCTCCCGTTCCAGCTTGCGGTGACTCGCGTAGCGCTCGGGCGGGAGGGTTCCGTCGGCAAGCGCTGCCTGGACGGCGCAGCCGGGCTCGGCATCGTGGCGGCAGTCCGAGAATCGGCACGAAGCCGCGAGCGCCGCGATGTCCGCGAACGCGCGGTCCATGCCGTCCGAGGCGCCAGCCACACCCAGTGACCGGATCCCGGGCGTGTCGATCAGGAGCGCACCGCCAGGAAGGCGCACCAGCTCCCGGTGGGTGGTCGTGTGGCGTCCCCTCGAGTCGTCCTCGCGAACCGAGGAGATCCGCATCCGCTCGTGGCCGAGCAGGGCGTTGACCAGGGTGGACTTGCCGACGCCCGAGGAGCCAAGGACGACGGCCGTGCGGCCCTGCGCAAGGTGGTCTGACGCCAACGCCGAGACCCCAGCACCAGTGAGCGCCGACATGGGCCGGACCTCGACTCCCGGGGCCACCGCCTCCGCGGCCACGCGCTGCCCGTCGAGATCCGCCGCGAGATCCGCCTTGTTGAGCAGGATCACGGGGGTGGCGCCGCCGCTCCAGGCCACCGCGAGGTAGCGCTCGAGGCGACGGAGGTTGAAGTCGCCGTCCAACCCCGCGACCACGAACGCGATGTCGACGTTCGCGGCGAACACCTGCTCGCTGCCGAGGGTTGGACTCCGGTGTTCATCGCCGGTGCTGCGGCGGAAGGAGCTGCGGCGGGGGAGGACGGCATGGATGACCGTGGTCCCCGGGGTGGCTTCCAGGTCGGTGCCGCCGGCGACGGCGACCCAGTCGCCGACGGCGGGCAGGTCTCCCGGCCCCAGCGCCTCGTGGCGGAGCCTCCCCGAGATCACCGCGTCCCGGTCACCATCGCTGGTGACGAGCATCCAGGCGTCGCGGTGGGCAGCCGCGACCCGGGCGGGCCGCCATCCTGCCGCGTGGAACGGCCCGAAGGCGGCGGCCCAGCCCGGGTCCCAGCCAAGATCGGCCAGCGTCGAGGTTCCCATCGTGGTCACCCGACCCGCTTGAGCTTGCCGGTGCGCTTCGCGTATCGCTCGGCGCGCCCGAAGGCCCACAGCCCCGCCGGGATGAGCACGATGCCCATCACGATCAGGGGCAGGATGTCGCCCCACAGCTGCCAGGCGGGCGTGCCGTCCAGCAGCCCGGCTCGCACGCCCGAGAGGACGTACGTCGCGGGCGAAAGGTGCGAGAGGACCTGCATCCAGCCCGGCAGCACCTCGACCGGGTAGTACACGCCGGACACGAGGAGCAGGCACGACTGGAGCACGAACGTCATCTGCGCCCCGCGCTCCACATACAGCAGCGGCAGCATCGCGGCCATCATGCCGATGCCCACGAAGCTGAACGAGCCGAGCAGCATGAACACCCCCGCGGTGGCGAGGTTCATGCCCGATACGTTGAGCTGCGGGAAGAACAGCACGAGCACGACGAGGATGGCCGCGGTGTGGATCAGCCCGTACGCCATCGCGTACACGCACGAGCCCAGCAGCTGGGTCCAGCGCCGGACCGGGGCCATGAAGGTGTACTCGAGGGTGCCCTCCCACCGCTCCACCGCGATCGTCTCGGCGATCCAGGAGAAGACGACGGACAGGTAGTTCCAGAACACCGCGCCGACGATGAGCGTGAGGAGCAGGCGGTCGTCACCCGCCGCGGCGCCGATCAGGCTGATCGAGAGCGCGCCGGCAACGGAATAGACGAGGAACGCGAGCTCCCACCCCCAGTACCGGCGGGTGAGGAAGAAGTTGCGCTCGACGAAGGCGTACGAGGCCTTCAGCTCCTGCGCGATCAGAGCCAAGGGTGGTTCCTTTCGGGGCCCCGTCCGGGACGACCCACGTTCGGAGTCGTCCCGGGCAGGGATGGGGCCACCGCCCGGGCCGGTGTCAACCGGTCCACAAGGCGTTGCCCCGGGTGGCGGGCTGGTGTCCGGCCACGCGGCGGCCGAGTCGGATGATCGACTCGCCCACCTGGAGCCGGATCGAACGGGCCTCCGAGCTGGCCGCCAGCTCGTGGCTGCGGATCGATCGCAGGTGCGCCTCGCGCTCCCGGATCACCGCTATGCGGTATTCGAGCTCTTGCATCACGTGGTTCCTTTCGGGTCAGGCATCGGTGTCGTCGTCCTCCTCGACGTCCTCGTCAAGGGAGCGACCGGTGTAGGTCATGAACACGGCGTGGAGCGTGGGCAGCTGCCCATGCCGCTCGGCGACCATCCGCTTGAGGCCGTCGGGCGTGTCCTCGGCGACCACGCGTCCTCCATCGAGGATCGTGATCCGATCGGACAGGCGCTCCGCCTCCTCCAGGTCGTGCGTGGTGAGGACGATCGTGGCCTCGTGCGAGGCGTTGACCTCCTCGACGAACGCCTGGACGTCGAGCTTGCTCCGGGGATCGAGGCCCGTCGTGGGCTCATCGAGGAGCAGCAGGGTCGGGCTTGTCAGCAGGGCTCGCGCGATGGCGACCTTCTGCTGCATCCCCCGGCTCATCTGCTCCACCGGGCGACCGAGGCGGCTGTGCGCGATGCCAAGCCTGGCCAGGATCTCCGCTGCCCTTCGCTTCGCCCCACCGGCATCGAGGCCGTAGAGGCGGGCGGCGAACAGCAGGTTCTCCATCGGGCTCAACTTCTTGAAGAACGCCGCATCGACGCTCACCCGGTTGATGAGCCGCTTCACGGCGAGCTCGTCGCGCTCGAGGTCGAGTCCGAACACCTCGACCCGGCCCTCGTCCAGGGTCAGCAACCCCGAGACGAGGCGGATGAGGGTCGACTTGCCGGACCCGTTGGCGCCCAGGATCCCGTGGATCGCCCCTCGCTCCAGGCGGAGCGAGACGTCATCGATCGCGAGGACCGGGGGCTTGTGCCGGCCGACGTTGAAGCGCTTGGTGACGTGCTCGACGAGGAGGGCCGGCGGGCCGGCCGGGACCTGGAGCCCGAGGGTGATGCCCTCGGTGTCCGGACCGGCCGGGATCCGCGCGGCGGGCTCGAGGTCGGCGTTGGCGGCCGGCAGCGGGCTCGACGTCGGAGTAGTCGTCTTCGGTTCGGGTGCGAGGGTGGTGGTCACGGGACCCTCCTGCGATGGGTGGTGGGGTTGTTGACTCGGATGAGAGCCGGATCGCGGGTCCCAGGCATGGGACGAGCCGCGGGCCCGGCAATCGGGGGGCCTCGCGGCTCGGGGTTCATCGGGGCCTGCGCATGCCCAGATAAACGAAAGAGCCGGGGGCCCGGTGGCCCACGGCTCGGTTGGTCGCTCCAGGGGCTCTACGCCCCGCGTCCTACCTTGTGGTGGGCACACCTCTCCCGCAGACGATGCCGATGCCATAGGGCATTCGCGGGTAGGAAGCTGCGTTCTTCACCATCTGGCTTGCCGCCTCCGGATGCAGGACGTGCCGAGCGACCTGCTCGACCGGCGCGGAGTCTACGCTCTCGCCCGAAGGCTCGTCAAGCCGCAACGCGTGCCATCCAGTCAAAGCACGACTACTCGTCCGTGCATTGCTGACGGAATCCGCGCTCCATGACTCGCCGTCAGCGGTTCGCCCGGGTTTCTGCCGGGTTCGGCGACGTGCAGTCGTCCTTGGACTCGTTGGCAGCAACTGCCCGCGGGCAGGCACACCCCGAGCCGCGACGCAACGGGAACCCGCCGAACGCAGCGGGCGTCGCGAAGATGTACCTGTGACTCAACCGCCGAGGGATTAGCGATGCGTTGGCCCACTCCGTTCCTCTCCCTCCTCGTGTCGGCCATGCTCGTGGGCGCCTGCGGTGCCCCTCTGCCGACGCCCGTCGGTCCCACATCGCCACCGCCAACGCCGGTTGGCGTGACCCCGTCGCCAGCCGCCGGCGGCTCCACCTACTGGCTGCGCATGACGACCTGGCAGGCGATCCCGCCGCAGAACCTGTTCTCGCTTGGGCCCACCGCCGTGATCACCGGCGACGGTCAGCTTCTTGTTCCGGGCGCGGTGCCGGCGATCTTCCCCGGTCCGCTGGTGATGCCGCTCCTCTCCCGACAGGTGAGCGACGCCGGCCGCGACGCCGTCATCGGCTGGGCTCGAGAGACTGGGACTCCTGTCGGGCAAGGCCGACTTCGTGGGCGATCTTGGCCTGCCTGGCGGCATGACCGGGCGGATGGAGCTGACCGTCGACGGACAGCTCGTCACGCTGACCGGTTTCCCGGAGGTCGACGGGGTCCTGGAGCCCGGCAGCCCGGTGGCCTTTGCCGAGCTGTGGCGCCGGATCGCCTCGCTGCCGGAGAGGATCCCTTCGGAGCTTGGGCCGGAGCAGCCCTACACGCCAACCGCCTACGCGATCCTCGTCGGCCCGCCACCGGCGCCGCAGTCGGGCGTCGCGGGCGCGATCGCCGACTGGCCGCTCGAGACCCCTCTCGCCACCTTCGGCGGGCCCGTCCTGGACGGCAGCTACCGGTGCGGGCTGGTGGACGGGGAGGAGGCCGCCACGCTTCGGAACGCCCTGGAGAACGCAAACCAGCTCACGCAGTGGACCCAGGACCCGGAGACCAGCGCAACGTTCGGGCTCACCGTGCGCCCGATCGTGGCCGGTGAGAACCCGTGCGCCGAGGTGTTCGGGTTCTAGCGGTGCCGGCAGGCCCGGATCACGGCTCCCGACGCATGACCACGCGAGGGCGTCCGCCGTGGGCCTTCGACGTGGTTGGCGCGGCAGCGTCAAAGCCATTGCGCTCGAACATGCCGCGAGTCCCCGTGTAGGCCCCGGCCGACGGCATCCGCTCGCCGCCGGTCTCGACCGGGAACCCCTCCACGAGGCGTGCCCCGTGCTCGCGGGCATAGTCGACCGCAGCCGCCAGCAGCGCATCGCCGACGCCCCGCCCTCGCTCCCGGCGGGCGACCACGAAGCAGTTCACAGACCAGACCGCCTCGCCCGGGAGCTGGGGGAGCGTCCGAGAGCGGGCCAGTCGCGGGAAGTCCTCCCGAGGCCCGAGGCCCACCCATCCGATGGCCACCCCGTCCCGCATCGCCACCAGGCCGGGCGCGGGGTCCGAGCCGACCAGCGCCTGCAGCGACGCCCGGTTGTCGGCCGGGCTCGTGTTCGTCCAGTTCGACCCAGCCTTCCGCCAGAACTGGCACCAGCACCACTTCGGATCGCCGCCGGCAGCGAACAGTCCGGCGAGAGCGTCCCAGTTGTCGCTCGAGAGCGGCTCGATGTCGACGGTGACCATCCACGCCACGATACCCAGTCACCGGGCTGGACGTGTCGGTCATCAGCGGTCGCGAGACGAGGGCGTGCGCCCGGAGCGTATGGTGAGCACTCAGGATCGAGGGCGGACGATGCGAACGGGAGGGCCACGGTGAAAGGCCAACACATGGCACGGAGCGAGACGCGCGGGGCTGATGAACGCAAGGCGATCGCCCGCAAGTGGTTCGAGGAGGTGATCAACCGGCGCAACCTCGACGCCATTCCCGAGATCTACACCCCGGACTACGTCCACCACGGCTCCGACGGCTCCCAGATGCGCGGCCTTGAGGCCGTGCGCGCCTTCGCGGCAGCGATCCTCGCCGCGTCCGAAGATCGGCACGCGAGCGTCGTCCAGCAGGTGGCCGAGGGTGATCTGGTGGCCACGCGCTTTGTCAGCCGTGGTCATCACACGGGGCTGTTCATGGGAATCCCGCCGACCGGACAGGCCTGGACCACCGCCGGCATCAACATCAGCAGGATCGAGGACGGCAGGGTCGCCGAGGACTGGGAGGTCACCCACCACTCCGGGTTGGAGGCCGAGGCGGAGGGCCACGATCGTCGTCCTTGACGCGACGACGGCCGCGCCGCCCCTGGGGCGGACACGGGTCGAGGCGCCCGTCCCATTCGTTCGAAGTCGTGTCCAACGGTGTCTACGGACGGCGTAGAGCAGCAACGCCAGACTGGGCGTGGGCCCCACCAGGCCCCTTGTCGGTCACGGGCGGCCCGATGACCGGGATGAACCCGGGATCAGATCGATCGGCGAGACGATCCAGGCCAGGAGCCCGATCAGCCCGGGCCGGGCATCAAGCGGGGCTGTCCGGTCGACGACGACCGAGCGGAGCAGCCGCAGCACGTCGGGAATCAGGACCACGATCTCGCGGGCGGAGGCGCCTCTCGGCCGCAGCGCCCAGAAGATGACGAGGAACGTGGCCCACACCACGGCGATCGAGAGCAGGATGCCGAGCGCGACTGCGAGGTCCATGGATGCCAACCATCCTACGGATGGCGGTGTCGGGCCGCGAGCCGAGCAGGAGAGCTCAGGGGAAGACCCACCTGGAGCCGGGTCCCGTCCCGAGGCAGGATCTTCAAGGCCCGTGCGCACGCTCACATTTCGCGGATGCCGACCGTCTGATCGAACAGGCCCGCAGGGCGGGAATTGCGCGCGGGCCGCGTGCGATTCGTCAAGGCCGCCTATCCTGAGCGGGCACCGCATGGAAATGGAGGGACCGGGAATGTTGCGTCGGATCACGGTTGGCGGCCTCGCCGCGACGCTCGCCCTGGTCGTGCTCGCCGGTTGCGGTGGCCCCGAGGCGTCGCCCTCGGCATCAACGTCAGCGTCAACCCCGGCGGAGTCGCCCGCGGCAACCACGGCGCCCATCGCCACCCTCGCGCCCACCGTCGCACCCGAGCCGACTCCTGTCGCGGCCGTCAAGATGCTCGCGGTGTGCGCGGGCGTTGCCATCCGGAAAGGCCCAACGATGACCGACGAGGTCCTTGTCCGGGCGGTGAAGCTGACCAAGGTCCGCGTGGCCGGCACGGTGACCGGCGATCCCTACGAGGCGGGTGCGTGTGGGGCGAGCGGCGCCGACTGGATCAAGATCGACCGGATCAACGGCTCGTCGGTCAAGAAGCTGTACGGCGTCAAGTACGCCTACTCGGCGGCGGGCTTCTGGCAGTAACCGCCCAGCCGCTGGGTCAGCCGGCGGCGATCCCGGCGATCTCCACCTTGTAGGCGGGCGACGCGAGGCGCGCCTCGACGGTTGCCCGCGCCGGCATGTGGTCGCGGTCGACCCACTCGTCCCAGGCGCGGTTCATCTCGTCGAACGTCGCGATGTCGGGCAGCCACACGTTGACCATCAGCAGCCTCGAGCGGTCGGAGCCCGCGGCCGCGAGGTGGGCGTCGATCTGGGCGAGGATGTCCCGGGTCTGTTCGTACACGCCGTCGGAGGGGTCCGAGCCAACGTGACCCGCGAGGTAGATGGTGTCGCCGTGGACCACCGCCTCGCAGAATCGGTGACCGGGATCGATACGGGTGATGCTCATGGGGCTCGCTCCTTGTGGGTGCCCTATCGTGACACGATGCGTGACCCCCACGGACCCGTTGCCCTGCTCCGTGACGGTGTCCTGGACACGGAGCTCCTGGCCTTGCTCTCGGTCCTCCTCGAGGCCCGGGTTCCGCTGGTGGCCGTTGGCCGCTCGTCGAGGGCGAACGAACGCGTGATCGACACCCTGGCCGGGCTCCTCGCGCCCGACGCGCGGAGCGGGAAGGTCGCGGCGGACGACGACTTCGCCTGGCTGCCCGAGGCGACGGAGCTCGGGTGGCGGCGGGATCGGGCGGGGAGCGTGCCGGCTGACCTCTGCCTGTCGTCGTCGGACGGGGTCCTGTTGGTTCGTGGGCTGGCCCATCCGGACGGCGTGACCGGTGAACGAGCCCGGATCGTGGTCCGGGCGCTCGCCCTCGGCTTCGGCCTGCTCGCGACGATGGACGGCGACGGGCTCGACGACGTCCTCAATGCACTGCACGATCCATCGGTCGGCGCAGACCAGGACGAGCGATCGCGCGTGGGCGTCGTCCTGGCCGTGACGGGGGTGACGGGCGCCGCTCGCGTGGAGGCCGCCCACTACGTTCGACCCGTCGCCGTGGACACGCACGGTCACGTCCAGCGCCTGCCCCCGGCCGTGCTGGCAACGTGGAACCCCCGGACGTCCGCGTGGGACCACTTTGCCTGGGGCGTCGTTCCTGACCTGGCGGGCCGCCTTGGAGTGGCGCCGGTGGCGTTCGAGCGCGAGCAGGCTCGACGTGCCGCCGCGTTCGCGGAACAGGCATCCCGCGGTTGAGACCGCCCGGGCGAAGGGGTTCACCGGACACCAGTCGTCCTGCTAGCATCGGCCGCAGGCGCTGGGGAGGCGCAACTGCCTGAAGAGAGGGACCCGAGTTGGACCTGTTTGTCATCCTGTTGTTCCTGCACGTGCTCGGGGCGATCGTCGCGTTCGGGCCGGGTTTCGTGTCCATGGTCGTGGGGCCGATGGTCGCCAAGGAGCCGCAGCACGCCAACTTCTACGCGCGCAGCCAGGCCCTGGCGGCGCGTGCCGTGATCACACCCGTTTCGATCTCCATGGCGGTCACGGGCATCGGAATGATCCTGGTTCGTGGATGGACGAACCTCGGCACCACCGGGCATTGGCTCGAGGTGGGCATCCTGCTGTACGTCGTCGCAGTCGTGCTGTCGATGGCCGTCATGGCTCCAGCGAGCCGGAAGCTGGTTGCGCTCACGTCGCAGCCTCCGGCTCCAGGCCAGCCGCCGTCCCCGGAGCTGCTGGCCACCGCGCGCCGGATCCGCCTGACGGGGATCACGCTCTCGGTGCTGGTGGTGGTGATCACGTTCCTGATGGTGGTAGCCGTTCCAAGGTGACCGGTGGGGGCGCCAGCCGCGCGCCCCGGTTTGCCACGCGCCACGCACTGGACCCGCGCGCCGGGCCGTCCAGGTGGCCCCTGAACCAGGTCCACTGGACCCGCAGGGACGGGGGACCCGCCCGCGCGACGCACGCCGTTTCGCCCTCTGCATCAACTCTGCGGCCGTCCATGCTGGTCGGGTCGCCGCCCGTCGGCAACGGACGCCACGTCCCTCGCACGCGCCCGCCGGTACCATCGACGGGACACGCCACAGGAGAGCCAGATCCCGATGCCCTACGTCGCAACCTCACCCGCCGACCTGCTCGCGCACCTGTCCGGGATCGCGCACGTGGCCGAGGACAAGCTCGTCGTCGATGATGCCACGCGCCTCCGGAGCGAGGCGGCCGCCGACCTGGCCTGGACCGCCGCGTTCACCGCGGACGACGCCACCGCCGAGGCCGCCCGCTGGATCGTCTGGGAGGCCAGCCAGGCCCTGGGCGTCCAGTCGGCGTCCATCCAGGACCTGTACATGGCCCGCGGCCGGGGCGACGTCTCCGGCTTCACGGTCCCCGCGATCAACCTGCGGGCGCAGACCTTTGACATGGCGCGCACGATCTTCGAAACCGCCAGGAAGGCAGATGTCGGGGCGCTCCTGCTCGAGATTGCCCGCTCCGAGCAGACCTATACCTTCCAGCGACCGATGGACTTCGCGACCTCGGCGTTCGCGGGCGCCATCGCCGCCGGCTGGAGCGGACCGGTCTTCCTCCAGGGTGACCACTACCAGTTCAACGCCAAGAAGTACGCGGCGGATCCCGAGGCCATGACCGAGGAGATCCGGCGCGCCTGCCGCCTGGCCGTCGAGGCCGGATACCGCAACATCGACATCGACAGCTCCACCCTCGTGGACCTCTCCCAGCCGAACCTGGACCTCGAGCAGCGGGAGAACTACACGCGGGCAGCCGAGCTCACCGCGCTGATCCGCTCGCTCGAGACCGATGGCGTGACCATCAGCGTTGGTGGTGAGATCGGCGAGGTGGGCAAGGCCAACTCCAGCGTCGAGGAGCTCAAGGCGTACCTTGACGGGTACGACGCGGTGCTCGGCAAGCTGGCCCCCGGCGCCAAGGGCGTGTCCAAGGTCTCGGTTCAGACCGGCACCAGCCACGGTGGGGTGCCGCTCCCCGGTGGTGGCGTGGCCGAGGTCAAGTTGGACTTCGACGTGCTTGCCAGGCTGGGCGAGCATGCCCGCTCTCGCGGCCTTGCCGGCGCGGTCCAGCACGGAGCCTCCACGCTCCCCGACGAGCTGTTCCACCGGTTCCCGGAGGTCGAGACCGCCGAGATCCACCTCGCGACGGGGTTCCAGAACGCGCTGTACGACCACCCGGCGTTCCCGGCCGCGCTCACGGCCGAGATCGAGTCGTGGTGCCGCGAGAACGCCGCCGGCGAGCGCAAGGCCGGCCAGACCGAGGAGCAGTTCCTGTACACCACCCGCAAGAAGGCCATCGGCCCGTTCAAGCGGCAGCTGTGGGACCTCGCCACCAAGGACGAGATCCTCGCCAGCCAGGGCGCCAAGGTCGCGTACCTGTTCACCCAGCTGCGGGTCAACGGCTCGCTGGAGATGGTCAGCCGGTACGTGAAGCCGGTCGCCGTCTCCCGCCCGATCCCCGAGGCGCTCAAGGCCGCGGCTGGCTGATCCGGTGGCCTCCGACCCCGGCACGCCGTTCGCGACCCCGGGCCCGGAACCCTTCCCGGTCCGCATCCGCCTCGAGACCCCCGGTGACGAGCCGGGGGTCCGTCGCGTCAACCTCGCCGCCTTCACGGGGCCCGAGGAGGCGGACATCGTCGACCTGATCCGGCGCGAGGCGCCGGAGGGCTGGCACTCCGTGGTGGCGGTGGGCGCGCCCGGGACGTCCGCCGATGACGTCATCGTGGGCCACCTGCTGCTCTCGCCGTGCCGCGTCGAGGATGACGACGGCGTCCTCGTCAATACCGTGCTCGCGATCGGACCGGTGGCGGTGCTGCCCGAGCTCCAGTTCCAGGGCATCGGGGCTTCCCTGATGGGTGCGGCGATGAGCCTTGCGATCGCTCGAGGAGTGCCCGCGCTCGTGCTGCTGGGACACCCGACGTACTACCCGCGGTTCGGGTTCTCGAGCGCCCGTGACGTCGGCCTGCAGCCCCCGGCGGCGGCGTGGCCGGACGAGGCATGGATGGCGCGGCTGCTCCCGGCGTGGACCGACGACATGCGTGGCACGGTCCGCTACCCGGCGGCATTCGAACCGCTGGCCTGATCGGCTGGTGGCCCGATGGGTCGCCGGCCTGATCCGCCGTACGATGGGCCGATGAGCCGCCAACGCGCCCACCGTTCTCGGCGCCTGGCCGCGCTGCTGAGCGGCTGCCTCGCCCTCGCCGCGTGCGGAGGCCCGGCGGGGACGGGCGCGACCATGGCGCCCGTGGCCACCGTCGCCGCTCCCGCCTCGAGCGCCACGGTGCCCTCCGCGGCCGCCCCGACATCGACCCCCACGCCGCCCGAGCCATCCATGGCTGCCGGCGACCCGGTCCTGCTGGCGGTGGGCGACATCGGACGCTGCGACTCGACGGATGACGACGCCGTTGGCGCTCTCATCGCGACGCTCCCCGGCGCCGTGGCGACCCTTGGCGATACCGCGTACGACAGCGGCACCCCGGACGAGCTCCGGAACTGCTTCGGGGCGGCCTGGGCGGGCGTGACGGACCGCATCCGGTATGCCATCACCGGCAACCATGACGATCTCACCGACGCCGGCGCCCCGCTCCGCGACTACCTGGGCCGCGCCGCCTCGCGGGATGGCCGGACGTACTTCTCGGACGAGCTGGGCTCGTGGCACGTCGTGGTCCTCGATGCGGATTGCCACGTGGTCGCCGGGGGCTGCGGCCCGGACTCCCCGCAGCTCCGGTGGCTTCGGGACGACCTCGCGGCGAGCCACGCCGCGTGCACGCTGGCCCTGTGGCACCAGCCGCGCTTCTCCAGTGGCGACCACGGGAACGACGGATCCAGCGCGCCGTTCTGGGATGCCCTGTACGCGGGCGGCGCCGACATCGTCCTCAACGGCCACGATCACGACTACGAGCGGTTCGATGCCCAGGATCCTTCGGCCGCCCCCGACCCTGCGCGAGGCATCACGGAGTTCGTGGTCGGGACCGGCGGCGGCGGCCCGCGCGCGTTCGGCGACATCCGCGCCAACAGCGTCGTCCGCGCCACCGGCGTGTTCGGGGTGCTGGAGCTGACCCTTGGCGATGGCGGCTGGACGTTCCGGTTCGTGGCCACGGCGCCGGGATTCGCCGATGAGGGCACAGGCGCCTGCCACTGACGGCATGATGGGGCCATGACATCGCCCGACTTCGGACCGGAGTGGTCCGCCTCCCGCGCCCGTGTCCCGGAAACCACCCTCCGGGAGTGGCTTGCCTTCGCCCTGGAGCTGTGCGACGCGGCCGACGAGATCGCGCTCCGCCACTTCCGGCGCGACCTCGACATCGAGCGCAAGCCCGACCGCAGCTTCGTGACCGTCGCCGACCAGGGCATCGAGCGGCTGATCCGGGAGCGGATCCGTGCCCGGTACCCGGACCACGGTCTGGTGGGAGAGGAGTACGGGACCGAGGACGGTGACGCTCCCACCCGCTGGTTCATCGACCCCATCGACGGCACCCATAACTTCATTCGCGGCGTGCCGCTGTTCGGGACCCTCCTCGGTGTCGAGCATGACGGCGAGCTCCAGGTCGGGGTGATCTCCGCACCCGCCATGCGCGAGCGCTGGTATGCGCACCGAGGCGGTGGGGCGTGGAACCGGGGCGGGGAGGGGACGGAGCGGCGCATCCGCGTCTCCCGCGTCGGCGCGCTCGAGGATGCGCAGCTCCTGTATGGATCGGCCCGCGACACCGTCGCCAGTGGCCTGATGCCCGGCTTCGACCGCCTGCTCGCCGACGCCTGGCGCGAGCGGGGCTTTGGCGACTTCTGGGGCTACGCGCTCGTGGCGGAAGGCGCCGCCGAGGCGATGTTCGAGACGGGAATGAGGCCCTGGGACCTCGCCGGACCCGTGGTCGTGATCGAGGAGGCCGGCGGCAAGGTCACCGATGTGGCCGGCGAGCGGCGGATCGACGCTCAGTCATTCGTGGGCTCCAACGGGCTGCTCCACGAGCTGGTCCTGCGCCGGCTGCGGGAGGCCTGAGGTCGGAGCAGGGGTCGGGTCGCCCGGTCGCCGAACGGCGCCCGACGGCCCCCGGTTCGGCCGCCTACGCCCCGGCGGCGTCCAGTGCCTCGGCGATGATCCCGAGCGCCAGGTCCACCTCGTCCGCGGTCGTGACGAGGGGCGGGATGATCCGGACGACGTTCGCCGACGTCCCGGCGGTCAGCACCATCAACCGGCGCGCGAAGCACTCCTGCTGGACGCGCTTGGTCAGGGCGGCATCGGGGACCCGGCCGTCGCCCTCGCCGGGCGTGATGAACTCCATCGCGAGCATCAGGCCCAGGCCGCGCACGTCGCCGATGGACGGATGCGTCGCGGCGAGGACTCGCAGCCCGGCGAGGAACTGGGCCCCGCGTTCGCGCGCATTGGCAACCAGCCCCTCGGACTCGATGACGTCGAGCGTGGCCAGGGCTGCCGCGCACGAGACCACGTTTCCGCCATACGTGCCGCCATGCGTCCCGGGAGCGAACCGCTCCATCAGCTCGGTGCGGGCGAGAATCCCGGACAGGGGCAGCCCGGATGCGATGCCCTTGGCCATGACCAGGATGTCCGGCTCCACGTCCCAGTGGCGAACGGCGAACATCTCGCCCGTGCGCCCGAAGCCTGTCTGGACCTCATCGGCGATCAGCAGGATCCCGTGCCGCCGGGTGAGGTCGCGCAGCCGCGGCAGGAAGTCGGGCGGAGGCACGATGTAGCCGCCCTCGCCGATCACCGGCTCCACGATGATCGCGGCGACCTTGTCCGGGTAGACCATCTGGTGGAACAGCAGGTCGAGCTGCTCCTGCCAGTCGCAGGTGCAGGCGGATGGGTCGTGGGCACCGCCAGCAGCCCGGTAGCAGTACGGGTAGGCGGTGTGGTAGATCGACCCGGGAAGTGGCTCGAATGCGGCCCGGTAGACATCCTTGGCGGCCGTGAGCGCCATCGCGTTGCCGATCCGGCCGTGGAACGCGTACCGGAAGCCGATGATCACGGGCCGCCCGGTGGCGACGCGGGCGAGCTTCACGGCCGCCTCGACGGCTTCGGCGCCGGAGTTGGACAGGAACGCGCTCCAGGGGCCACCGGGGAGCAGGCTGCGCGAGCCGCTCGTACAGCCGCAGGCCGGGCTCGTGGTAGACGATGTTCTGCTGGCCGTGGAGCAGCTTCGCCGCCTGCGCCTGGATCGCGGCCACCACGCGCGGATGGGCGTGTCCGGTGTTGGTGACGCCGATGCCCGAGGTGTAGTCGAGGTAGCGCTCGCCCGTCGGCGAGTGACCAGCCACGAGCCTTCGCCGTGGTCGACGACGAGGTTGGTGATCCGGCCCCATACCGCCGGGATCACGGACCGGTCGGGGAGGGGGCAGCTGGCGGATCAGCCGTCGTGGGTCCTCGGCGGGCTCGGTGGTCATGCGGGTCCTCAGCGGCGGCGGCGGGCGGACGAGCGTGGTCAGGACCACGCCACCCGACGGCGATCAGGAAGATCGCGGTCCCGATGACGTTGACCTGGACCGGGATCCCGATGCGGGACTTGGCGTAGATGTACATCGGGAACGTCTGCGTCTTGCCGGCCGTGAAGTTGGTGATCACGAAGTCGTCGATCGACAGGCTGAACGCGAGCAGGGCGGCCGCCATGATCCCCGGCAGGATCAGCGGGAAGGTGACCTTCCAGAAGGTCTGCCACTCGTTGGCGTACAGGTCCGCCGCCGCCTCCTCGAGGTGACGCGGGAACCCGGCCAGCCGGGCACGCACGGTGACCACGACGAAGCTGATGTTGAACATGACGTGCGCGATCAGGATGGTCGTGAAGTTGAGCGGGAAGAACGGGTCGGTGACCCGATCGACACGAACAGCGTCAGCAGCGAGGCGCCCATGATGATCTCGGGCGTCGCCATGGGCAGGAAGATCAGCGAGTTGACCGCCAGCGCGCCGCGGAACCGGTAGCGCTCCAGCGCGATGGCCACCAGCGTGCCGAGCGCGGTCGCGATCACCGTGGACAGCGACGCGATGACCAGGCTCAGCCCACGGCGTCGAACAGGCCGGCGACCCCGAACGGGTTCCAGCCAGTACTTGAGCGTGAACCCGCTGCCAGATGAAGTTGCTGCGGCCGGCCGGGTCGTTGAAGCTGAACGGATGATCACGCGCACCGGCAGCATCAGGTAGATGACCGCCAGCAGCGTGTACGCGATCATCGACCAGCGGTCGACGAGCCGGCCGAGCACCCGGCGCGCCCAGCGATCCGCCGAGGCCGGGTGGCGACGAGCAGCCGGGTGCGCCGTCGGCCATCAGACCCTCGCCGCGGCTGGGGACAGCTCCTCGGTGCCGAGGATCCGGGCGTAGATCGCGACCACGATCAGCACGCCGGCCATCAGCATGAAGACGAGGGCCGCCGCGATCGGGTAGTCGTTCTGGGTCAGGAACTTGTTCTGGATGACATTGCCGATCATGTTCGTGTCCGGATTGCCCAGCAGCTCGGCGTTGATGTAGTCACCGATCGCCGGGATGAACGTCAGCAGCCCTCCCGCGAACACGCCGGACAGCGACAGCGGGAACGTCACCCGGACGAACGACTCGGAGATGAACAGCCACGCCGATCAGCGCCCCGACGGCTGCGCCGATGACGGCGAACACGGGCCACTCGGCGTCGAACGCCAGGCCCAGCACGGCCGTCAGCACGCCGCCGACGACCGAACCGGCGATCGCCCCACCAGGTCGCCACGGGCCCGGCGTACAGGTCCTTGGCCGCCTCCACCAGCCGGATGTCCACCTTCTCGAGCGCGACGTAGATCGGCAGGGTCATGAACGGCAGGAAGTTGTAGGTGATGCCGGCGATGACCGCCATCGGGTGTGGCCAGGATGCTGGAAGTCCTCGGTCGAGCAGCCCGGGCCGACTTGAGCGGGACCGAGGATCGGCCCCACGTCGCCCAGCAGGATCTTCCAGCTGATGGTCCGCAGCAGGAAGCTGGTGAAGAACGGGGCCACCACCAGGAACAGCAGCAGGTTCTTGTAGCGGCCGCCCTTGAACGCGATCGTGTAGGCGAGCGGGTAGGCGATCAGGAACGTGGTCACCGTTGCCGCGCCGCCGTACATCGATCGAGCGCCCGTACCACGGGGCGAACTCGCGTCGAGCGCGTTCGGGTAGTTGATCTAGTTGTCGAGCGAGAACTCGAAGCCCTTCTCGCGAGGGATCCCGCCCAGAAGCTGGACAGAACATCTGGAACGCAGGGTACAGAGTAGAACACGAGCAGCCACAGCATGCCCGGGCGCGAGCAGCGCCAGCGGACGCGATCCAGTGGTGTCGCTTCAGCAACGTACCCATCGGCCGGTACCGACTCCCTCAGGTTACGGAGCGTGGTTGCCGGTCGGGCTCAGCCGACTGCCGGGCACCTTCGCGAACTGCTGGTTGAAGTACGCCTCGTCCTCCTCGCTCAGCGCGCCGAAGATGTGGAGCTTGGCCGGATCGTCGTCGGGTCGGGAAGATCAGCGGGTTGCTCGGCGACCTCCGGATCGATCGCCTGGAGCGCGACGTCGGCGCCCTTGACCGGGCAGATGTAGTTGACGTAGTCCTCGACCAGCGGCGGCGTTCTCGGGGATGGTAGTACCAGTCGATCAGCAGCTCGGCCGTGCCCTTGTGCTGACGCGCCCTTGGGGATCATGTTGTTGTCCGTCCAGAGCATGCCGCCCTCGTCGGCGACGACGAACTTGATGTCCCGCTTTTCTGTTCGCGTGTCGACCAGCACCTGGATCATGTCGCCCGACCAGGCCATGACGAGTCGACGACCTTGCTGCGCAGATCCTCGGCATAGGAGTTGCCCTTGAAGGCGCGGATGATGCCGTCGGACTTCGCCTGCTGCAGCGCGGCCACCGCCTGGTCGCAGCCATCGCGCGTGGGGTTGGCGGGATCGAGGCCCAGGTAGAGCATGGTCAGCCCGATCGTGTCGCGCATCTCGGTCAGGTAGCCCGGTCTTGCCCTTCCAGCGTGGGTCGGCGGTGAAGAGGCACGCCGAGGCTCGTGACGTCGCCCGTCACCTTGACCGGTCGAAGCCGATGCCGGTCATGCCCGACTGCCACGGGGCATGGTGGGTGCCGTCCGGGTCCCAGCCGACGCCCTTGTAGTTGTCCATCAGGTTGGCCATGAAGTTGGGCATGTTGCCCAGGTTGAACGACTCGACCCAGCCCAGGCGGATCAGCCGCGAGGCCATCCAGTCGGTCAGGGTGATGATGTCCCAGCCGGTGTCTGACCCGCCTGGAGCGCCGGCTGGATCGTGCCGAAGAAGGCCTCGTTGTCGTCGATGACCTCGCTGTACTTGACCGCGGTGCCGTACTTGGCGGTGAACGCGTCGAGCGTCGGGATGCAGGTTGGCGTCGTTGTCATCGACGTCGATGTAGTAGGTCCAGTTGGCCCAGTTGACCTCGGCAGACGGCTGGCGGGCGGGGCGTGGCGATCGGCGCCTCCGTCGGCGCGATGCGCCGCGGCCCGGCGCCGCGAGGGGGCCGGCGTGGCGCCGGCGGGGCGGCGGTCGGCTCCGTGGTGGCCGCGGTGCCCTTGGTGCCGCACGCGGCCAGGAACACCGCCAGCCCGCCAAGCGCGCCGAACCGGCGAGAACCTGCCGGCGGCTGACCGGTGTCGTGGTCAGGGTGTCTCGATCCACCTCCGCTCCTCCGATCGTTCCCCGCTTCACGCGGCGTCGGTCGGCGCGACCGCGCCACTGGACTCGTCCGACGACGAAGGTGTGCTCGGGGTGCCCAGGCTGACCGTGGACCTCGTCGCCGCGAGCCCACAGCTCGGCCTTCGTGGCCCGCTCGATGTTCTGCTCGTAGACCATCACCCGGCGCTCCGCCGCGCGGTCTCCACGATGTACTGGGTGCTGACGCCGATGTAGGACGTGTCGACGCACCACCCCGCTGAGGTGGTTGTGTCGACCCGGCATCGGCTCCCCGTCGCTGGTGCAGCCGGATCTTCTCCGGCCGCACGCCGACATCCACCGCCGTGCGGCCCTGAACCGCCGCGGCCGGGTGCCCGAACCACGGTCGTCGTCCTCGAGCCGGATGACGCGCGTATTCGTCGGCCGTGCCCTGGCAGCACGCCCGCCAGCAGGTTGCTGACCCCGAGGAAGCCGGCCACGAACCGCGTCTCCGGGCGCTCGTACAGCGTCTCCGGGTCACCCAGCTGCTCGTAGTGGCCCCGGTTCATCACGGCGATGCGATCCGACATCGTCATCGCCTCCTCCTGGTCGTGGGTCACGTAGATGAACGTGATCCCGACCTCCTGCTGGATCCGCTTGAGCTCGACCTGCATCTGCTTGCGCAGCTTGAGGTCCAGCGCGCCCAGCGGCTCGTCCAGCAGCAGCACGGCCGGCCGGTTGATCAGCGCCCGCGCCAGCGCCACGCGCTGCGCCTGGCCACCCGAGATCTGGTTGGGCTTGCGCGTCTCGAACCCGGGCAGCTCGCACCAGCTCGAGCATCTGGCGGACCCGCTGCCTTGATCTCGCGAGTCCTTGACACCGCGTGCGGCGCAGGCCGAAGGCGACGTTCTCGAAGATCGAGAGGTGCGGGAACAGCGCGTAGCTCTGGAAGACGGTGTTGACGTTGCGCCGGTAGGGCGGCAGCCAGGTCACGTCCTGGCCCTGGAGCTCGATCAGGCCGGAGGTGGGCTGCTCGAAGCCGCCGATCATGCGCAGCGTCGTGGTCTTGCCGCAGCCGGACGGGCCCAGCAGGCTGAAGAACTCGCCATCGGCCACCTCGAGGTCGATGTGGTCGACGGCGAGCGACGTCGCCGAACGCCTTGGTGATATCGACGAGCCGTACGTCAACGTCGGCACGGGCGCAGTCCAGCTCCTCCACGGCTACGGGACGGGTCGTCCCGGGCGGGCCCGGGGTGCGTGCGGACGGTACACGCGAAGCCCGTCGGCGGCTCGAACGATAGGAGCGGGGAGACGGTGGTGTCAAATTCGCGAAGCATGGACCGTTCGCCGGGTCGGATTCCGCGAACTTCCGCACGCCGGGAATGTCAGCGGGCACCAAATCGCAGGAATTGGCGACGTGCGCGGTGCCGATCTCCGGCCCGCCATCCGCACCCGTGACCCGGCCCGGGAGCGCGCGCGGGCACCCCGGGCGCCCCGCGGGTACGATTCGACAGCCCGCGCGTCGATATCGGCCCCGGGCATCCCGTCCGCAAGGAGCGAGCCGAACTTCCATGAGCGCCATCACCGAGTCCGACGTCCTCGCCGCCCTCCGCACTGTCCAGGAACCCGAGCTCGGCGGTGACCTCGTCAGCCGGAACATGATCCGGGACCTGGTCATCAACGGCACCAAGGTGGCCTTCACCATCGAGCTGACGACGCCCGCCTGTCCGCTCAAGGACCAGATCGAGGCGGAGGTCCGCCGCGCGCTGATCCCGCTCGGGGTCGAGGAGCTGAGCGTCGCCTGGGGCGCGACCGTCCGCCGCGCCGCGCCGCGCACCGCGGAGCAGCTGGTGCCCGGCGTGAAGAACATCATCGCCGTCGCGTCGGGCAAGGGTGGCGTCGGCAAGAGCACCGTGTCGCGTGAACCTCGCCGTCGCGCTCGCGAATGCCGGCGCCTCGGTGGGCCTCCTGGACGCGGACATCACCGGACCCAACATCCCGATGATGCTCGGCCTCGAGGGCCAGCCGCAGGCCAGCGAGAACAACAAGATCATCCCCCTCGAGCGGCACGGCGTGAAGGCGATCTCGATCCAGTTCTTCGTCCCCGAGGGCCAGCCCATCGTGTGGCGCGGCCCGCTCATCGGGGGTGCCATCAGCCAGTTCCTGCGTGACGTGGAGTGGGGCGAGCTGGACTACCTGGTGGTCGACCTGCCGCCCGGAACGTCGGATGCGCAGCTGACCCTGGCACAGGCCGTGCCGATCAGCGGCACCGTGCTGGTGACGACCCCGCAGGAGGTCGCCCTGTCCGACGTCGCCAAGGCCCTGTCCATGCTGCGCCGGCTCAACGTCCCGATCATCGGGCTCGTCGAGAACATGAGCGCGTTCGTGTGTCCGCACTGCGGCGAGGCCACCGAGATCTTCGGCCGCGGTGGTGGCGAGCGCTTCGCGGAGCAGCACGGCGTGGAGTTCCTGGGCAAGGTGCCGCTTGATGTCACCGTTCGCCAGGGCGGCGATGCCGGTGTCCCGGCGGTCGCCCAGCGCGAGCCGGGTCCGGCTGCCCAGGCGCTGGAGACCGTGGCCAGGCTTGTCGCCGCGCGCATGAGCGTCCGGGCCGAGACCACCCAGGCGCCGGTCCTCTCGGTCTCCTGAGGGTTCGCACCCGGGTCGGCGTGCGTTCCCGCGCCGATCGGGGCGCGGTCGCACCGTCTGCGGCCCAGGAGGATTGCCACTGATGAGCCAGGTCCGTCCCCCGTCAGATCCGGCCGCTCAGCGCGCGATCCTCGAGAGCGTGCCGCTGTTCCGGGACCTGTCCGAACGGGACCTGGGGACCCTGGCCGCCAGCCTTCGGACCCGGCGGCACCGGCGCGGGGAGGTCATCTTTCACCAGGGCGATCCCGGCGATTCGCTGTACATCATCATCTCCGGACGGGTGAAGATCTCGAGCCCGTCCGAGTCGGGTGTGGAGGCGATCCTGACGACCCTGCGCCCGGGCGAGTTCTTTGGCTCGTTGGCGCTGCTGGACGGGGCGCCCCGGTCCGCCTCCGCAACGGCCGTCGAGCTGACCGAGACGTTGATCCTGCCCCGCGACACCTTCCGCCAGCTGGTCAACGACTGGCCGGAGATCCGCGACCACGTGTTCGCGGAGCTGGCGCGAGAGCTGCGCCGGCTGACCTACCACGTGGAAGAGCTCCACTTCCTCGACATCGCGGGACGCCTGGCGGCCCGCCTGGCGCGCATGGCCGAGGAGCAGGGGAGCGCCGGTGACGATGGGCAGCTCCGTCTCGAGGGCCCGATCACGCAGGGTGAGCTGGCCGCGATGGTGGGCAGCACCCGGCAGAGCGTCAACAAGCTGCTGGGCTACCTGGCCGACGACGGGCACATCCGGCTGGAGCGTGAGGCGATCGTGGTGCTGGACCTGCCCGGGCTCCAGCGCGCAGCGCGACGCTAGCCGCCCAGCCTCGTGACCCCGTACCGGGCCTCGGCGGCGGTTGCGCGCCGCTTCCTCGTGCTGCGGCACCTCCTGGCTCCGCCGCGATCGCTGCCTCCCGGCGAGGGCAGCGTGCTTCGCGTGTTCGAGCGACTGGGCAGCATCCAGTTCGACCCGCTCGAGGTCGCCGGTCGCAACCACGACCTTGTCCTGCTGGCGCGGGTGGCGGGCTATCGGCGGCAGATGACCGACGCCCTCCTCTACGACCGCCGGGAGCTGTTCGAGGCGTACAACAAGGGCCTCAGCCTGCTGCCCACGACAGCCATCCCGTGGCACCGCGTGACCTGGGACCGGGCCCGCGTGCGGCACGAGGGCGGTGCCTTCGATGCGCACGCGCCGCTGGTCGAGGAGCTGCTCGACCGGATTCGGGCCGAGGGGCCGCTCTCGTCCACGGACATCGAGCCCCGGGCAGCCATCGACTGGTACTGGCGACCGACGAACCAGGTGCGTGCGGTGCTCGAAGCTCTTGCGGAGGCCGGGATCCTGGGCATCGCCCGACGGGAGGGGAACCGGCGGGTGTACGACCTCGCCGAGCGTCTGCTGCCGGCGGACGTGCTGGCGCTCCGGCCGGCCGTCCGCGACCAGTTCCGGCACCGCCTGCTGTCTCGGTACCGCGCCCATGGTCTGCTGGGGGCGACCGGCAGCCCGGAGCTGTGGTTTGGCACCTCACCCCGGGAGGCGCTCGGGGTCGAGGATGGCGTCCCGCTGCAGACCCCGGGGCGGCGGGCGCTCCACGCGGAGCTCGTGGAGGCCGGCGACCTCGTGACCGTCGACGTGGAAGGGCTGAAGGGGTCGCGGTACCTCGTGGCGGAGGACCTGGCATGGCTCGAACAGGCCGAGCGCGAGGTGGCGGCGGAGGACCGCGGGGTGGCGCCGCCTGCACCCGGAGGATCGCCGGCCGGGGTTGCGTTCCTCGCACCGCTCGATCCGCTGATGTGGGACCGGGACCTCGCCCGCCGGCTGTTCGGGTTCGACTACGTGTGGGAGGTCTACGTCCCGGAAGCGAAGCGGCGCTGGGGGTACTACGTGCTGCCCCTGCTGTACGGGGACCGCATCGTGGGCCGGATCGAGCCGCGGATCGATCGGCGGACCGGCACGCTGCGCATCCTGGGGCTGTGGTGGGAGGATGGCTTCGACGCGCTCGACGATGCCGCGCAGCCGGGGTTCCCCGCCGCGGTCGCGGAGGCGATCCGCGCGCACCTGGCATTCGCCGGCCTGGAGCGCGTGGCATGGCCTCGCGCCGTTCGGCACCGGCCGTTCATCGGCGCCGTCCGGGAGGCCCTCGCCGACCGCCGGGGCTAGGTGTCCCGGAGCACCGCCAGCAGGACCGCGACCCCGGCGATCGCCGCGCGGTCCGCGCCCTGCGCGCCGCGCTGGAAGGCCAGCCGCTCGTCACCGTGGGTCCCGGACGGGGTCGCGACCGCAACGATGACCCGGGTGTCGACGTCGCGGTCGATGGTGGCCAGGGCGAAGCCCACGTCGGCGCCCGCCGCTGTGCGGACGCGCTCCGCCTCGGTGGCCACGGTCGCGGCGTCGACCGCGAGGGTGCGGTCGTTGTCCACCTCCGCGCGGGCGAGGGCCGGCAGGCCGCGGAGCAGCCCGACCAGCGCGCCCGCGGTGCCGCGCTCTGTCGTGGCCAGCGTCCAGCCCCGGGTCGCGAGGGCCTCGCCGATGGCGCCGGCCCAGGTCGTCGAGCCATGTGCCCACACGTATCGCCCGAGCAGGGCCATGAGCGCGGCCTCGGCCTCGTCTGCGATCTGGTCCGCGCTGCGACCCGCGTCGGGCCGGGCGCTGATCCGCACGTCCACGGCCTCGGCCCGCGCATAGGTCGCAACGACCGGGTTCGCCGCTCGCAGGATGGCCTCGCCCAGCTCCTCGGCCAGCTGGGACTCGCCGATCCCGTGCAGCCGCAGCGTGCGCACGACGAGGTCGCCGCCAACGCCACGAGCCGCGAGACGGGGCAGGGCCTGTTCGGCCCACATCGGCCGCATCTCGCGCGGAGGACCGGGCAGGGTGACGATCACGCGGCCGTCGGGCCGGTCGACGAGCCAGCCCGGGGCCGTGCCGTTCGGGTTGGGCAGGCTCGTGGCGGACGGAATGGTCCAGGCCTGTTTGACGTTGACCGACGGGAACGGGTGGCCCCGCCGCGCCCACAGCCCCTTGAGCCAGTCCAGGACCTCCGGATCGACGGAGACCGTCTCGCCACAGGTCTCGGCGACCGCCTCCCGGGTCAGGTCGTCCGGCGTCGGCCCGAGACCGCCGGTGGTGACCACGAGGTCGGCGCGGGTGAGCGCGGTGCGAAGCGCCTCGACCACCGTGGGCAGGTCGTCCGGGAGGTTCGCGATCCGCGTGACGTGGACCCCGCTGGCGACCAGTGAGCGGGCCAGCTCACCGCTGTTCGTGTCGGTCGTCTCGCCCACCGTCAGCTCGGAGCCGATGGCGAGCAGCTCGGCGGCGACGATGGGGCGGGGTGAGGTCGGTGGATGCGGGGCGTCGGTCATGCGCGGAGCGTATCGCGACGGGGACGGTGCGCGGGTGTCGGCGGGCGTGCCGCTGGGGCGGCGAGGACCACGCTGGTATCATGAACGGGCTCCCCCCGATGACCGCCAATCACTGCCGCGGAGGACAACCGCTGGACGCCGAACAACCCGCCATGGACCCCGCGTCGCCCGCGCCCGCGCCCGCGCCCGAGCCCGGGCTTCGAGCGCAGTTCGGCGCAACCCGCCAGGCGGCGATCAGCTTCGTCCGGGCCCACATCGAGCTGGCCAAGGCTGAGATCGACGCGATCAAGGGCGAGGTCGCGCGAGCCGCGGCGCTGGGCGGGGTTGCCCTCGCTAGCATCATCCTGCTCACGCTCCTGCTCTCGATCGGCGGCATGCTGTTCGTCGGGGAGTGGGTGTTCGGCTCGATCGGCTGGGGCCTCCTGCTCGGCTCCGAGCTGCTGGTCGCGGTCGCCGTGATGGCGGTGCTGGTCGCGCTGCGCATCCCCGGGCTGGCGGTCGACATCGTCATCGCGCTGGTCGTGGGCGTGGTCGTCGGGCTCGTGCTCGGCTTCGATCTCCCGAATGCGCTGTTCCGGTCGATCGGCGATGCGTCCGGCCTGAGCGTCGATCCGGCGGTCCGGCCGCTCGTGCTGGGGGTCGTCATCGTCGGCATCCTCGGCGCCGTGGTCGGGCTGGTGCTGGGCGCCAGGGCCGGCGGCGGTTCCGGCGCGATCGGCGGGCTGGTCGGGGGCCTCATCGCTGGCGTGCTGGCGGGCGCGTTCCTCTCGATCACGTTCGGGCTCCGTGTCGGCGCGGCGCTCGGCGTCGCGGCGTTCCTGCTGGCCTGGCCCATCCTCAGCGGGCTCCGGACCCAGCGCCAGGGCATCGACACCGAGGCACTGAAGAACCGGTTCTATCCCTCCACCACCATCGACACCGCGAAGGAGAGCATCGAGTGGGCGAAGGCGCGAGTGCCCCGCACCCCGAGGTCGTAGCGGCGCGAGAGGCGCTGCTGGCCTCACGGGCGAGCCTCGACGAGGAGCTCGTCCGGCTCGAGGCTTCGGCGCGCGCCGCGGTCGACATCAAGAGCAAGGTCAGGCGCAACCCGGTCAAGGCCGCGGGCGTGGCGACCGGTGCCGCGTTCCTCGTGGTGGGTGGCCCCCGGCGGCTGTTCCGCCGGGCTCGGAACGCCGTGTTCGGGACACCGGATCCGCTGCCCAAGTCGCTGCTGCCCAAGGAGATCGACGAGGCGCTCGGCAAGCTCGGTGACGACGGGGCCAGGGTCCGCGGCACGATCGAGCGCGAGTTCGCGGCCTACCTCGACGAGAAGGCGCCCGAGCGCAAGAGCCGGGACCTGTCGGGGACGATCTCATCGCTGCTCAGGAGCGCCGGCAAGCCGCTCATCGCGCGCTACGGGAAGCAGATCGTGGACCAGCTCACGACGGCGGACCCGACCCAGCTGCGCGAGCAGCTGGACAAGGTCCGTGCCAGGCGGGCCGCAGCGGGGATCGACAAGCCGTCCTGACGCCACCGGGAGGCTGGTAGGCGAGGTCGGAGTCGAACCGACACGTTCCTCACGGAACACCGGCTCCTAAGGCCGGCGCGTCTGCCATTTCGCCACTCGCCCGTGACGCCGAGTCTAGCGCGCGGACCATGTCCGGATCGCGACAGCCCCACCCGACCGGGCCTTCGCCGCCGTTCGCACCGCGGACCGACACGCCGGCGCCGATCGGGGGATGGCGTCACCTCGCCGCCCCGACCGCCGACCCACCCTATACTCGCCCGGCGATGAATGTGACGGCCACCCCTGCCCCCAAGAGCTCCATCCTCCTCGAGATCGAGGTCCCCGCCGATCGGCTGGACCGCGCCATGCGCGACGCCACGCAGCGCCTCTCGAGGCGGACACGCGTGGCGGGTTTCCGCCCCGGCAAGGCCCCACGGCCGATCCTCGAGCGCGTCCTCGGGCCTACGGCGGTGCTCGACGAGGCCGTCGAGCAGCTCGTCCAGGTTGCCTACCGGGACGCGATCGTCGAGCAGGGCATCGTCCCGCTCACCAACGCCGACGTGGAGCTGGTCGACGCCGAGGAGGGCAAGCCGCTCAAGTTCAAGGCGACGGTCCAGGTCCGGCCCGAGGTGGAGCTGGGCGACTACGCCGGGTACAACTTCGCGCCCGAGATCGAGGACGTCACCCCGGACAAGGTCGACAAGGTCATCGACGAGCTGCGGGACCAGAACGCGACCCTCGCGGCCGTCGAGGAGCGCGCCGCGCAGGACGGGGACTGGGCCGTCATCGGGTTCGCCGGGACGAAGGACGGTGCCCCGTTCGACGGTGGCACCTCGGAGCGCATGCCGCTCATCCTCGGCGAGGACCGCCTGATCCCGGGCTTCGAGGCGAACATCGTCGGCCTCCGGCCGGGCGAGTCCACGGACTTCGACATCACCTTCCCGGAGGACTATGCGGAGGAGAGCCTCGCCGGCCAGCCGGTCCGCTTCCACGTGGACCTCAAGGAGCTGCGCGAGAAGGTCATGCCGCCCGCGGACGACGACTTCGCCCGGAACATGGGCGAGTACGCGGACCTGGCGGCGCTCAAGGCCGATGTCGATCAGCGGCTGCGCCGCAACGCGCTCGATCGTGCGCGCCACGAGTTCGCCGACAAGATCATCGAGTATGCCGTCGCCAACAGCACCATCGAGCTCCCGGAGGTCCTCGTGGACCAGGAGGTCGAGGTGATGCACGACGAGTTCCGATCGCAGCTCGCTCGCCAGGGGATCGGCGAGGCCGCCTACCTCAAGGCCACGGGCCAGAGCGAGACGGACCTCCACGCCGAGTTCCGGCCCCGTGCCGAGCACCGGACGAAGGTGCTCCTCGTGCTCAGCAAGATCGCGGACGCCGAGGGGATCGAGATCCCCGAGGCCGACGTCGAGGCACAGGTGCAGACGGCCCTCGCACGCTACGAAGACCCCAAGACCGGCCGGTACTTCGAGTCCGAGCGTGGCCGCAACTTCATTCGCAGCACGCTCCGGCGGACCCGGCTCGTGGAGACCCTCGTGGATCGCTGGCTGGCCGCCCATCCCGAGCACCCGCCGCTGCCGCACCTGGAGGACGACGAGCCCTCGGCCGTCGACGCCCCCCAGGCTGAAGCCAACGCGTCCGTCGACGCCACCGACCCGGGTGCCCTCCCGGCTGCCATCGACTAGCCAACGCTCACGCCGGCGATGTCCGACCACACCCAGGGGAGACCCGCGATGCTCGTCCCGATGGTCATCGAATCCACCAGTCGTGGGGAACGCGCGTACGACATCTACTCGCGCCTGCTCCGCGAGCGGATCATCTTCCTCGGCGACGCGATCGAGGATCACCTCGCCAACCTCGTCATCGCCCAGCTGCTGTTCCTGGAGTCCGAGGACCCCGAGAAGGACATCAGCCTGTACATCAACTCGCCCGGTGGCGTGGTCAACGCGGGCCTCGCGATCTACGACACGATGCAGTACCTCCGGGCGCCGGTCAGCACGATCTGCATCGGCATGGCGGCCTCGATGGCGGCCGTCCTGCTCGCCGCCGGCGCGCCCGGGAAGCGGTATGCCCTGCCCAACAGCCGGATCATGATCCACCAGGGGTCGGGCGGGTTCCGTGGCAACGCGCCCGACGCCGTGATCCAGATGCGAGAGTGGGAATATCTCGTCAAGCGCAACATCGAGATCCTGGCCCAGCACACCGGCCAGCCGATCGAGGCGGTGGAGCAGGACACGAACCGTGACAAGTTCATGTCGCCCGAAGAGGCCAAGGGATATGGCATCATCGATTCGGTCTACACGTTGCCGGGTGACTCCCTGATCGCGCAGGCGCACGACGCGGCGCTGTCCGGCGGCGCGGGTTCCTCGTTGGCGGACGCCATCTCGGATGAAGGTCCGAGTCCGGCAACGGGGAGGTAGCGCAGGAGCCATGCCGGTGTCGACGACGGGTTCCAAGGGCACGAAGGTCCCGTACCGCTGCTCGTTCTGTGGCAAGAGCCAGGAGCAGGTCCGGAAGCTCATCGCGGGCCAGGGCGTCTACATCTGCGACGAGTGCATCAACCTGTGCCAGGAGATCATCGAAGAGGAGATGCTGGAGGCGCCGAAGCCCCGTCCCTCCAGCCAGAAGCTCCCGAACCCACGCCAGATCACGATGAACCTGGACCAGTACGTCATCTCGCAGGAGAAGGCGAAGAAGGTCCTCTCGGTCGCGGTCTACAACCACTACAAGCGGGTCAACGCCGGCAACAGCGTGGACGACGTCGAGCTCCAGAAGTCCAACGTGCTGCTGGTGGGTCCCACGGGCTCGGGCAAGACCCTGCTCGCGCAGACGCTGGCACGCATCCTGGACGTGCCGTTCTGCATCGCCGACGCCACCAGCCTCACGGAGGCGGGGTACGTCGGCGAGGACGTCGAGAACATCCTGCTGCGCCTGATCCAGGCGGCCGACTTCGATGTCACCCGGGCCCAGCGCGGGATCATCTACATCGACGAGATCGACAAGATCGCCCGCAAGGCCGACAACCCGTCGATCACGCGCGATGTCTCGGGCGAGGGTGTCCAGCAGGCGCTGCTCAAGATCCTCGAGGGGACCGTCGCCAACGTGCCGCCGCAGGGCGGCCGCAAGCACCCCCACCAGGACTTCATCCAGATCGACACCACGAACATCCTGTTCATCTGCGGCGGGGCGTTCGACGGGCTGGAGAAGATCGTCGAGGAGCGGGTCGGCAAGCGCTCCATCGGGTTCGGGTCCGAGGGCCAGATGTCCAAGGCCGAGCGGGCCAGGATGATCGAGAAGCTGATGCCGGAGGACCTGCTCAAGTTCGGGCTGATCCCGGAGTTCATCGGGCGGTTGCCGGTCATCGTGACGCTCTCGCCGCTGACGATCGAGGACCTGGTCCGGGTGCTGATCGAGCCCAAGAACGCGGTCACCCGGCAGTTCCAGAAGTTCCTCTCGCTGGACAAGGTGGAGCTCGTGTTCACCGAGGCGGCGCTGCAGGCGGCGGCCGAGGTGGCGATCGATCGGAAGACGGGCGCCCGCGCCCTGCGGTCCATCGTCGAGGAGTCGCTGCTCGAGGTGATGTTCGACATCCCGGAGCGCACCGACGTCCGGAAATGCATCATCACCGAGGAGACGATCCGGAGCGGCCGCCTCCCGCTGCTCCTCACCAAGTCGGACGTCGACAAGGGCGTCGACGAGACCAACTATGAGGAGTGGCTCGCCGAGCGGGGCGAGACGGCCTAGGCCGGGTCCGGGGGACCCGCGGCAGGCTCGTCAGGCCTCGCGAGGCGTCGGTCAGCCTGTCTGGAACAGCCGCAGCAGCAGCAGCGCGAGGATCACGGCTCCGGTGGCAACCGCCAAGGCGCGCCTGCCTGCCAGGCGGTCCCAGAAGCGGACAAGCGGCAGGATGATCAAGGCGACCGCGGCATACAGCAGGTGCAGCGGGTCGTCCGGCCGGCTGCCACCTGCCAGCAGCAGACCGCCGGCCAGGGCTGCGATGATGACGAGCGTGACGCCGGCCAGGATCGCGCGGTCCCGCGCGAAACGCCGCTGGTGGTGAGTCACGGCCCCGGCCAGGACGACCAGGAGCAGGGCTCCGACGGCCACGGCGGTGAGGAGCGCGACCAAGCGGTGAAGATCGGCGAGCATCGGGGCGGCTGTCCTCCGCGGCTGGGCGACATGAGAGCGATCGATCGCCGACGGCGCTCACGGGACGCCTGCGATCGCGCCCGATGGGCGGCGCTCGTGGAAATGATCCATCCTTGCGGCTAGGATAGGAGGGCCCTAGCACGCAGGAGGCGGAGATAGATCCCGCGAACGCGACCCCCGCGGTGTCATCGGCCCGCTCCCGGCGTCGGCCGGCAAGAAGGCGAACGCTCTCCGGCAAGCAAGTCGCGGCCGGCTACGTCGCGTTGTTCGGCCTCCTGCTCGTTGCCCTCACTGCCGCAGGCGCGGTGCTGGGTGCCCAGGCGCCCGCGAGCACAACCGTGACGACGTCCGCCGTGACGCTCGCGGGCCGCGGTGAACAGCTGTTCCTGACCAGCTGCGCGGCCTGTCATGGGCCGCAGGGCTCGGGGACCGATGTCGGTCCCGACATCCGCGGGGCAGGCGCGGCGCTGGCGGACTTCGTGCTGCGGACGGGACGCATGCCGCTTGCCGACCCGGCGGCACCGGCCCGGCGCGGGCCACCCCAATTCGATGAAGCGGACATCCAGGCGCTCGTGGCCTACGTGGCCTCGCTGGGCAGCGGGCCGGCGATCCCGAACGTGGTCGTCTCGGGTGCAGACACGGGGCTTGGTCGGGACCTGTTCGTCGCGAACTGTGCGGCCTGCCATGGACCGGCCGGCGGCGGCGGTTCCGTCGGTGGGGGATTCGTCGCACCGGCGCTGACGATGGCGGATCCAACCACTGTGGGCGAGGCGGTCATGACCGGTCCGGGGCCGATGCCGCGCTTCTCGTTCTCGCCGACCGAACGCAACAACCTGGCCGCGTACGTCGAGTACCTGCGCTCGGCACCCCACCCCGGCGGCGCCACGGGGCCGGCCGTTGGTCCTGTGACCGAGGGCTTCGTCGCCGGCCTCGTGCTGGCTGGCCTGCTCCTCGTCGCGCGCTGGGTCGCCGTGCGCCGGGAACGCGAGGCCGAGGCGTGAGCGGCCGGGCGCCGGGATCGAGCCGCGTCGAGCGGATCATCGCGCTGCTGTTCCTGCTGGCGGCGGTCGCGGGCGTGGCGCTGCTCGGGATCTACCTCGCGGGCGGGCAGACACAGGCCGAGGCCGTGCTGCTGGCGACGTCTCTGGGCGGCATCGGGATCGGGATCATCGCCTGGTCGCAGTGGCTGCTGCCCAACACCCTGCGCGTCGAGGACCGCCACCCGGTCGCTGATGCCGCTGACCCCGAGGCGGAGCGGGAGATCCTCGACGAGGAAGCAGCGATCACCCGCCGTTCCCTCCTGGTGCGGGCGCTGGCCGCCTCTCTCGCCGGGCTGGCCGCAGCGCTGGCAATTCCCGTGCTGTCGCTCGGGCCAGCGCCCGGTCGCGCCCTGTTTGAGACGCCGTGGCGTCGCGGGCTGCGGCTGGTGGGTCTCGACGGCCAGCCGATCCGCGCCGCCGATCTCCCCGTCGACGGCGTGGTGACGGCCTTTCCCGAGGGGTTCGTCGGTTCGTCCGATGCCCAGACGCTGCTCATCCGGGTCATTCCCAACCTGCTCCAGCTGCCACCGGACCGCCTTGCCTGGGCGCCGGACGGCTACGTCGCCTACTCCAAGCTGTGCACCCATGCCGGCTGTCCCGTCGGTCTCTACCGGGCCGCCGAGCATCGGCTGATCTGCCCGTGCCACCAGTCCACGTTCGATGTCCTCGACGGGGCAAGCGCGGTGTTCGGACCGGCCGCCCGGCCCCTGCCGCAGCTGCCCATCGAACTCCAGGCGGACGGGACATTCGTCGCGCTGGGTGACTTTCCCGAGCCAGTCGGCCCGGCCTTCTGGAACATGACCGATGGGTGAGCTCGAGCGGGGCGCGGCCAACGAGTCAGGCGGGGGCGTCGAGGAGACGGAGCTTGAGCGGCTCGTTGCCTGGGTCGACCGGCGCACCGGTGTGGCCGCGACAATTCGACACGCGATGCGCAAGGTGTTTCCCGATCACTGGAGCTTCCTGCTTGGCGAGGTCGCCCTGTTCTGCTTCGTGATCCTCGTCGCGACTGGCACGTTCATGACGTTCTTCTACACCCCCGATGGCGGGGAGGTGACCTACCGCGGGTCCTACCAGGTGCTCGACGGAGCGCAGGTCTCCGCGGCGTTCGCCTCGGTGATGCGCCTCTCGTTCGAGGTCCAGGCCGGGCTGCTGATGCGCCAGGTCCACCACTGGACGGCACTCATCTTCCTGGGCGCGATCGCGGTCCATCTCGCCAGGATCTTCTTCACCGGTGCGTTCCGGCGGCCGCGTGAGCTCAACTACCTGATCGGCCTCGGCTTGCTGCTGTTCGCCCTTGGGGAAGGGATCACCGGGTACTCGCTCCCGGACGACCTGCTGTCGGGCACCGGACTGCGGATCATCGACTCGGTCATGCTGTCGATTCCGTTCATCGGCCCGTGGGTGGCGTCGCTGTTCTTCGGTGGCGAGTTTCCCACCGCGGACATCCTGAGCCGGCTGTACACCTTCCACGTCATGCTCCTGCCGGGGCTGCTGGTCGGTGGGATCGGAGCCCACCTCGGCCTGCTGTGGCTCCAGAAGCACACGCAGTACCGGGGAAGACGCACCCGGGAGGACAATGTCGTGGGCCTCTCCTTCTGGCCAGGTCAGGTGTTTCGCTCCCTGGGCCTGTTCTTCCTGACCGCAGCCGTGGTCGTGCTCCTGGCTGGTCTCGTGCAGATCAACCCGGTCTGGTTGTATGGGCCCTACGTGCCATACCTTGCCGCGGTTCCCGCCCAGCCCGACTGGTACGTCGGCTGGCTGGAGGGTGCCTTGCGCCTGGGCCTGCCGATCGAACCAACCGCCCTGGGGGTGACGATCCCGTCCCCGTTCATCCCCGGCGCGCTGATCCCGGGGCTGCTCGTCGGGGCGCTCGTCGTCTGGCCCTTCCTCGAGGCTCGGCTCACCGGGGACCACGCCGAGCATCACCTGCTCGACTCGCCGTGGCGGACCCCCATTCGGACCGCGACCGGAGCAGCGCTCATCGCCGTGTTCCTCGTGCTGACGCTCGCCGGCGGCAACGACGTGCTGGCGGTGATCGTCGACATTCCGGTCGAGGCACTGACGGTCGCGTTCCGTGTCCTGCTCGTGCTTGCCCCGGTGCTGACCTGGCTGATCGTCTATCGGCTGGCCCGCGAGCGGCGCGATGACGACCGATCGGGCGGCGAGCCGGCAAGCGTCCTCCTGGTGCGGAACGAGGCCGGTGGCTTCGACGAAGTGGAACTGGATCGATGAGCTCTCTCGGGCTCGCCGGCAAGGCGCATCGCTCGCGCGCCCGCGGCATGATCGTCGCGCTGCTCGGGCTCGCGGTCGGGGGTTGCATGCCCTCCCCCGCATCGACGCAGGGCAAGGACATCTCGGACCTGTACGCCGTATTCGTCGTCGTGGGCGTTATCGTCGCGACGATCGTGTGGGGGCTGGTCACATGGTCGATCCTTCGCTACAGGCGCAGGGACAACCGGCTCCCTGAGCAGACGCACGGCAGCCTACGCATCGAGGTGGTCTGGACGGTGATCCCGGCCTTGACCGTGCTCGTGCTGTTCGTGCTCACCGTGCAGGCGCTGGGCAACGTGCGGGCGGTCGCGCCTGGTGGCATCAACCTCCACGTAACCGCATTCCGGTGGCAGTGGCAGGCGACGTATCCCGACGCGGGCGTGACGATCACGGGCACCACCGCCGACGAGCTGGAGGTCGTGCTTCCGGTGAACACGCCGATCCATGTGACCCTGGAGTCCCTTGATGTGAACCACTCTTGGTACGTGCCGGCATTCCTGTTCAAACGTGATGCCATCCCTGGCCACCCCACCACGTTCGACCTCGAGGTTGCGGCGCCAGGCGTCTACCCGGGGGCCTGCGCGGAGTTCTGCGGCATCGGTCACGACCAGATGCTGTTCACTGTCCGGGGCGTGGACATGGCCACGTTCCAGGCCTGGCTTGCCGAACAGGCCGCTGCCGGGAGCGCCGCCCCATGACCACCGCCCCCGAGTCGGTCCATGCCGTGCCCCGCGCCGGCCTGCTCGACTGGCTGACCACCACCGACCACAAGCAGATCGGCCTGCTGTACATCACGGCAGCGTTCGGGTTCGCGCTCATCGGCGGCGGCATCGCGGAGCTCATCCGCCTCGAGCTCGCCGCACCGGGCCAGCAGCTCGTCGACGCCTCAACCTACGACCAGCTGTTCACAGTCCACGGCACGCTGATGCTGTTGTTCTTTGCCGGCCCGCTGGCCATCGGCTTCGCGAACTACCTGGTGCCGCTCCAGATCGGGGCCGCGGACATGGTCTTCCCGCGCCTGAACGCCCTGTCGTTCTGGCTGTTCCTGTTCGGCGGTGTGATCGTGATGTCGGGCTTCCTGACGACCGGCGGCGCGGCGGCCGCCGGCTGGACAGGGTACCCACCCTTGTCGGACGCGGCGTTCTCGCCCAACGTGGGCATGGACCTGTGGATCGCGGGCGTCGCGCTGGTGGGCGTGTCGGGCATCCTCGGGGCGGTCAACTTCATGGCCACCATCTACACCCGGCGCGCGCCCGGCATGCGGATGTTCCGGATGCCCATGTTCACGTGGACGATCCTGGTGACGTCGGTCCTCATCCTGTTCGCGTTCCCCTCGGTGACGGCCGCGCTCGCCATGCTGTTCATCGACCGGCACTTCGGAGGTGGGTTCTTCGACCCCACCCAGGGTGGCGACCCGGTGCTGTGGCAGCACCTTTTCTGGTTCTTCGGGCATCCGGAGGTCTATATCCTCGTCCTCCCGTACTTCGGGATCATGAGCGAGGTCGTCCCCGTCTTCTCCAGCAAGCCGCTGTTCGGCTACCGGCTGATGGTGATGGCGGTCGTTGCGATCGCCGGCCTCTCGATGGGGGTGTGGGCGCACCACATGTACACGACCGGCCGAGTTGACCTCCCGTTCTTCTCGTTCATGTCGTTCGCGATTGCCGTGCCCACCGGCATCAAGATCTTCAACTGGACGGCCACGATGTGGCGCGGCTCCCTGCGCTTCCCGGTGCCCATGCTGTGGTGCCTTGGCCTGTTGTACGTGTTCACGATTGGCGGCATCACGGGGGTGATGCTCGCATCGCCGCCCATCGACTTCCAGACCCAGGACACCTACTTCGTCGTTGCGCACCTCCACAACGTGCTCATCGGCGGCACGATGTTTGCGGGCTTCGCCGGGATCTACTTCTGGTTCCCGAAGTTCACCGGCCGGAAGTTGGATGAGCGCCTGGGCCGGATCCATTTCGCGAGCTGGGTCATCGGGTTCGCGATGACGTTCATCCCGCAATACATCCTCGGGGCCGATGGCATGCCGCGGCGGATCGCAGATTACCGGCCCGGTCTTGGCTGGGACGCGCTGAACCTGATCTCGACCATCGGTGCCCTGCTGCTCGCTGCGGGGATGGTGCCGTTCCTGGTGGCCGTGCTCCGGGCGCTGCGGCGGCCGGCCGACATGCCCGCCGATCCGTGGGGCGGCAACTCGCTCGAGTGGGCCACGAGCTCACCGCCGCCGCACCACAACTTCGACCGGCTGCCGCCGATCCGGTCGCTCCGGCCCGTGTTCGACGAACGGATGGCCGCTGAGGCGCCCGCCGCTGGCGAGGCGGCCGCCGAGGCCGGGCCGTCGCCGGTGACGGGCTGATGTCTGCGGAGGTCGGCTTCTTCGGGCGCCTGTCGGCGTATGCCCTGGTCGTTGGCGTCGTCTACTGGCTGCTGAGCTACGAGACGGCCGGCACGGTTCTGCTGCTCGGGTTCGGGTTCTCGACGGGGCTTGCCTTCCTCGTTCTGCGGGGCGGCGAACACGCCGGACGGGGGCCCAATGCAACCCGCGACGATGTCCCGGGCCGGCCGGACGGACCATTCGGGGACGAGTCCGGTCCGGTGCCTGGGCGGAGCGTGGCGCCGCTTGCCGTGGGGTTCGGCGTGGCCGTGATCGCGCTCGGCGGCGCCTTCGGCCCGTGGTTCGTGATCGTCGGGGTTCTGCCGCTGCTGATCGGAGCGGTCGACTGGCTGCGGGCGGCCAATCGTGAGCTCCACCAGCGGGAAGACGCTGATGCGCGGGGGTCAGCGGCAAGCCCTCGCGCGCGCCGCTGACGAACCCTCAGCGATCGAGGAACGCGTCGAGCGCGCGCCGCCCCTCATCGGTCAGCCGCTTGTCCCGTGACTTGAGCTCCAGCTCGATCCTCGGGGCCTTGTCACGGAGCGCCCGCCGCATCCGGGGAAACATCGACCCCGTCCGGAGCTTGTACGTGGTGAACAGCGCCACCCGCGGCCGCTCGAGGCGCGGCAACTCCCGGGTCCAGTCAACCCATGACTGCTCGGGGTGCTGGTTCACGACGAACCACCCATGGGTCCAGCAGCCGAGGAACAGGTAGTCGACGTCCGCGAGATCTGCCGTCTCGATCTCGCCGAAGGCGGCGACCCTGGGCTCGATCCCGCGCCCGCGGAGGTGGTCGCCGATGTCGTCGGCGAGGCCGGCGGTGGTCCAGGTGGCGCTGCAGTACACGATGGCGGCGGTCGTCATGGCGTGATGGTCGGGTGGGCCGACGACGGGTGGCAGGGCCACCAGGCCCGAGGATCGGCGCTGGCCGGCCCGACCGCCGCGGGCGATGATGGGCCGCATGGATCACCGTGATCACGTGGGCCTGCTCCGAGACGGTGTCGACGGCCCGGGCCGCTGGCTGGAGCTCGGCGCGGGCGACGGCGAGTTCACACTTGCCCTCGCGGACCTGCTCGGACCGGGTGGGGCGATCGTCGCGCTCGACCGCCAGGAGCGGGCGCTTCGGCAGCTCGAGGGTCGCGTCCGGGCCGGGTTCGCCCACGTCGCGCTCGAAACGGTCGTCGCCGACTTCACCGCGGTGCTGCCGGATGGCCCGTTCGACGGCGTGCTCGCCGCCAACAGCCTCCACTTCGTGCGCGACCCGCAGCCGGTCCTGGCGGCGGTTCGGGGCCGGCTCGATGCCGGCGGGCACCTGGTGCTCGTGGAGTACGACGCGGACCACGGCAACCACTGGGTGCCGTACCCGATCTCGTTCGCCGCGTGGCAGCGCCTCGCGCCGGCGGCCGGCTTCGCCCCGCCGAGGCTGCTCGGGCGCGTCCCGAGCCGGTTCCTGGGGGCGATCTACGCCGCCGCGGCGGACCTGGCCTGACCGGGTCGCCCCGGACCCGCGTGCTACACTCCCGGCCTCACGGCGATGACCGAGAGGAGTAGGTCCGACACGACCCTCAAGCGAGCGCGGGACGGTGCGAGCCGCGCGGGGACGACGGACATGAAGGTCGCTCGCGAGCCATGCGCCTGGCGCCCGATACAGCGCCGAGAGAGCCCCCGGACCAACCGGCCGCGATGAGCGGATCCGGCCCCGGAGCCAAACCAGCAGGTGGTACCACGACCCCGTTCGTCCGCTGGACGAGCGGGTCGTTCTGTTTCCGGGCCACGAGCCCGGGCCGACCGGGAGCGCACACCATGACGCAGCCGCAGCCGCCCGAGGGCCTCGCCAGGGCCTACGTGCCCGCCGAGTTCGAGCACGCCATCTACGAGCGCTGGCTGGCCGCCGACGTCTTCGCCCCCGACGGGGCGGGCTCCACCGCGGACTGGGCCCTCGAACCCTTCGTGATCATCCAGCCGCCGCCCAACGTGACCGGGAGCCTGCACCTGGGGCACGCGCAGCGCACGACGGTTGAGGACCTGATGATCCGCCATGCGCGGATGCTCGGGCGTCCCGCGCTGTTCCTTCCCGGCCTCGACCACGCGTCGATCGCTGCCCAGTTCGTGCTCGATGGGATCCTCGCCAAGGAGGGCGAGTCGCGGGCGTCGCTCGGCCGCGATCGCTACCTGGAGCGGATGCGCGAGTTCATCGCGGCCACCCGGGAGGTGATCCTCGCCCAGCAGCGGCGGGTCGGTGGCTCCTGCGACTGGGGCCGTCTCCGGTTCACGATGGACGAGGTCTCGGGCAAGGCCGTGCGCGAGGCGTTCCTCCGCCTGCATCGCAAGGGCCTCGCCTACCGCGCCGAGGCGCTTGTCAACTGGTGCCCCGGGTGCCGGACCAGCGTGAGCGATCTCGAGGTGATCCCGACCCCCGAGACCGGCACGCTGTGGCGAGTGCGCTACCACCTGCTCGATCCAGGGACGGGTCTCGCCGATCCCGGGCGCACCCTGACGGTGGCCACGACACGGCCGGAGACGATCCTGGGCGACACCGCGGTCGCGGTGCACCCGGACGACCCGCGCTACACGGAGCTTGTCGGGCGGAAGGTCCGGATCCCGTTCGTGGACCGCGACGTGCCCGTGATCGCGGATCCGGTGGTCGAGATGGCGTTCGGCACCGGTGCCGTGAAGATCACCCCGGCCCACGACCACGACGACCACGAGACCGGTGCTCGCCACGGTCTCGCGATGCCGACCATCCTCGACGATTCGGCCAGGATCGCCGGCACCGGCACCCGCTACGACGGCATGGATCGCTACGAGGCGCGCGACGCGATCCTCGCCGATCTCGCGGAACGCGGTGATCTCGAGGGGGAGCAGCCGCACGAGATGGTGATCGGCCGCTGCCAGCGTTCGACCGACGTGGTGGAGCCACGCCTCAAGACCCAGTGGTTCGTGAAGACCGCCCCGCTGGCGGACGCTGCGCTCGAGGCCACCCGCTCCGGCAGGACGCGCATCCTCCCCGAGCGCTTCGAGAAGACCTGGGAGCACTGGATGACCGGCATCCGGGACTGGAACGTGTCCCGGCAGCTGTGGTGGGGCCACCGGATCCCGGCCTGGTACTGCCCGGACGGGCACGCGACGGTGAGCGCCGTCATCGCCGGCCCGGACGCGTGCGAGGCCTGCGGGCGCCCCGCCGCGGAGCTCACCCAGGATCCCGACATCTTCGATACCTGGTTCAGCTCCGGCCTGTGGCCGTTCTCCACGCTCGGCTGGCCGGATGCCACCGAGGACATGCGCCGCTTCTATCCGGGCGCGGTGATGGAGACCGGCTACGACATCATCTTCTTCTGGGTGGCCCGGATGATGATGCTGGGCATCGAGCTCACCGGCGACGCACCATTCCATACCGTCTACCTGTCGGGCCTGATCCGTGACCCGAACGGCCAGAAGATGTCGAAGACGAAGGGCAACGTCGTGGACCCGCTGGGCATGATCGACGAGCTGGGCGCGGACGCGATGCGCTTCGCCCTCGTCCATGGGGCCACGCCGGGCAACGATCAGCGCTTCGGCCTCGCCAAGGTGGAGAACGCCCGGAACTTCGCCAACAAGCTCTGGAACGCGACCCGGTTCGTCCTGGGCGCCCGGCCGTCCTCGATCCCGGCCGGCGCGGAACGCCGGCTCCCGGACGCCGCCCAGCTCGGGCCCGGCGACCGGTGGGTCCTCTCCCGGTCGGCGGCGACCACCGTGGCCGTGGATCGGGCCATGGCCGAGTACGCCTTCGGCGAGGTGACCAGGCTCCTGTACGACGCGATCTGGAACGAGTTCTGCGACTGGGGGATCGAGCTGGCCAAGGTCCGGCTCAACGACCCGTCCAGCACGGATGGGGAGCGGGAGGCGACATGGTGGGCGCTCGTGGACGCCCTCGACACCTACCTGCGTCTGCTGCACCCGGTCATGCCGTTCATCACGGAGGCGCTGTGGGAGGCGCTCCCGCACCGGGCGACGGATCCGGACCTGCTGATCGTTGCCCGGTGGCCGGGGGTGGGGGAGCGCGATGCCACGGTGGAGGCAGAGGTCGGGGCCCTCGTGGACCTGGTCCGCGCCATCCGCAACGCCCGCGCCGATGCGAGGCTGGAGCCGGCCGCCTGGCTGCCGCTGGATGTCTACGTGGAGCCGGAGCTGGGGTCGGCGCTCGAGGCCCTTCGACCGGCGATCGAGCGGCTGGCTCGCACGAGGCCGATCCGTCGCCGGCTGACCCGTGAGTCCCTTCACGCCACCGAGGGCGCGACGGCGGGCCTCGCGGTGATCGCGGGTCCGGCGGAGGCCATCGTCGGGATCGGAGCGGCGGCGGATCCCGCGGCCGCCGAGGCCGACCGCGTCCGGCTCGAGAGGGAGCTCGCGGATGCCGAGCGGCTGCTCGACGCCGCCCGGGCGCGGCTCGCCAACGAGTCGTTCATGGCCAAGGCGCCACCGGCGATCGTCGACGGGGCCGTTGCCCGCGAGGCCGAGCTGGCCGACCAGGTGGACCGTCTGCGTGGCCGGCTGGAGCGCTGACCGGCTGGAGCGCTGATCGGCCAGCCGCCGGCCGGGCTTTCCAGGCCCCATACAATGGAATCGGTTCCATACGGAGGGTTCCCTTGGCGTGGGTGTAACCATCGGAGATGTTGCGCGACTCGCCGGTGTCGGCGTTGGCACCGTGAGTCGGGTGCTCAATGACCGCGCCAACGTCGACCCCGCGACGCGTGAACGGGTGCTGGCGGCGATCCGGGAGCTGGACTTCGTCCCCAGCCGGACCGCGCGGCGGTTGAGCCTGCGGCGGACCCAGACCGTGGCGGTGATCATCCCGTACCTGGCACGACCGTCTGCGGTCGAGCGGTTCCGGGGGATCGAGGAGGCGCTCGCGGCGGCCAACTACGACCCGATCGTGTTCAACATCGAGACGGCGGAGCGGCGAGCGGCCGTGTTCCGGGACCTGCCAAGGCCCGAGCGGGTGGATGGCCTGATCATCGTGTCCCTGTCGCCGCATGAGTCGGAGCTGGCGCGGATCGAGCGGTCCGGCCTGCCGACGGTCCTGGTGGATGCGCACCATCGATCCCTGCCGCGAGTGGTTGGCAACGATGTCCTCGGCGGGCGTCTTGCGGCCCAGCACGTGATCGGCCTCGGCCATCGGCGGATCGCGTTTGTGGGCGATTTCTCCAGGACGGCGCTGGCGTTCACGTCGAGCCGGCTCCGCCTGACCGGCGTTCGGAGTGCCCTCAAGGCGGCGGGGATCAAGCTGCCCCAGGGGCTCGTGGGCACCGGCGAGCACTCCCGGCGCCGGGCCTCCGAGATCGCCACCCGCATGCTGACGTCGCCTAACCCGCCCACCGCGATCGTCTGCGCGAGCGATACCCAGGCGGCCGGCGTGCTCGAGGCCGCCATCGCGCTCGGGCTGCGGGTGCCAGGGGACCTGTCCGTCACCGGATACGACGACCTGGATCTCGCCGATCACCTCGGCCTGACGACCATCCGTCAGCCGCTGTTCGACTCCGGTGTCCGGGCCGTCGCTCGCCTGCTGCGGCTGCTCGACGGGGCACCCGCGGAACCCCTGCGGGAGGTCCTGGACATCAGCCTGGTCCTGCGACGGACGACCGCGCCGCCGGGCGCAAGGGAGGTCGAAAGCGGTTCGGTTGCCTCTTGACGCCCTTGGTACGCTAGCCGGAGAGGTATCGTGGAACCGGTTCCATTCGTCACTCGGAATCGGGCCCGCTCGCGCGGTTGATCCGCAGGAGGAGTACATGAACAAGCGGTTGATGGTCGGCTTGTGGTCGGCGGTGCTCGTGGCTGCCGCGTGCGGCAGCTCGACCAGCTCGGCGGCTCCGTCCGCCGGCGGCGGGGACCTGGCCGGCAAGACGATCACCGTCAGCGGTGCCTTCGTCGACGTCGAGGCGCAGCGCTTCGCCGACGCGGTGAAGCCCTTCGAGGACGCCACTGGCGCCACGGTCACCTACAACGGCGACAAGACCTTCGAGCAGTCGATCGTCGTGCAGGCGGCTGCCGGCAACACGCCCGATGTTGGGCTCCTGCCGCAGCCCGGCCTGATGAAGACCTTCGCGGCCGACGGGAAGCTGTTCCCGCTGCCGGCTGACGTCATCTCATCCATCGACGCCAACTACGGTCCCGGCTGGAAGGAAGTGGGGACGGCAGACGACGGCCAGGTCTATGGCGTGTTCCATCGCGTCAACCTCAAGGGCCTCGTGTTCTATCCCAAGCCCGTCTGGGACGCCGCCGGCTACACCGCGCCCACGACGTGGGACGAGATGATCACCCTGATGGACAAGATCGCCGCGGACGGAACCCCGCCGTGGTGCATCGGCATCGAGAGTGGCGCGGGCACCGGCTGGCCGTTCACCGACTGGGTCGAGGAGGTCATGCTCCGGTCCGTCGGTGCCGACGGCTACGACAAGTGGGTTGCCGGCACCACGAAGTTCACGGATCCCACCGTCAAGGCCGCGTTCCAGCGCGTGCTGGACATCTGGACCAACCCCAAGTACGTCTACGGTGGTCCGGAATACATCGTGCAGACCGCGTTCGGCGAGGCGCCCAAGGCGGCGTTCGACAATCCGCCCAAGTGCCTGCTGACCAACCAGGGCAACTTCATCACCACCTTCTTCCCGGACGCCATCCAGGCGGACCTGGACAACCAGGTCGGCGTGTTCACGCTGCCGGCCATCGACCCCGCGATCGGCACGCCCGCCGAGGTCGGCGGCGACCAGGCCGTGGCATTCGCGGATCGCCCTGAGGTCTGGGCGTTCCTCAAGTTCCTCACCACGCCCGAAGCCGGCATCGCCTGGCAGAAGGCCGGTGGCGCCCTGTTCCCGTACAAGACCCAGGATGTCTCGCTCTACTCCTCGGCGCTCGACAAGGCGTTCGCGCAATCGATCGTCGACGCGGCGTTCGTTCGCTTCGATGGTGGTGACGCCATGCCGAAGGCCGTCGGGTCGGGCACGTTCTGGACCGAGCCCATCAAGGTGTTGACCGGAACCGAGGACCTCGACACGGCCCTCAGCAACATCGCCGCCAGCTGGCCAAAGTAGGCCAGCGGTAGCACAAGTGGCGGAGCCCGCCGGCGGCTCCGCCACTGCTGATTTGCCGGTCGTGTGGCGGGAGGAGGGTTCGAGGGATGCAGCAGGCTAGTGCCGTGCCCCCGGCGCGCGGCATCGGGCAGGGACTCGCGACAGGCGTCGGCCGGGTCGTCGTCTCGATCTTCGTCCCCATCGTGGCCTTCATCGTCCTGTGGGCAGGCTTCATGTTCCTGCGGGACAGCGGCGCCCCAAAGCTCGTGATCGTGGCCGTGGCGATCGTCTGGGGGATCGGTGGGGTCGCCCTCCTCTACGTCGTGGCCAACTGGATGACCGAGAAGCTGCCGTCTGCCTGGCAGCGCCGGATCATTCCGTTCGTCTTCGTTGGGCCGGCCGTGGCCATCCTGACCTTCTACCTGCTGGTTCCCGCCGTGCTCACCTTCTGGGGGAGCCTGTTTGGCGCCAACGGCAAGGACTTCGTCGGCGTCGACAACTACGTCTACTCGTTCACCAACCCCGAGATGGTGACCGCGATCCGCAACAACGTGCTGTGGCTGGTGTTCGGGACCGGGTTCAGCACCGCGATGGGCCTGGCCATCGCCGTGCTGGTGGAGCGGTCGCGCATCGACCGCCTCGCGAAGACGCTGATCTTCCTCCCGATGGCCATCTCGTTCGTGGGCGCCAGCGTGATCTGGCGGTTCGTCCTGTCGCTCCAGCCGGAGGGCCAGCCGCAGATCGGGCTGCTCAACGCCATCCTTGGCCAGTTCGGCATCTCGCCGGTCTCCTGGCTGACGGGCGAGCCGCTCAACACGATCCTGCTGATCGTGATCCTGGTGTGGGGCCAGACGGGCTTCGCGATGGTGATCATCTCGGCGGCGCTCAAGGGCGTCCCCGACGAGATGCTCGAGGCGGGCAGGATCGACGGGGCCGGCGAATGGCAGATCTTCCGGCGGCTGGTCGTGCCGACCATCTGGCCCACCATCGTGACGGTGGCGACGACGATCGCGATCCTGACCCTGAAGATCTACGACATCGTCACCGCGATGACGAATGGCAACTTCAACACCCAGGTCATCGCGACCCTGATGTGGAAACAGGCGTTCATCTTCCTCGATGCCGGGCGAGGCTCAGCGCTGGCGATCATCCTGCTGGTCGCCGTCACCCCGGTGATCTGGTACAACCTCCGGCAGTTCCGCGGCCGGGCGATCTGAGGGCGATGTGATGCGACGGATCACCTGGTCACGCGTAGCGATCAACCTCACGGTCGTGTTCCTGATCGTGATCTGGACAGTGCCGACCATCGGCCTGTTCGTCACCTCGTTCCGCGACAAGCAGGCCATCTCGAACTCGGGCTGGTGGGCGGCCTTTGGACAGGGCGGCTTCACGCTCGACAACTACGACAAGGTCCTGTTCGGTGGCGACGGCCTGGCGACGGCGTTCCTCAACACGCTCGCCGTCACCATCCCGGCCGTGGCCATCCCGATCCTCATCGCGGCGTTCGCCGCCTACGGGTTTGCCTGGATGCAGTTCCCGGGCCGGCGGATCCTGTTCATCACGGTGGTCGGCCTGCTGGTCGTGCCACTCCAGATCTCGCTGATCCCCGTCCTCAAGGCCTATCTCCTGATCGACCTGAACGGGACGTTCCTCGCCGTCTGGCTCGCGCACGCCGGGTTCGGCCTGGCCCTGGCGACCTACCTGCTCTACAACTACATCAGCCAGCTGCCCAAGGATCTGATCGAGTCCGCGTCGCTCGACGGGGCGTCACATTTCACGACGTTCACGAAGCTGATCCTGCCGCTCTCGGTGCCGGCGCTGGCGTCGTTCGCGATCTTCCAGTTCCTGTGGGTCTGGAATGACCTGCTGGTCGCGGCCACCTTCCTGGGCACCAGCGCGGACGTCGCGGTGATGACCCAGCGGCTGGTGTCCATGACGGGCACCAAGGGCCAGGACTGGCAGCTGCTCACGGCCGGGGCCTTCGTGTCGATGATCGTGCCCGTGGCTGTGTTCCTTGGCCTGCAGCGCTACTTCGTCCGGGGGCTGCTCGCCGGCTCGGTCAAGGGTTGACCCGAGGATCGTCGTCGCGCAGGAAGCGGAACCCGGCGTCCCGGGACTCCTCCCCTGGGTCGCCGGTTCCGTTCCTCGACCTGGTCACCGCCACCGCGGTCGCGCGACGGCGACTGGCTGGGATGCCCGCCCGCGATGTCGAGCTGTTCCTGGTCAGGCTCGCCCGGTGGTGGCCGGACCTTGCAGAGCCGTGGGTGAACGTCTACGGCCCCCATGCCCGTGGAAGCGCCGCGCTGGTGTCGCTGGTCGAGCTGATGGCGGACCGCTACCGGGAGCGCCCCCCGGCACTGGTGTCACTGGACCTGGAGCGGACGATCCGGCCCGACTGGTTCCAGGATCCGTCGATGATCGGCTATGTCTGCTACGCGGACCGGTTCGGAGGGTCGCTGGCGGGCGTCGCGGAGCATCTTGACTATCTCTCCGAGCTGGACATCCGCTACCTGCACCTGATGCCGCTGCTCCGCAGCCGCTCTGGCGAGACGGACGGCGGCTATGCAGTTGCTGACTACCGCCAGGTCGAGCCGGAGCTCGGGACCATGGACGATCTCGAGCACCTGTGCGATCGGCTCCGCGATCGCGGGATGAGCCTGTGCATCGACCTCGTCCTCAACCACACGGCGGCCGAGCATCCCTGGGCCGTGGCGGCCGCGGCGGGCGACGCCGAGGCGGCGGCGATGTACTACGTCTATCCGGACCGGACGGAGCCTGACCGATGGGAGCGGACGCTGCCGGAGACCTTCCCGGAGACGGCCCCCGGCAACTTCACCCAGCTACCCGATGGGCGGTGGGTCTGGACCACCTTCAACGCCTTCCAGTGGGACCTGAACTGGTCGAACCCGAGCGTCTTTCTCGAGATGCTCGATGTGCTCCTGGCGCTGGCCGCCCGCGGGGTTGAGGTATTCCGCCTCGATGCGGTCGCGTTCATGTGGAAGCGGCTGGGCACCAACTGCCAGAACCAGCCGGAGGTCCACGATCTGCTCCAGGCGCTGCGAGCCTGCGCCCGCATCGTCGCCCCGGCCATCATCTTCAAGGCCGAGGCGATCGTTGGCCCGGGTGACCTGACTCGCTACCTGGGCGAGGGGCGCCACCACGGCCGGGTCTCGGACATGGCGTACCACAACAGCCTCATGGTCCAGTTCTGGTCCGCGCTGGCAACCCGCGATGCGCGCCTGGCCACCCAGGTGCTTGGTGGCCTGCCGCGGAAGCCATCTAACACCGCGTGGGCCACCTACATTCGGTGCCACGACGACATCGGCTGGGCCATCATGAATGAGGCGGCCGAGGCGGTCGGCTGGGGCGGCCCCTCGCACCGGGGCTTCCTGTCCCAGTTCTACGCGGGTCGCTTTCCCGGAAGCTTCGCTCGCGGGGCGGTCTTCCAGTACGTGCCATCCACGGGCGACAGCCGGATCAGCGGGTCGTTCGCCAGCCTCGCCGGTCTCGAGGCCGCGCTCGAGGCCGACGCCCCCGATCTGGTCGACGCGGCGATCGAGCGCATCCGCCTGGGACACGCCCTGATCCTGGCCTGGGATGGGCTGCCCCTGCTGTACATGGGCGACGAGCTGGGTATGCGCAATGATGACGGGTACGTCGACGATCCGGCCCATCGTGGCGACAACCGGTGGCTGCACCGGCCGCGCATGGACTGGTCGGCGGCGCGGCGCCGTCTCCGGCGTGGGACGGTCGCGGGGCGGATCTATCGAGATCTGCGCCACCTGATCGCCGCCCGGCAATCGGCCGCGCAGCTCCATGCCGCGGTGCCGCTCGATGTCGTGGAGCCTGGCGACCCGGCAGTGTTCGCGTTCCGGCGCGACCATCCGATCGGGTCGCTCCTCGCCGTCAGTAATTTCGCCGACGAACCGAGGACCGTCGCGGCCGACCTGCTGCCGCCCTCGCCGACGGATCGGATCATCGATCTGCTGGATCGGTCGGCGCACCCCGTGGGGGAGCCGGTGGAGGTTCCACCGCGTGGCGTGCGCTGGCTGGTCGCCAGCGACGCGACGACGGTGACCGCGAGGCGGCGGACGCCCCCTGGCCGGTGAGGCGACGCGCCGGCGCTGCTAGGATGACGGCTGACCACCGCGATGCCGTCGCCCGGAGGACGCCGTGCCCCTCGAGTTCCTGAAGCGCAAGGGCGATTCCAGCAAGGCCAGCGCCGCCCGTCAGCCGACCGCCGCGCCGGGGCTGCCGGAGGAGATCGTCGCCCAGGAGTACCAGCTCAAGCTCTACTACGCGGGCAAGAGCACGGAGGGCGTCCGGATGCGAGCGGTTGGCGGACGCGCGATGGACGAGCTCCCACGCATGCTCGACGGCCTGGCTCGCCACCCCGTCGAGGTCGTCGAGCCGCTGCCCCTCGAGTTCGCGCAGGCGGTGCCGGTGATCGCGCGCCCGTCGGAGGCGATGCAGTGGCTCAACGCGCATCACGAGCTGAGCCCCGTGACCCGGCACGCGCTCGTGGTCCTCGAGTCGATCGACGCCGTGGACCTGGCCTTCGACACCTTCGTCTGCTCGCTGCTGGAAGGTGAGACCGACACGTCCGGCTATCCGGACTACAGCGCGGTGATCGGCGGGCTTGCATCCCACTGGGACGAGGCGACGGGCGACATGATCGTTCGAGGTGTCGTCGGCTGGGGCGGCAAGGGGGTTCGGGGGGACACGGACCGGATCGCCTCGAGGATCCTGGGCGGCATCCTGACCAACATCCTCGCGAGCCAGTACGCCATGGGCCTGACCGCGGTGGACCGACCGGTGCCCGCCGCGGGTCGCGGGGGCCTGGTCTGCGCGCACTGCGGCTTCGCCTCCGGCCACGAGCGCGCGTTCTACTGCCCCAAATGCGGGATGCGGCTGCTTCGCGGCTGAGATCCTCACGCCGATGGCTCGCAGGGGCGTCGGCTCGGCTTTCGAAGGGACCAACGATGCCCGTCTACGACTACCTCTGCACCGCCTGCGACCATCGCGCTGACATCCTCCACGGGATCAACGATCCTGGTCCCCACTTCTGCCCGTCGTGCGGGTCCGAGGGGACCATGCGCAAGCAGTTCGCGGCGCCCGCGGTCCATTTCAAGGGCTCCGGGTGGGCCAAGAAGGACCGGGGCAGTGCCAGCTCCACGAAGGCCGCCGCACGGTCGTCCTCGAGCGAGTCCTCGAGAGACAGCAGGCAGGATGGCCGGGGCGACGGCGCGAAGGAGGGCGCGAGCAGCCCGCCGGACGGCACGAAGGAGGGCGGGAGCGCCCCGAGGGATGGCGGGAGGTCCGGTTCGACATCGACGGAGGCATCGCCCACGTCATCCGATGCCCCCAAGCAGCACACGACCGACTGAGGCCCCGAGCATGCCATCCGCCGCCGACTGGATCACGCTGACGGAGGCGGCGGGGATTCTCGCCGCCGCCAACATCCACTTCCGACCCGAGACGATCGGCAGCTGGGCGCGAGCCGGGCGCCTGTCGAGCATCAAGCTCGGGGGTCGGCGGTACGTGCGCCGGGGCGAGGTGAAGGCGCTCGTCGTCCGCGCCCCGTCGCGTCAACGCCGGGGATCTCCAGCCCGGCTTGTTCGAGGACCTGGACACCTGACGCCGTGAACCCGCTCTCGGGAGGTGAGCGTCGCGCGCAGCGCCTCCGCGCGTGGGGGGCCGAGGTTGCAGCACGGGTGGGCCGGATCCCGGCGGTCAGGATCCTCGTGGCCACGCTCGACACGTACAGCCGGGCCGGCGGCGGGCTGGTTGCCGGTGGCCTTGCCTACACGGCCCTGCTGGCGCTACTGCCCGGGCTCCTCCTGCTGGTATCCGCCGTCGGGTTCTGGGTGGAGGATCCGGCGCAGCGCGATCTCATCGTGGGTGCGATCGGGCGGGCCGTGCCACCGCTCGAGGAGGTGGCCCGGATCGCGTTCGAGCAGGTCTCGAGGGGCGCCGTCCCGTCCGGGATCATCGGCATCGTCGGCCTGCTGTGGGGGTCGAGCCGCTTCTACTCGGCCATCGACAATGCCTTCAGCCGTATCTTCCGGAGCGCGCCCAAGCGCAATGAGATCGAGCGGACGCTCCGCGGCTTCCTGATCACGATCATCATCGTGGCCATGCCGATCCTGGCGCTGGTCCTGGGATCCCTCGCCAGCTGGGTGCTCGACCTGGCTCCCGGCGTGCCGGAGATCCAGGGGGTCGCCCGCACGCTTTGGCAGCTCGCGACGCCCGTCGGCGCGCTCCTGCTGTTCGTTGGGGCGACGTTCCTCGTGTACCGGTTCGTGCCCGGTGAGGCGCCCCCGATCCGCGCCATGCTCGCCCCCGCGGTACTGGTGGGGCTGATCCTGGCGGCCTTCGCGCAGCTGTTCACGTGGGTCGGGCCGCGCCTGGCCGGTGTGGCGGCGATCTACGGCACCTTCGTCGCGCTGTTCGCGCTGCTCGCGTGGCTCTCGATCAGCTTCAACTTGCTGCTGCTGGGGGCGGCCTGGACGCGGGTCCGGTGGAGGACCACCGAGGACGCCGGGTAGGGTCAGCCCTGGCGGGTGCCACAGCGGCGGCAGAACTTGGCGTTCGCCGACAGCGACAGGCCGCATTGCACGCACGGCTGGGGCGTGGCCGGCGCCGGGGCGGCGGCTGGGGCGAGCGGGCCATTGGAGCCACTGGAGCTACCGCTGAGAACCTCGCGAGCCGATGCGGCCCACAGGGCGGCAGCGTTGTCGTTGGGCGCCAGCTGGCGGCCGGCGAGCGTCGTCGGGCCGTCCTGCCTGGCGGTGCGCGCCCAGGTGGGCGCCAGCGGCCACTGTGGCTCCGGGGAGCCATCGTCGGGAGCCACCGTCAGCCACGGGTTCGCGGCGGGAGCGGCGGGCTCGGGCAGGCTGACCGGCGCTGGCTCGGTCGTGGGCTGGACCGGCCACGTCGGCTGCTCGATGACGTCGCGTCCGGCTGCCGCCGGCTCGGCCGCCACGACGGGCTCCGGCTCCGGCTCGGCCGCCACGACGGGCTCCGGCTCCGGCTCGGCCGCCACGACGGGCTCCGGCTCCGGCTCGGCCGCCACGACGGGCTCCGGCTCGGCCGCCACGACGGGCTCCGGCTCCGGCTCGGCCGCCGTCGCGGCGATGGGGCGGATCGCGCCCGTCGAGGCCGAGCTCCAACCGTCGGACAAGGTCACCTCGTCCAGCGCATCGGAACCTGCCATCAGCTCGGCCTCGAGCTCGGCATCCTCCTCGGCTGCGAGCTGCGCCTCGTACTGCGCGACCGCGTCCTCGATGCTCTGGCCCGGGGCCACGCCACGTGCCGGCGATGGCGCCGAGGGCGCATCCGGTTCGGTCTCGGGCGCCCCAATCGCGCGCGCCACCCGGTCGGGAGCAAGGTCGGCATCCGGCCAACTCTCGGGATCGGTCCCGGTCTCCGTCGCCCCCACCACCACGATCGGGGGAGTTGCGGGGAGATCCGCTGCATGCACGACGGGCGTCTCGGCCTCGGGCAGCGGCGAGCAGGTGAGGCAGCGGCTCTCGACGTCGTTCCAGCAGTTGCCGCACGTGTACTGCCGACAGGTCATGCAGAAGTTGAACGTCTTGTGGAACGCGTCGAGCTGGTACGAGGTCGCGGCGCGCTCCTCCTCGGAGCGCGCGTCGGCCAGCGCCTCGCTCAGGGAGCTCTCGTCCTGCAGGACGTAGTTCCGGAGGCCCCTGGACACGACCTTCACCCGCCCGATGCGCGACTTGCGAGGCGCAGCCGACTCGAACGTGTAGCGCGTGCCGCACCGTTCGCAGAACGATTCGGTGAGGATCTCGGTCATGGTGCTCCCGAAGCACAGGACGCAGCGGCCGCCTTCCGGCCCAACAGGGCCCAGAGTATAGGCCCGCCTCGACGACGGGGCCCGCACCGAGGTACCGGACGACGCGGACGTTGGTCCCGCCACGGGCTGCTCGCGCCGGCTCTGGTAGGGTTCGCCGAGCGATGGCAGTGCTTGCCGATCTCGAACGGCTCCTCGAACGCGTCTTCGAGCGCTCGACCGCACGCCTGTTCCGGGCCCATCCCCAGCCCATCCAGGTCGAACGGCGGGTCGAGCGGGCAATGGATCGTGCCCGCAGCACGGTTGGGGGCCGGTCGACCGTGCCCGCTCGCTACCGTGTCCGGCTCCATCCCGTGGACATGGCGGACGTTGCCGCTGCCTCGGGTGGACCCGATGCCCTTGCCCACCGACTGGCGGACGCAGCGCTCGCCTTCGCGAGATCGCACAGCTACCAGCTGCCCGGGCGGCCGACGGTGGCGCTCGTCCGGGACCCGGGGGTTGTCAGGGGTGTGATCGAGGTCGATGCCGTGGCGGCGCCCGCTGGCTGGGTCGCGGATCACCGGCTGTCTCCGGCCCTGTCGGGCGCGTCCGTCGACCTGCCGGGTCCACGGGAAGGCTCCGCGGTCGACGTCGCCGCGGGCGACCCTGCCATCCCGCCAGAGCCCCTCGATCGCCGGCAGCCAGTGGAGCAGGAGTCCGCCAAGCCGCCTTCTGGAGGCATCCGTGGGGACGAGACCGGGACCGTGGTCTTCCGGCGCCCTGTCCCCGCGCCCACCCGGGCGGTGCTCCGGCTGGCCGCGAGGGACGGCTCCGAGCGAGTCATCGAGGTGGACGGGACGCCGCTCACGCTTGGCCGAGCGCCGGACAACGGCCTCGTCATCGCCGATCCGCGCATCTCGCGCCACCACGCACGGCTGCAGGCTCGGCGCGGCACGCTGGTGATCACCGACCTTGGCAGCACCAACGGGTCGCGAGTCAACGGGATTCGGGTGGACGAGTGCGTCCTGGGATCCGGCGACCGGGTGATCCTGGGCGACACCGTCCTGCTGGTCGAGCAGCTCCCTGGCTGAGGCCGGACCCATGGACGGATTTGTGCTCACGCTCTGGGTCGTGCGGATCCTGTTCCTCGTCCTGCTCTATGGCTTCCTGTTTGCCGTCGTCCGTGTCGTGCTCCGTGACCTGCGGACCGCCTCGCGGGGGCCGGCTGAGCTCGGGCGGCTGGTGGTCCTGGCGTCGCCGCTGGGGGAGCCCCAGCCCGGCGGCTCCTTTCCGCTCGACGCCGTGACGACGCTCGGCCGTGACGTGAACAACGGGATCGTGCTCGACGATCCATTCGCATCGGCGGAGCACGCGGTGCTGACGTTCCGCGGGCGCAACTGGTACGTGGAGGACCTCTCGAGCACCAACGGGACGTACGTCAACGGCATCCTGGTCGAGGGGCTCGGTCCGCTCGGATTCGGCGACGAGATCCAGGTTGGCGAGATCCGCTTCCGGCTGGATCGGGGTCGCGCGTGAGCGTCCTCGCCCAGGCACGCCCCAGGTTCAGACTGCGGATCCACCCGCGGCCGCGACCCACGGAGCTGATGCTGCTGGGCCTCGTCGGCGTCACGCTCGTGGTGGGGGCGATGTCCCTGGGCGCCACCCAGCAGCTGCGCACGGCCACGGAGGCCGGCAAGACGCTCAAGGCGCTCGACTTCGGCCCCCCCGATGCCCAGGGCCTGCTCGTCTACGTGGGCTCGCTGTTCGCGGCGCATCTCGCCTTCGTCCTTGCCGGCCGCCGCACCGACCAGGTCCTGCTGCCCGCCGTCGGGATGCTCGGCGGCATCGGCCTGCTGCTCATGCAGCGGCTGCCGCAGACGCTCGTCACCCAGTCGTTCGGCGACGCCGTGCTCGGTCTGGGGCAGCTCCAGCTCGCGTGGCTGCTGGTCGCCCTGTCGGTGATCATCGCGATCGGCCTCGCCGTCCGATCCGACGCCTGGCTGCGCACCTACAAGTACACCTGGGCCGCGGCCGGGATCGGGTTGCTGCTGCTCGTGTTCGTGCTCGGGTCGGAGGTCAACGGGGCGAGGCTGAGCCTCTCGATCGGGCCGATCGCGGGTCAGCCGAGCGAGCTGCTCAAGGTGATCCTCGTCGTGTTCCTCGCCGCGTACCTCTCGGAGAACCGTGCCCTCCTCGCGGAGGAGAGCACCCGCATCGGCCCGCTTCGCCTACCACCCCTCCCGTACCTCGCGCCGATGGTCGCCATGTGGGCGATCGCGCTGGGGATCGTCGTGGTCCAGCGTGACCTGGGTGCGGCCCTGCTGTTCTTCGTCGTGTTCCTGGCGTTGCTCTACGTGGCGACCGGCCGGCCGAGCTACGTGGTCCTTGGCCTGCTGCTGTTCGCCGGCGGCTCCATCGTGCTCTACAACGTGTTCGGACACGTGCAGGCGCGGGTGGACAACTGGATCGACCCATGGCGCGACCCGCAGGGGGCCGGCTTCCAGGTGGTCCAGGCGTTGTACGCGTTCGGAAGGGGCGGCATTCTCGGGGTGGGTCTCGGTGCGGGCCTGCCGACGATCGGGGGAAACCTGCCGATCCCCGCCGTCCACAGCGACTACCCGCTGGCCGCGCTGGGCGAGGAGCTGGGCCTGGTCGGGCTGCTGGCGCTCCTGGGCCTGTACCTGGTGGTCGTGTCCAGGGGCCTGCGCATCGCGGCGATGGCGCGCGATGACTTCCGTTCGCTGCTGGCGGCCGGTCTGGCCCTCGTCATCGGGGTCCAGGCGTTCATCATCGCCGCCGGCAACCTCAAGCTCATTCCGCTGACAGGCATCACCCTGCCGTTCATCTCCTACGGGGGATCGTCGTTGCTCGCGAACGCCGTCGTCGTCGGACTGCTCCTGGTCCTCTCGGACCCTGGAACCGAGCCGCCGCCGGCGCCGCGGGACGGCCGGCGGCGCCTCCGCGGGTTCCGGCTCCGCAGGGAGCTGGCATGAGCCAGCCGCGGCCGATCGTGGACCGCCAGCTCCGCCGGCGACGCTCGCGGGGGATCAGGGCGAACGTGTTCCGGACGGGCGTCGCGATCGCGGTCGCGTTCTCGGTGCTCGGTGTGGGCGCGGGGTGGTGGCAGGTCGCCGAGGCGGAGCGCCTGTCGACGGCGCCCGACAACCCGGCGGTCGTGGCGATCGCGCGACGCGCGCTACGGGGCGAGATCGAGGACCGCAACGGGCTGTGGCTGGCCCGCAGCGACCGCGACGCCAACGGCGAGGCGCTTCGGTGGTACCGGGACGACGCGATCAGCCAGGTCGTTGGCTACGCCTCGCGCAAGTACGGCACGGCCGGCCTGGAGCGCACCTACAACGCCCAGCTGCTGGGTCTCTCGGGGTCCGGCGCGCTGGGCGATCTCCTGGGCAAGTTCACCAGCGTTCCTGACCGGCGGCTCGGGCTGCGGCTGACGCTTGACCTCCGCCTGCAACGTGCCGCGGTGAAGGCCCTGGGCAGCAACACCGGCGCGGTGGTGATGCTTGACCCGGCCACCGGCGAGATCCTGGCGCTCGCCTCGACGCCCGTGTACGACGCGTCGGCCATCGCTGACCCCGCCACCGCGACACGCACCTTCGAGGCGCTCCAGGCGGACGAGGCCCGGCCCCTGCTGCCACGGGCCACGCTCGGCCGGTACGTGCCGGGATCGGTGCTCAAGATCATGACCGCGATCGCCGGGCTCGACAGCGGCGCGATCGAGCCGTCCACCACCTTCCCCCAGCAGCCGGTCGCCGAGACCAGCGGCCTCCTGGTGGACGGGTTCCGGATCCGGGACGGGCATCACCCCATGACCGGCGACGTCGCGCTCGACCTGACGGGGGCGACGGAGGTCAGCTGCAACATCTGGTACGCCCTGGCCGGCCTTCGCATCGGCGGTGAGCGGCTGGTGAGCGAAGCCGCAGACCTGGGCTTTGGAGCCCCGATCCCGTTCGACCTGCCGACGGCGATCTCGTCGGTCACGTCCGGGGCCGGGAGCCAGCCCGGGGGGTTCACCGATGATGCCGAGCTGGCGTCGGCAGCGTTCGGCCAGGGGGAGACCTTCGTGACGCCGCTGCAGATGGCGCTCGTGGCGTCCGCGGTAGCCAACGACGGCGTCCTGATGAAGCCCCATCTCGTCGCGGCCCTCACCGGCGACGGGCCAGGAGCCCGCACGATCCACCCTGAGGTCTGGCGCCGCGTGATGGGCGAGGACGACGCGCGCGCCCTGCAGGTGGCGATGGAGCAGGCCGTCGAGGGCGACCTGGGCCGGCAGTTCACCTCGGGGGCGGCCGTGCCGGGGATCCCGACGGCCGGCAAGTCCGGCACCGCCGAGCTCGGCGGCAAGGGCGAGCCCCACTCCTGGTTCATCGGGTTCGCCCCCGTTGAGAACCCCCGGGTCGTCATCGCGGTGCTCGTCGAGCGTGGCGGCCGGGGAGGGGAGACCGCGGCCCCGATGGCCGGCGATCTGCTGGCTCGCTACTTCGAGCTCTACGGAGCCCCGTGAGGCTTCGACCGGCCCCGTCCCGGCCCCGTTCGTCGCCACGGCATTCATCGCGGCCGGCGGCGCGGTAGGCTCGGTCCGATGACGACCCCAACCTCCGGATCCCAACGGACGCCGCCCGGTGCCGAGCCGCCTCCGCGGCCGTTCATCGAGCGGATCGGGATGGCGTTCCTCGCGCTTGTGATGGCCGCCCTGTTTGCGGTCGTGGCGGTCGCGGCGTTTGCCGGTGGCGAGCCGTTCTTCGGGATCATGGCCGCCGCCGGCTGCCTGATGGTCCTCTGGGTGGGCAGCCTGACCCTGTTCAAGGGGCATTGAGCCCGCGTCGCCGCCCGGGCGCTACGGCGCGTTGCCTGGGAGTCCATGATTTCGCCGCGGCAACCGTCTCGCAGGCACTATCGTTGCGCGAGGGTCAACGCACGTGCCGGCCCCGGCGAAAGGGTCGCCTGGCAGGCCGCGAATCCGAGGGGACCGGCCGCCCGTGACCGTCCGTAGGCGAAACCGTTGCCTGTGAAGCCGCATCGCCGCCGGCGGAACGCCGTTCCGCCCAGCGGGCCCGGTGGCAGGCGACAATCCGCAACCTGCGACGTGGCGAACAAGTGGATGCCAGCCGTCTGGCGCGCGGTGCCCCGCCGGGGCCCCATCGTCGCGTCGGTCGTACACTGGGATCGCAGGCCCTCGAGCCAACCCGCGTCCCACACGTTGACGGGAGTCCGATGAGCAGCATCCAGCAGGTTGGCGACAAGGTCCTCGCGAACGTCGAGCGCGTGATCGTCGGCAAGCACCACGAGGTCCGCCTCGCCCTGGTCGCCCTGATGTGCCGCGGCCACCTCCTGATCGAGGACGTGCCTGGCACGGGCAAGACGGTGCTGGCGAAGGCCATCGCCAAGAGCCTGGGCTGCACGTTCCGGCGGATCCAGTTCACCCCGGACCTGCTGCCGTCCGACGTGACCGGCCTGTCCATCTACAACCAGAAGACCCAGGAGTTCCAGTTCCGGCCCGGCCCGGTCATGAGCCAGGTCGTGCTCGCGGATGAGATCAACAGGGCGACCCCCAAGACGCAGTCAAGCTTGCTCGAGTGCATGGAGGAGCGCCAGTCCACGATCGACGGCGTGACCCACCCGATGCCGGACCCGTTCCTCGTGATCGCGACCCAGAACCCGATCGAGTACGAGGGCACGTTCGCCCTCCCGGAAGCCCAGCTGGATCGGTTCATGCTCCGGATCCGTCTCGGCTACCCGGCGCTCCTCGACGAGATCGTGATCCTCGATGAGCAGAAGCGGACGCACCCCATCGACGACCTCTCGGAAGTGTGCTCGGTGGACGAGCTCCGCACGCTCCAGGCCAACGTCCGCGAGATCTACGTCGACCCGGCCGTCAGCGACTACATCGTGCGCCTCGTGGCCTCGACCCGGACCCACCCGGACGTCTACCTCGGCGCCAGCCCGCGCGGGTCGATCGCCCTCTACCGAGCCTCCCAGGCGCTCGCCGGCCTGCTCGGCCGTGACTACGTGATCCCCGACGACGTGAAGGCGCTGGCCGAGCCCGCGCTCGCCCATCGCGTCATCATCAAGACCAGCTCCTCGATCCACGACATCGCCGCCGCACACGTCGTGCGCGAGCTCGTCGATACGATCGCGATCGAGGCCGGCCGCGCAACCGCCGGCGGCCCGCGCGAGGTCCGGCCCAGTCCCGCGGGCTGACGGCCGGAGCCGCACAAACCCAGGTCCGGCCGGAGGTACCGACCAGGATGCTTCGCCGCCTCCAGCTCATCGTCGTTGCCGTCGTGCTCGTGGTGGCGGCGTTCTCGACCGGGTGGCCATTCCTGTTCTTCCTGGTCTACGTCGCGCTGCTGATCGGTGGCGGCAGCTACATCCTCACCCGCCTCGGCCTGTCCGATCTCGAGGCGGGCTACGCGGTCAGCCAGCTGACGGCGCACGTGGGCGACCGGCTCCGGGTCACGTATACGCTGCGCAACACCGGACGCCTGCCAAAGCCGTGGCTGGAGGTGTACAACCCCACCACCTTGCCGGGCGGCCTGCCGGGCCGAGCCCTCTCGCTGGGCGGGCGGAGGGAGCGGTCCTGGCTGGTCCGTGGCTCGTTCCAGCACCGCGGCCACTACCGCATCGAATCGCTCCAGATCCGGACCGGTGATCCGTTCGGATTCTTCGAGGCCTCGGCGGACGTCGGGCAGGGGATGACCATCGTCGTCTACCCGCGGGTTGACCGGCTGCCGCTGTGGAGGCTGCCTCCGGCCAGCATCGACGGCCCGCATGCCCAGCCCGAGCGGACGCTCCAGACCACCCCGCTGGCCACCTCGGTGCGGCCGTATGCCCCCGGCGACTCGATGAACCGGATCCACTGGCCCACCACCGCTCGCACAGGCGAGATCCAGGTCAAGGAGTTCGACCTCGAGCAGACCGCCGACGCCTGGATCGTCCTCGACCTCGACGCCGGCCTCGAGGCGGGCTTCGGGGACAGCTCGACGACCGAGATCGCGATCCGGGCCGCCGCATCGATCGCCGAGAAGGCGCTGGGTGAGAACCGCGCGGTGGGTCTCACCGTGAGCGGCAACCGGCTCACCATCCTGCCGGCGGACCGTGGCGCCCGTCAGCGGCTCAAGATCCTCCAGCTGCTCGCCGCCGTGGAAGCCGACGGTCAGACACCGCTGGGCGAAGCGCTGCTCGGCAGCCTGCCGCGGCTCCGGCGCGGCATGACGGCGATCATCATCACGCCCACCGACGATCCCGAGTTCGTGCGGCCGCTCGCGGCGCTCAAGACACGCGGCATCGGCGCCGTGGTCGTTGCGCTCGACGGCGCCGCCTTCGAGCCCGCCGGCGACGAGGAGGGCCGCGAGCACCAGCACCAGCGTGCCCGCGCCCTCGCCCACGCGCTCGCCGAGTTCGAGCTGCCCACGGTGCACGTGGGCCCGCACCAGCCCCTTGCCGAGGCCCTCGCGCGATGAACGAGAACAAGCGCGAGCTCCGCCTGCGCCGCCCGATGGAGGGCTGGACGGTGGTCATCCTCGTGGCCGCCATGGCGTTTCTCCTCGGCTGGATCATCGACGACCCGGCGTGGGTCAATGGCCGCGGCGCGCTGACGGATGCGCTCCCGCTGTGCGGGCTGCTGGGGGCGCTCGCCGGGTTCGCCGGTCCCAAGCTTGGCTGGAGCCGCTGGACCACCCATCTCGTGGGGGCGCTGTTCGCGGGTCTCCTGATCCCGATCATCGCCGGCTGGGCATCGCTGCCGGGCAGCTCGGTCGCTGAAGCGTTCCGGTTCACCGCCGCCGGAACGACCGATGCCTACCTCGACCTGGCCTGGCGCGGCCTGCTGCTCACGGACCAGGAGGTCCACTACACGCTCACGCTTGGCGCGATCGTGTGGGGCACCATGCAGTTTGCCGCGTATGCCATCTTCGGCCACCATCGCCCGCTGAGCGCCGTGGTGGTCGTCGGGCTCGTGGTGCTCGCGAACATGGCCCTCACAGCTCGCGACCAGCTGGGGTTCCTGGTGCTGTTCATCGCGATCTCGCTGGTCCTGCTGATCGCGATGCACATGTTCGACGAGCGGGCGACATGGCTCAGGCGGCAGATCGGGGATCCGTCCCAGCTGTCGTGGCTCTACCTGCGGGGTGGAACGGTGTTCATCGTCGTCGCGATGGGGGCCTCGCTGGTGCTCACCCAGCGCGCGGCGTCCGCACCGCTCGCCGGGGCATGGGTCGGGATCAGCGACCAGGCGCTCGACACGTTCGAGCAGATCGCCCGGCTCCTGCCTGCCGGCGGCGACTGGCGCGGTGGCGGTGGGGTCTCGTTCGGGTCCTCGGCACGGATCGCCCCCCGGTGGTTCACCGACGGCCAGATCACGTTCACGGCGCTCGTGCCGCCCGAGACGCAGGGCCAGAAGTGGCGCGCGGCCACCTACGACACGTACGAGGGCAACGCCTGGACCCAGTCGGCGGTCACGGCGGTTCCCGTCGAGCCGGGACAGCCGCTGCTCGGCGGGCTGCCCGAAGAGCCCAACCCGGATCTCACGACCTCGGTCGAGGTGGAGGTCCATCCGGCCGACTTCCGAGACACGCTGATGCTCTCGCCCGGCACCCCGACGTCGGTGAGCCGCGCGGCAAACCTGCTGCTGTTCGGGAGCGACGGCTGGTTTGCCGGCGTCGACCTGCCAGGGTCGCGCGACCCGTACGCGCTGACCGCCGCCGTGTTCAGGACGGAGGAACCGGACGGGCTGACGGAGAACCGGCTGCGCGCAGCCGGCCAGGACTACCCGCCGGACATCGCTGCCCGCTACACTGCCGTGCCCCCCGGCGCGATGGGTCCCGACGCACGGGAGCTGCTCGAGGCGATCCGGGCGACGACCACGAGCGACAACCCGTTCGACCTCGCCAAGGCGATGGAGACCTACCTGAGGTCCGACCGGTTCCGGTACACGCCCGACGTGACCGGCATCGACTGCGACGCCGGCGCCGTTGAATGCTTCGCGCGAGAGAAGGCCGGCTACTGCCTGCACTACGCCTCGACGATGGCCATCCTCCTCCGCGCCGCTGATCCCGAGAACCCGATCCCCACTCGCCTCGTCCAGGGATTCCTGCCCGGCGAGCGGGTCGGCAACCTCGAGACCGTCCGCAACAGCAACGCCCACGCCTGGGTCGAGGTCTACTTCCCGGGCTACGGCTGGATCCCGTTCGACCCGACCGGCGGCGGCATCGGACGACCGGCCGCGCTCCCCGAGGGGGCGGTCGTCGAGCCGGCGACGCCGGCGCCGTCCTCGAGCGCCGGGGCAGGGATCCCCGAACGGTCATTCTTCAACAGGGGTCGCGAGGACTTCGGGGGCGGGGGCCCGGGGGGACCCGTCCCATCTCGAAGCGGCGACACCGCCCTGCTCATCATCCTCGGGGTTCTGCTCGCGCTGGCGATCGTCGCCGTCGCCGTGACGGCCTGGGCCCGTGGGCCGCGCGGGGAGGTCAGCCCGGAGCGCGCGTGGCAGGCACTGTCGAAGACCGCATCGCGGTTCGGGTTCGCGCCGCGGCCGACCGAAACGATCTATGAGTACGCGGCCTCGCTGGGCGAGCTCGTCCCGGCCGCCGAGGAGGACCTCCAGACGGTCGCCGTCGCCCGGGTGGAGACGGTCTACGCCCGCGCGTCGATCATCGGCGCGCGGCTCCAGGCCGTGCGCGATGCCACGCGCCGGCTGCGGCTGACGATGCTCCGGCTGGCCCTCCGGCGGCCGGACCGCCGCCGGCGCCCCTAGGACAGGCCCGGTCGCGCTCAACGGGCGGCGTCCTCTCGGCGGCCCGTCCGGACCTACATTGCGCCCGAGCGAGCCCGCTGCTCGGCGGCCTCGCGGGCCTGCTCGTCGGCGATGGGCGCCAGGTGCTCGGTGAGGTTTGCCGCCCGGACGACCGCCCGGCCGCCCCGGAACTCGACCACGGTGATCCCGGTCAGCGCCATGGTGAACATCCAGAAGTGCGTGAGGGGGAGCCCGAACAGGGTGAGCATCACGATCTTGAACACACCGTCATGGCCCACCAGGATCGACCACGGCTGGGTGGCGGGCCCGCTGACGCCGGCGTAGCCGTGCACCTGGGGGCGGTCGAGCGTTCCGCGTGGGTGATCGCGGCCGAGACGCTCGAGGACGGCGGCCAGCGCGGGCCGGACCCGTGCCTGCGCCTCGGCGGGCGACTCGCCGCCGGGTGCCCACGTTTCCCACGGGCGACGGCGCCATCCCCCCAGGACGTCCGGCCATCGTCGCGCGATCTCGTCCTGGTGGATGCCCTCCCACTCGCCCTGCCCGAGCTCCAGGATGCCGGGATCCGGGCGGACGACCATCTCGTCGGGGCCCTCACCGGCGCCAACAGCTTCGCGGCGGATGGCCGCGGCGACCGCCTCGGCCGTTGCCGCGGTCCGCTCGAGCGGCGAATGGACGATCTCGAGCGGACGCCCGGCGGGGACGGGCAGCGGGGGAGGATCCTGCGGGCGCGCGAGCCGCGTCCCTGCGAGCTCCGCCTGCCGGCGGCCGAGGGCGGAGAGCGGCGTCTCGCCCTGGCCCTGGAACAGGCCCTGGAGGATCCATTCCGTCTCGCCGTGCCGGAGGAGGACGAGCGTGGCGTCGAGGCCCTCCGGGATGAGCGGCGCCGCGGACGCCTCGCTCATCGGCCGTGGCCGAGGCGGATGACCCAGCAGTCGATGATCGCCTCGTCCGCCCGCAGCGCGTCGATGAGGCTGTCCGGCACGTCGTCGTCGAGGGCAAGGACCATGAACGCGTCGGCCCGGGGCGCGGACCGGGCGAGGGTCATCGAGCTGATGTTCACGTCGGCGGTCCCGAGCAACGCGCCGACTCGACCCACGGTCCCGGGCCGGTCGCGGTGGTGGGAGATGAGCATCACGCCGGTCGGCGCGAGATCCATCGCGTGCTCCTGGAGCCGGACGAGGCGTGGCTCGCCGTGGGAGACGGTGCCGCCCAGGGTCACGGTCTGGCCATCGGCCTCGGCGGTCAGCGTCAGCAGCGAGGCGAAGTTGCCGGCGTCGGGGGTCTTGCGTTCGACGACTGTGATGCCCCGGGCCTTGGCGAGCGTGCCGGCGTTGACCAGGTTGACCCGCTCCTCCGTGTCCTGCTCAAGCAGGCCGCGCAGCACCGCCGCCACCAGCGACGAGGAGTCGAAGGCGGCGGGCTCGCCCGCGATCTCGAGCGTGAGGGTTCGCGGCGCGCTTCGGGCGAGCTGGGCGGCGACCCGGCCAAGGGTTTCCGCGAGCGGCAGGTAGGGCGCGATGACCTGGGCCGTCTCCGGGGTCAGCAGCGGGGCGTTGACCGCGTAGCGGGCCGGCCGGCCGTCGAGGACGTCGAGGATCTGCTCCGCGACCTCCTCCGCGACCGCGACCTGGGCCTCCGTGGTGGAGGCGCCGAGGTGCGGGGTGAGCAGCGTGTTCGGGGCGTCCAGCAGGGGCGACCCCGTCGGCGGCTCCGCGGTGTAGACGTCGATCCCGGCGCCGCCCACCTTGCCGGCGCGCAGGGCGGCCGCGAGATCCGTCTCGTCGATGATGCCGCCGCGGGCGACGTTGAGCAGCAGCACGCCGTCCTTCATCCGCTCGATCACCGTCGCGTTGATCAGGCCCGCGGTGCTCTTGTTCTTGGGGACGTGGACGGTCGACGGCGTCCGACCGGGTGATGAGCTCCTCGAACTCCACGAGCTCCACCCCAAGGGTGGCGGCCTGCTCCGTGGGTCACGAACGGGTCCGATCCCAGCACGATCATCTGCATCGCTCGCGCGCGGACCGGCGATCGCCTGGCCGATCTTGCCGAGGCCGACGATGCCGAGGGTCTTGCCGCGCACCTCGATGCCCGTGAACTGGCAGCGCTTCCACTCGCCCCGGCGCATGGAGGCGTCCGCGGCCGCGGTCCTGCGCGCCAGCCCGAACAGGAGCGCGAGCGTGAGCTCGGCGGCCGCGATGGTGTTGCCGGTGGGCGCGTTGACCACCACGATGCCCGGCGCGGGTCGCCGCCTCGAGGTCGACGTTGTCGACGCCCACGCCCGCGCGGCCGATCACGACGAGCCGGGTGCCCGCGGCGATCAGCTCGGCATCGACCTTGACCTGGCTGCGCACGACGAGCGCGTCGTACTCGGGCAGGATCGCGGCGATCTCGTCCCGGGGCAGGTTGAGCCGCTCGTCGACATCGTGGTGGCGGCGGAGCAGCTCGAGCCCCTCTGCGGCGAGGGCCTCGACGACCAGGATCCTCATCAGTTGCTCCCCGGTGTCGCGAGCAGCGCCTGCTGGGCCGCGGCCACGGCCGCGCCCGGGCGGACGTCCATGCCGCACTCGATCGCGGTGGCCTCGAGCACGCCGATGGCCGCGAGGATGTCATCGGTGGTCACGGAACCCAGGTGCCCAAGCCGGAAGATCTTGCCCTTGAGCTTGCCCTGGCCGCCGGCCAGCACGAGGCCCCGGCTCTTCAGCCCGGCATTGAACGCCTTCCAGTCGATGGTCTCCGGGATCCAGGCCGCGGTCACGGTCCTGCTGGCCACGCCGTCTTCGGCGAGCAGCCGGAACCCGACGGCCCGGAGCCCCGCCCGGGTCATGGCGGCAGCGGCCGCGTGGCGGGTGAACACCCCGTCGCCCTCGGCCCGCATCAGCCGCAGGCCCTCGTCGACCTGGTACATGACGGCGACGGCCGGCGTCCACGGGCTCTCCCCGTTGACCTGCGAGTCCCGGTGGCGTCGGAGGTCGAGGTAGAACCGCGGCATCCGCGCGGTCTCGACCGCGGCCCACGCCCGCGGTCCCACCGCCGCGAACGCCATCCCCGGCGCCGACATCCACGCCTTCTGCGAGCCGGTGACGACCAGGTCCAGCCCCCACTCGTCCATCTCGAACGGCACGGCTCCCAGCGCCGAGATCGCGTCGACCAGGACCAGGGCATCCGGGGCCGCCTCGCGGACGGCGGCGGCCAGGCCCGGGATGTCGCTCGTGACGCCGGTTGACGTCTCGTTGTGGGTCAGGAGCACGGCCTTGAGCCCCGGGATCGCCCGCGGCCGCCTCGCGAACGGCGGCCGGCGACGGCGGCCTGGCCCCACTCGACCTCGAGGCGGGTCACGGCCGCCCCGTAGACCTCGGCGATCATCGCGAACCGGTCGCCGAAGGAGCCCATCGTGACGGCGAGGATCGGGTCGCCCGGGGACAGGACGTTGACCACCGCGGCCTCCAGCCCGCCCGTGCCCGCGCACGTGAGCAGGATGACCTCGTGCACCGTGCCGAAGTACGGCTTCATCGCCGCCTCGACCCGCATCGTCAGCGCCTTGAACTCCTCTCCGCGATGGTTGACCATCTGGCGCCCGCCGGCCTCGCGGACGGTGGGCGGGATGGCGGTCGGTCCGGGGATGCGCAGGTTGGGCTCGAAGCGGGTCACGTTCAGGTCTCCGGGGTCGATGCGGGTGGGCTGGGCCCGGTCGGGGTGGGTGAGCGGGCATCGTGCCCGACGTGGACGCCTGCCGTCCAGCCTGCTATATATGTGGTCATATGCCGACCAACCGAACGACGATCCTGCTCGACGCCGACCTGCTCGAACGCCTCGACCGGCATGTGCGCCGCGAGCGCACGACCAAGACCGCCGTCATCGCCTCCGCGATCGAGACCTGGCTCGATGAGCATGAGACGGTTCCCGAGTTCCCGTTCGTGGGCATCGGGCGGTCGAACCACGGCCGGCTGTCGCTGGACGGCCGCTCGATCGCGAGACGCGAGGCGGGCCGGCGGCCGGGCGACCGCTAGGTGGCGATCCTGCTCGATCCTTCGGCCGTGGTGGCGGCCGCCGACATCGCCGATCTCAACCACGCGGCGGCCGTGGGCTGGTTCGCGCGCGCGGACGAGCCGCTGCTGCTCGGGGCGCTGGGCCTCGCGGAGCTGGATCTGTTGCTGCAGCGCGACCTCGGGGTGGCCGCCACCGAGGCGGTGCTCCAGGCGGTGGTCAGCGACGCGATCCGGCTGGTCCCGCCGACGACGGAGGACCTGGTGCGCGCGATGGTCCTGATGCACGAGGCGTCCGAACATCGGCCGCGCCTCGCGGACGCTCTGCTGGTGGCCACGGCGGAGCGGCTGGCCATCCGGCGCGTCGTGGCGTTCGACCGGCGGCCACTGGCCGTGTTCCGGCCGCGCCACGTCCGGGCGCTCGACTTCGAACCGTCGGGAATCGAAAACGGGGCCGGCGATGCCGGCCCCGTCGACGTGCCGCGAGCGGCGGCGTGCGTCAGGCGACGACGCGCTTGACCACCACGGTGCCGGCCTGGACATCGTGGAAGCCCTGGCGCTTGGGGCTCTGGTTCGCCGTGTACAGCAGGTACAGGGCGTAGAGCGCGGCCAGGAGGGAGATGAACACCCCGAGGATCGGGATGATCGCGCCCAGGGCGAACGGCCCCCAGAGGAAGACCCAGCGGCGGATCGCCTGGTCCTGGGTCAGGGTCGCGCCGTCGGCGGCGCTGACCGTCTGGAGGTTGAGGAACTTCTGGCCGAACGAGGCCCGCATCCGGGTCCAGCCGTAGATGAAGTAGACGGCGCTCACGGCGGCCCAGATGAGCCCGAAGATCAGGGTGAAGATCCAGCCCATGTCCGTCGCGACGGCGATGACGCCCGCGATGAAGATCAGGACGATGTTGATCACCCACAGGATCACGCCGTCAATGACCAGGGCGATGATCCGGTTGACGAGGTCGGCGTAGACGATCCCGGGCGCAGGCCCGGCTTCGACGGCGGCCGACTGGAAGTTCGGGTTGAAGCCACCGGGCATCTGGCCAGTGGGCGGCGGCGAGCTCCAGTTGCCGCCCGCAGGCGGCGGCGCGGGCGCGCCCGCAGGCGGCGGCGCGGGCGCCTGCTCAGGGGGCTGCGGGGCCTGCGGACTCGGAGCACCCCCGGTGGGATCGGTCATGCGCGTGAACCTCCCTCTCCGGCATACCCATGCGCCGGCTCGTGAGAAGCATAGATCGCCGCGCGCTGGCTGGGTACCCCATCTATGCACCTATTCAGGCAGATTCCGGGCGTTCGGGGGTCCTCGCCGGGCCCCAGCGCCCCGGACCGGGCGACGAGGACGACACAATTGAAGTCAGGGAAGTGAATCGACGCAATCGAAAGAGGCGGCGTGCTACGTATCGAGTTGGAGCGGATTCGTGTCATGATCCGGGACGTGCCAACATCGGAACCCGCCACGGGAGTGTCAGCAGCAATGCGAATCCGCAGCGCGAAGATCGAGGAGCTCACGCCCAAGCCCCGCGAGCGGGCGCTCTCGCCCCGCCAGCTTGCCGCGCTCCAGCGCCAGGAGGAGATCCGGAAGGCCCTTGGTCGGCTCAAGGCCGACGAGGACATCCTGGCCATCGAGCTTGATCCCGCGGACAAGATCCCCACGATGCGGGCCGCCGTCAAGAAGGCCATCGCCACGCACCGGCCGGGGACGTCGATGGCCGTGCGCGCACGGACCATCTACATCTCGCCGGGCAGGCTGCCGGGCGGACGGGGCCGCAAGCCGAAGGCCTGAGCCGCGGAGGGGGGCCGCACCGAATCCCCGTGCTGGTCCGGCGTCGCACGCGTGCATGTCCGTGCGTCCCCGTGCCTGATGACCCGGAGTTGATGCCTGTCCATGCACGCCCATCGCCGCCGCAGCGCCCCGTGGGGGGCCATCGCCATCGCCGTGCTCGCGCTCGGCATCCTCGGTGCTGGCGCCGTGTGGCTCAACCTGTTCGGGGTCGGGGCCCGCTTCGACAACCTCGTCGACAAGGTCGCGCTCGTCCTCCATCCTCCGCCCGACCGGCCCATCGCGGCGGATGTCCTGGTCACGCCCCGACCGTCGCCCACGCCGGCCCCGTCGGTGTCGCTCGCGCCGGGCGAGACCACGCCACCCACACCCACCCCGACCCCGACACCGGTGCGCGAGCGCATCGACCTCCAGATCCTCGGCGACCCCGCGGCGAGCTTCATCCACCAGGACGACCACGACTGGTGCGCCGTGGCCGGTACGCAGATGGTGCTCGCGATCCACGGCAAGGCCCCGCTCACCAAGGCCTACCAGCACGAGCTTGCCGGCCGGGTCGACGCGTGGGAGAGCAAGCGCGACAGCCGGAACGGCGGGTGGGGCCCCTCGGCGATGGCGGCCGCGCTGGAGGCGAACGGCGTTCCGGGCTACGAGGTCCGCGCCTACGAGACCCGCCAGGACGCGCTGGCGGACGCCGCGCGAGCGATCGAGGCCACCGGCGCCCCGGTGATCCTCCTGGTCTGGAACGGTGCCCATACGTGGGTCATGACGGGTTTCCGCGCCGATGCCGACCCGGCGGTGTTCGACGACGCGAGGATCTCGGGCGTCTACATCCAGGATCCGTGGTACCCGTGGGTCTCTGAGATCTGGCCGCGGTCCGACCCGCCGGGCACGCTTCACGCCATGGCGTCGATGCGCGACAACTACTTCCCGTGGAAGCGGCCCGAGGGTAGCTACCCCGGGCGCGACGGTCGCTTCATCGCGATCGTGCCCACGCTGCCGCTCAAGCCGTAGCCTCGTGCGGGGTGGGGGCGCGGCGAATCCGCCACCACAGGGCGACTGCCTGGAGCACCACCTTGACGGCGGTCCCGGCCGTGAACCCGAGCGGGACCGCCACGACGCCCAGCGGCCCGACCAGGAGCGCCGTTGTGGCGACCGTCACTCCGAAGCCCGTGAACGCCGCCGCCACCGGGAGCAGCGTGTTGTGCGTCGCGTACAGGCCGCGCGCCACCAGGTGGCCCATGGCATCGAACGGGACCGCGATGGCAAACGCGGCCAGGACCGTCGCGGTGAGCTGGACGTCCGCGGCATCGAATCGCCCGCCGCCCAGCAGCAGCTCGATCCCCAGCGGCCCCACCACGACCAGGCCGAGGGCGGCGACCAGCGAGAGCACGCCCACGGTGATGGCATTGCGCCGGATCTCGGCCGAGAACCCCGCCCGGTCGCCGGCCGCCCACGCGGCCGACAGGCCCGGGAACGCGGCGAGGGCGATGGACACGCCGATGAGCGACACCGGCACGCTCTGGAAGTTGCGGGCGAACGAGATGGCCGTGACGCTGCCCGCAGCCAGCGTGGACGCGACGCGGGTGAAGTACAGGAAGGTCAGCGGCTCGATCGGGTGGCTTGCCATCTTGGGCACCATCAGCCGCAGGAACTCGCGCAGGGCCGGCAGCCGGAGGTCGAGCCGGGGCCGCAGCGGGACGGAGGAGCGCAGGATCCCGGCGACCCGGATCCCCAGGTGGAGCGCGGCTCCCGCGACCGCCCCGACCGCGGCCGCCCGGATGCCGATCGCGTCGTGGAGCAGGAACGTGCCCCCGGCGATTCCGACGTTGTACAGGATGGGCGCGAGCGCATAGAACAGGAACCGGCGCTCCGCGACGAGGACCTCGCCCAGGGCGATCGAGGCGGCGAACAGGATCGGCGTCAGCAGCATCAGGCGGAACAGCTCGAGGTACAGGGCGCGCCCGGCGGTGTCAAAGCCCGGCGCGATCAGCTCGACGGTCCACGGCGCGATCACCAGCAGCACCGCGCACGCGGCGCCCATCACGATCACGGCCAGCGTGAGCACGGTCTGGGCGAACCGGGTTGCCGCCCCGGGATCCTCGCCTCGAAGCGTGCTGAACACCGGGACGAAGGGCGCCGTCAGCCCCGCGGCGACCAGGACGTCGAGGGCGAGCTCCGGGAGCACGAATGCCGCGTTGTAGGCGTCGAGCTCGACCCCGGCTCCGTAGGTCTGCGCGAACAGTCGGTCGCGCACCAGGCCCGCGGCGTAGGCGGCGAAGGTCAGGACCGAGAGCAGGATGGCGCCCTGGGGCAGGAATCGCGCGAGGATGCCTCGGCTGGCTGCCACTCCCGCCCGGAGCCATCCCATCGGCTCTCGACCCTCCTTGGCGGCCGTCGGCACGGCCCGCTCCCCTGTGACGCGATGCACGCCGTCGGTGGGACGGTACCGGCTGGGACGCGCCGGTGCCCAGGCTCCCCGTCAGCGGTAGCCCGGTGCGGACCGCCACCGGGCGCCCGGTGCGGCGATTCCAGGGACAGCTGCCCGGACCTCGTCCAGGAAGGATCGGAAGTCTGCCGTCGTCCGCAGCCGCCTCAAGCTGAGGTGCTGCCACGTGCCGTCACGGAGCATTGCATCGCAGCGCTCGCGATGCGGTACTCCCAGGATCTGCGACACGATGCTGGCCGTCGTCGTCGTGCCCGATGCGCTCGAACCGACGACCGAGATCCGCCTCATCGGAGCGGGCTCACCCGGCGTCGCTCTTCTGGGTGTCCGCGAGGCGCCTGCGGCCCTCCTCCCGGGCCCGGGTGATCTTGCCGGACGCCCCCATCCCGTCCCCCCTGGGCCCGGGGACCGGGTTGCGCGGGGTGCGTCCCGCGACGCGCGCTGCCTCTCGCTCGCCTGCGCGCCAGGCCATCCGCTCGCCGATCGTCTTCTCGTAGCCCTGGTCCGACGGGAGGTAGTAGCGGCGATCCGCGAGCGCGTCGGGCAGGTACTGCTGGTCCACGTCGTGGCCCGCGAAGTCGTGCGGGTACTGGTAGCCGACGCCGATGCCGTGGTGCTTCATCCGCCGGTCGGCGGCATTGCGCAGGTGATTGGGGACTGGGAGCGAGCCCTTGTCGGCGACATCGCCGGCGGCCGCCCAGTACGCGCCACCGGCGCGGTTCGACTTTGGCGCGGTCGCGACGTAGGTCGTCGCCTGGGCCAGCGCGTACTGCGCCTCCGGCAGGCCGATGTAGTCGAGCGCGTGGGCCGCGGCCACCGCGACCTGGAGCGCGCGCGGATCCGCGTTGCCCACGTCCTCCGAGGCGCTGATGATCAGCCGCCGGGCGACGAACTTCGGGTCCTCGCCGGCCGCGATCATCGCCGCCAGCCAGTACAGCGCGGCGTCGGGGTCGTTGCCGCGGAGGCTCTTGATGAACGCGGACACGGTGTCGTAATGGCCGTCGCCGGCGCGATCGTAGGCGAGCACGCGCTGCTGCGCGGCCGACTCGACCTGGGCGAGGGTGGGGGAGACCCGGCCGTCGGCGTCGTGGGCGTCCTCGTCCTCGGCGAGCGCCACCGCCCCCTCGAGGATGTTGAGCGCCTGCCGCGCGTCGCCACCGGCGACCTCGACGAGGTGCTCGAACGGCTCGTCGGCCATGGCCACGCCGCCGCGCGGCCCGAACATCCCGGCCAGCCCGCGATCCGCGTCCTCGAGCGCCCGCCGGCAGATCGCGGAGACGTCCTCGTCGGTCAGCGGCTCCAGGCGCCACACGCGCATCCGGGACAGGAGCGCCGAGTTCACCTCGAAGTACGGGTTCTCGGTTGTCGCGCCGATGAGGGTGACGGTGCCGTCCTCGACATGGGGCAGCAGCGCGTCCTGCTGGGCCTTGTTGAAGCGGTGGATCTCGTCGACGAACAGGACCGACCGGCGGCCGTTCAGCGTCAGCTGCTCCTGGGCCTCGGCGACGATCGCTCGAACCTCCGCGACGCCGGACATGACGGCCGACACGGTGCGGAACTCGGCGCCAACCGCGTCGGCGAGCAGCCGGGCGAGGGAGGTCTTGCCGGTGCCGGGCGGGCCCCACAGGAGCATCGAGGCGAGGTGGCCGCGGGAGACGGACCGGCGGAGCGGCCCGCGCTCGCCGACGAGGTGCCCCTGGCCGACGAACTCCTCGAGCGTGCGCGGCCGCATCCGGGCCGCGAGCGGCTGTCGCTCGGGAGGGGGCTTGAACAGGGCTTCGGGACGGGCGCCGGTCACGCGGTGGGGAGGACGGCTTGAGGGCATCGCACCCAGTCTACGAGGCCTGCTCCCACGCCGTGCCTGGTGGCGAGGGGGTGGAGTAGGCTCCGTCACTTACCCGAACCAGCGAGTGGAGATCTGATGGACGTGGTGCAAGCCCTATCCGCCCTCGGCAACGTCGCTGTCGTCCTCGCCCTCGTCGTCGGGCTGCTCCAGCTCCGCGGCCTCGCGAAGCAGCGTCAGGAGGAGATGGTCCTGCGGGTCTATGCGCCGTTCTTCGATCCCGCCTTCTCGAGGGCCTACTGGCTGGTCCAGACGTGGAGGTACACCACGTTCGAGCAATTCGATGCGGAGGCGACGCTCGAGGAGAAGGCGGCGCTCAACGTCGTCCGAATGCTGTTCGAGACGATGGGGGTCATGTACGCGCGCGGGCTCGCGGAGATCGACTTCCTTGATGACCTCCTGTCGAGTCCAACGCTCATGACTTGGAGCAAGATTTCGCCGATCATGCGCGGCTATCGCGCCAAGGCGAACGCGCCGGACTGGAGCAGATGGCATGAGGCGCTTGCCGTCGCGCTCGACAGGCGGTTGACCGAGTCGGGCAGGCCGCACCCGGCGATCGAGTAGCCCTTCGAGCGTGTGCAGGCGCATCCGGGCGGCATGGGCCGGAGGTAGGCCCCGCGCGGCGTCAGCCGCCGATCGGGATCACCTTGGTGACGTCGATCAGGATCCAGAGCAGGATCAGGGTGCCGATCAGCAGGGAGGCGATGCGGACGATGTCCTTCACGTCGCGGGACACGTACGCGTACTCGTTGGCGGCCTTGACCGCGAGCGAGCCCGGGGCCACCGGCGACACGGCCTCGCGGGTTGCCGCCCGGGCCCGGGTGCGCGAGCGCGCCTGGTCGGCGGCCTTCTCGGCCGCCAGCATCTGCGCTTCGAGCTCGGCCGCGCGGGCGAGCTCGGCCTCGGACAACCCCGCGGACCTCGGAGCCGCGGCCGTCGGGGTTCCCGACGCGCCGGGGGCAGCCGGGCGGCGGGCGGTTGGCCGACGCTGGCCGGGTCGGACGCTGCCTCGGGCGCGCTTCGCCATGACGGGGTTCGGGCCTCCACCTGGACGGGTCGCCGCGATCACGGCGTGTCGGCGGGGAGGATACACCGGGCGCGTCTCCTGAGCGTCGCCGGAGGGCCGTGGGCATGGCGCGTGAGCGGCGGCTGGTATCCTCTGGCCGCCCGCCAGCCCTTCCTGCAGAGGACTCCCTTGGACGACCTGACGCAGTCCCTTTCCCAGTCGCTCGGCCCCGTGATGCTGGTGCTGGGTGCGGTCGTCCTTGTGCTCCTGATCGTGGTCCTGGTCCTCGTGCGCCGCCAGCGGCAGCTGGACCGCCGGATCGGCCTGCTGATGGCCGGCGGCAACGGCGCCAGCCTCGAGGCGACGCTCGAGGCCCACATCGACAAGGTCTACGCGGTCGTGCGCGAGCTCGACGCGCTCAAGGCGAGGACCGCGGTCCTCGAGAGCGATGAGCCCGGGGCGTTCCAGCGGCTGGGGCTGGTCCGCTACAACCCGTTCGAGGACACTGGCGGCAACCAGAGCTTCGCGCTCGCGCTGCTCGACGGCCGCGGCGATGGGTTCATCGTGAGCAGCCTCCACACCCGCACCGCCACCCGGGTCTACGGCAAGGGCGTCCTCGGCGGGCGCTCCGAGGCCGCGCTCTCGGACGAGGAGGCGGAGGCGCTGCGGATTGCGCTGGCCTCCGGGACGGGACCGGCGAAGGGCTGATCGTCATGGGACCCGTGACACCCGAGCTGGCACGGGCTCGCCACACACTCACGGGGTGCCTGCTCCCCGTCGCCCTGCCACCCCCCAGCCCGGTCTCGTGGTGGAGCGCCCGGTGAGACGGCGGATCGCCCGCGGCGAGCCCCAGCCCCTGGTCCAGATCCCGGTCTGGGGCGACGCCGAGGCCACCGTCAACGAAGCGCCCGGGGCCGAGGGAACGGACCAGCTCCTCGAAGGCCTGAACCCGGAGCAGCGGCGCGCGGTCTCCCATGCGGACGGGCCGCTGCTGGTGGTCGCCGGCGCGGGGACGGGCAAGACCCAGGTCATCACCCGCCGGATCGCCTGGCTGATCGCCACCAAGCGCGCCCGTCCCGCCGAGATCCTGGCCCTGACGTTCACGGACCAGGCGGCGGACGAGATGCAGGTGCGCGTGGACCAGCTCGTCCCCTACGGCTACACGGACACGGCGATCTCGACCTTCCATGCCTTCGGAGACCGCCTGGTTCGCGAGTTCGCGCTGGAGCTGGGGCTGCCATCGGACGTCCGCGTGCTGTCGCGTCCCGAGACGGTCGTGTTCCTGCGCGAGCACGTGTTCGAGCTGGGCCTCGATGAGTATCGGCCGCTGGGCGATCCGACCAAGTTCCTCGATGCGCTCGCGACCCTGTTCTCGCGGGCCAAGGACGAGGACGTCTCACCGGACGCCTTCCTTGCCCACGCCGAGCGACTGGCGGCGGAGGCGGCCGCGGCGGGCGAAGCGCCGGACGCGGACCCCGACGCCGTGGCGGCCCTGGCCGAGGAGGCGCGCCGGCGGGGCGAGCTGGCCCGCGCCTATGGCACGTACCAGCGGCTGCTGGCCGCAAACGGGGCCATCGACTTCGGGGACCAGGTCTCGCTCGCTCTCCGGCTCCTGCGCGACTCACCCTCCGCGCGCGAACAGATCCAGCAGCGGTTCCGGTACGTGCTCGTGGACGAGTTCCAGGACACGAACCGGGCCCAGGCGGAGCTGGTCGCCCTCGTCGCCCAGCGCCACCGCAACGTGACCGTGGTGGGGGACGACGACCAGTCGATCTACAAGTTCCGCGGCGCGGCGATCAGCAACATCCTGGAGTTCCGGGAGCGCTACCGGAACGCGAGGGTCGTCGTCCTGCGCCGCAACTACCGGTCTCGCGGACCCATCCTCGACGCCGCCTACCGGCTGGTCCGTCACAACGATCCGGACCGGCTCGAGGTCAAGGCGGGGATCGTCAAGAAGCTCGTCCCGGAGCGCGGCGGCGACGACGCCCCGGCTGTCCGGCACGAGGCGTTCGCGTCGGGCGCGGAGGAGGCGGACTGGATCGCCGCGGACATCGCCCGGCGGGTCCGCGAGGGCGCTCCGCCGCGCGATGTCGCGATCCTGGTCCGGGCGAACGCCGCCGCGGACCCCGTGCTCCGCTCGTTGAACCTGGAGGGGATCCCGTGGCGGTTCTCCGGCACCAGCGGACTCTATGCGCGGCCGGAGATCAAGCTGCTGCTCTCGTTCCTGCGCGCGGTCGCGGATCCCAACGCATCGGTGGACGTGTACGCGCTCGCGGCGTCGCCGCTGTACGAGATGGGCGGCGAGGACCTGGTCAACATCGTCAACACCGCGCGACGACGGAACCGGAGCGTGTTCGAGATCCTCGAGGAGCTCGGGCGCCAGCCCGGGATCCTGCGCCTGCGGCCAGAGACCCGCGCGACCGGCGCCCAGCTCGTCGCCGACCTTCGCGAGTACGTGGCCCTGGCCCACGAGCGGCCGACCGGCGAGGTGCTGTACGCGTTCCTGCGCGGTTCGGGCTGGCTCAAGCGGCTCGCCGAGACCGAGACGGTCGCGGCGGAGGAGGCGCTGTCCAACATCGCCCGGTTCTTCGACATCGTCCGTGCCCAGTCCTCGCTCCTCGCGGATGACCGGGTCATCTTCTTCGTGCGCCATCTCCAGACCCTGATCGGTGCCGGCGACGACCCGCCCACGGCGGACATCGACCCGGACGCGAACGCCGTGGCCGTGATGACCGTCCACAAGGCGAAGGGACTGGAGTTCCCGGTCGTCTTCCTGCCGGGTCTCGTGGCCGGGCGATTCCCCGCGACCGGGCGACGGGAGCCGCTGGCGCTGCCGGTGGAGCTGGTCAACGAGACGCTGCCGGAGGGCGACTACCAGCTCCAGGAGGAGCGCCGGCTGTTCTACGTCGGCATGACGCGGGCACGGGATGAGCTGGTGCTCAGCCACGCGGCGGACTACGGCGGGCAGCGCGCGCGGCGCGTCTCGCCGTTCGTGCTGGAGGCCCTGGATCTGCCCGTTGCCGCGGGCGCATCGAGCGCGGGCGCGAAGGCAAGCTCACCGCTGGAGCGGCTCGCCGCGAACGAGCGGCCCGAGGCGGCCCCGGTTGCGTCCCGGTCCCGGACGGGCGAGCCGATCACGCTCTCGTTCTACGCCATCGACGATTACCTGACCTGCCCGCTCAAGTACAAGTACGCGCACGTGCTGCGCGTCCCGCTTGCCCCGCACCACTCGATCATCTACGGCGCGGCGATCCACGCGGCCGTCGCGGAGTTCCACAAGCGGCATGCGCGCGGCGACGTGATGAGCGAAGAGCAGCTGGTGGACGCGTTCACCGCTGCGTGGCGATCGGAGGGGTTCCTGTCCCGCGAGCACGAGGAAGCCCGACTGGCCGCCGGCCGGGACTCCCTGCGACGATTCCGCGACGAGCAGCTGCGTCCCGGGGCCATCATCCCCGCCTACGTCGAGCGCGAGTTCAGCTTCCTGCTCGACGGTGATCGCGTCCGCGGCCGGTACGACCGCGTGGACATCATCCCGCGTGACGGGGCACCGCCCGAGGTGCTCGCGGCCGTCGCGGAATCGGCGGCGGCAGACGTCGTGGAGCCCACCCTGTTCACCTACCCCGAGCACGTGGTGATCACCGACTACAAGTCGTCCGACGTCCGTGACCCGGTCAAGGCCCGGCAGCGCGCCAAGGACTCGCTCCAGCTGAGCATCTATGCCATGGGCTACGAGGCAATGACGGGCCGTCTGCCCGACGCGGTCGCGCTCCACTTCCTCGAGTCGGGCCTGGTCGGCACCATCGCGGTGGATCGCAAGCGGATCGACAAGGCGCGGCTGTCGATCCGGGCGGCCGCGGCGGGGATCCGGGATCGGAGCTTCACGGCCAAGCCGGATCATCTCGCCTGCAGCTGGTGCGCCTTCCGGGAGATCTGCCCGGCGAGCGCGGTCCGCTGAGGGCGATGGCCGTGCCGCCGCTCGACGATGGGACGCGCGCGTCGCTTGACGGCGTGGTGTCCGGGAGCGCGCGCGGTGCGGTCATCGAGGCGGACAACCTCGACGTCCTGGAGGCGATGCCGGCCGGGGCCGTGGACCTGGCCTACGCGGACCCGCCGTTTGCCACGGGCCAACGGCAGCGCCTGGTCTCGATCCGGACGGGATCGGGGAGCGTACCCGGTCCGGGTTCCGGGGCCGGGACGTTGCCTGGGAGGCGGTGAGCGATCTCGCCTGGGACGACGATCTGCCGCTCGAGGCCCACCTGGCCGCGCTTGGCGCCCGGGTCCGCGAGCTGCACCGGGTCCTGGCGCCCCACGGCTCGCTCTATCTCCACGTCGACTGGCGAACGGTCCACCACGTCCGCCTGCTGCTCGACGAGGTGTTCGGGCCGGATCGCTTCCTCAACGAGATCGTCTGGGCGTACGACTACGGTGGCCGTGCCCGTGACCGCTGGCCGCGCAAGCACGACACGATCCTGTGGTACGCCAGGGGCCCCGCCTGGCTGTTCGACCGTGAGGCCGTGGACCGCATCCCGTACCTCGCCCCGGGGCTGGTGGGCCCCGAGAAGGCGGCCCGTGGCAAGCTGCCCACCGACGTGTGGTGGATGACGATCGTGCCCCCGGCCTCGCCGGAGCGGACGGGCTACCCCACCCAGAAGCCGGTCCGGCTCCTGGAGCGGATCGTGGCCGCCTCGAGCCGGCCCGGCGACCTCGTGCTGGATCCCTACTGCGGCTCGGGGACGACGGGCGTTGCCGCAGCCCGCCTCGGGCGCCGCTGGCTGCTGGTGGACCGCAACCCGGTGGCGGCCGGGATCGCGCGAGATCGCCTGGCGAGCGAGACGGGTGACCGGCGATGACCATCGCGGCGGTCACCCTCGACTTTGGCAACACGCTGGTCCCGGTCTCCGCCGGTGGCCTGCGCGGTGTCGTGGCCGAGACCGCCCGACAGATGGCCGCCGAGCTCGGGCCGTTCGACGAGGCCGAGGTGCTCCGGGTCTGGGGCGAGGAGCGCCAGCGCCAGTTCCGCGAGGAGGTGCCGCAATTCCACGAGGTGGATCTCTCGCAGCGGCTGGTGCGGATCCTCGCGCGGCTCCGGGGGATGCCTGCCCCGCCACCGGGCGAGCGTTGGGACGACGCTGCCGCCGCGGCCCGCTCGACCACGGGCGAGGCGGCGTGGGCGATCGATGTCTACTCGCGGGCGTTCGTCACCGCGATGCCGCCGGCGCCGGCCGCGGGAGCGCTCCTCGGGCGGCTCCACGGCGCCGGCTACCGCCTGGGGATCCTGTCCAACTGGCCGCTGGCCCTCACCATCGACCGCTACGCGGAGGCCGCTGGGTGGAGCCCGTTCCTGCACACGATCATCGTCTCGCAGCGCGTCGGGACGATCAAGCCGCACCCGGCCATCTTCGACGCGGCCCGAGTCGCCCTGGGCGGCCCTGCCCCGGAAGCGATCCTCCACGTGGGGGACGACTGGGCGGCCGACGTCGTGGGGGCCAAGCGGGCCGGCTGGCGCGCCGCGTGGCTGGCGGCTCGTCCGGACGATTCGCCGCTGCCCGGCTCGGTTCGCGACGGGACGGTCTCGGCGGATCTTGAGCTCGATACGCTGGATGACCTGGAGGCGGCGCTGGCGACCCTCGCCTGACGGGTAGACTCGCCTCGATGGAGCCACGGGACCGGATCTTCAACCTCGGGCTGCTCGCGGCGGACGGCGTCGCGTGGATCCTCGTCGCCATCCTCGTGACGAGCCGCGATCCGTACCAGGACGTGGCGGCCGGCTATCTCGGAGCGCTGCTGCTCGGCCTCGCCGTGGGCCTCGTCGCCGCACCCCTGGCATGGCTTGCCGTGTTCGCCCGGCACCGGCGGATCGCCTACACGGGGGACTGGATGCGAGCCGGCCGCCGCGGTGCCTGGGTCGGCCTGTTCGTCGCCGTGCTCGTCGTCCTCCGGATGGTCGACGCCTTCCAATTGCCGATCGTGCTCTTCCTGGCCGCCATCTTCGTCGTGGCCGAGATCACGCTGTCCGCTGAACGCTAGGAGCCACCCATGACCGAGTCGCCGCTGGCCGCGCGCCCCGCCGAGCCGTTCGCCGACGTGAAGGGCCGTGCCGCAGCTGCCGTGGACGCGGCGCGCGACGAGATCCTGGACCTGTCCCATCGCATCCACGCGAACCCGGAGCCGGCCTTCGAGGAGCACCAGGCGGCCGCGTGGTGCTCCGAAGTGGTTGGCCGCCACGGGTATGTCGTCGAGTACCCGGCCGGCAGCCTCGCAACCGCCGTCCGCGCCCGGATCACGGGCGGCCTTGGGGCTGACGGTCCGCGGATCGGCGTCCTCGCGGAATACGACGCGCTGCCCGGCCTGGGACACGGCTGCGGCCACAACACGATGGCCGCCAGCGGCGTGGGGGCGGCACTGGCCCTCGCGGCGGTGCGCGACGCCTGGGCCGGCGAGGTCGTGTTCCTCGGCACGCCCGCCGAGGAGCGGGGCAGCGGCAAGGAGATCATGATCCGCGACGGGCTGTTCGACGGCCTGGACGCGGCCCTCCTGTTCCACCCGGCCGACGCGAACTACGTCGAGGTGGCACCGCTCGCGTCGGAGGACGTCACCGTCGTGTTCAAGGGGCTGCAGTCCCACGCGGCCTCCGAGCCATGGGCCGGCCGGAACGCGCTGGACGCGATGATCGCCCTGTTCGTCTCGGTCGGGCTGTGGCGTCAGCAGCTGCCACCCCACTGTCGGGTCCACGGGATCATCGCCGAGGGTGGCACCGCGGCCAACATCATCCCCGACCGGACGCGCGCCTGGTTCATGATCCGGTCGGCCGAGCAGGCCTTCTACGACGACGTGATGAAGCCGCGGTTCGAGGAGCTGTGCAAGGCGGCGGCGCTGGCCGCTGGCGTCGAGGTCGAGATCGAGTTCTCGGGCTACGCCTCCACCATGAAGCACAACCGGACGCTGGCCACCCGCTGGCTTGCGAACGCGGCCGCCTATGGGCTGCGGGACCTGGGCAAGGACTCGGCCTCGGGCTCGACGGACATGGCCAACGTGTCCATGGTGCTGCCGGCGATCCACCCGGAGATGTCGATCACCGAGGGTCCGACCCCGGGGCATTCCATCGAGTTCCGCGATGCGGCGGCCCGCCCGCTGGCCGACCGGACCGTGCTCCTCGCGGCGACGATCGTGGCCCAGACGGCGCTCGACCTGCTGCTCGATCCATCGGTTGCCGAGGCGGCGTGGCGGGAGTTTCGCGGGGAGGGCTGAGCCCCCGCGCTCGCTGGTGGACCGCCCGGATCGTCGCGGCAGGCGCGGGGTCGGGTGCCACGGGCTCCGGCACGCGCTACCATGCCGCCCTGCGCCCCGCTGGACGGCCGACCCGAACCGGCGGCGCTCGCGCTGAGGACAACACGTGGCCGAGCGTCCCCATCGAGCGGGCGACGGGCCCGATTTCGCCTCACGCAACGGCTGGAACCAGCCGTACGAGGCATTCTCGGACTACGACCTGCCAACCTATGTCGGGCTGCCGACGTTCATGAAGCTGCCGTGGGTCCCCGATCCGGCTGAGCTGCGCGCCCGCCGCGCCGATATCGCCATCGTGGGGGCTCCCTTCGACGATGCCGTCAGCCATCGCCCGGGCGCACGGTTCGGGCCGCGGGCCATTCGCGAAGCGCAGTACACGAGCGGGTCGATCCACTCGCTGCAGCTGGGTCTCGAGCCGTTCGAGATCCTCGATGTCGTCGATGCCGGCGATGCGAACATCGTCCCAGCCTGGATCGAGCGTGCCCATGCCTTCATCTATCGCAAGGTTCACGAGGTCGCCGACACCGGCGCCATTCCGATCGTCCTGGGCGGTGATCACTCGATCACGTGGCCGTCCGCGACGGCGGTCGCGGAGGTGCGCCGGCCGGGGTCCATCGGGATCGTCCATTTCGATGCCCACGCGGACACCGCGAACGAGGACTGGGGCGTCCTGGCGGGCCACGGGACGCCGATGCGGCGGCTGATCGAGTCGGGCGCTGTCAAGGGCCGCAACTTCGTCCAGGTGGGCCTGCGCGGCTACTGGCCGCCGGTCGAGACGTTCGAGTGGATGCGCGAGCAGGGCCTGCGCTGGCACCTGATGCGCGAGATCGAGGAGCGGGGAGCGGAGGCCGTCATCGACGACGCGATCGCCGAGGCGCTCGATGGCCCCGATTCGATCTACCTGTCGGTGGACATCGACGTCATCGACCCGGGGTCCGCGCCGGGCACCGGCACCCCCGAGCCGGGCGGGTTCCTGCCGCGCGAGCTGCTGCGGGCGGTCCGCCGGGTGGCCGGAGCGGTCGAGATCGCGGGCGTGGACATCGTCGAGGTCTCCCCGCCCTACGATCACGCGGAGGTGACCGCCATGGCGGCCAACCGCGTCGCCCTCGAGGTCATCTCGGCGCTCGCCGCCAAGCGCCTTGGCGGCCACCCGATCCGTCACGAGCGGCCGTCCGCATGACGGAGACCGCGGCGGCAGCGCTCGCCCGCCTGTACGACCTCGACCTCGAGGACGACCCGGGCGATCTCGACCTGCTGCTGGCGCTCGCAGCGCGCGCCGACGGCCCCATCCTGGAGCTTGCCGCCGGCACCGGCCGGCTCACCGTCCCGCTGGCGGAGGCCGGCCACGAGGTCACCGGCATCGATACGGACCCGGCGATGCTCGCCCGTGCCCGGGAGCGAGCGGACGCCGCGGGCCGGGAGGTGGCCCGCCGCGTGCACCTGCTGGAGGCCGATGCCCGGACCGCCCGCCTGCCGGAGGCGGGTGCGTTCTCGCTGGCGGTGATTCCCCTCAACTCGATCTTCCTGATGGGCAATCGCGCCGACCAGGCCGCCGCCGTCGTGACGCTCGCTGCACACCTCCGACCGGGTGGCGTCGCGATGGTGGACGCCTGGCTCCCCGACGCCGATGACCTGGCTCGCTACGACGGGCGGCTGGTCCTCGAGTGGGCCCGTATCGACCGGGAGTCCGGCCGGCTCGTGACCAAGTCCTGCAGCGCCCTGTACGACGCCACGAGCGTGTCGGTGATGCTCACCACGATCTTCGAGGAGGGCGCCCCAGGTGAACCCGCGGTTCGCTGGGTCCGGGTCGACCGCCTGCGCCTCGTGTCACCCGACGAGCTGGCGGCGTTTGCCGACGCCGCGGGGCTGGTCGTGGAGACGCTCGCGGGCGGCTACGATCTCGGCGCCCTGGACCCGGGTGCCGAGCGCGTCGTGATGGTCGCGCGGAGGCCATGACCGGGCGCCGACCTTCGCCGGGGATGGCCCTCCAGGATGGGCACCCGGGGACCATCGATGCCTGCGTGCGGGGCGGGGCCTGCGTGGTAGAGTCGAGCCGATGTCGGACTTGATCCGCCTCCTCGTCGTCGAGGACGTTCCCCAGGTGGCGCAGTACGTGCGCGGGCTGCTCAACACGCAGTCGGCGATCAAGCTGCTTGACGTCGCGAGCGACGGCTCGAAGGTCCTCAACCTGATCAACGAGCTGCGGCCCGATGTGGTCATGGTGGACGCGCTCCTCCAGGGCCGTGTGAAGGGGCTGAACCTGGTCGCCCAGATCCAGCAGACGGGGCTGCAGATCCCGGTCATCGTGCTCACGGTCCCGCAGCAGCCGGTCAAGGTGGACCCGAGCATCGGCGTCCACGGCGTGCTCGCGATGCCGTTCACGGGCTATGAGCTGGTCACCGGCCTGCAGCAGGTCCACCAGGCCTCGCAGACATCGGACGGCTCGCACCTCGCCCGGATGATCACGGTCTTCGCGCCCAAGGGCGGGGTCGGCAAGACCACGCTCGCCTTCAACCTCGCGGTGGCCGTCGGCCAGCTCGGCGCGCGCACGGTGCTCATCGACGGCAGCCTCCAGTTCGGCGACCTGCGAGCGCTGCTCAAGGTGCCGATCGAGGCGCCATCGCTGCTTGACCTGCCGACGGACCGCATCCAGGAGTCGGATCTCGCCGACGTCCTGTGGCGGGACCCGTCGGGCATCGACATCCTGCTCGCGCCGCCGCGGGTCGAGATGGCCGAGATGGTCACGGTCCGCGATCTCGAGAAGACGCTCAGCCTGCTCCGCCGGGTCTACGAGGTCGTGATCGTGGACTCGCCCGCGGTCGTGAACGACATCAACCTCGCCTTCCTGGACACGTCGGACACGATCCTCGAGGTCGTCACCTACGACTCGACCGCGATCCACTCGACGATGGTCATGGCGGATGCCTTCCGGATGATCGGGTATCCGCCAACCAAGGTGCGGTACCTGGTGAACCGGGCCGATTCCACCGGCGGCATCGATCCGGAGACGCTGAGCCGCGCCCTCGGCCGGACCCCGGAGCACCACGTCACCTCCGGCGGCGCGCTCGTGGTCCGCACCAACAACGAGGGAATCCCGTTCGTCCTCGCGGACCCGACGGCGCAGATCAGCCAGGACGTGACCCGGACCGCGAGCGAGCTGATCGGCCGCGCCGCCCCCGCGGCCGCGCGCCGGTAGCGCCCGGGCGTGTCCGATCCTCGACCCATCGGGATCTTCGACTCCGGCGTCGGCGGCCTGACCGTCCTGCGGGAGATCCTCCGGCGTTCCCCCCACGAGTCCACCATCTACCTCGGCGACAATGCCCGCGCCCCGTACGGGGTTCGCACCGATGACGAGGTCCGCCGGTTCTCTGCCGAGGCGCTCGACGAGCTCGCCGGGCGGAACGTCAAGGCGCTGGTCGTCGCCTGCAACACGTCAACGGCGGTGGCGCTCCGCGACCTGCGTGCCCGATACGCCCTGCCGGTGCTGGGCGTGGTCCGGCCCGGCGCGGCGGCCGCAGCCCTCGCCACGCGGAACCGGCGGGTGGGCGTGATCGCGACCCCGGCGACCGTCCGATCCCACGCCTACTTCAACGCGATCAAGGACGAGAACCCCGCGGTGGAGGTCTACGAGCACGCCACGCCGAGGTTCGTCCCGATGGTGGAAGCGGGGATCCTGTCCGGTGACGAGCTCGAGGCGGTTGTCGAGGAGGAGCTGGCCCCGCTGCTCGGCGAGCGCGACGGGGCGGGGGAGTTCGTGTTCCCACGGCCGCCGTCCGCCAAGATCGACACGCTGCTGCTCGGCTGCACGCACTACCCGTTGCTCCGGCCGATCCTGACCCGCGCCGTCGGTGACCGGGTCGCGATCGTGGATTCGGCGACCGCCACTGCGGCGACCCTCGCCGAGCTGCTGTCGGTCAACGCGCTCGAGGCACCCGGGACCACGCGTGGGACGGCCGCGGACCCCGGGGCGGCGGGTCACTCGCGTCCGGCCGAGACCTATGGTGCGCCGCCGGTGCACCGGCAGCTGACCACCGGTGACAGGGACCGGTTCCGATCGATCGCGTCCCGCATGTTCGGAGACGCCTTCCCGGACGTGGAGTCCGTGGAGCTGGCGGCGGGCGCCTGATGGCCGGGCGGAACGGGTCCGCCGGGCGAACGCCGGGCGAGGCGGGTCGAGCGGGCGACATGGATCCCCCGGGCGATCCACCCCGCGGACCTCCGGCGAGCGGCTGTGGCAGGTGGGCTTCGTGGTCGGCTCCGTCCTGGGGGCGGCGATCACGGTGGCCGGCCGTCACGTGGAACGTTCCGCCCGGGCGGCGGGGCTGGTGGACTGGCGCCGCGTGGAGGACATCGCCATCGCCCGCCTGCGCCGTGCGCCGGGGGCGCTGACGGACGCCGAGCTCCGCTTGACCGAGCCCGACTACCACGCGGCAATGGCCCGCGTCGTGCCGGCGCTTGCCGAGCACCTTGGCACGGACCTGCCGGGCGTCGTGGACCGGGTCGAGGTCGTGGATCGGGCCGCCTGGGTGCGTGCCAACACGGCGGCGTTCGCCGGGCTGATCGGCAAGATCGAGGGACCGCTGCTCGACCAGGTGCTGCCCGAGGGCGGCGGGTTCGCCAAGGCGTCCATGGCGCTCGCGAACCGCTGGGTGACCACCCGCCAGATGGGCCTGCTTCTCGGGTTCATGGGCCAGCGGGTGCTCGGCCAGTACGACCTGGCGCTGCTCGCCGCGGAGACGGAGCCGGGCCGGCTGCTGTTCGTCGAGGAGAACATCCGCAACACGGCTCGGGCGCTCGACGTGCCGGTGGGGCCGTTCCGGACCTGGATCGCGCTGCACGAGACCACCCATGCGTTCGAGTTCGAGGCCCACCCCTGGCTGCGGCCGTACCTCGCTGGGCGCCTCGAGCGCCAGCTCAGCCTGTTCTCGGACGACGCCGCGTCGCTCGGCCGCGAGGCGGTCCGGACGCTGGGCGATGCGCTCCGGGGAGATGGCCGCAACGATGACCGGCACTGGCTGGAGCGGCTCATGACCGACGAGCAGCGTCGCCTGTTCCGCGAGACGCAGGCGGTGATGGCGCTGCTCGAGGGGTTCGGGGATCACGTGATGGACAAGGTCGGCCGCGACCTGGTCCCGGGCGTGGAGCGTATCTCGGCCCGCTTCCACGGTCGGCGACAGCAGCGGACGCCCGTTGAGCGGGCAATGCTGCGGATCACCGGCATGGACCTCAAGATGGAGCAGTACCGTAAGGGTGAGGTGTTCGTGGCCGAGATCGAGCGGCTCGCGGGCGCCGTGGCGCTGCGGCGGCTGTGGGATGGACCGGAGACGCTGCCGACGCCCGACGAGATCGACCACCCGGACCGCTGGGTGCGCCGGCTGAACCTCAGCCGCATCGAAGGAGGACCTGCGTGACGGAGGCGGCCTCGCGGACACCCGGGCCGGGATCGGGTCCCGGCGGCGCGCCGGCGGCGATCGCGCTGACGCCGATCCTCGCCGCTCGCTGGCGCACGCGCGACCTGGACGCGATCAAGGCCGCAGCCCCCGGGACGCGACTGGTGACGATCGGGTTCGACGGCCACCCGGATGGTCCGCTCGACGATGTCGAGGTCATGCTCCGTGGCCGCTTCCCGGCCGAGCTGTTCGACCGCATCCTCGCCCGCGCCCCGTCGCTCCGCTGGGTCCACTCCGCCACCGCGGGGGTCGAGCGCGTCCTCACGCCGGCATCACGAGCCCGCGACCTCACGATCACCAACGCCCGTGGTGTCTTCTCGCGGCCGATCGCCGAGTACGTGATGCTGATGATCCTGGCCGTGTCGCGCCGGCTGCCGTCGCTGCTGGAGCTGCAGGCCGAGCGGACGTGGCAGCCTCTCGAGTCACGAGAGCTGCGCGACGTGACCGTGGGCATCGTCGGCCTGGGCTCCATCGGGCGCGCGGTGGGCGCGCTCGCGACCGCGTTCGGGTGCCGGGTCGATCGCCACCAGGCGCCGCCCGGAGTCGGGCTCGCAGGCGCCCGAGGGCGCGGGCGACGAGCCGTACCTCGGGTCGATCATGCTGGACCGGGTGCTCTCGCCAGAGCAGCTTCCCGAGCTCCTGGCCGAGAGCGACTTCGTGGTCCTCGCGGCGCCGCTCACGGAGGATACCCACGGGCTCGATCGGCGAGGAGGCGATCTCACAGCTCAGGCCGGGCGCCTGGATCATCAACGTCGCCCGCGGCGAGCTGGTCGACGACCTGGCCCTCGGCCGGGCGCTGCGCGACGGTCGCATCGGGGGCGCGGTTCTCGACACCTTCCACGAGGAGCCGCTGCCGCCGACCTCGCCGTTGTACGACCTGCCCAACGTGATCCTGACGCCGCACACGTCGTGGTCCTCGACGCGCGTGCTGGACCGGTCCGTGGACCTGTTCTGCGAGAACCTGCGCCGGTTCGCGGAGGGACGCCCGCTGGTCAACGTCGTGGATCCCAGCGCCGGGTACTGAGCGATGTCCGGGAGCGAGCGCGCCCGCGTCGCCACCGGCCGGTAGCATCCACCCATGCAGATCGCCATCGTCGGGCTTGCCGGGTGCGGCAAGACCACCGTGTTCAACACGCTCACCCGTGGCCACGCCGAGACCGGTGGCTACGGTGGCCTCCAGCTCAACGTGGGCGTCGTCAAGGTCCCCGACGAGCGCCTGGACAAGCTCGCCGCGGTGTTCAAGCCCAAGAAGATCGTCCACGCGGACGTCACCTACGTGGACCTGCCCGCGCCGCCCGCGTCGTCCGAGGGACATGTCGGCGCGGAGGAGCTGCCCGCCGAGCACCTCGCCCGGCTCCGCGATTCGGACGCCCTGATCCACGTCGTCCGAGCGTGGGAGTCCGAGGCGCACCCGCATCCATCGGGCTCGGTGGATCCCGCCCGGGATCTCGAGCAGCTGGACCTCGAGTTCATCCTCGCGGACCTTGCGATGGTCGATCGCCGTCTCGAACGCCTCGCGGGCTCCGGGCGCCACGGCACCCCTGCCGAGCGCGAGGCCAACGAGCGCGAGCAGGTGATCCTCGAGCGGCTCAAGCCCGCGCTCGAGGCTGGTCGCCCGATCCGCGATGAGCCGCTCGACGATGACGAGGAGAAGGCGCTTCGCGGCTACCGGTTCCTGACCCAGAAGCCGGTGCTCGTGCTGCTCAACGTGGGCGAGGGGGAGCTTGCCGGGGCGCCGTCGCTCATCGAGCGGATCCAGGCCGGCTACGACCACCGGCACGCGATGGTCGACGCGCTGTCGGCCAAGATCGAGATGGAGCTCGGGGAGCTCGAGCCCGACGAGGCCGCGGTGTTCATGGAGGAGCTGGGCCTGGCCGAGTCGGCGCTGGACCGCGTGATCGCCCTCTCGTATCGGCTGGTCGGGCTGATCTCCTTCCTGACGGCCGGTCCCGACGAGGTCCGCGCGTGGCCGATCACCGACGGATCCAACGCGGTCGACGCGGCGGGCGCCATCCACACGGACCTTGCCCGGGGATTCATCCGCGCGGAGACGATCCCCTACGAGGACCTGCTCGCCCTGGGGTCCATCGCCGAGGCCAAGAAGCACGGCAAGGTGCGTTCCGAGGGCAAGACCTATCGGGTGAAGGACGGGGACGTCATCGAGATCCTGTTCAGCCGGTAGGCGATCCGCACCCGGAGGGCTCCCGGCTCAGTTCGGGCGGCCGCCCTCCGCCTGGAGGTCCGCCAGGATCGACAGGTAGTCCGTCGGCTCCTCGGGCGCGTCGAGATCGGCGAGGAAGTTCTCGTCATCCTCGCGCGAGACGTTCACGGCCGCGGTCAGCCGGTCGTCCGTGATCGCGATGAACCCGTAGTCGCGCTCCAGCTCCTCGGCGATCGCCTCCACCAGCGTGTTCTGCTCGAACGACTCGATGACGCGGCGGCGGACGGACTGCACGACGTCGAAGAACTCCTCGGGGTCCATCTCCTCCTCCCGGGCGAGGAGGAGATCGGCGAAGACGTCGTCGTCGCCCTCGTGAAGCTCGTAGAAGTGCATGATTAGGAACCTCGGTCGGGGAGCGGCCGGAGACGAGGCCACTCGGCGCGCAGGTGCGCGCGGGGACGGCCAGTATAGGCGGGTCCATCCGGGCCTTCCTTGGAGGGACGGATGAGCGACGCGCCCGAGGTCGTGGTGGTTGGGGCGGCCTGTCGGGACCTCGTCGACGACGACGAGCGCGGTTGGCGGCTCGGCGGCGGCGCATCGTACTCCGCCCTCGCCCTGGCGAGGCTCGGGCTCCGGGTCGCCGCCCTGGTCGTCGCGGACGAGCTCGCCGCCGGCTCCACCGAGCTGGACATGGTCCGCGACGCGGGCGTTGACATCCACGTGATCCCCGGATCGCGCGGGCCCGGTGTTCATCAACATCGAGACGCCCACCGGCCGCGTGCAGCAGACGCCGCAGGTCTCGGACCCGGTGGATCCTGCCGCGCTTCCCGAGGCATGGCGATCGGTGGGGGCGTGGATGTTCGCGCCCGTGGCGGCCGAGGTCCGCGACGATTGGGCCGCGGTCCCGCCGTCCGGCGCTCTCGTGGCCCTTGGCTGGCAGGGACTGCTCCGCGTGCTCGAGAGCGGCGCCCCGGTCCGCCACCTGGCCCCCGGCCCGTCAGCCGTCGTCCGCCGCGCGGACCTGGTGGGCGTGGGCAGCGACGACGTCGACCGGGCGACGACACCCGTCCACCTCGCGGCGCTGATGAAGCCCGGCGCGACGCTGCTGTTCACCGACGGGATCCACGGCGGGACGGCCTTCAAGATCGGCGCCACGCCCGACCAGCTGGCGCCACGCCACTGGCGCAGCATCCCGATCGAGAGCTACGTGGATCCGGTCGGTGCCGGCGACACGTTCCTCGCCGGGACGTTCGCGGCCTGGGTGCGCCCAGGGGTCACTGCCGACTGGGATGGGCCGGATCCCGACCTGCGCCTGGGGGCTGCCTGCGGGTCGCTGGTCCTGGAGGGTCCGGGCCTGTACGGCGTGCCGCACCTCGCGGACGCGGTCCGGCGGATGCACGGCGGCGACAACCCGGACTGACCGGCGCGCAGGGCGAGTGGGGCGCCTGGCGGCGTCGCTCCTTCGCTGCCGTCGTGGCTCGTTGACACCCCCCGGACCCGGTGGTAGCGTCGCAACGCAACCGCTTGCGCTGGGCGTGCGGAGTCGGATCTCGCGCGGGACGTGGGCGGCGTGGATCCAGAGGAGGCCGGAATGATGCAGGCGGCCGTGTTCGCGGGCGACGGACGCCTGGTGATCGAGGACCGGGCTGAGCCGGAGCCAGGGCCGGGCGAGGTCCTCGTCGAGGTGGAGGCGTGCGGGGTCTGCGGGTCGGACCTGGCGGTCCTTGACGTCCCACCGCGCCATCCGGCCACGCCGGGCGTCATCCTCGGGCACGAGTTCGTGGGGCGGGTCACGGCGCTCGGACCTGGCGTGCGCGGCGTGGAGGCGGGGACGCGGGTGATCGTGGACCCGGACCCGAAGTGCGGGTCGTGCGGACCGTGCCGGTCCGGCCGGCCGGCGAACTGCGAGAACATCGTCGCCCTCGGGGTGTACCGCGACGGGGCGCTCGCCCGCCTGGTGACGACGCCCGCCGAGACCTGCCACCCGATCCGGGACGACGTCCCGGCAACCCTCGCCGCGCTCGCCGAACCGCTGGCCTGCGTCGTCAACGGCACGAACCGGGCGGCGCTTCGCCCGGGCGAGACCGCGGTGGTGTTCGGCGCCGGTGCGATCGGCTGCCTGTTCACGGCTGTCCTGCACGCCGCGGGGGCCGCGATGCTCGTGGTGGTCGAGCCAAACCCGGAACGCGCCCCGGTGGCGCTCGCGATGGGCGCGACGCACGTCCTGGCGCCAGACGCCTGGGAGCGCCGGCGCGCGGAGCTCCTCCCTGCGGGAGCCGACGTGGTCATCGACGCGGTCGGAAGCGTCCTGCCGGAGGCGATCGATGCGGCCGCGATGGGCGCCCGCGTGATCCTGTTCGGGATGAACATCAACGCCCGGCCTCCCGTGCACCAGGTCGAGATCACCGAGAAGGGGCTGACCGTGATCGGCAGCTACATCACGAACTTCACGTTTCCCCAGGCCATCCGGCTGATCGAGAGCGGGGCCCTGGACCTGGCGCCGCTGGTGTCCGACGTGATGCCGCTCGCGCGCGTGGAGGAGGGACTGGCCGCCCTCAAGTCCGGCCGGGCGACGAAGGTGGTGATCACGCCATGACCGGGACAGGGCTCAGCGGCATCCGGGTCGCCTCCGCCCCATGCTCGTTCGGGGTTGATGAGGTCATCGTCGATGACATCTGGATGCCCGGGCCGGACGAGATGCTCGACTGGATGGCCGAGCTGGACTACGAGGGCACCGAGCTCGGTCCGCCGGGGTTCCTGGGCGATGGCGCGCAGATGGGGCAGCGCCTGGCGGCACGCAACCTCGAGTTCATCGGCACGTTCCTGCCCCAGGCCTTCCACGACGACGCTCGTGCCCCGGGAGACCGGGAGTGGATGGCGAGCCTGCTCGCCGACCTCCGCCGCGGCCTCCCGCCGGGTGCGCGGCCGTTTGCCGTCCTGTGCGCGGCCATCGACATCCCGCTGCGGCTGCAGGCGGCGGGCCGGATCGACCGTCGCCCGGATGCGCTGCTCGACGACGCCGGCTGGGACCGGTTGATCTCCAACATGCACCGCTCCGCCGAACGGGCGCGCTCCCTGGGGTTCGAGCCGGTCATCCATCCCCACGCCGGGACCTACCTCGAGACAGCGGCCGAGATCGACCGCCTGGTCAACACCATGGACCCGTCGATCGTGGGTCTCTGCCTCGACACCGGGCACTTCCGCTTTGGCGGCGCCAACCCGGCCCAGTGCCTGCGCGACTATGCGTCGGTCACCCGGCATGTCCACGTGAAGGACTGCCGGATGCAGGTGCTGGACGACGTGGTGGCGCGGGGCCAGGACGTCGTGGCCGCGCTGGCCGGCGGCGTGTTCAGCCCGCTCGGCGCCGGCGACGCGGACATCCCGGCCGTCGTTGGCGCGCTCGCCGAGAGCGGCTACCAGGGATGGGTCGTCGTGGAGCAGGACCAGTTCCTCGGCCCCGAGGTCACCCGCGAGGACGTCGTGGCCGGTCAACGCGCGAACCGCGAGTTCCTCAGGAACCTGGGGCTGTAGCCCTACGGCGGCGCGGACACCGCGGCGTCCCCGCCGGTCTGCCGCCGGATCCGTGTCGCCAGCCTGGCTCCACGCCGCTGGAGGTCCGCCTCGAGGCGCGGGTGCGCCCGCCCGGTGACCCGGAGGCGTTCCAGCAATCGCCACGCCGCCCGCGTCGCGGCGAGCGCGCCTCCCGGGTCCGCGAGCCGGTGTTCCCGGAGCTTCGCCACCTCGATCCAGGCGATGGCCCCGAGACCGCCTCCCGCTGCGGCTGCGGTCTGCCATGCCTCGACGGCCTCCGACCAGCGCCCCAGCCGCCGCAGCGTCCTGGCTCGCTCGGCGGCCAGCCGCTCGTCCGTCCAGCGGCCGGTGCTCACGTCCCAGGCGCCCGACGAGGGTGACGGCCCCAGCGGTCCGCCACGGCCGTTGGCGAGCTCGCCACGCCAGCCGGCCGCCGGTGCGCGCCCTCCGAAGGTTGGCCGGACCCGCGGCGTCCACCACGGCTCGCGCTCCTCGGCTGCCGCCTCGCGCGCGAGCACCGGCTCGACGGCGCTGCGCCCGAACGGGTCCCGCACCGGCGGCTCCGCGGCGAGCGCGTCGTCCAGGCACTCGAGCGCCTCCTCGTGCCGGCGGTCCCTGCGCGTAGGCCCGGGCCAGGCCCGCAAGATCCCCGCGGGGGGCCTCGTGACGGGTCGCCCGGTCCACGTACCGATGCTCGACGTGGGCGAGCAGCAGCCCGAGCGAGCGGACGTCCTTCTCGTTGTGGACCACGACCCCGGCCAGGGGGCCGATCGGACCGCCCCTCAGCACGTCCAGGTAGATGGACGGGATCTCCCAGCCCTCGACGTCACCGACGCGCGAGACCCCCAGCAGCTCCGTCTCGACGCTCCGGAGCCTCGCGTTCTCCATCCGGTGGCGGAACACGCGCCGGACGAAGGGCAGCAGGTCCAGGTGTCCGGCATGGGCCGGTGCCGCGCGTCCGGCAAGACGGTACCGGGCCTCGATGAGCGGCCAGTCAAACCCGCGGCCGTTGTAGCTCACCAGCCAGGAATCGGGCGTGACCCAGCGCGCGATCTCGGCGAGCATCGCCGGCTCGTCGGCGTGGTCGGGGAGCAGGAGCTGGGTCTGGTGGAAGGCCGATCCCTCCCAGCGGGCAAGCCCGACGAGGAACGCCAGCGTTCCCGCGGCGGTCGCGAGGCCGGTCGTCTCGGTGTCGATGCAGACCAGGGGTGCGTCGACGGGGGGATGGCCGGGGAGACGGGCGAGCCGTTCGCGGTCGACGGGGATCTCCACGGGCGGCACGTCGCGTCGGACGAGGAACGCGCCGGCGTCCACCACCACGTCCGCTCCGAGCACCGCGGCGAGCCGGGCCGCGAGGACCGGGCTCCGGCGGCCCGCGAACGGTGCCCGGGCGGGCTCCTGGTCCGGTCCGATCGGCGCGCCGCCCGACCGGGCCAGCGTCGCCCGCAGGTTCGCGAGGCGACGCTCTCGCGTGACCGGGCCCGCCGTGTCCGCGGTCACGCGACTGCAGCCGCGGGCGCACCGGGATGGTGCCCGGAGGCGGATCGACGTGCGCCGGCCGCCGATTCCGTCGGCGCTTCCGACCCGAGCTCGGCCAGCAGGCGGAGCGCAAGCGCCTTGCCATCCACCTCTGGCTCAAGGCGCGGCCCGGTGCATGCCGGGCACCCCGCCTCGCACGGGCAGGCGCGGATGAGGTCCGCGGCGCCCTCGACGAGCTCGGCATGGCGCGCGAACAGCCGCTCGGACAGCCCGACGCCACCGGGCATCGCCTCGTACAGGTAGATGGTGGGCGCCTCGTGGTGTGGGGACCGGACCTGGGCGACGAGACCCAGGTCACGGGGGTCCACCATGAGCAGCACGGCGGCCACCGCCTGGATCGCCCGCCCGGCGCCGATCAGCGCCACGTCCAGCTCGTCCCGCCGCCAGCCGGCGGCAGCCGCCTCGGCGGTCAGCCAGTAGGCGGTGGTCTGGAGCTCGATCTCCGGCAGGTCGATGGGTCCCCAGCCAACGTTCTCGTCGGTGATGAACTTGAGCTTCTTGTACAGGGTGACCAGGCTCGCGACCATCACCTCGCCGTGAACGCGGGACCCGCCGGTCGCCGGCCCCTGGGCGAACACGTCAAGCGGCTTGAGCGTCACGGCGCGGTTCGCATACGTGTAGTGGTCCGCATCGATCCGGTGGACGTAGGCCTTGCGTTCGCCCCACTCCAGCCGGTCCACGTGGTACTGCACCGACTCGTGCATGTAGATCGCGTGCTGGTGGACGAGGACCTGGGCGCTGAACAGGTCCACCTCACCCAGCACGCGGGGCCGGTCCGGCGTGGTGTCGATGATGACGACGTTCTCCGGGGCGGCGGCACGCAGGGAGACCTCGGAGGCCGGGAAGTTCTCGGAGCTCCAGTACCAGCGCCCATCGTCCGCCTGGCGCACCGTGCCCCCTTCACCGAGGAAGGCGAGCAGGTCATCGGCGGGGCCGGGCCCGAACCATTCGCCGGGCTCGAACGGCAGCTCGAACGCCGCGCACCGGATGTGGGCGAGGAGCACGTGGAGGTTGTCCGGGTCCAGTCGCGCCTCCTCCGGCCGGCCGCCGAGGACGAACTCCGGGTGGTGGATCACGTACTGGTCCACGGGGGCGGGGGATGCCACCAGCACCGCGACCGAGACATCGCCCCGCCGGCCGGCACGGCCCATCTGCTGCCACGTTGCGGCGATGGAGCCCGGGTACCCGGCCAGGACGGCAACGTCCAGCCGGCCGATGTCCACGCCGAGCTCCAGGGCGTTGGTCGACACGACGCCCAGCACCTCGCCGTCGCGGAGCCCGCGCTCGATCGAGCGCCGCTCGGTTGGCAGGTAGCCGCCCCGGTATCCCCGGATCCGGCTGCGCGGCCCGAGATCCTGGCGCAGCGTCTCGCGCAGGTTGGAGAGCATGATCTCCACCGCCACCCGGCTCTTCCCGAACAAGACGGTCTGGCGACCGGCGCGCAGGAACGGCAGCGCCCACCGCTGGGCCAGCGTGAGCGCGGAGCCCCGCGCTCCCGTCGCCGCGTCCATCACGGGCGGGTCCACCAGCAGGAGGTGCTTCTCACCCGCGGGCGCCCCGTTGCGGTCGATCAGCCTGACCGGGCGACCGGTGAGGGTCTCGGCGAGCTCGGCCGGGTTCCCGATCGTCGCCGAGCAGCAGACGATCACGGGGTGGGACCCGTAGTGCGCGCACAGACGGAGCAGCCGTCGCAGGACATTCGCCACGTGCGACCCGAACACGCCGCGGTACGTGTGGAGCTCGTCGACGACGATGACGCGCAGCTGCTCGAACAGCTGGAACCACTTGGTGTGGTGGGGGAGGATCGCCGAGTGGAGCATGTCCGGGTTGGTCACCACGACCTGTCCGGCCTTGCGGATCGCCGAGCGGATGGGCGCCGGCGTGTCTCCGTCGTAGCAGGCGGCCGCGACCGCGAGGCCGGCATCCCCGACGAGCTCCCCGAACTCGGCGACCTGGTCCTGGCCGAGCGCCTTGGTGGGGAACAGGAACAGCGCCCGGGCGGACGGATCCTCGGCCAGCGCCTGGAGCACCGGCACCGTGTAGCACAGGGACTTGCCCGAGGCCGTGGGCGTCACCACCACGACGTCCTCGCCCGCGTGGACGGCATCGATGGCATCCGCCTGGTGCGTGTACGGCCGCTCGATCCCGCGCTTCGCAAGGCCGGCCCGGATCCGCGGGTCCAGCCAGTCCGGCCAGTCCCCGTGCTCCGCGGAGCGCGCCTCGCGGACCTCGTGGTGGACGACGCCACGGGCGAGGGACGGTTCGTCGAGCAGCTGGTCCAGCACGGTCCGGGTGCTGGCGGGAGCGTAGGTGCGCATGCCGTCTCCGGTCTCGATTTAGAACGCATGATCGATTGCAGGAGCGAGTCTACGGCAGGCTGCGCGGGACGCGTGCCACCTTGGGTGTCACAGGGCGTGCACGGATGGGTCATCCGGCCCCCGAATCCGGCGCCAGGGACCGGGTTGACAGCCGAATCGGGCGAAGCTACCCTCGGCTCGATGCCTCGACCCCACAGGCGAACGACCCCACCCCGTGCCACCACGGCCACCCCGGCCACTCGGGCGCGCCCCGGAGACGGATGCCACGAGCCCGCTGACGCCGGCCGCTGCCGGCGCCCTCGGGTCGCTCGCGGATCTGCCGGTGGCCGGCCTGACCCGTCGCCGGGTGGCGCATCCTCATCGGCGCGCTGGTGGCTGCCTGGGTGATCGTCCTGTTTGCCCGCCAGGTGGGCGATGCCAGCGAGGCCATGGCGCGGGCCGCCGATATGCAGGCCTCCACGGACCTGCTCCAGGCCGAGGTCTTGGGCCTGGAGGACGAGCTCGCGCTGATCCAGCGCCAGGCCTACATCGAGCAGGCCGCGCGCCAGTACCGCCTCGGCACCGCGGTCGAGATCCCGTTCGCGCTCGCGGACGACGCCCCGCCGCTCCCCGCCGATGCGCCCGGTTCCGCCACGGTCCGCCTGGGCGCCGATCCGGAGGTGACGACGCCGCTCCAGTCGTGGGCACGCCTGCTGTTCGGCGACCCACAGGACGGGCGCCGGAACTGATCCCGCGGGCCCCGGGCCTGCCATTCGACATTGCCGATTGCCCGTTCCGCGCCAGATCGCTGGGCCCTATGCTGGGGCCATTCGCCCGTCTCGGCTACGGCGGGCGCGCGAAGGCGCCCGTTGCGGCGTCGCACGGGAGGGTGGGCCGGCCTCGGATGATCACGATCCCGATCGAGGACTGGGTATTCGGTCTCGCCGCGCTGGTCGGCGGCCTGCTGCTGCTGTTCACGGTGGTGTTCGACGACGTTCTGGGCGGGCTGCTCGACGGCTTCGGCTTCGATGTCGGCGGGACCTCCATCACGCCGATCCTGCTCGGGTTCATCGGCATGTTCGGCGCGGGCGGCCTGTTCGCCACCCAGGTCATCGGGGCGCACGGTGCCGAGGCGGCGATCATCGGGGTCCTCTCGGGCCTCGGGGGAGCCCTGCTCGCCGGTGCCCTGTTCGGCCTGCTGCGCAGGAGCGAGAGCGAGGAGCCGTTCACGCTCTCGGACCTGGTCGGCAGCTCGGCGTACGTCGCCGTTGGCGTGCCGGCCGGTCGCTACGGGAGCGTGCTGGTCAAGGCCGAGGGGCAGACGCACGAGTTCTCGGCCACGGCCGACTCGGAGATCGCGGCGGGTCGCACCGTCGAGGTGATCGGGGTTGCCGGGACCGGGCTCATCGTCCGGGAGACCGACACAGCCGCAGGCGCCGTCGGCGCCTCGGAGGGTAGAGGGAGAGGGGATGCCTGACATTCTGAACATCCTGGGACCGAGCGTCGTCGCGGTCATCGTCCCGATCATCATCATCGCCCTGCTGTTCGCGTACGCGACCAGCCGGGTCAAGGTCGCGGGAGCGAACGAGGCGCTGGTGCGCACCGGCGGCGTCTGGGGCGGCGCGCCCACGCAGCTCAAGGTGGTTCGTGCCGGGCGCGTGATCGTGCTGCCCCTGGTCCACAAGCTGGGGAAGGTCAACCTCAGCGCGCGCCAGATCAACGTGGCGCTCGGGGACGCCGTCACCAAGCAGGGAATCAAGGTTGCCGTCCAGGGCGTGGCGACCGTGAAGATCGGCAGCGACGACGAGTCCATCCGGAACGCCGCCGAGCGGTTCCTGGGCGAGGAGACGCTGCTCGACTCCATCGTGAAGAACGTGCTCGAGGGGTCGCTCCGGTCGATCGTCGGGACCCTGACGGTCGAGGAGCTCAACTACGACCGCCAGAAGTTCCAGCAGGAGGTCCAGGGGGCGGCCAAGGCCGACCTGGCCACGTCCGGCCTGGCGATCGACAACTTCACGATCCAGGCGATCCGCGACGAGGTCGGCTACATGGACCTCATCGGCCAGCAGGAGACGGCCCGCCGCGAGCGGGACGCCCGGATGGCCAAGGCGACCGCCGACCAGGAGGCCGCCGTCCGCGAGGCAGAGGCCCAGCAGGTCAAGCTCAACGCCCAGCGGGACGTCTCGCTCCGCCAGGCCGAGGTCGTCGCGGTGACCCAGGCCGCCGAGGCCAAGGCGTCCCAGTCCGGGCCGCTGGCCCAGGCCGAGGCCCAGCAGGAGGTGGTCCGCCGCCAGACCGAGCTGGCCCAGCTCGAGGCGGACCGCACGCAGAAGGAGCTGATCGCCAGCACCATCCGGCCGGCCGAGGCCGAGGCCGAGGCCCAGGTCCGGCGGGCCGAGGGCGACAAGGGCGCCCGGATCGCCCAGGCACAGGCCGACGCCGAGCGCGTCAAGCTGGCCGGCCAGGCCGAGGCCTCCGTCAACGTCACCAAGGGCGAGGCCCAGGCCCGCGTCACGCTGGTCAACGCCGAGGCGATCGCCAAGCAGACGACCCTCGAGGGCAACGCCGAGGCCGGGATCGTGTTCACCAAGGGCGAGGCCGAGGCAAAGGCCCTTGCCCTCCGCGCCGAGGCCTACCGCCAGTTCAACGATGCGGCGATCATCTCGACCGTCCTGTCCATGCTGCCCGAGATCGTGCGGGCCGCCGCGGAGCCGCTCAGCCAGATCGACAACCTCACCGTCCTCTCGAGCGAGGGCGCATCCGACATCGTCAAGACCACCACCCGGACGCTTGCCGAGGCCTCGACCACGGTCAAGGGCCTCACCGGGATCGACATCCCGGAGCTCCTCACGTCGGCGATGGGTGGCGGTGCGAGCTCCGGCCCGGCGAAGCCCGTGACCCCGGACCGGCCAAAGCGGAAGCCCGACGAGGGATCCGGTGGCTCCGGTGGGGCCGGTGGTTCCGGTGGGGCCCGGCCCAAGGGCTCCGGGCCGGCACCGGCCGGCGGGGGTGCGGCCTCGAGCTCGTCTGCCAGCGGCGCGTCGGCCGCGTCCGCCGCACCCGCGGTAACGGCACCGTCGCCCGCCGCCGCGCCCGCGCCGGCTCCCGAAGCCGTGCACGAGCCCACGCCCGAGGAGCGGTTTGCCAAGGCGTCGAAGGCCCTCGATGCCGCCACGGCGCGCGCCCAGGCCCCGGCTGCGGACGCCCTCGGTGGGTTCACGTCGCCGATGCCGCCCCTGCCCCCGGTGACCGACATGCGGCCAGGTGACAAGCGGCGTGCCGCGGCCGTCGCCGCTGCCGCGGCCGTCGGCCTCGACGAGTCGTCGACGCTCAGCGCGTCCGCGACGCGCCTGGCCCAGGAGCTGAGCCGCATCCCGGGGATCGAGCGCTTCGGCGGCACGCGCCTCCGGGACCTCGACCGCAGCGGGCCCCGCTCGTTGCGGGTCCTGTGGGGCGCCGCGCGCGACGAGCTCTCGTCCCGCTACGGCGACGTCACGATCGGGATGCTCCTCGATGCCTACAACGAGCGGCAGGGGGGCGCTGCGAGCCGTTAGCTGCGCGTCGCGTCTCCGGGACTGGACAGCAGGAAGGGCGGCCGCGAGGCCGCCCTTCGAGTTGCGGGGTGCGGTGTCGGGCGCTAACGCAGGACCGCCTCCGCGATCCGGCCCGCGAGGTCGCAGGTCTGCGGTGAGACCAGCTGGCCGTCGGGGCCGATATCGAAGTTCTGGGCCTCCATGGCCGCGGCGTCCAGGAGGCTCACATAGGCAAGGCTGTCGCCGCGACGGACGAGGATGCCGAACGAGCCGACGTCGGTCATGGCGGTGCAGAACGCCTCGTCGCCGAAGCTCACGTCATCGGCGAAGTAGCCTCCGGCCTGGGCCTGCCGCTTCGCGTCGGCAAAGGTGCTCGACGCGTTTCCGTCCTGCTGTGCCAGGCGCCCGGTCACCGAGGAGCTGGAGCCGGAGATGAGCCAGCAGTCCGGGGCGTTGGGCAGGATCCGATTGTCAAGCAGCTGGCCGATCGTGTTGTCGACGAAGCCGCCCAATGGCGTGGCCTGCGCATCGCTGCCGAGGATGCTCTCCACGTCACCCTGCGAGATCAGCTCGCAGGTCCTCAGGTTGCCATTGCTGTCGATCCCCATGTCCGACACGAACTGCTTGAAGAAGGCGCCCAGGGCGAGGAAGCCGATGATGGCGACGACCACGAGGATCGCGCCCACGATCAGGCACGCCTTGAGGCATCCGTTGCCCGATTTGGCGGGCGCAGGTGCCCAGCCGCCGGGCGGCGGCCCGCCCGGTGCGCCAGGCCCGGGTGCCCAGCCTCCCGGCTGTGCCGGTGGGGCTCCCCATTGATCACCGGGTTGGCCGGGCGCCGGGGCGGGCGGTGCCCCCCAGCCGCCTCCGGTGGGGGGTGGCGTGGCCGCGGCGCCCCACTGGCCGGGTTGTGACGCGGGAGCCTGGGCCACGGGAGGCGCAGCGGGTGCGGGCACGGACGGGGTCCCGGGTGCAGGGGCCGCACCCCAGCTGCCCGAGGTCGGGGTGGTGCCCCAGGTCCCGGAGGAGGCGCCGGCCGAAGGCGCGGCGGCCGGCGCGGCTGGCGCAGGTCCCGGGGCCGCAGGAGCTGGCGCGGCGGCTGGAGCAGGGCCGGGGGCGGTTGCCGGCGGCACGAGCTCTGCGGGCCATTGGCCGGCCGTGGGTGCCCCAGGTTCGGGCTCGGGGGGCGGCCCGGAGCCGGGCTGATTGGCTCCCGGTGCGTCGCTGGTCATTGAACCCTCCCGTGTCGGTGTCACGTGGCGCCGCCATTCTGGTGGGTGCACGGTCGTTCCGCCACCCCCGAACTGCGCCGTCGCCTCATTGGACTGGTCGTGACGGGATCGCTAAAATCCGCGGTATCACGGCGGAGTAGCTCAGTGGTAGAGCAGGGGACTCATAAGCCCTTGGTCGGTGGTTCAAATCCGCCCTCCGCTACCAATCGACCATCACGCGACGCCCAGGTCCAGCCTGGGCGTTTCGCATGTCCTGCCGGAAGTGTGGCGAATCCTGAACCCGCCGGACACCGGATCGAGCCCATCCATCCGCGATGCTGGAGCGTATCCATGGCAACGGCGGGAGCCGGGCCGGTTGACCGGCCACGAACGAACCCGCGGGTATACTCCCTCAACACCCGGCGCTCCCCGCCGGCTCGTCGGACTCGGAGGCGCTCCGTTTGAACGCAAAGTTCCTTCGCAACGGGATCGTGATGCTCGTCCTCGTGGCGGGCACGGTCGCGTTGCTCTACACGTGGGTCCAGTCGTCGACCCCGCCAACCACGCAGGGCTACCTCCAGTTCATGGCGGATGTCGAGAGTGGCAAGGTCACCACCGCTGTCCAGGACGGTGAGTCGGTCACGATCACCCTGACCGGTGGCGGGACCTACACCGTGCTGGTCCCCAACCCGATCTTCACCAATGTCGCCACCGACATGGAGCAGGCGGCTGCCCGTGGGGGCCGTGAGCTGGCCGACCACGGCCTACCAGCGCAAGCCGACCGCTGACAGCTCGTGGATCGGGCTGCTGCTCACCGGCCTGCTGCCGCTGCTGGTGATCGGCGGATTCATCTTCTTCATGATGCGCCAGGCCCAGGGCACCAACAACCAGGCGATGTCGTTCGGCAAGAGCCGGGCCCGGATGTTCCTCGGCAACAAGACGGTGGTCACGTTCGCGGACGTCGCCGGCGTCGACGAGGCCAAGACGGAGCTCCAGGAGGTCGTGGAGTTCCTCAAATTCCCGGAGAAGTTCAACTCGCTCGGCGCCCGGATCCCGCGCGGCGTGCTCCTCGTGGGCCCGCCCGGAACCGGCAAGACCCTGATGGCGCGTGCCGTCGCCGGTGAGGCCGGGGTGCCGTTCTTCAGCATCTCCGGCTCCGAGTTCGTCGAGATGTTCGTGGGTGTCGGCGCCAGCCGCGTGCGCGACCTGTTCGATCAGGCCAAGCGCAACAGTCCGTGCATCGTGTTCGTGGACGAGATCGACGCCGTCGGCCGCCAGCGCGGCGCCGGCCTCGGTGGGTCGCACGACGAGCGCGAGCAGACGCTCAACCAGATCCTCGTCGAGATGGACGGCTTCGACACCAACACCAACGTGATCGTCGTGGCCGCGACCAACCGGCCCGACGTCCTCGACCCGGCGCTGCTGCGCCCCGGCCGGTTCGACCGCCAGGTCATCCTCGACCGCCCGGACATGCGGGGCCGCACGGCCATCCTCAAGGTCCATACCAAGGGCAAGCCGCTCGACAAGACCGTCGTGGTCGAGGAGATCGCGCGGCAGTCGCCGGGCTTCTCCGGCGCCGACCTCGCGAACCTCGTCAACGAGGCCGCGATCCTGGCCGCGCGGCGCAACAAGAAGGTCGTCGGGATGAACGACTTCGGCGAGGCGCTCGAGCGCATCGTCGCGGGCCCGGAACGCAAGAGCCGCGTGATCAGCGACGAGGAGAAGCGGATCATCGCCTATCACGAGGGCGGTCACGCGGTCGTGCAGCGGATCCTGCCCAAGTGCGATCCGGTGGCCAAGGTCACCGTGATCAGCCGCGGCATGGCGCTCGGCTACACGATGGCGCTGCCCACCGAGGATCGCTACCTGCAGTCCAAGACGGAGTTCGAGGACAAGATCGCGGGCCTGCTTGGGGGCAACGTCGCCGAGCGCCTGGTGTTCGGCGATACGACCACCGGTGCCAGCAACGACATCGAGAAGGCGACCGACCTCGCCCGGCGCATGGTCACCGAGTTCGGCATGAGCGACCGCCTGGGCCCGCTCTCGTTCGGGAAGCGCGACGAGCTCGTGTTCCTCGGCCGCGAGATCGGCGAGCAGCGCAACTACAGCGACAACGTCGCGATGATCATCGACGAAGAGGTGCGAGCCATCATCGACCGCGCCTACGACCGGGCGACCGAGGTGCTCACGTCCTACCGCGATCGCCTCGACCACCTGGCCGAGAAGCTGATCGCCGAGGAGACCGTCGACACGCAGGAGTTCGAGAAGATCTTCGACGACCTGCCGCCCAAGCCGGAGCGCCAGGCGGGGATCCCCCGCGTGATCGCCCCGGGCACGGACGGGGGATCGTCGACCGGACCCACCGCCCCGGCGCCCAACCCGTCGCCGCAACCGGCCTGAGCCGGAGCGGCTCCCAGCGGCCAGGGGCGGACCCGACCGGGTCCGCCCTTCAATTCTGCGGCCCGGCCGCCGCCCCACGCCCGCGGTCGGGCCCGCGCCCGCGCTAGGATCGACGGGCGACTTCCCGCCACCAGGAGACCCCATGACGGACCAGCCCGGCGCGCCCATCGATCATGCCGTCGAGGCGGCCCTGACAGCCTCGGCCGGGGCGCGTGCGGAGACGCTGCTCGAGTTCGCGCGCATCCCCAGCGTGTCCTCGCTGCCGGAGCATGCCACGGACATGGTCCTTGCGGCAGAGTGGGTGGCCGAGCGCCTCCGGCGGGTTGGTGCCACGGACGTTGCCGTCGAGCGGACCGAGCTCCACCCCATCGTGTACGGCCGGATCCACGAGGCGCCGGGCGCGCCCACGATCCTCGTCTACTGCCACTACGACGTGCAGCCGGTTGATCCGATCGAGCTGTGGGAGACGGCGCCCTGGGAGCCGTTCCTTCGGGATGGGCGGTTCGTGGGTCGTGGCGTGGCCGACGACAAGGGCCAGCTGGTGATGCACCTCGCCGCCATCGAGGCGCTCCGGGCCGTGGGCAGGGCACCGGCGGTCAACCTCACCTTCGTGTTCGAAGGGGAGGAGGAATTCGGCTCGGACAGCCTGTACACCTGGATCGAGGCCAACCGCGACCGCCTCGCGGCGGACGCGGCCCTGATCAGCGACACCGGGTACTTCGAGGGCAACCTGCCGGCGATCACGGTGGGCCTGCGCGGGATCATGTACGCCCAGATCGATGTCGAGCTGGCGCCGGTCGACCTGCACTCGGGGATGTACGGCGGCACCGTGGCCAACCCGGCCAATGCCCTGGCCACGATCATCGCGGCGCTCAAGGGCCCGGACGGGCGAGTGCGGATCCCCGGCTTCTACGACGACGTGGTGGCGCTCACCGACGCCGAGCGCGAGGCGATGGCGGCGCTCCCGTTCGACGAGGAGGCCTACCGGGCGGCTATTCCCGTGAGCAGCCTGGTGGGGGAGACGGGGTTCACGACACTCGAGCGCAAGGGCGCCCGCCCGACCTTCGACGTCAACGGCATCTGGGGTGGCTTCCAGGGTGAGGGCGCCAAGACCATCATCCCCGCCCATGCCCACGCCAAGGTGTCGACCCGCCTGGTCGCCAACCAGGATCCCGCCAGGGTGTTCGCCGCGCTCCGGGACCATGTCGCGGAGATCGCGCCGCCGGGCGTGACCGTACGGACCACCTCGATCCACGGAGGCGAGCCATCCCTGACGCCCCTTGACCATCCGGCGACGCAGGCCGCCGCGCGGGCGATCGAGGCCGTCCACGGGGTCCCGCCCGTGTACATCCGGGAAGGCGGCTCGATCCCGGTGACAGCGGCGTTCGACCACAGCCTGGGACTGCCGGTGGTGCTGCTCGGCTTCACGCAGCCGGCGTGCAACGCCCACGCGCCCAACGAGTACCTGCTCCTCGACAACTTCGAGCAGGGCACCCGTGTCATCGTGCGCCTCTGGGACGAGCTCGCGACGCTGCCCCGCTAGCCTGGCCCAGCGCCCGCCAGCCTGGCCCGGGGCCGGTACCTTCGGCGGGTCAGGCTGGCCCCGCGGGGTGGCAGCGCACGCCCAGCCCAGTGCTAGGATGCGCGGACGGGATCGGATCGCGGGAGGACGCACACACGTGACGACTGAGACGGGGGAAGGCGCGGAGCCTCGCGCAAGGTGGCGGCTTGACGGCCCGAACGGAAGCATGGCGCCCCGGTCGGCCATCGAGGTGCTGGTCGATCTCAATGACAAGGTGGCGAGCGGCGCGGTCGGGGAGTACCAGCCCGTGCCCCTCGGCTACACGCCGCTGGACAAGACGATCGGTGGCGGCCTGCGACCGGGTGAGCTGATGCTCATCGGTGGTGCGCAGGGGACCGGCAAGACCACCATGGCCCTCCAGATGGCCCGCAACGTCGCCTCGGGCGGCCAGGCCAACGTGCTCTACATCTGCTTCGAGCACGACGAGCTCTACCTGCTCAATCGTCTGATCGCCGCCGAGTCGGCGCTCGCGCACCTGCCCCACAAGACCGGGGCGATCAAGATCCAGGACGTGCGGAAGGAGATCCTCGGCACCTGGATGGCCGAGGGGGGCGACGTCGCCCAGCTCGCTGCGAACCCCCGCCTGCGCCCGTCGTTGGACCGGATCGCGCGCTACGGCCAGAACCTGTTCCTGCTCCGTGGCTCCCAGACGGCGAGCACGATCGACGGCATGCGCCAGCTCATCCGGCAGCACCGGGAGCTGTCGGGCGACCGGCGGCTGTTGGTCGTGGTGGACTACATGCAGAAGGTCCCGCAGATTCCGGAGCCGCCCAACGAGGCCGAGAAGGTCACCTACGTCATCAACGGGCTCAAGGACATCGCGCTGTCCGAGGATGTCCCGATGATCGCGATCGTGGCCGCGGACAAGGAAGGCCTCAAGGCATCGCGGTTGCGCAACTACCACCTGCGTGGCAGCTCGGCGATCAACTACGAGGCGGACATCATCCTGATCCTCAACGAGAAGTACCAGATCGTCGCCAAGGTCAACATCGAGTTCAACCCCTACCAGGCACAGCGCTTCCGCGACTGGGTGATCGTGTCGGTGGAGAAGAACCGCGGCGGTCAGGATGCGGTGGACCTGGAGTTCGAGAAGCACTTCGAGTTCTCCTGCTTCGACCCCAACGGTCGAACGGTGCAGGAGAAGCTGATCGAGGAGCGCCTCTACAACGACTAGGGTCCGCTCGCCGCGGACCCCGCCGGCGTAGAGTTCGCGCCATGACCAACCGCCATGCCGCCAGCTTCCCGGGTGTTGTCGAGATCGTCGTGGAGATCCCGCGGGGATCGCGGAACAAGTACGAGTACGACGAGCAGGCGCACGTCTTCCGACTCGACCGGGTGCTCTCGTCGGCCGTGTTCTACAACTTCGACTACGGCTTCATCGAGGGCACGCGCGCCGATGACGGCGATCACACCGACGCGCTGCTGATCATCGACGAGCCCACGTTCACCGGCTGCCACGTCTGGGCAAGGCCGATCGGCGGCCTCGAGATGCGCGACGAGAAGGGTTTCGACTTCAAGACCCTGTGCGTCGCGATCGGGGATCCCCACCAGCAGCACATCGAGCGCCTGGAGCAGATGCGGCCGCACCGCCTGGTCGAGATCGAGCACTTCTTCAACACCTACAAGCTGCTCGAGGAGAAGGACGTCGACGTGCTTGGCTGGCGCAACCGGGAGCGCGCGCTCGAGGTGCTCGGGGCCGATCGTGAGCGGTATCGCCGCGAAGTGGGTGACTGACAGGCCGCACCGGCTGTTCGTGGCGGTCCCGCTGCCGCCCGAGCCGCTGGCCGCGTGCAACGCGCTGATCGACGGGGTTCGTGCGGGTCCGCTGGGGGCGGTGCCGCGCTGGGTGCACCTTGAGCACCTCCACCTCACGGTTCGCTTCCTCGGCGACACGCCGCCGGACCTCGTGCCGGACGTGGCGCTCACGGTCCACGACGCGGTCCAGCGGAGCGGGGTCCGGGCCTTCGAGGTCAGGCTCGAGGGCTCGGGCGTGTTCCCTGGCCTGCGCAAGCCCCGGGCGCTGTGGCTGGGCATCGCGCAGGGGGCGGCGGCGCTGGGTGCGCTGGCTGCGGCCGTGGACCCCAGCCTCGAGGCGCTGGGCTGGCCGCGCGACGGGCGCCCGTACCGGCCCCATCTCACGGTGGCACGCCTCGATTCCGCATCCATCTCCGACGGGGGGGCCGTGGCGGCAGAGCTGGAGCGGGCCGTCGCCGGCTGGCGAACCTCGTTCACGGCGGAACGCGTGATCCTGTACCGCAGTCACCTCGGCGGGGGGCCGCCGCGCTACGAGGAGCTCGTGGAGGTCCGGCTGCCGGCGTAGACCGGCGTGGACAGTGTTTGCTTCGGGCGACGGCGACCCGCTACGCTCTCCGTGCCCGCTCACCCATCCGTCCAGGAGGTCCGCACCGCCATGGCCACCGCCCTTCCCCGCCGCACCAAGTTCGTGCTCGACGAGGATCGGATCCCGCGGGCCTGGTACAACATCGCGGCCGACTTGCCGGTTCCCCTGCCGCCGCCGCTTCACCCCGGTACCGGCCAGCCGCTTGGGCCGGCGGACCTGGAGCCGCTGTTCCCGATGGCGCTCATCCTCCAGGAGGTCAGCCAGGACCGCGAGGTCGAGATCCCGGATCCGGTCCGCGAGGCGTACCAGCTGTACCGGCCGTCGCCGCTGATCCGGGCCCATCGCCTGGAGCAGGTGCTCGACACGCCCGCCCATATCTACTTCAAGTACGAGGGGGTCAGCCCGGCCGGCTCGCACAAGCCCAACACGGCGCTCGCCCAGGCGTTCTACAACAAGGAGGCCGGGGTCACGCGCCTGGCGACCGAGACGGGCGCGGGCCAGTGGGGCAGCGCGCTCGCCTTTGCCGGGGCGGTGTTCGGCCTCGAGGTCAAGGTGTACATGGTGCGGGCGAGCTACGACCAGAAGCCGTACCGCCGGATGCTGATGCACGCCTACGGAGCGTCGGTCGTGCCCAGCCCCAGCCCGGATACGAACTACGGCCGCGGGGTCTTGGCCATGACGCCGGATTCACCGGGCTCCCTGGGCATGGCCATCAGCGAGGCGGTCGAGGATGCCGCAACGCGCGACGACACGAAGTACTCGCTGGGTTCCGTGCTGAACCACGTGGCCCTCCACCAGACGGTGATCGGCCTTGAGGCGATGGAGCAGATGGCGCTCGCCGGGGAGGACCCCGACGTGATCATCGCCTGCGCCGGCGGCGGGTCGAACTTCGCTGGCCTCACCTTCCCGTTCGTTGGGCGCAAGCTCCGCGGCGAGGCGACCTACCGGGTCATCGCTGCCGAGCCAGAGGCCGCGCCGTCGCTGACGCGCGGTGTCTACGCCTATGACTTCGGCGACACCGGCCACATGGCCCCGATCGTCAAGATGCACACCCTTGGCTCGGGCTTCATCCCGGAGCCCATCCATGCCGGCGGGCTCCGCTACCACGGCATGTCGCCGCTGGTTTCGCTGCTCAAGGACGAGGGTGTGATCGACGCCCGCAGCGTCCACCAGCGGGCGGCGTTCGAGGCCGGCGTGCAGTTCGCCCGCGCCGAAGGGATCCTGCCGGCGCCCGAGAGCAACCACGCGATCAAGGTCGCGGTGGACGAGGCGCTTGACGCGAAGGAGCGCGGCGAACCCCGCGTGATCCTGTTCAACCTGTCCGGCCATGGCCACTTCGACCTGTCGAGCTACGAGCGGTACCTCCAGGGTGCGCTCGAGGACTACGAGTACCCGGCCGAGGCGGTCCGCGCCGCGCTGGCCGAGCTGCCGCAGGTCGGCTGACCCGCCCGACCGGCGTCGCGTACGCTTGGCAGAGTCGCGACCCGTCCGGCCTGCAGACGGGCTACGCGGGGAGGAGCTGCCTTGCCGAAGCTCGCCTGTCGCGCCTGCGGGCGCCAGGTCTACACCGCCGCCGCCATCGACTCGCTGTTCCTGGAGGAGCGGCGGTGCCCGCGATGCGGTGCCCCGATGGACCGCGAGCGGCGGGAGGTCGACCGTCGCCAGGCGAGCCGCCGCGTCAACCCGCCCGGCGATCCGGGTCCCCCGGCACACCTCGCCGAGCGGCGGCGGGGCGACCGCCGGACCGACCGCCGGCGGAGCGGCGACGGCCGCGGCTGGTCCGCGCGCTAGCCTGGTGATGCGTGCCGAGCCGCACGGAGCGGCGCGGTACCCGCTCGCTCGCCCATAATCGAGGCGTGCGCATCACCTTCCTGGGTCTCGGGCTGATCGGCGGGTCGGTCGCGCGTGCGGTGCGTGGCGCCGCCGGGCATGCCGGGACCCACATCGTGGCCTGGACGCCATCCGGGAACGGACCGCGAAACGCGCTGGCCGCGGGCGTGATCGGCGTGGCGGCCGGCGACGCTGCGAGCGCGATCGAGGGGGCTGACCTCGTGGTGCTGGCGGCACCGCCTGTCGCCTGCCTGGCCCTGATCGCGCGCCTCGGCGGCGATCTCCGCGACAGGCTGCCGGCCGGCGCGACCGTGACCGATGTGGCGTCGACCAAGGCGGAACTGACCCGGGCCGCACGGGATCTCGGGATCCCGTATGTCGGCGGGCACCCGATGGCGGGCCGCGAGACGAGCGGGTTCCAGGAGGCGGACGATGCCCTGTTCGCGGGCCGGCCGTGGGTGATCACCGAGGCCGTCGGGGGCGGAGATCCGGAGGTCGTGCGAGCCCTGGCCCTGGCCTGTCGCGCTGTCCCGATCGACCTCGACGCCGAACGCCACGATCGGCTCGTGGCCGCGATCAGCCACGCCCCGCTGCTGGCGTCGGTGGCGCTTGCCGAGGCCGTCACTGGGTCGCCCGGCACCCCCGAGGCCCAGTGGCCGGCCGCCGCGGCGCTCTCGGCGTCGGGCTGGCGCGATATCACCCGGCTGGCCAGGGGCGAGCCGACGATGGGGGCGGAGATCGCCGCCACCAACGCTGCGGCGATCATCGAGGTGCTGCGGCGCCACCGGGCCCGCGTCGACGAGTGGATCGCGCTGCTCGAGGCGCCGGACGGCCCGGACGAGGCCGCCATGGCAGCTCGCCTCGCGGCCGTGAAGGCTCGCCTGGAGGGCGGCGGCTGATGGGTGACCCGGACGAGCAGGTCCTGGTTGTCCCGCGAGCGGCGCTGGTGCCCGGGGAGGGCTGGCTTGGCGTTCGACCCGGGGATCTGGGCGACGCGCTCGACATCGTCGCCCGGGACGGGTTCTTCGTGCGCCGCGCCGACGCAGAAGATGACCCCGCCCTCAAGCAGGTCATCCCGTATCTCGTCCTCCGTGACGGCGAGCGCTGGTTCCTCATGCGCCGGACCCGTGCCGGCGGCGATGCCCGGCTTCACGATCGATGGTCGATCGGCGTGGGCGGGCACCTCAACCCGGGCGACGGTGACGTGCCCGGCGGCCTGGCGCGCGAGTGGGCCGAGGAGCTGATCGCGGACTTCGAGCCGGACTACTCGCCGGTCGGGCTCCTCAACGACGACTCCACGCCGGTTGGCGCGGTCCATGTGGGCTTCGTCTACGTGGCGGACGCCGGCGGGCGGCCGGTCTCGATCCGCGAGACCGACAAGCTCGAAGGGTCGTTCGCCACGACGCCGTCGGTGATGGCGGTCCGCGAGCAGATGGAGACGTGGAGCCGGCTCGCCTTCGACGCGCTGGCCGGGTGACCCTCGCGGTCGGGCGATGCGGCACGGGACCTGCGGGTGAGGCGGTGAGATACTGCGTGCCAATGCCATGACCGGTCAGCCGCACGTCCACCACCGGGTCGCCCGCCTCGCCGTCCTTTTGGGCCTGCTGCTGCTGTCGCTCGCGGGCGTGGCGCGCGCTGACGGGGGGCCACGGGTGCTGGTGCTCAACGCGACCGGCGTCGTGGACGGCGCCATGGCCGGGTACCTCCGGGAGGGGATCGCGGGCGCCGCGGCGAGCGGGGTGTCGGCCGTGGTGGTCAAGCTGGACACGCCGGGTGGCAGCCTGGCCGCCATGGACGAGATCAAGCAGGCATTCCTCGCGGCGCCGGTCCCGGTCATCGCGTGGGTGGCGCCGTCCGGCGCGCGCGCGGCCAGCGCGGGCACGTTCATCACGCTCGCCGCCAACCTCGCCTACATGGCGCCCGCGACCAACATCGGTGCCGCCGCACCCGTGGGCTCCTCGGGCGAGGACATCCAGGGCACGATGGGGATCAAGGTCAGGGAGGACGCGATCGCCTCGATCGCGGCGCTGGCGGAGGCCCGCGGCCGGCCGGTCGCCTGGGCGGTGTCGACGGTGCGGGACGCCAGGTCGTACACGGCCAGCGAGGCGGTCGACGTGGGAGCCGTGGATGGCCTTGCGGCGACCCTCGATGACGTGCTCCGCGATGCGGACGGCCGGACAGTGTCCGTGAGCGGCGCGGATGGCGTGATCCTCCACCTCGCCGGCGCAACCGTCGAGGACGGGTCGATGAACCCGGTGCTCGGGTTCCTGCACCTGCTGTCCGATCCGAACATCGCCTTCCTCCTGTTCGTCCTCGGGGCGCTGGGCCTGGCGACCGAGCTGATCAGCCCGAACATGCTGACGGGTGTCCTGGGCACGCTCGCCCTGATCCTCGCGTTCGTCGGGTTCGGGAGCCTGCCGCTCAACCTGGCCGGGCTCATCCTCCTGGGGTTTGGCTTCGTGCTGTTCGTGCTCGAGACGCAGATCGTGAGTCACGGCCTGCTGACGGCCGGGGGTCTCGTCTGCTTCGTCCTTGGCGGGTCGGCGCTGTACACCGCTCCGCTCTCACCGGGACAGCCCGTGGTCGCCGTCGCGCCCGTGCTGCTCGTGCTCAGCACCGTGACCCTCGGCGGGCTGATGGCGATCGTCACCATCGCGGCCATCCGGACCCGCAGGATGCGCGGGCCAACCGACCAGCTCGGCCGGCCGGTCGCCCCCGGGGTCGCCGGCGTGGTCCAGGCCCCGCTGGCGCCCGTCGGCACCGTCCACCTCGCCGGCGAGACGTGGACCGCGCGCACCCCGGACGAGCGCATCGTCCCGCGTGACGCCATCATCCGCCTGGTGGGGTTCGATGGGCTGACGGCCCTCGTGGAGCCCGTCGAGGACGACGCCGCCAGACACCCACCGACCAGCAATCCGTCGGCGGCCACCCCGGCCGCCGAGCGACCCTGAACCCGGAGGATCTCCTATGGAAGCGGCGATCGTGCTCGCCACAGTCGTGTTCCTCGCCGTCGTGGCGCTGGTGCTCCTGTACCTCTCGGTCCGGGTGGTCCAGCAGTACGAGCGGATGGTCGTGTTCCGGCTGGGCCGGACCAACGAGCAGATGGTCCGTGACCCCGGGCTCCGGTTCCTGGTGCCGGTCGTGGACCGGCCCGTCAAGGTCGACCTTCGCGAGACCCTCACCGAGGTGCCCAGCCAGACCACCATCACCAAGGACAACGCGCCGATCAACGTCGACTTCCTGGTCTACTGGCGCATCGCGGATCCGCTCAAGAGCGTCCTCGCGCCGCAGCGCCTCGACGCGATGCTCCTCGGGGTCGCCTCGACCACGCTGCGCGCCGTCATCGGCGACATCAGCCTCGACGAGGTGCTGTCCAAGCGGGAACAGATCAACGAGGTCCTGCGGGTCAAGCTCGACGAGATCACCGAGCGCTGGGGCGGCAAGGTGACCACGGTCGAGATCCGCGAGATCACCCCCCCGCGGGACGTCCAGGACGCGATGAACCGGCAGCTGTCCGCCGAGCGGACGCGGCGCGCCGTGATCACCGAGTCCGAGGGCAACCGGCAGGCGGCCATCAACGTGGCCGAGGGCCAGAAGCAGTCCGAGATCCTCAAGGCCGAGGGCGAGCGCCAGGCGGCGATCCTCCGGGCGGAGGGATTCAGCCAGGCGCTGGAGCGGATCTTCTCGGCGGCGCGGCTGATCGATGAGAAGACCATGGCCCTCCAGTACCTCGAGGCCCTCAAAGCGCTGGGAGCCAGCCCGTCGACCAAGTTCGTGATCCCGACCGAGTTCTCGCGCCTCGCCGACCAGGTCGGGGGATACGTGGAGCGCGGCATGGCCGCCGCCACGACCGGCGAAACCGCCGCACGGTGATCCGGCGGATCCTGCTGGTCGCGACGGCGCCCGTCATCGCGCTGCTCGCGGTCGGGCCCGTGATCGACCGCTTCGCCCGCCAGCTGATGGATGCCCCCCGGCGGGCGCCGGAGGAGGCGGGCATGGCCGCCGCGCTCGACGGACTCGGTGGCGAGGTCGTCCGGCTCCGGTCGCGCGACGGGTTGCGGCTGACCGGCCGCTGGCTCGCGGCCGAGCCGGACGCGGGCTGGGACCATGACCCGCGCGAGGCCGTGCTGCTGCTCCACGGCTGGAGCGGCTCGGCCACCACGGACCTCGTCGACCTGGGCCCATTCCTGCGGCGGACGGCGGGTGTCCTCGGCCTCGACTTCCGGGGTCACGGCGGTTCCGACGAGGCGCCGACGACGTTCGGGCTCAACGAGGTCGAGGACGTCGCCGGGGCGCTCACCTGGATGGGCGAGCGCGGGATCCGGCGGGTGGCGCTCGTCGGCTCGTCGATGGGCGGGATCGTCGCCATCGCGGCCGTCGCCGTCCTCGGCGACGGGCGCCTCACGGCCGCCGACCTTGATCCGGATGCGCCGGCGGCCGACGTCGATGCGCCGAGGCCGCGGCTCGTCGCGGTCGTCGCGGACTCGGTGCCACCGGACCTCGCGACGGTCGTCGCCAACCGGCTCCGCGTCCCGTTCGGTCGCCGGATCGCGGGTCACGCGTGGAACCGCCTGGCCGTGCTGGCGGGTGGGGATCCGCGTCTCACCCAGCCGGTCAGCGTCGTCGGCCTGCTCGAGGACGTGCCCCTGCTCCTCGTCCACGGGGACCGGGACGCGACGGTCCGGCCCAGGGACGCGAGACGGCTCGCGGAGGCGTCGCCGGAGGGCGCTCGGCAGGTGGTGATCGCCGGTGCCGGCCACGGGCTGGGCCACGCCGTCGATCCCGACGGCTACGAGATGGCGGTCACCGGGCTGCTGCGCGAGGCCTTCCGCTCGGCCCGCGACTAGCGGACACGGGCCCCGTCGCCCGTATACTGCACCCAAGACTCCGCGGGGAGCCCGGGCCCATCCGGGATGCGGTGGTTCCGTGACGGGAGAGCGTGTGGCAGGAAAGGTCCTCGTCGTCGATGACGACGCCAGCGTTCAGCGACTCCTTCAGTTCACGCTGCAGCAGGAGGGGTACGAGGTCATCGTCGCCTCCGACGGCGCTGACGGGTTCCATCGCTGGCAGCAGGAGGCACCCTCGCTGGTGCTGGTCGATGTCACCGTGCGGCAGATGGACGGCTACGAGGTCGCCACGCGCATCCGGGCGGAGGAGGGTGGCGCCCGACACGTCCCGATCATCATGCTCACCGCCGACCGCGACGTGCAGGGCAAGGTCCGGGCACTCCGGGCGGGAGCCGACGACTACCTGATCAAGCCGTTCCACCCGGCCGAGCTGATCGCCAGGATGAAGAGCCTGATCGCGCGGTTCGCGCCCAGCGAGTCGCTGGTCGGCCGGCCACCCCTGGGCCTCATCCACGCCTACTACGGCGCCAAGGGTGGCGTGGGCACGACGACCATCGCGATCAACGCGGCCATCGCGCTGCACGGTCTCGGCCGCCGCGTCTGCCTCGTGGACGGCAACCTCCAGTTTGGCGACCACCGGGTGTTCCTGGACCTCGGTCAGGATCGGAAGAGCGTCGTGGACCTGGTGAGCGCCCCGTCCATGGATGCCGACCTCGTGAAGTCGATCGTGGTGAAGCACGACTCGGGCATCGACCTGCTGCTGGCGCCGCCGTCACCCGAGGCCGCCGACCTCGTGACCGCCGCGCACCTGAGCCAGATCCTCGACCTGCTGTCCGGCATGTACGACTACGTCGTGGTCGATATCGACAAGCGGCTCGAGGACCGGAACCTGATGGTGCTCGACGTCGCCGACACGATCTTCGCCGTCATGACGGCGGACCTGTCGTGCCTCAAGAACGTCCGCCTGCTGCTCGAGACCATTGGGCACCTGGGCTATGAGCAGAGCAAGCTCAAGCTGGTCCTCAACCGGTCGAACGCCTACACCGGGATCAGCGTGAAGAGCGCGGAGGGCGCCCTGCGGCGGCCGATCGAGTTCCAGGTGGTGAACGAGTACAGGGGCGCGATCTCGGCGCTCAACACCGGTGCCCCGTTCATGATCTCGAAGGGCGACTCCGTGCTGGGCCGGTCACTGCTCGACTTCGCGCGAGCGATCGACAAGGGCTCGGGCCAATCGGTCGGCCTGCTCGCGCCCACCACCGGGCGCTGAGGGGCGGGCTCCGGGGCCCCCGCGTAAGTCGGAGGTGAGCGGCGCGGCGTAGCGTCTCGCTCGTGCTCGCGACCCTGCTCTCCGCCACCCTCAGCGGCATCACCGGCCGCCTCGTCCGGGTCGAGGTGGACGTCGCCCCCGGCCTGCCCGGGTTCACGATCGTCGGCCTCCCGGATGCCGCGCTGTCCGAAGCCCGTGAACGCGTGCGCGGCGCCCTGCGCAACGCCGGGTACCACCACCCGCCGCGGCGGATCACCGTGAACCTCGCGCCGGCCGAGGTGCGCAAGGCCGGCGCCTCGCTGGACCTCGCGATCGCCCTTGGCATCCTGCTCGGATCGGAGCAGCTGCGAGCGTCGCCCGGCCGGGTTGGGCTGATCGGCGAGCTGGGCCTGGGTGGCGAGGTTCGCCCCGTGCCCGGCGTGCTGCCCATGAGCCTCGCGTTCGTCGCCGCGGGCGTGCGACGGGTCGTCGTGCCGGTGGCAGCCGCGGCCGAGGCAAGGCTGGTGCCGGGGCTGGTCGTCCTGGGCGTCGACTCCCTTGCCGAGGCCGCCGCGGCGGTGCGCGCGCCGAGAGCCCGCCGGCCGCCCCCGGTCCCGCTGCCCCGGGCGGATGCCCTCGCGGCGTGGGACCCCGGTCGCGAACAGGCTCGGCCGCCGTCCACGGCGGGTGGCGAGAGCGCCCAGCAGCCGGCGGTCGACCTCGCGGACGTGCGGGGGCAGGCGATGGCCCGCCGCGCGCTCGAGATCGCGCTCGCCGGTTCGCACGCGATGCTCCTGGTCGGGCCGCCCGGGGCGGGGAAGACGCTGCTGGCAAGGACGATCCCAGGCCTGCTGCCGGATCTCGACGATGAGGCTGCGCTGGCGGCCACGGTCGTCGCGTCCGTGGCCGGCGACGAGCCGGTCGAGGCCCTCATCCGCCGGCCACCCGTCCGGTCGCCACATCACACGGTGTCGTACGCCGGGATGGTCGGAGGCGGCCCCCGGATGTCCCCCGGCGAGGTCACCCGCGCCGACCAGGGCGTGCTCGTGTGCGACGAGCTGCCGGAGTTCGGCCGGGACGTGCTCGAGGCCCTCCGCCAGCCGCTGGAGGAGGGAAGCGTGACCGTGGTCCGGGTCGGGCGGGCGGCCGTGTTCCCGGCGCGGTTCACCTTCGTCGCCGCGATGAACCCCTGCCCCTGCGGCAACGACGGGGCGGCCGACCGCGCCTGCACCTGCCCGCCCGGCGTGCCCCAGCGGTATCGCCGGCGGATCTCCGGGCCCCTGCGCGACCGGATCGACCTGTGGGTGCCCGTGGACCGCGTCCCGCCGGCCGTGCTGGTGCGCGGACCGGCACCCGAGGCGTCGTCCGAGGTCGCCGCACGGATCGCCGCGGCCCGCCGGCGCCAGCGGACCCGGTCGAGTGGGGCCCCGAACGGCCGGATCCGGGGTCGTCGAGCTCCGCAGCCTGTGCCGCCTCGGGTCCCGGGAGCAGGCGCGAGCGGTCCTGCTCGCCGAGCGCGAGGGCCTGTCCGGGCGAGGCACGGAGCGTCTGCTGCGGGTCGCGCGCACGATCGCGGATCTCGAGGCCTGCGATGGCGTGGATGTCGCGCACCTCGACGAGGCGGCGAGGTTCCGGTCGCCGGCTGACGCTCCTTCCATCGCCGAGGCCGGCTGATGCTGGGGATCGGCCGTCGCGGGCCGCTCGGGCGAGCGGGGGCCGAGACCGGCGGGGGATCTGGCTCCGGGAGAGGCGACGCTTCGGGCGAGCGCGACGCCTGGGTCGTGCTCGCGGGTGTCGCCGGTGTGGGGCCTGTCTCGTTCGGACGCCTGCTGGCGACCTTCGGGAGCGCCGAGGCGGTCCTGGGAGCCGCCCTGGAGCCTGGCTCGCTGGGTCCCGTGGTGGAGGCGACGACCGATGGAGACGGCGGTTCACCGACGCTCAGCATGGCGGCGGCCGCCGCTGTCCGTGCCGCCGCGGCGGACCCATCAGGACCGCTCGCCGCCGTGCGCCGGTCCGGAGTGACGGTGCTGACCCTTGCGGACGAGGCCTATCCGTCCCGTCTGCGCGCGATCGAGCTGCCGCCGCCAGTGCTGTTCCTGCATGGCGACCCGGCCTGCCTCGAGCGCCCACGGTCCATCGCCATCGTCGGGACCCGGCGTCCGACCGCGCTCGGACGGGCGATCGCGGCCCGCATCGCCGATGGCGTCGCGGCCCTCGGTGCCACGATCGTGTCGGGGCTGGCGCTGGGCATCGACGGTGCCGCGCACGCGGCCGCCGTCCGGGCGGGCGCCCCCACGGTGGCGGTGATCGGCGGTGGCCACGAGCGCCTGTACCCCGCCGCTCACCGGGCGCTGGCGCGGCAGATCGCGGCCTCGGGCGGCGCGGTCCTGAGCGAGTTCCCGCCGGAGACGCAGCCGTCGCGGGGGACGTTCCCGCGCCGGAACCGGATCATCAGCGGCCTCGCGGATGCGACGTCGTTGTCGAGGCGGGCGCGAGGAGTGGAGCCCTGACCACCGCTGCCTGGGCGCTCGAACAGGGGAGATCGCTGCACATCGTGCCGGGGCGGCTGGATGACCCGGCTGTCGCCGGCTGCCTGGCGTTCCTGCGCGAGGCCGGCCCCGAGGCCCGGATCGTGGCCGGGATCCCGGAGCTGCTCGAGGACCTTGGCCTGCTCGCCGCCGGTGGCCGGCCGCTCGCCGCGGGCGACGCGCTCGTGGCGGGGATGACGAGCACCGAGCAGGCGGTCGCGGCGCATCTGGCGGCCGGCCTGGGGACCGTCGATGACCTGGTGGCTGCCACCGGGGCCCGGAGCGCGACGATCCTGGGCGCGCTGACCACCCTCGAGCTCCGCGGTCTCGTGCTCGAGACGTTCGGGCGCTACCGGCCAACCGGGGCGCTGGCGGGACGACGGGGCCGTGCGCACACGTCCAGCGCAGGCATCGCGGGCCGGACGCGCCGCCCCGCCGCATGACGGCACGGGGCCGGGCGCTGGCTGATTCACGGCCCCGGGTGGTACGCTGCCGCCGAACCGCGACCGGTTGCCTGCCGGTCTCGTCCCCGGGTGCCGGCGCCGACGATCGCGGATGTCCCGGCGGACTGGATGGAGGACGACGTATTGCGGAAGCTCGGTGCGACCCTGCTCGCGCTGCCCGTGCTGTTGCTCGTCTACCTCGCGCTCCTCGGCCGTGCCGGGGCGACGCGCGTGGCGGCCGGGCTCGCTGCCGCATTGGTTGTCGCCCTGGTCGTGATGGCGGGCCTGCCGCCGGCACCGAGCAACGCCATCCCGGTATCGGCCAAACCGGCCCCGGTCGATGCCCGAGTCATCGAGGCTCTCACGACGGGCCACGGGCTCAAGGAGCCGCTTCGCGTCCAGTTCGACGCCCCCATGGACGCGGCGTCCGTTGCGGCCGCCATGCGGCTCGTTCCCGACTCGGCGGTGGACTTCGCGTGGGACGACACGGGCCGTGTCCTGACGATCCGCCCCCGGACCTCCTGGCAGCCCGACACGCTCTACGTCCTGACCGTGACGTCCGCCGCGCGAGCGGCCGATGGAGGTGCCCTCGCTGCGCCCGTTCGCGCCGCCGTGCTCACTGCGACGGCCGGAACCGGTGAGATCGAGGCCACGCGGGCCAGCGGCAAGCGAGTCCGGATCGACACGGCGTTCCGCATCGTCCTCGACCGTCCCATGGCACTGGCGGCGGTGACGGCAGCGCTCAGCACGGACCCTCCGGTGCCCGGGACCGTGCGCGCCGGGGCCGCCGCGGGCGAGTTCCTGTTCACGCCGACCGGACCGCTCGCGGTCGATACGACCTATCGGCTCGTGCTCGATGGCCTGATGGACGCGGATGGGGTGCCGTTCGCCACCGTGCCGTCGCTGACGGTGGCGACAGCCGGTGCTCCGGAGGTCGTGCGCTTCCGCCCGGTCGCGGGTGAGACCAAGGTGGATCGAACCGCGGCCATCTCCGTGCGCTTCACCGATGCGATGAACAAGAAGGCGACGGCAAAGGCCTTCAGCGTCACGATCGACGGCAAGGCGATCACCGGCAAGATCACGTGGGCTGAATTCGAGCACGGTCCTGGTCTTCGTCCCGGACAAGGCCCTCCCGTACAAGGCGAAGGTCAAGGCGACGGTGGACGCCACGGCGGTGTCCAAGGTGGGCGCCCCCATCGCCGAGCCCACCAGCGGCACCTTCACCGTCGCCGCCAAGCCCAAGCAGCCCTCGTCGCCGGCACCCAAGACGACACCGATCCCGCGCAGTGGGGAGGGGGCGCCGTCTCGGCCAGCTGGTACGGCGTCGAGACCTACTACCTGAGGCTCATGAACTGCACGCGGACGGGCGGCTGGGTCACGTCGGACGGCAAGTGCTCCTCACCGGGCGGCCGCAACGTGGCGGCCCTCAAGCTCAACGCGGGGATCAGCACCCACGTCTCGCGCCCGTACGCGAAGCTCCTGGCGACGCGCAACCTGTGCGACCACTTCGTTGGCGGGACGCCCGGAGATCGCCTCCGCCGGGCCGGCTACACGAGCTACCGCTGGGGCGAGAACCTGGGCTGCCGGTCGGGCAACCCGTACTCCGCGGTGCTCGGATCCCACCGCTACTTCCAGAGCGAGAAGTCGTACAACGGCGGCCACTACGTCAACCTGATGAATGCCCAGTTCCACGAGGTCGGGATCGGGGTCTGGGTGTCGGGCGGCCGGGTTCGCCTCGTGGTGGACTTCTACACCCCCTGATCGATCCTGCCGGGACCCGGACCATCGGGCCGGTGACGCGGCCCCGTCCGTCGCGCACCATGAACCCGTGATCCGCCACGTCGTCCTCCACGTTGCCAACGAGCAGCCGCTTCTCGCGGACCTGTTCAGCGTCCCGGCCGCCACCGACGCCGGCCTCCTGTGCACGAACCTGCGGATGATGGACGGCAAGCGGCCGATCTTCATCGACAGCATCGCGGGCACGTTCTTCTTCCCGTACCGCGTCATCCGGTTCCTGGAGATCCCGCCGGGTGCCATCGAGCGCCACGTCGAGGAGGGTGGTGACGCGCCGGTCGCGATCGCCATGTCCGAGTCGGCTACGGGTGACGACGAGCAGCGCCTGCCGGTCCTGGCCGTCGGTCCGGGCGGGCCGGAGCAGGACGCGGGCGGAGAGGACCTCGATACCGATCTCGGTATCGACGAGGACTTCCTGAAGCGCGTTCGCGACATCTAGCCGCGCGGGCCACGGCGCGCCAGGGCCGGTCCCGGGGTGATCGGCGCGCAAGGGGCCGGTGCTACACTCCGCGCCGCCATGGCCAAGAACCTCGTGATCGTAGAGTCGCCGGCCAAGGCGAGGACCATCGAGCGCTATCTTGGCCCCGACTACAAGGTCCTCGCCTCGTACGGCCACGTCCGGGACCTGCCCGAGAACCCGGGCAAGGGCAAGTTCGGCGTGGATGTCGATCACGACTTCGAGCCCGAGTACGTGATCTCCGAGGACCGGCGCAAGCAGGTCAATGAGATCGCCCGGGCGGCCAGGACCGCCGAGCGCGTGTACCTCGCCACCGACCTCGATCGGGAGGGCGAGGCCATCGCCTGGCACGTTGCCCAAGCAGCCGGGGTCCCAGCCGCCAAGACGCGCCGGGTGACCTTCAGCGAGATCACCGAGAGCGCCATCCAGCAGGCCTTCGCCGAGCCTCGCGAGATCGACCAGCACCTGGTGGACGCGCAGCAGGCGCGCCGGATCGTGGACCGGCTCGTCGGCTACACCCTCAGCCCGCTGCTGTCGCGCAAGGTCCGCGGCGGGCTCTCCGCCGGGCGCGTCCAGTCGGTCGCGGTCCGGATGGTGGTGGAGCGCGAGCGCGAGATCCGTGCCTTCACCGCGCGCGAGTACTGGACGCTGGAGGCGGTCCTCGCCACGGCCTCGGGGGCCACGTTCACGGCTGACCTGGCACGGATCGACGGCAAGGTTCCCGAGATCGCCGACGGCGAGACAGCGGAGCGCCACGCGGCTGCGATCCGCGGCCTCCGGCCCGTGGTGGACTCGGTGGCGACCAAGACGAGCAAGCGCAACCCGGCGCCACCGTTCACCACCAGCACGCTCCAGCAGGAGGCCAGCCGGAAGCTGGGCTTCAGCCCCAAGCGGACGATGTCGGTTGCGCAGGACCTGTACGAGGGCGTGGATACCCCCGATGGGCATGTCGGCCTCATCACGTACATGCGGACCGACTCGACTGTCATGGCGGCCGTCGCCATCGCCGAGGCCCAGACGGTGATCACGGAGCGGTTCGGGGAGCGGTTCGGCACCGGCAAGGGGCGCGTCCACAAGACCCGGCAGAAGGGGGCCCAGGAGGCGCACGAGTCGGTCCGGCCGACCTCGTTCCTGCGCGACCCGGAGTCGATGCAGCCGTTCCTGAAAGCGGACCAGCACCGGCTGTACCGGCTGATCTGGCAGCGCGCCATCGCCTCGCAGATGGCCTCCAAGGAGCTCGAGACCACGACGGCCGAGCTCGTGGACGGGGCGTACCGGCTGCGCGCCTCCGCGACGCGGACGCTGTTCGAGGGCTTCGCCCGCGTGTACACCGAGGGCACCGACGACACGGCCGAGGAGGCCGAGCGCCGGCTCCCGCCGCTGCAGGCCGGCGATGTGACCGCCGTGGAGTCCGTGACCCCCACCCAGCACTTCACCGAGCCGCCGCCCCGGTACACGGAGGCCACGCTCATCAAGGCGCTCGAGGAGCACGGAATCGGCCGCCCGTCCACCTACGCCGCGACCATCTCCACGATCCTCGATCGCGGCTATGTGATCGTGAAGGAGCGGCGCCTGCATCCCGAGGAGATCGGCGAGATCGTCACCGATCTGCTGGTCGGCCACTTCGGCGAGTACGTGGATCTCAAGTTCACGGCCCGCATGGAGGAGGAGCTCGACGAGGTGGCCCGCGGCGAGCGCCAGTGGGTGCCCCTGCTTCGCGCGTTCTTCGGGCCGCTCAAGGTGCGCGTGGAGGAGAAGCGGCGCGAGCTCAAGCGCTCGGACTTCACGACCGAGGAGACCGAGGAGGTCTGCTCGCTCGGCCACCCGATGGTCATCCGCCTCGGCCGGACCGGCAAGTTCCTCGCCTGCTCGACCTACCCTGACCACAAGGAGACGCGGCCGCTCCCCGGCGACGAGCCGCCGCCGCTCGAGGGCGAGGGCGACGCTTGCCCGGAGTGCGGCGAGGGGACGCTCCAGCAGCGCCGGGGCCGGTTTGGGGCGTTCGTGGGCTGCTCGCGCTACCCGGACTGCACGTACATCCGGAAGGACGGCCCGCCGCCCCCGGACCCGCTGCCGTTCGAGGTCGTGTGTCCCAAGAACGCCGACGGGAAGCTGGTCGCCCGTCGCGCCCGGCGCACGGGGAACGTCTTCTGGGGATGCTCCGCCTACCCGAAGTGCGACTTCACCACCAACGACGAGCCCACCGGGGCAGTCCACGACGCCACCGACGCGAGTCACGCGGATGGCCGGGGGGCCGTCGCCCGCAGGGGCGAGGGCGGGGTCTGCCTGACCTGTGGGGCCACCGTGGAGCTTCCCGACGGGATCCTCGTCGGCAGCCGCCTCCCGGGTGGGCCGCCCAACCCCGAGGCCCTGGTCCGGCCGGGCCGTGGTGGGCGGCGAGGCGCCGGCTCGTCCAAAACGGCTGCCGCGAGGCGCCCGGCGCGGACCGGGAGCAGCAGCTCGCGCGCCGTGCCCAGCCCGCGGCGCAAGACGGCGTGACCGGCGCCGGGACCACGTCGCTCGAGGCCACGGAGGCAGGCGCGTGACGGGCCCGGAGGCGCTGCGCCGGTTCCTGCGATCGCTGGAAGCCCGGGACTTCTCGCCCGAGACGCGTCGCTCGTATGAGGCGACCGTCGCGACCTACCTCGACTGGCTCGACGACCGAGGCGCCGACTGGCGCAGCCCGGGCCGCTCCACGCTCCGCGCCTACCTTGCCGACCTGTCGGCCGGGCACGCCAGATCGTCGGTCGCCCAGCGGCATGGCCGCGCTGCGGTCGTTCCACCGCTACTGCGCCCGCTCCGGCATCGCCCCCGGCGACCCATGGGGGGTGATCGCCACGCCGAGGCTGCCGCGGCGCCTGCCCAAGGTCCTCGAGGTGGAGCAGGTCGAGGCCATCCTCGCGGTCGTGGACGACGACCTCGCGGCGGCCGGCGCTGGAACGTCGGCGACAGCCCGCAGGGACCCGGCGCTCGCGTTCGCGCTGGCCCTGCGGGACCGGGCGCTGGTGGAGACGGCCTATGCCGCGGGCCTGCGGATCAGCGAGCTGGCGGCCGCGGACCTCGGCTCGCTGGAGCTGCGACGGGGCGAGCTGCGCGTGATGGGCAAGGGTCGCAAGGAGCGGGTCGGGCTGCTCGGCCGGCCTGCCCGCGAGGCCATCTCCGCCTATCTCGACCAGGGTCGCCCGGAGCTGTCGGCCCGCCGGGACCCGCTCGCTGACGAGCCGGTCGAGATCTTCCTCAACCACCACGGCTCGCCGCTCGGCGTGCGCGGCCTGCGGATGCGTCTCGATCGCCTGTGTCGACTCGCCGGTCTCCCCGAGGGCATCAGCCCCCACACGCTCCGCCACTCGTTCGCCACGCATCTCCTCGAGGGCGGAGCCGATCTCCGGATCGTGCAGGAGCTCCTCGGCCACGAGAGCCTGGCGACCACCCAGGTGTACACGCACGTGTCCCCGGCACGACTCCGGGATGCCTACCGGCTGGCGCATCCACGGGCGAGGACACCCTGATGGACGATCCCGTCCTGGCCGTGCCACCCCCGGACGAGGGTGGCACGGGCCGTCCTGGCTCGGCCGCCACCCGGGCGATCGCGCGGGCCGGCCTGATCGTCACGGTCCTGTTCCTCGCCTCACGGGTCCTGGGCTACGTCCGGACGATCGCGATCGCCGGCTCCGTGCCGGATGTCGGCGACCTGAGCCCGTTCTATGCGGCCTTCCGGATCCCGGACCTCCTGTTCCAGCTGGTGGCGGCCGGCGCCCTGTCCTCGGCGTTGATCCCGGTGGTCGCGGCCCTGTTCGCGACCGACGAGGACGCCCGCGCGTGGCGCGTGGTGTCCACCGTGGCGACGCTGATGCTCGCCCTGCTCGCGCTCCTCGCCGGCGTCGTGCTCCTGTTCGCCCCGGAGCTCGTGTCGCTGATGACCCCGGGCTTTGACGCTGACCAGCTCGCCCGCACGACGGAGCTCACCCGGATCATGGTCCTGGCGCCGCTGTTCCTCGCCGCAGGGGCGGTGGCGACCAGCGCGCTCAACGCGCGTGGCCGGTTCGCGGCCGCGGCCCTCGCCCCGCTCGTGTACAACCTCGGGATCATCGGGGCGGCGCTCCTGCTCGTCCCGTCGATCGGGGTCGGTGGCCTGGCGATCGGGGTGGTCGTGGGGGCCATCGGACACGTGCTGGTGCAGCTGCCGCCGCTCGTCCGGCAGGGGGCCAGGCTCCGCCCGCACGTGGACCTGCGCGACGACCAGGCCCGCCTGGCGCTGCTGCTGATGGTCCCGCGGGCGATCGGGCTGGGCGCGACCCAGTTCGTGTTCGTGGTCATGACCAGCCTCGCGTCCACGCTGGGCCCCGAGGCGCTGCCGGTGTTCAACTTCAGCTTCGCGGTGCTCCAGATCCCGATCGGCGTGATCGGGGTGCCGCTGGGCGTGGTCCTGCTGCCGTCGCTCGCGCGCGTGGCGGCGGGCGGGGCCAGCGAGGCGTTCACTCGCCTCCTCGTGCGTGGCCTCGCGATCCTGGCGTTCGTGATGATCGCCATCGCCGCGCTCGGGATCGTCGTTTCCGAGGACGTGGTCCGTCTCCTGTTCGGGATCGCGGACATCGGGGAGTCGGCGATCAAGGCCACCGGCCTCGCGCTCGCGGTGTTCCTGGTGGGGCTCACCGCCCACGCGCTGATCGCCGTCCTCGCCCGGGCCTTCTACGCCCTCAAGGACACGCGGACACCGGTGCTTGCCGCCCTGGGGGCCGTGGTCACCAACATCGTGCTCGCGAACATCCTGGTCGGGCCGCTTGGGCTCAACGGGCTTGCGGCGGCCATCGCCATCTCGGCGTGGCTCGAGACGGTCGCCCTGGCGCTGCTCCTGCATGGCCGGGTGCCCGGGTACGGCGCCGGTCTGCGGTACGTGGCCTGGGTGCTCGCGCGGGCGCTGGTCGTCGCGCTGGCCGGAGCTGCGGTCGCCTGGGGTGTCGAGCAGGCGCTGTTGGCCGCGTGGGGCGAGGACCCCGGGTTCCTCATCCTCCTGGCGCGGGCAACCATCGCGACGGTGGCGGGTGGCCTCGTCATCGTCGGCGGGTCGCTCGCGTTGCGGATCACCGAGTTGCGGACTATCGTCGGGATCGTGGTGGACCTCCTGCGCCGGCGCGGGCGCGCATGACCGCGCGCATCCCGGCTTCGGTCGAGGGTGACGTCGCGCCCGCCGCGTGGGACGCGCTGGTCGAGGCGAACCCGCGGGGCTCGTACCTCCAGCTCTCCGGGTGGGCCCGGGTCAAGGCCGTGAATGGCTGGACAGCCCGCCGCCTGGCCGACCCGGCCGGGGGCGTGGGCGCCCAGGTGCTCCTCCGCCGCCCCGGGCCGTTGCCGTGGGCTCTCGCCTATGCCCCACGCGGCCCGGTGCTGGAGCGCTGGGTCCCGGAGGCCGTCGTAACGTTCACGGAGCTGGCGGCCGGTCGGTTGCGCGACGGGGCACGCGTCAGCCACCTCACGATCGACCCCGAGATCGAGCACGGCGCCGGCCCCGACGACGGGGACGCCATCACCGGGGCGCTGCAGCGCGCGGGGTGGCGGCCGTCGCCGGCGATCCAGCCGGCCAGCACCCGGGTCATCGACCTCCAGGCGGATGAGGATGCCCTGTGGGGCGGTCTGCGCAAGAAGTGGCGGCAGTACGTCAACAAGGCCCGCACCGGTGGGATCCAGGTGGTCGATGCCGGCGCGGAGCGCCTCGACGACTTCTACCGGATCTACCGCGAGACGGCAGATCGCGCCGGCTTCCTGATCCGGGCCCAGTCGGCCTACCGGGATGCCTGGGACGCCTTCGGACCGGACGGTCGAGCACGCCTGCTGTTTGCCCAGCTGCCCGATGGCGAGCCGGTCGCGACGCTGTTCCTGGTCCGGGCGGGGACCCGGGTCGTGGAGCCCTATGGGGGGATGACGCCGGCGGGCGCCGACTCACGCGCCAACTACCTGCTCAAGTGGGAGGCGATCCGCAGCTCCAAGGCGGCCGGGGCGAACAGCTACGACCTGTGGGGCCTCGCGCATGCCGGGATCGACCACTTCAAGACGGGCTTCGGGGGCCGCGAGGTCCGCTACATCGGGGCGTGGGATCTCGTGCTCGACCCGTTCGGGCGCCGGACCTACAGCGTCGCCCAGCGGGCGCGGGTCCGCGTCGAGCGGATGCGGCATGGGCTGCGGGGCGCGGGGGGCACCACGGCCGCCGGCTACGGGGGCGACGCCGGAGGCGACGGGTGACGGCGGCCACGATGCCCGTCACCGAGCTCGAGGGCGCGGCGCTCGCCGATTGGGACGCGGGTGCCGTCGACGTCCCCGGCGGCCATGTCCTCCAGTCGCGGGCCTGGGCCGAGCACCGGCGCACGGGCGGCTGGATGCCGCGGTTTCTCGCGGTCGGCGAGACGCGGACGCTCGTCCTCGTGCGTCGTTGGCCGCTGGTCGGTGGTGGATCGGCCTACGCGCCGCGGGGGCCGGTGGGCCAGGCCGTGGCCTGGTCGTTCGATGGGGCGGGCGCGGTGCCCGGCGCCGGAGCCGTGGTCGGCGGGGCGATCGCGGCGGTCGCTGCGCACCTGACGGCGGACGGGATCGATGTCCTGGCCGCCGACCCGGAGGTCGCCGCGGACGACACGTCCTACCAGGCGGCGCTCGCGTCGGGTGGGTTCCACGCGATCGACGAGATCCAGCCGTCGCGGCACCGGATGGCGCTCAGCCTCGCCGCCGATGAGGCCGCGGTGTTCGACGGCATCGCCAAGGCCACCCGCCAGCGCATCCGCCGCGCCGAGCGCGACCGGGTGGTCGTGGTCCAGCACGATGCCGGCCCGTGGGATGGAGACCGCACGGTCGCGCCCCACGAGGACGCCGGGCCGGCGCTGGATCGCTTCTATGGCCTGCTGCGCGCCACCGGCGAGCGGCGTGGCTTCGGCTTCGCCGGTCCGGCCGAGTTCACCTCCTGGTGGCGACGGGCGCTGGCGGCGGGACACCTGGTCTACCTGGAGGCCCGCGAGGGCGCCGCCGATGGCGATGTGCTCGCGGGGCTGGTGCTGTACCGGCACGGCGGGCGGCTCTCGACGGTCCACTCCGCCGACCGCGCGGAGCGGCGCCGGGACCATCCCGGGGCGATGCACCTGCTGCGCTGGCGGGCGATCCAGCTCGCGCTGGCGGAGGGCCGGACCGAGATGGATCTCGGCGGGGTGGACACGCCCGGCGCGCGCCGGATCCCGCTCGAAGGCGAACCGACGTTCGGCCTGTACGAGCACAAGCGCTCGTTCGGCGCGGCGTGGGTCGCCCTGGCGGGCGCGCACGAGCACGTGGCACGCCCGTGGCGCTACGCCCTTGGTCGCACCGTGTCCAGGCTCGTCCGGGTCGCCGGGCGGGGTGGGGGAGCGGCATGAGTCGCCTGCCGTCGCCCATCGCCCGACTGATCGGCGACGCCGAGCCTCGAGACCCGCGGCCCCTGTCCGGGCTGCTGGACCGGCTGGACGCTGCCGGTCTCGTCCAGGGCGCCCACGTCGGCGGAGCGCCCGCGGCGGCCGCCGCGCTTGCCCGGATCGAGGTCCGAGGTGTCACCGAGGACTCGCGGCAGGCCGGTGCCGGCGCGCTGTTCGTCGCGGTCCCCGGGTTCCACGTGGATGGCCACGACTACCTGGCTCGGGCGGCGACGGCCGGCGCACCGGCGGCGATCGTCGAGCGCTACGTGCCGCAGGTCCCGATCCCGCAGCTCGTCGTGAGCGCCACGCGCTCCGCCCTCGCTGCCGCGGCGGCCTGGTGGTATGGGGATCCGTCGCACGAGCTGGGCATCGTCGGGGTCACGGGCACCGACGGCAAGACGACGACCACCTACCTCGCCGTGGCGGCGCTCGAGGCGGCCGGGATCGCGACCGGGCTGATCGGGACCGTGGAGACGAAGGTCGGCGCGCTGCGCGAACGCCACGAGGCCCATGCCACCACACCGGCCGCGCCCGCGCTCCAGGCCACCCTGCGCGCGATGGTCCGTTCCGGAAACGCCGCCGCGGTGGTCGAAACGACATCGCACGCCCTCGAGCTCGATCGCGTCGCCGGCGTGGCCTTCGACGCGGCGGTGTTCACCAACCTCACCCACGAGCACCTCGATCTGCACGGGACCTTCGAGCGCTATCGCGCCGCCAAGCTCCGCCTGTTCACGGCGCTGGCGGCCGGCTCCGGGCTCCCGGCCAAGGTTGTCAACGACCGCCCGTGGCCCAGGCTGGCGGTCGTCAACCGCGATGATCCCGCCGCCCCGATGTTCGAGGCCGCCGCGCGCGACGCGGGGGCCACCCTGATCGGCTATGGCACGGGTCCCTCCGCGGACGTCCGGGCCATGGCGATCGAGGAGGATGCGAGCCGCCTCCGGATCCGGTTCACGGCCCCGTCGGGCGAGGGCGCGCTCGAGCTCCGGCTGGCCGGGCGGTTCAACGTCCACAATGCCCTTGCGGTGGTTGCGCTGGGCGAGGGCCTGGGGCTGGACCCGGCGGCCGTGCGCGACGGCCTCGAGGGCGTCGAGGCCGTGCCGGGCAGGATGGAGCGGATCGACGCGGGCCAGCCGTTCGGCGTGATCGTCGACTACGCGCACTCCCCGGCCTCGCTCGAGGTGGTGCTCGGCCTGCTGGCACCCGTCGCGGCCGCCCGCGGTGGCGGATTGATCGCCGTGTTTGGATCGGCCGGTGAGCGCGACACCGCCAAGCGAGCGGTGATGGGCCGGATCGCCGGCGAACGATGCCGGCTGGTCGTTGCCGCGGACGAGGATCCCCGGGGCGAGGACCCCGGGGCCATCGTGGACGAGATCGTCCGGGGAGCGGAGGCGTCGGGCCGCCGGCGGGGTGTCGACGTCCTCGGGATCCCGGACCGCCGCGAGGCGATCGGCGCCGCCTTCGAGCGGGCCCGTCCGGGCGACATCGTGCTGCTCGCCGGCAAGGGGCACGAGCCGACCATCCTCTATGCCGACCACGCGATCCGGTGGGATGAGGCCGCGGTCGCTCGCGAGACGCTCGCGGCGATGGGCTGGACGGGCACCTAGGGCTCGTGCGCGGCTGCCTGTTCACCCTGATGCTGGGCGCGATCGTGATCGCGTTCATCGTGATCGTGGGTCTCCCGGCGGTTGCCGGCGCCATCTTCAAGGTGGGTGTCTCGGCGGCCGGCCTGGTGGCCGAGGACACGGCCGTCACGGTCTCGTCCAGCCCGCCGACGGATCTCCTCGGCCTGCACGCCGACACGGTCCGGGTGACGGCCACCGATGCCACGTTCCGGGGGATGCGGATCGGCGCCCTCGACCTCGCCCTGGGCGACGTCCGGATCCTGGACCGCAGCGTGGCGGTCGTGGACGGCGAGCTGCGGGACGTGACCATCAGGACCCCCGACGGTCGGGACCTGGCGGTCGAGACGATCACCCTGCTCGGAGGCGGCGATCACGATCACGACGACGACGGTCATCTCGAACCGGGAGGCAAGGAACGTGGTCTCGGCGGCGGTCGAGGCGGAGCTCGGCGTGCGCCCCTCCTCGGTGCGCCTCGAGGCCCCGGACCGGCTGGTCATCAAGGCGGGGGTGACGATCACCGGCCGGCTGGCCGTGACCCGCGCCGGCAACCTGGTCCTGCGGCCCGACGAGCCACTCCAGGACGGCGCCCCGATCGTCCTGCTCCGGGGTGGGGAGGACATCCCGATCGAGCTGACGTCCGTGCTGGTCACCGATGGCGGCGACCTCCAGCTGACCGGCGATCTTGTCGTGGATCTCCTGGGCTGACGCGGGAGCCCGTCGGGCCCACGGGGTAGACTCCGGGACATGGCTGAACCCGTGGTGCGCGATCCGGAGCAGCCCCTCGACGGGGGCCGGACGAGCACGTCCACGAGGCGCCGCGGTTCCAAGCCACCGACCCCGGTCGCCGAGCGCGGCCCGGCCGGTCGGGCGGAGGTGCCGTTCGACGCCACCTCGTACCGCTCCCGGTTGCTCGATGCCATGCGGCAGGCCCACCCGCAGGCCGACCTGAGCGTGGTCGAGAAGGCCTTCGACATGGCCGTGGAGGCCCACCGGTCGCAGGTCCGGGCATCCGGTGACCCGTACGTCACGCATCCGATCGCCGCCGCCCAGATCCTCGCGGAGATGGGCATCGACCCCGTGGCCGTCGCCGCCGCGCTGATCCACGATGTGCCGGAGGACACGGAGTTCAGCCTCGCGGACGTCGAGGAGCAGTTCGGACCGGAGATCGCCCACCTGGTCGATGGCGTGACGAAGCTGTCCAAGTTCAGCACCCACAGCCACGAGCAGCAGCAGGCGGAGAGCATCCGCAAGATGTTCCTGGCCATGGCGGATGACATCCGGGTGGTGCTCATCAAGCTCGCCGACCGGCTCCACAACATGCGTACGCTGGAGTACCTCCGGCCGGAGAAGCAGGAGCGCATCGCCGGCCAGACCATGGAGATCTACGCCCCCCTGGCCGAGCGCCTCGGGATCTGGCAGATCAAGTGGGAGCTGGAGGACCTGAGCTTCAAGGTTCTCGAGCCCGAGGCCTATCGCGATCTGGCCAAGCTCCTCGACACCCGCCGCCAGGGTCGCGAGAGCTACATCGATCGGGCGATCGAGGAGCTCAAGCCGCGCCTCGAGGCCGCCGGGATCGTCGCCGAGCTCCAGGGACGGCCCAAGCACATCTACAGCATCTGGAAGAAGATGGAGCGCAAGGGGGCCGAGTTCGGCGAGATCTACGACGTCTACGCGATCCGGCTCCTGGTCGACGACATCCGCGACTGCTACGCGGCGCTGGGCACCGTCCACGCCCTGTGGCGCCCGATCCCGGGCCAGTTCGACGACTACATCGCGGTCCCCAAGAACAACCTCTACCAGTCGCTGCACACGGCCGTGATCGCGCTCGACGGCAAGCCGCTCGAGATCCAGATCCGGACCCACGCCATGCACCAGGTGAGCGAGGTGGGGATCGCCGCCCACTGGCGGTACAAGGAGGGGTCCAAGGCGGAGCGCGACTACGACGCGAAGCTCGCCTGGCTGCGCCAGCTGATGGAATGGCAGCGGGACGTCAGCGAATCGGACGCGACCGAGTTCGTCGAGGGGATCAAGCTCGACATCTTCCAGGACCAGGTGTTCGTGTTCACGCCGCGCGGCGACGTCAAGGACCTGCCCGCCGGTGCGACCCCGCTCGACTTCGCCTACCGAATCCACACCGACATCGGCCACCGCACGATCGGCGCCAAGGTCAACAACCGGCTGGTCCCGCTCGACTACCGGCTCAAGAACGGCGACATCGTCGAGATCGTGACCACCAAGGGCGAGCACGGTCCGTCGCGAGACTGGTTGAACATCGTCCGCACGTCGCACGCCCGGGAGAAGATCCGCCAGTGGTTCAAGAAGAAGGACCGCACGGAGAACATCGTCCACGGGCGGGAGAGCCTCGAGCGCGAGCTCCGGCGCCTGGCACGGACCAGCATCCAGGCCGTGGGCAATGACCTGATCGCCGACGTCGGGAAGGCGTACGGCCACGACACGCTCGACGACTTCTATGCCGCCATCGGCTATGGCGCCGTCTCCACCCAGCAGGTGGTCATGCGCCTGGGCGTGCTCGGTGACGATCAGGTGGCGCTGCCCACGATCGCGCCGGCCCAGCCCGCGCGGACCGGTGGGGTCCGGGTCAAGGGGGTCGGCGACCTCCTGGTCCGGTTTGGCAAGTGCTGCCACCCCATCCCCGGCGATCCCATCCAGGGGTTCATCACCCGGGGCAAGGGGATCACGGTCCACCTCCGGACCTGCTCGACCGTCGTGAACGAGCGCGAGGTCACCCGCCTGATCGAGGTCGAGTGGGAGGCGGCCGCGGCCCAGACCTACCCGATCGCGATCCGGGTGGAAGCCTACGACCGGACCGGCCTGCTGTCGGAGATCACGCAGGTCATGGCCGAGAACAAGGTCAACATCCTGGCCGCCAACGTGGGCGTCAGCATGGACCACACGGCGATCATCACGATGACCGTCCAGGTGGGCTCGGTCGCGCAGCTGGCGAAGGTCATGAGCCGCGTCGAGCAGCTCAAGGACGTCCTCAGCGTCCAGCGCGAGCTGGGCTAGCCGGACAGGCGCCCCGGCGCCGGGACGCGGAGCTCACCAGAGCCGGGGTCAGCGGGGCCGGGCGGGCGCCGGGATCGGGCCGCCCTTGGAGCCCGGCCGCGGCGAGCTGGTCGTGGCGGCGAACAGCGCACCGCCGCGGATGCGCCGCATCCAGGCAAGCATGATGGCCCCGGTCACCACGGCCCCGATGCCGCCCACCGCGAGCGACACGTCCACCCCGAACGCTGACGCGATCCAGCCCATGAGCAGGCCCCCGATCGGCGTGGAGCCCACGAACACCGTGGTGTACACGCTGATCGACCCGGCCTCGGAGCTCGTCGGGGACGGCCAGCTGGATCGTGGTGTTGGCGGTCGCGGCCATGCCGATGGCACCGAGGCCCACGAACAGCATCGCGACGATCGCCAGCGCATACACCTGGAGCAGGGCGGCGGCCGTGAGCGCGATGCCGAGCAGGATTGCGCCGAGCGGGACCAGCACCGGTCTCGACTTCCCGGAGAAGGCAATCGAAAGGGCGGCGACCAGCGACCCGATCCCGGACGCGGTCATGAGGAAGCCGTAGCCGGTGGCATCGGTGTGGAGCACCTGCTGCGCGAGCGCCGGGATCGTGACCCCGAAGTTCATGCCGAAGGTGGCGACGATGGCCACGTTGAGGGTCACCAGCAGCACCAGGTCCGTGTGCCGGACGTAACGGAGCCCGCCGGCGATCGTGCTCCTGACCTCGCGGACGGTGCGGGGCCGGAGGATCGGCGGCGGGTTGTGCAGGTCCTCCTGGCGCATCGCCGCGTAGGCGACGATCACGGCCAGGAAGCTGAACCCGTTGATCAGGAACGCCATCGAGACATCGCCGCCGAACGCGCCGATCGTGAGGCCGGCGATGGCGGGCCCGATGATCCGTGCGCCGTTGAAGATGGCCGAGTTGAGGGCGACGGCGTTCGCGATGTCGTCGCGGCCGACCATCTCCACCGTGAACGCCTGCCGGGTGGGCATGTCCACCGCGTTGGTGATGCCCAGCAGCCCCGCGAGGACCAGGATGTGCCACACCTGCACGGTGTCGGTCACGACGAGGCCGAACAGGACGAAGGCGAGCGTCATCTGGATGGACTGGGTAGCCATCAGCGTCCGGCGCTTGGGAAGCGCGTCCGCGAGGACACCGCCGAACAGGCCCAGGGCGAGCACCGGCAGGAAGGCCAGCGCCGTCACGAGACCCAGCATGAACGGGTCATTGGTGATCTTGAGCACGAGCCACGCCTGGGCAACCTGTTGCATCCAGGTGCCGACCAGCGATGTCAGCTGGCCGGCAAAGAACAGCCGGTAGTTGCGATGGCGGAACGCACGGCCACCGTTGCGCAGGGCGAAGCCCGCCCCGAAGGAGGGCAGGCCGCGCTTCGGATCGCGGATCAACTCGCGCCCCCGGTCCCACGGTCCCGCGGCGCGGCGTGGGAGTGCCCGGGCTCGCGACCCGCATCGAGATCCTCGAGGTGGCTGACGAGGTGCGACCGCCGCTCGGTAGCCTCGGCGACCATCGCCTCCAGGCGGTCGACCTTGGCGCGCAGCGTGGCCACCTGGCGGTCGACGATCGCGATGGCGTCGCTGAGGATGCGCCGCCGCTCGGTCACATCGGTGGTCGTGCGGAAGCGGTCGCGGTTGCGCGTACGCGCCTCCTCGTCCACGAGCAGCTGGCGGATCTCCGAAAGCGAGAAGCCGGCGTCGTCGCGGAGCCCGCGGATGAAGCGCAGGCGCTCGAGATCCTCGGCGTCGTAGAGCCGGTAGGCACCCTCGGATCGGGCGGCCGGCGCCAGCAGGCCAACCTCCTCGTAGTAGCGGATGGCCCGCGGGGTGAGGCCGGTGTCCGCGGCAACCTCCTGGATACGCAGCAGGCGGGGAGGCATCTCGGTCTCGGTCACCGGTCCAGCGTAGCAAACATTGCCGTTCACGTGAACGTTAGGGTTGTCGGGCGCGGACCGGACGTATCCTTCGGGCGATGGATACCGATCCCGACTCCCGGGCGCGCACGCACCTCGCCAACGAGCGGACCTTCCTGGCCTGGTTCCGCACCGGGGTCACGCTGATCGCCCTCGGGCTCGCGGCAGCCCAGTTCCTGACCCGCAACGCCGACCCGGGCATCCCGCTCGTCAGGATCCTGTCGACGCTGGTCATCGGGACCGGCGCGGCCGCCGTGGTGATCGGGCTCTATCGCTACCGCAGCGGCCGTCGCCAGATCGACCAGCTGGGCTTCCTCCCGGCATGGACCTCGATCACGGTGGCGGCAGGGGCGGGGCTCGTCCTCGCGGTCCTGGGCGTGACCTTCGTCTGGCTGCTCCGCTCCGGCTGAGCCCCGCTGGCGGGGTGGGCGAGGGCTAGACTTGCCCACGATGCCCACCTACCGAGCCCCCAGGGGCACCCGCGATCTCCTTCCCGACGAGAAGGCCACCTTCGACCGGCTCGGCCGGCTCGCGGCGGACCTCACGGGCCGCTACGGCTACCGGCCGATCGAGACGCCGCTGTTCGAGCAGAGCGCCGTCTTCGAACGCGGGATCGGGAGCGTCACCGACATCGTGGAGAAGGAGCTGTTCCGGATCGCGCCGCGGACCGAGGACGGCGAGTCGTGGGCCCTGCGCCCGGAGCCGACCGCGGGCATTGCCCGCGCCTACGTCCAGCACGGGATGCAGACCCTGCCCCAGCCGGTGAAGCTCACGGCCACGGGCCCCATGTTCCGCTACGACCGGCCCCAGGCGGGGCGGTACCGGCAGTTCTGGCAGTTTGACGCGGAGGCCATCGGAGATGCAGGCCCGGCCGTCGACGCCGAGATCATCGAGCTGGCCACCCGGTTCATCGCCGATGCCGGTGTCCGCGGCGTGGAGGTGCTCCTCAACTCGATCGGCGATCCGGCCTGCCGCCCCGCCTACATCACGGAGCTGGTTGACTACTACCGCGGCCATGAGGCCGTCCTGCCGCCCACCGAGCGCGACCGCCTGGAGCGCAACGCCCTGCGGCTGCTGGACTCCAAGGACCCGGCGATGGCGGCGCTCAACGCCGCCGCCCCACGGATCACGGACCGCCTGTGCGAGGCGTGCTCGGCGCACTTCGAGAGCGTGAAGGCCCACCTCGACGCGCTGGGGGTGCCGTATCGCGTGGAGGCGGGACTGGTGCGCGGCCTCGACTACTACACCCGGACCGCGTTCGAGTTCTACGTCACCGGGCGCGAGGGCCAGCAGCAGGCGCTGGGTGGCGGCGGTCGCTACGACGGGCTCGTGGAGCTGCTGGGTGGCAGGCCGACGCCCGGCATCGGGTTTGGCGTGGGCCTGGACCGCGTGGCCCTCGTCATCGCCGAGCAGGATCCGGACGCGGCGGCGTCCCGGGCGGACCCGTCGGGACCGCTGGCCGTGATCGTCGGCGCGGACCCCGACGACACCGTCGCCCGGCTGCGTCTGGCGACCGAGCTGCGGGCCGCCAGCCTGCGCGTCCGGGCCGATCTCGGGCGCCGGAAGCTGGGCCGGCAGCTGGAAGCCGCGGGCAAGGAGGGGGCGCACTTCGCGGTGATCCTCGGCGACGAGCTCAAGGACGGGCACGTGCAGCTCCGCGACCTCCCCGCCGGGACGCAGCGGATCGTCGGGGTCGGGGACCTGGCCCGCGAGCTCGCCCGGGCCGACGCCGGCCACCGGCACGGTTGACCGGGTGGGGGAGGGCGTGCGATGCGGGTCCTGGCCCTCGCCCGACAGTGGCTCCGTGACCTCGCCGCCTTCTGGCGGGCCAACCTGCGTGTCGCCGGCGAGTGGCGGCAGGACCGCTCCCGGCTAGTCCGCTACGTCCTCCTGACCTGGCTGGCGGACGGCCTCGCGCTGGCCGCCGTCGCCTGGATCTTCGAGCCGGTCCAGTTCCACGACCCGCCGAGCCTCGTCGTGGCGGTCGTGGGGATCAGCGCCGCGAACGCGCTCGTCCGGCCCATCGTCATCCGGTTCCTGGTCCGCTACGCGGTCCTCACGTTCGGACTGCTGTCGCTGCTCATCAACGGGCTGATGATCGGGCTGGTCGCGCAGCTGCTGCCCGGGTTCGAGGTCGGCTCCTTCCTGTGGGCGTTCGTGCTCTCGCTGTACCTCGCGGTAGTGAACCTCGTCCTGGGGTTCGTGCTGGACTTGGACTGGGCGGACTCGTGGTACCGCTCCGTGGTGCTGGAGCTGGTTCGCAAGGGGCCCGCCGAGCCGGGATCGATGCCACCCGGGCTGGTCATCGTCCAGGTTGACGGCCTCGCGGAGCCACTGCTGCGGTTTGCGATCCGGACCGGCAACGCTCCGCACATGGCCCGCTGGGTGCGGTCGGGCTCCCACCGGGTCACGCCCTGGTCGGTCCTGCTGCCCTCGCAGACGTCCGCTTCCCAGGCGGGCATCCTCCACGGCGACAACGGCAACATCCCGGCGTTCCGATGGTTCGAGAAGCCGACCGGGCGACTGCTCGTCTCCAACCGCCCCGCCGATGCGGCCGAGATCGAGCGGCGCGTGTCCACGGGGAGCGGACTCCTCGCCCACGGTGGATCGTCGGTCGCAAACCTGCTGTCCGGGGATGCGACGCGAAGCGTGCTCACCACCTCGACACTGCTGGGCCGGCAGGGCATCAGGAGTCGCGACTTCTTCGGATTCTTCGCCGACCCGTCAACGGTGTTCAGGACGCTGGTCCTGGTCACCATGGAGGTTGCCCGCGAGCTGCTCGAAGCCCGCGCCCAGCGGCTTCGCGGGCTCGAGCCGCGGACGTCCCGCCGGTGGCCGTTCCCGCTGCTGCGGGCGGCCGCCTGCATCGTGCTCCGGGACCTGTCGATCGGCCTGGTGCTCGAGGACATGCACCGTGGCGTACCGGTCATCTACGTCGACCTCGTGGGCTACGACGAGGTCGCCCATCACGCCGGGCCTGAGCGTTCCGAGGCGCTCAACGAGATCGCCGAGGCCGACCGGCAGATCGGCCTCCTGGAACGGGCGGCGGCCGCGACACCTCGCCCCTACCGGATCGTGGTCCTGTCCGACCACGGGCAGAGCCAGGGGGCGACCTTCCTCCAGCGCTACGGGACCACCCTCGACGAGCTGGTCCGGCGCCTGATGGCCGGGGAGCCGGCGATGCTCGCCGCGACGTCCGACGTGGAGGGCTGGGGCTACCTCAACACGGTGCTCACGCAGCTGGCCGGCGGGGAGGGGCGGGGGGCGAGGCTGGCCCGTCGCCGGATGCACACGACGGGCGAGACCGAGGCCCGCGAGGTCGAGGCCACCGGCCGGGCCGGCGAGCACGACGTGGTCGTCGCGGCGTCCGGGAACCTGGCCAACATCTACGTCACCGAGACGCCCGGGCGGATGACGTGGGAGGAGCTCGAGGACCGTCATCGCGGGCTGGTGGAGGCCCTCGCGTCGCACCCGGGCGTGGGCCTCGTGATGGTTCGCTCCGAGGCGGACGGACCGGTGGTCCTGGGCGGCGGCGGGCTGCGCCACCTGGCGACCGGGCGGGTTGAGGGAGAGGACCCGCTCGGGCGGTTCGGTCCGCTCGCGGAGCCGTCACTGCGCCGCCTCGACGGGTTCGACTGCGTGGGCGACCTCGTCGTCGTGTCGATGCTCGACGCCGAGACCGGCGAGGTCGCGGCGTTCGAGGAGCTGGTCGGCTCGCACGGCGGCCTGGGCGGAGCCCAGACCGAGGCCTTCGTGCTCCATCCATCCGAGCTGCCGCCGCCGGCGGAGCGGCTGGTCGGTGCGCCGGCCGTGCACCATCTCCTCCTGCGCTGGCTCGAGGAGATGGATCTCCGGACGCCCGCGGCCGCCCGATGAGGCGGTGACGTACGATGGGCACCCTTCAACCCGTCACCGGAGCGCCCGTCCGTGCCCGCCGAACCGTTCAGCCTCGCCACGTCGTATCGCACCCACACGAGTGGGGACCTTCGCGCGGACGACGCGGGCTCGAACGCGACGCTCGCCGGCTGGGTCCACCGCCGCCGTGACTACGGCAAGCTGATCTTCATCGACCTTCGTGATCGCTACGGCATCACGCAGGTCGTGGTCGATGCGGCCGACGCTCCGGCTGCGCACGAGGAGGCCTCCCGCGTCCGCACCGAGTTCGTGGTCGTGGTGGAGGGCATCGTCGCGTTGCGGGAGGCGGGCCAGGAGAACGCCAGGCTCGCGACGGGCGCGATCGAGCTCCAGGCCCGCCGGGTCACCATCCTCAACGAGTCGAAGACGCCGCCGTTCTACGTCAACGACCCCGACGCCCCGATCGACGAGACGCTGCGGCTCAAGTACCGCTACCTGGACATCCGGCGCGAGGCGATGCAGCAGCGCCTGCTCCTGCGCAGCCGTCTCGTGCAGGCGATCCGCGAGGTCCACCACGCGGCCGGGTTCGTGGAGGTCGAGACCCCCAACCTGATCAAGAGCACCCCCGAGGGCGCGCGGGACTTCATCGTCCCGAGCCGGCTCCAGCCGGGCACCGTCTACGCCCTGCCGCAGAGCCCGCAGCAGCTCAAGCAGCTGCTCATGGTCGGGGGCATCGACCGCTACTTCCAGATCGCGCGCTGCTTCCGCGACGAGGACCTGCGCGGCGACCGCCAGCCCGAGTTCACGCAGCTCGACCTCGAGATGAGCTTCGTGGACGAGGCGACGCTGATGGCCTTCATCGAGCGGATGGCGATCGAGGTCACCACGGCGACGGTTCCCGGGCGGAAGATCCGCCAGGTCCCGTTCCCGGTGTTCGAGTACGAGGACGCGATGGAACGGTTCGGCTCGGACAAGCCGGACCTGCGGTTCGCGATGGAGCTGTTCGACCTGGCCCCGGCTCTCACCGGCGCGGACGGTGCGGGTGCGTCCGGGTTCCGGGTGTTCGACGAGACGCTGATCGCGGGCGGTCGCGTGAAGGGGATCACCGTGCCCGGCATGGGCGGGGCGACGCGGCGCGAGATCGACGAGCTGGCCGAGCTGGCCAAGCGGCTTGGCGCGAAGGGCCTGGTCCATCTCGCGGTCCAGGCGGGCGGCGAGCTGCACGGGCCGATCGCCAAGTTCCTGTCCGCCACGACACGGGCCGCCGTGAGGGCGGCCGCCGGCGCGGCCGATGGCGACCTGGTCCTGGTCGTCGCCGACCGGGGTGAGACGGTCAACGACGTCCTGGGACGCCTGCGCGTGGAGCTTGGCGGGCGCCTCGCGCTCGCCGATCCGGACGAGCTTGCCTACTGCTGGATCAACCACTTCCCGATGTACCAGTGGGACGAGCCGTTCGGCCGCTGGGACGCGACCCACAACCCGTTCAGCGGTGTCGTTCCCGAGGACGAGCCGTTGCTGACCACGGTCTCGGGCGATCTTGACGTCCGCTCACCCGAGGATCCCGCGGGCCGGGCCCGGGCGATGCAGTACGACCTCGCGCTCAACGGCTGGGAGCTGGGCGGTGGCTCGGTGCGGATCTGGAAGCCGGGTCTCCTCGCCCGCAGCTTCAACCTGCAGGGCTATACGCTTGCCCAGATGAAGGAGCGCTTCGGCGCCATGCTCGACGCCTTCGAGTACGGGGCTCCACCGCACGGCGGCATCGCGCTCGGCGTGGACCGCTGGGCGGCGCTCCTCAGCTACCAGACCAACATCCGCGAGGTCATGGCGTTCCCCAAGACCCAGTCCGGCTCGGACCTGATGCTCGAGGCCCCGTCGGTGCCGGACGAGGAGCAGCTCCAGGAGCTTGGCCTGCGCTTCGTGGGGAGCCCCGAGAAGCGGTGACCTCGGCTCCAGCGCGGCCGTTCCTCCGAGCCGGCCACGCCGGACCCCTCGTGCGACGGTCGCGCCCGACACTGGAGACACGATGAGCACGGTCCCGAGGACGGACACGCCGCCGCCCGCGCTGTTCGCAGCCGACAGCCGCGACCTGATCCGGGTGCATGGCGCCCGCGTGAACAATCTCAGGGACGTCAGCGTGGTGATCCCGAAGCGCCGGCTGACGGTGTTCACCGGCGTCTCCGGCTCTGGCAAGAGCTCTCTCGTGTTCGACACGATCGCGGCGGAGTCGCGGCGGCTGATCAACGAGACCTACAGCGCCTTCGTGCAGGGCTTCATGCCCACGCAGGCACGGCCCGACGTCGACGTGCTGGAGGGGCTGACGACCGCGATCATCGTCGACCAGGAGCGGATGGGTGGCAACCCCCGCTCCACCGTGGGCACCGCCACCGACGCCAACGCCATGCTCCGCATCCTCTTCAGCCGGCTCGGGCAGCCGCACATCGGCTCACCCCAGGCCTTCGCCTTCAACGTCGCGTCGGCCACCGGGGTCGGTCGGGTCGTGGTCCACAAGGCGGGCGCCCAGTCCGAGAAGCGCACGTTCTCGGTCACCGGCGGCATGTGCCCGCGGTGCGAGGGCATCGGCTCGGTGAGCGACATCGACCTCACCCAGCTGTTCGACGAGCGGAAGTCGCTGTCCGAGGGGGCGATCACGGTCCCGGGCTACAGCGCCGACGGCTGGTTCGGGCGGATCTTCGCCGCGGTGGTGCCGGACGACGTGCCCATCGCCTCGTTCACCGCGAAGCAGCGCCAGGAGTTCCTCTACGGCAAGGCCCGGAGGATCAAGGTCGACAACATCAACCTGACCTACGAGGGGCTTGTCTCCCGGATCCAGAAGTCGATGCTGTCCAAGGACGTGGACGCCATGCAGCCACACGTCCGCGCCTTCGTGGGGCGGGCCGTGACGTTCACGACCTGCCCCGAGTGCGGGGGGACGCGCCTCAACGAAGGCGCCCGCTCATCGAGGATCCGGGGCGTCAGCATCGCCGACGCCTGCGCGATGCAGATCAGCGACCTGGCCGAGTGGGTCCGCGAGCTCGACGAGCCGTCGGTCGCGCCGCTGCTCGGCGCGCTGCGGCACGCCCTCGACTCGTTCGCGGAGATCGGGCTGGGCTACCTGAGCCTCAACCGGCCGTCAGGCACGCTGTCAGGCGGCGAATCGCAGCGCGTCAAGATGATCCGCCACCTCGGGTCGTCGCTCACCGACGTCACCTACGTGTTCGACGAGCCGACCATCGGCCTGCACCCGCACGACATCGCGCGGATGAACAGCCTGCTGCTCCAGCTGCGCGACAAGGGCAATACCGTGCTGGTGGTGGAGCACAAGCCGGAGACGATCGCGATCGCCGACCACGTCGTCGATCTCGGACCCGGCGCCGGTACGGCCGGTGGCGAGGTGACGTTCGAGGGAACCGTCGAGGGGCTGCGCGCCAGTGGCACCCTGACGGGCCGGCACCTGGACGACCGGGCGGCCCTCAAGCCATCGGTTCGGATCCCGTCGGGAGCACTCGAGGTGCGCGGCGCTGACGCGAACAACCTGCAGCACGTCGATGTCGACATCCCGCTCGGAGCGCTGGTGGTGGTGACCGGCGTGGCCGGCTCGGGCAAGAGCTCGCTGATCCACCGCTCGGTGGCGGGCCGGGAAGGCGTGGTGGCCGTCGACCAGGGCGCGATCCGCGGTTCGCGCCGGAGCAACCCGGCGACCTACACCGGGTTGCTCGACCCGATCCGCACGGCGTTCGCGAAGGCCAACGGGGTGAAGGCAGCCCTGTTCAGCGCCAACTCCGACGGCGCCTGCCCCACCTGCAACGGCATCGGCGTGACCTACACCGAGCTGGGCTTCATGGACACGGTTGCCGCCACGTGCGAGGCGTGCGAGGGGAAGCGGTACCAGCCGGCGGTGCTGGACTACCACCTCGGCGGCCGCGACATCAGCGAGGTGCTCGCGATGTCCGTGACCGAGGCCGAGGCGTTCTTCGGGGCCGGCGAGGCGCGCACGCCCGCCGCGCACGCCATCCTCGTCCGGCTCGCCGACGTCGGGCTCGGCTACGTCAGCCTCGGCCAGCCGCTCACGACGCTCTCCGGCGGCGAGCGGCAGCGGCTCAAGCTGGCCACCCGCATGGCCGAGAAGGGCGGCGTCTACGTCCTCGACGAGCCGACCACCGGCCTCCACCTCGCCGATGTCGAGCAGCTGCTCGGGCTGCTCGACCGGCTCGTCGACGCCGGCAAGTCGGTCATCGTCATCTCGCACCACCAAGCGGTCATGGCGCACGCCGACTGGATCATCGACCTTGGCCCCGGTGCCGGCCACGACGGCGGCCGGATCGTCTTCGAGGGCACGCCGGCGGACCTGGTCGCCGCCCGCTCGACCCTCACCGGCGAGCACCTCGCCGCCTACGTCGGCGCCTGACCCGGGGCCCGCGAAACCCTAGGGTCCAGCCACACCCGCGAGCATCCCCACGGTGACGGCCACCACCTGGGCCTGCTGGTCCGCGCGCGAGATCCCGGCCGGAGGATCATTCGGCTGCCCCGTGTACCAGCCCATCTGCTCGTGGTTGCCGCCCTCGATCGCGACGAACACCGCGTCCGCCGGCAGCTGATCCCGTGCCTCGGTCCCCGACATGCGGGCAGCACCGGCGTCGAGCGTGCCGTAGATCGACACGACGTCGATGCTTGTGCCCGACAGGTCCGTGGCCGGGTAGGACGCCCAGAAGGCGAGGCCCGCGACCTGCGCTGCGTGATCGGAGGCGTACTGAGCGGCCATCGAGCCGCCCAGCGAGTGCCCGGCCAGCGCCCAGGTCGTCACCTCCGGGTGCGCGGTGATGGCCGCGTCCGCGGCCCCGATCCCGAACACGGCGAGATTGAACGGCATCGGGGTGATGATCACCAGGTACCCCTCGCCCGCGATCGCCTGCGCCTCGGGCCCGTAGGCCGCGGCCGGGACCTTGCCGCCGGGATAGATCACGAGCGCCGTCGAGTAGTCGTTGTCGGCTGGCGACCATTCCAGCCGCCCGTCGCTCTCGGCGAAGGTCACCTCGGACGTGGATACCAGTGACGCGGTCGCCTCGGGCAGCAGTGGCTGTGGCTGCGTGTACCAGAACCAGCCGGCAACCGCGATGATCACCACCAGCAGCAGCGCCGCCCCCAGGGCCCTGGGGGCGCGGCTCACGCGTCGAGTCCCAGGCGAGCAGGCCCCGTCACGGGCGCATCGTCTGCCTGGTCGGCCACGCCGGCGCCCCACTCGGGTGTCGCGGCGGGCTCGGGCGGGCCATCGTAGGGGGGCAGCTCGGCTGCCGGGACCGACACGTCGTGGGTCACACCGGGATCCCCCGTCTCGATGACCCGGACCGGGACCCCCGCAGCCTCGAGGTCCTCGAACAGCTCCCCGGGCATGCGGTCGGAGGCGAGGGCGCGGAGCCCGTCGAGATGGGTGACGGGCAGCAGCACGGGGAAGCCCGCCTCCCCGTCGTAGGCGGGCCGCACCACCGCGTTGCGATCCTCCCCGTGGGCCGCGATCAGCGTGGTGACCGTCTCCGCGTCCACCCAGGCCAGCCGCGCGGGCCACACGAGCGCAGCCTCGGTCTCCGAGACCAGGCGCACGGCCGCCTCGACGCCGTTGACGATCTGGCCGACCGGGCCCAGGGATGGATCGACGGGGTCCGCCAGTGTCACCTCGGCGTTGGCGAGGGCCGCGGCAACCGCACCCTCGGGATCGAACGTGCACACGACCACGGGGGTGGCCCCCCCCGCCCACGCCGTGTCCGCGAGGCGGCGGGCGGCCGGCGTGCCGTCGGCGTCCGCGAGCGCGGAGGTCGGGGTCGCGGCGAGGATCACGGCGGCGACGGTCATGGGCGGCTCCTTGATAGCTCGGCCGGAGTGTAGCCGCCGGGCGCGCAGCGGGCCCGGGGAGACCCGGCCCGATGCCCGAATGGCCCGCATGTGCGACACTTCCGCCCGCCCATGAACAGCACTCCCGGCCCCGTCGTGCCCGCCAGCGCCACCACGCCCGCCGTCCGCGGCGACCTTCGCAACGTGGCGATCGTCGCCCATGTCGACCACGGCAAGACCACCCTCGTCGATGCCATGCTTCGCCAGACCGGCGTGTTCCGCGAGAACCAGGCCCTGGTGGACCGGGTGATGGACTCCGGGGACCTCGAGCGCGAGAAGGGGATCACGATCCTCGCCAAGCAGACGATGATCGAGGTCGGCGGAGTCCGGCTCAACATCGTCGACACACCCGGCCACGCGGACTTTGGCGGCGAGGTGGAGCGCAGCCTGCTCATGGTGGACTCCGTGCTGCTGCTCGTTGACGCCGCCGAAGGGCCCCTGCCGCAGACGCGATATGTGCTCCAGAAGGCGATGGCGCGCCGGCTGCCCGTGGTCGTCGCGCTCAACAAGATCGACCGCTCGGACGCCCGCGCGGCCGAGGTGCTCGATGCCGTGTACGAGCTGTTCATGGATCTGGGCGCCGACGAGGAACAGATCGAGTTCCCGGTGGTCTATACCAACGCCAGGCTGGGGACCGCGACCCGCGACCTCGCCGTCCCGGGCACGGACCTGCGCCCGCTGCTCGACCTCCTCATCGAGGTGACCCCGGCGCCCGTGTTCGACGAGGGCCATCCGCTCCAGCTGATGGTCACCAACCTGAGCGCCAACGAATACGTCGGACGGATGGCCGTCGGCCGCATCCGCAACGGGACGATCCGGGTTGGCCAGCGGATCGCGGTGGTCCGCGACGAGCCGGACGATACGGCGGGCGGCGTGGAGCCCGGCCGCACGGTGACCATCAGCGGCACCGTGAGCAGCCTCCAGACGGCCCGCGGGATGGAGCGGGTGGAGATCGCCGAGGCAGGCCCGGGCGAGATCGTCTCCGTGGCCGGCCTGCCCGAGGTGACCATCGGCGACACGATTACGGAACCGGGTGATCCCCGGCCACTGCCGCGCCTGGACGTGGACGAGCCGACCCTGAGCATGACGTTCGGGGTCAACACGTCGCCGCTTGGCGGCCGGGACGGCAGGTACGTGACGTCGCGCCAGATCAAGGCCCGCCTGGATCGCGAGATCCTGGGCAACGTGTCCATCGAGGTCCACCCGACCGAGTCCGGCGACACCTTCGAGGTCCGGGGGCGGGGCGAGCTCCAGCTGGCCGTGCTCATCGAGCAGATGCGGCGCGAGAGCTACGAGCTCACCGTCAGCCGCCCGGAGGTCATCCTCCACGAGGTTGGCGGCCAGGTCCAGGAGCCCTACGAGCGGATCACCATCGACATCCCGCCCGACTACATCGGCGAGGTGCAGCACGCGCTGGCCGGGCGCAAGGGCCGCCTGGAGCAGATGACGACCGATGCCGACGGCCGGGTGCGGATGGAGTTCGTGCTCCCGGTTCGCGGTCTCATCGGCTACCGCGGCCAGCTGCTGACCGACACCCGCGGCACGGCCCTGCTCCACCAGATCGGCGAGGGCTACGGGCCGTGGGCCGGGGAGGTGACCCACCGGACCAACGGGGTGCTCATCGCCGACCGGGCGGGGACGTCGAACGCCTACGCGCTGTTCAACCTCCAGGATCGGTCGGAGCTGTTCATCGGGGCTGGCGTGGACGTCTACGAGGGCATGATCGTGGGCGAGAACGCGCGCTCGGGTGACATGGACGTCAACGCGACCAAGGAGAAGAAGCTCACCAACATCCGGACGCACGCCCACGACGAGGCGCTCCGGCTCACGCCGCCCCGTCCGCTCACCCTCGAGAGCGCGATCGAGTTCATCGGGGCGGACGAGCTGGTCGAGGTCACGCCGTCGGCGATCCGGCTGCGCAAGCGCCTGCTGGCCAGGCACGAGCGCGACCGCGAGCGGGGCCGCGCCCACGACCTGGTTCGGGCCGAGCGCGCCTGACCTCCGTCGACCCTCGGGCCGGGGGTCCGCGCGGCGCGGACGTACAATCCCTCGACCATGCCGATCTACCTCGACCATGCCGCGACCACGCCGCTCCGCCCCGAGGTCCTCGAGGCGATGCTGCCGTTCCTGGGCACGACCTTCGGCAACCCGTCGTCCACGCACGCCTGGGGCCGGGCCGCCCGCGAGGCCCTCGACGGCGCGCACGAGCGGTTCGCGGGGGCGATCGGGGCTGACGCGCGGGAGGTGGTGTTCACGAGCGGCGGGACCGAGGCGAGCAACCTCGCGCTCAAGGGGGCGGCCTGGGCCGGGCGTACCCGCGGTGCCCGCATCGTCACCTCGCCGGTGGAGCACCACGCGGTGGGGCACACCCTGGCCCACCTGGAGAAGTTCGGCTTCGAGGTCGTCGAGGTGGCCGTCGACCGCTATGGGCGCGTGGACCCGGCGAGCATCGAGCGGGCGCTGACGGACAGGACGATCGTGGTCAGCGTGATGCTCGCGAACAACGAGGTCGGCACGATCCAGCCCATCGGGGAGATCGCCGAGGTGGTCCACGCCCGTCGCGGGGTGCTGCTTCACGTGGACGCGGTCCAGGCCGCCCCGTGGCGGCCGATGGACATGGAGGCGCTGGGCGCCGACCTCGTCGCCTTCGGCGCCCACAAGGCGGAGGGTCCCAAGGGCACCGGCGCCCTCTGGATCCGCAAGGGGACGCACATCCTGGCCCAGCAGCACGGGGGGTCGCAGGAGCGCCACCGGCGAGCCGGAACGGAGAACCTCGCCGGTGCCGTGGGCATGGCCCGGGCGTTCGAGCTCGTCGCGGCCGAGCGGACCGAGACCGCCGGCCGGGTGCAGGCGCTCCGGGAGCGCCTTGCCGACGCCCTGCTGGCGGTGGACGGGGTCGAGCTCACCGGGCATCCAGTCGATCGACTGCCCCACATCCTGTCGGTGCTCGTCCACGGTATCGACGGCGGCTCGGTCACGCTCGCGCTGGACCTCGAGGGGATCGCGTGCTCCACGGGCTCCGCCTGCACTAGCGGCTCGGCCGAGGTCAGCCACGTCCTGTCGGCGATGGGCTATCCGGACGAGGAGGCACGAGGCGCCGTGCGCCTGTCCCTTGGCCGGACGACGACCGTCGCCGAGATCGAGGAGGCCGCCAGGGTGGTCCCCGCCGTCATGCGGCGGCTGCTCGAGGCGGCACCGCGGATGCCCGCGGAGGCGGCCACGGGATGAGCCGGATCCTGGTGGCCATGAGCGGGGGCGTCGACAGCTCCGTGGCGGCCGCCCTGCTCGTAGACCAGGGCCACGAGGTGGTCGGGGTCTGGATGCGCCTGCACGAGGTCGCCGACAGCTACAGCGAGTTCCGCAAGAGCTGCTGCTCCGCCGACGCCGCCGACGACGCCCGCCGCGTCGCGGCCCACCTGGGGATCCCGTTCTACGTCATGAACCTCGAGCGCGAGTTCGGGGCCGGGGTGATCGACCCGTTCGTGGCCGCCTACCTCGGCGGCAGGACACCGAGCCCCTGCGTCGACTGCAACACGGTGGTCAAGTTCGGTGCCCTGCTCGGGCGCGCGCGCCACCTCTACGGGTGCGAGGCGGTCGCCACCGGGCACTACGCACGCAGGATGGTCCGGGACACACCGGACGGCCCGCGCGCCGTGCTTGTGCGGGCAGCCGACGAGGCGAAGGACCAGACCTACTTCCTGTACGGGCTCCGCCAGGACCAGTTGTGGCACAGCCGCTTTCCCCTCGGCGACCTGACCAAGCCGGAGGTCCGCGACATGGCGCGCGGGCTCGGGCTCACCACGGCCGAGAAGCCCGAGAGCCAGGAGATCTGCTTCGTGCCCGGCGGTGACTACCGCACCGAGCTGCGGTCGCGGGGCGGGTGGCTGCCGACACCGGGGCCGGTGCTGGACGCGGACGGCACGCTGCTCGGCACGCATGACGGCGCCCCGGGTTTCACCATCGGCCAGCGCAAGGGCCTCGGTGTGGCCGTCGGCGAGCCGCGGTTCGTGTCGCGCATCGACCCGGGGACCAATGCCATCGTCCTCGGCAGGCGGGAGGACCTGGAGACTCGGACCATCCCGCTGGACTCGATGTCATTCGTGGCGGACGGGCCGCCCGCTGGACGGGACGGGGATGGCCCCTGGCGCCCGTTCCGGGCCGCGGTCCGGATCCGCCACCGCGCGCCGCTGGTGCCCGCGTGGGTCCGCCCGGCAAGCCCGGACGAGCCGGCCCGCATGGGGGCGTGGGTCGTGGACACGGACACGCCCGTGTGGGCCATTGCCCCAGGCCAGGTGTGTGCGCTGTACGACGGGGAGACCTGCCTCGGCGGTGGACGGATCGCGTCACCCGGCGCTCCTTCGGGGAGCCGGGTGGTCGCGGGCGAGGTCGTGCTGTCATGACCGTCGGCCCCGCGCTCCCCCTCGCGGTCCTGGTGGGCCTCGTCCATACCGCGGTCTACGTCCTGGTCCGGGGCGACGCCGGAGGGCGGCTGCCGCTCACCTTCGTGGCGGCCGTGCTCGGCGCCTGGGCGGGCGCCGCCGTGGGCACCCGTGTCGGGATCACCATGCTCGCGATCGGCGATTTCTCGCTCATTCCGGCGTCGATCCTGGCCTGGGTGGCAATCGCCATCGTGGCCATCCTCACCACGCTCGGACCCCAGTCCAGAAAGGCGGGCTGACCACTTGGCAGGCAAGGACGAGCACGCGGACGACCCGGCCGTGACCCCGCGGCGTGATCCCCGGCCCCTTGGTGGACTGGCCGACCTGGCCGATCTCCTCGGCGGCGAGAGCGACCGGTCCAGGCGCTTCCTGGGGGGCCTCATCGCGGGTGCCCTGGTTGGCGCCGCCGTGGCCGGAGCCGCCCTGGTGCGCCGGCGCCGCGACGACAGCGAGAAGCAGCCCTAGTCTCGAGGCGCGCGCGGGGGACCCGGCGGTCCCCGGCAGCGCGAGGATCTCTGGCAGCGGGCCGTTCGACCATCGCTCGTTCGGTACCATTGCGCCGATGTCCAGCCCCACCCCGTCCGGTCCCGTCATCCCGTATCGGTCCGCGGCCGAGATCCGCAGCCGCTTCGTGGAGTTCTTTGCCGAGCGCGGCCACACCGTCGTGCCCAGCGCGAGCCTTGTGCCGGCCGGCGACCAGACGCTGTTGTTCACCAACTCCGGCATGGTCCAGTTCAAGGACGCGCTCACGGGCGTGGAGAAGCGCGAGTACACGCGCGCCGTGGACTACCAGCGCTGCCTGCGCGTCGCGGGCAAGCACAACGACTTCGAGGAGGTCGGCCGCACGCCGCGCCACCACACCCTGTTCGAGATGCTGGGCAACTGGAGCTTTGGCGACTACTTCAAGCGCGAAGCCATCCACTGGGCCTGGGACTTCCTTACCCGGGACCTCGGGATCCCGGCGGAGCGGCTGGCGGCGACGGTCTACACGACCGACGATGTCGCCCATGCCATCTGGAAGGACGAGATTGGTCTGACCGAGGACCGGCTCGTGCGCTGGGGCGACTTCCCGGCCGGCGACGAGGCCAACTGGTGGCGGATGGGCGATGTGGGACCGTCCGGCCCGTGCTCGGAGATCCACTACGACCGGGGCGCGCACCTGTCCGAGGGTCCCGATTGCGTCCCGGATCACAGCGAACACTGCCCGCGCTGGCTCGAGGTCTGGAACCTCGTGTTCATGGAGTTCGAGCTGCACCCGGATCGCTCGCTGACGCCGCTTCCCGCCCCCGGCGTGGACACGGGCCTGGGTCTGGAGCGGATCGCGTCCGTGGTCCAGGGCGTGAGCACCAACTACGACACCGACCTGTTCGCCCCGATCCACGAGCGGATGCGCGAGCTGCTGGGCAGCGACCCCGACGCGTTCGAGGCCGAGCGGTTCAGCTACCAGGTGATCGCCGACCACAGCCGGGCGGTGACGTTCCTGGTGGCCGACGGCGTCCGGCCCGCCAACGAGGGTCGCGGCTACGTGCTGCGCCGGATCATGCGCCGGGCGATCCGCCACGGGCGGCTCCTCGGTCGACACCAGCCGTTCTTGGGTGAGACCGCCAAGGTGGTGATCGAGACGATGGCCGGGGCCTATCCCCACCTCGCCGAGCGCCGGGCCGACGTCCTGGGCGTCATCGAGCGCGAGGAACGCCAGTTCAACCGGACGCTCGAGGCGGGTGTCGGGATCCTGGAGGATGCCCTGATCTCGCTGACGTCGGAGGCGCGCACCGTCGGCCGCCAGGCCGATCACCTGCCGGCGGATGCCCCGGTGCTCCCGGGTGACGTCGCGTTCCGCCTCCACGACACGTACGGCTTCCCGATCGACCTCACCGTCGAGCTCGCCGCGGAGTACGGGGTGCGGACGGACCTGGCCGGGTTCCAGGACGCGCTTGCCGAGCAGCGGCAGCGGAGTCGCTCCCACACCAAGTCCGGCCTGGCGGAGGCGAACCTCGCCGCGTCCCGCTACGCGGACGTCCTCGCCCGCACGGCGCCCACCGAGTTCACTGGCTACGAGGCCACGAGCGGCGACGCCCGCGTGGTCGCCATCCTGCGCGATGGCACTGAGTACGAGACGCTGGAGCCCGTGCCCGAGGTGGAGCTGCGCGCCGAGGCCGCCGCGCGCGCCGAGATCGTGCTCGACCGCACGCCGTTCTACGCGGAGAGCGGCGGCCAGGTCGGTGACATCGGCTGGCTGCGCGGCGCCGACGGGGCCCTCCTGTTCGACGTGGACGATGTCCAGCGCGTGGCCGGGACGCAGAGCGCGGGGCTGATCGTGCATCGCGGCCTCCTCCGGGCCCGGGTGGCGATCGGCGACGTCCTGCGCTGCGAGGTGGACGCGCCACGTCGGGCGCACACGATGCGCAACCACACCGGGACGCACCTGCTCCACCGCGCGCTCCGAAACGTGGTGGGGGATCGCGCCCGCCAGGCGGGGTCGCTGGTCCACCCGGACTACCTTCGGTTTGACTTCCCGTTCGAGCGGGGGCTGAGCGACGAGGAGACGCGGGCCATCGAGGACGAGGTCCGGCGCGTGGTTCGCGAGGACCGCGAGGTGAGCGTGGAGTGGATGACGATGGCAGAGGCGCAGGCCGCGGGCGCCGACGCGTTCTTCGACGAGAAGTACGGCGAGCGGGTGCGCACCGTCCGCGTGGCCGGCTTCTCCCACGAGCTGTGCGGCGGGACGCACTGTCGCGCGTCCGGGCAGGTCGGCAACTTCATCATCACCGGCGAGCGATCCATCGGATCCGGGATGCGCCGGATCGAGGCGGTCACCGGTGCCGCCGCGGATGCCCTGATGGTCGAGCGCTTCGCGGCGCTCGACCGAACCGTCGCGGCGGTCGGTGCCCGCGGCCCGGATGCCGTCGAGGAGCGCGTGGCCTCACTCCAGGACGAGCTGCGCGAGGCGAAGCGGCGCCTCCGGGCGGGGGGCACGGGTGGCACGCGGCCGAGGCCCGGGGACCTGGCGGCGAAGGCCGAGGACCTGGGGGCCGGGGTCAGGTATGTCGGCGCCGTCCTGGACCTGGAGTCCATCGACGCGCTCAAGGCGTTCGCGAAGGACCTCCGCGGCTCGTTGCCCAGCGGGGTGATCGCCGTCGGGCTCGACGCCGACGAGCCGCAGCTGTTCGTGACGGTCAGCGACGACCTCGTCGCCCGTGGCATCGCGGCCGGGCCGCTCGTCCAGCAGGCCGTGGCCAGGATCGATGGACGTGGTGGCGGTCGGGCGGAGATGGCCCAGGGGAAGGGGTCCCGTCGCGAGGGGCTGGGTGACGCGCTGGCGGCGGTCCGCTCGGCCGTCACGGCGCAAGCGGGGCCCGGATGACGCGCGCTGCCGGGTCCGTGGTCGGGGCCGCCTGAATGTCGTTCCTCCGCCGCCTCTGGAACCGCGATGAGACCCCGATCCCCGCCGCGTGCACAGCGCTCGACATCGGGACCGAGTTCGCCAAGGCGCTCGTGTTCGAGATCGACGAGACCGGCCACGGGACGGTGCGCGGTGTCGGCCGCCAGCGACAGGGCCTGTCCCATATGCAGTCAGGGACCGTCGCGGACATCGCGGCGGTCGTGGACAACTGCTCGGTCGCTCTCCAGGAGGCCGAGGAGATGGCCGGCTTCCGGCCGACCCAGGTCGTCATCGGCATCGCCGGCGAGCTCGTCAAGGGGTTCACGACGACGCTCACGCAGGAGCGCAAGCGGCCGGAGCTGCCGGTCAATGACGGCGAGCTCGTCAAGCTGATCGACAGCGTCCAGCGGGAGGCCCTCAAGGAGGCCGAACGATCGATCACCTGGGAGACGGGGCTGCCCCACGTCGACGTCCGCCTCGTCCACAGCGCGATCGTGGGGGCCTCGATCGACGGCTATGCGCTGTCCAACCCGGTCGGGTTCCAGGGGCGCCACGTCAAGATCGGCATCTTCAATGCGTTCGCGCCCCTGGTCCATCTCGGAGCGCTCCAGTCGGTGGCCAGCCAGCTTGACCTCGAGCTGCTCGAGGTGGTGGCGGAGCCGTACGCGGTGGCCCGGGTGCTGGGGGCCGAGATGGTCCGGCAGGCCGGCGCCCTGTTCGTGGACGTGGGGGGCGGGACGACGGACGTGGCACTGGTGCGCCAGGGCGGGATCGAGGGCACCCGGATGTTCGCGCTCGGTGGCCGGGCTTTCACCAAGTCGATCGCCGACCGCCTCGACCTGCCCTTCCCGAGGGCGGAAGCGCTCAAGGTGGACTATGCGCGCGGGCTCGCGATCGACGAGCACGATGCCGTCGCGGGCATCGTGGGCGATGACGTCGCCGTCTGGGCCGCGGGCGTCGAGCTGGTCATGGAAGAGCTGGCCGCCGGCGAGATGCTCCCGTCGCGAATCTGGCTGTGCGGCGGGGGGTCCCGGCTGCCCGAGATCCGGGCTGCGCTGGGCGCGGAGCGGTTCTGGAAGCAGCTCCCGTTCGCCAGGCCGCCCGAGGTGTCGGTGATGGCTCCCGCCCAGGTCGAGGCCATCAGCGATGCCACCGACCTCCTCGTGGACCAGCAGGACGTGACCCCCCTGGGGCTCGCCTGGCAGGCGATCGAGATCCAGACATCCGAGGACCCGCTCGACACCGCGCTGCGCCGGGTCCTGCGGGCGATGAAGGTCTAGCGCCGGCCATGGCGGCGATCATCTACCTCGATCCCGACGACGAGATCACGACCGCGGCAGCCCGGATCCGCCAGGCGACGGACCCACGGGTGGCGATCGTCATCCCGTTCGGGTCCCGCGTCGCGACGTCGCGGATCAACTTCCGGCTCCTCGCCCGTGAGGCGATGGCGAACGGGCGCCGGCTGGACATCGTGGCGCCTGACGCGTCCGCGAGGGCGCTGGCCGCGTCGGCCGGACTGCCGGTCTTCGGGTCGGTCGGGGAGTACGAGGACGCGCTCGAGGGATCGGCAGCAGCCGGGCAGCCCGCGACGGACACCCCGCCGGCCGGCGACGTGACGGAGCGGCCCGCTCGGTCGGCGCCGGCCGCACGGACCGCGGGCTCGTCCCCAGGGTCGGATAAGGCGGAGCGCAGAACGGCGCGCGATCCGTCCCCGGCAGCGGCGGCGGAGGAGGTCGGCATCGCCGACGGGGCGGCAGGCCTCCCGGCTGACCGCGAGGCCGAGCTTGAGGCGATCGTCCGGCGCAGCCGCGAGGTGCCCGTGGTCCGGCCCTCCCGCAGGCTTCCGGGCGCGGGTCTCGTGGCGGGTGTCCTGATCCTGCTGGTCGCGCTGGGCGCGGCGGGCGTGGCCGCGTTCGTGTTCCTGCCGGCGGCCGACATCACCATCGCCCCACGGGTGGAGGCGGTCGGTCCCGTGGAGCTCGTCGTCACCGCGGATCCGCTTGCCACCGCCGTGGATGCGGACAGGCTCGTGATCCCCGCCCAGGTGGTGGACCTCCCGGTCGAGGTCTCCACGGAGTTCCCGGCCACGGGCAAGCGCGTCGAGACCACCCGCGCGACGGGTGTGGTTCGCTGGCGGAACTGCGATCCGTCGGCCTCGTACACGATCTCGTCCGGGACCTCTGTCAAGACGCCGGATGGCATCGAGTTCGAGATCGACGAGTCCGTGTTCCTGCCCGTCGCCCAGATCACGGGCAGCGGCTCGGTGCAGACGATCAGGTGCCAGACGACCGAGGTCGCGGTCACGGCCGCCAAGCCGGGGCCAGACGGCAACGTCGAGGCGGGACGGATCCGGGTCGTGCCGGCACGCTACGATCGCAACCTGGTCACGGTGTCCAATCCGGATCCGACGACCGGTGGCACTCGCGAGGAGTTCACCCGGATCTCCCGCAAGGACGTCGACGAAGCGCTGGCCACGCTGGCCGTCGATCTGCAGGCGCAGTTCGAGGCACAGGTGGACAACGCGGACGGCGTTCCCACCGAGGCGACGGTCTTCCCGGAGACGGCGACCCTTGGTGAGGCGACACCCACGGTCGATCCGGAGAGCCTCGTCAACGTGGAGGTCGAGACATTCGAGCTGGGGCTCACCGCGACCGCGACCGTGCTCGCCGTCGATGCGTCGCCACTCGACGCCATCGCCGCCGGGGCGCTCGCGGACTCGGTCACGCCGGGCTGGGATCTTGTCGAGGGGTCGACGCAAGTGTCGGCCGGGGAGGGCACCGTCAGGCACGGGGTCATCGAGTTCCCGGTCGCCGGTGTCGCCAAGCAGGTCCGGCCGGTGGACGGCGAGCGGCTCCGCCAGCAGGTCATGGGGCTCCCGGCGGACCAGGCACGCGCCCTCCTGGAGCCGTATGGGGATGTGACCATCGCGCTCTGGCCGGACATGGTCACGAGCGTTCCCACGGTCAATTCGCGCGTGACGCTGACCGTCCTGGACGCCGTCGACGCGGTGCCGGACGTCGAACCGGTCCTGCCCTCCATCCGGCCGGCGCCGTCGCCGTCCGGTCCGGCCGACGACGGGACGCCCTCCCAGCCAGTACCATCCGGCTGATGCTGCAGTCCACCCCGACGATCGTCTCGTGCCGGTGAGCCGGATCCTGGGTGTCGACCTCGGCACCCGACGGATCGGCCTGGCCGTCGCCGACGCCGGCATTGGGATCGCCCGGCCCCTGTCCACGGTGAGACGGTCAAACACGCCGCAGGCCGATGCCGACACGATCGGCCGTGTGTGCCTGGAGCAGGACGTCCGCGAGCTGGTCGTCGGGTTGCCGGTCGAGGCCCGTGGCACCGAGGGCGAGATGGCGGCGGGCGCCCGCGCCTGGGCCTCGGAGCTTGCCAGCCGGCTCGACCTCCCCGTGACCCTGCGCGACGAACGCCTGTCATCGTTCGAGGCCGAACGGCGGCTGGGACGGATGCCCCGCGGCCGATCGGGCGGCCCACCGTCTCGGACGCAGCGCGATGCGCACCGGGCGCGAATCGATCGCGAAGCCGCCAGCATCATCCTCCAGGACGAGCTTGACGCGCGTCGAGAGGCGGCTGGCCTCACGGGCTTGGCCCGCGTGCCGGAGCGCCCATTGGGGACGGACGCATGAGCATCCGGGGCGGACGTGGCCCGCGCGGGGACTACGTCCCACCGGTTCCCGAGCCCGCCCGTCCGGCGCCCAACGGCTACCGGCGGACCGGACGCTTCGGGCGGGGTCCCGGCGACCAGCGGCGGTACGAGCGCTACGGCCAGCGGCGCGGCGGGCTGACCGGGCTGCTGGGGTTCATCGTGTTCCTGCTGGTGCTGGCCGGCGTCGTCCTCGTCGCCCTGTTCACCGTTGCCCGCCCGATCGCACGGCTGGTCATCGTTCCGCTCGCCGAGGACAATCCGGCGGCCCTGCGCATCGGGTTCATCCAGGATCTCGTGCGCGAGGACCTGGGGCCCGCCCTCACGGCGCCCGCCGGGACGAACCCCAGCGTGGTGGAGTTCACGGTGGAGTCGGGCGACACGCCCGCCACGCTGGCACCGCGCCTGCTGGGCGCGAAGATCATCACGTCGGAGCGGGTGTTCCTGTTCCAGGCGCGCATGGATGGCCTCGCCCCCAAGCTCCAGGCGGGCGATTTCTCGCTGGCCCTCAACCTGACGCCGGCCGAGGTCGTCAAGGGCCTGGTGGAGAACCGGATCGTGGTCCGGACGATCGACATCACGTTCCGCGAGGGGCTCCGGATCGAGCAGATGGTGGCCAAGCTCCTGACCATCGACGGCACGTCCGTCGACGCCAGGGCGTTCCGCGACATCGCGCTCAACCCGCCCGACGAGCTGCTCGCGGACTACCCGTGGCTGATCGACGAGAGCGTCCGCCCCAAGGGAGCCAGCCTCGAGGGGTTCCTGTATCCGGCGACCTACACGATCCGGGTCGATGCGGATGCGCCCACGAGCGCCGAGGACCTGATCCGGATGATGCTCAACGCGTTCTACGATCGAGTCGGCGAGGAGCGGCTCCAGGTCCCGGAGAGCCGCGGGCTGACCTTCTACCAGGTGCTGGTGCTCGCCTCGATCGTGGAGCGCGAGGCGGTGCTCGACGAGGAGCGCCCGCTGATCGCCGGTGTCTACCAGAACCGGCTCAACCCCAAGAAGTGGCCCACGGGCCTGCTGCAGTCCGATCCCACGATCTTCTACACCAACGACACCCTCCAGCTGGACGCGATGAAGCTGTCCGGGTGGACCAAGTACGTCTTCTGGGATTCGCTGGTGGAACAGCTCCCGGTGCCCCTGCCGGACGAGCTGGCCGGCTACAACACCTACACCAGCGCCGGCCTGCCTCCCGGGCCGATCTGCTCGCCCGCCCTCGCGTCGATCGAGGCCGCGCTCAACCCGGACACGAAGACCGGCTACCTGTTCTTCATCGCCAAGGGTGACGGCTCTGGCTCGAGCGCGTTCGCGAAGACCCGTGCGGAGCACGAGCGCAACGTGGCGAAGTACGGCGGCAACTGACGATGTCGCTGCCGGTCCCGTCCGACTTCGCCCCGCCCCCGGATGCCCTCACCCGCGCTCGCTGGCGCGAGGCGGAGCGCGCGCAGCAGCCGGGGCGCCTGGCGCTCCTGCGCGAGCGGATGGCGCGCGACGGCGTCGACGCCTACTTCGGCCTCCGGCCCGAGCACATGCGGTGGCTCACCGGGTTCACGCTGGCCGAGGGCGAGGACAAGGTTGCCGGCCATTCCGGGCAGCTCCTGGTGGGACCCGACGATGTCCTGCTGGTGACGGACTCCCGGTACACGCTCCAGGCGCGCCGCGAGGCGCCGGACGCGGTGGTCGAGGAGATCGGCTATGACCTGGCCGAGCACTGGGCACGGCTGGTTGCCCGTGCCGGCGCCCGCCGGGTGGCGGTCGAGGCCGCGGCAACGTCGCATGCCCTCTGGACGCGCCTTGCCGCCGCGGCACCCGAGGTGGAGCTCGTGGCGGTCGACGGCTGGGTCGAGGCCCTGCGCGCGCGAAAGGCCCCCGACGAGATCGAGCGGATCGAGGCCGCCTGCGCGGTCGCCGATCGGGCGCTCGCGGCCCTCCTCCCCGAGATCCGGCCCGGCGTCACCGAGCACGACCTTGCGCTCCGGCTCGAGTGGCTCATGCGAACCAGTGGTGCCGAGGCCCTCGCGTTCAACGTCGCCTGCCTCGCCGGCCCCGAGGCCGCCCTGCCGCACGGGTCGCCGGGTGACCGGCCGGTGCTGGCAGGGGAGGTCCTCCTGTTCGACTTCGGCGCCCAGGTGGAGGGCTACCGGAGCGACATGACACGGACCCTGTTCGTGGGCGAGCCGCGTCCCCGGGACCTCGAGATCTACGACCTGGTCGCGCGTGCCCAGCAGGCCTCGATCGATGCCATCGCCGCCTCGGTGGAGCGGCTGCCCGTCGCGAACGGTGCCCTGGTCGGTGGCCGGGCCGCCGATGCCGCGGCGCGTGACCTGATCACGGATGCCGGCCACGGATCGCACTTCGGTCACGGCACCGGGCATGGGATCGGCCTGGCGACCCACGAGGAGCCATCGCTGTCCAGGCGCGCATCCGACGACCCGCTGCCCAGTCCGACCGTGTTCTCCGTGGAGCCCGGCGTCTATCTCGACGGGGTGACCGGCGTCCGGATCGAGGACCTGATCCACCTCGATGCCGCCCGGGGCGTGGTGGAGCGCCTGACCCGGTTCCCGCGTTCCGTGATCGCCCTGCCCTCCTGACCGGCGCCGCCTCCCAGGGCCGTCGGCACGGCCTCTGGTAGCATCCCGGAGACACCCACCGACCGAGCGCGGCGAGCCTGCACGTCTCCCGACCGCGCCACGCGCCACCGGAGCACCACACCCGATGATCAGCACCGGAGAGCTGCGCAAGGGCGTCGTCATCGAGCTTGACGGCGACCTGTGGCAGATCCTCGACTACCACCACATCAAGATGGGCCGCGGCTCTGCCCAGGTCCGGATCAAGCTCCGGAACGTCAAGAAGGGCAGCACGGTCGAGAAGTCGTTCCAGGCCGGCGACCGCTGGCCTCGCGCCCAGATCGACCGACGGCCCGTCCAGTTCCTGTACCGCGACGGCGACGACCTCCATTTCATGGAGACCGAGTCCTACGAGCAGTTCAGCCTCCGGGCCGAGACCCTCGATGACGTGGTCGGCTTCCTCAAGGAGGGCATGACGCTCGACCGGACGAGCTACCAGGGCGACACCCTCGGCGTCGAGCTCCCGGTGACCGTGGACCTGCTCGTGGTCGAGACCGAGCCGGGGTACGCGGGCGACACTGCCCAGGGCGCGCGCAAGAACGCGACCATGGAGACCGGCCTCGTGGTCACGGTGCCCCTGTTCGTGACCGAGGGGGACACCCTCCGGATCGACACCCGCACCGGCGAGTACCAGACCCGCCTCTGACGCGCGAGGGAGAGCGATCCGTGTCCCCGGATGACCTGGGTCGCCCCATCCCGAGCGGCACGTTCGGCCTGCGCGTTCGCACCGTCTCCGAGGTCAGCCGCGCCATCCGGGACCGCGTCCGCTCCGACGACGGGCTCCGGGACCTGTGGGTCGAGGGCGAGGTCGGCCGGGTCACCGTGTCGAGCGCCGGGCACGCCTACTTCACGCTCAAGGATGCCCGGGCCCAGCTGCAGTGCGTCTGGTTCCGGGACGACCGCGTGCGGTCGCCGTTCCAGCCCCAGACAGGCCTCCAGGTGGTCGCGCACGGCCGGATGGACGTGTTCGAGCCGCAGGGCGCCCTGCAGCTCTACGTGGAGGCGCTGCAGCCGTCGGGGTTCGGGAACCTCACCCTTCGGTTCGAGGAGCTCAAGGCCCGGCTGGCGGACGAGGGCCTGTTCGACGCGTCACGCAAGCGGCCCCTGCCGGATCGTCCCCGGACGATCGCGGTGGTCACGTCCCCGAGCGGAGCCGTCTGGCGCGACGTGTGCACGGTCCTTGCCCGGCGCTGGCCGCTGGCCCGCGTCCTCCTGGTCGCCTGCAAGGTCCAGGGTGACGGCGCCCCACAGAGCATCGTGGCGGCGCTGCGACGGCTGGAGCGCTTCCGCGACGAGGAGATGGCCGAGGGGCGGGTGATCGACGCCCCCGCCGTGACGATCCTGGCTCGGGGCGGCGGTTCGCTCGAGGACCTGTGGTCGTTCAACGACGAGCGCGTCGTGCGGGCGGTCATCGCTCACCCCGTCCCGGTGGTCACCGGGGTGGGCCACGAGGTGGACGTGACGCTTGCCGACTTCGCCGCGGATGTCCGGGCGGCCACGCCCTCGGCCGCCGCGGAGCTCGTCGTGCCGGACCGGATGGAGGCGTTCGAGCGATGCCGCCGCGCGGGGCTGCGTGCCGAGTCCGCCATCGCCCGGGCCGTGGCGGCCGGTCGCCGCGACCTCGACGGCGAGCTGCGGGCGCTCGTCCGGCTCGAGCCCCGTGCCCAGCTGGCGGCATCGCGCGAACGGGCCGGGCTGCTGCTGGACCGGGCGGCGCGAGTCGTGGCGGACCGCCTCCGGGACACCGCACGGGCCGGCGAGCGCACGACCGCGCGTCTCGCGACGTTGCTGCCGTCCCGCCTGGCCCGGGAGCACGGGCGCCTCGAGGTCCTCACCGGACGAGCCCCGGCCCTCGTCGAGGGCAGGCTGCGCCGGTCGGCGGCGGGGCTGGCCGCGGTGACGGCCTCGCTCGGTGCCCTGGGCCCGCAGGCGACGCTCGCGCGTGGCTATGCCATCGTCCGCCGGGATCCCGATGGTGCCATCCTCCGGGACCCGGCCGCCGCTCCCGCAGGAACCGGACTGCGGCTCACGCTCGCCGGCGGCAGCCTCGTGGCCACCAGCGATGGCCCGGTCGCGGAGCCACCATCGGTATGATCCACCACGTGCCGCGACCCACAGGAGCCCGCCCGTGACCGAAACACCCGGACCGGACGCGACGGCAGACGTCGACAGCCTGGCCTACGACGACGCCTTCGCCGAGCTCCAGCGCGTCGTCACGGCCCTCGAGGCCGGCGGCGGCTCGCTCGAGGCGACCATCGCGCAGTACGAGCGAGCGGTGGCCCTCCAGCGGCGATGCGAGCGGCTGCTCAGCGAGGCCGAGCTGAGGGTCCAGCAGCTGATGGCGCGCCCCGGGGGGGCGCTGGCCGCCGTGGATGTCCTCCCGGAGGAGGCCGAGGACGAGTAGGGGAACCGGGCGCCTGGCGTGGGCGCTCACAGGATCCTGCTACCATTGACTATCATATTTCCATCGGGGAGACGCACCACCGACGGGCGCACGGTCGTCCAGACATCGACGTCTCACCCGAGCACCAGGAGCCGTTCAGCCGTGCCGATCCTCGACCGCCTGCATGAGCCCGCCGACCTGCGCGGCCTGTCCGAGGCAGAGCTCGTGCAGCTCGCCGGCGAGCTCCGCGAGACGATCATCCGCACGGTCGCGGCGACAGGCGGCCACCTCGGCTCATCGCTCGGTGTCGTCGAGGTCACGCTCGCGCTGCACCGGCTGCTGGAATCGCCACGCGACCGGATCGTGTGGGACACCGGCCACCAGGCCTATGCCCACAAGCTGCTGACCGGGCGCCTCGAACGGTTCCACACGCTCCGCCAGATCGATGGCATCGGCGGCTTTCCGCGGCGGAGCGAATCGCCCCACGACGTGATGGACGGCGGCCACGCCGGCACCGGCCTGTCCATCGCCCAGGGCCTGGCGACCGCCCGTGACCTGCGCCACTCCATGGAGCGGATCGCCGTCGTCGTGGGTGACGCGGCGCTCCTCTCGGGGCTGTCGCTGGAGGCGCTCAACGACATCGGCCACCGCCAGACGCAGCTCCTGATCGTGCTCAACGACAACGAGATGTCCATCAGCCCGTCCGTGGGCGCGCTCTCGAAGTACCTCTCCGAGATCAAGCTGAGCCAGGCCTGGCAGCAGGGCAAGGGCGCCTGGGACACCGTCACCGAGCACGTGCCCGTGGTCGGCCCCCGCCTGCTGGAGATGAGCCGCCGCTTCCGCCAGTCGGTGGTGTCGTTCGCCCAGCCCGGCCAGCTGTTCGAGGACTTGGGGATCACCTACGTCGGCGTCATGCCGGGGCACGACCGGCCATTCCTTGAGGAGACCTTCCGCCGGGCGCTCGCGCTCAACGGCCCGGTGATCGTCCACGTCCGGACGCAGAAGGGAAAGGGCTACCGGCCGGCGGAGACGGACCAGGTCAGCTTCCACGGCGCCGCGTTGCCCCCGATCGCCGTTCCGGCGACCGATTCACACGATCGCATCGGGGCCGCCAACGGCAACGGGCATGGCGAGGGCATGGCGTCGTCGGCCGCCGGCGGCTCCTCGGTCTCGCCATCCCACGAAGCCGAGGAGGGGGCGCCTCCCTCGGCGTCGGTGATGGCGGACCGGCGGGGGCGCGACCGGGTTGCCGTCGGGCCCGCGAAGGCGACGGCGCCGGACCCCCAGAACAGCCGGAAGGTCCCCAACTACACGGCGCACTTCGCGGCCGAGCTGGTCGCGCTGGCCGCGGACGATCGGCGGATCGTGGCCATCACGGCCGGGATGCCCACCGGCACCGGCCTCTCGAAGATGCAGGCGGCGTACCCGGACCGGTTCATCGATGTCGGGATCGCCGAGCAGCACGCGGTCACGCTTGCCACGGGCCTCGCGCTGGGAGGCATGCGGCCGGTCGTGGCGCTGTACTCGACCTTCCTCCAGCGGGCCTTCGACCAGACCGTTCACGACGTCTGCCAGAACGATGCCCCGGTCCTGCTTGCCGTGGACCGTGCGGGGCTGGTGGGCGAGGACGGCACCAGTCACCAGGGCATGTTCACCATCCCGGCCCAGCGGATGCTGCCCAACCTCGTGATCGCCAGCCCGCGCGACGAGCAGGAGCTCCGCTCGCTCGTTCGCACCGCCTTCGCCCAGGACCATCCGTTCGCGCTGCACTACCCGCGGGACGCGGGCTTCGGCGTGCCCGTTCGCGAGCCCGAGGTGCTGCCGGTCGGCCGCGGCGAGGTCCTGAGGGAAGGGCGGGACCTGCTGTTCGTCGGGTTCGGCCCCATCACCGCCCGGGCCAGCGAGGTCGCGGATCGTTTGGGCGCCCGTGGCTGGTCGGTGGGGGTCATCAACGCCCGGTTCGCGAAGCCGCTCGACCGACAGCTCATCCTCGATGCCGCGCGTGGCAAGCAGCTGGTCGTGACCTTCGAGGAGAGCGTCGTGACCGGCGGGTTCGGCAGCGGCGTGCTCGAGGCGTTCGAGGAGGCCCGCCTGGCCGACCCGGCGTACCGGTCGGTGCCGGTGAAGATCCTGGGCATCCCGGGTGACCGCTTCGTCGACCACGGCTCGGTCACCGACCTGCGACGCCTGATCCGGATCGACGTTCCCGGCCTGCTCGCCCAGGTCGAGGAGACGATGGCCGCACTGGGTCTCGAGATCCCGGCCCACGCAGGCTGATTCGTCGCTCCGGCATACGTCCGGATTGGGCGGCGTGTGCCACGATAGGCGCCATGCCGGCAGCCACCGCGAAACGCGTCCGACTCGATCAGCTCCTCGTGGAGCGCGGGCTCGCGCCCACCCGCTCCCGGGCGCAGGCCCTGGTGCTCGCCGGCCGCGTTCACGTTGGCGAGGGCGATGCGGCGAGGCGGGACCTCAAGGCGGGCGATCTCGTTGACCGGGCGACGAGCGTCGCCGTGGCCGGCGGGCGGGAGTGGGCGAGCCGGGGAGCGCACAAGCTGATCGCCGCCCTCGACGCCTTCGGGATCGACCCGGCCGGCTGCGTGGCCGTCGACGTTGGCGCCTCGACCGGCGGGTTCACCGATGTGCTGCTCGCCCGGGGCGCGTCCCGGGTATACGCGGTGGACGTCGGCTATGGCCAGCTGGCCGAGAAGCTGCGCCAGGACCCGCGCGTGGTGTCCATGGAGCGGGTCAACGCCCGGACCCTCACCGGCACGAGCCTGCCCGAACCGGTGGATCTCGCCGTGATCGACGTCGCCTTCATCTCGCTGGCCCTGGTGCTTGGGCCCGTGCGGTCCGTGCTGCGTGACGGACAGGGGTCGATCGTCGCGCTGGTCAAGCCGCAGTTCGAGGCCGGCCGGGCGGATGCGAAGGGTGGCGTCGTGCGTGACCGCGCGGTGCACGCCCGGGTGCTCCGGGAGACGGCCGCGGCGGCGCGGGAGCTCGGCCTCGGGACCCGGGACGTGATCGCGTCGCCGATCCGGGGGCCCGAGGGGAACCGCGAGTTCCTCGCCTGGCTCCGGGCCGGTCCCTCGAGCGCGGAGCTGGATGACCGGATCAACGCCGCGGTGGCGGTCGCCTGGGAGGATGTCACGTGACGGTTCGCCGCATGGGCTTCGCGTACAACCCGACGATCGAGGACGCCGTCGAGCTCAGCGAACGGGCCGTCGGCTGGTGCCGCATCCGGGGCATCGACAACTGGGCGGTCCCCGCCGGGGAGACGGCCATGCTGGTCGACAAGCTCCCGGGCACGGACGTCCTCGTCGTGCTCGGTGGCGACGGGACGTTCCTGCGTGCCGCGCAGGCGGTCGCCGAGGTGGACGTGCCCCTGCTGGGCATCAACCTCGGCAAGGTCGGGTTCCTGTCCAAGGCGGAGGCGGACCAGCTGGAGCCGGTCCTCGAGCACCTCCAGTCGGGTGCCTATGTCATCGGCGAGCGAATGGGCCTCACGGGCTCGATCCTGCCCGCCGGCCGGCCGGGTGACACGCGGTTCACGGCGCTCAACGACATCGTCGTGGCCCGGGGGTCGCTGGCGCGGGTCGTCCGGCTCGCGGTGACGATCGACGAGTCGCACCTCGCGACGTTCATCGCGGACGGGCTGATCGTCGCGAGCCCGACCGGCTCCACGGGCTACTCGTTCTCGGCGGGCGGCCCGATCCTCGACCCGCACGGGCGCAACCTCGTCGTGACCCCGATCGCGGGCTATCTCTCCGCCATCCGCTCCATCGTGGTGTCGCCGGAACAGGTCGTCCGGGTGCGGATCCTCGATGCCCACGAGGCCCTGGTCTCCATCGACGGACGGGAGGACCACCGGGTCGAGGTGGGCGACGTGGTCGAGGTCAGGGCGCTCGGGCGACCGATCCGGTTCGTGGAGCCGGCGGGCGCGATGCCCTTCTGGGACCTGCTGCGGACCAAGGTCCAGCTGCTGCCGTCCTGACGATGGCGAGCGATCCTGCCAACCACCGTGCGGGCCGCCTGCTCGAGCTGGCGGTCAGCGACCTCGCGCTGATCGACCGGCTGCGGCTGGCGCTCGAGGGCGGCCTCAACGTCCTCACCGGCGAGACCGGGGCGGGCAAGAGCCTGCTGATCGACGCGCTGGGCCTCGCGACAGGCGCCCGGGCCGATACCACGCTGGTCCGCCACGGGGCGGAGAGCGCGCGCGTGGAGGCCCTGTTCGACCGGCTCCCCGAGCCCATGATCGCCGTGCGCGAGATCGCCGCAACGGGACGGTCGACGGCCCGCCTCGACGATGAGACGGTGACCGCTGGACGGCTCGCGCAGGCGACGGCCGGGCTGGTGGAGATCCATGGCCAGCACGACCAGCAGCGGCTCCTCGACGAGGACTGGCAGCGGGACCTGCTGGACGCGTTCGGCGGGCACGGCGAGTCGCGGGCTGCGGTCGCGGTCGCCGTGGAGCGCTGGCGGGCGAACCGGGCCGCGCTCGCGGAGCTGGCGATGGACCCCCGGGAGCTGCTTCGCCGGCTTGAGATCTCCGAGCACGAGGCAGACGAGATCGAGGCCGGGCGGCTGCGCCCGGGCGAGGCAGACGAGATCACGCGCCAGCTGGCCGCGGCACAGCACGGGGAGACGATCGCCCGGGGGGCGGTCACGGCCCGCGAGACGATCCTCGAGGAGGGAGGCGGCGCCCGCGAGCGGGTGGCCCTTGCCGAGCACGAGCTGCGAGCCCTGGCCCGCCTCGATGATCGCTGGGCACCCCTCGCCGATCGCCTGGCCGGGCTCGAGGCCGAGCTGGAGGATGTGGCGGCCGAGGTCCGGGCCCTGGCCGAGACCGTGGACCACGACCCGGACTCGCTCTCGAGCCTCGAGACGCGCCTCGGCGAGATCCACCGGCTGCTGCGCCGGTTCGGGGATGACGAGGCCGCGGTGATCGCCTACGGCGAGCGGTCCGCGAACGAAGCGGCCAGGCTCCGCGGCCTGGAGGACGAGCGGGCCCGGCGGGCGGCCGAGGATGCCCGCCTGCTGCTTGCCGTCGCGGACGCGGCAGCGTCGCTGTCCATCGTCCGCCAGGCGACCGCCGGCGACCTGGGTCGGGACGTGTCACGGGTCCTTGCCGAGCTCGGGTTCCCGCCCGACGCCTTCATCGTGACGATGGGTCGCCGCCCCGCCGCCCGGGACGATCCCGCGGTCGAGGTCGACGGCGACGCGGTGGCGTTCGATGCGTCGGGGATCGACACCGTGGTGTTTGCCTTCCGCCCCAACGCCGGCGAGCCCGCGCGGCCGCTGGCGCGGATCGCGTCCGGGGGCGAGCTGTCGCGCGTGGCCCTCGCGGTCAAGCAGGTCCTGGCGGAGGTCGACGAGACGCCGGTGCTCGTGTTCGACGAGATCGACAGCGGGATCGGCGGCCGGAGCGCGGACCCGGTCGGGCGGTCCCTGTGGACGCTTGCCCGCGCCCACCAGGTCCTGTGCGTGACCCACCTGCCCCAGATCGCGGCCTACGCGGACGCCCACTACCGGATCGCCAAGCGCGAGCGGGACGGGCGCACCGTCACGGAGATCACGAGGCTGGACCGGGCTGAGCGGGACGCGGAGATCGCGCAGATGATCGGAGGCCCGACCGGCGGCGCCGCGTCGCTGGAGTCCGCGCGGGAGCTCCTTGATCGCGCGGAGGCCTGGCGCGCCGGACGGGCGGTCGGGGCGACCGGATGACGCCGGACCTCGACCGGGCGATCGAGGACTACCTGGCCTACCTGCGGGTCGAGCGCGGCGTCGCGGACGCCACGATCCGGGCCTACCGGGGCGACCTCACGGACTTCGCGATGAGCCGCGGTGCCAGCCGGGATTGGGCCGCCGGCCCGGAGGTCGCCCACCGGTACCTCGCGGCACGGGCGCGGCGTGGACGCTCCCACGACCCGGGCCTCGCTCCCACCAGCCTCCGGCGCCGGACGGCGTCGATCCGCGGCTTCTACCGGTTTGCCTTCGGCGACGGGCTGATCGAGATCGACGTCGCCTCGCACCTCGACCTGCCCCGGCAGCCCCGCCTGCTGCCGGTGACGCTCAGCATCGAGGAGGTGGACCGATTGCTGGAGGCCGTCGGCGGGGCGCCGCCCGACGGGGGACCCGGGCCCACCGTCGCGGACGGGCTCGCCGTCCGCAACCGGGCGCTCGTGGAGCTGCTCTACGCCGGTGGCCTGCGCGTCTCCGAGGCGCTTGGCCTGGACCGTGATCACCTGTCTGGCGACGGCTGGGTCCGGGTCATCGGGAAGGGCGACCGGGAGCGCATGGTCCCCGTCGGTGACGTGGCGCTCGAGTGGATCGGGCGTTACCTCGCCTGGCCCCGCGCGGCCTGGCTGGCGGCAGCCGGGAGCACGGACGCCGCCGCGACGCCACTGTTCGTGACCCCACGCGGACTCCGGCTGGGCCGGCAGACAGCATGGACGGTGGTCCGGGCCGCCGCCGGCAGGGCCGGGCTCGGGGACCGCGTGTCGCCCCACACGCTCCGCCACTCCTTTGCCACCCACCTCCTGGAGGGTGGCGCTGACCTGCGGGTGGTCCAGGAGCTGCTGGGACATGCGAGTATTGCGACCACCCAGCTGTACACCCACGTGACTGGGGCCAGGATCAGAGAGGTCTACGCCCGCTCGCACCCGCGGGCATGAGGATCAGAGGGACACGATGAGCTACACCGAATCGCTGCTCGCGTCGGGCGAGCGCATCGTCCGGATCGCCCACCAGCACTGGTTCATCCTCCTCTGGCGGGCCCGCTGGGCGGCCATCGGCGTGGTCATCGCGATCGCGCTCACGATCCTCCGGGTCATCTCGTCGGACACGGAGGGCCTGCTGTGGACGCTCCTTGGCTGGGCGACGCTCATCCTGCTGGTGATCGGCCTGGCGATGCTGGCCTGGGGCGCGCTCCAGTACCGGGCCGAGGAGTACGTGATCAGCAGCCGCCGGATCATCCACGTCGACGGCGTGATCAACAAGCGGGCCACGGATTCGTCGCTCGAGAAGATCAACGACGCGATCCTGATCGAGTCGATCTTCGGGCGGATGTTCGGGTTCGGGGATCTCGACGTCCTGACGGCGTCGGAGGCCGGGATCGAGAAGCTGCGCATGCTGCGCGACGCCAAGGACTTCAAGAAGGCCATGCTCGAGGCCAAGCACGAGCTGGAGCTCGAGCTCAACCGGCCGACCATGGCGCCCGTCCGGTCTTCGCCGGCCGGCCCCACGGCCGCGGCACCGGCCGCGGCACCCGGGTCGACCCCGCAGGTGGATACCCCCGACGAGGTGGCCGACGCGCTCGAACGCCTGGGCGACCTCCGGGACCGGGGCATCCTGACCCCCGAGGAGTTCGCGGCCAAGAAGGCGGAGCTGCTCGGCCGGCTGTAGGCCCACCGACCGGTACCATACGCGGGACCCCATCCCTCCCCGCACGAGGCCCGCGTGGAAGATCTCATCATCAAGCTCGTCATGGTTGCGATCTTCCTTGGCGTCGCGTTCCCGGTCCACGAGTTCGCCCATGCCTGGGTCGCCTACCTGCGCGGCGACGCCACGGCGAAGCTGTTCGGACGGCTCACGCTCAACCCGATCGTCCATTTCGACCGCTTCGGGGGCGTGATGACGGTGGTGTCGGTGTTCCTGGGCGGGTTCCTGTTCGGCTGGGCGAAGCCCACCCCGGTCAACACCGCCAACCTGCGCAACCGGCGCAACGACGAGGTGCTGGTGGCCCTGGCGGGACCGGCGTCGAACCTGCTGATGGCCCTGGTCGGGGCCTTCGTGTACCGGGTTGTCGGCCTGGACGTGCGCCTGTTCATCCAGGGCAGCGGCGGGCTGGTCGACTACGCGGTCTTCCTGTTCGTGGTGTTCAACGTGGCGCTGGCGATCTTCAACCTGCTCCCGATCCCGCCTCTGGACGGGTCGACGCTGCTGTTCCGCTTCCTCTCGCCACGACAGGTGTGGCAGATCCGGCCGTTCCTCGCCCAATACGGCCTGTTCATCCTGCTCGGGTTCGTGCTCCTGGCCAGCCGGCCGCTCTCGAGCTTGATCTTCGGTGTTGCCGCGTTCCTGGTGGGCGCGTAAGGCCCGCCAGCTCCGGATGCACCTGGGTGCCCGCGTGAGCGCCGAGGAACGCCGGATGCTGGCCGCCTGGACGACGCCCGCCGAGCTTGCCCTGTTCGACGCCCAGCACGTTGCCGACCGGCGGCACGGCCTGGACGTCGTCGATCACCTGCGCCGGGCGGGCGTCCGGGACCGGGATGTGCTCGTTGCCGGGCTGTTGCACGACTGCGCCAAGGGCCAGACCGGGGCTGGGCCCCGGATCGCGTGGTCTCTCTCGCAGCGTGCCGGCTCCTGGGTGCTGGTGCCTGCGCGGCTGGTGCCGGGATGGCGTGCCGCGCTCGACCGGCTCCGTGATCATGCCGAGGTCTCGGCGTTGCAGCTGGAGGTGGCCGGCCTGTCGCATCGTGCCGTGGAGCTGGTCCGGAACCAGGAGGCGCCCGGGGATCCCGAGTACGGGGCCGTGTTCCACGCCGCGGACGAGGCGTCCTGATGACGGCGCCCATGCCGCCCGCCGTCGCGTTCGGGGATGGCCGGAGGCCGGAGTCGGCGACCCTGGTCACGCTGCCCGCGTTCGACGGGCCGCTCGCCCTGCTGCTGTCGCTGATCGAGGCCCGCCAGCTCGACGTCCTCACGGTGCCCCTCGGCGCTCTCGCCGACGCCTACATCGACGCGCTCGCGGGCCTCGATGACGACCGCATGGCCAACGTGTCGTCGTTCATCGCCATCGCGAGCCAGCTGATCCTGATCAAGTCGCGGGCCATGCTGCCGCGGCACCGGCCCGAGGGCGCGGTGCCGCTCGCCGACGAGGGTCCGGACCCGGAAGCCGAGCTGCGAGCCCGGCTCATCCTGTACCGGGCGTTCCGTGACGCCGGCGCGCGGCTGCTGGCCACCGGCCAGGCCAGGGTCGGGCTCTGGCGCCGCGAGCCGGGCGCCGCGCGGGCCGCCGGGGTGGCAGGCGCCCGGCCTCCGGCTGCCGACCCGCTGGACCCTGCGATCCTCGTGCTGGCGCTGGAGCGCCTGGTCACCGTGGTGCCGCCGCCGCCGCTTCCCCCGGAGACGATGCCCCGGCTGGTGACCCTGACCGAGCGCGCCAGGCTGATCCGCCAGGCGCTCGCGGACGCCGACGTCGTGGTTCTGCAGGAGCTCCTCCGCGGCGTCCGGGACCGCGTCGTCATCGCGGTCACCTTCCTCGCGTTGCTGGAGCTGATGAAGCGCCGGGAGATCGTGGTCCAGCAGGATGCGCCGTGGGGACCGATCATGGCCAGGCGCACAACGACCGAGGAGCGCGCCGCGGCGGGGATCGCGGACGCCACGGACGAGGAGGCACCGCTGGACGAGTCGCTGGAGTCCTTCGCATGACCGAGCCCACGGGCGAGCCGGCTGAGCCGGCCGATGACGCCGAGCTCACCGAGCGGGCCGATGACGCCGAGCCCACCGAGCCGGTTGATACCGCCGAGCCCCTGGGCGAGCTCAGCGAGGTTCAGCTCGAGGCGCTCCTGTTCGTGGCCGAGAAGCCGCTGGCACGGGCGGAGATCGCCCGCCTCGCCGGCGTGGACGGCGAGATCGTGGACCAGCGCCTCGGCGACCTCGAGGTCAGCCTCGCGGAGCGGGGCATCCGCCTCGTCCTCAGCGGGGATCGCGTGGAGCTCACCACCGCTCCCGACGCCGGTGCCCTGATCGCGCGCTACGTCGGGGCGGACGCGATCCGCCTTTCGCCCGCCGCGCTTGAGACGCTCGCGATCGTGGCCTATCGCCAGCCCGTCACCAAGGCGGCCATCGAGCGGATCCGGGGCGTCGATTCCGACTACACGGTGCGCTCGCTGGTCCACCGGAGGCTCGTCGTCGAGCAGGGCCGGACCGATGCCCCGGGCCGGCCCATCCTGTACGGGACCGGGTTCGAGTTCCTCGAGCGGTTCGGGATCGCCAGCGTCGAGGACCTGCCGGCGCTCGACGTCGAGGTCGCCGCCCGGCTGGTGGACGAGTCGGGTGCCTGAGGTCGGGCCCGGGGAGCGCGTCTCCAAGGTGCTCGCGGCCGCGGGGATCGCGTCGCGCCGCGGAGCGGACGAGCTCATCGCGGCCGGCCGGGTGACGGTCGACGGTCGCCCTGCCGCGCTCGGCGAGCGGGTGGACCCGGCGACGCAGCGGATCGCCGTCGACGGACGCGAGATGACGCCGGCATCGCCGGCTCGCGTCTACGTCGCGGCCCACAAGCCGGCGGGCGTCGCCTCCACGGTCCGGGACCCGCATGCGGCCCGGACGGTGGTGGACCTGGTGCCGGCCGAGCTGGTCCGTGGCACGCGGCTGTACCCGGTCGGGCGGCTCGACCAGGACTCCGAGGGCCTGATCCTGCTGACCAACGACGGCGACTGGGCGGAGCGGGTGCTCCATCCGCAGATACGGCGTCGAGCGCGAGTACGCGGTCGCCCTGGCCCATCCGCTGACCCGCGAGCAGGCGGAGTGGCTGGAGACCGGCGTCGAGCTCGCCGAGGGCGTGGCGACGGTGGGCGGCCTGCGCGGTCAGACGCACACGGAGGATCGCCGACTGGCCGACATCCTGGAACCACAGCCCGACCCGGGACTGACCTGGGTCCGGGTGACCATCCACCAGGGCTGGAAGCGTCAGCTGCGGCGGATGTTCGCGGGAGTGGGGGAGCCGGTGCGTCGCCTCGTCCGCGTGCGGATCGGCACGCTGCGCCTGGACACGATGGCGTCGGGTGACGTGCGGCCCCTGACCCCGGCCGAGGTCCGGCGCCTCACGTCGACCCCCAGGCGATGACCACGGGTATGCTCGTGGCGATGCCAGGCAGTCACGGTCTCACCGGCTCCGCCCAGCCGATCGTCGTGGCGCTCGACGGCCCGGCCTCGTCGGGCAAGAGCTCCGTGGGGGCCGCCGCGGCGGCCCGGGTGGGATTCCGGGTCCTCGATACCGGCATCCTGTATCGCGCCGTGACGGCGGTGGCGCTGCGCGAGCACGCCTCGCTCGACGATCCCGCTGCCCTCGTGGCCCTGGCGGCACGGGTGCGGGTCGTGGATGACGGCACGGGCCGCCTGTCGCGTGTCCTGCTCGACGGCGTGGATGCCACCGACGCGATCCGGAGTGACGCCGTCGACCGCGCCGTGTCGATCGTCGCCAGCGTGCCCGAGGTCCGCACCGCGCTCCTGGCCCGCCAGCGAGCCATGGCGGCCGACGGCGGCATCGTGGTGGTGGGCCGGGACATCGGCACGGTGGTCCTGCCCGACGCCGGCCTCAAGATCTACCTCGACGCCTCCGTGGAGGCTCGGGCGGCTCGCCGGATCGCCGAGCGTGGCCTGGATCCGGCCGGCGAGGAGGCCGGGCTGGTCCGGGAGCAGCTCCGTGCCCGGGATCACCGGGACTCCACGCGGGACGTCGCCCCCCTGCGGGCTGCCGCTGACGCGGTGCACGTGACCAACGAGGGACGGTTCGAGGAGGCGGTGGACGCGGTCGTCGCGGCGATCGGGGCGGCAGCCGGGGAGGGAGCCGCATGAGCCCGGCCAGCCCCGCGACACCGGAGGCACCCGAGCGGCGGAACCGCGTCCTGGAGGCCGCCTATCGGCTTGACAACGACCAGAGCCTGCTGGTCCGGATGGTGGCGCTCGTGTCGCGGATCGGGTCGCGCGCGTGCGCCCGGATCCGGGTGGAGGGGCTCGAGCACATCCCGGCGAGCGGGCCGGTCATCCTGGCGGCCAACCACATCTCCAACGCCGACCCGGTCGTCGCCGGTGCCTGGGTCACGCCCGCGCTCCGCCGCCGGCGCATCCACTGGCTCGGCAAACGCGAGCTGTTCGACTGGCCGTTGTTCGGCTGGATCGCGGCGCACGGCGGTGTCCACCCGGTCAATCGTGATGCCGCCGACGTCGAGGCGTTCCGCCTCGCCACCCGGATCCTCGAGCAGGGGTACGTGCTGCTGGCGTTTCCCGAGGGCACCCGCAGCCCGACGGGCGAGCTGCAGGAGGCCAAGGACGGCCTCGCGATGCTGGCGCTGCGGACCGGCGCCGCGATCGTCCCGATCGGCGTCAACAACTCGGACGCCGTGTGGAAGAAGGGCCGGAAGCTGCCCTCGCCATGGCCGCGACGGACGATCACGGTCCGCATCGGCGAGCCGTTCCGGGTGGCGGACGTCCTGCCGCCGGGCATCGACCGGAAGGCCGCCAAGGGCCTGGCCACGCAGGCGATCATGACCCGGATCGCGGCTCTGCTGGAGCCGCGACACCGGGGCGTCTACGCGGAGCCGATCGGGATGGAGCCGCCGCCCGAGTCCTGACCCGCCGGCGCGTTGATGGATCCCCGCCCAGGGGCGCGATCCACCCACGTGTGCGAACATCGGCAGCCTATGGGCATGGTTTCTGAAGTACGGATCGCCAACCGCACGGGCTTCTGCTACGGCGTGCGCGAGGCGATCGACAAGGCGAAGGAGTCGGCCGCCGCCGGCAAGTCCACCCATACCCTGGGCCAGGTCGTCCACAACGAGGGCGTGGTCCGCGATCTCGAGTCGCTCGGGATCGCGACCGTGGGCGCCGTCGACCAGGTGGATCATGGGTCGGTCGTCGTGATCCGTGCCCACGGCGTCACGCCCGAGGTCTTCGCCACCGCCAGGGATCGCGAGCTGGAGATCATCGATGGCACCTGCAGCTGGGTGGTCCAGGAGCAGCGCCAGCTCGAGCAGCTCGTCGACGAGGGCTACACCATCGTGCTCCTGGGGACGCCCGGCCACCCCGAGGTGGTCGGCCTCCTGGGGTTCGCCCCCGACGCGATCCTCGTGGACGAGGAGGAGGATTGGGAGCAGATCCCGCGCCGCAAGCGGATGGCGCTGATCACCCAGTCCACCCAGCCGCCCTGGAAGTTCGAGAAGCTGGCCGCGTTCATGGTCGGCCGCGCCCACGAGCTCAAGATCGTCAACACCGTCTGCCCGGTCACGATCCGGCGGCAGGAGGACACCATCGAGACGGCACGCCAGGCGGACCTCATGGTCATCGTGGGCGGCCGCCATTCCGCCAACACCAAGGAGCTCACCCGGCTGTGCCAGATGGCGGGGACACCCTCGGTCCAGATCGAGAATGCCCGCGACCTGGCGGATCACGGCTGTTCGACGATGTGCGGATCGTGGGGGTCACGGGTGGGACGTCAACGCCGATCGAGGACCTCCGCGAGGTCGCGGAGCGCATCTACGTGATGGCCGGCGCGCCGGAGCTCGCGGCCAATGCCGCCGAGCTGGCCACGGCCGCCCTTGCCGCCGCCGCGACACCGGCGGGGCGGACCACCTCGCTGCCCAGGGTCGCGGTCGCCGCCGGCTCGGCGTCCTGAGGGTGGCCTCCCGTTCGGCCGGCCTGCCCATCGTCGCCTTCGTCGGGCGGCCCAACGTCGGCAAGAGCACGCTGTTCAACCGGGTGGTCGGTGACGCGAGGGCGGCGATCGTCGAGGACCGGGCGCGGACCACCCGGGACCGCATGTACGGGGACTCCGAGTGGAACGGCCGCCGGTTCGTGGTCGTGGACACCGGCGGCCTGGAGGTCGCCCCCGGTGACCCCATCGAGCAGCAGGTCCAGCTGCAGGCGCGCCTGGCGATCAGCGAGGCCGATGTCATCGTGCTCCTGGTGGACGCCGTGACCGGGCTGACCCCCGCCGACGCCGAGGCCGCCGAGCTGCTGCGCCGGGCGACCAAGCCGGTGCTCGTGGCGGTCAACAAGGCCGACAACGACAGGCGCGAGCTTGATGCCGCCGAGTTCTATCGCCTTGGCTGGGAGGACACGTTCGCGATCTCGGCCAGCCACGGGCGCGGTGTGGCCGACCTGCTCGACGCCGTCGTGTGGGCCCTGCCGGCGGAGAGCGATTCGGAGGTCGCCCGCAAGGCGCGCGAGGCCGAGGCCGACGCGTGGACCAAGGACATGTCCGCGGGGCGACTCGAGCCGTTCGTCGTTGGCGAGAGCGCCGACGACAATCCCGACGAGGACGACGACCTGGCCCCCGAGACCGAGCTCGCGGCCCGCTGGGACGCCCAGATGGCGGCCGAGGCGGACCAGCCGCCGGCGATCGCGTTCGTCGGCCGGCCCAACGTCGGCAAGTCCTCGCTCCTCAACGCACTCCTGGGCGTGGAGCGGACCATCGTGTCCAGCACGCCGGGCACCACGCGCGACGCGATCGACACCGCGATCCCGTGGGGCCGCTCGGAGATCGTGCTCATCGACACCGCCGGGATCCGCCGGCGGGGGCGGGTGGCGTCCGGTCCGGCCGCCGAGAAGTACTCCACGATGCGGGCCCTCAAGGCCATCACCCGCTCCGACGTCGCCGTCCTGGTGCTGGACGCCGCCGACGGGCTGACCGCCCAGGACGCGCACGTTGCCGGGTACGTGATCGAGGAGGGGCGAGGCCTGGTCATCGCGGTCAACAAGTGGGACGTCGTCGAGGACAAGACCCACAAGTCGTTCGACGAGTTCGTGGCCACGCTGCGGCGGGAGCTCGCGTTCATCGACTACGCGCCCATCGTCTCGATCAGCGCCAAGACCGGCCAGCGCGTCCAGAAGGTGCTCGAGCTGGCCGTCGATGTCTGGGGCGAGCGCCGCAAGCGGATCTCGACAGGGGAGCTGAACCGCCTGCTCCGCGAGGCCGTGGAGCGGAACCCGCCCGCGGTGGTCCACGGGCGCCGCTCGAAGATCCGCTACGCGACCCAGGCCGGCGTGGCACCGCCGACATTCGTGCTGTTCGCGACTGACCCGACCTCGATCCACTTCTCGTACCGGCGGTACCTCGAGAACCGCTTCCGTGAGGCGTACGGGTTTGACGGGACGCCGATCCGGCTGGTCTTTCGGGAGCAGATCCGTACCAAGCTTCCGCGCAAGGGTCGCCCCAAGGGCCGGCGGTAGGGCAGGGGACGCGGGTCGGCCAGGCGCGCCGGCGTTGGTGGCTCCGCCCCCGGCGTGGAGGCGGTCAGAGGCGACGGCGCGGGTGGTAGACTCGTCGCCCTCGGGGCGTGGCGCAGCCTGGTAGCGCACCTGAATGGGGTTCAGGAGGTCGAGCGTTCGAATTGCTCCGCCCCGACCATCACCGGGACCCGTGACGACCCGCCGGCACTGCCGGGGACGCGGGGGCCGTCGGGACCGCACGCACGTGGGCCAGGCCCCCGTGTCGTGAGCACCGAACTGGCGTCAGGTTTGCGACGTGCGCCCGGTCGAGGCGCCCAGCGGGGAGGGGCTGTTCGTGGACAACCGGCGGTCCGGACGCGAGCGACTCACCGAGCTCGCGGATCGGTGGTTGCCGCTCACCCTCGGCGGGCTTGCCCTGCTCGTGTTCGGGCTGTGGTACTGGAACCCGCTCTACCGCTACGACGAGTACCTGGTGGCGGTGGGCAGGACCAGCCTGTCGTGGCAGGAGCTGCTCCACGTCATCACCACGACTGATCCCGCCCCCGGGCCGTTCTACCTCGTGATGAAGCCGTGGGTGGCGGTCTCGTCCGATTCGTGGTGGACGCGCATCCCGTCGCTGATCGCCATGGCGGTGGCGGTGGGCGGCCTCGTGGCGTTTGCCCGGGGGACGGTGGGCCGCTGGACGGCGGTCGGTGCCGGGCTGCTGTTGATCGCGCTCCCGGGTGCCTCGCGGTGGGCCCAGGACAACCGGATGTACGCCCTGGCGACCGCCTTCGTGGTCCTCGCGGTGCTCTGCTGGTGGCGATCGCTGCACAGCGAGCGGCGGCTGTGGTCGGTGGCCTACGGGGCAGCGGTCGTGGGGATGGGCCTGTCGCATCTCTACGCGCTGTCGGTGGTCCCCGCCCTGGTGCTCACGGCCCTCTGGGTCCCGGGGTCGCGCCGCTCGCACCTCCTGCGCACCATCGTCCCGCCGGCCGTGGCGTCGGTCGTGCTCCTGCCGCATGTCTATCTCAATCTGGCGCACCCCACCGGATCGCCCACCAATCCGCCGGTGTCGACGAGGACGCTGATCAAGATCGCCACGAGGAGCTTCGGGCACTGGATGAGCGTGGCGGTGGCACTGCTCGCGGCGGGTGGGACGATCCTGGCATGGCGCATCCCCGAGCGACGCCCGGTGGTGGTGCTCGGGGTCGCCTGGGTCCTCGTGCCGCTGGCCTGCTTCGTGCTGGCCCGGGGCCTCCTGGACATGCCGACGCTCTCGTCACGGTACTTCGTGTTCGCGCTGCCCGGGGCGTGCCTCGTGGCGGCCCTGGGACTGTCGGCTTTGGCCGGGCGCTCGCGCGTGGCGGGCGTCGTGGCGCTGATCGTCGTGGTCGCCCTCGTGTTGCCCCCGCAGGTGCGCGTCCGGTCCGAAGGCGCCCATAGCCCGTCGCTGCTCCGGCTGCGCGTCCTCCTGCATCGCCCGGAGCTCGCCGGCCTGCCGGTGGTCACAGCCGCGCCAGCGGCCGTGACGATGGTCGGTGCCGCGATGTACCCGGACCGGGTCCTGGTGTCCCCGGACGCGACACCCCAGCCGGTGGCGATCGTCGTCGGCCCCCGCTACCTGCCGGAGGGCCAGGCTGGCAGCCCGTACGTGCGTGAGGACGGGGGCTGGGCGACCGCAATCACCTGCCGGCAGAATCGGTCCCCGAACGTGCACATCATCGTGGCTCCCGGCGCGACCGTGCCCGGCGGGAACCCCGAAGCCCTCGCCGAGACGCTGACCCAGACCGTTCGTGGGTACCGCTGTGCCGTGCCACCGTCCTGACGGCCGCCGCGCCGCCGCCTGGTAGCGCACCGGGCTGGCGTTTCACGGGGGTCGAGCGTTCGGAGGCCCCCGTGGCACCGGAGGCCGAGCCCCTTGCGTCGTGGGCGAAGGACTTTCGGGCCATGTTTCGCCGAGTTCCCGCTCTGCTACACCCCCAGGGTGCCCGGCGTCCCTTGTCGGCGCACGGATCCTGCTTGCGCCGTCAGGGCACGGTTGGGGACACGCAACGATGTTCTTCATCTTCGGGTGGCTGCGCCGCTTCACCACCCTGGGCGTCAAGCTTGACGAGTGCGCCAACTGCGGACAGGTGTGCGAGCACGTGGTGGGCCGGAAGACCAACTGGGGCCACGTGTTCTGGATCCCGGTGCTGTTCCTGGGCTTCAGCCACGGCCTGATCTGCACGACCTGCGGATCGTGGAGCCCGCTGTCCTGGCAGGGGGTCCGGGAGGCAATGAAGACGGGTGTCCTCCACCTCGATCGCCCCAGGCCGAACGCTCCCGGGATGCTCGCCGCGGCCGCCGCGGAATCCGGCCAGCCGCCGCTCCAGCCGGCTGCCGCATTCGACCGCCTGGTCGTCAACCCCAAGCGCGGGGCGTGGGACATGTACCTCAAGGCCTGGCCGGTGCTCGTCGCGCTGCTCCTGGTCGCCGGCGCCGTGTCGCCCCATTCCTCACCGTCGCTCGCCGGTGGCGGTGCCACAGGCGGCAGTGGCACCACGATCTCGCAGCCCGCCTACGGGGCCGAGCACCAGTGCTGGGAAGCGGCTGACGGCTCGATCAATGGCTGCCGGCTTGATGACGGCACGGTGGACGGATTGGCCTCGGGAACGCCGCTCACGTGCTACTTCGACGAGCCGCTGCCGGCGACCCAGACGACGATCAGGTGCCAGTCCAACTGATGACCCACCCGGGGTAGGCGTGCCCGACGCCGCCGGCTGACCCGGACGACCGCGCTGCTCCTCGCGGCGGTGGGTTCAGCCCGCTGGGTCCGGCGGGGCCAGCGGGACCCGGGAGCGGAGCCGGGAGCGCCGGCCGTACAGGCGTGACGGCAGATGCACCACCGCGTAGTACGCCACGTAGGCGTAGGCGGCGCCCGCGATGACGTCGAGCAGCCAGTGGTCGCCCGTGTACACGACCGAGAACGCGACCAGGCCCGCATAGCCCAGGGCGAGCCACCCGGGACGGCCGAACGCGCGCCGGAGGAACAGGAAGGTCAGGACCGGGTATCCCACGTGCAGCGACGGGAAGGCGGCGACCAGGTTGGGGTTCACGTGGTCGAAGGCGAGCGAGTAGAGGTGGCGGCCCTCGAACCCGATCGCCGCGGCCAGTGCCTCGAACGCGTCCGGCTTGAGATAGGCGATCACCGGGCGGCCATCCGGGCCGTTGAGCAGGCCCTCGTTGGCCACGTACCACGGCGGCGCCGCGGGCAGCAGCAGGTAGCTGATGAAGCCAGCCACGCTGAGCAGCACGAGCCCCGCGACGAAGTCGTAGTACGCGGGGCGACGCCAGGCCCAGAGCACGAAGCCGGTCGCCAGCGGCAGCACGAAATGGAGCATGTAGACGACGGTCGCGAGCATCGCGATCGGGTCCGCGCCGGTCGCCGGATGGAGGGCGTCCTGGAGGACCTGCGTGGGGAGGACGCCCATCGCCATGATCCGCTCCGCGGTTGCGAGGTCAGCGGCGTGCAGCGGGAACCCGACGTCGTCGGCGATGCCGCGCATCAGCTCATACGCAAGGAGCAGGACGATGAACGGCAGCCAGTCTCGGAGGAACACGCGGCCGCGGCCCAGCAGCACCGCGGCCAGGCCGAAGGCGATCGCGAGGAAGTCCGGCGTGATCGACACGCCGGCGGCGATCATCAACGCGGCCACCAGGGCGCTGTAGACCAGGATGCCGCCCAGGAGCAGCCGGTCGTTGCGGCGGCGAAGCGCCCCGGTGCGGGTCTCGGGGGTGTCGATCGTGGGATCGGTCACGGCATGCATGGGCGTGGTGGAATTGACCTCGGGTCCCGGTTCGCTACACTCGGCCCATGACCGATCGACGAGGTCTGCTCCGTTCAAGCCTGGGGCGCGTGGGCGTCTGGAGCTTCGCCCTGCAGGCGAAGCCCGCGAGACAGGCGCAATCCGCGCTCGCCACCTACCGGGCAGCCGGCTACTCGGCCGCCTGGTTCCCGGAGAGCATCGGGAGCAAGGAGGCGATGTCCCACGCCGCCATCCTCCTTGCCGGCGGCTCAGAGATGGTCGTTGCCACGGGGATCGCCAGCATCTACGCGCGGGATGCCGCCGCGATGGTCAATGGCGCCCGGACGCTGGCCGAGGCGTACCCGGGTCGGTTCGTGCTCGGGATCGGCGTGAGCCACGCCCCGTCGGTGGCGTCGCGCGGCGGGCTGTACGGTCCGCCGGTCAAGACGATGACCGCCTACCTCGACGCGATGGACGCGGCCGCGTACACAGGACCGGGCTCCCGGGATCGGCCGCCGGTCCTGCTGGCAGCGCTGGGCCCCCGGATGCTGGAGCTGGCAGGTGAGCGAACGGACGGCGCGCACCCGTACTTCGTCCCGGTGGAGCACACCCGGATGGCGCGGGAGCGGCTGGGTCCAGAAGGCGTCCTCGCGGTCGAGGTGACCGCCGTTCTCGAGACGGACGCCGCCCTCGCCCGCGAGACGGCCCGCAGCTTCGCCGTCCGCTATCTCGGACTCGAGAACTACGCGAACAACCTGCGCCGCCTGGGCTGGCCCGACGAGGACCTCGCGGACGGTGGCAGCAACCGCCTGCTGGACGCGGTGGTCCCCCAGGGGGACGCGGCGGCGATCGCGCGACGCGTCAGGGAGCATCTCGACGCGGGTGCGGACCACGTGTGCGTCCAGCTGCGGGCGGCAGACCCCGCGGACCTGTGCCTCGAGCGGTACGTGGAGCTTCGCGACGCCCTGGGCGAGGTCGCGCCGGCGCCGTAGCGGCGACATTCCGCGGCATCCGCGTCCCGGCATCGGGTAGCGTGCACGGTATCGGCCCCGGACCGCCCGGGACCGCGGGCCCCACCAGCGCAGGGCACCCGATGGACCGGAAGTGGCTCATCCTCTCGAGCGTCTCTTCGGCACGCTGATGTCGACGCTCGACGGCAGCATCGTCAACATCGCGCTGCCCGCCATCCAGAGCGACTTCGGTGTCGTCCTGACCACCATCGAGTGGGTCGTCGTCGCCTACCTGCTGGTCGTGGGCTCGCTGCTGCTGCCGGTCGGCCGGCTGGGCGAGGTGCTGACGTTCAAGCGCGTATACCTGGCCGGCTTCAGCGTGTTCACGGTGGCCAGCGTGCTGTGCGGTGCCGCGCCCAACGAAGGGTGGCTGATCGCGTTCCGGATCCTGCAGGGCACGGGAGCGGCCATGCTGATGGCCATGGGCCCGGCGATCGTCGCCCGGACGTTCCCCGCCGGCGAGCGCGGCCGAGCCCTGGGCCTCAACGGGGTGAGCGTCTCGCTGGGGCTGAGCCTGGGCCCGGCGCTGGGTGGGCTCCTCACCCAGGTCGGCACCTGGCGAGCGATCTTCCTCATCAACGCGCCGATCGGGTTGCTGGCCATCGTCTGGGCCGCCCGCGTCCTGCCGTCCGAGACCGCCGGCCGGGGCCAGTCGTTCGACGTCCGGGGAGCCGCGCTCTCGGGTGTGGGACTGTTTGCGCTGCTGCTCGCGCTGAGCGAGGGGCAGACATGGGGCTGGACCAGCCTCTCGACCGTCGGCCTGCTGCTCGTGTTCGTGGTGCTGGGCGTCGCCTTCGTCGCGGTGGAGCGGGCGTCGCTCCAGCCGATCATCGACCTCGCGCTGTTCCGGATCCGGCCATTCTCCGCGGGTCTGGCGAGCGTGGTGGTGGCGTTCGCCGGGCTGTTCACGGCCACCTTCCTGCTGCCATTCCTGCTCGAGCAGGGGTCCGGCTTCCAGCCGGCCGAGGCCGGCCTGCTGCTCACGCCGGTGCCCATCTCGATGGCGCTCGTGGCGCCGTTCAGCGGCGCCGCATCGGACCGCTATGGCCCGCGCGTGCTGGCCAGCGGCGGCATGGCGGTCATGGCCCTGGCGCTGCTGAGCCTGACCCAGCTCCCGCTGGAGTTCACGCTGCCGGACCTGATCTGGCGGCTCGTCCTCCTCGGTGTGGGGCAGGGGCTGTTCATGAGCCCCAACAGCAGCGCGGTGCTGGGGTCGGTGCCGCCGCCGCGCGTCGGGACCGCGTCCGGCACGCTGGCGCAGATGCGGGTCACGGGCCAGGCGCTGGGGATCGCGCTGAGCGCGGCGATCGTGGCGACGCGGCTGCCCGTCCACGTTGCGGAGGTGGGGGGCAACGCGTCCACCGGGATCGTGCCGCCGGCCGCCCTCGCCGGCGCGATCCATGACGCGTTCGTCGTGGCCGCCCTCGTGTGCGGCCTGGGCATCGTGACCAGCCTCATCCGCGGATCGGGCCACCCCCGCCAGGCCGAGGCTGCCACGGCGGGGCGGGGCCCCGGGTCGGTGTGACCCTCCGCCTCAGCGCGGGTCCGACCGGAGCCGCGCGTACATCACGAGGTCGTGGTAGGCGCCCCCGCGGAACTGGGCGCGGCGGGTGACACCCTCGCGAGTGAAGCCCGCCTTCTCCAGCGACCGCTGCTCGGCCAGGTTGTCGACATCCGTGGATGCCTCGACACGGTTGAGCATGGTGGTGTCGAACAGGAGGTCGGCCACCAGCCGCTGGGCCTCCGTCCCGTGACCCTGCCCACGCGCCTCGGGGACAAGGTCGATCCCGAACATCCAGGCGGCGGACTCGGGGTTTGGCCCGTAGCGCACGCGGTGCCAGTCGATGGTGCCGATCACCTTCGCGTCGGCCAGCCGCTCGATGAGCAGGACGCCCCCGTCGTCGTCGCGCAGGGGCCCGCGTCCCAGCGCCGCGCGGTCCACCGGTCTGGGCTCGAGCCCGAAGTCGTTGAACCCGCCGTCGCTCATCTGGCGGCGGCGGATCTCATCGCACAGGTCGGCATCGGCGAGCGTCACGTCACGCAGCCGCACGCCGGGTCGGGTCGAGTGATGGGTCACGAACGCGAGGATACCGTCGCGCCGGCACGCGTCAGGACGCTCCCTGGCAAGACCCTCGGTGGGTGATCGCCCGGTGCTACGCGAAGAACGCCGTGATCGCGGCGGTATCGTCCGAGAAGGCCCAGCGCTCGGTGGCCTTGCCGTCCCGGATGTGGAAGATCTCCGCGGTCCGGTACACGAGCGTGCGGCCACCGCGGGTGGCGGTCGCGGTGCCCAGCGCGATCGCGTGGTCGTCGTTGGCGATGACGTCGTGGAGGTCGTATGCGATCGTCCAGTCGCGGGCGCCTTCCATCAGCCCTGCCTGGAGCTCGGCCTTGCCGCGTCGCGGCTCGGCGCGGCCGATCTCGTGCCACACGATGTCGTCCGCCATGAAGGCGTCCACGAGCGCCATCTCCTCCTCGGCCTTGGACATGTCCGTCTCGTTCATCGCCTGCATCGCGCGACGGACCAGGGCGACGTTCGGGTGCTCGGCCATCGGGGGCCTCCTCGTGCTCGGCGCCCACGGCGGGACGGCCGCGGTGCTGCCTGGACCCAAGCCTAACGATCGAGCGCAAGCGGCCGACGCCAGACCCGACGGTGCCCCGGAGCATTCCCAGGCGAGCACCAGCAAGCCGGTGGCGGACACGGCCCGGCCGCTGCCACCGTTGGCCGCCACCTGCTCGGAGGCCAGGGACAGGTCGGGCCTGTCGTATGTGGAGAGCGGATCGGCTACACTCCGCCACCGGACACGCGTGCGTCCCCTGGGGCATCGCCCCGACGTGTTTCCGGTGACACGGCCCAGTCGCCCCGTCCCGGGCGCCTCGGCCGTGTTCTCGTTCCCAGCTGGCGCCACCCGCCGCGCGGAGGCGCGCTCCAACCCGCCCGCGGAGTGAGACTGGCGGGCAGCCCGCCCGTGCGGTGACTAGGATCGACAGATCGGCGCCAGGCCGCCCGAACGCAGGTGGACCGCGCCAGCCGAGGGGTCGATGCGATGGACCAGGCGAAGGCGCCATTCCCGGACCAGGCACGGGTCGTCATCATCGGCGGTGGCGTCATCGGCGCCGCCATCGCGTACCACCTGGCCAAGCTGGGCTGGAAGGACACGGTGCTGCTCGAGCGGCGCCAGCTCACGGCCGGCACCACCTGGCACGCCGCGGGGCTGATCACCTCGTCGGGCATGGCGTCCGAGACGCTGCTGTGGATGGCCCGCTACACGAAGGACCTGTGCATCTCGCTCGAAGCCGAGACGGGCCAGGCGACCGGGTTCCGGGCCATCGGCCACCTGGTCCCGGCAACGACCCCGGAGCGCCTCGAGGGGCTTCGGCGCGAGGCGGCGTTCTCGCGTGGCTTCGGCGTCCCGATGGAGGAGATCTCGGGCGCCGAGTTCGGGCGGATGTGGCCCGCCGCCAAGATCGACGACATCGTCGCGGGCTTCTACGTCCCGGACGAAGGGCGCGTCAATCCGGCCGACCTGACGCAGGCGTTCGCGCGCGGCGCCCGCCAGAACGGCGCCCGGATCATCGAGGGCGTGACCGTCACCGGGATCACCCAGGCCAAGGGCGATTGTCACCGGCGTGGAGACGGACAAGGGACCGATCCGGGCGGAGTTCGTCGTCAACGCCGCGGGCATGTGGGGCCGCGAGGTGGGAGCGATGGCCGGCGTCACGGTCCCGCTCCAGGCAGCCGAGCACTACTACCTGCTGACCGATGCCGTGGACTGGGCGCATCCCGACCTGCCGGTCATCGAGGACCAGGAGAAGCACGCCTACTACCGCGAGGAGGGGGGCGGCATCCTGGTCGGCCTGTTCGAGCCCGAGGCGGCGCCTGGTCGCTGGACACGGTGCCCAGGGACGTGGCCTTCGCGAGCCTGGACCCGGACTGGGAGCGGGTCGGTCCCTACCTGGACATCGCCTTCGAGCGCATGCCGTCGCTGCGGGACGTGGGGATCCGGCAGCTGTTCTGCGGGCCGGAGAGCTTCACGCCGGACGTGATGCCGCAGCTGGGCGAGGCCCCGGAGCTGCGCAACTTCTTCGTCGCCGCGGGGCTCAACAGCCTGGGCATCCTGCTCAGCGGGGGAGTCGGCAGCCTGATCGCGCAGTGGATCGCGGATGGCGTGCCCGCCGGTCGACGTGACCGGGATGACCGTCGACCGGACACAGCCCTTCGAGACGAGCCGGCGGTTCCGGCGCGACCGGGCCGTGGAGCAGCTGGGCGTCCTGTTCGGCGACGCCGTGTTCCCGACCTGGCAGCCCACGTCCGGCCGGTACGTCCGCCGCTCGGCGATCCACGACCGGCTCGCGGCAGCCGGCGCGCGATTCGCGCCATCGGCAGGCTTCGAGTACGCGGACTGGTTCGACAGCGACCACTCGGGCGTCGTGCTGCCGGACGCCTGGGGGCAGGAACCCGTCCTTCCCGTACCAGGCAGCGGAGCACAACGCCGTCCGCGAGGCGGTGGGCATGCTCGACATGTCGGGCATGGCCAACCTGCTGGTCCAGGGCCGGGATGCGGAGACGGTCCTCAACCGCGTGTGCGCCAACGACGTCGCGGTGCCCGTCGGGCGCGTCGTCTACACCCAGTGGCTCAACGAGGCCGGCGGGATCATCGCGGACCTGACGGTCACCCGGGTCGGGGAGCAGACGTTCCTGCTGGTCGTGGCCGAGATCACCCACCGCCGGATGGCCCCGTGGATCGAGCGCCACACCCGTGACGACGAGTTCGTGACCGTGACCGACGTCACGGCCGGCACCACGCTGATGACCGTTCAGGGGCCGCGATCGCGCGAGCTGATCGCGTCGCTGACGAGCGCCGACATGTCCAACGAGGCCTTCCCGTACATGACCGCGCAGGAGATCGATCTCCACTATGCGCGGGTGACCGCGATGCGGGTGACCTACGTGGGCGAGCTGGGCTACGAGATCCACGCGCCCGCCGACCAGGCGCTGACGGTGTACGACGCGCTCGTCGAGGCCGGGGGCGAGCTCGGCTTCAGGCACGTTGGCATCGGGGCCATGGGCAGCCTTCGGCTCGAGAAGGCGTACCGGGACTACGCGCTCGACATCGACAACAGCGACACGCCGCTCGATGTCGGCCTCATGTTCGCCGTGGCGATGGACAAGCCGGGTGGGTTCATCGGCCGGGACGCGCTGTTGCGGGCGAAGGAGGCGCAGGGCGGGCGACCACCCAGGCGCCGCCTGGTCCAGGTCCTGGTGGAGGATCCCGAGCCGTTCCTGTACCACGGCGAGCCCATCCTGCGCGACGGGCAGTGGTTCGGGTACAACCGGGTGGGCGCCTACGGGCACACCCTCGGCGGTGCCGTGGGGCTGGCCCTGGTGGAGGACGAGGCAGGCATCCCTGCCGAAGCGATCGAGAACGGCCGGCTCGAGGTGGACATCGCGGGCGTGCGCTACCCGATCCGGGCCTCGCTGCGGCCGATGTACGACCCGGACCGGCTGCGCATCAAGGCCTGACCAGCGCCCGGTACGATGACCGGAGCGTCCGGCATCGTGGAGGGCAACAGGGATGACGTGGCAGGACCCCGGCGGCGACGCCGTCCCCGGTGGGGCTTCAGAGCCGGGTGACCCCGCGCTCGACGAGACTCGAACCGACTGGGCCCCGCCGCCGCCCCTGCCCGCCGGATCGCCGGGTCAACCGCCGACGCTGCCCCCGGGCCTGCCTGCCGGCACGCCGCCGTCCTGGGCGCCGCCGCCCGGCCCGGGCTACTCGCCGCCGGGCATGGCCTGGGCACCGCCGGCGGACACGTTCTCGAGCCGCGCCACCCTGGAGTACGCGGCGACGCTGCCGCGCTTCGTCGCCTATCTCGTCGACGGCGTGATCCTGTCCCTGCGCCACGTACGCGCTGTACATCGTGGTCGCGCTGTTCGGGGTGGACGTGCTCGACCTCCAGGGGATCGCGTCCTCCCCGGGTGGCAGCGTCGCGGTCACGCCGGGGGCCAACACCGTCGGCCTCGCCGTCATCGCTGCCGTGTCCGCGGCCATCAGCGCGGGCTACTTCATCTTCCAGTGGTCGAGCGCCGCACGCGCGACGCTCGGCATGCGCCTGCTGAACCTGCAGCTCGGCGACGCCGTCGACGGCCGTACCATCAGCCGCGGTCGGGCGGCCCGCCGCTGGCTGGCGCTCGCGGGCTGGGCGGCCGTGCTCGGCATCGTGCCCCAGTTGAGCGTCCCGGTGGCCTTCGTGCTCCTTGTCTGGGAGGTCGTTCTCCTGATCTCGGTCGTCTCCAGCCCGGCGAAACAGGGCCTGCACGATCGGGTGGCCGGCACGGCGATGGTCCAGCCGGCCGGGGGCAGCGGGAACGCACTGGTCGTGGGCTGCCTGGTGGTGATTGGGTTCGTGATCCTGATCTCGCTCGTGTCCGTCGTCGCCCTGATCTTCCTCGGCTCGCAGGTGTCCACGATCCTGGACCAGGTCGGGCACTCCATCTGATGGCCGAGTCGCCGTGCCGGGCCGCTCGACGCCGCCACCCTGGACGCCGGGCAGGTCGACGGCCTGCTGGACATGGATCCGGAAGCCTTCCGGGCGGCCGCGCATGTCGTGGTCGACCGGATCGCGGACTACCTGGCCAGCGTGGAGACGTACCCGGTCCTGCCCAGGATCGAGCCCGGGCTCGATCGGGCCGCAGCTGCCGGCGCACGCCCCGGAGGCTCCCGAGCCGGTCGCGGCGATCCTCGCCGACGTGGACCGCCTGGTCTTCCCCAACGCGACGCACTGGCAGCACCCGGGCTTCTTCGCCTATTTCGCCACCTCGGCGTCCGGGCCGGGGATCCTGGGCGAGTTCCTCACCGCGGCGCTTGGCCAGAACCCGATGCTGTGGCGGACCTCGCCCATCGGCACCGAGCTCGAGGGCGTCGTGGTCCGCTGGCTGCGCGAGGCGCTGGGACTGCCCGAGACGTTCGACGGGCTGCTGACCGACACCGCGTCCACCTCGACCCTGATCGCCCTCGCCGCGGCTCGCGAACCGGCGGGCCTCGACGCCGCCGCGCTCGGGCTGGCCGGGCGCGGGGACCTGGGTCCGGTCGGGGTGTATGCCTCGGCAGGAGGCGCACAGCTCGATCGACAAGGCGTGCATGACGCTGGGCCTGGGTCGCGCGGCCGTGGTCAAGATCCCCACCAATGAGCGCTACGAGATGGACCCGGACGCGCTCCGGCCGCCGCGATCGCCGCGGACCGGGCGGCCGGCGCTCGCCCGATCGCCATCGTCGCCACGATCGGCACGACCTCGTCCACGTCGGTGGACCCCGTCAACGCGATCGCGTACGATCGCCGCGCGGGAGGCCCTGTGGCTGCACGTGGACAGCGCGTATGCCGGGGCCGTCGCCCTGCTGCCGGACCGGCGCGGACCCGTTTGCCGGCTGGGATCAGGCGGACTCGATCGTCGTCAACCCGCACAAGTGGCTGTTCACGCCGCTCGACGCGTCCCTGCTCCTGACGCGGCGCATGGACCGATGCGGGCGGCGTTCAGCCTGGTGCCGGAGTACCTGCGCACGCTGGATCGCGACAGGTCCCGTCATCGACTACAACGGAGTACCAGCCGCAGCTGGGCCGCCGGATGCGTGCCCTCAAGCTGTGGATGCAGCTCGCTGGTTCGGCCTCGAGGGTCTTCGACGTCGGATCGCCTGCCACCTGGAGCAGGCGCGAGCGCTTGCGCGGCCTGGGTCGACGACGATCCCGACTGGGAGCGGCTGGCGCCGGCGCCCTTCTCCACCGTCTGCTTCCGCTATCGCCCGGCGCGCCTGGCGGGGCGCGAGGACGAGCCGGAGCCGCGGGCCTGGCTCGACGCCGCCAACACCGCGTTCATGGACGCGGTCAACCGGACCGGCGAGGTCTTCCTGTCCCACACCCGGCTGCGGGACCGGTTCACGATCCGGATCGCCATCGGCAACCTGCGCACTGAGCCCCGCCACGTGGAGCGGGCCTGGGCGCTCCTGCGGCACGAGGCGGCCCGGCTGGATACCCAAGGAGACCCTGCATGAGCGAACCCGTCGAGGTCCTGTACTTCTATCGCACGCGCTGGGGCACCCACGACGAGTTCGTGGACCTGTTCCTGCGCAACCACTGGCCGATCCTGCGCGAGCAGCGGGCGGCCGGCCGCTACACCAACGTCGAGCTGTTCACGTCCCGCTTCCACGGCGATGGGCGGGCGGACTGGGACGTGCTCGTCTCGATCACGTACCGCGACTGGGCCGCGATCCAGGAGCACAACGACCCGTCGATCGTGAGCCGGCTCTACCCCGACCAGGCGACCTTCGCCGCGGAGGAGCGCCGGCGCTTCGAGATCCTGGACGCGCACTGGGACGTGGTGCTGGAGCCGCGAGCGCTGCCGCGCCAGTAGCGGTTGCCCGCGCCCGCAGGTGCCCTTCCGTTGCCCGATCGGGCAACCGGCGCGCGCCCGGTGTCGTTCCGGCCATAATGGCGACCTGTCCCGCCCACTCGACCATCGGAGGCCGACGCGACCGTGCCGCCCATCACCGAGCTCTCGCGGATCGAGCCTGTCTTTCTTGCCCGCCTCGAGAAGCAGGGGATCTTCACCACCGGCATCCTGCTCGAGGTGTCCGAGACGCCCACGCGCCGCCAGTCGCTCGCCGACCACGCCAAGGCGACGCTGACCGACGTCACGACCTGGCGCGATGAGGCCCTGATGCTCAACCTGGCCGGCTTTGGCTCGGGCGAGCACCAGCTGTTCATCCAGGCGGGCATCGAGGGGCTGCGGGATCTGCTCGCCGTCGATCTCGAGGCGTTCCATGCCCGCATCGCCCGCGCCGCGGCCGAGCTGGCCGTGGAGCCGCCGCCCGCGCTGATGATCGAGACCTGGTGGGAGCAGGCACGGACCCTCGAGGAGGCGTAGCGCCTCCGCCGGTCGACTGAGCCTGCCGACGGGCTGACCGCCGGCAACCGGTACCATCGCCGCCTGATGGCTTCCGTCCGCGGCACCCTTGCCGCCCTTGTCACCGGCATCGCCGCCGTGCTGGTGATGGTCGCCCTGTCGATCCTGCCGTACCTGACCCCGGTGTGGGTGGGGTTCGGCCAGTCTCGCGCCGGTGCCGAGGCCGCGACAGGCTTCACCACCGAGCAGCTGCGGACCGTGACCGGCCAGATCCTCGAGGACCTGGTGATCGGTCCGCCGGACTTCGACGTCACCCTCGACGGCACCCCGGTGCTCAAGGAATCGGAGCGGGGCCACATGCGTGACGTGCGCGGCGTGTTCCTCGGCTTCTTCGGGGTGGCGGCGGCCGCCGCCGTCGTCCTGTTCGTGCTGTTCATGGCGGCACGCGGCGCTGAGGCGCGCCACCACCTGTGGCACCGGCTGGAGCTCACGGGGTATGCGACCGCGGTGGGCACGCTCGTGCTGGGGGTGGCGGGGCTGCTGTTCTTTGACGCCGCATTCACCCTGTTCCACGAGGTGTTCTTCCCGGGCGGCAACTGGATGTTCGACCCGCGAACAGACCGGCTCGTGCAGCTGTTCCCGGAGTCGTTCTGGGTGGAGTCCACGATCGCGGTGGGCGTGACCATCGTGGTCCTCGCGCTGCTGCTCGCAGTCGTCGGTCGCCGGCGAGCCCCCGCGCCGTGATGAACGTGCCGATCGCCCGCCTGTTCGGGATCGAGATCCGGGTCTCGTGGGTCTGGGCGCTGCTCATCGCGATCGTGACCCTGCTCGGTGCCGAGCAGGCGGGCTACGTGGAGCCGACCCTGGCCACTCCGGTGCACTGGATCCTGGGCTTTGTCGTGGCGATCACCTTCCTGGCCACGGTGGTGGCCCACGAGCTTGCCCATGCGCTGGTCGGACGTCGCCACGGCGTGCCTGCCAGCCGGATCACGCTGGACTTCGCCGGGGGCCTGGCGCCGATGTCGATCCAGGCCGAGCGGCCGCGCGACGAGCTCCTGATCGCGGTGGCGGGTCCGCTGGTCTCGCTGACCGTCGCCGGCGTCGCGCTCGGGCTGGCGCTGGCGACCGGCACCGCGGGGTCCGCGCCGGGGCTGCTCGGAGGTGGGCTCGTGGTGGTGGGCGGGCTCAACCTGGCGCTCGCCCTGCTCAGCCTGCTGCCCGGGATGCCGCTCGATGGCGGCCGGATCGTGCGCGCGGTCGCCTGGGCGGGAACCGGCGACCGGGACCGGGCCGGGCGCGTGACGGCCTCCCTGGGGCGCGTCATCGGCTGGGCCCTGGTGGGGGCTGGTGTGGTGGCCGCCGTTGCCGACCTGATCACCGTGGGCATGCTCATGCTCGCGCTGGGGTGGATCCTCGCGACCGGGGCGGGCACCCTCGCTGGGCGCGCGAACCTGGAACGCCTGCTCAAGGGCGCAACCGTCGCGGACGCGACGGTGGACGACGTGCCCCGGATCCCGCCGGGTCTCACCGTCGACACCTTCGCGGACCGCTTCAGCGGTGAAGGGCGGGTGAGCTGCCTGCCGGTCGTGGACGGCGACGCGGTGCTGGGCGTGATCGGGGCAAGGACCGTCCGGCGACTCACGCGCGGCCGGCTCGCCACGGCGAGGGCGATGGACATCATGCAGGTCCCGCCCGCAGCCCCGTTCCTCGCGCCGACGGACGACCTGTGGTCGGCCGTCGATGCCATGAGCCGGCTGGCGGTGGACGGTCTCGCCGTCGTGGATGACGGGACCCTGGTGGGCGTCGTCATGCGGGAGTCGATCGGCAGGCTCATGGCGCGCCGAGGGGCGCAACCCGGCGGTGCGACAGGGCTCGACGCCCGCTAGGATCGGGATCGAGCAGGAGGGTCCATGGATCGCAGCGACGCCCCGCGCGTTGAACGCCGCCGACTCACGCACGTGGACCGCCGGGGGCGGCCGCGAATGGTTGATATCAGCGCCAAGCCGCCCACTGCGCGGCGAGCCGTCGCCGAGGCGGAGGTGGCGATCGCGCGCCGAGACGATGTCGATGGTCGTCGATGGCGGCAACGCGAAGGGCGACGTGCTCACCGTCGCCGAGCTTGCCGGCGTGATGGGCGGCAAGCGGACGGCCGACCTGATCCCGCTGTGCCACCCGATCGCCCTCACGGACCTGGTCGTCTCGATCACGCCGGATCGCGCCGGCGGGGTCCTGCGCATCCGGGCGGAGGCAGCGACGACCGGGCCGACGGGCGTCGAGATGGAGGCGCTCACCGCCGCCTCGGTGGCGGCGCTCACCGTCTACGACATGGTCAAGGGCGTGGAGCGCGGCGTGGAGATCCGGGGGCTCAGGCTGGTCTCCAAGACGGGCGGCAAGAGCGGCGACTGGCACCGGCCGGCGGGCGAGGCGGAGAGCCCGCGCCCACGGCGGAAGCCGGGCGAGCGGATGGCCGGCCGGATCGGGAAGCGGAAGCCGCCAGGGATGAGCCCGGAGCGTGGAACGCTGACGGACCTGTCGGCGTTCGTCCTCACGGTCAGCGACCGGAGCTACGAGGGATCGCGCCCCGACGACTCGGGCGATCGGCCTGGGGGAGCGGCTGGTGGCCCTGGGCTTCGCGGTCGAGCGGCGGGTTGTCCCGGACGAGGTCGCGCGCATCGCCGACGCGATCCGCGATGGGGCGACGCGCAACCGGCTGGTCATCAGCTCGGGTGGAACGGGGTTGACGCCCCGGGACGTCACCCCGCAAGCCACCGCGACCGTGCTGGACTACGAGGTGCCCGGGATCGCCGAGGCGATGCGGGCGGATGGCCGCCGGCACACGCCGTTCGCGGTGATGTCGCGCGGCCTGGTCGGGGTTCGGGGCGGCTCGCTGGTGGTCAACGTGCCCGGTTCGCCCAGGGCGGCCATGGAATCGTTCGAGGTCTTGGAGCCGCTCCTCGTCCACGCGCTCGAGACGCTTGCGGGTCCCTTTGACCATGGCGCGCAGCGGGCGGCCGGCCGGGCGGACCTGCCACCCGGTTCCTAGGGAGGACGCCACCGGTGTTCGAGGCCTTCGCGAACGTCCCGGCCTACCCCCTCGTGTTCCCCGTGTTCTGGGGCTCGGTGGTCTTCTTCGGCCTCGCGATGGCTCGCCACTTGCGGGTGTTCGCGGAGGCCCGCAACGCGACCCCGTACGACCGGATCCCGGTGCGCCTGTGGGGCGCTATCCGGTATGGCCTCGCGCAGACCCGGATGTTCCGCGACCGGCCCGCCGGGCTCATGCACTTCGGCATCTTCTGGGGCTTTGTCCTGCTCACGATCGGGACGGCCAACATCGCGGTGGGCGGGCTGATCGGGACCGTGGTCTCGGCTCCGTTCGATGGCCTCCTGTGGGCCGCGGTCAACGCCATGCAGAACGTGGTCGCGCTGGTGGTGCTCGCCGCCATCACGTATGCGGTCTTCCGGAGGATGGTGATCCGGCCGGCCCGCCTCACGTTCAGCCGGCACGCGCTCCTGGTCCTGTGGCTGATCGGGGCCGTGGTGGCGGCGGAGCTGCTCGCCCAGGTGTTCGAGGTCGCCGCCCACGGGGAGGTCGCCGGGGCGTTCATCGCCAACGCGCTCGGGACCGCGCTGACCGGTCTGGGGCGGGACGTCAGCCAGGCCCTGTTCGCGACCCTGTGGTGGGCGCACATCGTGCTGGTCGCGATCTTCCTGGGCTACCTCCCCTTTGGCAAGCACCTCCACGTCGCCACGGCGATCCCCAACATCGCCCTGCGCAAGCTCGCCCCGCGCGGCCAGCTGCCGGCGATGGACCTCGAGGCCGAGGACGCCGTGTTCGGCGTCCGGACCGTGGCCGACCTGTCCTGGAAGGACCTGCTCGACGGGTTCACCTGCACCGAGTGCGGTCGCTGCCAGCAGGCCTGTCCGGCGTATGCGACCGGGAAGCCGCTGAACCCCAAGGCGTTCATCATGGGCATCCGTCACGAGGCCGTCGAGGCAGAGGCCGGGTTGCCGCTGATCCCCAACTCGCCGACCGTTCGCGCGACCCACGGTCTCGACGACACGCTCCGGTCCGATGCCGTCGCCCGGCCCCTGGTGGACGCGGCCATCCCGTACGACGCCGTGTGGGACTGCCTCACCTGTGGCGCGTGCGTGGAGGCATGCCCGGTGACCATCGAGCACGTCGACAAGATCGTCGGGCTGCGGCGAAACCTGGTGCTCGAGGACTCGCGATTCCCACAGGAGATCACGGGCGCGTTCCGCGGCATGGAGAGCGTCGGCAACCCGTGGGGCCAGCCGCCGTCGGCGCGGCTCGACTGGGCGAAGGGCCTGCCGTTCCCGGTCCGGACCGTTGCCGAGGTCAAGGCGGCGGGCGAGCTCGACGGGCTCGAGGTCCTGTACTGGGTGGGCTGTGCCGCGGCGTTCGACGACCGCAACCGGCGCGTGGCCCGCGCCGTCGCGACCTGTCTCGACGCCGCCGGCGTCTCGTTCGCCGTGCTCGGCCAGGAGGAGAGCTGCACCGGGGACCCGGCGCGGCGGATGGGCAACGAGTACGTGTTCCAGATCCTCGCCGGCGGCAATATCGAGACGCTCAACCGCTACGGCATGGGCGAGCGGACGATCGTGACCGCCTGCCCCCACTGCTTCAACACGATCGGCGTCGAGTACGGCCAGCTGGGCGGCTCGTTCACGATCCGCCATCACAGCGAGTACCTCGCCGACCTGGTGCGGGCTGGACGGCTGATCCTCGGCGCGGACGGGTTGCCGAGCCGCTCGGTGACCTACCACGACTCCTGCTACCTCGCGCGCTACAACGGGGTCATCGCCGCGCCGCGCAGCGTGCTGGGGGCGATTCCGGGCGTGGAGCTGGTGGAGATGGAGGCCAGCGGCCGCCAGACGTTCTGCTGTGGCGCGGGCGGGGGGCGGATGTGGATGGAAGAGACCCGCGGCACCCGGGTCAACGCCGCCCGGACGCTCCAGGTCCTCGACACCGGGGCCTCGACCGTCGCCACCGCGTGCCCGTTCTGCATGGTGATGCTCCGCGACGGCCTGACCGACGCCGGTCGCACAGACGGTGCGGACGCGGTGAGCTCGCAGGACATCAGCGAGCTGCTCGCGGCCGCCATCGCCCCGATGGGGGAGCGCGAGGTCCCGGCGGGGCGGGCGCTGCCGGTCGTCTAGGTGCCGCGAGCGCGGCGGCACGGCGGCACGGGGCGAGCGCGGCGCCCCGCGGGCCAGGAACGAGGGCGGGCCCGGCGTCAGCCCTTGAGGCCCGCTCCACACGCGCTGCAGCGGCGCTCGGTCCAGAGATTGCCCATCCCGCAGCGGGGGCACGTCTTCATGCCCTCGGTGGACACGCCGATGGGGGAGTCGGAGACCGATTCGTCGGCCGAGGTCCTGGGCCGCGTCAGGACCCGCGCCAAGGCAAGCATCAGGATCACGACCGCCGCGATGAGGACGAGCAGGAACGTCTGGTCCATGACACGACACCCAGACCAGGAGAGTGTCGGGACCGCCCCCGGTGGACTGCCCGACCCTCGCCGGTTGCTCGCACAGCCTACGCAACCCCGGCGGCGTTGTCATCCCGGACGATCAGCCCCCGGCAGAGCCGCCCCGAATGGGGGATGCCGCTGCTAGCATGCCCTTCGTGAGCACGACACCGCCCCGTCATCATCCCGTCCGCCTGACGGAGGAGCAGGTCCTCCTGCGCGACGCCGTCCGGGTCCTCGCCGACGAGCGCATCGCCCCTCGCGCGGCGGAGATCGACCGGGAGGCGACCTGGCCCGACGACGTCCGCCGCCTGCTGGCCGATCACGACATCTTCTCGATCCCGTTCGAAGAGCGACACGGCGGGCTTGGGGCGGACCTGCTCACGCTGTGCCTCGCGATCGAGCAGATCAGCCGCCAATGCGCCACCTCCGGCCTGATGCTCGCCGTCCAGGCGCTGGGCGCCATCCCGATCCAGGTCGCCGGCACGCCCGAGCAGCAGGATCGATGGCTCCCGGGGCTCGCGTCCGGCAAGGAGCTGATCGCCTTCGGGCTGACCGAGGCGGACGCGGGATCGGACCCGTCGGGGATCCGGACCCGGGCCGTCCTCGATGGTGACGAGTACGTGATCAACGGTGGCAAGCGCTTCATCAGCCATGCGAGCGTGGCGGACTCCGTGGTGGTGTTCGCGGTCACCAACCCCGATGCGGAGCGGCCCAGCCGGCGCCTGTCCGCGATCCTGGTCGAGACCAACCGTCCCGGGTTCAAGGTCACCCGCGTCGAGCACAAGATGGGCATCCGGGGCTCACCCACCGCGGAGCTTGCCTTCGACGGCGTCAGGGTCCCGGTCGGGAACCGCCTCGGCGACGAGGGCCAGGGGTTCGCCATCGCGATGCAGACGTTCGAGCGCAGCCGTCCGGGGATCGCGGCCCAGGCCGTGGGCATCGCCCAGGGCGCCCTCGAGGTCGCCTCCGCCTACGCGAAGGAGCGCCGCCAGTTCGGCAAGCCCATCGGAGAGCTGCAGATGGTCCAGGCGATGCTCGCGGACATGGACGCGGCGACCGAGGCTGCGCGCCACCTGCTGTACACCGCCTGCGAGGAGATCGAATCCGGGGGAGTGGACGCGGCCCGGTGGGCGGCCCTCTGTAAACTCGTCGCAGGCGATGCCGCCATGAAGGTCACCACCGACGCGGTGCAGGTCCTGGGCGGGTATGGCTATATCGACGAGTACCCCGTCGAGCGGATGATGCGCGACGCGAAGATCACCCAGCTCTACGAGGGAACCCAGCAGATCCAGCGGCTCATCGTCGCCCGGTCCCTCCTCGCGGGGGTCTGAACCGGCCGGCGCTCGACCAGGGGAGTGGTGCCCACGTGCGAATCCTCGTCCTGACCAAGCCCGTCCCGGACCCCGCCGCGGGGGCGGAGCGGCTGGGCCCGGACTACCGGCTTGACCGTGCCGCGTCGCCGACCGTGATCAACGGCAACGACGAATACGCGCTCGAGGCCGCGCTGCAGCTGATCGAGGCGCACGGAGGCGAGGTTGTCGTCCTGACCATGGCGCCGGCCAACGGCAGCGACACCATCCGCAAGGCCCTCGCCATGGGGGCGCAGCGGGGCATCCTGGTCACCGACGACGCGCTGGCGGGTGCCGATCTGCCGACCACGATCAGGGTGCTCGCGGCGGCCGCCGCGGAGGTGGAGTTCGACCTGCTGCTCGGAGGCCTGGACACGTCCGACGGGGCGGGCGGGGCGGTGACGGCCGGCGTCGCCGCGCGCCTCGGCCTGCCGCTCCTGTCTGCCGCGGGCGCCATCGAGCCCGACCCGACCGCAGGCACGGTCCGAGTGCGCCGGCTGACCGCCAAGGGCTACGACCTCATCGAGGCCCCGATGCCGGCGGCGATCTCGTGCACCCAGGCGCTCGGCGCCCCGCGCTATCCGTCGCTCAAGGGGATCATGGCCGCCCGGTCCCGGGAGATCCTGAACCGGAGCCTGCCGGACCTGGGTGACGGGCTGGCCCCCGCCGACGGGGCCTGGGCGACCCGCGTCGTCGGCGCCGAACCGCCCGCGGCGCGGACCGCGGGTCGGACGGTCTCGGGTGCGCCGCCCGATGTCGCCCGCGAGGTCGCGGACTTCCTGGCCGACCGGAGGCTGATCTGATGCCGGTCACGATCCTCGCCGTCGCCGAGGTCGCGGACGGCGCCCTGACCAAGCTGTCCACGGAGGTCGCCACGCTCGCGCGGCAGCTCGCGGATGCCGCCGGCGGGAGCGCCATGGGGCTCGTCGTGGACGCCTCGCCCGCGCCGGCCGCCGATGCCATGGCGGCCTACCTGCCACGCGTGATCGCGGTGACCAACCCATCGGTCGAGCACGAGGTGAGCGCGCCGCACGTCGCCGCCGAGGTGGCGCGCCTCCTGGAGGAGGGGGCGACCCACGTCGTCCTGGCCGCGACCACCGACGGCCGTGACGTCGCCGGGGCGCTCGTTGCGACAACGGGTCTGGGGCTGCTCGCCAATGCCGATGGTGCCTCGTGGGACGGGACGGGCCCCGTGAGCGTCTCGAGCGTGCTGGGCGGCAAGGCCACCACCAGCAGCGTCCTTGCCGCCGCGTCCGGCATGCTCACGCTCCGGCCCGGGGGCGTGACCGCCGTCGAGGGCCCGGCTTCCGGCACCGTGGAACCGCGCGAGCCGGTTGCGCCCGCCATGCCCGCCGCCCGCGTGCTGGACCGGGTCGCCGAGGCCGGTGCCGCCGCATCGCTCGAGGACGCGCGGGTCGTCGTGGTCGGTGGACGTGGGGTCGGGAGCCCCGAGGGGTTCGGCCTGGTCGAGGAGCTGGCGTCGCTGCTGGGCGGCGTGTCGGGCGCCACGCGAGCCTCCGTGGACGCGGGCTGGGTGCCGTATGCGCGGCAGATCGGCCAGACGGGCCGGATCGTCAAGCCCGCGCTCTACCTTGGGCTGGGGGTCTCGGGAGCCATGCAGCACCGGGTGGGGATGCAGGCGTCGGAGACGATCGTGGCCATCAACCGCGACCCGGATGCGCCGATCGCCGAGGTCGCCGACCTGTTCGTCATCGCCGACCTGTTCGAGGTCGGGCCCGCGCTGGCGGCCGAGATCCGCGCCCGGCGCGGCGGCTGAGCGGGCGCCGGGACAGGGCCCCGATCGCATGCCGTTGCCCACCCTGCTCTGGCTGGCGCTGCTCGTCTTCCTGGCGCTGCTGTTCACCGTGACGCTGCGCAGGATGTCGGAGCTGGTTGCGCGAACCCGGAACCTGGAGCGGTTCCAGCAGGCGGTGGACTCGCTCGACCGGCGGTTCGCCGGGGTGGTGGGACCGCTCGTCGGCAACCTCGCCGAGATCCGGCGCCAGGCCGGTGATCCCGAGGCCCTCCAGGCGCAGCTGACCGAGACCCAGGCGACGCTCGACGTGCTCGTGAATGAGGCGAGGGCCCTGCCCGCGCCGGTGGGGCTGGTGGGGATCGCCACGGCGATGCGCGGTGACCTCGACCGGGCGAGGCGCGCGGCGTCACTCGTCGAGCACGGCCTGGCCACCATGGCCAACACCACGATCGGGCGGGATCTCGAGGCGCAGACCTCGCTCAAGCGGGGCGCGCTCAACCTGCGGCACGCCCAGGGCGCCTTTGCGCTGCGCGCTCGCGAGGTTGCCGCGCTTCGCCCCCCGGACCTCCTCCCGGGGGCGCCGAGACCCGCGGTCCGCACTGGCGGCGAGAGGGATCGAATGGAAGATCCGGAGGACTTCGACGGGCGGTTTGACCCCCGCATGTAGTGGTATTCTCGGCCGATACCACAAGGGATAGTGGTGCGAGGAGGTCTGGAGGGTCCATGCGCTGTCCCCAGTGCGGCACCCGGGACACGCGCGTCGTGGATTCACGGGACCTCGATGAGGCCGCGACGATCCGGCGGCGGCGCGAGTGCCCGTCATGCACCGCCCGGTTCACCACCTACGAGCGGGTCGAGGCCGCGCGGCTCGTGGTCGCCAAGCGGGACGGGACCCGCCAGGAGTTCGACCGCGACAAGCTCGCCGCCGGCCTCGCGAAGGCCCTGACCCGGCGCCCGGTGGCGGAGGACGCCGCCGAGCGGGCCGCCGACCAGATCGAGGGTGAGCTCCGCTCGTCGGGCCTGTCGGAGATCCCGTCGTCGCGGGTCGGCGCGCTGGCGATGGACAAGCTCCGGGGGCTGGACCACATCGCCTACATCCGCTTCGCCTCCGTCTACCAGAGCTTCGAGGACCTCGAGGATCTCAAGCGAGAGGTGGACCAGCTGTTCGCCGAAGGATCACCCAAGAAGGGAAGGCGCACCCGATGAGTGTCCTGGCCGATCGCGACATCCGGGCCGAGCTCGAGGCCGGGCGGGTGCGCATCGACCCCTATGACGCGGCGGATCTCCAGCCCTCGTCCGTGGACCTGCACCTCGACCGCAGCTTCCGCGTGTTCCGCAACAACCGGTACGCGTTCATCGACCCGCGGACGCCCCAGCCGGATCTGACGGAGATGCTGGCCATCGCCGATGACGAGCCGTTCATCCTGCACCCGGGCGAGTTCGTGCTGGGCCAGACGACGGAATGGGTGGAGCTGCCGGACGACCTCGTCGCCAGGCTCGAGGGCAAGAGCTCGCTTGGGCGCCTCGGCCTGCTCATCCACTCGACGGCAGGGTACGTGGACCCGGGCTGGAAGGGCACCCTCACCCTGGAGCTCTCGAACGTGGCCAACCTGCCCATCGCGCTCTACTACGGGATGCGGATCGGCCAGATCAGCTTCTTCCGGATGAGCTCGCCGGTGGAACGGCCGTACGGCTCCAAGGAGCTGGGGTCCAAGTACCAGGGCCAGTCCGAGCCCACGGCATCCGCCTTCCACGCCGACTTCGAGCGAGGCCGCAAGGCTCGCGAGGGCGCCTGACCCGTGGCCATCAACGACGCGGTCCACTGGAGCACGGACCTCGGCGGGGGGGTGCGCGTGGCGCTGGTCCAGGCCGGCACGTTCCGCACGGATGCGGGGGCGATCCTGGGGCCCGTGCCGTGGATCCTGTGGCGGAACCTGGCCGAGGGCGAGCTGGACGCCAACCGGCGCCTGCTCCAGGCCCTCAACTGCCTGCTGGTGGAGACGCCCGCGGGCCGGGTGCTGATCGAGACCGGCATCGGGGAGCGGCTCGACGAGAAGAACGCCACCATGCGCCAGTACGAGGGCACGCCCATCGTCCCCGCGCTCCATCGAGCCGGGTTCGACCCTGCGACCGTGGATGTGGTCGCGATGAGCCACCTCCACTTCGACCACGCCGGCGGGCTGCTCCGCGCCGACGGGTCGAAGGCGTTCCCGCGGGCGCGGATCGTCGCCCAGCGGCAGGAGTGGGAGATCGCCCTGGGGGACAACAGCCGGCTCGTGGCCTCGTACGACCAGCCCGAGCTGCGCCTGGTTGTCGACTGGGGAGCCGAGGGCTGGACCGAGGGTGACCGGGAGCTGCTGCCGGGCGTGTCCGTGGTGCGCACCGGCGGGCACTCGGCGGGCCACCAGGCGGTGGTGGTGAGCGGCTCCGGGCCGGGCGCCCGGTCGCTGGCCTTCTTCGGCGACCTGTGCATGCGGCCGTGGTCAGCCAACCCGCGCTGGGTGACCGCGTTCGACGACTTCCCGCTCGACTCGGTCGAGGTCAAGGGCGAGCTGTTCCGGCGAGCCGTCGAGGACGACTGGATTGTGGTCCTCAGCCACGAGGCACGGATGCCCGTCGGCCGGCTGGTCCCGGACCGCGACCGGTACCGGTTCGAGGGGCTGTAGGCAGCATCGACCGGCCGCGGCATCGCCGGCCGGGGCATCGCCGGCATCGCCGGCCGCGGCATCGCCCGCCGCGGCATCGCCGGCCGAGTTGACTGTCGGTGAACGCTTCGGTCGCGAAGGCACCGCGAACCGCCTCCCCGCGCAGGTTCGCTCACTGACGGTGGACATCACGTGTCGAGAGAGGCCCGGCCATCGGCTTCGATGTCGAAGCGTTCACCCAGGGTGAAGGGGCCAGGCGCGAGCTCCGGCGCCGCCGGCCGATCAGCCCCCGGCCGCACCAGCCGGGAGCATCGCCTCGATCCACTGGCGGGCCGTCGTGTCGGTCAACGGGCCCGTTGACGACCTGGCGCACCACCCCATTGGGACCGATGAAGACCTGCGTCGGCAGCGCGAACACCCGGTACAGGTCGAAGGCGTCCGCGGACGCGTCGAAGGCGATCCGGTAGCCCAGCTCGTAGCGATCCGCGTACGCCCTGACGTTGTCGACGCTCGTCTCCTGGACCGCGATCGCGACGATGACCAGGCCGCGGTCCCGGTAGCGTCTCGTCCATGTCGCGCAGCACCGGTGTCTCGGCCTGGCAGGGCGGGCACCAGGTTGCCCAGAAGTTGAGCCACACCAGCTTGCCGCGCAGATCCGCCAGCCGGACCGGGGCGCCATCGAGGTCGGTCAGGACCACCGTGGACCCGTCGGGTAGCCGGCCACGACAGGTCGGGCGCCTGCTGGCCGGGTTGGAGTCCCGTGACCGCCGACCCGACGACGTAGGGCGTGGTGTCCGGCAGGGCTGTCGGGGGCGCCGAGCCCGGACCAGGAGCGATCGGCCGCGTCAGGACGACCAGGGCGACCACGGCGACGACCACGGCGGCCAGGCGCGGTGAGCAGCTGCCGGCCGGAGAACGGTCCGACCATCCCGTGTCGTTCCGGCGGCTCCGGTGACAGAGGCGTCTCCCCGTTGTCGCTCATACGAACGACACGAACTGGAACCACCGCGGCAGCAGGACCAGCCAGTCGAACATCATCGCGAGGCCGATGGCGACCACCAGCAGCCCGCCGACCAGCGACACGGCCCGGCCATGCCGGACGAGGAACCGCGTGAGGCCGCGCACCCGGTCATAGAACGCGGCGATCAGGATGAACGGGATCCCCAGGCCCGCCGTGTAGCCCACCAGGAGCAGCGCGCCCTGCAGCCGCGTATCGGAGGTCGCTGCCATCGTCAGGATCCCGCCCAGCACGATGCCGATGCAGGGCGTCCACCCGATCGCGAAGATGGCGCCCAGCGTGAACGCGGCGCCCAGCCCCACCCGCTGGCCGACGAGACGGGTCCCCATCCGGCCGCCAAAGCCTCCGCCACCCGCCGGAGCCAGCGACATCCCGCCGGTGGACGCCGCCAGGGACGGCGGAGGCACCGGCATCGAGCGGACGCCACGTGCGCTCCAGGACCGGGATCCGGATGATGCCCGCGAGACTCAGGCCCATGATCACGAGGACCCCGCCACCCACGATCCGCAGCGGCTTCATGTAGTCCGCGATCGCGCCGCCCGCGAAGGCCGCCGTGACACCCAGCAACGTGAACACCGCCCCGAACCCCAGCACGAACGCGATCGCGTGCCGGACCGCCGTCCAGCGAGATGGGGCCCGGGTCCCACCGTGGGCCGCCACCGCGACCGCCGTGAGCTGCCCGATGTACGCCGGGACCAGGGGCAGCACGCACGGGGAGAGGAACGAGATGACGCCCGCTCCCACGGCCACCAGCAGCGTGTAGTCGCTCATGCCGGGGATGCCCCGTCCAGGACGTCCTCGAGCAGGCGCCGGACCTTCGCGGGTGACGTGGCCAGCTCCAGCTCGCGCCCGCCGATGGCGATCACCGGGATCGCCAGGGCGATAGCGTCGGTGCAGCTCGTCATCGGACTCGATGTCCATCTCCACCAGCCGGGGGACGGGCAGCCCGCGGGTGCCGCGCTCCGCCAGCAGCCGGTCCAGCGCCGCGCGCGCGTCCTCGCACAGGTGGCAGCCCGGGCGGCTGTACAGAGCACGACATCGGGGAGGGGAGTGGTCACGGGTCTGATTGTACGAGGGAGCCGCGGTTCGGCCGCTGGGCAGCGCGTCGAGGACCCCGCCGAGCCGGCCCGGTCCGTACAATCCCGTCGCCATGTCCGAGCCCACCCTCTACGACCAGGTCGGCGGCATGCCGTTCTTCGAGGCCCTCGTCGACCGCTTCTATCGGGGGCGTCGCGTCGGACGACGTCCTGCGTCCCCTGTACCCGAAGCGGATCTCGCCGGCGCGCGCCGCCGGCTCACCCTGTTCCTGGTCCAGTACTGGGGCGGGCCGACCACCTACCTCGAGGAGCGAGGCCACCCGAGGCTCCGCGCGCGCCACTCGCCGTTTCCCATCGGCAGCCTCGAGCGCGACCGATGGCTCCTCCACATGCGGGCCGCCATCGACGCCTCGGGCGCCCTCCCGGACGTGCGCGAGCGGCTGCACGACTACGTGGCGATGGCAGCCGACGCCATGCGCAATCGCGCGGAGCCTGGGCCATCCACAGGCTGATCCCGCTGGATTGTGGCCCGGTCAGGTACGATCCGGAGCGCGCCCCCGTAGCTCAGTGGATAGAGCGCAGCCGTCCTAAGGCTGGCGTCGGCGGTTCGAATCCGTCCGGGGGCGCCACGCCAACGCCTGACCTGGTCGCATGCGCCGCGCTTGCGGCGAGCAGCGGCAGGTACTCGGGCCGCGCGAGCTCGGCCGCGACCAAGCTCCGGCGCTCGGCGGACTACTCGCAAGCCCGGCGCCACGGCGGTCACGAACGGCGAGGACGATGCCTCCTAAGGATCAGCTCGAGGCGCCGTTCCGCGGCGCCGATGTCAGTGAGTACCCGGCCGTCGGCGGGCTGTCGGAGCGGGAGCGGGTGCTCTGGGTGCTGGCAGTAGGCAAGGAGAAGCTCGGGCGGACGGGCTGACGCCCGGGCGGCGACCTGACGTCGTATTCATCGAGCCCGACAAGGCGCTGACCGGCCTGCGTTCCGCGGAAGCAGTCATGCGATCGCTGATCGGCACTCTTCGGTTTCTGACGATCCGTACGTCGAGTCCAGCTCCCTCGACCTCCTCGCTGAGGCCGCTGCGGCCAACGACATCCGGCTCCTGACCGTGAACAACATCAACCGGCCGCAGGTGTTCTCGCGCGATCTGGCCGCATTCCGCAAGGAGCACGGCAACAAGATCGAGGTCAGGCAGGCTGCCCCGGTGCGCTCCACGACCGCTACGCCGTCGACGACAACCGCATGCTGCTGTTTGGCACCAGCCTGAATGGGCTGGGCAAGAAGCAGAGCTTCATCGTGGAGTTGGGCCCCGACGTGAGGGCGACCGTGCTCGCAGCCTTCGACGCCGTGGGGGAACGGCAAAGGCTGTCTGAGCCTCATGCCGGGGACGCAGGGGACGCGGGGGACGAGCGCGCCCCCACCGCCACACACCCCGCGGCGCGGCGCTGCGAGCGGCATGCAAGCTTCGCCATCTGCGTCTCCGCCCGAAACGACGCGGCGTAGACTCGGTTGGTGGACGTCCAGGACGAGATACGCGGGGCCCCTTGCCAAGAGTGCGGCCGGCCGTTGAGCTACAACGAGCGCCATGACGCCTTCTACTGCCCGAACGAGGATCGTTGGCACGAAGCGGCATGTGGCGACCATCGCTGCGACTACTGCCGAGACCGACCAACGCGTCCGAGCAGGGCTCGGCCACACTCCGACCAGGCAACAAGCTAGATCGCGGCGTAGTACACGAGGGAGTCCCCGCTGTCGGACGGGGAGGCCGTGAGTCCGTCCGGGGGCGCCACTGCCACAACGTCGCTGAAGTCCTCGAAGAAGGGCCTCGCCTCGAGCCTCCCGCCGATCGCCCGCACCGAGCGGTCCGCCACGACCACCCGATCGACGATGTGCCGGACGTTCAATGTCTGGTGTTCGCGAGTGGTCTCTCGGATTCTCTCGGCGAACGGGATCAGCCGCGTCGCGCTCCGGCCGAATGCGATCAGGTTGAAGTTGGCTGGGGCGGGCAGGTCGGCCGGCTCGCGGTCGATCTTGCGCCGCTCCGCCCGTTCGTCGGCCTCGGACAGGTGGCCCCATGTGTACGCACCTGTGGGACGCTTGGCGGCCGCCGCGAGCCCGGCACGCCGGCCCCGGGTCCCCAGGTCTGGCAGGTGTCGCATCCGGCGCAGGTCCTCCCGCTTGCGGGCAGGCCGTGTTAGCGCTATGGCAGATCGCGGAGCACGCTGAGTGGAACCGAGTTGTACACGTCGGTGTCGGAGGCGAGGTCCTCCCAGACCAGGCTGTCGCCGCTGATCCAGGCGCCGTCATGCGTCACTGGCGCCCCGTCCACCGCGATCGCCCGCAATCCGGCCCCACTGGACCAGACGGCGAGCCACTCGTACGTTTCCCCATAGCATTCCAACAGGATGTGGCCGGAACCCGCTCCGAGGGCCGTGCATTCCCGGCCCGGAGCCGTCGGCGCGACCACTGACAGCGACCCGCCGTCCGTCCGAATCACGGCCCCGGATGGGAACGGTGAAGAGCCAAGCGAGGCCACCACGGCGCTGCCGTCCAGCGCGATCGTGTCAGGGAAGGAGCTCGCGCCGTGACCGCCGACGGTCACCTCCCGCGGCGCCGAATCGCCCCCCCGGGCAAGCATCACCGCCCAATCCTGGTTGCCACCGTTGGTGGACCGATCCGCGGACTCGATCCAGGCCACAGCATCTGCGGAGACGTCGATGTCCACCACCTGCCGACCGGTGGTGTACCGCGCGACGGCCACGTCACTGCTGCTGAACCAGAGGTCGACGACGACGACGGTCGAGCCCGACTGCCATCCGTCGGCCGGCGGGGCGTACGCGAGCCGGTTCCCGCTGAGCGCGGCGGACAGTTCGAATGCCTGCGTGCATCCCGCGGCAATCTCCCGGAAGGCCTTCGCCGGGAGGCCATCCGTGCCCAGTGGCACCACAAGGAGGCGCCAGGCGACGCCAGACCCTTCGCTATCGCACGACTTGACCCGCTTGTCCGCCTCGATGACCAGCCAATGCCCGTTCGCGTCAAGAGCGGAGGACTCCTCGTTGGTCCGCACGGGAAGCGTGATCGTTCGCACGGATCCAGTGCCGAGGTCGGTGACGTCGAGATCGCCATCGTCGAGGCCATCGGCGTAGTCGAAGGGGCCTACGAGTGGCGAGCTCCGCTTCCAGGAGTGGACCCCGACGGAGATGGGAGCCCAGCCGGGGACCGAGACGAGCGGCATGTCCACGTAAGGAGGCAGTGTGGTCGATGCCACGGGGGCCGACGGAGAGGGGCCCGGTGACGCCGGCGGCGGGGAGTACACCTCACCGCCGCCGCCCGCGAGGAGCAGGACCCGGCCGTCGCGGAGCGTGAACGCATCCTCCGCATCGAAGTTGTCGAGATCATCTGCAACGAACCCGCGGCGAGCGGGGTCATAGACCTCGGCCTGCTCCGCCGACCCGCCGCCGACCACCAGCACCCGCCCGCCCGGCAATGGAGCCAGAACCAGCCCGCTGCGCGCCTCGTACATCCTTCCCACCGGGCTGAACTGGCCGGTCACGGGGTCGAAGAGCTCGGCCGTATCGAGCTCGGCCCCATCGAGCGGGGAGGTGTCCACGGGGGTTCCTCCGGCAACGAGGACGTCGCCGTCGGCGAGCAGGGACGTGTCGAAGTCGCTTCGAGGCTCGTGCATCGAACCGACGGCAGTGAACCGACCGGTCGTCGGGTCGAAGACCTCGGCCGAGGCGAGAACGGGAGCCGGCGCCGCAGCCGAACGACCCTCGGGCGATCCGCCGTCGCCGCCGAGCATCAGGACGCGGCCGTCCGCAAGGCGGATCGCCTTGGCGTGCTCGCGACCGGTCGTCATGGATCCGGTCGCGGCGAAGCTTCCCGTGGCGGGGTTGAACAGCTCCGCGTCGCGGACGAAGCCATCGCCCATTGCGCCGCCGGCGAGCAGGACGCGGCCGTCCGCGAGCAGGGTAGCCGTGTCGTAGAAGTGATCGTGCACCATTCGACCGACCTTGGTGAACGATCCGTCGCGGGGGTCGAAGATGGTGGCCGTGTGGTCGTAGTTGACGAAGAAGACGCGCCCGTCGGACAGCTTGGTCGCAACCGTCGGATCGACCGAGATGGCGGTCGGCAGGCGCCCGCCGGTTCGGAACGTGTTGGTCGCGGGATCGAAATACTCGAACGTCGGCCCACCGAGTGTCGGGAGGTCGGCCACATCCTCGCCGCCGATGACCATGACGCGCCCGTCATCGAGCTGCACGGCGTCAAACGGGGACTCGTCCCAAACGGACCGTCCCACGACCATGACCACGTGGATCGACTGACCAGCCGGCGCTGGCTTCCGGGGTGGCGACGGCGTGCTCGCCGGCCACGGCCCCCACTGCGCCACCGATGGCCCGCCCGGCTCGGGGCGCGGCATTCCGTCCGGCGCATACACGAGCAGCACCTGCGGATCCGCCGCGATCGCCACCCGGCCGTCGCGGAGGACGACGGGTCGGGAGAACCCGGAGTAGGCGGGCAGGTTGACGCGTGAGAACTGCCCGCTGGACGGATCGAACAGCTCGGACCATTGGCCCCCGGTCACGAGGACGCGGCCGTCGGGGAGCGGGGTCGCGTCGCCCCCACAGCCGGGCGCGGTCATCGATCCGGTCGTGGCAAACCGTTCCGTCGCCGGGTCGAAGATCTCCACGGTCGCCGTGCATCGGTCGGTCGGGCCGTCGACATAGCCGCCCGCGATGAGCACGCGCCCGTCCCCGAGCAGAACTGCGGCCGCGCCGGTCCGCGCCTGATGGAGCGACCCCGTCCTGGTGAACCGGCCCGTCCGCGGGTTGTAGATCTCCGCCGCGGCGAGCACGACATGTGGTCCCGGGTCGTTCTGCCAGAAGCCCTGGTCGCCGCCGGCGACGAGCACCCGCCCGTCTCGGAGGAGGATCGCCGTCCCGGTCCGGCGTCGTGTGACCATCGATCCGGTTGGGCGGCTCTTGCCTGTGCGCGGATCGTCGATCCTGGCGGTGCGTGCAAAGGCGGATGCGGTCGGGTCGTAGCACCCGCCCTCGCCTGCGCAGACCATTCGGGGACCGCCCGCCGCGAGGACGCGGCCGTCGGCCAGTTCGACCCAGACGCTGCCCTCCAATCCGCCTTGCCCGCCGCTGGGCGTGCCGACCGGCCGCAGCTTCTTGAGGCTGGCCGACTTCGTCGTCTTGCCGGTGCGGGGATCGAGGACCAGGGCTGATCCGTCGCTGGCACCGAATGCCACGCGGCCGTCCCCCAGCAGAACCCCTTCGGGCCCGTTGTTGCCCGGCAGTGAGCCTTCCTGCGCAATGGTGTCGCTCGTCGGATCGAACACGGCCCAATAGGTCAGGTCATCGGAGGAGCTGGAGGCCAGGCCCGAGATCATGACCCGCCCGTCTGGCAGCAGCAGCGTTGACCAGGCAGAGCCAACGTTCGTCCGAAGCGCCTTGTAGGGCACGAGCTCCGGCGGCGCCGGAGTAGGCGAGGGTGTCGCGGAAGGCGGCGCAGACTCTGGGCTCGCCGAGGGCGCTGACGTCGGCCGAAGCGGCTCGGGGATGGTCGGTGCGCATGCCATCACGAGCACGGCGGCGCACGCGACAGCGGCTAGCGGGCTGGACCGTCGCGGCCGGATTTCCCCTCTGCCCAACGCGCTCCCCCTTGGTGTCGTCGTCCGTTCGCGTCGTCCGCGGTCGCCCGGCGTTAGCACTTCGGCTCAACCGAACGTGTGACGCCGGCAGCGGACCATCCTTGCCGAGGCAAGGTTCGAGGGCTCACCCCTCGTCGGTATACTCGCCTCCGCCAAGGCCGACCCCGTTACCGAACCGAATGACCCGGCCTTCGCCAATGACGCCATCGCCGCCTTCAACGGGCGAGCAGCCAGTGGGCCAGATCAGGAGCGGAGGCCTGATGGCTCCCGAAGCTTGCTACGTCAGGCAGCCCTCCGGCCGCTCGATCCTCCCGCTCGTCGCGCCGCGGGGCTCACTCGCGCCAAGCCCTCGTGCTGCCCAAAGGTGGGTATGGCGCCCCCATTCCCGATGGGACCGCAATCTGCGAGGGTAGCGACCATGACAGCAAGCCATGCACAGGCCGTGATTACCTTCACGGGGTTTTGAGCGTGAGGTCCAGGTTGCCCCGCATGTAGCCCTCCGAAGCGAAGGCGAACTCGTCCTGGCAGCGATGCCTCGCCGCGGTGTCAGCAAGCGACTTGCCTACCTCGGTGGCGCCCGGATCATCGCCCGGCCCGAGCCTCGACCCCATAGGCCATGAACCACCGCTCGACCGACGCGGGCGTCGAGTCGTAGACGTTGTCGCCGGCGAGCAGGTCGCAGACGACCTCGCGCGCCCGCGCGATCTCGCGGCGGCGGTGGCCGGCCCAGCGCGGGTCTGCGAGGGTCAGGTCGAGCTGGGCCAGAGCGCGGTCCAGGTTCGCGGCCAAGCGCAGCTCGTTGCCGCCCTTGCGCGCCCGGATCGCCCGACCGACATCGGCGCCAGCGTTACCGAGCTGCTCGGCCAACGTCAGGGTTCCCCAGCGATCGGGCGTAAGGTCGGGATGAAGGGTCACGGCACCACCACACGATCGACGAGCTCCGCGATGGCCACGCGGATCGCAGGGTCCTCGACCGACCGTGTCCGGTTCCCCTGGCCTGGGCGGAGGTTGATCATCGAGTCGAACTCGAGGAAGCCCGACGTCCCGTGCTCAGCCGGATAGAGGTTGATGCCCCAGAGGTCGGCCTGGACGGCCCCGGCGTCGAGGAGGAGTGCCTCAAGGTCGCTGTGCATGCCGGCGTCAACCGCGAGGAGTCCGCGCCGGACGTCGGCGACGGCCTTCACGAGGTCGCCGAACGTGGCCTCAGCCATAGCCGATAGCTGTGCGACGGTCATCTGCCCTGCAACAATCTGCACAGCTCCATGTTCGCGGCCCGGGGGGTTCCCCGCAAGCAGCCGGTGTTGCAGCCGCCCTGGACGCGAATGTCTTGCCGCGTACTGGCGGATCCTCACGCTTTGCGTACCACGCCAGCGGGTCGACCGCTTTGGCCTCCGAGCTCGCGAAGTCCGCCGCCGGCGCCACCACCAGGTTCACTGTCGGTGGAAGTCGCCGCGCCACGGGGCGTCAATGGGACACAGGATTGAAGCGTCACGACGCGGCGCCCGCGTGCCACGCCAGCGGATCGCTCGGGGTGTCCGCGCCCCAAGACCCGTCCGGGCCGCCGGCGCCTACCCGCCGTCCCGTAATCCGGGACGATGATCGGCACCCAGTCACCGGGGATGGCGTGCGGGCCCTGTACGTTCGCCGCACGCTCCAGTGCAAGGGCTCGACGTGCGCCAAAGGGCAGCGTCGCGAGGTCGGCGGCGCGACGCACGAAGTCGCACAGGATGGTCTCGTCGATGTCGATCGACGGCTCGAACGTGAAGTAGCGGAACTGCTTCAGCCGTTCCTCGGCGCCGTGGAGCAGCAGCTCCGGATCGGCGAGGAGCGTCCCGTGCTCGAACCCGAGGTGGATGTGCTTCCGCTCCGGACCGACCCAGGCGAAGTTCCGGGCGCGCTTGCCCTCCGGGAGGGAGTAGGCGACCCACCGCCAGCCGGGGCGCACCGTCTCCACCGTCCCGGGCACCGTGCGGAAGATCAGGGACCGGAGCGTCATCCCCGTCGCGCGGATCGCCTCCGGGTAGTCGTCCAGGAGGAACTCGACGGGCTGCGTGTCGTCCATGCCGTCATTCTGCAACGCGTTGTCGCCGAGTCGTGGCAGGATTGGAGCCTGCCGAGGAGGATATGGTGCCCCGATACCTGATCTCGTTTCCCGAAGGCGCGATGACGTTCCCGGACGAGGATCTGCCTGCTGTGGCCGAGGCAGCGCATGCGGTGGTCCGGGAAGCCAAGGCTGACAACCCGGGCGGCATGGACCTCGCGACGCCCTCGATCGCGTTCCAGGTCGGCGACCTGGAGGCCACCCATGCCGCCCTCGTCGGACGTGGCGTGCAGGCAACCGATGTGGGGGAGCCCCAGGGCACACGAAGCTTCGCGTTCTCGGACCCGGAGGGACGCTGGTTCGCGGTCACGGCATGAGCACCACGGCCGGCCACCGGATCTTCACGACGACCGTCGCCTCCGTCTACCCGCACTACGTCGCGAAGGTGGAGAAGAAGGGCCGCACCCAGGAAGAGCTCGACGCGGTGATCGAGTGGCTGACGGGCTACGATGACGCCGAGCTGCGCCGCCACCTCGACGCCGGGACGACCTTCGAGGACTTCTTCGCCGCGGCGCACCTGCACCCGAACGTGACGCAGATCACCGGCGTGGTGTGCGGGGTGCGCGTCGAGGCGATCGAGGACCCGCTTATGCAGCAGATCCGCTACCTCGACAAGCTCGTCGACGAGCTCGCGAAAGGCAAGGCGCTGGAAAAGGTCCTCCGCGACTGACGGATCCGTAGCGGACGCCACACCAGGCGGTTCCCGGGGCCGGTCCTCGACATGACGCCGAGCCGTGCTCGCCGAGCCCGAGCGAGTGAGCGGACGTACACCTACGGTCAACTCGCCGCGTACCAGTCGAGCACGTCCCCGGATGGCACCCCCGCCTGCGCGACCGATCCAGGATCGCCGGCGGGCGGCCCGGTGCGCATGAAGCCCGCATCATCGCGGCCGGAGCGAACGGGCAAGCATCTCCGGGCAGGGACGGTTCGCGTCGGCGAGCCAGGTCTTGACCTACCTGGACCGCGGATCCTCGAGACGCGTCCTACACCCCAGACGTCGAGAGGCGGGCTCGGCCCGGAGGGTCGATCGCGGTTCGCCCGACCCGTCCGCTCTGGGGCCGACGCGCCCCCTGCCATGGTGGCCGACCATGCGGGCCCGGCGCGATCCCGTCCATCAGCTCCTGGTCACGGAACGGCGTTCACGGCGTGTGGTCGAGCGGGGTGAGCTGGATCTGCTTCGCGAGCGCATAGGCGACGTGCCGGTCCTCGTCATCGGCGGCGAACACCCGACCGATGACCAGGGCGGAGCGATGTGGAACCTCGATCCGGGTCATCCCCCCTGGCACGCTCCCAGTCCAGCGCCGCTCGCAGAGGAGGAAGTCACCGGCGTCGGTCCCGGTGGTCCGCTTGCCGACATAGGCAACGTTGGCGCCACTGGTCGGGTCGGTGAACTGCACGCTGAAATACCGTCCCGCCATCTCGGGCACATGCAGCACTCGCGGCCCCGCCTCCAGGTCGAGCCAGCCGCCGACGTAGACGAGATCGTCGGTGCCGGTCGCCATCAGGCTGCCGGTTGAAGCGGTCTGGGAGGAGCGGTCTGGCTCGGCGTACAAGGTGTTGATGGGGACCGGCCTTGACGATGCCGTACCCGGACTGGCGGCCATGTCCTCGACAGCCGCCGAGATGTCCCCGACTCGATTCCCCGGCACGGCGGCCGCGATGCCGGCCATCATCGCCAGCTGCGTCGCCGTGACGAGGTCACGGGCTTCCTCGGGCGCGTCCCCCACGATGAACGTCCTGGCCCCGTCGCCGTGCCACCCGTCGAGGATCGCGCCGACATCGACCGAGACGATCTGGCCGTCCCGGATCACCCGGTCGCCGGGGATGCCGTGGACGACCTCGTTATCGAGCGAGATGCAGGTGCTGGCCGGGGAATGCCCCGATCCGCGCCGGTACCCGCCCCCGCCCAGGTAGCCCAGGAACGACGGCGTCGCACCCGCGGCGCGAATATGGCGTTCGGCCAGCCCGTCGAGGTGGGCGGTGGTCACGCCGGGCCGGAGCTCGCCCTCGACGAGGGCGAGGACCTCGGCCACCACCCGTCCGCTCGGCGCATCAGCTCTATTTCGCGCTTCGACTTCCGGGTGACCATGTCAGCTCGAGCGCCGCGTGTCGTGTCCCGCGCGACCCGGGCCTAGGGCCGCCAGAGGGCCGCCGCGACATCATCGACGGGCTGGCGTCCATCCACGGTGCGAAGCACGCCGGTGGCACGGTAGTGGGCCTCGACCTCGCTCAGGTCGTCGAGCGTCCCGACGAGGCGCGCACGGATCGTCTCGGGAGCGTCGTCGGCGCGCTGCACGAGCGGCGATCCATCGATGTCGCAGATCCCGGCCTGGCGGGGCGGATTGAAGATGAGGTGATAGGAATGCCCACCCTCGCGACACACGAGCCGGCCGGAAAGTCGCTCGATGAGGATCTCTGCCGGTACCTCGATGAGCAGCGCGGGTCCACTCGAGCTCCCCGTTCCCCGAGGAACCGGTCGAGCGCCACGGCCTGGACGGCGGTCCTTGGGAACCCGTCGAGGATGGCTCCGGCCGCCGCGTCGGGACGCGCCAGGCGCTCCTCGAGCATGCGGATCGTCACGTCATCCGGGACGAGCTTTCCACGATCCATGTACTGCCTGGCCTCGAGGCCGACGGGCGTCGCGTCGCGGATCGCGGCCCGGAACAGGTCCCCCGTGGCGACATGCGGAATTCCGAGGCGGTCTCGCAGGACCGCGGCCTGGGGACGCCTCCCTGCGCCCGGGGTGCCGACAGGACGACGATCACCGGATGAATCCCTCGTAGTTCCGCATCATCAGCTGGGCCTCGACCTGCTTCATCGTCTCGACCACGACGGACACGACAATCAGGATGCCGGTGCCGCCGAGCGCGACGCCCCGGAGCGAGGAGTCGAGGACGCCCGCGATGACCGGCGCCACGGCGACGGTGCCCAGGAAGAGCGCCGGCGACGGTGATCCTGGAGACGACCAGCAATACGTCGTCGAGCAGCAC
>CAWHXD010000016.1:0-14048 GCA_963833225.1 uncultured Chloroflexia bacterium | reverse complement strand
TGCGTACGCGGCGATGAACGCCAGCAGCAGCCGGTCCAGCAGCCCGCTCGACGCCTCGTAAAGCTGTCCGATGCGGGCCGCGTCCACCCCCCGGCGACGAGCCACCACGCCCAGCTCTTTCACGAATGGGCGGCGGGCCGCGACGAACATCGACACGCCCTCCCCCAGTGACACACCCAGGCAGGCCAGGCGATCCCCCATCTGGGCCGCCAGGTCCATCGCCTGGTGCTCAGCGTCCAGCCGTCCCGGACCCGGTTCATCGAGATGTCTGACGAGCGCGTCGACCAGCCGCCTTCCGTTCTCACGGAAGATCGTCCGCTCGTCCACGGGGATCCGGGCCCGCAGGCCCGAGCCGTCGCCGTGGAGCTCCCCGTACCGCCTGCGGTAGGCGGCGCTCAGTCGTGTCGATGAGTCACCGACGCCGGCCAGCCCGCTCACCGGACCCGTTCGGCGAGCCGTGACCAGCCGCTCGAGCGCTCGACGCTCGAACCGCCGGTGGCCGCCGGGCGTGGTGAAGGCCGGCACCCGGCCCTCATCTGCCCATCGCCGGAGCGTGTCGGGATCCACGCCCAGCAACCGGCTCGCCTTCCCAAGCGGGATCCGCTCGGGAAGTGGGCGGGCGGGACGGGCGGGGTCGTCCGGCACGGATCCTCCAAGGCTGGGAGCCGCCCGTCGCAGGTCGGACCGAAACTGGGTAAACCTGGGTCGGTTGTGGAGGCCTGGTGGCCGCGAGTGTAGGTGTGGCCCGGATCGGCCGTCAATCGCCGCCACGATCCGGTGGCAGGCAGATCAGCCGGCTGCGATCGGGCCCGAGCGCGTCGCGCGTCAGGCGGGAACGAACTCGTGCTCGTCGCGATGTACGCCATCGCACAGGCCCAGTGCGGGCGGATCGAGCGGCAGCGCGACCGGGCGCATGATCTCGCGCACCTCGCCGCGACGGCACAGGTAGTAGCCCCTGGCCGCCATCCACCTGCGCACGCAGGCGGGATCGGCATGGAACTGGTGCGGGCCCGGGTTGATGGGCGTCTGCTCCGTCCAGTCGACCGCGACCTCGGGCGACACGATGTCCAGGACGTTGACCCGCCAGGGCGTGCCTGAGATCAGCTCACGGCAGCCGTCGCAACGGATCGCGACGTTGTCGGTCACGATCGTGCGGATGGTCACGCCCATGAGCTCCATGCGGTCGAGGATAGCAGGGCCGCTGGCTCGTCGACGATCGCCCGTGGACGGCGCACAGACTGGTACCCCCAACCGGATTCGAACCGGTGATCTCCACCTTGAAAGGGTGGCGTCCTAGGCCTCTAGACGATGGGGGCCGCGTCCCGCGAGGGCCGGGCGAGTGTACCAGAGCGGTCCCCGTCCCCCGGCCGCTCATCCCGGGCCGAACGGTCCCGATCCGCGACGTCAGGTGCTCTTGGTGCCGCTCCAGATCAGGCTCATGATCACGGCACCGGCGAGCAGCATGAGGGACCCCACCGCAGCCACTCCACCGAGCAGCGCCGTGAGGACCGCCGTGCCGTCGCGCCCTTCCCGGCCCGCCCGGACGACGGCCGCCACCGAGAGCACCGCGATCGCCGCGAACACCAGGCCGCACACGGCCAAACCGGTGGCCATCAGGGGTACCTGCAGCTGGTCCCTCACGAAGGTCGCGTAGGCGAGGAAGATGAGCCCACCCGCGAGCGCGATCGAGAGCGTGATTCGGATGGGTGTGATTCGGATCGAACCGAGATGAGGCCCGGATCGTCGCCCCTCCATCCGGCGGGCGGCGGCGGGGCGGCGGCTGTCGCGCGTACCTTGGCTCATCGCATCGAGCGTAGCAGGGGTCGGCGCACGGGCCGTGGCGGCGGCGTGCCGAGCGTCCAACCCTTCAGGCGGCGCTGGTCTCGCGTGCGACCGCGCCGGTGTCGTCGGGGGGCTGGGCGGACGTGCCGCCCCGGTCTCGATGGTAGACCGCGACGTTCCAGCTGACCCGGGGCCGCTTGAGCCGGGCGCCGACCGTCTCCCCTCGCGCGCCGAACGCCGCGGACAGGAACTCGCGAGCGTCTTCGATCGAGGCAAAGGTCCAGAAGCAGTGCAGCACGCGGATCTTGAACGCGCCGTCGCGCAGGAACGGCCCGTCCCGCCGGCCCCACGAGCCGTACTCGGGGGCATCCTGCGCGCGGAGCTCGCTGACGTCGTCGCGTCCGTAGTCGTGGACGACGAGCAGCCGGCCACGGGGGCGAAGGACCCGATCGACCTCGCGCATCGAGGTGGGGTCGACGCCGCGGAAGCCCGACCAGAAGCTGACGACCGCGTCCAGGCTTGCGTCGGGGGCGTCGATCGTGAGTGGGTTGGTGAGGGGAAGATGACGGCCGCGGATCCCCACCGCAGCGAGCCGGTCGCGCATCGGCCCACTCGGCAGATCGAGGATCGCGACGTCCCGGCCGGCCAGCGGCCCCAGCGCGTCGAGGGCGCGAGCGATCTTGCCTTCGACGTCGGCGGCAGCCCGGAGACGCAGGCCAAGGGGTTCGGCAAGGGCGAAGGGCAGGTCGGCCACGTCCGGGGAGGATACGCGGGGCGACCGGCCGACGCGAGCCGAGGTCCTCCCGTCGGGCGGTGCGCTGCGACCCCGCGAGGCCGGCCCGTCCGGTGGATCGCCGGACCTGGTCAGCCGGCTCGGACCAGGAGCGCGCCACGCGGCGGGATCACCACCTCGACCCGACCGCCGGCGACCGTCGCGGCCTCGCCGGTCGGCCAGGGCCAACCCGGAGGTGCCACCGGGTCGAGACGCCGTCCATCGAGGTCAGGGGCGCCGAGCTCGAGCCGGGCTGCGTCCTGGCCGGCGTTGACACAGACCAGCCAGCTCTCCTCGTTGCCGGTTCGCCGCCAGGCGACCGCAGACGCGTCTGACCCCACGATCGCGAACGTGCCGCGCCGCAACGCCTCGTGTTGATGGCGCAACGCGGTGACGCCCTGAAAGAAGGCCAGCTGGTCCCGGTCCCAGGCACCGGCGTCGGTTGGGAACGATCCCCGGCAGCCGGGGTCGTGCTCGCCCCTCATGCCGATCTCGTCTCCGTAGTAGATGCACGGGGCCCCCGGCACCGTCATAGTCACGAGCGTCGCCAGGCGGACGGAATCCCGGTCGCCGCCGCAGATCGAAAGGATCCGCGGCATATCGTGGCTGCCCAGCAGGTTGAGCTGCACCGCCGTGGCCTCCGGAGCGTAGGTCGTCATGATGTGGTCGAGGCGTCGCGCGAAGCCAGGGCCGTCCAATCGGTCCATCGCCGCGCGAACGTTCGACTGTTGTTCGATCACCCGGTCGTCGCGGGTCGGGCCGGCGGCAAACGACAGGGCAGCAAAGGCGAGCGGGTAGTTCATGTACGCGTCGAACTGGTCGCCCTTCAGCCAGCGGTGGTCCTCGAACCAGACCTCGCCCACGATGTACGCCTCCGGTTTGATCGCCTTGACCCGATGCCGGAATTCCCGCCAGAAGGCGTCGTCGTCGATCTCCGACGGGACGTCCAGGCGCCAGCCGTCGGCGCCAAACCGGATCCAGTGCTCGGCGACGGTCATCAGGTACTCGCGGACCTTCGGGTTGTCCGTGTTGAGCTTGGGCAACGCGGGAAGGTCCCACCATGCCTGATAGCCGAGGGCCGACATCGAGCTGGCGGCGTGACCCCCCGGCGCGTCGCCACCCGCGCCCGGCTGCGCTGCCTGGTCTGGATAGGCGCGCAGCGCGCGGCCCGCGGCCAGCGCCTCCCGATCGACATGAAACCAATCCAAGTATGGCGATGCGATCCCGCACTCGAGGATGTGGTTGAACGGCCAGAACCCGCGACTCGCATGGTTGAACACGCCGTCGAGCACGACCCGAATGCCCCGCGCATGCGCCCGGTCGAGCAGCTCCCGGAGCGCCGCATCACCGCCCAGGAGCGGATCCACGGCCAGGTAGTCGTAGGTGTGATAGCGGTGGTTGGATGCGGAGGCGAAGACCGGATTGAGGTAGATCGCGTTGATCCCCAGGTCGACCAGGTAGTCGAGCCGCTGAGCGACACCGAGCAGGTCGCCTCCCTTGAACCCGCGAGCCGTGGGCGGCGTGTCCCATGGCTCGAGCGGTCCCGGCGGGTCGACCCGCCCGCTGCGGGCGAACCGATCGGGAAACACCTGGTAGAAGACGGCGTCCCGCACCCAGTCCAGATCATCGACCGCCATGTGACTCCCTGCGTTCCGTCAGAGCGGCAGTGTACGGGGGCCCGATCCCGGCACGTGGTCCATCGTCGAGCGCCCGACTGGCGCATGATTGGTCGCGTGCTCAGCCAGCTGCGCGCCATGCCACCCGGAATCCGGATCTTCCTCGGCTACGCCTTCCTGATCCTGGGTGGCATCGGGGTCTCGCTCCGCTGGATCGTGGACCAGGCGATCAGCGCGCCCATCTCCCCCATCGGCATCGTGACGATGATCCTCCTCGCCTACACGATCTTCACCACCACCCTCGTCCTGCAGCGCAAGGAGGCCAGCCGGGGATTGGCGCTGGGCCTGTCGACGTTGACCGTTCCCGCGGTGCCATTGCTGCTGCTGGCGGCGCAGCCGGTGTTTGCCCTCCTGATCACGATCCTCGCGTTGCTGCTGTTCTTCGGGCTGACGCGCGATGACGTTCGCGAATACCTGAACGAGCCGTAGGCGCGCGGGGAGTTAGAGCCGGCGGTGCCCCCGCGAGCACGATCGCGGTTACGAGCCCCGCGCCCTGCGGTGCCCCCGCGAGCACGATCCCGGCGAGTCTGGCCGCGGGACGCTACCCTTCGCCCAGCGCCCGCGGCCCGGTGCCGCGCGCCGCGCAGCCCACCCGTCCAGGCTGTCGTCGAACCCATCACGCGGAGCTCACCCACCTTGACTGATTCCAAGCGCTCGTCGTCAACTCGCGGCTCGCGATCGGGAGCCGCCTCCGGCGGACGTCGCGGCTCGGGCTCCACGAGCCCGACGGGCACACCCCGTAGCGGTCGGCGGGATGCGTCACGCCGCCACCGCGAGCCGCAGAGCACGATGCAGCGGTTGCGGGCGCCGATCCTGGGCCTGGTCGTGGTCGTGGTCGTGGTGGGAGTCAGCGCGTTCGTGTTCGCGTCGGCCGCCGCGCCCGCCTATGCCTGCACCACCATCGACACGGTGCAGCCGGCGGCGTCCGGCGCGCTGGGGCAGGTCCAGCAGGACATGGGCAACCAGCACGTGCAGGCGGGCGACAAGGTGACCTACGCAATCTGCCCCCCGGCATCGGGCAAGCACATCAACCAATCCGGGTTCGGCCCGCTGCAACCCAAGGTCTATGGGCCCGACGATCAGAGCGTGCCCAACGGCTGGGTCCACAACCTCGAGCACGGGGGTCTGGTGCTGCTGTACTCGTGCGACAAGGGCGCCTGCGACGATGCGGCAATCCAGCAGCTCCGCGACTTCAGCGCCGGGTTCCCTGCCAGCCCGATCTGCGGGCTCGCACCGGGCATCGTAGGACCCGTGGTCGCGCGTTTCGAGAAGATGCCAACCAGGTACGCCGCGCTGCTGTGGGATCGGGTTCTGTATCTGGATCAGCTCGACGACCAGAAGATCTACAGCTTCTTCACCCGGTACGGGGAGCAGGTCGCCGCGGACGGCACGTGGCTGGCTCCGCCCGAGCCGCAATGCACCGCGCCGTCGCCGTCGCCGTCCCCGTCAGCGTCCGTGTCGGCGGCACCCAGCGCTTCGGCCGGCCCGAGCCCGGCGGCGAGCTGATCGAGGAGCCATGCGACTGTACGCGCACGCCGGACGCGACGGGTCGCCGCGGATCGGAGCCCTCGTCGACGGGGCGCTGATCACCGGCGGGCAGTTGGCCCGGTTCGAGCGCCGGCCGTCCCTCCGGACCTGGCTGGCGCCGTGCTGCCTGATCGCGGGCGACCACGCATGGCTCGACGGCATGCCGCGACTCATCGCCAGGGCGTCCCGCCGTGGCGCGACGCGTCGCGACCCGGGCGCCCGCCGGCCACTGCCGGCGATCGCCCACCCCGGCAAGATCGTGTGCGTCGGGCTCAACTACGCCGATCACGTCCGGGAGGGTGGTCGCGCGGCGCCGGAGCGTCCGATGCTGTTCGCGAAGTTCGACAACACGGTCATCGCCGACGGCGAGACCATCGTCCGTCCGCCGGGCACCCGGGCGCTCGACCTCGAGGTCGAGCTCGGCGTGGTCATCGGTCGCACGGCCCGCCGCGTGTCGGAGTCGCAGGCGATGGACCACGTGGCCGGTTACGTCGTGGTCAACGACGTAACCGCCCGTGACTGGCAGGGCAATCCCCAGGCGCTGCGCGAGGGCGAGAAGGGTGACGGCCAGTGGCTGCGCGCCAAGGGCAGCGATACCTTCCTGCCCGTCGGGCCGGTGCTCGTGACGCCGGACGAGCTCGATCCCGCGCGAGGGCTGGTGCTCCGGTCGTGGCGCATCCCGGGCAGCGGCCCCGATGCCGGCACCCCGATCCCGATGCAGGACGGGACCACCTCGGACATGCTGTTCCCGGTGCCGGCGCTCGTCAGCTTCATCTCTCAGCACATCACGCTCGAGCCCGGAGACCTGATCGCGACGGGCACTCCCGCGGGTGTCGGAGTGTTCCGGGATCCACCGGTGTTCCTCGAGCCCGGAGATCGCGTCCGATGCGAGATCGAGGGCATCGGGGCGGTCGAGAACCCGGTCGCCGACTGGGCCGACGACCCGCGGACCGAGGGTTGAGGACGACGCGGGCCTGCCCGCACGGGACGAGGAGACAGCCATGCTGGCGCTGGTGAAGGCGGAACGAGGTCCCGGGCTCAGCCTGATGACCGTGCCCGACCCGACGTTCGGCATCAATGACGTGCTGATCCGGGTCCACAAGACCGGCATCTGCGGCACCGACCTGCACATCGAGTCCTGGGATGCGTGGGCGGCGCGCACGATCGAGCCGCCGCTCGTCGTGGGGCACGAGTTCGTGGGCGAGGTGGTCGAGATCGGCTCGAACGTCGCGGACTTCGCGCCTGGCGACATCGTGAGCGGCGAGGGCCACGTGACGTGTGGCCTGTGCCGTCACTGCATGGCGGGACGCCGCCACCTGTGCGCCCATACGGTCGGCCTGGGTGTGAACCGGGACGGCGCCTTCGCGGAGTACGTCGCCCTGCCGATGACCAACGTGTGGCATCACTGGCCGGGCATCGATCCCGATGTCGCGGCGATCTTCGATCCGTTCGGCAACGCGGTCCATACGGCGCTTGCCTTTCCCGTGCTCGGCGAGGACGTGCTGATCACCGGCGCCGGGCCGATCGGTCTCATGGCCGCCGCGGTCGTCCGCCACGCTGGCGCCCGGTTCGTCGTGGTCAGCGAGCCGAACCCGGTACGGCGAGCGATCGCCACCCGGATGGGCGCGACCGTCGCCGTCGACCCTCGTGAGCGCGACCTCGCCGACGTTCAGCACGAGCTCGGCATGGTCGAGGGCTTCGATGTCGCGCTCGAGATGTCCGGCAATCCGGCGGCGATCCGCACCGTGCTCGACAACATGGCGCACGGCGGCTCGATCGCGATCCTGGGCATCCCCTCCGATGACATCAGCCTCGACGTCAACGAGATCGTGTTCAAGCTGCTCACGATCCGCGGCATCTACGGCCGCGAGATGTACGAGACCTGGTACAAGATGACCGTGATGCTCCAGTCGGGGCTCGACATCACGCCGGCCATCACGCACCGCTTCCCGTATCGGGAGTTCGAGACCGCGTTCGCCACCGCCCGTTCAGGCGATTCGGGCAAGGTGATCCTGGACTGGACGGCGTAGGGCCGGAGGAGACACGCATGGGAACGGCTTCGCGCCCCAACCCGCTCGCATTCCTGGACGATGACCTGGCGGCCCTCCGCGAGCGCCACCTGTACCGGCCGCTGCGCGTGATGAGCTCGGCCCAGGGTCCGATCGTGTCGCTCGATGACCGCCGGGTGATCAGCCTCTCGTCCAACGACTACCTGGGGTTGTCCCACCACCCACGGATGAAGGCCGTCGCCATGGAGGCCGTCCGGCAGTTCGGGGCAGGCTCGGGGGCCGTCCGCACCATCGCCGGCACGATGTCCCTCCACGAGGCGCTCGAGACGGAGCTCGCCGCATTCAAGGACACCGAAGCGGTGCTCACGTTCCAGTCCGGCTTCGCCGCCAACACGGGCGTGATCCCGGTGATCACCGGCGAGACCGACCTGATCGTGTCCGACGAGCTCAACCACGCCAGCATCATCGATGGCATGCGGCTCTCCAAGGCACCGCGCAAGGTGTTCCCGCATGCGGACGTCGAAGGCCTGCGCGAGGTGCTCCGCGAGGCCACCGAGAAGGGCCGCGACGGACACGGTGAACCGTATCGCCTGATCCTCGTGGTCACCGACGGCGTGTTCAGCATGGACGGTGATATCGCGCCGCTGCCCGGCATCGTCGAGGCTGCCGAGGCGTACGGAGCGGCCGTGCTGGTCGACGACGCGCATGCGTCCGGCGTCCTCGGTCGCAACGGGCGTGGCTCGGTCGACCACTTCGGGCTCAAGGGCCGGGTCGCGGTCCAGGTTGGGACGCTGTCCAAGGCGGTGGGCGTGCTCGGCGGCTACGTCGCCGGCAGCCGGTCGCTACGCGACATCCTCATCCAGCGAGCTCGTCCGTTCCTGTTCTCCACCTCGCATCCGCCCGCCGTCGCCGCGGCCTGTCGGGAGGCGATCCGGATCATGGACGAGGAGCCCGAACTCATCGAGCGCCTGTGGGCGAACACCCGCCGCTTCAAGGCCGAGCTCGGCCGGCTCGGGTTCGACATCGGTCGCAGCGAGACGCCGATCACACCCGTGATCCTGGGGGACCCGGAGACGACCATCCGGTTCAGCGACCGTCTGTTCGAGGAGGGGGTGTTCGGCACCTCGGTGGTGTTCCCGACCGTTGCCCTTGATCGCGCCCGCATCCGGACCATCGTCACAGCTGCCCACACGGACGAGCTCCTGGACCGGGCCCTCGAGGCGTTCGATCGGGTGGGTCGCGAGCTGGGCGTGATCCGCGGGTGACCCGCGCATGAGCGAGCGCGCCCGGGCGTCCGGCTCCTCCAGCCCCGCCGACACCCGAACGCGCGCGGAGCTGGAGCGCGAGGCCTGGCTGGCGGGAATCGCAGCCGGTCTGGGCGAGTCGCGCGACCTGCCGCTCGACGCCCACCTCCACACGGTCCGCTCCCCCGACGCCGACGTCCAGATCGAGTCGTACTGCGCGCTGGCTGTCGAGCGCGGCATCGCCGAGATCGCGATCACCGACCACGTCGACTTCGATCCCGGCATGCCGGCGTACGCGTATGCGTCGTTCGCGGACCGGGAGCGGGACGTACGCGAGGCGGCGGGTCGCTGGGCGGACCGCGGCCTGGCCGTCCGGTTCGGCGTCGAGGTGACCTACGAACACCGGCACGAGGAGGACATCCGCGGCTGGCTCCGGCAGCACCCGCACGACTTCGTGATCGGCAGCGTCCACGTGAGCTCGGACTCACCGTACAAGGCAGCAAACGTCGCCTCGTTCGTGACCGGGCGGTCGCTGCCGGAGATCGTGCGTCCGTACTTCGAGGAGGTCATCGCCGCTGCGCGGTCGACGCTGTTCGACACCATCGGGCACCTGGACTACGTCAAGCGGTACCTCTTCCCGCACGTGATGCCCGCCCAGCTCGCCGCGGCTCCGGAGCTGTATGAGCCGGTGCTTGCGGGCCTCGTCGAGTCGGGGACGGCGCTCGAGGTCAACGCGTCGGGGCTGCGCCAGCTCCCGCGCGAGACGTATCCGACGCCCGCGATCGTGGCGCGCTACCGGGCGATGGGCGGTCGGCACGTGACCATCGGATCGGACGCGCACCGGATCGACTGCTTTTCGTACGGCCTCGGGGAAGCGTATCGTCATGCCGCGAGCGCCGGGTTCGAGGTGCTCACGTTCCGGCGCGGGGGCCAGCGGGTCACCGTGCCGATCTGCTTGAGGGACCAGGGGCGCTGGTCCGGGCCTAACACGGGGGAACGCGGTTCGTTATGACGGTCGACGACGAGGCAATCACGCGCCTCGTGGCGGCGGCTCAGGATGGCGATCCGGAGGCATTCGGGTCCCTGTTCGACCACTACCACGGGCCCGTGTACCGCTACGTCGCCGCCCGCGTCAACCGCCCGAGCGACGCGGAGGACCTGGCGCAGCTTGTCTTCGTCAAGGCCCTGGAGGCGCTGCCGCGCTACCAATCGCGGGGTGTCCCGTTCGGGGGCTGGCTGTTCAAGCTGGCCAGGAATATTGTCATCGATCATTTCCGGACGCGCCGCGAGCATGTCCCGCTCGACCTGGCGACCGAACGACCCGCCGCCGATGACGGGCCGGACGAGCTGGCGGTGCTCCGACAGGAGATGGACAGCGTCACATCGGCGCTGCGTCGGTTGACGCCGGAGCAGCGCGAGGCCATCGAGCTGCGGTTCTTCGCCGGTCTCTCGGCAAAGGAAGCGGCGGTGGCGATGGACCGGCACGAAGGCACCGTTCGGGGCCTCCAGTTCCGGGCCATCGCGGCACTCCGTCGGGAGCTCGGCATCGAGGCCAGCACCGACCAACGCCCGGCCAGGGTCTCGGGGGACGGCCGGTGAACGAGGACGAGATGCAGGCACTGGAACCCACCGCGGGCGACGAGCTGGAGCGGATGCTCGCTCGGTACGCGCGCGTCCGGCTGGATCCCAGCGCGGCGCAGACGCGGCGCGCCCGGGCGGCGGTGACCAAGGAGGCCTGGCGCCGGCATTTCGTGGGTGGCGCGCTGCCGAACCCATCGATGGCAAGCGCCGGTGGTCCGACACGGCTCCCGTTCTCGGCCTGGGGCCAGAGGCGGATCGGCGTGTCGCTGGCGGCAGCGGTCCTGGCCGGGCTGCTGGTCGGCTCGACGTCGTTCGCCGCCTCAAGAGCCGGCGGACCCCTCTACGAAGCCCGGCTCAACGTGGAGACGATGCTGCTGCCCTCGCAGCCGGAGGCCCGACTCAATGCCGAGCTGGCTCAGGCCCAGGCCCGCCTCGCCGACATCGTCGATGCCGCTGGCCGGGGTGATGCGGGCGCGGTGAGCGCGGCGATCTCGGCCTACGACCGGTCCATCCAGGAGCTCGGATCGCCGGCCGGGGCATCCTCTGGTCGAGCGCTGCAAGCGGTCGAGTTTCATCAGACCGTGCTCGAGCATCTGCTCACATCCGCGACCGGACCATCGGTCAAGGGGCTCGAGAACGCCCTGACGCACTCGAGCAACGTCATCGACAGGCTGAGCGGAGGCTCCAATGCCGGCGGCAACGGCAACGGTGGGTCCAATGCCGGCGGCAACGGGAGTCAAGTGCCGGGGGCAACGGCAACGGTGGGTCCAATGCCGGCGGCAACGGGACAAGTGCCGGGGGCAACGGCAACGGTGGGTCCAATGCCGGCGGCAACGGGACAAGTGCCGGGGGCAACGGCAACGGTGGGTCCAATGCCGGCGGCAACGGCAACGGTGGGTCCAATGCCGGCGGCAACGGGGGAGTCACCGGTCCGGCGGCGACTCCAGATCCGGGCAAGCCTGGCACGGACAAGCCCCACCCCACCCCGAAGGGCCCCGGCACCACTCCCAACCCCCCGGGTCACTGAGCCGATCCCCGCACGTCCCGCTCGAGGGGCATTTGCGGCGATCCGCGTCCGTGACGGTGGCCAGGCGCTGACCCTGCAGGAAGCGCCCGTCCAGCCCAGGGCGAGGCGTTAGGCTGTTCACGCTAGGCTGCTCGAGCCAGCTGATGACCGCTCTCGGGGACCGTCCCATGAAGTTGAACCCGCAGTGCGCCTGACGGTGCTCGGGGCCGGACCCGCGTACACCGATCGCGAGGATTCCTCGGGTGCCGCGTACCTGGTCTCCACGGGATCCACGCGGGTGCTGCTCGACCTGGGCCAAGGGTCGTTCCCGAGGATCTTCCGGCATCTCCCGCCCGCCGAGCTCGACGCGGTCGTGGTCAGCCATCTGCACCCCGATCATTTCATCGATCTCGTCCCGCTGCGTCACTACCTGCGCTACGAGTTCCACCCGCCGCGGCGGGTCAGGGTGCTGGGACCGCGCGATCTGTCCGCTCGGTTGGATGCGCTCTGGGGTCAGCCCGGGTTTGCGGGCGAGTCCCTCGACATCGATCCGCTGGGGCAGGGTACCCACCGGATCGGAGATCTGACGCTGCAGACCGTTCGGATCACCCATTCGGACGAGAGCTATGCGATGCGCATCAGCCAGGCCGACGCGATGCCGGGCCTCGTCTACACCGGAGACTGTGCCCGCGAGGTTGAGGTCGAGCCGCTCGTCCGCCCTGGCGACGTGCTGCTCGCCGAGGCTGCGTTCGGCCCGGGGCCGGTTCCCGCCGGCGCGATGCACCTCGATGGGCCCGCGGTTGGCAGGCTTGCGGCGGCGACCCGGCCGGCCCGGGCCCTGCTGACGCATCTGCAGATGGGATTCGACCCCGAGGCCACGGTCGCGTCAGTCCGCGCAGCGTACGCAGGCCCGGTGGAGTTCGTCTGGCCGGGGGTCAGCGTTGATCTCTGAGGCCCCGGTTCTCTGAGGCAAGGCAGCGACCGGGATGCGATGTCGCATCCCGGTCGTGAAGGTTCGGGGACAGCGATATGAGTCGAGGAGGCCGGCGTCAGCTGGCCTCCTCACGGTGCGTCTAGCGCTTGCGGTTCCTGCGAGTGGCCGGTGCCGGCGTGAGCAGGAGGGCTGCGGCGAGGATGCCGGCCATCCCGATCAGCGCCAGCCGCCACGAGCCGTCCGGACCGGACGGCGTCGACGTCAGCGCGTCCGTGGGCGGCGGCGTGATGTTCGGCGTGCCCGTAGCGGCCTCGACGCTACCGACCGGTGTCGGCGTCGGCGTCGGCGTGCCCGTAGCGGCCTCGACGCTACCGACCGGTGTCGGCGTCGGGGTCGCCGTCGGAGCCTCGGTCGGGGTCGCCGTCGGAGCCTCGGTCGGGGTCGCCGTCGGAGCCTCGGTCGGGGTCGCCGTCGGAGCCTCGGTCGGGGTCGCCGTCGGAGCCTCGGTCGGGGTCGCCGTCGGAGCCTCGGTCGGGGTCGCCGTCGGAGCCTCGGTCGGGGTCGCCGTCGGAGCCTCGGTCGGGGTCGCCGTCGGAGCCTCGGTCGGGGTCGCCGTCGGAGCCTCGGTCGGGGTCGCCGTCGGCTGGGCCTCGGTGCAGTTGAGCGAGTTGGTCTTGCTCGACGAGATCGCGGTGTCATCGGCGTTCTTCGCGAACACGCCCAGGATCCCGCCCGAGGTGGCCGTGAACGCGTGGGTGACGTTGATCGTCCACGGGATCACCGTCCCGGACGCCCGGTTGCTGTTGCCGAACGTGATCATGGCCTCGTTCTTGGTCACGTTCCCCGCCGGGCTGGCATCGGAGCCAGTGTTCGGCACCAGGTAGATCGTGATCGTGGAGCCCACGTCGAGGGTCTTGCTCAGCGTGAACGAGCCGCCGACCGAGCCGACGTTGTCGCTCGAGCAGTACATGACGGCGCTGCCCATGGTCGCGCTGCCGCCGGCGGCCGAAAGGCTACCGCCCACCGTCGCATTCGAGGTGGTGCCGTTGCCTGTCGGATCAAGCCCGTTGTTGCCCGGGCCCGCCGCAAGGGCGGTTGACGGCGCCACCAGGGCCGTCACGAGCATGCCCGCCACCGCAAGCCATCCTGCGGCGCGGAACGTTCGCGTTCCGTTCATCTCTGGTCCCCTGTCCCTGCTTCCTTGCGGCAGTCCCTGCCGCGCTCCGAGATGGAGCGATCAATCCCCGCTGCCTGGGCGGTACCGCTGCCTTGGGCGGTACAACCATGCTGACCGTTGGTACTACCGGTGTCCAGTACTCACGGACTGGCTCGAACCTCGCCCAATATCACCGGACCGCTCATGCGATCGAGCTTCCGTTGCCCAGGATCACCGAATGAGCACCCCGCAGCGTGGGTAAACAGTACCCCGTCGCGGTCGTCCCGGACCGGTACTCCTGGCGACATGTTGGACGGCGGACACGGACAATGACCCTCGAGTGATCCATCACCGGGGACGG
>CAWHXD010000015.1:0-34429 GCA_963833225.1 uncultured Chloroflexia bacterium | reverse complement strand
GCTCGACCCGACGCCTATGCGCACCAGGCAACGCTTTGGCTCCCAGGCTACGCCGACCCCTCGGTCCAGCGCCGATCCATGCCCGCCGGTCATCGGATCCCGAGGAGCGACACCCGACGGGCTGGTAAGTGCCAGTTGAGGCCGATTTCGTGTACTGGCAGTCATGGCCACCCGGATCCTCAACCAGCGCCTGCTCAGAACCCGGCGACGCGACCTCCTGCGGCGCCTCGGGGCGGAGATCCGGGCAATGCGCGAAGACGCCGGTACCTCCCAGGCGGCCATCGCCAGGGTGGCTCGCGTGAACCAGGCGCACCTCTCGCGGATCGAGGCCGGCACGGCGGAACCGAGCATCGAGGTGCTCATCGCCGTGGCCACAGCCCTCGGTGCCGATCTGTGGGTTCGGCTGTTCCCGAACACGGGACCGCGCATCCGCGATCACATCCAGATCGCCATCGCCGGGGCGCTGATCGCCGCGCTGCATCCCCGATGGGACGTGGCACCCGAGGTACCCGTCTACCGTCCGGTGCGCGGGGTGATCGACCTCGTCCTGAGCGACACGGCGGGGCCGGACGTGGTGGCCGTCGAGATCCACAGCCAGCTGCGGCGAGTCGAGCAGCAGATCCGGTGGGCCACCCAGAAGGCAGACGCGCTGGCGGCCCTGCCCGAACAGGAGAGACGCCGGGTCCATCGGCTGCTGGTGTTGCGGAACACCGCGGCGACACGCGAGGTCGGACGGCTGGCCGCTGACACGCTCGGCGCCGCCTACCCCGGACGCGCCGCTGATGCGGTCGCCGCGCTCCGTGGCACGGCACCCTGGCCGGGCCGCGCGATCATCTGGGCTGACGTCAGCCAGGGAACATCGCGCCTGCTGGAGCAGCCGCCGCGCGGTGTGGCCGTTGGCCGATGACGATGTCACGAAGTCTCGCTCCTGAAGGGGTTCACTCGGTGCACCGGTCGCGTGCTCGCTGCGGGATACTCCGCATTGACTCCGCGACCGACGGCGTGGATGGTCGGGACATGAGCCGACGCAATCGCAGCCTGATCGCGGGCCTCCTGATCCTCGTCGGCGTGCCCGTCGCCCTCATCTTCGGGGGCGGCGGGGTGGCCATGTGTCTCGGCCCGGTCGGCGTTACCGAGGTCGAGTGCGCCAGAAACACGGGCCTCTTCTCGAATGTCGGGCTCGGGCCGCCACTGCTCGCACTGGTTGCGGCGGTGGCGCTGTTCGCTCTCGTTCCCGTTCCCGCCCGCGACCGACTGGTGGTCCTGGGCTCAACCGCTGCCGGTGCCGTGCTTGGCGGCGTGCTGTTCCTGGCTCTGTGGCCGAGGACACTCGACGGATTGGACTCACGCGGGGCGTGGCTCTCGGTGCCACGCCCGCTCGACGGGTGGGCGCTCCTGACCGCCGTGATCGCAGGAGCGGCGCTCGCATTCGGTGTCGCCGCGGGCATCGCCATCTCCCGAGATCGGCGGGCAGCGTAGCGCGCCTGGTCAGTGCGGCGTGGACTGTGCCTTCCGCAGGCGGCGGTAGGACGCCTCGTGCGAGACCTTCCCGCCGCGGCGTGCTCTGCCTGATGGTGCGTGCGCCCGTGCCTTCCGCCCTCGGCGCACGGGAGCCGCGGCCCGCGACGCCGCCTCAGCCGAGCCGGTGTCGAACGATCGCGGAGAGCGCGCGCATCGCGCGGTCGGCGGTGCGGAAAACCGGGATGCCTCCCGCCTCGAGCGCCGAGACGAACGGCTCGTACAGCGGGCCGCCATCGACCACCGCGACCCAGGTCTTGCTCGTCCGGTGCCAGAGGTCGACGAGGCGGGCGGCGATGGCGTCGGGAGCGGCGAGGTCCTCGTCGTGCTCCGGGCCGGGCGGCAGCGTCCGGAGCGCCGCGGTGAGCGGGACGATGCCCACGACAGCAACATCGACACCGGAGGCGAACAGGATCGTCTCCGCCAGGTCGGAGAGCGCAGCATCGTCGGCCATCGGAGTCGCGTCGAGCGGGTTGTGGACGTCGACCACGGCGCCGGCACCGGCGGCCTCGAGCAGCGCGCCGAGCCGGGCGCGGACCGCCGGCTCGAACGCCGCGAGCTCGAGCGAGCCCAGGTTGTCGCCGATGGCGACGCACTCGAACCCGGCGTTGGACAACGCGCCCAGGCGCCGGCCGCCGATCGTGCGGTCGACGAGGAGCGTCGCGGTTCGCACGAGATCGTCGAAGTCCTCGAGCGAGTCTGCGACCAGCACGCCGGCCTGCCCCGCCAACGCGCGGGTCACCGTCACGTCCCCGGCGATCGACGCCGTGTGGCTGGCCGATGCCGCCGCCCCCGCGCTCGTCCGGCCGGCCCGGTACAGCACGACCGTGCCGCCACGCTCGTGGATCCGGGCTGCGGCCGCCAGCATCCGCCGCGCGTCGAGCGGGCGGAAGCCCTCGACGTACACGCCGAACACGCGGATCGACGGGTCATCGGCGAGGTGCGCGAGGTGGTCGCCCACGGTGAGATCCATCTGGTTGCCAACCGTGACGAGGTACCGCGGGTGCAGGTCCGGGATCCGCCCGAGGCGCGTGATCGCGAACGCTCCGCTCTGGGCGACGATCGCGAGCGGTGCGGCCGTCGCCCCGGGTGCGGGGAGCTTGGTGGCCGGGATGAACATCGTGTCGATGCGCCCGGGCACGGAGCGGAAGCCGAGGCAGTTGCCGCCGTTGAGCAGCGGGCCGCCGTCGGGGGCGGAGCGCGACGCCACCAGCGCGGCCCGCATCCGGGCGACGATCGCCTCGCTGCCCTGCTTCTCCTCGAGACCGCCGGGGATGACCAGGATCGTCTCGGCAGCATCGCGCTCGATGACGGCCGTGACCACCTCCGCCGCCCGGGAGGCCGAGACGGCGACGACGAACAGGTCGACCTTGTCCGGCAGCGACGCGACGTCCGGGACGCACCGGCAGCCGTCGATCGAGGTGGCGCCGGGCTTGACGATCGTGATCCGCTCCGCCGGGAACCCGTCCCGGAGCAGGTTGCGCAGGATCACGTGCCCCGGGTTCATCGCGGCCGAGACGCCGATGATCGCGACGGATCGAGGCTCGAGCAGCCTCGGCAGCTTGGCGACGGGCCGCGCAGATGCCGGATCGGGCGCCCGCTCGCCGGTGCCCAGCGAGGCAAGGACGTCGAGCGCGACCAGGCGGCCGTCGGGCGTGACGACGATCGGGTTGACCTCGAGCTCGAGCAGGTCTGCGGGAACGCAGGCATCGGCGACGGCGAGGAATGGCTCGACGACGTCGACGAGGTCGTCGATCGACAGCCGTGCCGGGCGTCCACGCTGACCGGTGGTGGCCAGGCGGACCGCGGTCGCGCCGCGGAGCGCGCGGGCGAGTCGATCGCGAGGCATCAGGCCGGGCGACAGGATCGCGATCTGCCGGCCCGGGCGCAGATCCGCCGCGATCGTCTCGGCTTCGGTGCCACCCGCCCCCACGCTGACCACGGGTCCTGCGTCGTCGGTCCAGCGGACAGACACCAGCAGCTCGCCACCGATCCCGGGCTCGTGCGTGACGTGCTCGGCGAGGATGTAGCCGGTGACCTCGGCGGCGCCGGCCGAGGCCAGGGACTCCCGCATCCGGTCGATGACGTCGAGCACCGTTCCCGTATCGCGGGGAACGACGGCGACCCCGCCAAGCTCCGTCTTGTGGGCGACGCCCGGGGCAACGACGCGGATGACGACCCGATCGCCCTCGATCCCTTCGACGGCCTTCGCGACGTCCGCGGGCTCGGGCGCGCCCGATGCGGCGACCGCGACGAACGAGGCCCGGGGCACCGCGATGCCCATCGCCTCGAGCAGCCGGCGCGCCTCCGGCTCGAGCAGCATGGATGCGCCGCGGGCGCGAGCCTCCGCGAGGATCGCGCGGATACGGGCGAGATCGATCGGAGGCTGGCCGGATCCGGACACGGCCACAGCCTACGCCGCGACCCGGCGCCGGCGGACACCCGCAGCGATCACGCCGCTACCCGGCGCCGGGCACGATCTCCTCGCGGCCGGACGCCTCGGACGCCTCGGACGCCTCGGACGGCCGATGCCGCCCCGCCGGCAGCAGCAGCGAGAACACCACGCCCAGGAGCACGAAACCGGTCGCGGTGAACCCGGCGAACCGGGTCGCGTCGACGAAGGCCTGCTCGATCGGGGTGACCGTCGCCGTGAGTGACGCGAGGAAGGCCGGGTCGGTGAAGCAGGCCGCCTGCTCGGGCGGGAGCGCCGCCTGACCACCGCCGAACCCGGCCTCGGCCGCCCGCGACGGGTCCTTGAGCGCCGGCAGCACCTGGCCCGCCGAGGCGTCCACCAGGTACACGACCAGCTCCTGGCAGGCCGGCTTCACGTCCGGCAGCGAGACCGCGATGTTGTCCGTGCTGCGGGTGACGAGCGTGGAGAACAGGATCGTGCCCAGGATCGCGATCCCGAGGGCGGAACCGACCTGGCGCAGCGTGGAGTTTGCTCCGGACGCGATCCCCGACAGCGAGACCGGGATGTCGGAGAGCACGATGCTCGTCAGCTGCGCCGTGGCGAACCCCACGCCCACGCCGTACACGAACAGCGGGATCGCGAGCATCAGCCCGTTGACCGACGTGGAGATCAGGAAGGTGGTCGCCGCGATGCCGACCGCCTCGAGCAGCATGCCGGTCGTGACCACCCAGCGTGGGCCGTAGCGACGGGCGAGGGTCGCTGCCCCCGGCGCCGCGAAGAACGCGCCCACGGCCAGCGACAGGAACACCGCCCCGGTGTCGAACGCCGAGTAGCCGAGCACGCCCTGGAGGAACAGTGGCAGCGCGAACAGCAGGCCGAACTCGCCGAGCGACACGATCGTGCCGGCGAGGTTCCCGTAGCGGAAGCCCTTGTACCGCCACAGGGTGAAGTCGAACAGGTAGAAGCTGCCGGACGCCCGCCTCCGCGACTCGACGGCGGCAAACAGGAGCAGCGCCACGATGCCGAACCCGATTGCGAACGGGGTGATCGACACCGTGTCCAGCGGCCAGCCGAGCCCGAGGACCTCGAACGGATGGCGCGGATTGGGGGTCCACCAGCCGTACTGGCGGCCCTCGATGAGCCCGAACACGAACGCGCCCAGGCCACCGGTGATCAGCAGGAACCCGGGCAGATCGAAGCCGGGCCTCGCGTGCTCGTCCCGCGATTCGCCGATGTAGCGCAGGGTGCCGGCGATGGCGATCAGGCCCACCGGGACGTTGACGAAGAACGCCCAGCGCCACGAGGCGTAGGTCGTCAGGAACCCGCCCAACAGCGGCCCGACGGCGGCCACGCCGCCGATCACCGAGCCCCAGATGCCGAACGCGATCGCTCGATCCCGGCCCTGGAAGTTGGAGTTGAGGATCGCCTGCGTGGCGGGCAGGATCATCGCGCCACCCACACCCTGGAGGACCCGGGCGAGGATGAGGATGTCGCCGCTGGGCGAGGCTCCGGCGAGCACGGACGCGACCAGGAACAGGCCCAGCCCGCCGAGATACATCCGGCGCCGCCCGAACACGTCCCCCAGCCGCCCGAGGGTGATCAGCAGCGCCGCGAACACCAGCGCGTAGATCGTGTTGATCCACTCGGCCTGGGTCGAATCCAGGGCCAGCTCGCGGATGATCGACGGGACGGCGACGTTGACGATGGTCGCGTCGACGATGATCATCGCGACGCCGATGCTCAGCAGCGCGAGCCCGATCCAGCGGCCGCGTCCGGTGGCATGGATCGACGGCCCGTCAGGGTGCGCGTCCACGGTGCTTGCCATGATTGGGCCCTCCGGGGGAACCGCGGCGCGGAGTCTCCACCCCCAGCGAGACTCGGCGCGGAGACCGCGTATTACTTGACTGTCGCAATGTTTTCGTTAGGATAACGAAGGTGACGAAGCCCGTCCACTCGCCCGACCACCACGACATCCCGGTGCTCAGCGACGACGCCTTCGAGGCCAGCCAGCTGCTGCTGGAGCTCATCCACGTCGCCTACGCGACGCGCGCAGCCGAGGCGGAGACTGCCGCCGCCGGCGAGCCCGGCGCCGCAGGCCACGTGCGTTCGGCACCCTCGACCCATGCCATCCGGGCGGCGATCCACGTCTACCAGCACGGCGAGCGGACGATCGGCGAGCTTGCCGCCGGTCTCGGGATCTCCTACGGCTGGGCTAGCCGGGTGGTCAGCGAGCTCGAGTCCACGGGGTTGCTGGAGCGGCGAGTCGACCCGTCGGACCGGCGGATCGTTCGGGTCTCGCTCACAGCCGAGGCGATGGACATGGTCGTGCGCACGTACCGCTGGCGCGGAGAGGCGGTCGAGCGCGCGCTCACCGGGCTCGACGCCAACGGCCGCCGGGCCGTCACCGACTTCCTGCGCAGGGTCACCGTCGAGCTGGGTCGGGCGGGCGACCCGAGCGGCTGACCCGGCCGCCGACCGCACCCTGAGCGGCGACCCGGACGGCAGACGAACCGGCGGGCCAGGGGGTGCCCGCCGGTTCGATGTGCCCGGTTGTCATCGATGGGGGAGGGGAGGTTGAAACCACATCGACGACGTCGTATTCGTATTTCGAGAACGAGTGTCGGTGACGCGGCGCCGGGGCGGGATGTGCCCAAGGGCCCGTCGTTTCGTGACGTTGGGTGACCGATGGCACGGTCGGATGCCTGCGAAGGTCCCGCAATCGAGCCGGGCGCGTGCGCGAGACGGCGTTGCGATGCGGGGCTGCTACCATCCGCTCATGCCGGGTGCCGATTTCATCGTCGTCCTGATCATCGTGCTGATCATCGCCATCGTCTGGCGCGGACCCAAGACGCTGCCCCTCCTCGGCCGCGCGTTCGGCCAGGGCGTGCGTGAGGCGCGCAAGGAGATCGAGGAGATGAAGTCGGAGTCCGCCGACAAGAACGACGACACGACCTCCTGATCGCGGGCCCGGTCAGTCCCGCGCCCTTCCTTCGTCCCTCACCCGTGGGCGGCCAGTTGCCGCAGGTCGCCGAGCGCGCCCACCTTCGCGCGCGACCGCGCCAGCGCATCCCCATCCACCGCGACCGGGATCGTCCGCGACGGGCCCGGCCCCTCGAGATCCCCCACCAGGACCGCACCGGCGGCCCGCACCTCGAACGCGACGTGGTCGGGGTGGGTCCCGGGCGTCGCGTGGACGCGGATCGGGACGTCGGCGTCGGGCAGAACCTCGCCGTCGATCAGCGGCTCGATGTCGCTCACCAGGACCCGCCGGGCCCCGCCAGCCGCGCGGACCGGGATCCCGAGCCGGAGCGCCAGGCTCTCGGCGCCCGCCGCGTGGTCGGGGACCGGCGCGGTCAGCAGCACGGCGGCGATCCGGGCCCCAAGACCTTCGGCCACCCGCAGGATCGCCTCGACGGCCTCGTCGCCCGGATCGCCCGGATCCACCACCGCGAGCCGCCGATCCCCGACCAGATACGTGTCGACCGCCTGGCCCGCGATCGCGCCGGCCCCGTGGAACCGGACCCGCGCCAGCGACGGTGCCGGTCGGTCGATGACCGGTGAGCGGGTTGACGGAGCGGCGTCCGGCGCCGGCGTCAGGTACCGCCGTGCGTCGTCGATACCGGTCGCGGCCGCCAGCTGCTGGAGGGTGGTGCTGGTCGGCGTCCACAGCTCGATCCGACCGTCCGCCATCGCGGACAACGCGTCGGACGGGGTCATCCAGGCATGGGCGACGACCTCCCGTGGATCGAACGCGGGGGCCGAGCCTTCAGGCAGCCGGGCGACGAAGAAGCGAGCATCGTAGCGGCGCGGGATGACGGGCGGGGTGACCCAACGTGAGAGCGGCACCAGCCAGTCCCCGCGGAGCTCCATGCCGGAGGCGGTCACGGCCTCCGCGAACCACCCGCCCGAGGCGGCGCCCGCGCGGTGGCTGAGGGTTCGGGCAGTGGCGACGGCGCCCGCCGGTTCCGTCGCGAGGAGCACGCCTGCCTCCTCGAACAGCTCGCGGATCGCCGCGACCATGAACGCCCCGGCGTGGGACGCGGGCTCGTCGCCCCGGCGTCGGAGGCGCGCGAGCAGCCGTGGATCGGCGTCGGCCGGATCGACTGCGCCGCCTGGGAACACGTGAAGGCCCGGTCCGAACGCCATCGTCGCGGGCCGCCGGGTCAACAGCACCTCGGGCCCGGCCGAGCCGTCTCGCATGACCGCGACCGTGGCGGCCGGCCGGACGCCCGCCCCACCTGCGGCCTCCTTCGGGATCCAGGCTCCCCTGCGCACGCCCCTGTCCTACAGCGGCCGGACGAACGCCCACAGCCCGACGCCCGGAACCGGCTCGTAGTCGCGGTCCGGGGCTCGATGGAAGGCGAGCCGCTGGTACAGCGCGTGCGCCCGGGTCATCCGCTGCGAGGACACGATCGCGAGCGCCGTCCGACCATCCCGCCGGGCGAGCTCGATGCATTCCTCGACCAGCAGCCGTCCGATGCCCCGGCCCTGCGCCGCGAGGGCCACCCCGAGCATCCGGAAGCCCGCCTCACCCTCGCGCTCGATGTCGGCATACGGGTTGTCGGGACCCGGGACGTAGCTCACGGAGCCGAGCACCCTGCCGTCCTCCACGGCGACGAGCACCAGGCACGCCCGGGCGCGCCCGGCCGCGTCGCGCACGTGCTCCAGGTAGTCGCTGTGCCGGGTGCCGGGCAGCGCGCGGTACGCCTCGACCACGACCTCACCTGCCGCCGCGAGCTCATCGGGCTCCGCCGCACGCACCTCGATCACGGCACCCGCTCCGGGCAGGGGACCGGAGCCAACCGGGTTTCGGGCCCGGGTCCGCTGACGGCCACGGGACGCTGTGCATCGCGGGCCGGCCGCGGGTCACGCGCCTCCCGCAAGTCACGAGCCCCCTTCCAACAGCAGCGCCTCCAGGGCCTCCGGCTCGTGCACTGGCTGGCGGCACGCGAAATCCCGGCACACGAACGCGGTCGAGCGGCCTCCGAGGGCGAACCGCCCGCGAAGGAGGGGCACCTCCGAGCCCTCGGGAGCGGTCGAGGAGGCCAGTACGCGGAACGGGTGGTACCCGCGATCGGCCACCGCGAGCAGCCGGTCCAGGCCGTCGTCGCCGGCGGCGCCGACGATCGCGACCTCGGTGATGTCGGCCCGGGTGATCTCGAGCGCGCACAGCCACTGGGCGAACGCAGTCGGGTAGCGGGCGATCACCCCGGCGACGGTTGCCAGCGCCGCATCCGCCGCGGCGCGATACCTCGCGTCTCCGGTCAGCGCGGCGAGCCGGACGAGCACGGTCGTTGCCATCGCGCCGCCGGACGGCGTGGCGTTGTCCTGCACGTCGCGCGGGCGGACGATCAGGCGCTCGCCGTCATCGGCGGTGTCGTAGAAGCCACCGTGCGGATCGGCGAAGCGGGCGAGGATGGTCTCGGCCAGGGACACGGTCTCGCGGTACCAGCGCTCGTCGCGCGTCGCCTCGTACAGTGCGAGCAGACCGTCGGCAAGGCAGGCGTGATCGGCCAGCACGCCGTCGGCGGTCGCCCGGCCGTCCTTCCACGATCGGCGGAGCCGGCCACCGGCGTCGCGCAACCCCGTCAGGACGGCGGCGGCGGCCGCGATGGCCGCGTCGAGGTAGCGGGTCGCGATCGCCGCCAGATCCGGGTCGCCGGAGCCACGCAGGGCGCGAGCGGCATCGGCGAGCGCCGCGATCGCGAGCCCGTTCCAGGCCGCCAGCACCTTGTCGTCGCGCGCCGGCTGGGGCCGCTTCGAGCGCCGCGCGAGAAGGGCCGTACGTGCGGCGGCCAGCGTGGGGCCAACGCCTTCGACCGGGATGGCGAAGCGCCCCGCGAGCGCATCGTCGTCGATCACGCGCGAGAGGATCGTGCGTCCCTCCCAGTTGCCGGCCTCGGTCACGCCGTACGCCGCGGCGAACAGCGGATAGCCGTCGCCCAGGACCGACCGGAGCTCATCGGCGGTCCAGGTGAAGGTCGCTCCCTCCTCCCCCTCGGTGTCGGCGTCCTGGCTGGCCGCGAACCCGCCGTCGGGCGTCCGCAGCTCGCGCAGGATGTAGTCGAGCACCCCGATCATCGTCCCGCGCAGGTCCGGGTCACCGGTCAGGGCGCACGCGTGCGCGTACACGCGCGCGAGCTGAGCGTTGTCGTAGAGCATCTGCTCGAAGTGCGGGACCAGCCACGCGGCATCGGTGGCGTAGCGATGGAAGCCGCCACCGAGCTGATCGTGCACGCCGCCTGCAGCCATGGCCGCCAGGCTCCTGAGCGCGACGCCGAGCCAACGCTCGTCGCCGGTCGCGCGATGCCGGCGCAGCAGGAGCTCGATCGTCATCGGCTGCGGGAACTTGGGGGCAGAGCCCCATCCGCCGTGCCGGGCGTCGAACGTATCCGCGATCCGTGCTGCCGCCTCGCCCAGGACGGCCTCGGGTACCGGCATCCCGGTACCCGAGGCGGTGGCCGGCTGCTGGGCCTGCACCAGCGCCTCGACCAGCCGGACGCCGGACGCCTCGACGTCCGATCGTTGCTCGGTCCATGCGTGTCGCACGCCATCGAGCACCTGGCGGAAAGCGGGCATGCCGTGGCGAGGCGTGTCCGGGAAGTAGGTGCCGCCGTAGAACGGGCGCCCGTCGGGCGTCAGGAACACGCTCATCGGCCAGCCGCCCTGTCCCGTCATCGCCTGCACCGCACCCATGTACAGCTGGTCGATGTCGGGCCGCTCCTCGCGGTCGACCTTGATCGCGACGAAGTGCGCGTTGAGCAGCCGCGCCGTCGCCTCGTCCTCGAACGACTCACGCTCCATGACGTGGCACCAGTGGCATGCGGCGTAGCCGACCGAGAGGAACACGGGCCGGTCGAGCAGCTTTGCGCGCGCCAGCGCTTCGGGCCCCCAGGGGAACCATTCGACCGGATTGTGGGCGTGCTGGAGCAGATACGGGCTGGTTTCTCCGGCCAGCCGGTTGGTGTGCGGCGGGGGTGCCGGCGCGGCGGCCATGAGCCGATGGTACGCGGTGGCTCCGGCCCTGTTCCATCCCGTTGGACAACACGTCGATGGCCCGTCGCGGATACGCCACCCGGGTCGAACGGTGACGTGACGCACCGGAACCGGGGCCGTTCCGCCCAGGACGTGCGATCCGGGCCGAAGCGATCTTGTTCAGGCGTTCCCGCCGGCAGTAGGCTACCGGGATCACCGCCACGGCCCGCCCAGATGGAGCCGCATCGCTGAACCGCATCGTTCGGGCGACGATGGTCGCCCTCCTCACCGGGGTCATCGGGGCCGCGGGCGCCGCTGCGCCCGCGCTTGCGGCCGCGCCCGTGCCGCGCGTGGTGCTGATCGTGGGTCCTGTTGGCTCCCTCACGTCCAGCTACCGCGCGATCGCGAATGACGCGGCTGACGAGGCGCAGGCCGCGGGAGCCGAGGTCGTCAAGGTCTACTCCCCCAACGCGACCTGGTCGGCCGTCAAGCAGGCCATCACGGGCGCCTCGATCGTGGTCTACCTGGGTCACGGCAACGGCTGGCCGAGCCCGTACCGCAACGCGCTGTATCCGCCGACCCAGGACGGCTTCGGCCTCAATCCCGTTGCCGGCGTCGATGACGTGGCCCACCAGTACTTCGGGGAGGCATCGATCCAGCACCTGCGGCTGGCGGCAAACGCCGTGGTGCTGCTCAGCCACCTGTGCTACGCCAGCGGCAACAGCGAGCCGGGTCTGCCCGAGGGGTCGCGCGATCAGGCCGTCGCCCGGGTCGACAACTTCGCCGCGGGGTTCATCCGCGCCGGCGCCCAGGCCGTGGTTGCCGAGGCGCACGCGGGCCTGGCGTACTACGTGCGGCAGCTGCTGCGAACCCAGCTCAGCATCGAGCGGATCTGGAGCGCTGCGCCGAGCGCGCATGGAAACGCGTTCGGCGTGGTCAGCGAGCGGTCGCCGGGGTACACGGAGCAGCTCGATCCGGATCGCGCCAGCGGCGGCTACAACCGGTCGCTCGTGTCTCGAGGCGTGACCGCCGGCCAGGTTCGGTCCGGCGCAACCGGCACGACGTCGGGGGTGGTCACCGAGCCTGTCGTCGAACCCTCGCTCGCCGACCAGGGCATCCGGTTCGGCGATCTCAGCCTGGGCGCGCTGCCGATCGCTTCGACCACCACCCAGCTGACGCTTCCGGTCGCGGGACACGGCGCCAAGTTGATCCCCGCCGGCGCCCAGGTCGGCATCCGATGGGATCCGATCCTGCTCGACCCGCAACCGGCGAGCTCGGTCGATCCGGGCGTGGCCCCGGCGCAGTCGCCGTCGCCCGACTCGTCCGCGTCGCCCGATTCGTCAGCGTCACCTGATGCGTCCGCGTCGCCGTCGCCCGATTCGTCCGCGTCGCCGTTGCCCCGTCCCGGATCGTCGCCGTCGACCCCCGTGCCGCAGCCCGATCCGGCATCCACATCGGAACCGACGACCTCGTCGCTCCCGGGCGTCCAGCCCGCGACCCCGCCCGAGCCACCGAGCGTCGATCTCGTGGCTCCCGAGCAGCTGGGTAACGTGGTCGTGGTCGGGAAGGTCACGCGCTCCGGGAAGGGTCTCGACATGACGGTCACCTACCCGTCGGCACCCGGGCTGTACCGGCTGGTCGCCAGCCTGCATGCACCCTCCGGCGTCGCCTATGACGTGGCCACGCAAGCGCTCCTCACCCCTGCCCTCGTCCGCGTTGGTGGACCGGTCGCGGTGGCCTACGGCGCCCCGGCCTCGCTGGCGATGACGGCCGGCGTGCCGACAGCCGTCGCGGTTCGTGTCGTGAACGCCGGATCGGAGAGCTGGGACGTCGACACCGACCAGCCGCCCGACGGCATGGCCGAGGAGATCCTGTCCTGGCTGCGCACCTCGCGGAGCCCGGCGAAGCTCGTCGCGACCTGGGTGTCCACCGCGAGCCAGGCGGTTCCGGACCCCGTGACGACCGTTCTCGATCCGACGATCGCCGCTCCCGCCGGCAACGCGATGGTCACGCTCGAGCTCCAGGCACCGACGGCGCCGGGCAACTACCTGCTGCTGCTGGACGTGATCTCGCCCGCGCATGGCCCGCTGTCGGCGCTGGGCAGCGCTCCGGCCCTGATCCGCGTCGCGGTCTCGGGCTCCGAGGCGGCGCCGGGACCGTCCGACGCGCCGGAGCCGTCCGTGGCGCCGGAGCCGTCCATGGGGCCGGGAGGGTAGGCGGCCCCGAGCCGACCACGAAGCGTCCGCGTCCGCAGACGCACGCTCAACTTCATCAGCTACCCGTGGAGCGGGCACCGACGACGGACTCGCCCACGTCCGCACCGGTTTGGCGCTCCATCCACGCAGCAGCTCGACCCAATCCCTGGCGCCTGCCCACGTGGCGGGTGTCGGGCCATGTCCCGCATCCCGCAGACGGCCCAATACCCACGTGGTGGGCAGATGGGTGCGTCCTCGGTTCCGGCGGGCCCGTTCCACCCACCAGGTGGGTGGCTGGTCAGATCGGCGACCGGGACCCTGCGACAGACCCGTGTGGCGAATAGCTGGCCAGGTGGGCTCGAACCGCCCGGGCGAGAACGGGCGATCTGGCGGGGTCGGGCGACCTGACGAGTTCGGGCGACCTGACCGGGTCCCGGGGCGTGCCCGCGACCGGCCCGGACCGCTGCGCTACGCTGCAGCCCATGCCGCATCGACCGGCCGATGACCTGGGTGCCACGCACGATCCGGGACCAGACGTTGCCCGCGACCGGCTCGATGCGGCGCACCTCGACGACGCCGCCACCGAGCCCATCGAGCTGCCCTCCGAGCATCGGATCCGGGTCGGCACCGCGTCCTGGACCGACCCGACGATGACGGCGGCCGGGGTGTTCTACCCGTCCGACGCCGACACCGCGGAGGAGCGGCTCGCCTACTACGCCTCGCGCTTCCCCGTGGTCGAGGTCGACGCGACGTACTACGCGCTCCCCTCCCGCCGGCTGACCGAGCTGTGGGTGGCGCGGACGCCACCCGACTTCGTGTTCGACATCAAGGCCCACGCCCTGCTCACCGGCCAGCCCACCGAGACGAAGCGGCTGCCCAGGGCGATCCGCGATGCGCTGCCGCCGACGATCGCCGGCAAGGCGAGGCTGTATGCCAGGGACCTGCCGGGCGAGCTCCTGGCCGAGGTCTGGCGCCAGTTCGCCGACGGCCTGGCCCCGCTCGCCGAAGGCGGCCAGCTGGGAGCCGTGTTCCTCCAGTACCCGCGATGGTTCTACACGTCGTCCGAGAATCGGGACGTGATCCGTGAGGCGAAGACCGTCCTCGAGCCGTACGGCGTGCCGGTCTCGGTCGAGTTCCGCAACGCCACCTGGTTCAACGAGAAGAACGCCGAGCGCACGCTCCGGTTCCTCGAGGACGAGGGCATCCCGCTGGTCATGGTCGACGGGCCGCAGGGCTTCAAGTCGTCGATGCCGCCGGTGGTCGCCGCGACCTCGCCGAACCTCGCGGTCGTGCGGTTCCACGGCCGCCGCAGCGCCACGTGGGAGGCGATGCGCGGGCTGCCGACGGTGGAGCGCTTCCGATACCTGTACCAGCCCGATGAGCTGCGGGAGTGGGTCCCGCGCGTGATGGAGGCGGCCTCGCAGGCAAGCGACACGCACGTGCTGATGAACAACTGCTACGCGAACTACGGCTCGACCAACGCGCGGGAGCTGGCCGCGATGCTGGCCGAGGAGCTCGCGAACGCGGGCGAAGGCGGCGATCGATGACGGCCAACGCGGTCCCGGGCTTCCTGCCCAGCGTCAACGGCTTCCCGTTTCCGAACAGCTGGCCATCTGGCCCCACCCTCACGTTCGGGCCCATCCGGACGCCGATCCTGGGCTTCGGTGACGCGTCGGCCGGACTGTGCGGCGGCATGGTGATGACCGTCCGCGACCTGTTCGAGGCCGGGATCCCGATGCCGGCCGGTTCGCAGCCCGCCAACGGCAGCCCGCGCTTCCAGGCCATCGTGCGCCGGCAGGTCGAGTCGCTCGACTGGCTCCGCGTCCCGCTCCGTTTCTTCGACCTCCAGGCCTTCCGCCCGGATCCGCCGACGGGCGTCTCGAGCGCCCTGCGTCGCGACCCGCCACGCGTTGTCGCGATCAGAAACGAGTGGCCGCGGATCAAGGCCGACATCGACGCCGGGCACCCGTCGACCCTCGGTCTGATCCGGGTCGCCGGTGACTCGCCCTGGAACCTGACCCACAACCACCAGGTCCTGGCGTTCGGCTATGACGACAGTGGCACCGTGCTCCGCATCCGCATCTACGACCCCAACCACCCGGGCCGGGACGACGTTGAGCTGCGGGCCGAGATCGACGCCGACGGATCGCGTCCCTGGCGCGATCGGATCCGGTTGTCGCAGTCGACGGGCGAGCCGCTGCTGGGGTTCTTCCGCCAGCCCTATCCGCCACCGGGCTCGCTGCGAGCCTGGCGCTGAGCGACGCTCTCCGTCACCGATCGTCGTTGCACCGCCTCCCACCACCTGATCGTTGCCGGCCGGCCGGACCGGCGCTCCTCCATCGACCCGACCGGCCGGCTACCGTGAGATTCGACTTCCGGGCTCCCGCGGTTTTCAGCGCTCCAGCCGGGCGGCCCGATCCAGGAGCGCGATGAAGTCCTGCGCCTGGGCGGTGACGGTGATCCGGCGCTGGCCGTCGGCCGTCGCCGAGCATCGTGGTCCCGAACCGGGACGCCGGGGAGCGGCCGAGCCCGGCAGCCTCGTTACGGGAGATCCCGGAGCCGGTCGACCGGTCGAGCGCGGGGCCATCGACCCTGCCCCCTGCCGGGCGTGAGAGGGAGACTCGGGACCTGCCTGGCCAATGCCCATCTGTCCGAGCTGATCGAGTTCGCCCGCGGCGGATAGACGGCGCGTGGTCGGGGCGCTTCCTCGAAGCCGCGGCGCCGGCCTCTGACCACTTGCCCGGATACCCGCCACCCGGGCGCTAGCCATCGGTTTGCCGGTGGCCCCCACTCACTGCCCGTCGCTTCACACACAGGCCGTCCAGTCCGCCTGACCTTCCACCCAGCTGGCGGGTGTTGGGCCAAGTCCGGCGTCGTGCACCTCCGCTGCTGCCCGTGGGATGGGTACGAGGACACGTGCGAGGACGCCGCGGGGCGTTACCAGCCATGCCGTGCGTTGGTGGCCAAGAGCCGGCAGATCAATACCCATCCGGTGGGTAGGTGCCAGGCGCGAGGGCTGTCCCGACATGGCGCGTGAACCGGCTACAGCGGCGGCAGCGCCTGGCGATCCTCCTGGATCCCCGCCCACAGGTCCCCCAGCTCGGCGACCCGATCGGGCAACGTCCGGATCGTCCAGCGGTCGGGGCGCAGCTCCGGATCGTCGAGCTCCCCCAGCGAAGCGGGGCGGACACGGGCGCGCCACGCCGGGGACGGACGGAATACGGGGAGACCAGCGTCTTGATCGCCGCGTTCTGCGTATAGTCCAGCCGGGCCCTCCCTCCCCGATCCGCCTTCGCCCATTCCCAGGACACCAGTCCCGGCACCGAGGTGCCGACGGCCCGCGACAGCTTCTCCACCCAGGACGACGTCTCGGCGTACGTATAGCGGCCGCGTTCGATCGGGATCCATGCCTGGATGCCGCGGCTCCCGGTCAGCTTCGGGTACGCGCGGACGCCCAGGTGCTCGAGGGCCGTCCGGTAGAGGCGGGCGATGAGCAGCGTCTCGTCCCAGGTCGTGGCCGTGCCCGGATCGATGTCGATCAGCGCGAGGGTGGGCGTCCACGGATCGGCGATGGTCGAGGTCCAGGCGTGGATCTCGAATGCCGCCTGGTTGCCCAGCCAGCACAGCGTGGCGGCCCGATCCGCGACCAGGTGGTCGTTGGGCGCCCGGTCCGCGCGCTCGTGGAAGCCCTGCTCGTGCCAGATCGTGAGCCACCTAGGCGCGTGCGGAGGGATGTCCTTCTGCCAGAAGCCCTTGGTGTCGACGCCGTTGGGAAACCGCTGGAGGTTGAGCGGGCGATCGGCCAGGTGCGGCAGCATCGCGGGCGCGATCCGGGCGAAGTAGCGGATCAGGTCGCGCTTGGTCAGGGGCGGCTCGCCGAGGCCGTCACGCGGTGGGAACAGGACCTTGTCGAGGTTGGTGAGCTTGAGCTCCTGTCCCGCGACCTGCCAGCCGCCGTCGGCCTTCATCACCGCGAGGGCTGCGAGCTCACGCTCGGAGACCAGCCACGACGGATCGGGAGGGACGATCGAGCCGCGAGCGGTGGCCCGCGTGCCGGGAGCCGGCGTGCCGGGAGCCGGCGTGCCGGGAGCCGGCGTGCCGGGAGCCATGAGCGTCGAGACTCCGCCGGTCGATGGTTCGGGCACCGTCGCGGGTGGGGACGATGGCGAATCGTCCGCCCTGCGGTTCCTGGCTGCCGGATCGACGGCCCGTTCCCGGACCACCTCGCGTGGATCCCGACCTCGCTCGAGCCCCTTGAACGCCGTCTGGCGCACGTGTCCGTCACGCGTCCAGCCACCGATCTCGGCCCGGATCACGAGCTCCGGCCGCACCCAGTGGATGCCCGCCAGGTCCCCTCCCCACCGGCCGCGATAGTCAGCAGGCGGTGCCGGATCGAACGGCGGCGCGTCGGTCTCGAGCGCATCGAGCAGTGTGCGCAGCTCGCGTCGCGTTCGGCCGTCGAACCCCGAGCCGACCTTGCCGGCGAACCGCAGCCGCTCGTCCTCATACACGCCCACCGCGACCGCACCGAGCTCGACCGCGCTCCCCTCGCCCGGCGTCCAACCGCCAACCACGAGCTCCTGCTCCGGCCGGGCCTTGATCTTGAGCCAGGCGGTCGACCGGCGGCCGGGCTCGTAGCGTGATCGTCGCCGCTTCGCGACCACGCCCTCGAGCCCTTGGGCCCCGACGGCGTCGAAGAAGGCGATCCCTTCGGTCTCGATGTGGCTCGCGTACTGCACGCGAGCGTTGGGGCGCAGGACCTGGTCCAGCAGCCGCTTGCGTTGCTCGAGCGGGACGTCGACCAGCAGGCGTCCGTCGAGGTACAGGAGGTCGAACGCCTGGTACACGAGCGGCCCGGCGGCCCGCCCCCGGCGACCCTCGCTGATTCGCTCCTGGAGCAGCGAGAAGTCCGGCCTACCGGCCTCGTCGAGCGCCACCACCTCGCCGTCCACGATCGCCTCGCGGGCCTCGATCCAGGTTGGTGGTGCGAGGAATCGCGGGAAGTAGAGCGACGCATCGTTGCCGTTGCGCGTGAACAGCTCGATCTGCCCATCCCGGATGACGGCCTCCACCCGGTATCCGTCCCACTTGACCTCGAACAGCCAGCCCTGGTCGCGGAAGGGCTTCGTCGCCAGCGTGGCCTTCATCGGCTCGAGATAGCGGGGCATCGCCGCCTCGCGCGCGCCGGTCAGGTCGATCGCGGCGGTCGCGGCCGGCATCTCCGAGACCCAGATGGCCGGCGCGTTGGCCTTGACCTCGTCGTTGGTCCGTCCCGACTTGACGCTCTGCGGGTGGTCCTCGGCGTCCCAGCCGGTCACGGCGTCGGCGTCGCGCTTGTGGATCAGCAGCCACTGCTCGCCCCGGTCGTCCTCGAACGCCGTCCGGGGAGCGGCACCCGGACGGCGCGAGGTGCGCACGATCGTGAACCGTCCGCGCAGCTTCTCGCCGGCGAGCTTGAGCTTCAGCTCGCCGTTGGCCACCGCAGCGCCCGGATCCGGCGTCGCTGACTCGGGCTCCCAGGTTCCCCAGTCCCACACGATGACGTCGCCCGCGCCGTACTGCCGGGAGGGGATCACGCCCTCGAACTCGAAGTACTCCACGGGGTGGTCCTCGACGTGGACGGCCATGCGGCGCACGCCCGGGTCCAGGGACGGGCCCTTGGGGACCGCCCACGAGACGAGAACACCGTCGATCTCGAGCCGGAAGTCGTAGTGGAGGCGGGTGGCGCGGTGGCGCTGGACGACGAACCGCCGTCGGGCGGCGGGAGCCGCGGTCGTCCGGTCCGCTGCCGGCACCGACGGCACCGGCTCGGGCGTCTTCGCGAAGTCGCGCTTTCGCCGGTACTCCTCGAGCGGCATCGGTGGAGTATGCCGCCTTCGGCGCCGCGCGCCGTTGAGCGCCCCGACCGGCGTCGTCTCGTCGGGCCGGGTTCGCGTGCAGCAGCTGTCGACGATCCACCACGGGTCACGCCCGACGCATGCCGGCGGGCGGGGCCTTTGGTGACCGATGGCGCATGGTGCCGCCGATCGGGACACCCAGACTGCCGTCGCGCCCGGCGAACCAGCCCGGCACGAGGGAGGACCGATGCACGCCCAGCTCATTCCCGCGACGCCCAGGGTCAACCGTCCGGCCTACGTCTGGCTCGCCGTCGCCCTGGCGCTGTTCACCGCAGCCGGGGCCATCCCCGTGGGGCTCCAGCTGGTCACAGACACGACCGGCGCCTCGATCGGCTTCCCGGCTGGCTGGATCGAGGCCACGCCGTTCGGCTCGTACCTCATCCCCGGCCTCTACCTGCTGCTGGTGAACGGCGTCGGGATGCTCATGCTCGCGGGCCTGATCGTTGTGCGCCACTGGACGGCGCCCTGGCTGACCGGGGTCCTGGGCAGCGGTCTGGTGATCTGGATCCTGGTCCAGCTCGTCGTGATGCCCGAGTTCTCGTTCCTGCAGGCGATCTTCGGGGCGATCGGCATCGTGCAGGCCGCGATCAGCGTCGTCTGGCTGCGGGCGACGGACCAGCTGCGCCTCTGGTGATCCGGCTGCGGGCGACGGACCAGCTGCTTCCCCGGTAGCCGCTCGGGTCTTCGGTCAGGCGCTCCTCCGGCGACGAGCAGGCCGAGCCTCCTCCTCGTCAGCGGCAGTGTCAGTGTTCGCCTTCGCCCCGGCAGCTTTCGCCCTGGACCGCGTCCCACGCGCGGCTCGCTCCTTCTTTGCGTCCGCCACCGACACCGGCTCGTCCGTATCGGCGGACCTGGCGTCGGTCGCGGCCTTGACGCTCGCCTCGAGGAGCTTCATGAGATCGACGATGCTGGCGCTCTCCTCGACCGAGGCCGGCTGGGCGATCTCGACGCCCTCGATCTTGGCCTCGATGACCTTGAGCAGCGCCTCGCGGTACTCGTCCTTGTACTTGGCCGGGTCGAACGCCTCGGTCATCGCCTCGACCAGCTGCTCGGCCATCCTGACCTCGGCCGGCTTGAACTCGAACTCCTCGGCCGGCAGGTCGAGATCCCTGGTCGAGCGGATCTCGTCGGGCCAGTGAAGGGTCGTGAGGAGCATCGTGTCCTCGAACGGATCGAGTGCGGCAAGGGCCTCGCGGTCCCGGATGACGACCTTGCAGATCGCCGTCAGCCCGCGCTCGGCAAGCACCTGGCGAAGCAGGTAGAAGGCCTTGCGGCCGATCTTGTCGGGCTCCATGTAGTAGGCCTGCCTGATGAACCGCGCCTGCTCGGCCGTGGCCGAGTCACGCGGCGCGAACTGCTCGATCTCGATCGAGCGGATCGTCTTGAGCGGGACCTTCTCGAGGTCCTCGTCGGTGATCACCACGTACTGGTCGGGCGCGTACTCGTAGCCCTTCACGGTGTCGCCGCGCGAGATGACCTGCTCGTCCTGGGGGCACCAGATCTTCATCTGGATCCGGGACAGGTCGGTCTCGTGGAGCATGTTGAACCGGATCGTGTAATCGGACTCGGTGGCCGTATACAGCTTGACCGGGATGGTGACCAGGCCGAACTGGATGGCGCCCTTCCACATCGAGCGTGCCACGGGCTGATCGATACCTCGCGCGCCCGGTCGTCCGATGGCGGCCCCGGCGCCGCCCCGCGAACCGGGACGTTACCCTACCACTCGATCGCAACCTTGCCAGACCAGCGGGTAGGTGAGCCCACGCAGGGCAGCGGCCGGGGCCTGACCTACTTCGTGATCACCATCGCGTCGATGTCCACCCGCGGATGCTTTGCGGTGCCGACGACGACGATCTTGATCGTGTGCGTCCCGCTCACGGCCCAGGTGCGTGTGAACACGACCCGCCGCGGGTGCAGCTTCGAGCTGTGAAGGTGGATGGTGGTGACGCGAACGCCGTCGATCCAGACCTGCGCTCCGCCACGGCTCCGACCCTGGGTGGCGATCACCGAGATGCCGCGTCCGACGAATGCGCGGGACACGGTGGCGCCGGCCCGCGTCGAGTAGATGGTCGTGCGACGGGACCAGTTGCCGGACACGGAGCGATGCCACACGCCGGTCGTGTGCCACGACCGGCTCCTGTCCTGCGTCACCCGCACGGTGAACGGATCGGCGGTCGCCCAGGCGCTCCAGTTTCCGGCCGCGTCGCGGGCCCGGACGCGCAGGGCGTACGCGTGGCCCACCGTGAACGTCCGATCCGTATGGTGGGTCGCCGCGGAGAGGCTGATCGTGCCACCCCATGCGCCCTCGTCGACCCTCCACTGGGCCTGATAGGCGGTGATCGCGGAGACGGCGTCGGTCGCCGCCGGCCACGTCGCCCGGGCGCGGAACCAGGTCGTTTCGAACCGTGAGCCCGGGCGAGCCTCGAGCCTCGGCGCGCCGGCCGTCGGCGGATCGGAGTCGACGACGACCGACAGTTGAACGGTGCGCGCGGAGTCGCCCCGCGTCCCGACGACGAACACCGCATACGTGCCCGACGGCGTGGACCCGGGCACCTTGACGGTCAGCGTGGCGGCTGTCTGGTCGAGCCCGACCAGGGCCCCGGACGAGAGCGACGTCGCGAGCGGCGCATCGGCGGTTGCGGTCAGGTCGATCTCGTCGGCGACGTCCTCGGCGCGCACGACGGTGACCGGGATCGTCAGCGAGGCGCCGGCCGGGCCCACCACGGTGCCGGGCGAGGTCCCGTCCAGCATGAAATCGCCGAGGTTGACGAGATGCGACACGTCGAGCAGCCGCTCGTGGTGGGAATCGGGGTCCGTTGACAGCTTCCAGTCCATGCTGCCCATGGCCTGAAGGGCCGCCTTGACCTCGGCCGGCGTCGCGAGCGGCCGGGACGCCTTGTACAGGGCGACGGCACCCGTGACGTGCGGCGCCGCCATCGATGTGCCCGAGAGGTAGCCGTACCGGTTGCCGGGCAGGGTTGACCAGATGCACTTGCCGGGCGCGATCAGGTCGATGTCGTGGCCGTAGTTGGAGAAGTTGGCGAAGGTGTCGTCCTTGTCGTACGAGCCCCACGAGTAGCACAACCCGCCGCCGAGCCCGCCCGGCTTGCCGTCCGTGTCCGCGAGAGCGGACACCGTGATCACCTCGTTGTAGCTGGCCGGGATGAGCCTCGAGGCGTTGAAGCTGTTGTTGCCGGCGGCGGCCACGACCGTGACGCCCGAGCTCACCAGCCGGCACACGGCCTGGTGGATGACGTCGCCGTTGGCCAGCCCACAGTTGCCGTCGTCCGAGCCGGGCCGGGCCACCGACATGTTGACCGCCTCGAACAGGGGCTGGTCCGGGTTCGACGGGTCACGCTGGGATGCGATCCAGTCCAGCCCGCAGACGTACCAGGACACCAGGCCGCTGCCGTCGGCACGCAGGATGCGCACGGCCCACAGCCGGACGCCGGGCGCCACGCCCACGACCCCCGTGCCGTTGTCGATCGCACCGACGATCCCCGCCACGTGCGTCCCGTGGCCGTTGTCGTCCTGCCACCCGTCGGGGTTGGACGACGAGCAGTTGTGGCCACCGACGACGTTCAGGTCCTTGTGCGTGGCGTCGATCCCCGTGTCCACGATCGCGACGTCTGCGTCGACGCGCTGATCGACGCCGTCGATCGCGGCGATCGGGTTGCGGGTGCCACCGATCCTGCGGACGCCGGTCGGCGTGCTCTGGGCCTCCATCCTGACCACGGCATCGGGTACCACCATCGCGACGTCAGGATCGGCGCGGAGGGCAGCCACCTGCGCCGGATCGAGCCTGGCGGAATATCCGTGAATCGCGCTGCGGAAGGTGTGGTCCGCAGCCACGCCCAGGCCCCTGGCGCGCGACGCTGCCGTGGTCACGCTCGATCCATTGCGGAGCACGACGATCCAGCGGTTTGCGGGATCGAGCGGCCGTGAGGTGTCCGGCGTGCCGGTGTCGGCGGCGGCCGCGGGGGATGCAGGGCTCGCGCCGGATGCCGAAGCCGGGCTTGCGCCCGAAAGGATGGCGGCGAGCAGGACGATGGCGGCCAGGGCGGCGATCGTGGCTCGCGGCATCCCACCTCCAGGTCGCGGCCGCCGGATCATGCCGGCGGTGCTCGACGCCATGGTCTCGCATTCGGCCCCGCTTGTGAATGGCCCGGTGGTCAGGCGGCCGCCATGGTCCCGGAGTCAGGGGCGATCACGCCGGGACCCTGCAGCTCGCCACCTGGAGCTCCGCCTCCGCCTCGCCGACCCGGGCGAGGATCCCGGACCGCAGCTGGTCCAGCCCCGCCCAGACCGCCTTGGTGGCGTTCGAGACCGAGGTGAGCTGGGCCTTCAGGGCACGAATCGCCTCCAGCTGCTCGCGGACGCCCGTCAACGCCCGGGCGATCGCCGCGGCGTCCACGTCGACGTCGCGCACGTCGAGCGTGCCCAGCGCCAGCAGTCTGGCCAGACGGATTGCCGCTTCCAGGTAGGCGCGATCCGGCGCCGCCGGGTCGACGACAACGTGCACGTCGTCACCGATCAGGGCGAACGGCGCCACGCTGCTCGGCGCATGCGCCGGCGACCAGACGGCCACCGCGACCGCGGCAGACCGATTCTCCCGCGCCTCGCGCAGCTCCTCACGCATGGCCCGCTGCGACATCGCGCGATCCTTGGCCTCGATCGCGATCCGGAGGTCCGCGCCGCGCGCCAGCTGCGGGTCCACCGTGAGCACGAAGTCGCCCTTCTTCGAGCCCAGCACGGCTCCCGTCTCGGTCGAGGTCCGGTCGAGCAGGTCCCCGGCCCCGCGGGCGATGTCGCCCAGGAGCTCCGTCAGCAGGTCCTCGAAGTCCCCGCCCTTGGCGGCGGAGCGGGAGCGCTCGTCCGCCCGTGCCCGCGACGCCGCCTCGATCGCGGCCAGCCGCTCGTGCACCCCGGCGAAGCCCTCGGCGATCTCCTGGCGGAACTGGTGGAGCGGCGAGCCCAGCCGCGTAGGATCGAGGAGCAGCGCCAGCTTCGACTGATCACCGTCGAAATAGCGGCCCAGCAGGCCGCCGATGCGCCCGATCGCCGAGTCCCGCTTGGTCTCGTCGAACAGCTCGTTGACGAACTGCCGCAGCGCCCCCCGGTCACCGAGGAACCGCTCGAGCGTGCGCGGCAGCCGCCCGTCGCCATCCGCGAAGTTGGCGCGCAGGACGTCCTCGACGGCGCGCGCCGCCTGCTCGTTGGCCGCGCTCGTCTGCGCCACCAGCTTGTCGAACTCGCGGCGGACGACATCGACGTCGACCGTCATCGAGGCGTCCTGGAGGGCGAGCAGGCCGATCCGCAGCGCCCGCTCGACCACGGCGGGACGTTCGGCCGGGTCTCGTTCCGCAAGCGAGGCGGCCAGGACCGGATCCGCCAGGACCAGGTGCTCGATGACGATCCGTCGGGCGTCCACGTCGACGCAGGCTCGTTGCGCGTTCGGACCATCCGATACCGGGCCTCGGGCCGGCGTCCGGGGTTGGGTCGATGTCGGCAGGGGGAGGATGCGAGCTTCCATGGCGCGGATCCTGGACCCTGGCTGTGACACCTCGGCTGTCACACCGGATCCTGGACCTACCCCGCTTTCGTGGACACCTACCATCGCGGCAGCGTCCGCGGGAAGGAGTCCAGATGGGGAGGAAGCACACCCACTACAGCACCGAGTTCCGGGCCGAGGCCGTGCGGCTCGCCGAGACGTCCGGCCAGTCGATCCGCCAGGTCGCGATGGAGCTGGGCATCTCCAACGAGAGCCTCCGCCGGTGGATCCGCCCGGCCGCGCGAGCGGCCGGCGGGAACGCCGCTCGACGGCCGACGAGCGGGCCGAGCTCGCCGAGCTTCGCCGGCGGGTGAAGGTCCTCGAGACCGAGCGGGAGATCCTGCGAAAAGCAGCCGCCTTCTTCGCTCAGGAGACCGAGCGGACCCGGTGACCCGGTTCCGCTTCGTCGAGCAGGAGAAGGCGAGGTATCCGGTGCGGATCCTCTGCGCGGCCCTCGGAGTCTCCCCGAGCGGCTACTACGCCTGGCGCTCACGCGGTCCGTCCGCACGGGAACGCTCCGACGCGGACCTGGCCGCGAGATCCGCCGCTCCCATGCCCGGAGCCGCGGGACGTACGGCGTGCCCCGGATCCAGGCCGACCTCGCCGAGGCCGGCCTCCACGTCTCGCGCAAGCGGGTCGCGCGGCTCATGGCGCCGACCATCTCGCGGGCGTCCATCGCCGCCGGTTCGTGCGCACGACGATCCGCGACGAGCATGCCGAGCCCTTCCCGACCTCGTCAACCGCGACTTCACAGCCTCCGGCCCCGACCGGCTCTGGGTCGCCGACATCACCGAGCTCCCGACGCGGGCGGGGTCCTGCTACCTCGCCTCGATCATCGACGCCTGGAGCCGCCGGGTCGTCGGCTGGTCGCATGGCGACCCACATGCGCACCGAGCTCGTCACCGCCGCCCTCGACGCGGCCGATCGTCCACCGTCGGCCGGGCACGGATCTCATCCACCACTCCGACCACGGCTCCCAGTACACGAGCCTCGCGTTCGGCCGGCGGCTGCGCGAGTCCGGGATCGCGGCGTCCATGGGCTCGGTCGGCGACTGCTACGACAACGCCATGGCCGAGAGCTTCTTCGCGACGCTCGAGACCGAGCTGATCGACCGCTCCGACTGGGCGACCCCGGCGGAGGCGAGGGCCGCCGTCTTCGACTACATCGAGGTCTTCTACAACCGGATCCGCCGCCACAGCAGCCTCGGAAACCTCAGTCCCGAGCAGTTCGAGGAGCGCTATCGTTCGAGTCCGGCCGCCGAGGCCGCTGACGCATCACCGTCCACGAAACCGGGGCAACTCCATCCCGGATCGCGTCACATCGCGGCGGCGACCCTCTCCTGCCCGGTCGCGCAGGAGCGGCTCGCGGACAGCTCGTCGGCGATCGAGCGCGCCCAGCCACGAACCCGCACCAGATCCACCGGCTGGAGTCGCTCCAGGGGATCGGCGTCGGTGCGCGGGTCCATGGCCCCGAAGGTTGCCGCGCCTCGAGCCCCGATGCGCCGCGCAACGTCCATCACCGCGCCGTCACCCGCGACGACGCCGTCGTGGGTCCGGCCGCGCCCGATCGGACCGGCGGTGAACAGCCACACACGGCGTGTCCCGAGCGCGGCTGCGTGACGTGGCAGGAAGCCACCGCCATCGGAGCCACGGTGCGCGAGGAACACGCCGCTGCCCAGGACGATCGCGGCGTACGCGGCCAGGTCGTCGACCTCGCTGGCAGGCCGGCAGTCGACGGACAGGCCGGCTCGCCGGATCTCCGAGGCGATGACCTCTGCGATCCCGGCCGTGGACCCGGACTGGCTGGCGTAGGCGACGAGAACGCCGGCGGGGTTCATGACGCGACTCCGGTGCGGTGTCGGGATCGTGGGCCACGACGGAGCTCACCGCGAGGGCCGTCGGGCACCACCTGCGGGGGTCGGGCCGCCCACCGGGACCCGTGCGTCTCGGCCCGGGCCATCAGGCTCCTGCCGTTCGCCAGGCAGCCTGGCGAGCAGGCGCACGACCAGGCGAGCAGGCGAGCCGCGGCCTGTTGAACCGCGACCGGGCAAGCGCTTCGCGGCGTCAGGCGAGCATGCGCCCCGGGTTGAGCAGACCCCGCGGGTCGAGCGCTCCCTTGATTGCGCGCATCACCTGGACCGCCGCCTCGCCACGCTGACGGACGAGCCAGTCCCGGCGGGCGACGCCGATCCCATGCTCGCCGGTCACCGTGCCACCCAGCGAGATCGCCGCCTCGTACAGGTCGGCCCGCGCCGCATCCAGCTGGAGGCGACCTGTGTCGCCGGCTTCGCGATCCAGCACGAACGTCGGATGCAGGTTGCCGTCGCCCGCGTGGCCGAAGGTGCCGATCGTCAGGCCGTGGCGCTCCCCGATCGTCTCGATCGCGCGCAGCATCTCGGGCACCCGGCTGCGGGGCACGCCCACATCCTCCATCCGGGCGACACCCAGCTCCTCGAGCGCCCGGAAGGCGAGCCGCCGGCCCTGGCGCAGCCACTCCGCTTCCTGCGCGTCGGCTGCCCGGACGACGAGCGTCGCACCGACCGCCTCGCATCCCTGCTGGGCGGCGTCGGCCTCGGCCGTGCCCGCCTCACCGGGGAGATCCGATTCGATCAGCAGCATCGCGGCCGCGTCGCGCTCGAGGCCCAGGCGATGCACGTCATCGACGGCCCGAATCGTGAACTGGTCCATGAGCTCGAGCGTGACCGGACCCAGGCCGTTCGCGGTCAGCGCGGCCACCGCCTCGCCGGCCGCCTCGAGCGTCGGGAAGAAGGCGAGCACCGTCGACCGCGGCGGGGGCGCAGGACGCAGCCGAAGTGTCGCCTCGGTGATCAGCCCCAGCGTGCCCTGGCTGCCGACGAGCAACGGGATGAGGCCGTAGCCGGCGACGTCCTTGACGTTCTTGCCGCCCAGTCGGAGGACCGTCGCATCGGCCATCACGACCTCGAGGCCGAGCACCGCGTCCCGTGTCACGCCGTATTTCACGCAGCACAGGCCGCCGGCGTTGGTGCCCAGGTTGCCGCCGATCGTGCACGTCTCATAGGACGCGGGATCCGGCGCGTAGAACAGGCCCTCCGCCGCCACCGCGGCCTTGAGATCAGCGTTGACCACGCCAGGCTGGGTGGTGACGGTGAGGTTCGCCCGGTCGATCTCGATCACGCGGTTCATCCGGGTGAAGGCGATGGTCAGCGCCCCTTCGATGCCCGCCGCAGCACCAGACAGCCCGGTGCCTGCGCCGCGAGGCACGATCGGAACGTCGTGCTCACCACACAGCCGGACGAGCTCGGCGACCTGCGCCGCGGTATCCGGCAGGGCCACGGCCAGCGGCAGGCCGGCCGCCAGGTACGCGGTCTCGTCGCGACGGTAGGACTCGCGGTCGACCTCGTCGGTGAGCAGGCGCAGATCAGGGAGCACGGCGGCGATGGCGCGGATCAGGCCGGCGCCGTCTCCACGCACGGCATCGTTGGGCATGGCGACAGTATCCACCGCCGCTGCCCGGAGACCCAACCGTCGTCCGTCGACTCCGCCGCTGCGTATGATTCTCAGCCTGGCGCCAAGCGTGGCGCCTCGCAGACAGCATGGGGGCCGGCGGCGGACTCGCCGTCAGCGACTACCATCTGGCCATGTCCGCGACCCGACGCCTGACGCGGCGGCTGCTCGCGCTGGTCCTCGCAACGACCGCCGCGATGCCGGTCCCGGTTGCCGCCATGATGCCGACGACCAGCGATGCGACCGTGATCCAGGCCCCGGTGCCGCCGGCGACGGGGCCGATCCCCTCCCCGCCTCCCACGTCGGCCGCGAGCCCCGAGGCCGCGACGGTCGGCACGGCCGGGACGGTCGGGGCGGACGGGACCAGCGCGACGAATCCCGAATCCACCACGGCCGCGGCCAGCGCGATCGTCCCCGGCTCGGTCAACCGGACCAGCCTCGCGATCCGGGCCACCTACGACGCGAACGTGCGCCTCGCCGTGGACGCGCGCAGCCTCAGGGGCCGGGTCACGATCAACGCCCGGAACCAGTCCGGCGCCGGCATCGACCGCCTCGAGCTCAACACCGTGATGGCCAAGCTGGGACGCCTGCGGGTCCGGTCGGTCACCGTCGATGGCACCGCGGTCACCCCGACCGTGAGCGGCCAGACGATCGTCGTCCCCCTCGGCGGCGTCCTGCCCGACGGAGCCACGACCGTCGTCGTCGTCCGCTTCGCGGCCACCCTCCGATCCAACCTCGCAGGCTCGAACTGGCTGTTCACGCGGACCAACGGCATCGTCGACATGTACCGCTGGATTCCCTGGGTCAGCCGCAGGCGCCGGTTCGCGCGGCCGAACTACGGCGACCCGTTCGTGACCCCGGTCAGCCCGCAGGTCACCGTCACCATCCGCACCGACCGCAAGGTCCGCTACGGCAACACCGGCAACCTGATCGCGAAGTCTGCCGACGGCCTGACCCGGACCTTCAGGGCGACCAACGTGCGCGATTTCGTGGTCACGGCATCGGCCGGCTACCGATCGAAGCAGGCGACCGTCGGGGACAACATCGTGCGCCTCGTGTACCGGCCGGGGTTCCCGGCGGCGGCCGCGCTCCGAGCGGCCAAGAACGCGCTGGTCAAGATCGAGGCGAAGCTCGGCCCCTACCCGTACCGGGTGCTCAAGGTCGTCCAGTCGGCGGGTGCCTACGGGATGGAAGGCCCCGGCATCGCCTGGATCCCGACCGGCACTGGTTCCAACCTCGCCTATCTCGTCACCCACGAGATCGCCCACCAGTGGTTCTACGGCATCGTCGGCAACGATCAGGCGCGGGAGCCGTTCGCCGACGAGGCGGTGACCGACTTCGTCGCCCGCGACGTGCTGGGCATGCGTCGCGGCTCGCGCTGCGCAAAGGCCGAGCTCGACCTGTCGATCTACCACTACTCCTTCACCTGCTACTACGAGGACATCTACATCCAGGGCGGCAACCTGCTCAATCGGACCCGCAACAAGATGGGCTCGACGGCGTTCTGGGCCGCGCTCCGCGGCTACGTCGCCGACCATCGCTGGGGCATCGTCCACACGCGGACGCTGCTCGACGCCCTCGACGACGCCACGCCGATCGACCTCGCGTCCTGGTGGCGGGCCCGGTTCCCGCGCCTGTACTGAGCTGGACCGCGCCGCTCGAGGTCACGACGATGCCGCCCGCCGATGCCCTGATCCTTCGACTCGCCACACGCGACGACGCGGCGGCCTGCACCGCGATCTACCGCCCGTGTGTCGAGCGGACCGCCATCTCGTTCGAGCTCGAGCCACCCACCGCGGACGAGATGGCCATCCGGATCGCGCGCGTGCTGGAGCGGACGCCGTGGGTGGTGGCCGATCTCGACGGCGAGGTTCGCGGCTACGCGTACGGCTCGCGGCACCGCGAGCGTGCAGCCTACGACTGGACGGTTGAGACCACCGTCTACGTGGACGAAACCTTCACCTGGCGAGGGATCGGCCGGGCGTGCATGACGGCGCTGCCGGCGATCCTCCGGCTCTGGGGCTTCACCTCGCCCTGGGCTTCGAGCGGGTCGGCGCGTTCGAGGCGATCGGCTACAAGTTCGGCCGCTGGCACGGCGTCGACTGGTTCGGCCTGGAGCTGGGACCACGGCTCGCCGAGCCGCCGGCGGTCAGGCTTATCTCAGCGCTCGCCGGAACCCCGGAGCTGGAGCGGGCGCTGGCGGTCGGAGGATATTGAACCCCGCGCTCGTACGGCCAACCCCTGCACGTGCGGCCGGAAGCGGCATGTGACCTCAGGGCGTCGGCACCACAGGCACCGGCAGCCCCCGCCGCACCTCGAGCGCGGCCCGGGTCCCCGAGCGGAGCTGCGAGCCCCACGCGCCTGCATAGCCCTTTCCCCCAGACCGCCGCATTGTCATCCGCCGGCCAGGTGGGCAGGGGTCCGGCGCTCAGCGTTCGCGAATGGCCGGCGACGGGGTCGTTGGCACCCAGTAGCGAAGCTTGCCGCCACGCCGGTCCTCGAGAACCCCACCGTTCCGCTCGATCACCGCCCTCGATCCGACGTTGTCGACGTCGCAGGTGACGAGGGCCCGGTCGATCCCGAGCTCGCGAGCGACGGCGAGCGCCTGCCGGAGCATCTCGGTCGCGTAACCACGCCGCCTCGCCGACGGCCGGACGTCGTAACCGATGTGCCCACCGATCTCGAGCAGCATCGGTGTCAGGCGATGGCGGACACCGACCCTGCCCAGGAACTCGTCGCCGTCGACCCACCACAGCTCAGTGGCCGGGACGAAGCCCGGCGGGCGCGGCGTGTCCTCGTGCCGATCCGCTCGGATCGCCGCGACGAACGCGCCGAAGGCCTCGTCAGTCGACATCGCCTGGGCATGGTCACGCAAGTACCGGCCGATCACCGTGCGGTCGTCTGCCGATCCCCGGCCCTCTGCCCGGAGCTCATCCATCGCGGCGGCGAACGACGGACGCAGGCGCGAATCGGGGGCGATCAGCTTCGGCATGGGCGAATGCTCACCCGGGCCGAGATGACCTGCAACCCCCGGTCCTCCCCGGCGAGTCGCCGCGGACGTGCTCCCATGCGGGCCGGGCAGACCTGGGGCCCTCGCCTTTACACCCGGGGCGGCGTCCCGTAGGGTGGCCCTCCCGTCCGGTCGCCTCGAACGTCGGCGGCCCAACAGGGGGGGCAGACGTCCTGATCAGGGCATGGCACAAGAGGCACACGTGGACCGAGCACAGCGATCCGGGTTGCCGGCAACGACAGACGCGCCGGCAGGCGAGCGGTACCTGCTGCTCGCCGACATCTCCGGCTACACAGGCTTCATGGCGGGTGTTGAGCGCGACCACGGGGTTGACTTCAGCGCGGGCATCCCCGCCGCCTACGCCGTCCTCGGTGCCCTCCTCGGCGCCGTCAGCGGGGGAGTCGAGCCCGACTTCGCCATCGTCAAGCTCGAGGGCGATGCGGTCTTCGCCGTGGCGCCTGCGGACGCCCTCGATGGCCAGGGGGACCGGGTCCTCGATAAGCTCGGGGCGATGTACCGGGCGTTCATCGACGGTCGCACGCGCGCCATCCCCGCCACCGACCACGTCTGCACGGCCTGCCCCGCGGTCGCAAGCCTCGATCTCAAGATCGTGCTCCACCGGGGTCACGCGGTGCGCCAGGCGGTCGGGTCCGGCAGTGACCTGCTGGGTCCGGCCGTGACCGTGGCACACCGGCTGCTCAAGAACACCATTCGAGAGCGGATCGGCTTCCGGCCCTACCTGTTCCTGACCGATGCTGCCGCAATCGGACTCGGGCTGTCCCGAGTTGGCCTCGCGCACGAGGAGGCGTATCCGGACGCGGGACGGATCCAGGGCCGCATCGTGGAGCTCGGCGAACCGGGAAGCGAGCCCGTCCCGACCCCGTGAACCCCCGCAGGCCGGGCTCCGACCGCCAGCATCAGGCGCGGACGCTCAGCCGCGACACGGGGGAATCCCGCGTCAGGAAGCCGCCGACTCCCTATTGGTCTGACCAGGCGCGGTCTCCTGACCGTGGCAGCCCGGGCTTGCCGTCCTGAACCGTACCCTCGAGCGTAACCGCGGGCTCCGGAACCTCGTCGGGCCCCAGGCCGGCCCGGTTAGCGTTAGCTTTGCCGCCGCGGCGATTGGCTACTCGATCCGCTCGACCCAGCGACTGCGCCACGCGGGGGCTTCGGACGTCGGGCCGAAGATCGACTTCTCGCGGTAGATCTTCCCGACGCGCAGCTCCAGCAGGCTGTGCGCGCGCTGGCCGCGCCCAGGGCGTCAACCAACCCGACAATCCGCTCCCCGGACGGACGGAAGCAGTCCGTCGCTCGGGCTCATCGGCCAAACATCCATGTGGCGGCCCGAGGGCAAGATGCGCGTGAGGCCCGAGCCGATCTTCTCGACAGCCCGCTGCACATCCGGGTCGCGAACGACGATCACAAGCACCTGTGCCGGAACCTTCATGGCGCCGGTCACGAAGGCCTGAGGGAGATGGGCTTCGATCACCTCCGGCGTCCGGGCGATCAGGGACCAGAGCCGCCCCCCGCGAGTCGCCACGCACCGGTCGGCTGACGCTTCAGGTCGTAGAACCACGTCAGCGTCCCAGGCGGGACGCTGCCGTCCCCGGTACCGCTCGTCACGAGCGTCGTGGCGAAGACGACCTCGGTCTCGATCGACCCTGCAGGCGGGCCATCGATCCTGAAGCTCCTCACCGTGGTCTGGCCGCAAAGCTCGCCGTTGCCGAAACCGAACGTCGAAGTGCCGAGAACCGGACCAGCCGAGCAGTCCCCCATCACCAGGGCTTGCAAATAGGCGCGCAAGACGATGTCGGGACCGGCCGCCTCCGGCGGTGCGCTGAATCTCGGCCCGGCGCACGCGGCGACGAGAAGGGCGACCCCACCAACGAGCAGGCTGTGCCGAACCCGTGTCTCCATCTGTCCGAAATGGCGCGGCACGACGAAGCAACGTTTCACATCGATCCGCGAGCGTTCGCCAACGTCACCTGAGCACGAGATCCGAGACTCGCGTGTGATTCACTAGTCCGATCTGCGCGGCTCATTCCAGGTGACCATCGTCAGCATCCCCTGTCAGCCCCTGGTCACGATCCCGAGCGGACAGATGTGGAAGGTGTCGTCGACACCAACACCGCCTCCGAGGCTGTCCAAGATGTCCCCCTCACGACCGACGACGTTTCCCCACGGATCCGCCACAACCGCGCGTCCTTCGACCCTCCATGCGGCGAACCCGCTGGGCCAAGCCACCTTCACCGGCTCGCCCGATGCCACGTTGACGAGCACGAGCCCGTCACCAGACGTGGTCACGCGAATGGGTGCCAGCAGAGCGGTGGCGCAGCCGAAGGATAGGTTTGGGCCGTCCGTGGTGATCTGCAGGCGCGTGGCACCAGTCGGCAGCGACGGACCTGTGAGCACGGGCAGCACCCAGAGCCCAGCGCCGCCGGCCAGAAGCAATCCCAGCGCCGCGAGCGGGAGCAGAACCTTCTGCCGCCTGGACATGGCGGCAGTCTGATCCCGCGGCGACAATCGGTCGAGAGCACGTCGGCCTCGGCCAGCGTGCGCGAATGTCACCTGGGGCAACGACGCGCCGGAGCGTGGCGGCGCCTCGGGCTCGAGGGAGCTGCCGGGCCGGCCGACGGGGCCTCAGGTCTCCGAGCGTGGGCGGGTCTTGCGTCTGAGGATCGCCCGGAAAGCCAGACCGCTGACGGACGCGGCGGCCAGCAGCACCTCTGCGGACGGTGGGCCCGTTGGGACAGGTGTCGGTTCGGCAGTGGATGTGTCGGGAGGCGATAAGTCAACGAGCGTCGTCGCCGTGCAGGCTTTGCCGACGATCCGGACCCGGATCGACTGCACTCCGGGGTCACGCGTGCGAAAGGTCCACTTGAAGCCGGCCGACATCGACTCCGACGGGACCGTGAACTCGGTCACCGGTGGCAGCGACTCTTGCGGACGCTCGATCGACAATGGGATCACCGGGACCCCGAACCTGATCCTGGCCGGCACCGATGAATCGAAGTGCTCGCCGAAGATGTTGAACCAATCAGTGGGCGTCGGACCGCTGATCCCTCCAAGCTGTCCGAGCACGACATATGAGGCGACACACGGTTGAGCGGCCTCTACGCCGCGCGCAGCGGCCACTGCGAGAAACCCGATCAACCCGAGGGACACAAGTGCGATCCGGAGCCGGTTGGGGATCGCCACTCTCTGCCCTCCATGTTCCGCAACCCAGGTCCTGCGTGACTCCGTCGTGCAAATCGAGCAGGCATCTTGAACACTACGACGGTCGAGAAGCCGCGTCTGTTCGACAAGCCTCCGACGAGAGCACAGACACCTCCGCGAGCGTCACCTCACTCGTTCGACCGCTCCGCGATCCGCGAGTCCGCCGCCA
>CAWHXD010000014.1:0-107123 GCA_963833225.1 uncultured Chloroflexia bacterium | reverse complement strand
CACCCGTGGGCGGTGCTACCGTGCACCGGCAGTGCGCACACCGGTCACCCTGTTCCTGCTCGCGCTCGTGGCGCGGCTCGTGGTCGCCGCCGGGTTCCCGGACCCGGCGTACCCGGATTCCTTCTACTACGTGGACGTCGCGCGCCAGCTGGCGGCCGGTCACGGCCTGTCCGTGAACTTCATCTGGATCTTCCCCGAGGTCGGGGGCGGGATCCCCGCCCAACCCGGTCCTGCCGATCCCGTCCAACGCCCACTGGATGCCGCTGGCATCGCTGGTCCAGGTGCCGTTCATCTGGCTGCTTGGACCAACGGCATTCGCGTCCGCCCTGCCGTTCGCGATCTGCGGGGCATTTGCCGCGCCGCTGGCGTGGGCGATCGGACGGGACGCGGGCGCGCCCTCGTTCGTGAGCGTGGGCGCCGGCGTGCTCACCGCGTTGCCGGCCCTGTCCTTCGTGTACATGGCCCAGCCGGACAACTTCTCGCTCTACCAGCCACTGGTGGCGGGGTCGCTGTTCCTGGCCGGTCGGGGCATGCGCGGCAGCCCCCGCGCCTTCGTGCTTGCCGGCCTGCTGGCCGGGATCGCCACGCTTTCCCGCAACGATGGCCTGCTGGTCCTCGGCGCGCTGGGCCTGGCCTTCCTGTGGGACCGATGGCGAACGATCCGCGGGTTCGGCGGCGAGCTCGCGGCGCCCGGCGCGGATCCCGTTCCTCGCCGCCGTGGGCGCCGTGGCGGCATTCGCGGTCGCGGTGGCGCCCTGGTACCTGCGCCAGCTGGCGACGTTCGGCTCCATCTCCCCGTCCACCGCGTCTGGCAAGGTGCTGTTCATCCGTGACATCGGCGAGTGGAACAGCATCTCCACGCCGGCCAGCCTGGACCACCTGCTGGGCATGGGCTGGGGACCGCTGCTGATGACCCGCCTGGAGGGGCTGGGGGCCGCGCTGCTGATCTTCACGGTGCTGATCGGCGCCTTCGTGCTGGTGCCGTTCATGCTCATCGGGGGGTGGAGGCGCCGGCGAGATGCCGCCTTTGGGCCGTTCTTCGGGTACGCGGCCCTGCTGCTCGCGTTCAGCACCCTGGTCTCGGCGGTCCACGTGCCGGGTGGCACGTTCATCCACTCGGCGGTCGCGCTGGCGCCACATGCCTACGTGCTGGCGCTCGAGGGCGTGGTGGTGGTTGTGGCCTGGATCGCCCGGCGGCGGACGAAGTGGGACGCGGGCGCTGCCTCGCGGGTCCTCGTCTCGGGCCTCGTCGGGCTGGGCGTCGTGGCAGCCGTCGGCGGCGCCTTGACCGTGCAGGCGGGTTGGGCGGAGAAGCGAGACCGGTTCCTCGCCGTGGACGAGGCGTTGCGGGCGGCCAACGCCGGCCCCGCGGACCGGGTCATGTCCATCGACGCCTCCGGCACGCGCTACTGGACCGGCCACGGCGGGGTGGTCCTCGTCAACGACCCCGTCGACACCATCGAGGCGGTCGCGGTGGCGTACGACATCCGGTGGCTGGTCATCGAGCGGGCGGACAGCGTGGCGGCCACGACACCCATCCTCGACGGGACGGCGCGGCCAGCGATGGGTGGGGTCCCCCATCCTCGCCACCGGCGACCTCGGGGTCTACCCCGTGTGCACCACGGTCACGGATGCCCGCTGCGGCGCGGGCGGTGGATCGTGACCCGGCGCGAGGCCTGGCTCACGGCGCTGGGCATCTTCGTCATCGCGCTCGTCGTCCGCGTGATCGCGGCGTCGAGCGTCCCGTTCCCCAGGCCGGAGGACACGGCGTACTACGTGGGGGTCGCGCGCAACCTGGTGGAGGGTCGCGGCCTCGTGAGCGACGCGCTGTGGAGCTACGCCACGCCGCCGCTGGTCTTCCCGCGGCCGGCATTCGAGGTGTGGCTGCCCCTGCCCTCGCTGCTGTTCGCGATCCCGATGGTCCTCTCCGGCGCGACCGCGCCGATCCCGCTCGAGACGGCGATGCGGGCCGCGCAGGGGATGACGGTGCCGCTGGGCGCGCTGCTCTCGGTCCTCGCCTGGCGGCTGGCGGCCGACGTGGCCCGGGAGCGCGGCCTGGGCGCCGGCCGCGCGCGGACGCTCGCGATCGGGACGGGGCTCACGACGGCGGTCTACCTGCCGCTGGTCCTGCACTCGGTCCAGCCCGACTCCACCATCCTGTTTGGCGTCCTCGCCCTTGCCGCGTGCCTGCTGATGACCCGGGTCCTGCACGACCCGCGCGCGGGCCGGCTCCGGGACCCGCGCCTGGTCGCGATGGGCCTGCTGCTTGGCGCCGCCGCCCTGACCCGCAACGAGGCGGCCTGGCTGGCCCTCGCCTGGGCATGGCTCGCCATGAGGCGGTCCGGGCTCCCGCTCGCCGCTCGCATCCGCCTTGTCGGCGTCGTCGCCATCGGGGCGCTGGTGGTGTTCACGCCGTGGGCGATCCGTGACTGGCTCGTCTTCGGCAGCCCGCTGCCCGGCCAGACCGTGTCCAACGCGCTGTCGGTGACCGGGTTCGACATCTTCGCCTGGAACGATCCGCCCACGCTGGCGCGGTACCTCGCCGTTGGCCCGGCGCGGCTGCTGGAGATGCGTGTCGACGGCGTTGCCCACAACGTCCTCAACGTGCTGCTGCTGCTGGGGCTGCCGATCTCCGCCGTGGGCATGCTGGCGCTGCCCTGGCAGGCCCGTGACCGCGTGCTGCGACCGGTGGTGCTCCTGGCCGCCACGACGTTCCTGGTGACGAGCCTGCTGTTCCCGGTCGCCACCACGTGGGGCACCTTCCTCCATGCCGCCGCACCGGTCCACGTCCTCCTGGTCATCTCGGCGCTGGGAGTGCTGGACGCGGGCCTCGCCCGGCTGGGAACGCGGCTGGGCTGGACGCGCCCGGTCGCATGGCTGGGCGCCGTGCTGGCCGTGGGCGGGTCGCTCCTGTTCGCGGTCGCCCTGCTGCCCGCGGCGGGCCGGGGCGCGCTGGCCACGCAGCGCACCTACGAGGTGCTGGCACGGCAGATGGCCGCCGCGGGATCGCCGCTCGACGGCTCCCACCCGGTGATCCACGACTTCCCGATCTGGCTGGCCGAGGCGGCGCGCATCCCAACCCTCGCCCTGCCCGAGGAGTCCCCATCGGACGTGCTGGACCTGGCGCGGGACCCGCGCTTCGATGCCCGCTGGTTGATCGTGGGCAAGCTGGACGACGGTGTCTGGCCGGGCATCCTGTCCTCGTCAGACGACCCTGCCGCGGCCTGCTTCACCGAGCTCCACCTCCCCGTCCCGGCCGACCCCGACGATGCCGACGCCATCGCGGGCCTGCGTGTCTTCCGGATCGAGTGCCCGACCGGGGCGGCCGGCGCCACCGGCGGCGCGGCTGCGCGGCTGTCGCCGTAGGCCCGGCACGGCTACACTCGCGACGATGGACGCAACCCGGGGCGAACCGGTGGGCACCCGGTTCGATGAGCTGCATGCGGAAACGGCGGAGGCGCTCGCGTACGCCGCGAACACCCTCCGGGCGGTCCGCGACCGGTATCGCACGGCCTACCACGACGACCTGGCCCGGTGGCAGGCGATGGCGGACGACCTTGGCGGGCTGGAGCGCGAGGGTGAAGCCGGTGTCACCGGGGCCATCGACGCCGCGGCGTCGCTCGACGTCCAAGGGGCCTCTGCCGCCGAAGCGGGCGCGGCCGACCTCCGGCTGCAGCTGGTGCGGGGTGAGGTGGGGCGCTCGCGGAGCGAGCTCGGGCGCCACGAGGCGGAGCTGTCGCGGCTGGAGCTGGCGATCCGCAACCTGGAGTCCACCTGGCTGTTCATGGAGCGCGGCGACGCGATGCTGGTGACGGAGCCCTCGCTGCCGGCGATCTCCACCGAGCTCCAGATGCGGATCCTCGAGGCCCAGGAATCGGAACGCGCCCGCCTGGCCCAGGAGGTCCACGACGGTCCCGCCCAGGCGCTGACCAACGCGATCTTCCAGGTGGAGTTCATCGACCGCGTCTTCGAATCAGATCCCCGGCTGGCGCGGACCGAGCTGCGGTTCCTGCGCGAGCTGCTGCGGCGGGAGCTGGGCGACGTCCGCACGTTCCTGACCCAGCTGCGCCCGCCCGTGCTGGCCGAGCTGGGGCTCGATGGCGCCATCATGGACACGGTCGCCACCCAGGCGGCACTGTCCGGCCTGCACATCACCGGCGAGCTTGGCGCGTCCACCGATGGGCTGGGCGACACCGTCCAGACCGTGATCCTGCGCGTCGTCCAGGAGGCCCTGCAGAATGTGCGCAAGCACGCCGGCGCCACGAACGTGGTGGTGTCGAGCGCGCTCGAGGATGGACAATGGGTGCTGGAGGTTCGCGACGACGGTCGCGGCTTTGATACCGGGGCCGTGGCGGCCAGGGGCCGTCGCAACTTCGGATTGCAGTTCATGCGTGAGCGGGCCGAGCTGGTCAGCGCGCAGTTCGAGGTTCGTTCGCGGCCGGAAGCGGGTACGGTCGTGCGGCTCGCGATCCCGATGAGGCTGGAGGAGACCGGATGACGGAATACCAGGGTTCGGAGCGCCGCCGCGGGGGACCGGACCGGCGCAACCAGAGTTTCGAGCGGGTCAGGATCCTGATCGTCGACGACCATGCCCTGTACCGGATGGGGATCAACGGGATCCTCCAGAACGAGCCCGATCTCGAGGTGGTCGGCGAGGCCATCGATCCGCGCTCGGCGCTGGAGGCGGCGTTCGCGACGAACCCGGACGTGATCCTGATGGACCTCAGCCTGCCGGCGCCCGGTGGCATCGAGACCACCCAGCGGGTCAAGCGCGAGCTGCCCTCGGCCGCGATCATCGTGCTCTCGACCGAGGAGGATGAGGACGCCCTGTTCGAGGCCATCAAGGCCGGCGCGGCCGCGTTCATCCTCAAGGACATCGCGCCCGAGGACCTGGTGATGGTCATTCGCCGCGTGGTCGCGGGCGAGTACCTCATCAACGACAAGGTGTTCTCCAAGCCGGCCGTCGCGACGCGGGTGCTCAAGGAGTTCCGCGAGCTGGCCGTGTATGGCCAGGAGGCGGCCCCCATCTTCGCGCCGCTCTCCCCGCGCGAGGTGGAGATCCTGGACAACATCGCCCAGGGGATGACCAACAAGCAGGTGGCCTACGCGCTGTCGATCAGCGAGCAGACGGTCAAGAACCACATGAGCTCCATCCTGCGCAAGCTGTCCGTGAACGACCGGACCCAGGCCGTGGTGTACGCGATGCGCCAGGGCTGGATCCGGATGCCCGAGGACTGAGCCCCAACCCGCCCCAGGGACCGATCACACCCATGGCCAGCGACGACCAGGCGGGCTCCGCCTCCAGGAGCCTTGCCGCCGAGGTGCGCACCGAGGTCGAGGCGCTGGACCGCGAGCTCGGCGAGATCGAGATGCTCATCGGCCAGGCCCGCGTCGAGGCCACGCGCCACGAGCAGAAGCGCGCCCAGGCCACCGAGAAGCTGGCGAGCCCCGGCCCCAGCCCGAACCTGGTGGAGCTGGCCGAGGGCTACGGCACGCTGGTGACGCTGACCAGGCGCGCCGTGCTGATGGAAGCCCAGGTCGACGTCCTCGAGGGCAAGCGCAAGGCCCTCGTCCGCCACCGGACGGCGCTCGCGGCGCTCGCGGACCGGCTGGAGGGCGTGGGGACCCTGGTGCTGGGTGCCGCCGAGGAGGCGGCCCTGCCGCCGTCCCTGTCCCGGGTGGTGCTGTCCGCCCAGGAGGATCTCCGCCGGGAGATCGCCCGCTCGATGCACGACGGACCGGCCCAGTCCCTGACCAACATCGTGCTCCAGGCACAGATCGTGGAACGCCTCCTGGACCGGGACCCGGCATTGGCACGGGGCGAGGTGGTGCTGCTGGTGCAGATGGTGGACCAGACCCTGGATGCGACCAAGAACTTCATCTTCGACGTCCGGCCGATGGTGCTCGACGACCTGGGCCTCGTGCCCACCCTCCGTCGCGCCACCCGGGAGCGCGGGCGCCGAGCCCATGTCCCGGTCGAGTTCGAGTCCATGGGCGCGGATCGGCGGCTCCCCGTGGACGTGGAGAGCACCGTCTTCCGGATCCTCGACCTGGCGCTGGGCGCGTACCTCGCGGCGGCCCCGGAGCGCGTCCAGCTGCGCCTCGACTGGGGTGCCGAGGAGCTGGAGGCGCACCTGTCGGCGAGCCGGCCACCCGTCGCCCTCAGCGGTGGACCGCTGCCCGAGGTTCCCGGCGGCGACGTGCCCGACGCCATCAAGCAGATGATCCAGGACCGCCACGACGCCCGGGACGCGGCGGTGGTCGCGGCGCAGGAGGCAGCGGTTGTCGCCCTGCCGGCCGCCACCCGGCGCGACGTGCTGTCTCGAGCCGCGTCCATCGGCGCCCGGGTGGACATCGGCGCCGGGGGTGGCGAGCTCACCCTGATGGTGACGCTGCCGGCGGCGGAACCGTCCGAGGCGCCGGGCTCGTCAGCATGACCCGGTGCGCGGGGGTCCCACGGCCCGGTGCGCGCCCCGGGCTCCGGTAGGACCATCGTCTCACTGTGAACCGTCCCCCGGGTTGGGTAGAGTCCGGGTTGCCACATTGGCATGCGGTCACCGCACTCATCCACATGGAGGTCGTCTCATGGCCCTTGTCCAGCAGCTGCTCACCTCGATCCGCAATGACGAGGAGGGCCAGGGTCTCGCGGAGTACGCGCTGATCCTCGCGCTCATCGCGATCGTCGCGATCATCGCCCTCATCTTCCTGGGTGGCCAGGTCTCCACGATCCTGTCGACCGTCGGTAGCTCCGTCTAGCCGTCGACAGCTCCAGCAGCTCGAGGCCGCCGGCTCGTCCGGCGGCCTTGGTGCGTCCGGCGCGGGACCGGCCCGCGCGCGACGGGCGGTTCCGCCGTTGTCGTGTGGCACCGGAAGCGCGCAGACTCGGTTGACACCGAGGCTCGAGGGAGCATACGGTGCGGGTCGCCGCGCCACGGCGCGAGCTTTCAAGGAAAGGAGGCACCAACTCCAATGTCGTTCATCAACGCACTTATCGCTCGTTTCGACAATGAGGAGGGCCAGGGTCTCGCGGAGTACGCGCTGATCCTCGCGCTCATCGCGATCGTCGCGATCATCGCCCTCATCTTCCTGGGCGGCCAGATCTCCACGATCCTGTCGACCGTCGGCAACTCCGTCTAGGACTCCACCGAATTTTCCTGCCGCCGGTTGCCGCACAGATCTGGCAGCCGGCGGCGGCGTTTCCGGGACCGCGGTTCCACGGCGCACCGGGGGGTGACCTTCGGAGGATTGCGTCGCCGGTCCCGGTCCGTATCGTAGGCATATCCAACCGGGGGCGACCTGCGGATACCCTCCGCGCGCCGTGTCCCGACCAAGGCATCCGGTTCGGGCATCATGCCCGGGAGGGAGGTGATCGCAGCCATGCTGACCCAGCTGACGATCCTTGCCCGGTCGCTCCTCTCGAGCGACGACGACGGCCAGGGACTCGCCGAATACGCACTCATCCTCGCGCTCATCGCCATCGTCGCCATCGTGGCCCTGCTGTTCCTGGGGTCCCAGATCAGCGACAAGCTCACCATCGTCGGCAACGCCGTCTAGCGATCCAGCACTCATTCGGCCGCAACCCGCCGGGCCATCCTGGCGGGTTGTCCATTTCTCGTGGGGCCACGCCGCCCCTCTTCTCGTGGGGCTGCGCCGCCCCTTGCGTTTCCATCGCGGGGTGTCAGAATGCCGACACCGTCGCGGACAACTTTGCAGCGCACCTTGCGGCGAACACGCGATCTGCCCAAATCCTGCCAACGGTCCTAGCCCTATTGGTGGGTCGTCGGCTCGAATCGCGGTGTTAGAGTGGTGCCACTTGTCACACGGCTTCGGGGAGAACATTCGTTGAAGCGCTCAAACCGGCTGGTCCTGCTCATCGGGATCTTTCTTGCCCTCGTCGCATTCGTCCTCATCGTCCTGCTGCTTGGCAACGGCGGGACTGGGGGCACCACATCGGGTCCCTCTGCCTCGCCCACGGTCGTCAAGGTCGTGGTCGCTTCCAAGGACATCGATCTCGGCGGCCGCATCCAGGCGACCGACGTCAATCTCAAGGAAATCCCGGTCGCGGCGAAGCCGGCGACCGCCTTTGGCGACACGTCGCTCGTGATCGGCCAGATCGCCCGCATCAAGGTCACCGCCGGCCAGCTGATCACCAGCGACGTCTTCGGCACCGGCGGCGCGGTCACCGACATCGAGGTGCCCAAGGGCTTCGTGGCCATGTCCGTGCGCGTGGACCAGACCACCGGCGTGGGCACGGTCATCAAGCCCGGCGACTTCGTGGACGTCGTCTCGGGCTTCACCGGCGACAAGCTGGTGATCCCGGACCTCAACCAGACGACCAAGGACGTCTTCGTCTACCAGCCCTATCCGCTGGAGCAGTACGCTCCAACCACGGTCAAGGTCCTGGCGCAGGGCCTCCAGGTGCTGGGCACGCTGCTGCCGCCGCCGCCGCAGTCCTCCCAGCCCCAGGCCAGCGCGACACCGTCCACGGGCGGAAGACCACGACCTTCAACGGCCAGGAGCAGATCGTCATCCTCTCGGTGCCCACCCAGACGGCCGAGCTCCTCAAGTTCAGCCAGATCGACGGCAACATCTCGCTGGTCCTGCGCTCGTCGGAGGACTGCACCACGCAGCCGGTCGACGGCATCACCTACTGCCCCACCATCGCGACCACCGGCATCACCCTGCGCCGCATGGTTGACGACTACGGTGTCCTGCCGCCCACGGTCGTGCAGGTGATCGAGCCCACGCCGCTCCCGGGGACCGTCCCCGAGAAGACGCCGAAGCCCTAGCCCCGGACCACCCCGTGGCCGTCGGGTGACGATCGGCCGGTGACGAGCCGGCCGATCGACCGACCCCGGGGCTGGACCCCCCGACGACACCCGAGAGACCCAAGAGGTCAGACCCACCGGTTATGGCAGACCAGATCCGCGTCCTCATCGTGGACGACATCCCGGAGACCCGCGATCACCTCTCCAAGCTGCTTGGCTTCGAGAGTGATTTCGAGGTCGTCGGGGCAGCTGCATCCGGGCCGGAAGCCATCCAGCTGGCGGCCAGCCTGACGCCTGACGTCGTGCTGATGGACATCAACATGCCGGGCATGGACGGCATCACCACCACGGAACGCCTCGGCGCCGAGGTCCCGACCGCGGCCGTCGTCATGATGTCCGTCCAGGGCGAGGCCGACTATCTCCGCCGCTCGATGCTGGCGGGTGCCCGCGAGTTCCTGGTCAAGCCGTTCTCCAGCGACGAGCTCACGTCCTCGATCCGACAGGTCTACAGCCGCGAGCAGGACAAGCTCGCCCGGATCGGCGCCCCGGCAGCGCCACCCGCCGGCGGCAGCGTCACCGCTGTCCGGGATGCCACGTCCGCCCCGGGCGGCAACGAACCGGGGCGAGTCGTGGCCGTCTTTGGGCCGAAGGGCGGCGTGGGACGGACCACCGTCGCCGTCAACCTCGCCGTCGCCGCGGCAACCGAGCTCGGCCAGCGCACGTGCCTGGTGGATGCCTCGTTCCAGTTCGGCGACGTCGGGGTCCTGCTCAACCTCAACCCCAAGAACAAGTCCATCGCGGACCTCATCCCCGAGCTCGATGCCGGCGTGACCGAGTCCGTCGATTCGTTCCTCATCAACCACTCGGCCGGCATCCACGTGCTGCTGGCGCCGCCGTCGCCCGAGACGGCCGAGCTCATCACCCCTGCCGGCATCAAGCTCATGCTCGAGGCGCTCCGCGCGACGCATGACCTCGTGGTCGTGGACTGCATGTCGTCCTTCAACGACACCACCATCGCGATTCTCGATGTCGCCGACACGGTGCTCACGATGCTGTCGCTCGAGATCACGTCGATCAAGAACATCCGCCTGTTCCTGGAAGTTGCGAACCAGCTGGGGTACGACTCGGAGAAGGTCCGGCTCGTGCTCAACCGCGCCGACTCGTCGCTGGGCATCCGCGTCGCGGACGTCGAGCACTCGATCGGACGGCGGGTCGACCACACCATCGTCTCCGATGGCCGGAGCGTGGTATACGCACTCAATCGGGGTGTGCCGTTCTTCCTGTCAAACCGCGAGGCGCAGGTGTCCCAGGACATCCTTCGGCTCGCGCAGGCCGTCGCGGGTACCAATGCCGCGGAGGTCGCTGAACCGGCCAAGAAGGGCACACAGAAGAAGTCGCTGTTCGCATGGCGATGACATGGCAGCGACGAAGCGGCCGTCCGCGGCCGAAGGGGAATAGCCGATGAGTCTCCTCAAGCGCATCGAGAGCGCCCGTCCCGGCGCCGAGCCGGGGTCGGCAGGGTCGAACGTGCCCGCGACCACGCCCGGTGGCGCTGGGGGCGGCCAGACGCCGGCCGCCCAGGGGGCCGGTCAGGGGCGCCTGTCAACGCAGGCTCCGGTCCGCGAGTCCTTCCGGGACGTCAAGTTCCGGATCCAGAACCGCGTGATCCAGGACCTGGACCCGAAGCTGGACCTGTCCAACCAGGTGGAGGTCCGCCGGCAGATCGAGGAGATCTTCGGCCGGGTCATCGACGAGGAGGGCCTCGCCCTCACCCGCGCCGAGCGGGTGCGGATGCTCGAGCAGATCACCGACGAGATCATCGGCCTCGGCCCGCTCGAGCCGCTCCTCCGCGACGAGAGCATCTCCGAGGTCATGGTCAACGGCCCGCGCCAGGTCTACATCGAGCGCAGCGGCCGCCTCGAGCTGACCAACGTCGTGTTCCAGAACGACGACCACGTGATGCGCATCATCGATCGGATCATCGCCCCGATCGGTCGCCGCGTTGACGAGTCGTCGCCGATGGTGGACGCGCGCCTCACGGACGGCTCCCGCGTCAACGCCATCATCCCGCCGCTCTCGCTCGTCGGCCCCGTGGTCACCATCCGGAAGTTCTCGGCCAGCCCGTTCACGGTGGACGACCTGGTCCGGTTCGGCACGGCGACTCCCGACATGTTCGAGTTCCTCCGGGCATCGGTTGAGGCACGCCTCAACGTGTTCGTGTCCGGCGGCACCGGCTCCGGCAAGACCACCACCCTCAACGTCCTGTCCTCGTTCATCCCCAACGACGAGCGGATCGTGACCATCGAGGACGCCGCCGAGCTCCAGCTCCGCCAGGAGCACGTGGTGACCCTGGAGTCCCGCCCGCCCAACATCGAGGGCAAGGGCATGATCCCGATCCGGGAGCTGGTCCGCAACTCGCTGCGCATGCGCCCCGACCGCATCATCGTCGGCGAGTGCCGTGGCGGCGAGGCGCTGGACATGCTCCAGGCCATGAACACGGGCCACGACGGCTCGATGTCCACCGGCCACGCCAACAGCCCCCGCGACATGCTGTCCCGCCTGGAGACGATGGTCCTCATGGCCGGCGTTGACCTCCCGGTCCGCGCCATCCGCGAGCAGATCGCCTCGGCCGTGGACCTCATCGTCCACCAGGCCCGGCTCAAGGACGGCTCGCGCCGGATCACGAACATCACCGAGGTCCAGGGCATGGAGGGTGATGTCATCGTCATGCAGGACGTGTTCGTGTTCGAGCAGACGGGCATCGTCGAAGGCAAGATCCAGGGCCGCCTCAAGCCGACAGGCATCCGGCCCAAGTTCGTCGAGAAGTTCGAGGTCCAGGGCATCCACCTGCCGCCGGGCCTCTTCGGCTTCAGCTACTAGCGAGCAAGGAGGCCGCCAGCCGTGGACAGCAACCTGACCCTCATCGTCGCCGGGATCGCCGCGCTCGCGATCCTGTTCATCGCGGTTGGCATCTCGATGTCCGGCGGTGGGTCCGGCATCAACGCGCGCCTCGAGCGGTACGCCTCGGGCAAGCCGGACAAGCCGGCCTCCACTGCCGTCCGGCGAGGGTGGACTTGGCGCCGCGCTGCAGTCCAGCCAGGCGCTGGCGCAGCTCAACAAGGTCGTCGAGAACCGCGACTTTGGCGCCAATCTCGCGCGTGAGATCGCCCGTGCGGACCTGAAGCTCAAGCCCTCCGAGTACCTGATGATCTGGGCCGGTCTCACCGTTGGCATCCCGGTCGCGATGTGGCTGCTGTCGTTCGCGGTCGTGGGCCTCGGCAACCCCCTGATCATGGTCGTCGGCGGGTTCGTGGGCTTCATGCTGCCGCGCTTCTGGCTGGGCCGTCGCCGGTCGGGCCGCCTCAACGCATTCAACAAGCAGCTGCCGGACACGATCACCCTGATTGCCAACGCGCTGCGCGCCGGGTCCTCCTTCCTCCAGGCCATTGAGCTGGTGGTCCGCGAGTCGCGGCCGCCGGTGTCCACGGAGTTCGGGCGCGTCATCCGCGAGGTCAACCTGGGCCTCTCGTTCGATGTCGCCCTGGAGAACATGGTCCGGCGCGTCCGCTCCGACGACCTGGAGCTGATGGCCACCGCCATCTCGATCCAGCACACCGTCGGCGGCAACCTCGCCGAGATCCTCGACTCGATCGCGTTTACGATCCGCGAGCGAGTCCGTATCAAGGGCGAGATCCGCACCCTCACCGCCCAGCAGCGAATGTCGGGCTACGTCGTCGGCTTCCTGCCGATCGGCCTGGCCGGATTCCTGTTCATCGCGGCGCCGGGGTTCATGGAACCCATGTTCGATGCCAGCGTCAGCGTCCTCGGCCTGCCGCTCGGCGTGATCATCCTGATGCTTGGTGGCTTCTCGATGTTCATGGGCTTCATGTTCATCCGCAAGATCGTGGATATCGAGGTCTAGCGCATGACCGACGCACTTCCCCTCGTCGTTGCGGCCATCGCCGCCGGCGCGATCCTCCTGATCTTCATCGGCCTTGCCAGCAATCCCTCGGTCGACCCGGTCCAGGCCCGCCTGAACCAGCTGGGCACGATGCAGGCCAAGAACCTCGAGGAGCTGGAGCTCCAGGCTCCGCTGCTCGACCGCACGCTGCGCCCGCTCGTCTCCCGCCTGTCCGCGCGCATGTCCAGCATGGCCAGCACGTCCTTCACGGAGTCGACCGAGAAGCGGCTCGCGCTCGCCGGCAACCCTGGCGACCTGCGTACCGCGGACTGGATGGGCATCAAGGCCGTCGGCGCCATCATCGGCGGCGGCCTGGCCACCCTCCTGTTCGTCGTGCCCGGACCAGTCACGGTGCTGGCATTCCCGCTCAACCTGCTGCTGATCCTGGTGGGCCTGTATCTCGGCTACGCGCTGCCGGAGTTCTGGCTGGGCGGCCGGATCAAGAAGCGCCAGCACGACATCATCCTGATGATCCCGGATGCGCTGGACCTGCTGACCATCTCCGTGCGCGCGGGCCTCGGCTTCGACGGCGCGCTGGGCAAGGTCGTGGAGAAGCTGAACGGACCCCTGACCGACGAGTTCCGTCGCGCTCTCGCCGAGATCCGTGTCGGCAAGCCGCGCCGCGACGCGCTTCGGGACATCGTCCCGCGCACCGAGGTCACGGCCCTGACCAACTTCATCGGCGCCATCATCCAGGCCGAGCAGCTTGGTGTCTCCATCTCCAAGGTGCTCCAGGTCCAGAGCGAGCAGCTGCGCATCGAGCGCCGGCAGCGCGCCGAGGAGATGGCGGCCAAGGCGCCGATCAAGATGCTGTTCCCGCTCGTCGGGTGCATCTTCCCGTCGCTGTTCATCGTCATCCTGGGCCCGGCGATCATCCTGATCATCATCGGGCTCCGCGGGACGGTCTAGCTCCTGGTGAGCCCGGGTTCGCTCGTGGGCTCGACGTGAGCGCGGAGGCGGGTTCCGGGTCGCGAGCACGGGTTCCGGCGGGTGGTCCGGCGCGAGCACGGGTTCCGGCGGTTCCGGGGGTTCCGCCGCGAGCACGGGTTCCGGCGGTTCCGGGGCGAGCACGGGTTCCGGCGTTGGCGGTCCAGGTCGAGGCATTGCCCGCAACCTGGACCAGGGCACCGTCCTCGCGGAGCGGCTGGAGACGGCCAGCTCGTTCTGGGGCAAGCTCATGGGGCTCATGGGCCGTCCCTCGTTGCCCGCCGGTGACGGCCTGTGGCTGCCCGGCGGCAATGGGATCCACATGATGTTCATGCGCTTCCCGATCGACGCCGTGTTCCTGTCCAAGGCCGATGCTGCGGGCGTGCGCGTGGTGAAGTCGGTGCACCGGCGCCTGCGGGCGTGGATCGGCGTCGTGTGGCTGGTGCGGGGCGCCGACGGCGTGATCGAGCTGCCAGTGGGGACGATCGATGCCACGCGCACCGCGGTGGGCGACCGCATCGAGGTCCAGGTCCGGGCCTGACTCGGGCGGGCGGGCTCGGGCGGCGGCGGGCGGCGGCGCGGGCGGCGGGCTCGGGCGGCGGGCTCGGGCGGCGGGCGCCCCTACGGTTGCAGCCCGCGACGTTCTGGGCGCGAGGCGCCTCAACTGTCACGCGGCCGCCGGTGGCATGCAACGGGCAGGGCGCCCCGGGCCCGGATGAACCCGGCACGCGCCAGTTCGAGCCCCGGGCGCCCGGCACCCCCAGATAACTCCCGCATAAGAGCCCCACGCCATGATGCGAGCCATGGCAACTCGACAACGACCCGGAGACGTTGGAGCCGCTGACGCGCGGCGCCTCTACGCGCTCGTTGGGAATGAGATCCGGCGGGCTCGCACTTCACGAGGCATGAGCCTCGAGGTCGCAGGCCGACGAGCCGGCTTCTCCGGAACCCAGCTCGGCCGCATCGAACGGAACGCCATCGTGCGGCCATCGCTTGACCAGCTGTGCCGCGCCGCGCGCGCGGTTGGACTCAAGCCAGCGATGCAGCTCTACCCAGATGGCGCCCCGATCCACGACGTCGCGCAGCTTGCCCTCCTCGGTCGACTCGAAGCGTTGCTCGCGCCGCCGCTGCGCCTTCGTCGCGAGGTTCCGATCCCGATCCAGGGTGATCTCCGGGCATGGGACGGCCGAATCGATGACGGCGCCCACGTCGCGTCCGTGGAGGGCGAGTCCAGGGTGGACGATGCGCAGGGTGTGGAGCGGCGGATCGAGGCGAAGCGGCGTGACGATCCGGGCGCCGGAGTGGTGATCCTCGTCGTCAACCGAACCGCTCACAATCGGCGGGTGCTGGCGGAGCATCGTGAGGCGCTTCGCGCAGGGTTTCCGCTTGACGGGGCGGCCATCGCCCGAGAGCTGCGGCGGGGCCGTGTTCCGGGCGCGAGTGGAATCATCCTGCTGTGAGCCAGCGACCGCCTCTCGTGGAGGGTTGCGCCGGTGGGGCTGGGGCCGGTGGGCGGCGGATTGGGGCCGCGCGTGTGGCAGCCCGCACCGAGCCTCGCCATGGGCGCCGGGCGCCCCAACGAGCCGGTGCCGCGGAGATCCGGGCGCCACATGGGGCGATTGTCACGTGACTCGCCCGATCGGTGGGACACCGCGGGCGGCTGGCGCCCGATCCACTCCCGCGTGGAACCGTAGGGGCGCCGGGCGCCCGGAGCCGAAGGTGATGCGGACGGGTGCCCGGGGCGGGAGTCGCGGCGGACGGGTGCCCGGGGCGGGAATCGCGTCGGACGGGCGCCCGGGGGAGAAGTCGGGGCGGCGGCATGGCACCCGGATCGCTGGCGTCCGGACCGGCCCACACCCAGACCGGAGGCAACCGAGCGTGACCCACTCCCTGCTCCGACCCGTCGGGCGCCTCCTCGACCTGGCGATGCCACCGCTGTGTGCCGGGTGCGGCGCTGAGGGTGAAGCCATCTGCCGGGACTGCCGGCCGGGGATTGGGACCCGGATCACCCTCCCGCCCGGGACACCGCTGGGACTCGCGGATGGGCCCCCGGATCCGCTCGTTCAGCTGGAATGGTGCTCGCCATTCGCGGGAACCACACGCAAGGCTCTCCACGCGCTCAAGTACGCGGGCGAGCAGCGTCTTGCGGCACCGCTCGGCGGGGCGGTCGCGGAACGCTGGCGGCGCGCGGGAGCAGGCGGCGACATCCTGGTCCCGGTCCCGGTCCATGCTCGCCGCCGGCGCGAGCGCGGCTACGATCAGGCGGCCCTGATCACGGCAGCCGCCGCCGGCCACCTGGGCCTCCCGTGGCATCCGGCTCTCGTCCGCACCCGGGCCACCACGGCGCAGTACCGCCTGGATCGCCGCCACCGGGCCGCGAACGTCGCGGAGGCATTCTGCGTGGCACCGGCCTCCAAGCCGGCAGTCCGGAACCGGTGGGTGGTCCTGGTGGACGACGTGGTCACCACCGGTGCCACGCTGAGCGAGTCGGCACACGCCCTGCTCGATGCCGGCGCAGTGGCAGTCAGCGCGATCGCGGTCGCCCGGGAACGATAGCCGCGAACGGTCGCCGGAGGTCACCGCGTGGTCGCGAGTGACCGCACGGAGATTGCCGCGAGCGCGCCGCGCGTGTGGGACGCGCGCGAGAGATGGTCGGGCGAGGCGGCCGCGGAGGATGCGCCCCCTGGCGTGCCTCGGACGATGCGTCTCGGGACCTCAGACCGGCCCCGATCGGCCCCGATCGGCCCTGTGGGGCATCGCCGGACGGTGGCTATACTCGGACTCCGGGCGAGGCCCATCTCCGGCCCCGCCGTCCCCCGCAGCCAGGCGCTCGAGCGCCGGGAGGTCAGCCGTGAGGACGATCGTCAGGGGCAAGAACCTCGAGGTCCCGGACCGGGTCCGGCAATACGCGGAGCGCAAGTTCGCCCGCCTCGAGCGGCTCCTCGATGACCGCACGGACGCCATCGTCGAACTGTCGAACGAGTCGCATCGGAGCGCAGCCGACGCCCATCTCGCGGACGTCACGCTGGTGATCGACGGCAAGACGCTCAAGAGCCATGCATCGGGTTCGTCCTACCAGGCCGCGCTCGACGTCGTGGTCGACAAGGTGGAACGCCAGGCGATCGACTTCAAGGAGAAACCGCGGGTCCGATCCCGCCCGGAGGAGGAGAAGACGATCCTGCGCCGGATCGCGGACGGAACGTCGGACGACGCCCCCGAGCACCGGATCGTGAAGACCAAGCGCTTCGCCATCGAGCCGATGTTCGAGGAGGACGCGGTCGCGGCGATGGAGGAGCTGGACCACGACTTCTACGTGTTCGTGAACGCGGAGAACGAGCGGCTCGCAGTGATCTACCGGCGGAAGGACGGCCACTACGGGCTGATCGAGCCGGTCGTGGCCGGGGCCTATACGTCGAAGGGCCGCAAGGGGTAGCGAGCGACCGCGCTCGGGGGCCTGGCGGCCGCGCTCGGGGGCCTGGCGGCCGCGCTCGGGGTTCGGCCCCGCACTCGCGGGGTCTGGCGGCCGCGCCCGGGGTCTGGCCTTCGCCGGCAGACAGGTGAGCGCTCGCGAAGGCCGGGCGATGACGGTTCGCGCGGCCGCCGTGGCCATGGTCCCCTCCGCTACCCTTGCGGCGATGCTTCCGAACGGGCGCCGGCTGGGGGCCCACCTGCCCCTGGGGCACGGGATGGTCAGGGCCGCCGACCGCGCGGCCGAGATCGGCGCGTCCGCCCTCCAGGTCTTCGCCGACAACCCAACGTCCTGGCGCCGCCGCGAAACCCTGCCGCGGGAGCTGCCGGCCTTTCGCGATCGGCTCGCGGAGCGGGAGATCCGCCCGCTTGCCATCCACGCGCCGTACCTGGTGAACCTTGCGGGTGGCGATCCGGACTTCCACCGCCGGTCGGTGGATGTGCTTGCCAACGAGCTGCGGGTGGCCCAGGCGTACGGGGCGCGCTTCGTCAACGTCCACGTGGGGTCACACCGTGGGGAGGGAGCGGCGGCGGGCATCCGGCACCTGGCCCGCGGCGTGCGCGAGGTCATGGACCTTGTCGACGGTGCGGCGCCGGATGTCCTGCTGGTGCTCGAGAACGGGTCGGGCGGCGGCTTTGGGCTGGGTGCGTCGATGGAGGAGCTTGGCGGGATCGAGCAGGCGATCGCGGATGCCGGGGTGGATCGGGCGCGCTACGGCTACTGCCTGGACACGGCGCACCTCTGGGGGGCCGGCTACCCGCTGCACACGGCTGTCGGCGTGGACGGGACGCTGGAGGCGTTCGACGAGCTGGTCGGCCTCGGCCGGTTGCACATGGTCCACCTCAACGACTCCCGGTCCGAGATCGGCAGCCGTCAGGACCGGCACGAGCACGTGGGCGCCGGACAGATCGGGGCCGAGGGCATGGCGCGCATCGTCACCCACCCTGGTCTCGAGCACGTGGCCTACTACCTCGAGACGCCCGGCATGGACGACGGCTACGACGCGGTGAACGTCGCGCGGGTGCTGGACCTCGCAAACGGCCGACCGCTGGCCGAGCTCCCGGCGGCGGCGTTCCACACCCGGAGCTCGAAGGGCCGGAGCGCACCCGCCGAGGACGATGGGCCTGCGACGGCGTCCGACGCGGACCCGCAGTCCACGGGCGAGCCACGGCGCACCGGCGGCCCGGCACCCCGGGCCCGCCCGTGACGGCAACCCGGCTCCGGCGGCTGGAGCTTGGGGTCCTGCTCGCGTTGCTCGTGCTTGCGGCGCTCACCCGGCTGCCGGGTCTTGCCGAGCGAGGACGCTGGGATGCCGACCAGGGCACGGACATGCGGGTGCTTCGCGCGCTGGCCATCGACGGAGAGGTGCCGCTCCTGGGACCGCGAACGTCGATCGGGACGTTCCACCACGGGGCGGTGTACTACTACCTGCTCGCCCCGGCGGCGATCCTGTCGTCGGCGGACCCGGTCGCGGTCACGGGCGAGATCGCGCTGTTCGGGATCGCCGCGGTCGCGGGCGCCTGGTGGCTGGGGCGCCTCGTCGGGGGGCCGCTTGCGGGGGCCCTGGCGGGGTTCCTCGCGGCAATCTCGCCGGCGGGGATCGACGAGTCGACGTTCATCTGGAACCCGAACCTCATCGCGGCGGCGGCGGCGCTGGCATTCGCCGCCGCGATCCAGGCACGCCGCACGGGACGGGTGCGATGGTGGGCCATGTCGGGGATCGGTGCGATGGTCACGATGCAGTGCCATGTCCTGGGCGTGGTCATCGTGCTGCCGCTGCTGTGGGCCTGGGGATCCGACGTTGCGCACCGGCGGCGCGCGGGTGAACCGGTCACGGGCACGGCCAGGGGCGGGCTGGCCGCGGCCATCGTGATCGCGGCCGGGTATCTCCCGCTCCTCGTCCACGAGCTGGGCAGCGGCTTCTCGGAGGCCCGCGGGATCCTCGAGTACCTCACGGGGGGCGGGCGCGAGGCCGCCGCGGGCACCCTCGACCGCATGGTCATGGTCGGGCTTCGATCGGTGACCTGGCCGGTCTCCGGGCTGGTCACGGACCGCGTGATGGCGTCGCTGGCCGCGGTGCTGATCCTGGCGCTGGTCATCGCGCTTGCCGTCGTGGCCGGAGGGCGGCGGACGGAACCGGCGGCGGACGCAGAGCCCGAGGCCGCAGGGCCTGACACCGCCACCGCCCGCTGGCTGCTCGGCGCCCTCGTTGTCTCCATCGTGCTCCTCGCCCTGTTCGCGCCGAGCCTCGCCATCGTGGTGCCCGAGCTCCCCAACGACCACTACCACGCGTTCCTGGACCCGGTCGTGCTGGCGCTCGCGGGTGTCGGGCTGGCGAGGTTGGCCACGGGCCTTCCCGGCGGGCTGCCGGGCCGGGCGGCTGCGGCGGCGGGAACGCTTGCCCTGGCGCTGATCGCGGTCACGGCCTGGCCGCCGGCCCAGGCCCCGGACGGCGGCTGGCCGCTCGCCGACGCCACCGCCGCCCGGGTGCTCGCGGTCACGGCCGGTGAGCCGTTCGCGCTGGACGGGATCCCACCGTTCAAGAACGACAACGCGCTGCGGTTCCCGCTCGAGCGGCACGGCGCCCCGGTGCTGCCGGCCGCCGCGGACACGGCGCCTCCGTCAACCGGCACCGCACCCGCGGCAGCCAGCGCGGGCGTGGTCGTCCTGGTGTGCGATCCCCTGTTCGACGAGGTGATCGGCGCCCCGTGCGGCGGGCCTGCCGAGGCGGAGTGGCTGGCGGCGCGGGACCGGACGGACCTCGGCCTGGTGGACCGCATCGACGCCGGCTCGCGCCGCGTCGTCTCCATCCTTGCAGCCGGCGTGCCGTAGCGGGGCGGCCGCCCGAGACCAGCCCAGACACACGCGAACGCCGGTCCCTGCAGACCGGCGTTCGCTGTCCCCGAGACCCGGACCGGGAGGACGGTCGGGCCTGTGCTGAAGGCGGTTAGGAGCGTCCCGGCGCCCGCGGCGGACGCATCGCCGGTCGCGGAGCACCGTATCGCTGCGGCGGTGCCGTGCGAACGACGGTGGGAGCACCGACTCCGGCAACCATGCCGGCCGATCGCCCATAGGAGCTCACGCCGGATGCCATGGTGCTGCCGTTGCCGCTGCCGCTGCCGCATTGCCGTTGGTGGGTCCGTTGACCCCGACGTTCGCATACGTCCGCGCGAAGCGGCGCACCCGGACAGCCAGGTAGTACTCCATGATCTGGCGGACCTGCGGCTCCGCGAGGGCCTCGTCGGCACGCAGCGCGTACTCGACGCGCGCGGTTGGGTTCTGGGTCCCAGCGGACACCACCCCGAGGGCGGTGCTCGTGTCGGCGTCATCGCGGATCTCGCGGAGTCCCCGTGCCAGCTTGGTGGCCGTTCCGAGCGATGGCATACGATCGCCACGAATGAGCCGGGAGATGGTCGAATGGTCGACCCCCGACTGCTGGGCCAGCTGGCGCTGCGACATCTTCTTGGCCTTGAGCTGTGCTCGCAGCCACTCGTTGAATGCGCGGCCGTTGTCGGTCGTCATGCTCGCTCTGGGCTAGGGCCCCGCGCTTCGTGCGAGGGATGTCTGCAGTGTCCGGGAGATGGTGCGTCCAAGAAACCACCCGTTCGTACTCGCAGTCGTTGCCCGAGCGTCAACACCGTCGTGAGGTGTGGTGGGGTCGTGTGGGGTCCGGGCGTAGCCCGATCGGCGCCCAGGGTCCGGGACCCTCATCGGCCGCGCCGATCAGCCTGCGGGTGACGGAGCCTCGATCTGCCTGGAGAGCCCCATCCCCTTCCGCTTGCCGGAGACCAGGTAGAGGATCGACCCGATCACGATGATCGAGAACACGCTGATCACGCGGTCAACGAGGGCGATCGTCGTGGCTTCGGTCACGGGGATGTTGTAGGCGGCGATCATCACGCCCACCATCCCCGCCTCCACCAGTCCCAGGCCGGCCGGGCTGAGCGGCACGGCCGTGAGCAGGGACCCGATCAGGGCCACGAAGAACGCGCCCGAGATGCCGAGGTTCACGTCCTGGAACCCCAGCGCCTGGACGACCAGCCACAGGCGCAGGCCCTCGGTGCACCAGATCAGCCCGGTGATCACGATGAGGACCGGGAGCTGCCGCCCGCTGACAGCCCCGAACACCCCGTCCTCGAACTTGTCGTAGAGCCCCATCACCCGCTGCGGCAGCGGCAGTGCCGTGATGATCCGCCGGCCGAAGTTGCGCAGCGTGAGCAGGCCGGCGGCGAGGACCACGACGGTCCCGATCCCCAGGATCGCCACGAACTGGATCTCGGGCGGCAGGCCGGAGCGGAAGCTCCAGAACCCGGCGGCGAGGCCGAGGATCGCGATCGCGAACAGGTCGAGGATGCGCTCGATGAACACGGTGCCAAACGTCCGCGACAGCGACACCGGCGAGTTGATCTTGAGCAGGTACGCGCGGTAGACGTCGCCCAGCTTGGCCGGCACCAGGCAGTTCACCAGCCACGACAGGAACAGGATCTCGGTGGAGTCCTTGACCCCGATCCGAACCTTGGTGCCGCGCAGGATGCGGGACCAGCGGAGGCCGCGCAGCGGGAATCCCGCGTAGAACACGAGGAACGCGGCAAGGAGCAGCAGCTTGTTCGCCTGGGCGATGCCGTCGACGATCTCCTGCGGGTCCACCTTGAGCACCAGCTGGAACGCCAGCACCAGCAGCACCACGGGCACGACGATCGAGAGGATCGTGCGTGGCTGGCGCAGCCGGCGGCCGAGCGAGACCTGGTCGCTGGTGACCTCTGATTCCAGGGGGTCGGGGGCCGCAACGCCGGCCGGCTCGGGCGGCTCCGGGTCGGTCGCGGGCAGCGGGCGGGTATCGGTCACGGGTGGCTCACTCATTCGGCGGGACCCGCTCGGCCGGCGGGTGTCGGGACCACGCGCCGGTTCCCACGGGCGCGGTTCACGAGCTTGGCGATCGGGGTCAACGTCCGCACGATATACGAGGAGCGCCCGGGCACAAGCTCGACGGAGGTCAGGGCGGCAAGCAGTCCTTCCGGCGTGGATGGATCCACCTCGAGGGTGCTGTACGCGACGCCGACCTCGAGGCTGCTGTGCGCGTCGGACACGGCCACGCCCGGCAGCCCCAGCTCGCGCGCGAACGCGGCCGCCTTCTCGTTGCCGCTGCCGCCGACCACGCGGGCGTTGTGCGCCTCGATCCAGTCCACCAGCGACCCGATCTCTTCCAGCCGCGGGTCCGTGAGCATCGAGCCGCGGAACGTGTCGAAGGGATGCGGGATCCCCACCAGCCCGCCCTGGTCGCGGACCTCCTCGATCGTCTCGCGAGCCGGCCGCCCGGGCGCAACGGCCCGCTCGAGGAACACCGCCACCAGGTCACCGTCCGCCGTCTTGATCTCCTCGCCGATGAGCACGGTGAGCCCACCGGGGGCCGCGTCCCGGGCACGCAGGGCGCCGTCGATGCGGTCGTGGTCCGTGATGGCGAGGTGGGTCAGGCCGCGTGCCGCCGCCGCCCGCACCTGGGATTCCGGGCTGGCCAGGCAGTCGAAGCTCGCCGACGTGTGGCAGTGCAGATCAAGGAAGTACGTCACCCCGGGGCCAGGCTCAGATCTGCGAGACCAGGGACTTCTTGAAGAAGTCGAAGTGCTCGAGCGCGAGCCCGGTCCCCAGCGCCACGCAGTTGAGCGAGTTCTCGGCGACGTGGCACGGGACGCCGGTGACCTGGGTCAGCAGCTTGTCGATGTTGCGCAGCAGCGACCCGCCGCCGGACATGACCATGCCCTTGTCGATGATGTCCGAGGACAGCTCCGGCGGGGTCTGCTCGAGGACACCGCGGACCGCGGCGACCAGCTGCTGGAGCGGGATCTCGATCGCCTCCATCACCTCGGAGCTGGTGATCGGGATCGTCCGGGGGAGACCCGCGATGAGGTCGCGGCCGCGGACCTCCATCGTCAGCTCGCGCTCCAGGGGCAGCGCGGTGCCGATCTGGATCTTGACCTCCTCCGCGGTCCGCTCGCCGACCATCAGGTTGTACTTCTTGCGGATGTAGGAGGCGATCGACTCGTCGAACTTGTTGCCGCCGACGCGAAGGCTGTTGAACACCACGATTCCGCCGAGCGCGATGACGGCGATCTCGGAGGTGCCACCGCCGATGTCGATGATCATGTTCCCGGACGGCCCGCTGATCGGCACGTTGGCACCGATCGCCGCGGCGAGGGGCTCCTCGATCAGGAAGGCGTCCTTGGCCCCGGCCTTGAGCGCGGCGTCGCGGACAGCGCGCTTCTCGACCGAGGTCACCCCGGCCGGGACCGAGATCATGACCTCGGGCCGGGAGAAGCCGATCCGGCCCTTGGTGGCCTTGCCGATGAAGAACCGGAGCATGGCCTCCGTGATGACGTAGTCGGCGATGACGCCGTCCTTCATCGGGCGGATGGCCTGGATGTTGCCGGGCGTGCGGCCGATCATCTCGCGGGCCTCCTCGCCCACGGCGACGATCCGGTTGTCCTCGCCGACCGCGACGACAGAGGGCTCCGTGGTGACGATGCCCTTGCCCTTGACATAGACGATGACGTTCGCGGTGCCGAGGTCGATTCCGATCTTCATGACGGGGGGAATGCTACTCCGTGAGGGTCGAAGGGCCGGGAATGGCCCCGGGAGGGGTCGATGGGGGCGGCGGGGCGTGACGGTCAGGCGCTGTCGGCCGACCAGACGATGCTCGCGCCGAGCTGCTGGAACTTGCGGTCGATGTTCTCGTACCCGCGGCGGACGTGGTGCGCGCCGTGGATGAGGGAAGGGCCATCGGCCGCGAGCGCGGCGAGGATCAGCGAGGCACCGGCGCGCAGGTCGCTGATGGACACCTCGGCGCCGTGGAGGCGGGTCGGGCCCTGGATCGACGCGTGGTGGGCGTCCACGATCTCGATCCGGGCCCCCAGCTTGCGAAGCTCGGCGAGCCACTCGATGCGGTCCTCGAACACGGTCTCGTGCACCCGGGACGAGCCGCTCGCCTGGGTCAGCAGCACGCACGCGGGCGGCTGGACGTCCGTGGCGAGGCCCGGGTAGGGCCCGGTCTCGATGTCGCATGCCACCAGGTCGCCGGGGCGGAGGCCCGTGGCGTCGATCTCGATGGACGTCCGCCCGCAGGCGACGGGGACCCCCATCCGGCCCATGATCCCGACCAGCGCGCCGACATGGTCACAGGCCGCGTCCTCGAGGGTGAGCTGGCCACCGGTGACCGCGGCGGCGACGAGGAAGGTGGCGGTCTCGATCCGGTCGGGCATCACCGTGTGGTTCGCGCCGCGGAGCCGCCGGCGGCCGTGGACGACGATCGTGTCAGGCGCGGTCCGCGCGACATCGGCGCCCATCTCGCCCAGGAACACGATCAGGTCGTCCACCTCCGGCTCCTGCGCGGCCGGACGGATGACCGTGGTGCCGTCCGCGAGGCACGCCGCGAGCATCGCGTTCTCGGTGCCCATGACCGTGACCTGCGGGAACGTGATCTCGGCGCCACGGAGCCTGCCCGGCGCCTTGGCGAAGTAGTAGCCGTTGCGGTAGTCCACCTCGGCGCCGAGCGCACGCATCGCATCCACGTGGAAGTTGACCGGCCGCCGGCCGATCCGGTCGCCACCCGGGTTGCTGATGATCACGTGGCCAAACCGGGCGAGCAGCGGACCGAGCAGGATGAACGAGGCACGCATCTTGGCCGCCGCCTCGAGGGGGATGAACAGCCAGTCCACGTCACCGGCCGCGATCTCGTAGACCCCGTCCGCCGGGTGATCCACCACCACGCCCAGGTCCTGCAGCACCGCGGTCAGCACGCGCACGTCCTGGATCTCGGGGACGTTCTCGAACCGGCACCGCTCGCCGGTGAGCACGGCGGCGGCCAACAGCTTGAGGGCGGCGTTCTTGGCCCCCGAGACGCGCACGGTTCCCCGGAGCGGCTTCCCACCCTCGATCCGGAATACCTCCGGGGGCGGCGCCTCCGGGTGGTACTCCCAGTGGAACGGCCTGGTATCTGTCATCAAGATCTCGCCACCGTGGGTCTAGCCCCGCGTGCGTCGGCCCTCCGTGCGGCGGTGCTCGGCGACGCGGATGCGGACCAGGGCCCGCTGCAGCTCCGCGCGGGCGGCCGAGAGGTCCGCCCCCTCCACGTACCCCGACTCGAGCGCCTTCGCGGCCTCGTCGCGCGCGCGCTGCGCCCGCTCGAGGTCGATCTCGGTCCCGATCTCGGCCGTCTCGGCCATGACCACGACCTTGTCCGGGCGGACCTGCAGGAACCCGCCGGCGATCGCGAAGGTCTCCTCGTCCCCGCCCTTGCGGATCTTGAGCTCGCCAACGCCGAGCAGGCTTGCCAGCGGGGTGTGGTGGGGCAGGATCCCGAGCTCGCCGTCGATCCCGGGGACGAGCACCATGTCAACCTCGTCCGAGTACGCCAGCCGCTCGGGAGTGACGATCTCAAGGTGGAGCGGCATGTCAATTCACTCCGATCGAACGGCCGCTCTCGCCGTGCGGCTGTCGGTCCGATTCCAGTCCTGCGGGACTGAGATCGGCCGCCATCCACCCGGCTACGCGGCCTGCGTTGCGTCGGTGATGGACCCCACCCCCGATCTTCCCGAGCACGAGCGGCCGGCGTGCGCGGCCCTCGGTGAGGGGACTGAGGGAAGACACCACCTCCGCGTAGGCGCCCGGATGCAGGCCGATCTCAGTCGCCCGCAGGTGACTGGAATCGGCCGGAAGCCGGGCGGCGAGAGCGGAGGTGAGATTCACGTCGATCAGCCTTCCAGCTTGGCCGCGTTCTCGCGGACGTCGTCGAGGGTGCCGGCCAGGTAGAACGCCTGCTCGGGCAGGGTGTCGGCCTTGCCCTCGAGGATCTCCTTGAACGAGGCCACGGTGTCCCGGATGCCGACGTACTCGCCGGTACGACCCGTGAACACCTCGGCGACCGTGAGCGGCTGGCTCATGAACCGCTGGAGTCGGCGGGCCCGGGCGACGGTGGACTTGTCCTCCTCGGACAGCTCGTCGATGCCCAGGATCGCGATGATGTCCTGGAGGTCACGCAGGCGCTGGAGCACCCGCTTGGTCTCCTGTGCCACGTCGTAGTGCTCGGTGCCCACGACCAGCGGATCGAGGACGCGCGACGTCGAGGTCAGCGGATCCACCGCCGGGTAGATGCCCAGCTCCGCGATGGACCGCTCGAGGCGGATCGTGGAGTCGAGGTGGGCGAAGGTCGTCGCCGGCGCCGGATCGGTGTAGTCGTCCGCGGGCACGTAGACGGCCTGGAGCGAGGTGATGGAGCCCTTCTTGGTGGACGTGATCCGCTCCTGGAGGGCCGCCATCTCCGTGGCCAGGTTTGGCTGGTAGCCCACGGCCGACGGCATCCGGCCGAGCAGCGCCGACACCTCGGAGCCCGCCTGGGTGAACCGGAAGATGTTGTCGATGAACAGGAGGACATCGCGACCCTCCTCGTCGCGGAAGTACTCGGCCATGGTCAGGGCCGTCAGGCCAACCCGCTGGCGCGCGCCGGGCGGCTCGTTCATCTGCCCGAACACGAATGCCGTGCTCGCGATGACGCCCGACTCGGTCATCTCCTTGATCAGGTCGTTGCCCTCGCGGGAGCGCTCGCCGACACCCGCGAACACGGACACGCCGGCGTGCTCCTTGGCGACGTTGTTGATCAGCTCCTGGATGATGACCGTCTTGCCCACACCGGCCCCGCCGAAGATGCCGACCTTGCCGCCCTTCCGGAAGGGGCACACGAGGTCGATCACCTTGAGGCCGGTCTCGAACACCTCGACCTCGGTGGTCTGGTCCTCGAACGAGGGCGCCGCGCGGTGGATCGGCAGGACCATGGCCGACTCGACCGAGCCCTTGCCATCGATCGGGTGGCCGAGGACGTCGAACACGCGGCCGAGGGTCACCTCGCCGACGGGCACGGAGATGGGGGCACCGGTGTCCCGGACCTCGGTTCCGCGGGCGAGGCCGTCGGTCGTGGTCATGGCCACGGCGCGGACCCAGTTGTTGCCCAGGTGCTGCTGCACCTCGCAGGTCAGCGGTTCCACGCCCTCGCGGATGATCTCGACGGCGTTGTAGATCGTGGGCAGCTGGCCTGCCGGGAACTCGATGTCGACGACCGGGCCGGTGATCTGGATGACCCGGCCGATCGCCGAAGGGGCGGCTGTCGCCATGGTGGGATTGCCTCCTGGAGTCGACCGGCCTAGCGGGCCTGGGCGCCGCTCGCGATCTCGACCATCTCGCGAGTGATGTTGGCCTGACGGACCTTGTTGTAGGAAAGGGTGAGGTCGTCGATGAGCTCCTCGGCGTTCTCGGTGGCGTTCTTCATGGCGACCATCTGGGACGAGAAGAAGCTCGCCGTCGTCTCGAGGACCGATGCGTACACGCGGGTGGCCACGTAGCGCGGGAGCAGGGCATCGAGGAACGCGCCGGGGTCGGGCTCGAACAGGAACTGGCGGCCCGGGATCCCTTGCCCGTTCTCGGCCGGAATGATCGGGAGCAGCTGCTCCATCATCGGCCGCTGGACGAGCGTGGACACGAACCGGGGATACACGACGTCGACGCGATCGTAGACGCCGGCGACGAAGTCGTCGGAGATGAGCCGCGCGATCGGGAGCACGTCGGCAAACGACGGGCGCTCGCCCATGCCCTCGAAGTAGGCGGCGATCGGCACCCGGGCGCGGCGCATGGCATCGCGGCCCTTGCGGCCGACCGGCACGACCTTGAGCTCGCCCGGGTGCTCGCTGATCTCTCGGGCGACGAAGCGGACGGTGTTGGTGTTGAGGGCACCGGCGAGGCCGCGGTCCGAGGTCATCAGGATGATCAGCCGGCTGTGCCTCTCGCCGAGGTCGCGGCCGGCCATGAGCGGGTGGTCATCCTGGCTGAGCACGGCGGACAGGTCCGCGATGACCTCGTCCAGCTTCTCGCGGTAGGGGCGGGCCGCCAGCGTGGACTCCTGGGCCCGGCGCAGCTTGGAGGCCGCGACGAACTGCATCGCCCGGGTGATCTGCTTGATGTTCTTCGCCGATCCGATGCGGCGGCGAATCTCACGCTGGCTGGGCATGGCTAGGCGAGGAACGACTGCCGGAAGGCGTCGATGGCGTCATTGAGGGCGGCCGAGATCTCGTCGCTCAGCGCCTTCGAGGCCGCGAGGTCCTTGAGGATCTCCGGGCGCTCGGTCTCGAGGAAGCGGTAGAGCTGGGTCTCGAACTCCTTGACGCGGGCGGTGGGGATGTCGTCGAGCTTGCCAGTCGTGGCGGCCACCAGGATCGCCACCTGCTTCTCGACGGGGAGCGGCTGGTACTGCGGCTGCTTGACGATCTCGGACAGCTTCTCACCCCGGTTGAGCTGGTCCCGGGTGGCCTTGTCCAGGTCGCCGGCGAACTGGGCGAACGCCGCCAGGGCGCGGTACTGCGCGAGGTCCAGCTTGAGCGGGCCGGCCACCTTCTTCATCGCCTTGGTCTGGGCCGCGGACCCCACCCGGGAGACGGAGATGCCGATGTTCATGGCCGGCCGCTGACCGGCGTTGAACAGGTCGGTCTCGAGGAAGATCTGGCCGTCCGTGATCGAGATCACGTTGGTCGGGATGTAGGCCGACACGTCGTTGGCCTGGGTCTCGATGATGGGCAGCGCCGTGAGGCTGCCACCGCCGTTCTCGTCGTTCATGCGGGCCGCCCGCTCGAGCAGGCGGCTGTGGAGGTAGAACACGTCGCCGGGGTACGCCTCGCGGCCGGGCGGCCGGCGGAGGAGCAGGGCCATCTCGCGGTAGGCCCAGGCGTGCTTGGACAGGTCGTCGTAGACGCACAGGGCGTCCTTGACGGTCTTCCCGTTGATCTCGACCCCGGTCTCCATGACCTCCTCGCCCATCGCCACGCCGGCGTAGGGGGCGAGGTACTGGAGCGGGGCCGGATCGTCGGCGCCGGCGACCACGACGATCGTGTGCTCCATGGCGCCGAACTTCTCGAGCGTGGCCACGGTCTGCGCCACGGTGGACAGCTTCTGCCCGATCGCGACGTAGATGCAGACCAGGTCGCCGTCCTTCTGGTTGATGATCGTGTCGATGGCGATGGCCGTCTTGCCGGTCTGGCGGTCGCCGATGATGAGCTCGCGCTGGCCACGGCCGATGGGGATCAGGGCGTCCACGGCCTTGATGCCCGTCTGGACCGGCGTGTCCACCCCCTGGCGGGTGATGACGCCGGGGGCGATGCGCTCCACCGGGCGCGTCTTCGTGCGCGGGATGTCACCCTTGCCGTCGAGCGCGTTGCCCAGCGGGTCCACGACGCGGCCCAGCAGGGCTGCCCCGACCGGGACCTCGGCGACACGACCGGTCGTCCGGACGATGTCGCCCTCCTTGATGGCGGTGGCGTTGCCCAGGATGACCGCGCCGACCGTCTCCTCCTCGAGGTTGAGGGCCATGCCCATCACCCCGCCGGGGAACTCGAGCAGCTCGGACGACAGGGCCGCATCCAGGCCATAGACCTGGGCGATGCCGTCACCCACCTCGACAACGGTCCCGACGCTGCGGGTCTCCGTGGTGCTGTCGAAGTCGGCGATCTGGCTCTTGATGATGCTGATGATCTCGTCAGACCGGATGGCCATGGCGTCTCCGTTGAAGCGGGCTAGCGGGAGCGGGTGCCCGCGTGGAGCTGGTCTCGCAGCCGCTCGAGGCGGCCGCGGATGGAGGCGTCGAGCAGCTGGTCGCGCACCTGGATGGTCAGCCCGCCAAGCAGGTCGGGTTCGACCTTCTCGGTGAGCTCCACCGTGGCGCCGGCCATCGCCTCGACCCGGGTCCGGATCGCGGCGGTCTCGTCGTCGGTGAGGGGCACGGCACTGGTGACGGTCGCCATGACCACCCCGCGGTGCCTGTTGAGCAGTCGGGCGTATTCCTCGCTGATCCGCGGCAGGGCGTGAACCTTGCCGCGCTCCACGAGGAGGGTGACCAGGCGCAGGGGTCCTCGGGCGATCCGGGGCTCCAGCAGCTGGCGCACGATCTCCACCCGCTCCTTGAGCGGAATCGCCGGGCTGTGCACGGTCGGCTCCACGTCGGAACGGCCGAGCATCGTGACGGCGGCGCGCGAGGTCGGCCTGCCACCGGTCCAGCTGGTTCTCCGCGAGGGCCACCTCGAAGGCGGCCTCTGCGTAGCGCCGGGCGGCGGAGACGGGCCTGCTCATCAGTTGTTCGACCCGCCGGTGGCGGAATCGGCCAGGAAGTCGGCCACCAGCCTGCGCTGGCGATCCGAGGTCATCGAGTCACCGACCACCCGCCCGGCAGCCGCGAGCGCGAGGTCGGTGACCTCGGCGCGCAGCTCGGCGATGGCCCGCTGCTTCTCAGTGTCGATCTCGGCCGACGCGCGCTCCCTGAGCCGGCCGAGCTCCTCGCGGGTGGCGGCGATGTCCGCCTCGCGGGATCTCGGACGCAACCTTCTGGGCGCGGTTGATGATCTCGTTGGCCTCCCGACGGGCCTCCTGGAGGGCCGCCAGGCGCTCCTGCTCGGCAGACTCACGGTCCTTCCGGGCCTGCTCCGCGTCCTGGAGACCCTGCTCAAGGCGCGAGCGCCGGGTCTCGAGCGTGTCGGTCAGACCCTTGAATGCCACGGACCTGACGATCAGGAAGAAGACGACGAAGTTGGCGGCGCTGACGATGACCCAGAACAGGTTGATCTGGAACTCGACGGGAGCTCCCTCAACTGTCGGCTGGACCGCCCGCCTGGCGGCCTCACCGATGAGGGCGAGGGTATCCACGGTCGTCGTCTCGTCCCGTGGCTACTTGATGAAGATGGCAAGCAGGCCGACGACCACCGCGAGGACGCCGAGGCCCTCTGCGAAGCCGGCGAGAATGATCGCCAAGCCGCGGATCTGGCCAGCCGCATCGGGGTTGCGCCCGATCGCGCTGGCGGACATGCCGGTGAGGATGCCGATCCCGATGCCGGGGCCGATCACACCGAGGGCCGCGATGCCTGCGCCGAAGTGCTCCATGGTGTCCTGTTCCCTCCGTGGTCCCGGCTGTTGCACCGGGTTCAGTGCCTGTGGGTGGTCAATGCGCCCCGCCGACGACCACGTCCGGGTCGACCGGCCAGGCGGCGGGCTCGAGTGAATGGTCCACGCCCTCCGCGTGCTCCTCATCGCCGTGATGCTCGATCGCGGCCAGGGTGAACATGAGGGTGAGGGTGCTGAAGATCAGTGCCTGGACCAGGTTGAGCATCAGCTCCAGCGCGATGATCGCCATGGGGACGACCGCGATGGTCAGGGCGGTCATCACGCCCAGCGCGACCTCGCCGCCATAGATGTTGCCGAAGAGTCGCATCGACAGCGTGACGGGCTTCACGAACTCGAGGAAGAACTCGACCAGCCCGACGAACATCGCGATGATCCCCGCACCCAGCCCCTTGCGGAACTCCCCGATCGGGAAGAACTTGCCCAGGTATCCCCGGACCCCAAGCTTCCGGAAGCCCTGGTACTCGAAGAACAGGAACGCGACCACGGCCAGGCCGATGGTGATGTTCACGTCGCTTGTCGGAGCGCGCAGCTGCTCGATCTTGCCGATCGGCGGGATGAGGCCGCTCCAGTTGGACAACAGGATGTAGAGGAAGAATGCCGCGAACAGCGGGATGTAGGGCTTGGCCGCCGGACCTCCGATCGACATCCCGAACCCCTCGATCAGCTCGTACACGTACTCGATCGCGTTCTGGGCCCTGCCCGGAAGCATTGCCCGGCCCCGCGTGAGCACGAACAGCAGGACGATGACCAGGGCGGTCACGATCCACATGGTGAGGATCGTCGACGAGATGCTGATGTCGAACACGATCAGCCCGGTGGGCGCCTCGTCGGCCGGCCCGTTCAGGCGAGCGAGGACGACGGGTGCCGGGAGCTCAAGGTTTCCGTCGATGTAGCAGGCGGGGAACGCACACGCGGCGGCGGGGTCTTCCTTCGCCTGGGGTGGGAAGAACATGAACGCGAGGACGTCGACGAGCAGCACGGTGCCGAGCAGGAGCAGGATCCGGGTCCGGTTGCTCATGCTCGCGGTTCCGCCGTCCGCGGGTCCCTCGTCACGTTTCCTCCAAGCAGTCAGTCGCGCGGCCGCAGCCGCGTGTCGTCGAGCCCGTTCCGTGGCCGGTTGTTCACTCGAACCGCTTCAGGAACCGTGTGATCAGGCGCGCGATCCCGACCGCTCCGATCCCCGCGCCGGCCAGAAAGCCGACGAGGACGAAGATCGGCACGGTCCCCAGCTGCTGGTCGAGCCAGTAGCCCGCCGCAACCCCGGCGAGGGTCGTCACAAGGAGGAGCACGCCGATCTCGGAGTAGAGCGCGACATACGCTCCGATACCGGTGTTCATGGACGACCGTTCACCGCGCGGGTGACTATACCAGAGGGCACTTGGAGTCCGAAATGATGCGGCAAGGATGCGACACGGATACGGTCCGGGTTCGGCAGGCGGGTGGATCGTCCGGGTGGGACCGTCCGCGCGACGCAGGCTACGGGCAGGGCGTGGTGACCGTCGTGAAGGCTTGGTCACTGCCCTTCTTGCCAGTCACCTTGAGCACCACCGTGTGACCGGGTCCCTCAAAGGGGAGCCAGTCCTTGTAGCTGACGCTGCTGCCGCGAAACGGACCGGCTCCGTCAAACCACCACCGGTAGACCCAATCAGCAGTCCCGGTCTTCGCTGTGAAGGACCACTTCTTGGTGTTCCTGCAATCCATGCTCTTGATCTTGGCGACCACGGGCGCCGCCGTGGGCTTGGGGGTCGGCTTGAGGGTCGGCTTGGGCGTGGGCTTGGGGGTCGGCTTGGGCGTGGGCTTGCGCGTGGGCTTCGGGGTCGGCTTGGGGGTCTTGGTCGGTGTGGGGGCGGCGCTGGGCGAGGGGGACGGCGAGGGGCTGGGCGATGGCGAGGGCGAGGGGGATGGCGAGGGGATGGCGAGGGGGATGGCGAGGGGCCCGGCGTGCGGGACGGGCTGGGCATGATGACGATGGCCTCGCTCGTCGGCGATTCGGTGGGACCCGGGCCCGAGACGAGCCCCGGGACGATCGTCGTCGCTCCCAGGACGAGGATCGACAGCACCAGCAGCACCGCGGCGGAGTCTCGCCAGAGCCGGTACCGGTTGGAGACCGGCGGCGGTGGCTCGGCGGCCCGCTCACGGACCCCGGCGGGCACGACGGGCGCCATCGAGGCAGCACGGATCGCGGCACGGGCCGCGGCGACCTCGTCGCTGACCGGCTCCTCGACGCTCGGGGTGGTGGCGGCAAGCTCGGGAGCCGCGGCGACGACGACAAGCTCGGGGGCCGCGGCGGCAAGCTCGGGAGCCGCGGCGGTGGCGAAGATCTCGGGAGCCGCGGCGGCGGACACACCCGGGGGCCTGATCCCGAACTCCTGCTCGACCTCGGCCTCCGCGTCGGCAAATGCGGCGGCGGCCGTGGCCGCGGCGGCGGCGAACGCGGCAGCGGCGTGGGCGGCCTCGGCGGCGGCGGCGGCCGCGGCGGCGGCGGCCGGGCGATCGGACAGCCCGATCCGGTAGGCGATGTCCTCCTCGGACAGCTGGGGGATCGCCTCGTTGACGGCCGCGGCCTCCTCCACCACATGCCGCTTCCGGCGGGTGCGCAGCAGCACCATGACGATCCCGGCCGCCACGATGACTGCGATGAGGATGACGATCGCTGCCTGGAGCGGAGACATGGCCCCTCGTTGTGCCAGGCTCCCGGGCCCGGCGCGAGGATCCTAGCACTCGGGGCAGGCGCAGCCGTGGTCCGCCGTTTGCCCTATCCGCGAGGGTGGGTTCGCAGCAGCGCGGCTGGCGCGAGCGAGCTGCGACCCGGTGGCGACGCCGGCGAAGCGCGGCCCGGCGACAGCACCGGCGCGTCATCCGCCGGGGCCTGGCTCCTCCTCGTACGTCTCGGCCTCGAGGGCGTTGCTCGTCTCGTTGCGGGTCACCAGGAACAGCACCAAACCGAACACCACGGCCAGGCCCATGAACGCGTACAGCTGCCCGGTGCCGGACAGGAAGAACGAGAGCACCGCGAGCGCGAGGCACAGGCCGTAGATGACCAGCACCGTCTGGCTATGCGACAGCCCCAGGTCCAGCAGCCGATGGTGGATGTGCCCGCGGTCGGGCGTGAACGGCGAGTGCCCGGTGCCAAGGCGCCGGACGATGATCCAGAAGGTGTCGATGATCGGGACGCCCAGCACCAGCAGGGCAACGGCGACCTTGGCCGTGCCCAGGATCGACAGCACCGCGAGCGTGTAGCCCACGAACATGACCCCGCTGGTCCCGATGAAGATCGAGGCCGGGTGGAAGTTCCAGCGCAGGAACCCGAGCAGCGCGCCGGCGAGGCCGAAGCACAGGATGCCGATGAACGGCTGGGCGACGACGACGGTCAGCGAGATCAGCCCCAGGGTGGCGGCCGCGATCAGCGCGATCCCCGACGAGAGCCCGTCGAGCCCGTCGATGAAGTTGATGCTGTTGATCATCCCGGCGATCCACAGGGTGGTGAACCCGATCGCGTACGGCCCGACCAGGCTGATGCTCCCGGGCCCAAACGGATTGTTGATGTTGTTCACGGTGACGCCGGCCACGAGCGCCATGGCGGCGAGCCCCAGCTGGCCCAGCAGCTGCCAGCGGGCACGGAGCTGGAAGGTGTCGTCCAGCACGCCCAGCACCGTCGCGACGGCGCCGCCCAGCAGGAGGCCCACGAGCTCGGTCGATTCCATCGAGCGGGGGATCGGGATCGCCTCTGTCTGCTCGTTGAGCACGATCCCGCCAACCGCGATCACGAGAAACGAGATCGCCACCGCAACCCCGCCACCGCGCGGGATCGGCGCCTCGTTGACCCGGCGATCCTCGGGCCGATCGATGTTGTCGAGGCGGACGGCGACCCGGCGGACGAGGGGCGTCAGCACCAGCGAGAGCACCGCCGCCGCGACGAACGCGGCGACGAGCAGCGGCACGTAGTCCCAGATGCCCGGGATCAGCCGCATCGGCGGGTGTGCCTCCTAGTCACGATCGCGTGGCAGCCCGGGAACCGGGAACCGGCTCACGAGCTCGCGCACGTCCTCGCGGATCCGCTCCCCGACGGCGGCCTGGCCGCGGTCCTTGATGGCTTCCACGATGAGGTGGCCGATCGAGCGCATCTCGTCGGGCCCCATCCCACGGGTCGTGGTGGCGGGTGTGCCGATCCGGATGCCGGACGCGATGTTGGGCGGGTTCTGGTCAAACGGGATGGCGTTCTTGTTGACCGTGATGCCGACATCGTCGAGCAGCGCCTCCGCGTCACGGCCGGTCACGCCCAGCGGCGTCACGTCCACCAGCGCGAGGTGGTTGTCGGTCCCGCCGCTCACGACCCGGGCGCCCGCATCGGCCATCGTGCCGGTGAGGACCTGCGAGTTCTCGATCGTCCGCGCCTGGTCCCGGCGGAACGCCTCGGTGGCCGCAAGCTGGAACGCGACCGCCTTGGCCGCGATCACGTGCATCAGGGGACCACCCTGGACGCCCGGGAACACGCTCTTGTCGATCGCCTGGGCGAGGGTGTTCTTGCCGAGGGCCGGGAAGTCCTCACGGCTGACGCTCTCGGGCAGGTCCGCGCGCGCGAACAGGAGACCGCCGCGGGGCCCCCGGAGGGTCTTGTGGGTCGTGCTCGTCACGAGGTCCGCGTGCGGGAACGGGCTCGGGTGGAGCCCGGCGGCGACCAGGCCCGCGAAGTGCGCCATGTCCACGAACAGGAGGGCGCCGACGCCGTGGGCGATGTCGGCCATGCGCTCGAAGTCCCACGTCCGCGGGTAGGCGGACGCGCCGGCGACCAGCACCTTGGGTCGGACCTCCGCGGCCTGCGCCTCCAGCGCGTCGTAGTCGATCCGCTCCGTCTCGCGGTCGACGCCGTAGGCGTGGACCTCGTACAGCCGGCCGCTGAAGTTGACCGGCGACCCGTGCGTGAGATGTCCGCCATGCGCGAGGCTCATGCCCAGGATCCGGTCGCCCGGCCGCAGGACCGCGAAGTAGGCGGCCATGTTGGCCTGGGCCCCACTGTGCGGCTGGACGTTGACGTGGTCCGAGCCCGGGAACAGGGCCAGGGCGCGGCTTCGGGCCAGGTCCTCCACGATGTCCACGTGCTCGCAGCCGCCGTAGTAGCGCTTGCCCGGCAGGCCCTCGGCGTACTTGTTGGTGAGCCAGGAGCCCTGCGCCTCCTCCACGGCGGCGAACACGTAGTTCTCGCTCGCGATCAGCTCGATCTTGTCCCGCTGCCGGCGACGCTCCGCCTCCATCGCGGCCCACAGCTCCGGGTCCACCTCGGCGATTGGCGCCCACGCGGCGGACGACACGGTGGCCTGGGACACGGCGAGGACCTCCTGGAGCTCGGGCGCGGCGTTTGGGGCTTCTATTCTCCCACGGTCGGCCGCCGGGAAACGCCGCCGACGGCAGGTCCGGTCGCGAGCCCGTACCCTGAGCACGGCCGGAGCACGCGCCGGCAGACCACCGAGGTGCCATGGATCCCGTGATCGACGCCCAGGAACAGCCGGAACCGCCGCCGCATCGCCGGGGCCGGGCGACCAGCTGGCTGATCGAGATCGTGCAGACGGTCGCCCTCACGCTCGTGCTGTTCTTCGGCATCCAGTGGTTCGTGGCCCAGCCGTTCCAGGTGGAGCAGTTCTCGATGGAGCGAACCTTCGAGCAGGGCGACTACGTGCTGATCGACAAGCTCTCACCGCGCTGGGACGCCTACTCACGGGGTGACGTCGTCGTATTCGCACCGCCGCCCGAGTGGACCAGCCAGCCCGAGCCGTACATCAAGCGCGTGATCGGCGAGCCCGGCGACCTGGTCGAGATCCACGACGGGCGGGTCTTCGTGAACGGCGTCGCGCTCGACGAGCCCTACCTCTACGTCGGCAACGACGGCACGCCTGAGCCGACGATGCCGGGCGATGGCGACACCTGGACGATCGGGCCGGGCGAGCTGTTCGTGATGGGCGACCACCGCATGGAGTCGGCCAATTCGCGGTCGTTCGGGCCGATCCCGATCTCGAGCGTGATCGGGCGCGGCGCGCTTCGCTACTGGCCGCTGTCGTCCATCACGCTGGTGACGTCACCGGTGTACGCGGGGGTGCCGGCCCCCTAGGTCAGCCCTCCACGGCGTGGGGGATCCCGGCCCCGTCGAGGACCGCGGCGATCGCCGCCGCCGGGATCGCGCCCACGCGCCGCACGACCGCCAGCGGACCGGCGCAATCGACAACCGTCGACGCGGGGCCGCCGTGAATGGGGCCGCCGTCGATGACGAGGGCGGCGGCCGTCCCCAGACGCTCGGCGATCTCCGCGGCATCCCTCGCATCGGGCTCGCCGGACACGTTCGCCGACGTGGTGGGCAGCGGCCCCAGGGCACGCGCGAGCGCGCGCGGCAGGTCGTGGTCAGGCACCCGGACCCCGATGGTCGGAGACCCGCCCGCAAGCACGCGCGGCAGGCGGACGCCGTCACGGACGCGCAGGACCAGCGTCAGGCCGCCCGGCCAGAAGCGCTCGCCGAGCGCCGCCGCCGCGGGCGTCCGCTCGCCGAGGGTCCATGCCTGCTCGACGTCCGCCAGCAGCACGGCAACCGCCTTCTCCGGTGGGCGGCGCTTAGCGGCAAACAGGCGCTCGATGGCGTCCGGCAGGTCGAGCCAGGCCGCAATCCCGTACACGGTGTCGGTGGGGATGGCGACGATCCGGCCCGCGCGCAGGTGCTCGGTGGCGAGCTCCCGGGCGGCCGCACCATCGGCGAGGATCGGCGGCGGTCCGCCGGGCGCGCTCATGCCTCCGGACCTGATGCGCCGCCGCCGGCCAGGGTGGAGCGCAGGCCGGCCTGCCGGACGCGTGCCTCCGCCGCCAGCCGCTCGGCATTGCGCCGCGCCTCCGCTGGCGGGACCAGGACCAGGGCCTCGATGAGCGCCGCGGCCCCGTCCTGCTCGACGGCCGGCGCGATGTACCGGCCCGCCAGCTGCACCTCGGCCGGACCCGAGGCCACCCCGGCCCCGTGACCCGCGTCGGAGATCATCTCGAAGTCGTTGAGCGCATCGCCCATGGCAAGGACCTGGCCCATCGGGATCCCGGCTCGATGGGCCAGCCAGGCCACGGCGCGGCCCTTGGACACGCCCGGGGCGACGAACTCGAGGAAGCGCGGGTGCGAGACGGTGGGGCTCGCCCGACCGGCGAAGACCCGGCGCGCGTCCTCGATCAGCGCCATCGCGAGGCCGGGCTCCCCGACGGCGATCACCTTCGACGCGCGGGCGCTGATGCCGGTCGTGAGGTCCCGCACCGTCTGCGCGGCCCGCCCGAGGTAGGCCGAGTAGTCCGCGAAGTTGGGGTCGTCCTCCGCGACGATCATCCGCTCGACCGCGTTGATGTGCGGATGGAGGCCGTTCGCGTAGCACCATCTGACGGCGTCCACCGTGACATCGGCGGCCAACGGCTGGTGGGACAGGATCCGTCCGATCCGGCCACGGAACGGCTCCCCGCTGGTGGCCGTGCGAAATGCGGGACCGGGCATCGCCCGGACGATCGCGCCCTGGTGGCCGATGATCGGCTCCTGGAGGCCCAGCCGGTTGGCGAACACGACGGCCGAGGAGGGCATGCGACCGGTCGCGAGCGAGACCTTCACCCCCTGCCGGACCGCCTCGGTGATGGCCGACACGAGCCGCCCGGACAGGGCCATGTCGGGACCGACGAGCGTGCCGTCGATGTCGAGGGCCAGCATGCGGATCGGGAAGGCGGGCTCGGGTCGGACGGCCGGCCGATGATCCCTCATGCGACACCGGCCCCGGGAACGCTTCCGGGAGCCGCCCCGGGTGCGGACGGAGGCGCGGGCGGTTCCACCCGTGCCAGTCGCGGCAGCCCGGCGAGGTCCACCCCGACGGTGCACCGCCAGCCGGGTAGCCGTTCCGCCACGGCGGCGGCGATCGCCTCGCCCTGGTCCGCACCGATCTCGAGCAGCGCGACGCCATCAGCCGCCAGCGCGTCAGGCAGGAGGTCCAGCAGCCGCCGGATCACGTCCAGCCCGTCGGGGCCACCGTCAAGCGCCGACACGGGCTCGAAGGAGAGATCTCGGGCGAGGCCGGCCAGGGCGCCCGTCGCCACGTACGGGAGATTGGCGCAGATCACCGTGAACGGGCCGTCACCGGTCGGGAGCAGGTCGCTCTCGCGGAACCGCATCCGGTCGGCCACGCCGTGGCCCACCGCGTTCTCCCGGGCGAGGTCGAGCGCCTCCGGCGAGACGTCGGTCGCAAGGACCGTGACGTGCGCGTCCATCCGCCGCTTCCGCATGGCCACGATCAGCGCCACCGCGATCGCCCCCGACCCGGTCCCGACATCCGCGACGGGAACCGGCGGCGCCCCGGCGGACCGCGCCAGGCTCGTGAGCCGGATCACCACCGTCTCGATCGCGGCGTCCACCAGCAGCTCGGTCTCGGGTCGTGGGATGAGCGCTCGGGCGTCGGTCGCGATCGCCACGCCGTGGAACTCCCGGAAGCCGCGGATGTACGCCACCGGCTCCCCTCGCTCACGGCGCGTGATGGCCGCCTCGAAGCCCGCCACGACCCCGGTGCCGACCGGGGCGTCGCCATGGGCGATGACCGCGACCCGGTCGACGCCCAGCGCGAAGCCCATGAGCAGCTCCGCGTCGAGACGCGGAGACCCGGATCCGGCATCGGCAAGACGCTCGGTGGCGCGGGCGACCAGCCCGGCGACGGTGGGAGCCGGGCGTGCGCCAGGGGTGGAGGCGTCGCTGTCGGACATCGGCTCTGGGTCCGGACCCGGTCAGTCGGCGACGCCGTCGTCGGTATCGACAGGCCCTGACTCGGCGAGATCACTGAGGCGATCGGCCTGGTCCGCCATCACGAGGGCATCGATGAGCGGGTCCAGCTGGCCCTCGAGCACGCCGGGCACGTTGTGGATCGTCGTCCCGATCCGGTGGTCGGTCACCCGGTTGTCGGGGAAGTTGTAGGTCCGGATCTTCTCCGACCGGTCCCCCGCCTGGACCATCGTCCGCCGGGTCGCGCTGTCCCGCTCGCGCTGCTTCGCGAGCTCCAGGTCATACAGGCGGGAGCGCAGCACGGACATCGCCTTGGCCTTGTTCTTGTGCTGGCTCTTCTCGTCCTGGATCTCGACCACGAGGCCGGACGGGAGGTGGGTGATGCGCACCGCCGAATCGGTGGTGTTGACCGACTGGCCGCCGGGCCCGGAGCTGCGCTTGACCTCGATCCGGAGGTCCCGCTCCTCGTCGATCTCGACCTCGAGCTCGTCGGCCTCGGGCATCACGATCACGGTGGCGGTGGAGGTGTGGATCCGGCCGCTGCTCTCCGTGGACGGCACGCGCTGGACGCGGTGGACGCCGCCCTCGAACTTGAACCGGCTATAGGCCCCGTCGCCGGCGATCTCGAGGATCGCCTCCTTGATCCCGCCGATCCCCGTCTCGTTGAGGCTCATCAGGTCGGTCCGGTAGCGGTGCTCCGCGGCGTAGCGCGAGTACATCCGCAGCAGCTCCGCCGCGAACAGCGCCGCCTCCTCGCCACCGGCGCCTGCCCGGATCTCGACGATGACGTTGCGGTCATCGTTCGGATCCCGCGGGATGAGCGAGACCTTGAGGTCCTCGACGAGCTGCTCCTCGCGAGCCTCCAGGGCGGCCACCTCGTCGCGGGCCATGGCCTTCATGTCCTCGTCCGTCTCGGCGTGGAGGAGCTCGAGGGCGCCGTGGAGCTGCTCCCGCACGTCGCCCAGCTCCCGGTACGCGGCCACGACCGGCTCCAGGCGCGCGAGCTCGCGGCCGAGGCGCTTCATCGCGGCGGGATCGGTGGAGGTCTCGGGGCGGGCGAGCTCCTCGAGCACCGCGTCGTACTGGAGGGCAAGCGCGGCCAGCTTCGCCTCGAGGTTCCCGGTATCGGCCATGCGGATCCGGCCTCAGGCCATCGGAGGGTCGATCGAGACCGGCGCCGCGGCCTCGCCCTCGGCGGCCTCCTGCGCCGCGCGGACGCCGGCGGCGGTCGCGCCGGGCTGCGGCATGGGCTCCCGCGCGAGGTGGAGGCCACCCTCGGGGATCGGGTCCCCGTCGGCCACGATCGCCTCCTCGAGCGAGACGATCGCGACCTCGATCATGTCGTCGGTCGGCTGCTTGGTGGTGATCATCTGGACCAGGATCCCGGGCCACATGATCACCCGGATGATCGGGTTGGAGCGATGCCGGGCGCCGAGCCGGAGCAGCTCGTAGCCGATGGCCGCGATCACCGGGATCAGCAGGATCCGCGAGCCGACCATGATCAGCGGGTTCTGCTTGCCGACCAGGCTGAACGCCACGATCGACAGCAGGATCACCACCACCAGGAACTCCGTGCCGCACCGCGGGTGCGCGGTGGGGTGCCGCCGGACGTACTCCGGGCGGAGCGGCTGGCCGGCCTCGAACGTGTGGATGGTCATGTGCTCGGCGCCGTGGTACTGGAAGACGCGGCTGATGTCCGGCGTCCGGCTGATCACGGCGAGGTAGCCGAGGAAGATGACCACCCGCACCAGCCCCTCGATGAGGTGCTGCGCGAGGTCGTTCTCGATGTTCTGCGCCGTGAACGTCGCGATCAGGAGCGGCAGCAGGAAGAACAGGCCGATGCCCAGGATCGCGGTGATCCCGAGCATCAGGGCGACCGACCCCTTGCCGATCTCGACGCCCTCCTCCTCGGCCTGGAGGCCGGCGGAGCGGATCAGCCAGCGGGTGCCCACGACAAGGGTCTCGTACAGGACCACCAGGCCCCGGACGAACGGCCATTTCGCGGCTCGGTTGCCGTGGACCGTGCCGGCGTCAAGGCGCTCGTGCTCGTACACGATCCGGCCGTCGGGGTGGCGCAGGGCGACCGCGATGGCGTCGCGACCGCGCATCATGACGCCTTCGATGAGCGCCTGACCGCCGTAGTTGAAGCGGGGCATCGTCGAAGTCTACCGGGTGACGGTCCGCGGACCGGTTCCGGCTAGGCTCGGGGCGGGAACGTCATGCGGTCGAGCTCGCGGCCGATCCGGTACGCGTACTCGACGATGGACTGCCAGTCGCGGAAGTCGCCGAGGCGGTGGGTCTGGTGGACCTGGGGATCGACATCCGCGTCTGCCGACAACCGGCCGCCGAACGTCCGGTGGGCTCGCGCGCCAAGCCCCGCGGTGATCTCCGCGCCGTGCGGGGTGATGGGCTGGTCCGCCCTCGCCAGGCGGCGATCGAGCGGCCCGCCGCTGAACAGCCACAGCGGGCGCGCCGCGAGACCATCGTGGAACCGCTCGATGAACAGGCGGGCCTCCTTGCGCCAGAACGCGGCGTACAGGGCGCTGCCCAGGATCACCGCGTCCCACTCGTCGAGGCTGGTGACCTCGCGCGCGGGCATGGCCAGCGCGCGATGACCACCGTCACGCAGCCCCTGCGCGATCGCTTCGGCGATCTCACCGGTGGAACCAAGCTTGGTCGCGTAGGCGACGAGGACTCGAGCGGACACGGCCTTCCCATGACTGGCGATCACGTCCGGGGTCGGGCCGTGACGGTGACATCTTGCGGCCGGGAGCCGGCTCGCGTCGTCCGGCGCCCCGGCAGGCACCTTGCCGGCACCTTCTCGCGCTGGGACGCATACTCGGGTCGATGCGTCTCGAACTGACCAAGCGTGGCGACTACGCGGTGCGCGCGATGCTCGCCCTGGCACGCGGGTCCGGGAACGGGTTGCTCTCCGCGCGCCGGATCTCCGACGCGATGAGTATCCCGGTCCGTTTCCTGCCCCAGGTGCTCGCCGATCTCCAGCGCGGCGGGCTGGTGGAGGCTGCCCCAGGGCGGGCGGGCGGCTACCGGCTGTCACGTGACCCGGCGTCGATCAGCCTGCTCGAGGTCATCGAGGCGGTTGAAGGCGACAACCGGCGGCAGTCGTGCGTGCTCCGGGGTGGCCCCTGCGGCCTGGACGGGACGTGCGACGTCCACGACGTGTTCCTCGAGGGCCAGGAGGCGCTCCGAGGCCACTTCGCCCGCTCGATGCTCGCTGACCTCGCCGCACCCGCCACCGGCGACGCGCTCCGAACGCACCCGGAGGCCTGACCGCCGAGCCGGTCAGCTCGCTGCGCGTCCCACGCGAACCGCCTCGGCGATCAGCGCCACCGTGACGACGATCGCCGCGCCGGTCAGGACGCCGCCCACGACCACCATCGCTGGCGATGCCGACGCCGGGCCCCACCAGAGCAGGACGACGCCGCCATTGAAGGCGAGAAGCCGCACGGTCGCCAGCCGCCCCAGGACCACGCGCTGGCGCGCGTGCGCGACCGGTCCCCCGGGCCCGATCGATGGCAGCAGGTGCGTCCACGACGCGAGCAGCACCTGGGCGATCCAGCCTGCCACGAGCGGCGCGCCGACCAGCGGCGTGGACCAGGCGTCTGCGCGCGGTCCCTCGGCGATCACCAGCCAGGACGCCATGGCGACCCCGGCGAGGTACCACGCGACCGCGGCGAGCATCCCGGCCGAGGCGAACCGGTGCCAGCCGGGGTCGGAGGTCCAGTGGCCACGGTCGCGGACGATCCTCGCCGTCTCGATCACCATCGCGCCGGCCCCGACCAGCGCCAGCACAGCCCCGGCCCCGGCAACGGGTCCCGAGCCAGCGATCATCCCGACCACCACCAGCGGCGAGCCCATCGCGGGTCCCAGCACCACGAGCGCGGCGCTCCTCCGCGGGACGATCCGCCCGCCCAGCACGGTCGGCAGGAGATGGAGCAGCGTCGCGAGGATCACCAGCGAGACGAATCCGAGCACGTTGGTCCAGGCGTGGGCCGGTCGGAGCCGCGACCAGGCCTCCAGCACCGGTCCCCAGCCCGCAACCATCAGCGTCGCAAGCGACCCGCCGATCGCCACGTTGACGAGGGCCAGCGTGTAGCCGAGCGAGACCACGGGCCGGCGCATCATCAGGCCGGCTCGTCCGGACTCGCGGACGGCAACCGCCAGCGCCCCGATCCCGAGAAGGTAGGCTGAGCCGCCCACGACCGGCGCCCAGCCGATGGACGGGTCGATCCCGCGGACCGCCACCAGCGCCGCGCCCGCCCCCACCAGCACCACTGCCGCCCCGCGCAGGCGCGCTCCCGCTGGCGCACCCGCGGCGAGCGCGGCCACGAAGAACGGCATCACACCCGCGATCGCCGTCGATGCGCTGCCGGCGAGGGCCAGGTGCAGCGGCAGCCACGGCGACAGCACGGCGGCGCCCGTGGCCGCAGCGAGCGCGGACAGGGCCGACGCGACCAGGAAGCCCGCCGAAGCGGCGATGGCGAGCATCGCGATCCGCCGGTCGTCCGCACGCCGCGGCCCCGGGGCATGGAGCGCCCCGGCCGCCGGTCGGGGCGCCGTGGGCGCGAGGGGCACCGCAAGCGGCGCCCGGGTTGGTGGCTCCCTGGGTGGGATCCCCGTCAGCCGGGTGCCGGCGGCGTCGGTGGCGGCGTCACCGCCAGAGGGGGCCTCCCGGCCCCCGGCATTGGGGTCACTGGTCATCTTCACAAATACATAGTAAGTTGGTGATAGTTACCTTGTACTCCGGTAGGGGACGGCCAGCGGGATGCCGGACCACCGGACAGGGACCCGGACGGGGAAACGAGCCGGGCCAACGGAAGGGAACCGATCATGCCTCGTCCCCGGCGTCTCGTGGCCGCCACCGTGCTGATGGCCTTCACCATCTCCGCCTCCGCCTGCGGGTCGGCAACGGCCCCGGGCTGGTCGTTCGGGCCGCCCGTCGCCGGGGGTGCGTCCCCCGCGGCGGGGGTTGACCAGCCGAACGCCACCTCGGCCCCGGCGGTGGCCGCCGCGGCTGGCGGCGCGCTGCGCATCGAGGCCTTCGACCTCGGGTTCAAGCCGTCGGCCGTGACCGTCCCGGCGGCGGGCATGTACACGGTCACCTTCGCCAACACGGGATCCACGACCCACGACCTGACCTTCGCCGATGGCACCAAGCTTGTTGCCGAGGCCGGCCAGACAACGACGGCGGACGTCGCGATCCCGGCCGGCGGCCTGTCCTTCCTGTGCTCCATCCCGGGCCACGCCCAGGCCGGCATGACTGGCCAGGTGTCCGTCGAGGGCCAGGCCGCGGCGATGCCCGGCATGTCCGAGGGTCCCTCGGCAGCGCTCGCGTCCGCCCCGGTGGCGGATCCCAGCGCGCCCCCCTACATCCTCCACGACCCCCGGGCGCCGGCGCTGGCCCAGGGCACCGTCCATGACATCGACTTCCCGATCATCGAGAAGGACATGACGGTCGCCGACGGCTTCGTGGTCCACGTGTGGACCTTTGGCGGGACCGTCCCCGGGCCGACGGTCCGGGTCAAGGTGGGCGACACGGTCAACATCCACCTGACGAACCAGGGGACGATGAGCCATTCGATCGACTTCCACGCCTCCGAGACCGCGATGAACCACCAGATGGTGGAGATCAAGCCGGGCGAGACGTTCACCTACACCTACAAGGCCAACTACGCGGGCGTCTGGATGTACCACTGCGGCACTGCCCCGACGCTGCATCACATCGCCAACGGCATGTTCGGGATGGTGATCGTGGAGCCGAAGGAGGGCCTGCCCAAGGTCGACCAGGAGTTCACGCTCGTCCAGAGCGAGTGGTACCTCGGCAAGCAGGGCGAGCCCGTCGACTACACGAAGGCGAACCAGACCGCGCCCGCACCCGACTTCGTGGTCTTCAACGGCGTCGCCAACCAGTACAAGGACAACCCCGTCGCCATCGAGCCCGGGAAGCGCGTCCGCCTGTTCGTCCTCAACGTCGGACCCAACATCGACAGCTCGTTCCACGTGGTCGGCACGATCTTCGACAACGTGATCAAGGAGGGCGATGGGGTCAAGCGCGGCAACAGCGGCAACTGGGGTTCGCAGGCCGTGGACCTGTCCCCGGCGCAGGCCGCGATCATCGAGTTCACCGCGGCCGAGGACGGCATCTACGCCTTCGTCACCCACGCCTTCAACTTCGTGGGTCATGGGGCCGTTGGGCTGTTCCAGGCGGGCGACGGCGACCCACTCAACTAGCCTTCTCCCCGCGTCCACGCCGGCGATCGCCTTCCCCGGGCGGTCGCCGGCGTCTTCGTGCCCCGCGCGGCCTCGGGTCGCGGTGCCCGCGGTCTCGGGCTGCGATGCCAGCTCGGCTCGCGGGCCTCGGATCGCCGCCGGTTCGCCCGCGACGGTTCGCCGGCCACGGTTCGCCGCCGGTTCGCCGGCCACGGTTCGCCGCCGGTTCGCCGCCCTTGCCCCAGATATCAGCCCTGAACGCTCCAGCAACGGCGAATCGCGACCTGGGCGCCACATGGATCAGCAGGGACCGGTACGCGGTGCGGAATCGGGCCAAGATCCGCGCGTATAGCGGCCGGGGGTGATAACCGGGGCAATGTCGAAGGGCCTGCCCGCCACGGAGCCGGGCGGGACGCCGCGAACTGCGACGCGCGAGCTCCGCCGGGATGCCCGCCGCGGAGCCGGGCGGGGCGCGCTCAGCCCGCCCGGCGCAGGCTGAGCGAGACGCGGGCCGCCGCGTCGACCAGCGCCTCCTCGACCCGAACCTGGTCGCCCCCACCGGGACCCGGGAACCGGTAGGACGGCCCGTGCACGTGGAGCGCAGCCACGACCTCGCCGGACGCGTCGGCGACGGCGGCCGCCACCGAGCTGATCCCCTCGGCAACCTCGTCATGCGTCCACGCGACGCCGTCCACCTGGGCGCGCCGGAGCCGCTCGCGGATCTGCTGTGGGTCGGTCACCGTTCCCGGAACGAACCGCTCCAGCGGGGTCGCGAGGAACCGGTCGACCTCGGACGGCGCGAGGCCGGCGAGGAACACGAGCCCCGACGAGACGGCATGCATCGGCAGCCGCGTCCCCGTCCAGTCGCGGACCCCCACGGCGTGCGACGTGGCTTCCTGGTCGATGTAGTGGACGAGGAACCCGTCCGGGATCGAGAGGCCGGCCGTCTCCCCGGTCGTGGCCGCCAGCTCCACCAGGTGCGGGCGCGCGACCGCGACCAGGCTCCGGGTGGGGACGACGCCCGAGGCCAGGCCCACCAGCCGCTGGCCGATCCGGTAGTCGCGTGCCGCCAGCGGCCTGCTCCACCGCCCCCTCTGTGGCAAGCGCCGCGAGCAGCCGGGCGACGGTGCTCTTGGGGAGGTCCACGCGCTCCGCGACCTCGGTCACGCCGAGCGGACCGCCACCCAGCGCGGTGAGGATGGTGAACGCTCGCTCGATGGACTGGACTCTGGACACGAGGGTCTCCGTGGGCTACGCTTCCGGGGTCGCGCGCGTTCCATCATACGGCATCGTTCCACATCGCGGAACAAGACCCTTGCCGAACCAGGAACCGCGCCTCGATCGCCGCACCGCCCACCACTTCGACCACGGAGCCATCGACCGACGGCCGTCCCACCGTCGGACCCGGGCCAGACTGCCCGAGGAGGCCGACACATGAGCGACGACCAGGAGCTGGACCTCTCGAGCCTGACCGACGAGGAGCTCGTCGAGCAGATGCACAACGACCTGTACGACGGGCTGGCGGATGAGATCACCGAGGGAACGAACCTGCTGCTCTCGCGAGGCTGGGGACCCGACCGGGTCCTCAACGAGGCGCTGGTCGAGGGCATGCGCATCGTCGGCGTGGACTTCCGAGACGGGATCCTGTTCGTGCCCGAGGTCCTGCTCGCCGCCAACGCGATGAAGAAGGGCATGGCGATCCTCCGGCCGCTGCTGGCCGAGACGGGAGCCAAGCCGATCGGCAAGGTGGTCATCGGGACGGTCAAGGGCGACATCCACGACATCGGCAAGAACCTGGTCGGGATGATGCTCGAGGGAGCCGGCTTCGAGGTGGTCGACCTGGGCATCAACACCGACGTCGAGAAGTTCCTGGCCGCGCTCGAGGAGCACAAGCCGGACATCCTGGGCATGTCCGCACTGCTCACCACCACGATGCCGTACATGAAGGTCGTGATCGGCGAGCTCGCCAGCCGCGGCATCCGGGACGACTACATCGTGCTCGTGGGGGGAGCGCCGCTCAACGAGGACTTTGCGAAGGCCGTGGGCGCGGACGCGTACTGCCGCGATGCCGCGGTGGCATCCGAAACGGCGAAGCAGCTGATCCTGGCCCGCCGCGCCGGCGCCGCCTGAGCCGGGAGATCGTGACCGTGGCCCACACCGTCATCAGCTCCGCGACCCGCGAGGTCATCATCGGCGGCGACCGCCCGTTCGTGATCATCGGCGAGCGGATCAACCCCACCGGTCGCAAGATCCTTGCCGCCGAGATGGCCGCCGGCGACTTCTCGCGCGTGGAGCGCGATGTCCTCGCCCAGGTCGAGGCCGGCGCCCACATGCTCGATGTGAATGCCGGGATCCCCCTCGCCGACGAGCCGGCGATCCTCGCGCGGACCATCCAGCTCGTCCAGTCGCTCACCGACCTGCCTCTGTCCATCGATTCGTCCATCGTGGACGCGCTCGAGGCCGGCCTCGCGGTCTACCAGGGCAAGGCCCTGGTGAACTCGGTCACCGGCGAGGACGAGCGCCTGGAGCGCGTCCTGCCGCTCGTCCGCAAGTACGGCGCCGCCGTCGTGGCCATCTCCAACGATGAGACCGGGATCTCGATGGACCCCGACGTCCGGTTCGCGGTCGCGAAGAAGATCGTGGAGCGCGCGGCGGACCACGGGATCCCCCGCGAGGACATCGTGGTGGACCCGCTGGTCATGCCGATCGGCGCGGTCTCGACCGCAGGCCGGGGCGTCTTCCGCCTGCTTGGCCGGTTGCGCGACGACCTGGGCGTCAACACGACCTGTGGCGCGTCCAACGTGAGCTTTGGCCTGCCGAACCGCGAGGGGGTCAACGGCGCCTTCCTCGCGATGGCCATCGCGAGCGGCCTCACGTCCGCGATCACGAACCCGATCGCGGAGGGCGTCAAGCACGCGGTGATGGCGGCGGACGTCCTGATGGGCAACGATCGAGATGCCTCCCGCTGGATCCGCGCCTTCCGCGTTGCGCCCCTCGAGGGCGAGCAGGGACGCCGCGTCAATCGCCGTCGGGCGGGCGCCGGGGTCGGCTGAGGCCGGCGGCACAGGGCGAGGACCCACCAACCGTGGCCGACGACGCGCTGGTCGTGTTCACCCCATCGGGCCGGCGCGGGCGGGCTCGCCTGGGGACGACGGTGCTCGATGCCGCCCGCGCCCTGGGCGTCGACATCGACTCCGTGTGCGGCACGCGCGGCATCTGCGGGCGCTGCCAGGTGGTCCAGTCCGTGGGCGACTTCGCCAAGCACGGCATCACGTCGGCCGAGGGGAACCTGTCACCGTTCGGAGCGAAGGAGGCCGCCTACCGGGACCGCAAGGGGATGGCCGACGGCCGGCGCCTCTCGTGCACCGCGGAGATCCGCGGCGACCTCGTCATCGATGTCCCGGCCGAATCCCAGGTCCACCGCCAGGTCGTGCGCAAGAGCCTGGATCTGCGCCGGTTCCGCGTCGATCCCGTCGTCCGGCTCCACTACGTGGAGGTCACCCAGCCCGACCTCGCCTCGCCCACGGGCGACCTCGCGCGGCTCCTCGAGGCGCTGGAGCGCGAGTGGGGGCTGCGGGACCTCGCGGTGGACCTCCTGGTCCTGCGCGGGCTCCAGCACACGCTGCGGGCCGGGTCGTGGGGCGTCACGGTCGCGGTCCACGACGGGCGTGACGTGATCGCCGCCTGGCCGGGCCTGCACGAGGCCGTGTACGGCATCGCCATCGACGTGGGCTCGACCACGATCGCGGGCCACCTCGCGAACCTGGGCTCCGGCGAGGTGCTGGCCTCCGCGGGCCTGATGAACCCGCAGATCCGGTTCGGCGAGGACCTCATGAGCCGCGTCTCGTACGCGATGCTCAACGAGGGCGGCGCCGCGGAGATGACGCGGGCCGTGCGCACCGCGCTCGACGAGCTGATCGGGCGGCTCGTCGACGGGGGCGGCGTGCCGCGCGACGACGTGCTGGAGCTGACGCTCGTCGGCAACCCGATCATGCACCACCTGTTCCTGGGCATCGACCCCGTCGAGCTCGGGTCCGCGCCGTTCGCGCTGGCGACGGACCGGCCCGTGCGGACCACGGCCGCGGGGCTCGAGCTGGCCTCCCTGCGGCCGGGCGCACGGGCGTACGTGCTGCCGTGCATCGCCGGGCACGTGGGCGCGGACACGGCAGGCGTGATCCTCGCCGACGAGCCGCACAAGGCGGTGCCGATCCGGTTGCTCGTCGACGTCGGCACCAACGCGGAGATCGTCCTGGGCAACCGCGACCGCCTGCTCGCGGCCTCGAGCCCCACCGGCCCAGCGTTCGAGGGCGCCCAGATCAGCAGCGGCCAGCGGGCCGCGCCGGGCGCCATCGAGCGGGTGCGGATCGACCCCGTGTCGCTCGAGCCGCGGTTCCGGGTCATCGGCAGCGACCGGTGGTCTGACGAAGCGGGGTTCGAGGATGCCATCGCCGATGTCGGCGTGACCGGCATCTGTGGCTCCGGGATCATCGAGGCGATCGCTGAGCTGTTCCTGGCCGGGGTCGTCACCGCGGACGGGGTCATCGACGGCTCGCTGGCCGCGCGGACGCCGCGGATCCGGGCCAGGGGACGCACCTTCTCGTACCTGCTGCACGACGGGTCGCCGGCGATCACGATCACGCAGGACGACGTGCGCGCGATCCAGCTCGCCAAGGCCGCCCTGTACGCCGGCGCGCGCCTGCTCATGGACCAGCTGGGCGTCGATACCGTGGACGAGGTGCGGCTTGCCGGGGCCTTTGGCAGCCACATCGACCCGATGCACGCCATGGTCCTGGGGCTCATCCCCGACTGCGACCTCGCCCACGTCTCGTCCATCGGCAACGCCGCGGGCACCGGCGCCCTGCTCGCGCTGCTCGCCCGAGACAAGCGCGACGGAGATCGAGTCCGTCGTCCGCCGGGTGGAGAAGGTGGAGACCGCCGTGGAGCCACGGTTCCAGGCCCACTTCGTCGAGGCGCTCGCGATCCCGCACCGGACGGCGCCGCCAACCTTCCTGTCCCAGGCCGTTGCGCTGCCCGAGCGACGCCCTTCCGATGCCGGCTCCCGCGATGGCCGGCGCCGCAGCCGCAGATCCACCCCCATCGAGCCAGCAGTCGTCCCGGAGGACATCCGATGATCGAGGAGACCACCCATCGCCGGTCCGGTGGCCGGGCGGCACGCCAGGCGGCACGGGCACACGCCCACGCGCAGAGCATCCCGTTCCTGACCCGGACCCTCACCCCGTTCGAGGTCCTGGGCGAGGAGGGGCTGTCGCTCATCGAGCACAACGCGGACACCATCCTCGCCGAGGTGGGCCTGGAGTTCCGCGGCGACCCCGAGGCCCTGGCCCTCCTGCACGACGCCGGGGCCGATGTCGAGGGCGAGCGGGTCCGCTTCCCGCGCGGCATGTGCCGGTCCATCGTCGGGGCATCCGCGCCGCGCGAGTTCATCCAGCACGCCCGCAACCCGGCGCGGAGCGTCCGGATCGGCGGCAACGCGACCGTGTTCGCGCCGGCCTATGGCTCGCCGTTCGTCCGCGACCTCGACGGTGGGCGCCGGTACGGGACGATCGAGGACTTCCGCAACTTCGTGAAGCTCGCCTACGCGAGCCCGCACCTGCACCACAGCGGCGGCACCGTCTGCGAGCCCGTCGACCTGCCCGTCAACAAGCGCCACCTGGACATGGTCGACGCCCACATCCGCTACAGCGACAAGCCGTTCATGGGTTCGGTGACCGCGCCGTCACGCGCGCAGGACACGGTGGACATGGCGCGGATCGTGTTTGGCGAGGACTCCCTCGAGGACCACACCGTCCTGCTCTCGCTGATCAACGCCAGCTCCCCGCTGGTGTGGGACGCGAGCATGCTGGGCGCCGCGAGGACCTACGCCCTCGCCAACCAGGCGACCCTGATCACGCCGTTCATCCTCGCCGGCGCCATGGCACCGGTCACCGCGGCCGGCGTGTGCGCCCAGACCCTCGCCGAGGCGCTCGCCGGGATGGCCTTCGTGCAGCTCGTGCGGCCCGGTGCCCCCGTCGTGTTCGGCTCGTTCGCGAGCTCGATCTCGATGCAGTCCGGCGCCCCGACCTTCGGCACCCCGGAGCCCGCGCTGGTCCTGTACACGATGGCCGCCCTCGCCCGCCGGCTGGGGGTCCCGTTCCGGTCCGGCGGGTCGCTGTGCGCGTCCAAGGTCCCCGATGCGCAGGCCGCCTACGAGTCCGCCGCCACCCTCCAGCCGACCGTCCTCGGCGGCGTGAACTTCGTGCTCCACGCCGCCGGCTGGCTCGAGGGCGGGCTGACCATGGGCTACGAGAAGTTCGTCCTCGACGCCGACCAGTGCGGGATGATGGGCGTGTTCGTGAACGGCGTCGACATGTCCGAGAACGGGCAGGCCGTGGACGCGATCCTCGAGAACGTGCCCGGCCAGCACTTCCTGGGCACCGCGCACACGCTGGCCAACTTCGAGACCGCGTTCTACCGGTCCGATGTCGCCGACAACAACAGCTTCGAGCAGTGGCTCGAGGAAGGGTCGCTCGACGCGCCGCAGCGGGCGAACACGATCTGGAAGAAGATGCTGGCGGAGTACGTCGCGCCGCCGCTGGACGTGGGCGTGGACGAGGCGCTGCGGGAGTTCGTCGCGAAGGCCAAGGCGGCGTCCCCGGACTCGGACATCTAGCGATGGACGCCGAGGTGGTCGCGCGGCTGGGTGCCCTTCCGGCCCTCATGGGGGCCGTGGCGCGGTCCGTGGTTGCCCGCGAGGCCGTGTCCGGGCCGCCGGCCGGCGAGTGGACGGCGCGAGACGTCGTCGCTCACCTGGTCGCGGTCGAGCGGGACGTCTGGCAGGCGCGGCTCGACCTGCTGGGGCCCGGACGCGCCGAGCCACAGTGGTCCTGGACCGAGCCGGGTCCGGTCGACGAGCCGGCCGCGGCGTCGCTCGAGGGCGCGCTCGCGGTGTTCGGGGCGGAGCGGTCGGCAACCCTGGCGCGGATCGCCGTGCTCGACGAGGCGGGCTGGGCCCGGGCCGGGATCCACGCGACCTATGGCCGGCTGGACGTCGCGGGGCTGCTGGGCGTCGCCGCGAACCATGACGCCGAGCACCTCGCCGCCCTGGAGGCGCGCGCCGGGGATTGACCCGGCTGCAGCCGCTCCCTGGCCGTTGCCTGCCAGGCACCGGATTCGCCGAGATGGATCCCCCAGCGGCGGATCCGTGGACCGGCAGTCCACGTCCGCACCGGCATACCCGACTTCGGGGCCTCCGGGACACCGTTCGCGCCGCCGATCATCCCCGGGCGGCGAGACCGTGGACCCGGAGTCAACGAGCGCTGGGTGCGGCAGCAAGTGGCGATCCGCTCCGACAGGTGGTCGGCACACCGATTGATCTTGACCGACGCCTTGCCGTTGCGGCAGGGCGCGGGACGTTCAGGTCCTTGCGTGACGGCGAAGTGCGCCCGATGCTTGGGTCATGAAGAACAGCGCGCCGAACATCACCGAGTGGATGGAGGCGCCAGCTGGCCAGGTGCTGATGCCGGGTCGGTGTGAAGCGCGCGATGCCGACGGCCAGGCGTGCGCGAGCCTCGACCACAGCCCGAAGCCACACCAGCGCACGGGCCTGCGCGCGGCCTGACCCGGCGCCATTTCAGGCCCGGGTCGCGGAGCCTCAGCGAGACGTCATCGCGATGTCCACCTCCTGCCGGACTGGATCGCCCCCGGTGCCGCACTCAGCGGCCGCCGATGAGCGCCGCCCGCGGCACCGAGTCCATGAGCCGGGTCCCGGCCCCGTCCACGGACACCCACAGGATCGCGGCCCCGGGCCAGGCGCGGTCGCCGTGCCGCAGGGCCGCCACCGCCACCTCGGTCGAGTCCGGGTAGGCGGCCCGGAACGTCTCCGGGAACGATGCGACCAGCCGGTGGTTGGCGGCACAGGAGCGGAGCAGGAGCAGGCGGCCCACACGAGGCGGGATCGGACCGTCCGCCCAGGGGAACCCGTTCGCGGACGGCAGCGCATCGGCCTTCTGCCCGGCCCAGCGCACCTGCTGCTCGACGCTCGAGAGGAGGCTGTGACCTTCGCCGGCCACCAGGCCCGACGTCTCGCGATCCTGGAGCACGATGTCGATCACGCCGCGCACGGGCCGGTAGACGGCAACCTCCAAGCGCGCCAGCCACCGCGGATGGAGCGCGGCGAGCAGTGCCTCGATCATCCGGACCTGGATCCGGTCCCGGACGCGCGGGCCGACAGACTCGAAGAGGCGAAACGACACGTCGTAGCCGAGGCCCGTTGCGACGGCGACGAGGGCGTCGTGGCTGATGCCGCTGGCTTCGCCCAGGACCCGCGACAGGTGACTCGGGTCCACGCCGACCGCCGCACCGAGCGCCCGCAGGCTCAGCCCCTCCGTCTCGAGCACCCGCCGCAGCTCCGCGGCGAGGGCCCGGCGTAGCGCCCGCTGCCGTTCGTGGATCAGGCGCTCGAGCTTCGTCTCGCCCATGACCGGTCCCTCGCTGACGCGGCGGGCGTGGACGTGCAGTCAACGACATCGCCCTTATCGGGGGCTTATGTCGGAGTGACACCCTTGAACGTGGACTGGCGGCCCACGATCGCTCGCTCGTCGGCGTGAATGTGGCCTGATGGACCATGGTTCGGGGCGTCTGGGGCGGGCCGCGGCGATTTCGGTGCCTGCCAGGCAAAGGCCTGGTCCGAGCGGGGCGGGCCGCGGCGTGAATGTGGCCTGATGGACCACGGTTCGGGGCGTCCGGGGCGGGCCGCGGCGATTTCGGTGCCTGCCAGGCAAAGGCCTGGTCCGAGCGGGGCGGGCCGCGGCGATTTCGGTGCCTGCCAGGCAACGGCCTGGTCCGAGCGGGGCGGGCCGTGGCGATTCCGGTGCCTGCCGGGCATCGGGCCCGCGGGCGGTGGCGCCACCGCGGCCCCGCGACCTCAGCAGCGCAGCCGCGCATCCTCCGGATCGAACAACGGCGTCGAGCCCGCCACGGCAACCGTGACCGGGTACCGCTCGCCCATGTACTGGACCGCGAGCTTCGTCCCCGCCACCGCCAGCTCCACCGGCAGGTACGCCATCAGCAGGTGCTTGCCCACCGAGGGCCCGGTCCCGGCCGAGGTCACATACGACCACCGCCCCTTCGCATCCTCGATGGGCGACCCGTCGGGCATGAGCACGGGCTCGCGCCCCAGCATGAACCGCGGCACGCCGCCAGGGGCGGAAACGTGCGAGTCCACCGTGAGCGTGCACAGCAGCGCCGCGGGCGCCTCGGAACGCTGGCGCAGGTACGCCTCGCGACCGATGAACGGCACGTCCTTCACGGACTTCCGCGCCAGCCCCGCCTCCACCAGCGAGTAGTCCAGCGACAGCTCCGAGCCGTACCCGCGGTACCCCTTCTCGAGCCGCGCGGACGACGCGATCACCGACCACCCGGCGGCGATCGCCCCGAACGGCTGACCGGCCGCCCAGACCGCGTCCCACAGGTGCGCACCGAGCTCGATCGGCGCGAACAGCTCCCAACCGAGCTCGCCGACGTACGAGAGCCGGTTCGCGAGCACCTCGATCCCGTCCACGTCCAGCCGCCGGTTGTGTGCGAACGGGAAGGCGGCGTTGGACACGTCGGCCGAGGTCATCGACGCCAGGATGTCCCGGGCACGTGGCCCCCACACCCCGACCGCGGTGTACGCGGAAGTCAGGTCCGCTAGCTGCGCGGACCCGTCGGCCGGCAGCCGGTCGGTGAACCACTGCTTGTCGCGCATCCCCATGCCGCCGCCGGTCACGACCCGGTACCGGTCGCGCCCCACGTGGAGCACGGTGAGGTCGGCGGCCACGCCGCCCGCCTCGTCGAGCAGCGGCGTGTAGATCGTCCTGCCGATCGGCGACTCGATCCGGTTCACGCACAGCCGCTCGAGGAACGCGAGCGCCCCCGGCCCGGTCACGTCGAACAGGGCGAACGGGGTGGCGTCCACGATGGCGGCCCGGTCGCGCAGCGCGAGATGCTCGGCCAGCGTGATCGGCGACCACCAGCGAGCGTCCCACTCGTGCGGGCGGTGCATGATCCGGTCGCCGTACGCCTCCACGAGCGGGGCGTTGGCCTCGTACCACATCGGGCACTCCCAACCCGCCACCTCGAAATGGACGGCGCCCAGGGCCTGCTCCGCGGCGTACATCGGCGGCAGCCGGACGCCCCGGTCGGTCGACCACTGCTCGGCCGGGTGGACGATGCCGTAGAACTTGTTGAACGCCTCGGACACGCGCGCGATCGAGTGCTCCCAGGTCCGCTGGTGCGGGTAGAAGCGCGCGATGTCCGCCGCGTGGAGGTCGATGGTCTCGGGCAGCCCGGTCATCCGCTGGGCGATGGTCTCGCAGATCGCGGGCGCCTCCTTGATCCACACGGCCGCCACGGACCACAGCCCGCCGACCTCGGGCGACTCGCCCAGCACGGGGCTCCAGTCCGGGGTCACCGAGAGCAGGCCGTTGATCGCGTACTGCTGGCCGACACGCTCGTCGCCCAGGATCTCGGGGATGAGCTCGAGGGCGTCCGCGTACGACTGCTCAAAATCCTCCGTCGTGAACGGCAGCTCGGTGGGCGACAGGACGGAGTCCTCGATCGACGGGATGTCATCCGGATGCCACAGGATGGGCCGGTGGCTGTACGAGCCGATCTCCAGCTGGCTCCCGTTCGGCCGCTCGTACATCAGCGAGTCCATGTCCCGCAGGATGGGGAACGCCTGCTCGCCCGGAACGTCGGCGAAGCGCGGCACGGGACCTACGGATACGAACTGGTGGACGGTGGGCACCAGCGGGATGTGGGCGCCGGCCATGGCGGCGATCCGCGGGCTCCAGACGCCGCACGCGACCACGACGATCGGCGTCTCGATGTCGCCGCCGGTCGTCCGAACGGCCGATACGCGCCCGTCGACCGTGTCGATCCCGGTGACCTCCGTGCGCGCCATGATCGTGAGCGCGCCCATGGCCTGGGCTTGCTCGCGCATCAGCGTCCCGGCCCGCAGCGAGTCCACCACCCCCGCGCTGGGCGTGTACCAGCCCCCGGTGATCACGGAGGGATCCAGGTACGGGATGATCTCGTGGACCTCGGGAGGGGTCAGCAACCGCGACTCGATCCCCCATGACGTCGCGAGACCCTGCCGTCGCGCCAGCTCGGCCATCCGCTCCGGCGTCCGCGCGACCTCCATGCCGCCGCACCGGGTGAACACGCCGAGCTCGGTGAACTGGCGGATGGTCTCCACCGTGCAGGTTGACTCCTCCTTGGTCCCGTCAACGGGGAAGCAGAAGTTCGACGCGTGTCCGGTGGATCCACCGGGGTTGGGCAGGGGCCCTTTATCGACCAGCACCAGGTCGCGCCAGCCGAGCTTGGCGAGGTGCCAGGCCATGGCGTTGCCGACGATGCCGGCGCCGATGATGACGGCCCGTGCCTGAACCGGGGATCCCATGACCTCGCCTCGCTCCTCCAGCGACGCGTGGCCAGCACGCGACCATCACCGATCGCGCTCATGCGCCGCCGGTACAGTATGGGGACCCTGTCGCCGGGCCCCGCCGTCCCATCCGACCCGCCTCAACGGGGACCAACGTCACCGGTCCGAGGGTTGTCACCGTGAAGATCGTCGTCGTCGGATCGGGCCTGATCGGGCTCGCCACTGCCTACAGCCTGGCCCGGCGCGGCGCCGAGGTCGTGGTCATCGGCGACCGGGCACCCGGGAGCGGCGCGTCGAGCAACAACGCCGGCTGGGTCGTTCCTGCGGAGAGCGGGCCGGTGCCGGGTCCCGGGATCATCCTCCAGACGGCGCGCTGGATGCTCAAGCGGGACAGCCCGGTGTACGTGCGGCCGGCCGCAACTCCGTCGTTCGTCCGGTTCATGGTCGGGATGCTCGGGGCCTGCAACGCCACGGCCTACCGGCGGGCGTTCGAGGCCACGACCCGCCTCGCCGCGGGCACGATGGACGAGCTCGACGCGTGGGCGGCGGACGGCATGGCATTCGAGATGCACGCAGCCGGTGAGATCCGGGCTTACCTGGACCCCGTTGAGCTGCGCCACGCGGTCCACGACCTCGCGGCCTCCGAGCGCGCGGGGTTCGAGCCGGCGGCGCTGTCCGGCGACGAGGCGCGTGCTCTCGTCCCCCGGCTCTCCGATGCGGTTGTTGGCGGGATTCGCTTCCCCAACGAGCGACACGTCCACCCGGCCACGGTCGTGAGCGCGCTCGTCGGGCGGTTGGGAGCGATGGGCGTGGCGCTGGTCGACGGCAAGGTGACCGCCGCCTCGGCACCGCCGTCGGGCGGGATCGAGGTGCGGGGCGGGTTCGGGAACATGCGGGCCGATGCGCTGGTGATCGCCGCCGGGGCGTGGAGCGCCCGGGTGGCCAGGCTTCTGGGTGTCTCGCTGCCGATCCGGCCCGGCAAGGGCTACAGCGTGGACTACGTCCCCGGCCAGCTGGCGGCGGGTCCCGTGGTGATGCTGTCCGAGGCGCACTGCGCAGTGACGCCACTCAGCGGCACCACCCGCGTCGCCGGCACGATGGAGTTCGGCGGGCTGGACGAGCGCATCTCGGCGGTCCGGCTCGCGGCGATCAAGCGGGCGCCCACGCGCTACTTCCGCTCCTGGGAACCCGACGCGTCCACGCTCGCGCCCAGTGCCGGCCTCCGGCCCATGACGCCCGATGGGTTGCCGCTCATCGGGCGGCTGCGGGCGTTCTCGAACGTCTACGTCGCCAGTGGCCACGCGATGCTGGGGCTGACCCTGGCGCCACGGACGGGCACCCTCCTCGCCGACGTGATCCTGGACGGTGCCGATCCGGAGGTCCTGGCGCCCTTCAGCCCGCGTCGGTTCGGCGCCTGAGGCCCGAGGGCGCCCGGGGCGGTGCGCAGTTCCTGACGCATGCCGCCCAGCGGGCCAACCGTCGGCCCCGGCCGACAGGCGGTGCGATCGGCGGCACGACCATCCGATGGGCGGGTCGCCAGGCGAACGACCGGACCGCCCGGCGGCATGTTCGTCGGCTGTACCGGACCGTTGGACCGCCCGTCGGAGCCCGAGCTCCTGGCGCCGTTCAGCCCGCGCCGGTTCGGCGCCTGAGGCTCGTCGCCGCGAAGGGCATTGACCATAATCCTGTATTATTGGTAGACTGCCGCCCATCCCGGGGCGCGGCGTGGCACCCGGTGGTCGAGGCATGGCATGGCCGGTCGAGCCGTGAACGAAGCGCGTCGGACGGCACAGCGGGAGCGGATCCTCGCGGCGGCCGAGCAGCTCCTGGTCACGCACGGCGTGGAGCGAAGCCGCCTGCGTGATGTGAGCGAAGCTGCGGGTGTCTCGATCGGCACCGTCCAGCACTACTTCGACACCCGGGGCCGGCTGATCGCCGAGCTGTTCGACTGGTCGGCGGAGCGCCGGCTCAACGCCTGGCTCGAGGCGGCGCCGACCGACGGCGATCCCTGGCCCCGACTGGTCTCGCTGCTGTACGCCTCCCTGCCCGAGCCGCTCCTGTGGCGGAGCCGGATCTGGATCGAGTTCTGCGCCATGGCCCGGGACGACGAGCTGCGGGGCAAGCTGGACCGCTTCTATGACGCGTGGCGCCCACCATTCCGGCAGGTGATCGAGGACGGGATCGCGACCGGCGTGTTCCACCCGATCTGGCCCGTCGCGGACATCGTGGACCTGTTCATCATCTTCGGCGACGGCGCATCGGTGGGCGTCTCGCTCGGGGCCCCGGGGGTCACGCCCGAGCAGCTGCGACGGCTGTTGCTCGAGACCGCGCGGGTCGCGCTGGGTGTCAGGGGGTCCGCCGGTGGGAACTGACCTCGGCGCGGGACCCGGCGGGATGGCGCCCGTGTGGCCCGGTCTCGTCGGCGGCCGCTACCAGCCACTCACGCACCCGGAGATGGAGCGCATCCACCGGACGGTGCTCGACGTGCTGGAGCGGATCGGGATCGCGGAGCCGACCTCCTCGATGGCCGAGCTCGTCGTCGCGGCGGGCGGCTGGCTGGACGCCGACGGCCGGCTTCACTACCCGCGATCGCTCGTCGAGGACGTCATCGCCCGGGCGCCTCGCACCTTCGTCCTGCCCGGCCAGGACCCCGTCTGGGACCTCGAGATCGGCGGCGGCCGAGTCCACACGGGCACGGCTGGAGCCGCGCCGCTGATCGTCGACTTCGAGACGGGGCTCCACCGGCCGACGACCACGGTCGACCTGTACGACATCGCGCGGCTGGTGGACACCCTCGACCACATCCACTTCTACTGGCGCTCGATCGTGGCGCGCGACATGCCCACCGCGGCCGCCATCGACCTCAACACCGTGTACGCGTGCATGCAGGGCTCGATCAAGCACATCACCAGCAGCTTCGACACCGCCGACAGCGTCCGGGCCGCCGTCGCGATGCTGGACATGCGCCTGGGTGGCGAGGGCGAGTTCCGGAAGCGACCGTTCTGCTCCATCGCGTGCACCCACGTGGTCCCGCCGCTGCGGTTTGCCGCCGATGCCTGCGAGGCGATGGAGGCGGCCGTGCGGGCCGGCATGCCCGTCGGTCTCATCTCCTCGCCGCTCGCCGGCGCCACCAGCCCGGTGACGCTGGCCGGCACCATCGTGCAGACGATGGCCGAGACCCTGGGCGGGCTCATCTTCTGCCAGCTGATCGACCCATCGAGTCGAGCGCACCTGGGGACCTGGCCGTTCGTGTCCGACCTCCGGACGGGGATGATGTCCGCCGGCAGCGCGGAGAACGGCCTGATCGTCGCGGGCTGCGCCCAGATGGCCGGGTTCTACGACCTGCCCGGGAGCGTGGCCTCCGGGATGACCGATGCCAAGCTGCCCGACGCGCAGTCAGGATCGGAGAAGGCATCCACCGTGACCCTGGCCGCCAACGCCGGCGCCAGCCTGATCTGCGAGGCGGCCGGGATGCAGTCCAGCCTGCTGAGCACGGCCCTCGAGGCCTACGTCATCGACGATGACATGCTCGCGGCCGTCCAGCGCACGGTGCGCGGCATCGAGGTCACCGATGAGACGCTGGCCTTCGACATGATCAACGAGGTGGTCCACGACGAGGGCCACTTCCTCGGCCACCCGGAGACCCGGGCGCGGATGCGCCGGGACTTCGTCTACCCGGCGATCGGTGACCGCGAGTCCCCGGTCGCCTGGGAGGCGGGCGGCCGGAGGGACGTCCGGGATCGTGCGCGGGAGCGCGTGCGGACAGTCCTGCGCACCCACTACCCCGATCACATCAGCCCGAAGCTTGATGACCAAATCCGGGCTGCCTTCGACATTGGTCTGCCACGTGAAGCCATGCAGCCCGGCCACGGTCGCTGGCCGTAGCCGGGATCGCCGTTGAGCGCGAGGAGGGAACAGCCGTGAGGTCGACAGCACGCGTCGTGATCGTCGGCGGGGGCGTCATGGGGATCAGCCTCCTCTACCACCTCGCCCTCGAGGGCTGGACCGACACGATCCTGGTCGAGAAGGCCGAGCTGACGTCGGGCTCCACGTGGCATGCGGCGGGCCAGTGCCCGAGCTTCATCGCCAACTACAACCTGGCCAAGGTCCACGCGTACAGCAACGACCTGTACGCGCGCCTGGAGTCGATGACCGGCGAGGCCACCGGCTGGCGGGGTGTCGGCGGGATCCGGTTCGCGACGACCCCGGAGGAGCTCGACCACTTCAAGCGGGTCGAGGGTGTCGCGGCCAACATCGGCTTCCGGATGCAGCTGATCGGCACCGACGAGATCCGGCGGATCAACCCGTTCGTCACCACCGAGGGCGTGCTGGCCGGTGCCTGGACCCTCGACGACGGCTACGTCGACCCGTCGGGTGCCTGCAACGCGATGGCGCTCCTGGCCACCAACCTCGGCGGCACGACCAGCAAGTTCAACCGGGTGACCGGGATCGAGCAGCTCCCGAGCGGCGAGTTCAAGGTCGCGACGGAGAAGGGCGACATCACCTGCGAGCACGTGGTCAACGCCGCCGGCTGCTATGCGGATCGCGTCAGCGCCTGGCTCGGCGTCCAGACCACGTTCGCCAACATGAAGCACCAGTACCTCGTGACGGAGACGATCCCGGAGTTCCTCGAGCGCGATGTCGAGATCCCGGTGATGCGCGACCCGTACGCGTCGGCCTACTACCGCCAGGAGGTCAAGAGCGGCCTCATCGGCATCTACGAGGGCAGCGACACGCGCGAGGCCTGGGCGGACAGCGGTGGTCCGTCCTGGGACGCCGCCAACGAGCTGTTCCGACCGGAGTGGGATCCGATCGAGCTCAACCTCGGGCGCGTGATGGAGCGGATGCCCGTGTTCAACAAGGTGGGCATCAAGAAGGTCGTCAACGGGGCGATCTCGCATACCCCGGACAGCAACCCGCTGGTGGGTCCGGCAGCGGGCGTGCGCAACTTCTGGCTGGCCACCGGCACGGGCATCGGCATCGCGCAGGGGCCCGGCTGCACCCGGTACCTCGCCCAGTGGATGGTCCACGGGTCGGCCGAGATCAACATGCTGGGCATGGACCCGCGCCGGTTTGGCGCCTTCGCGGACCAGGCCTATTCGTCCGCCAAGGCGCACCGCGAGTACGTCGACATGTACCGGCTCATCCCGCCCGGCGAGGAGCGGCCGGAGGGTCGCCCGGCCAAGGCGTCGCCCCTGTACGAGCCCCTCAAGGCCAAGGGCTGCAAGTTCACCGAGGGCTACGGCTGGGAGCGGCCCAAGTGGTTCTCGCTCGACGGGCGCGAGGAGGTCTGCGGCTTCCGCCACAACAACACCTTCGAGGTGGTGGCGGCGGAGTGCCGCGCGGTGCGCGAGCGGGTGGCCGTGATGGAGCTGCCGAGCTTCGCCACGTTCGAGGTCACGGGGCCGGGCGCCGAGGCGTTCCTGGACCGCCTGTGCGCCAACCGGATGCCACGCCGGGAGGGTGGCATCGTCCTCGCCCATGCGCTGACCGACGGCGGCCGCTACGCGACCGAGTTCACCATCACGCGTCTCGCCCCCGACCGGTACTTCGTGCTGTCGGGCGCCGTCGCCCACCAGCGCGACCTCGACCTGTTCCGCTTCGCGCGGTTGGCGGACGAGGCGGTGGAGATCGCGGATGTCAGCGAGGACTGGACCACGCTGATCCTGGCCGGCCCGCGTTCGCGCGACGTGCTCGCGTCACTGACCGAGACCGACCTCACCAGCCCGGCCTTCCCGTGGCTGACCGGCCGCGAGATCGAGGTGGCCGGCATCCCCGTCCGCGCGCTCCGGGTCAACTACGTCGGTGAGCTGGGCTGGGAGCTGCATGTCCGCATGGAGCACGTGGTCGCGCTGTACGAGGCGGTGTGGTCTGCCGGCGAGCCGTTCGGCATTGCGGACTTCGGGCTGTACGCGATGAACAGCCTGCGGATGGAGAAGGCGTACCCGGGCTGGGGCGTGGAGCTGACCAACGAGATCACGCCGGTCGAGGCCGGGATGATGCGCTTCGTCAAGCTGGACCACGAGTTCACGGGACGAGACGCGGTCATCGCGGCCCGCGAGCGCGGCGCCTCCACGCACCTCGTCTATCTCGAGGTTGGCGAGGCCGATTCCGACGTGGCCGGCGGGGAGCCGGTGTTCGCCGGCGGGCGGGCGATCGGCGTCACGACCTCCGGCGGTTTTGGGCATGCCACCGGCAAGAGCCTCGGCTTCGCCTACGTCGATCACGGCTTCGAGACACCGGGCACGACGCTGGAGGTGGAGCTGATCGGTGTCCGCCTGGCGGCCACGGTGCTGGCGGCGCCCATCTACGACCCAGAGAACCGGCGACTGCGCGCCTGACGTGCCCCCCGCCGACACCCATGCCCTGGTCAACCAGCAGGAGAGAACCCGATGACGAACGAGCTCCCGCCGGCGGGCGGCGAACCCTTCCCCACCCAGGCGCGCGTCGTCGTGATCGGCGGCGGCATCGTCGGTACCAGCGTGCTCTTCCACCTCACCGAGCGCGGCTGGAAGGACGTCGTCCTGCTCGAGCGCAAGACGCTCACCTCGGGCACCACCTGGCATGCCGCGGGCCTCGTGGGCCAGCTGCGGGCCACCTTCAACATGAGCCTCGCCGCCTGCTACGCGAAGGACATGCTGCAGGACCTTGAGCGGCGGACCGGCGACGGGACGGGCTTCGAGCAGCACGGCTCGATCCTGATCGCCTCGACACCCGGCCGCTGGGAGGAGATCCGGCGCAATGCGTCGATGGGCCACCTGATGGGGGTCGACATCGAGCTCGTCACCCCGCAGCAGGTCGGCGACATGTGGCCGCTTCTCGACACCAGCGACATCCTCGGAGCCGCGTACATCCCGGGCGACGGGATGGCCAACCCGACCGATACCACCCAGGCGCTGGCCAAGGCGGCGCGGATGGCGGGTGCCCAGGTGTTCGAGCAGACGAAGGTGACCGGGGTCCTCCGCCGGAACGGGCGCGTGAGCGGCGTCTCGACCGAGCGCGGCGACATCGACTGCGAGTACGTCGTCAACTGCACCGGCATGTGGGCGCGAGAGCTCGCGGGTCGTGAGGATGTTGTCGTCCCGCTCCACGCAGCAGAGCACTTCTACCTGATCACCGAGCCGATCCCCGAGCTGACGCCCGACCTGCCGATCCTGCGGATGCCCGACGACGCCACCTATGCCCGAAACGAAGCGGGCAAGCTGATGGTCGGGTTCTTCGAGCCCGGCGCCAAGCCGTGGGCGACGCACGGGATCCCCGAGGACGCCGAGTTCCTGACGCTGCCCGAGGACTGGGACCACCTGGAGCCGTGGATCCTGCGGGCGACAAAGAAGCTGCCCGTGTTCGGGAAGGTGGGCATCCAGCTGTTCTTCAACGGCCCGGAGAGCTTCACCCCCGACGACCGGTACATCCTGGGCGAGGCCCCGACGCTGCCCGGCTACTTCGTGGCCGCCGGGTTCAACTCCGTGGGCTTCGCGTCCGGCGGCGGGGCCGGGCGTGCTGTGGCCGACTGGGTGGTGGACGGCCACGCGCCGATGGACCTGTGGGAGGTGGACATCCGGCGGTTCCACCCGTTCCAGCGCAACCGCCGCTACCTGCACGACCGGACCACGGAGACGCTGGGCCTCCTGTACGACATGCACTGGCCGTTCCGCCAGGTCGAGACGGCACGCGGGATCCGGCGCTCTCCGCTCCACGACCGGCTGGCCGCACGCGGCGCGTGCTTCGGCGAGGTCGCGGGCTGGGAGCGGGCGAACTGGTACGCGCCCGAGGGGGTCGCACCGGAGTACGAGTACAGCTACGGGCGCCAGAACTGGTTCCCGTACTCGGCCGAGGAGCACCGGGCGGTCCGCGAGGGCGTGGGCCTGTTCGACCAGACGTCGTTTGGCAAGATCCTGGTCCAGGGGCGCGACGCGGAGCGGGAGCTCAACCGCATCTGCGCCGGAGACGTCGCGGTGGAACCCGGCAGGCTGGTATACACGCCGTGGCTCAACGAGCGCGGCGGCATCGAATCGGACCTGACAGTTACGCGCCTGGCCGACGACCGGTTCATGGTCGTCACGACCGGGGCGTGCACCCAGCGCGACCTGGACTGGCTGCGACGGACGCTGGATCCGGATGCCAGGGTCGCGGTCACGGACGTGACGTCCGCGGAGACCGTGATCTCGATCATGGGTCCCCGCTCCCGAGAGCTGCTCCAGTCGCTCTCGGACGCCGACCTGTCCAACGGGGCCTTCCCGTTCGCGACGGCGCGCGAGATCGACCTCGGGTACGCCTACGCACGCGCGGCCCGCGTCACCTACGTGGGCGAGCTGGGCTGGGAGCTCTACGTCCCCATGGAGTTCGCGACCCACATCTACGACACGATCGTCGCGGCCGGTGACGTGTTCGGCCTGCGGCACGCGGGCTACCACGCGCTCGACTCGCTCCGGATCGAGAAGGCGTACCGCCACTGGGGCCACGACATCAGCGAGGAGGACACGCCGCTCCAGGGTGGCCTCGGCTTCACGATCGCCTGGGACAAGCCCGGCGGGTTCATCGGCCGTGAGGCGCTCGTGCGCCAGCGTGAGGCCGGGGTCAACCGGCGGCTCGCCGTGGTGACCCTCGATGACCCCGAGCCGCTCATGTACCACAACGAGCCGATCCTGCGGGACGGCCACATCGTCGGCCGGATCACGTCCGCGTCATTCGGGCACACGATCGGCCGCTCGATCGGGCTGGGCTACGTCACCCGCGATGACGGGCCCGTGACGTCGGACTGGCTCACCGCCGGCAGGATCGAGGTCGAGGTCGCCCTGGAGCGGCAGCCCGCGACCGCGTCGCTCCGGGCCCCGTATGACCCGGGGAACTCGCGGATCCGCGCGTAGGGCGTGCGTAGACGTTTCCGCTGCGCAGGAGGGTCACTCGCGCCCACGGCAAGGCCGACCGGCTCTCGGCCGGGTCGGCAGCGGGTCCCATCCCATCGCACCAGATATCGGCCAGGACCACTTCAAGCACGGGCACGGCGCGGTCAACGACCCGTTGCATCAGTTCAGAGTGATATTCAGGCCCCTGGACGGCCCTGCCCTGCTGCTATAGCCGCAGGGCCCGATATCTGGCGCAAACACGGTCGCCGGCGCCGCCGCGGGGCGCCGCCGCGGGGCGCCGTCCTGGGGGTGAGGCGCCGTCACGGCCGTGAGGCGCCGTCACGGCCGCGGGGCGCCGCCGCGGGGCGCCGTCCTGGGGGTGAGGCGCCGTCACGGTCGCCGTCGCGGGGCGCCGTCACGGCCGCGGGCGCCATCGCGGGGCGCAGATCATGCCGCCGTGGCGACGCCATGGTCACGGTCGCGAGGCGCCGTCCTGGGGGTGAGGCGCCGTCGCGGACGCCGATCAGGCCGCGGGCGCGGCCCCTGCCTGCCGCTCGCGACGCTGAGTCACCCAATGCTGCGCGGTCTTCACCACTCCGGCGAAGCCGCCCGGCCGGTAGATCATCACCAGGATGAGCACCAGGCCGTAGAGCACGAGGTGGAGTCCCGGCAGGTTCGAGAACTGCGTGCGCAGGAGCTCGACGCCGATCGTCAGCGGGAACGCGATGACGGCCGGACCCCACAGGGTCCCGCGTCCGCCGATGTACGCGACCGCCAGCACCTCGACGGTGTGGGAGGTGAGCATCACGTCCGGCGTGAGGATGCCGTAGTAGTGGGCGTAGAACCCACCGAGCCAGCCCGCGAACGCGCACGACAGCGTGAAGTTGATGACCAGGAAGCGGGTGGGGTTGATGCCCGACGCGCGCGCAGCCTGGAGGTTCATGCCGATCGCCCGGAACGCGAGCCCCAGGTCCGAGCGGGTGACCGCGGTGAGCACGACCACGGTGACGACCAGCATCCCCAGGATGACGTAGTAGTAGGGCAGGTTGTCCGAGGTGTCGAGGAGCAGCGGCACGTTGAGCCCGAGCGACCCCCGGGTGATCTCGGTCATGTTCCGGGCGAGGCCCATCAGCGCAAGGCCCACGAACCAGGTCATGACCGCCGCGTAGATCCCGCGCAGCCGGAGCGTCAGCATGCCCGTCAGCAGGCCGACGAACCCGGAGACGCCGGCCCCCACGAAGATGCCGATCCAGGGCGAGATCCCCAGGTTCGCCGCGAGCAGGCCGGAGGTGTACGCGCCAACCCCCACGAAGGCGGCGAACCCGAAGTTGACGATGTTGATGTAGCCCGCGGTGAAGTCGAAGGCGACCGCCCAGGCGGCCATGAGAGCGGCACCCACCAGCCAGCGCTGGTAGTCCTGGCCGTTGAACGGCGGGATGAAGGGGAGGACGATGGCGAACGCCACGACCCCCAGGGACGCCAGTCGCGACACGCGTCGGGCACGAATGCGAGCCTGGTTCTGGACCGCCACCGGGGTGGCACCGTCGGTGGCCACTACTGCTCCCACACGCCTTTCACTTCACTGCCGAACAGGCCCGAGGGCTTGAACAGCAGGATCAGGATGATGAACCCCGTGGGCAGGACGTCCACCCAGCCCAGCCCGACGTAGTACACGGCCAGCGTCTGGAGGAGCGCCACGATGAAGGCGCCGATGATCGCGCCCTGGACGTTGCCCAGGCCCGCGAGGATGACCACGTACCAGGCGAGGTACAGCGGCTGGATCCCGACATCGGGGAACGAGGGGAACATGAACAGCAGGGCCGCCCCGGCAAGGGCCGCGAGCGCGCAGGAAAGACCCATCGTCAGCACGAAGATCCGGTTGAGGCCGATCCCCGCCATCTGGGCGCCGGTCTCGTCCTGGGACACGGCACGCATGGCCCGGCCCGTCCGCGTGCGCTGGAGGAAGAACGCGAACGCGACGATCATGACCATGGCGATCACGAACACCATCGCCCGGTCAACGGAGATGGGGACACCCAGGATCTCGATCGGCTTCACGTCCCAGTAGCGGGTGATGCCGCGGAAGTCGTTGCCGAACAGCAGGCGGTCGCCGTTGACCAGCACCACGGAGACACCGGCCGTGAGCAGGAAGGTGTTCATCACCCACTGGTCCCGGCTGCGCTTGCGCAGGGGCCGGAACAGGAACACCTCGAGGATCACGCCGCAGGCGAACCCGACCGCGGCCGCGACGACCATGCCCGGGAACGGGCCGGCCACCTTGAGGATCACCGAGTCGGGGTTCTCGAACAGCGCGTCCTGGATCGGGGAGAAGACCGTGAACGCCGTCAGCGATCCGATCATGAAGAACTCGCCGTGGGCGAAGTTGGGGATGTTCATCACCCCGAACACGAGCGCCAGGCCGCCGGCCATGAGGGCCCACATGCCACCCGTGACGAGCGTGTCGACGAGGATCGAGGGCTGGATGAACGCGAACGCCACCAAGACCACGATGACGACGCCGATCACGATCCACGTGAACGACAGGAAGCGCTTGAGGAACGGGACGGTGCGAAGGTTGGTTGCGGTCGTCATGGGTACGCTCAGATCCCCAGGTAGGCTTCCTGGACGTGGCTGTCGCTCAACAACTGCTCCCCGGTCCCCTCGAGGACGATCCGGCCCTGCTCGAGGACGTAGGCGCGATCGACCAGGTGAAGCGTGCTGTTCACGTTCTGCTCGACCAGGAGGATCGTCACGCCGCGCTGGTGCAGCTGCTTGAGGGCCTCGAAGGCCGTCAGGGTCGCCATCGGGGCCAGACCGAGCGACGGCTCGTCGACGAGCAGCAGCGACGGTGACGGCATCAGGCCGCGACCGATCGCGAGCATCTTGCGCTCGCCGCCGCTGAGGGTCCCCGCGAGCTGGTTCCGGCGCTCGAACAGCCGCGGGAACAGCTCGTACACGAGGTTCATGGTGGACTGGATCTGTGCCTTGTCCCGCACGGAGTGGGCGCCGACGAGCAGGTTCTCGTAGACCGACATCGATGGGAACAGGTTGAGGTTCTCGGACACGTAGCCGATGCCCGTGGTGCTCACCTTGTCGGGTGGCACGCGGTCGAGCGACTGGCCGCGGAATGTGATCCCGCCCCGGATCGGAGACAGGAAGCCGGCGATGGTCCGGAGCGTCGTGGTCTTGCCCGCGCCGTTCGGACCGAGCAACGCGACGAACTCGCCTTCCTCAACGTGGAGGTCGACCCCCCACAGCACCTGCAGGAGATCGTAGCCAGCTTCGACGCCGGTGAGTTGGAGCACCCTTCCCTCCGGGCTTTCAGAGCATGTAGTTGGTGCCGAGATACGCCTCTCGGACCCGCTCGTCCTGGGCGACGGTCGTGGCGTCGCCATGCGCGATGAGCTCGCCGTACTGGAGCACGGACAGCCGACCGCACAGGTCGAGGATCAGCCGCATGACGTGCTCGACCATCACGATCGTCGTGCCATCGGCGCGGATCCGGCGCAGCAGGGCTGCGATGTCGACCAGCTCGCTGGGCGTGAGGCCCGCGGCGAACTCGTCGAGGAGCAGAAGCTTGGGATGGCTGGCCAGCGCGCGCGCCAGGTCGAGGCGCTTGAGCTGGGATGCGTTCAGATGCGACGCCTGCGTTCCCACCGGCCGCGGGAAATCGACGTACTGCAGCATCTCGAGCGCTCGGGTCCCGACCTCCGCATGGCGCAGGTGGGGATCGCCGAACGTGGCGGCCACGACGACGTTGTCCAGGACGCTCATCCCGGGAAACGGCCGGGGAATCTGGAACGTGCGGCTCACGCCGAGACGGCACATCTGCTCCGCGGGCAGGCCGGTGGTGTCGCGTCCGTCAAACCGGATGGTGCCGTCATTGGGACGCGAGGCGCCCGCGAGGCAGTTGAGCAACGTGGACTTGCCGGCCCCGTTGGGACCGATCAGCCCGAAGATCTCGCCCTCCTCCACGGAGAAGGTGACGTTGTCGACGGCGGTCAGACCGCCGAACCGCTTGGTGACGCCGGAGAGCTCAAGGAGGGCCATACGCCTCATCGCCTGGTTGACCGGGGGGCCGGCGCGAGCCGGACCCCCCGGCGCTGCTGGATCAGGACTCTGGGGATGGGTCAGGGCTTCTGCTGGATGCCGCCCTTCGCCACCTCGGGGGGCCAGACCACCGTGGGCACGCCACCCATGTACTGGAGGGCGGGGAAGATGTAGTGGCCCTTCCCGACGACCGGGTCAGGGATCGAGTCGGGCGAGTAGTCGTAGTTGGACATGATGATCCCGTCCGTGTACGTCAGCTGGCCCGTCCAGAGCTGCTCCTGGGCCACCTTGTACAGGGACTCGCTCGTGATCTCGCAGGAGTCGGTGAGCGCCTGGTTCATGATCTTGATGAAGAAGTTGGAGAAGTCGTAGGACAGGCCGGCCGCCGACGGGCTCGGCTTGCTGCCGTACTTGGCCTCGTAGTCGGACGCGAACTTCTTGGCCGCATCGGAGGCGAACTGCGGGATCTGGTCAACGACGTAGTCGGAGGCCGAGCCGCTGAGCTTGTACCAGTCGCCGATCCAGCCGAGGCCGTCGGCCACCACGAGCGCCTTGATCCCGGCGTCATCAACGCCCTTGAGGAACGAGGCGATCGAGGCGGGGATGGTCGTCGTGCCGGCGATCAGCGGAACGTTGTCGTTCTTGTAGCGCGACACGATGGCCGAGAAGTCGGTCTGCGTCGTGGGGAAGAAGTCCTCGCTGACGACCGTCCAGCCGACGGCCTTGAGCTGGTCTTCGAGGCCCTTGCCGAACGAGCGGCCCCAGTCGGTGTCCTCGCCGTAGATCGCGACCTTCTTCTCGGCCGGGGTAAAGGTCCCGGCAGCGATCGCGTCCTCGATGGCCTGGACGTAGCCGATGGTCAGCTTGGCCGGATCCGGCCAGCCCTTGCTGGTCCAGTAGCCGTACTTCTCGCGGTTGCTGTTGAACGTCTCGTTGACGACGCCCGTGGCGCCCATCGCGAAGAAGTGCGGGATCTTGTACTTCGCGGTGATCTCCATCTGGGCGACCGCGACCGAGCTGTGCCAGCCGAGGAGGCCGGCGATGATGTTCTGGCCGACCACGGCCTGCTCGTAGGCGGCGGCTCCCTTGGCGGGATCGGACTGGTCGTCGATGTAGACCGGCTCGATCGTGTACGGGCCGACCTTCCAGCCGATGGCCTCGAAGGCCATGGCCGAGGAGTTCTTCATCTCCTCGCCGGTGAGCGCGTTGGGGCCGGTGAACGGACCCTCGATCCCGATCTTGAGGGTGCTGGCCGCCGGCTCGGTGCAGCCCGTGGCCGCCGAGCCGTCGGGTGCGGTGGTCGCGGGTGCGGCCGTCGCGGGTGCCGGCGTCGCCGGTGCCGGCGTGGCGGCCCCTCCACTGCAGGCGCCTGCAACGAGCGCAAGCGCAACAGCCAGGCCGCCCATCCGGGATCTCGTTTCAGAACGGATCACTGTGCGTCTCCTCCTTCTTGTCCACTGGTGGTCTGACGAGACCGTGTTCCTAGCTTCCGAGGCTGCCCCCCTGACCGCTGAGAGGGGGGTCATTGACGACCACGCCCGAGGGAACCGCGACGGGGGCAAGGGGACGCCTCTGCCCGCGTTCGACGGCCTCGACCAGCAGCGTGGCCACGTCCTTTACCGCGAGCCCGCCGCCCACCGCCTGCATCCCGTCGTCGAGCATGACGGTGCAGAACGGGCAGGCCACCGCGAGCGTCGTCGCTCCCGTAGCGGCAGCCTCGCGGGCTCGCTCCTCGTTGATCTGGTTGCCGCGCTCGTCGAGCCACATGTGGGCGCCGCCGGCACCGCAGCAGAAGGTGCGCTCCTCGCGGCGCGCCATCTCGAGCGGTCTGCCGACCGCGGACACGATGGCGCGCGGAGCCTCGCGGATGTCGTTGTGGCGCGCGAGGTAGCAGGAGTCGTGGTAGGTGATCGACTCGTCGCCCTGCTGAGGTCGGAGCCTGCCCTGGGCGATCAGCTCGGACAGCAGCTCGGTATGGTGGAGGACCTGGTACTCGCCGCCGAAGTCCTTGTACTCGTTGGCGAGCGTGTTGAAGCAGTGCGGGCAGGTGGTCACGATCTTCGTGATCCCGGCCTCGCCGAAGGTCTCGATGTTCTGCTTCGCCAGCGCCTGGAACGTGTACTCGTCCCCCATCCGCCGGGCCGGGTCGCCCGTGCAGCACTCTCGGGCGCCGAGGATCGCGAAGTCGACGCCGGCCTCCTTGAGCAGCTTCGCGGTGGACCGGGCCGACACCCGCGCACGCTCGTCGTAGGCGGGGGCGCAGCCGACCCAGAACAGCACCTCCGGGGCCGGGTCGCCCGGGTCGAGAATCCGCACGTCCAGGCCCTCGGTCCAGTCGACGCGCTCGTCAGGCCCGCCGCCCCACGGGTTGTTCGTCCGCTCCAGGTCCCGGAGCATCTGGGCGCCGGCGGCCGGGAACCGGGACTCCACCATCACCAGGTTCCGGCGCAGGTCGACGATGTGGTCGACGTGCTCGATGCCAACGGGGCACTCGCGCACGCAGGCGCCGCAGGTCACGCAGTCCCAGACGGTCTCGTCCTTGACCGCGGTGGGCACCAGCGGCTGGCCGTCGAACACGACCGGCGTGGCACCTTCGGCGACCGGCTTGCGGGAGGCGAGCCAGGCGTGGCCCTCCCGGTACAGCTGGTCGCGGATGTTCTGGACGACCAGCTTGGGAGACAGGTCCTTGCCGGTGAAGAAGGCCGGGCAGACGTCCTGGCAGCGACCGCACTCGGTGCAGGTCATGCCGTCGAGCATCTGCTTCCAGGTGAGGTCCTTGATCGTGCCCGCGCCGAACCGGATCTGGTCCTCGGGGATCTCCGGGTTCTCGAACTCCAGCGGCTCCAGCCGGCCCCGCGACCGCGTCCGCCCGAAGTAGACGTTGAACGCGACCACCAGCGTGTGGAGGTGCTTGGTGTACGGGATGTAGACCAGGAACGAGAGGATCAGGATCGCGTGGATCCAGACCACCACGCGCTCGAACACGTCCAGGCCGGGCAAGCCGGCGAGCACCCCGGCCACGGCGTTCGAGATCGGGCTCCACTCGGCCGGGTACTCGTTGAGGCCGAGCGCGATCCGGGAGCCGTGCCACAGGTACAGCGTGATCACGATCGCCGTCTCGAACAGCAGGATGTTGTAGGCGACCTGCAGGTACGAGCCCACGAACCGGACCGGGCGCTGGCCGAGGCGGATCGTGAACGCGATCGTCACGCCGAGCAGGGTGCCCACCGCGAACACGTCCACCATCAGCGCGAACCAGCCCTGCTCGGCCAGCCAGGGGATCGTCCATTCCGGGTTCATCGCGCCCAGGAACGACATCACGATCGTCGGCAGGAGGACCAGGAAGCTCCAGAACAGGAACAGATGCATCACGCCCGGGATGGGGCGCAGGAAGAGCTTGGACTGGAACAGGACCCCGATCAGCTCTCGCCGGGCCCGCACGGTCACCGCGTTGCTCCGGCCGGCGGACTGGCGGCCGGCCCGGACGAGGCTGAACAGGTACCACGCGCGCCGGAAGAAGAACCCGAGGAAGACCCCGAGGACCGCGATGAACAGGACGGCCCAGAAGACCGCCCCGGCATCCACGACCCTAGCCTCCCTGCACCCGGCGGATCTCCGCGGTGATCGCGGGGACCACCTGGTGGAGATCGCCGATGACCGCGTAGTCGGCCATGGTCATGATCGGTGCCTCGGCATCCTTGTTGATCGCGAGGATCTTCTTGCTCGCCTTGCAGCCGGCCATGTGCTGGGTGGCGCCGCTGATGCCGGCGGCGATGTACAGGTCGGGGGCGATCTTGGTGCCCGTCTGGCCAACCTGCGCCGTGTGCGATCGCCAGCCGGAGATCGTGACGGCACGCGAGCAGCCCACGGCGGCGCCGAGGAGCCCGGCGAGCTCCTCGATGGGCCCGAAGCCATCGGTCGAGCCCACGCCACGGCCACCGGAGACGACCACCTTGGCCTCGGCCAGCGAGACACCCCCCTGGGCGGCCGGGACCCGGCGAGCGACCCGCACGACCAGGTCGGCGGCGTCAAGCTCCGGGACGAAGGCCGTCACCGTCGCGGCACCTCCGGAGGCCTCCGCAGCCACCGAATGCGGCGCGACGGTCAGGAACACGCGCTCGGCATGGAGCGCGGCCTCCTCCATCAGGCTGCCGCCCCAGCGCACGCGGGTGACCGTCGCGGGCGACCCGAGCGTCACGCGGGTGCAGTTGGCGGCGAACGGCTGCCCGAGCCCTCGCGGCGGCACGGGCCAGGATCGTGTTGCCCTCCTCGTTGCCGGGCCCCACCACCACGTCGGCGCCGAGCCGCTCGGCGAGGTCGGCGAGGATCCGGGCGCGAGCGTCCGGGGCGCCGGCGGCAAGGGCCTCGTGGGTGGCCACGTGCACCGTGGACGCCCCGTAGGCACCAAGGCCCGACGCGGCCGGCTCGTCGCCCATCAGGACGGCATGGACGGGCCCCCCGGCGGCGAGGCCGCGGGCGAGCGTGAGGGACTGCAGGCTGACGTCGTCGGCGACGCCGTCGGCGACGGTGGCGAGGACCAGCACGGTGGCCATCTCAGATCACCCCCAGGCCGGCGAGCATCTCGACGACCGCGGGCGCGGCATCCGGGCCGTTGCCCGAACACCACCGCCTGCTTGGAGATGCCCTGCGGGACGACCAGGCGCACGAGCTCCAGGCGTTGGTCCGGTCGCGCCGGGGTCGAGACCGCCACCGGCTTGCTCTTGGCTCGCAGCCGGCCGGGCACGGACGGGAACCGCGGCAGGTTCAGACCTTCCAGCACCGCGACCACGGCGGGCAGCGGCAGGTCGTAGACATCCCGGCCGCCCTGCACCTCCTGCTCGGCGCTGGCGACGCCGCCGGCGACGGTGAGGCCCTTGATGCCGGTCACGGTGGGTCGGCCGAGCGCGTGTCCGATGCGGACGCCCACCTGGTACCCGCCCGAGTCTCCGGCCTCGTTGCCGAGCAGGACGAGGTCGAACGGCCCATTGGCCGCCTCGTCGGCGCGGATCGCGTCGGTGATGGCGGACGCCGTGGATTCCGGGTCCCACTCCTCGCCGTCGGTGACGAGGTGGATCGCCCGGGTGATCCCCAGCGCCATCGCGTCCCGCAGCTGCTCCAGCCCTTCGGCGGGGCCGAGCGTCAGGACGACGGACTCGCCCCCGTGCTCCTCGATGAGCCTCACCGCCTGCTCCACCGCGCACTCCTCGTGGGGGCCGATGGCAAAGCCGAGGTACTTCATGTCGATCGCCCTGGCGTCGGCGGTCAGGACGATCCGGCCGGCGATCGCCGGGACACGCTTGATGCAGACAAGGACTCGCACGGGTCTCAGGCCTTGATCCGCACGTTCTCGGGGTCATACAGCGGGCGGGCGCCCACCACGGCCACCGAGACCGGGTACAGCTCGTCGAAGTACTGGACCCACAGCCTGGTCCCCTCGACGGCCTGCTCGGGCGGGAGGTAGGCCAGGAGCAGGTGCTTGCCGGTCGAGGGACCCGCGCCCGCCGAGGTCGCGTAGGACCGGCGGCCCTTGGCGTCCACGATCGGCGAGCCGTCCTCAAGGGTGATCGGCTGGCGACCCAGCATCACGCGACGCTCCCCGGTCCGAGGGCTGGTGTGATCGTCGACGGTGAGCGTGCAGCACAGGGCAGCCGGCGCCTCGGCCATCTGCGCCTGGACGGCGGCCTTGCCGATGAAGTCCGCCTCCTTGAGCCGTTTCGGGGCCATGTCGGCCTCGACGACGGTGTAGTCGTTGTCAAGCTCGGCGCCGTACGCGCGGTAGCCCTTCTCCAGGCGCCCGGTGGTGCCGTAGACACCCATGCCGCACGCGGTGATGCCATACGCCTGGCCCGCGGCCCACAGCTCGTCCCACAGGCGCTGGCCCTGCTCCATCGGAACGTAGAGCTCCCAGCCGAGATCCCCGACATAGCTGATCCGCGACGCGAGCACCAGCTGCGAGCCCATCTCGATGGTCCGGCAGGTGCCGAACCTGAAGGCCTCGTTGCTCATGTCCGCGCGGGTGATCCCCTTGATCACCTTCCGCGCGTTGGGGCCCCAGACGCCGATCGTCGTGTAGGCGGTCGTCTGATCGACCAGGGCCGCGCCCTCGGCGAGGTTGTCCCGGAACCACTTGAGGTCGGCCATGCCGTGGGCCCCGCCGGTCACGACGCGGAACACGTTCCGCTCGAGGCGCATGATCGTGAGGTCGCTCTTGAAGCCGCCGGTCTCCGACAGGACCGGGGTGTAGACGACCTTGCCAACGGCGACATCCATCTGGCGCAGGGCGACCTTCTGGACCGACGCCAGGGCGCCCGGGCCAACGATGTCGAAGATCGCGAACGCCGACAGGTCGAAGATGCCCACGCCGTCGCGCATCGCGAGGTGCTCGGCGTTGATGATCGGGCTCCACCAGCGGGCATCCCACTCGTTGGGCCGGTCGAGCACCCCGTAGCTTTCGACCAGGGGGGCGTTGCTCCGGTACCACTGCGGCCGCTCCCAGCCGGCGACCTCGAAGAACTCGCCCTCGTGCTCGACCTGCCAGTCGTACATCGGGGACTTCCGCAACGGGCGGTCGGACAGGGACTGCTCGGACGGGTGGACGATCCCGTACGTCTTGGGGAACGCCTCGAAGGCACGGGCCTTGGTGTGCTGGCGCGTCTTCTGGTGGGCGTTGAAGCGACTGATGTCGCTCTGGTTGCAGTCGATCTCGGGCTCGCCGTGGATCATCCACTCGGCGATCGACTTGCCGACCGCCGGGCCCTCCTTGACCCAGACCGCGGCGGCGGACCAGAGGCCCTTGACCTCGGGCGTCTCGCCCAGCAGCGGCATGCCGTCCGGGGTCAGGGCGATCAGGCCGTTGATCGCGTACTTCTGGCCAACCCGCTCGTCACCGAGGATCTCCGGGAAGATCGCGAGGGCGTCCTCGAGCTGCGGGTCGAAGTCCTCCTGCGTGAACGGGAACTCCGTCGGCGAGAGCGCGGCCTGCTCGATCGAGGGGATCTCCTCCGGGTCGTGCAGGATCGAGCGGTGGGCGTACGAGCCCACCTCGAAGCCGACGCCGTCCTGGCGCTCGTACATCAGGACGTCCATGTCGCGGACGATCGGGTACTCGATCGCCTTGGTCGAGCGCTCGAACAGCGGTACGGGGCCGTAGTCGGCCATCTGGTGGACGACCGGGGTCAGCGGGATGTGCGAGCCGGCCATCTCGGCCAGCTGCGGCGCCCACACGCCGCACGCGATCACGACGTACTCCGCCTCGACGGTGCCCCGGCTCGTGGTCACGCTCCGGATGCGCCCGTCCTCGACGCCCATCGCGCTGACCTCGGTGTTCGCGGCGAGGGTGAGGGCGCCCATCTCGAGGGCCTTCTCGCGGCACAGGGTCCCGAACTGGAGGGAGTCACAGACGCCGACGCCGGGCGTGTAGAAGCCGCCCACGAGGATGCTCTCGTCGATGAACGGCACCATCTCCTTGATCTCCGCCGGGGTGACCAGGCGCGAGTCGATGCCCCAGTTCTTGGCCGAGTCGATGCGCCGCCGGAGCTCGTTCATCCGGGTCTCGGTGCGCGCGACCTCGAGGCCACCACACTCGGTGTAGACGTCCCACGCCTTGTACTGGCGGGCGCTCTCGAGCGTCAGCTCCGCCATCTCCTTGTTGTGGTCGACGAGGTACAGGAAGTTCGACGCGTGCCCCGTGGAGCCGCCCGGGTTGGGAAGCGGGCCCTTGTCGATGAGGAGGATGTCCCTCCAGCCGAGCCTGGCCAGGTGGTACGCGATGCTGTTGCCGACGATGCCGGCACCGATGATCACGACCTTGACCTTGGTCGGGAAGTCAGCCATCGAGCTCTGCTCCTGTCGCAACTGCGATACGGGACGCCGGGGGCTTGCGGGCGCGGATGGGGCTGGCGTCGAACCCTACCCGGACGTCAGCCGGCTCCCGATGAGCCGGAGTGACGAAACACAGGTCCATTGGTCACAACCGGTCTCGTGGCGTGGGGGCGCTTTTCGCGCACGAGGTCGATCGCCGGAGGCTAACTGTTGACAATCGTCATGTCAACAGTCATGGTGCCCGCGGCGCTATGCTTGGCAGGGGCCGGGAGGACCGCGCGGTCCAGGGGAGCCAGCGATGACCGTGTTCGCACACAAGCAGCTCTGGGAGTCGATCGCGGACCAGCTCCGGGACGAGATCCTCGAAGGGCGGCTGGCTGCCGGGTCGCGGCTCCTCGAGACGGACCTTGCCGAGCGGTTCGGGGTATCCCGCGGACCCATCCGGGACGCCCTCAACGAGCTGGCCCGGCAGGGCCTGGCCCGGGACCTGCCGCGACGCGGAACCTTCGTCTCCAGCCTGTCCGAGCACGACCTCGACGAGGTCTATGTCCTGCGGCGCGCCATCGAGGAGGCGGCCGTCCGGCTCACGATCGCCCGGGCGACCGACGCCGACATCGCCGTCATGTACGAGCGCCTTGGCGAGGCGGAGACGGCGTACCGGCGCGACGACCTCCCGGCGGCGTGGGAGGCGGACATGGCCTTCCACCGCACGTACTGCCTGATGTGCGGGAACGGGCGGCTCCTCGGGCTGTTCGAAGGGCTCGCCTCACAGACGGTGCTGCTGATGCGGACTGCGCTGGCCACCCACGCCTCGCTCGCCTGGACGCCACCGGTGGAGCTCCATCGGCGGATCGCCGATGCCATTGCCGCGCGCGACGCCGACGCCGCCGTGCGCGCCGTGGGCGAGCACTACCAGTACACACAGGACCGGCTGTTCGCGGCTGGGGACGCCGCCCCGACGGGCTAGACCACGCCGCGCGCCACCAGCGCCGCGATCTCCGTTCCGTCGTAGCCCAGCTCCGCGAGGATCTCGCCCGTGTGCTCGCCGAGCAGCGGCGGTGCGCTGCGGATCGCGGCCGGCGTGGCGGCAAGGGCGAACGGGATACCCACCTGGCGGACGGTCCCCAGCACCGGGTGCTCCACGTCCACGGTCATCGAGCGAGCCTGGGCCTGCGGCGAGGCGAACGCCGCCGCGATGTCGTTGATCGGGCCACAGGGCACCTCGGCCGCGTCGAGGGCGGCCAGCCAGTCGCGCGTGGGCCGCTCCCGGAAGCGGGCGGCGAGCACACGGTGGAGCTCGGCGCGGTTCACGACGCGATCGCCGTTGGTGGCGAAGCGGGGATCCTTGGCGAGGGCCGCGAGCCCGAGCGCGGCGCAGGCGCGAGGCCACTGGCGCTCGCTGGCGACCGCGATCGCGATCTCGCCGTCGGCGGTGGCGAACGTCTCGTACGGGACGATGTTGGGGTGCGCGTTGCCGAGCCGGCCCGGCGCACGGCCGGTGACGAAGGCGTTCTGCGCCTGGTTCACCAGGATCGCCAGCGTGGACTCGAGGAGGCTCACGTCGATCCGCTGGCCGCCCGGCCGCGGCCCGGATGGCCCCGTTCCGTCGGCCGCCCGCCGTCCCACCAGCGCCGCGAGGACCGACACCGCGCCGAACAGCCCCGTCACCACGTCGGAGATCGCCACGCCCACCTTCGTCGGGTGGCCACCGTCGGCGTCGGGTGCCCCGGTGATCGACATCAGCCCGCCCACCGCCTGGACCACGAAGTCGTAGCCCGGCTTGTCCGCGTCCGGCCCGTCGGGACCGAACCCGGTCACCGCGAGGTGGACGAGGTCGGGGTTGAGGACCGCGAGGGCCTCGTCGTCGAAGCCCAGGCGGGCCAGCCCGCCCACGCGGAAGTTCTCCACCAGGACATCGCTCGTGCGGAGGAGTCGTTGCAGGACCTCGCGGCCCTCCTCGCGCTTGAGGTCGAGACGGATCGAGCGCTTGTTCCGGTTCACCGCCTGGTAGTAGGCGGCCGTGCGGGTACCGTCCTCGTCGGATCCCACCCAGGGCGGACCCCAGCCACGGGTCCCGTCGCCATCGGGCGGCTCCACCTTGACCACGTCCGCGCCGAGGTCCGCGAGCAGCATCGTGCAGTACGGGCCGGCGAGGATCGTGGAGCAATCGGCGACGCGGATGCCGGCGAGCGGACCGGCGGGTCGGGTGGCGTTCGGCGGGGTGGTCACGCGAGCGATGGTAGCCCCGCGTCAGCGCGTTGGGCGGCGGCTGCTGCGCGGGCTCCGCCGCGGGCCCCGGGACGGGCTCCGGGACCGTGATGTCGACCACCCGCGCGTCCGTCGCGCGGACGAGATCGGCGGGTGAGAGGTGCACGTTCACGCCGCGCGCGCCGCCACCGATCGCCACGGTCTTTAGGCCCTCGATGCTCGCGTCCGCGATCACCGGCCACGGCCGCCGGGCGCCGAACGGCGTGATCGCGCCGCGGACGTAGCCCGTCTCGGCCTTGGCCTCCTCCTCGGTCGGGAGGGTCAGGCGGTTCGTGCCCAGCAGCGCACGCAGGGCCGGCCAGTTGAACCGGCGGCCGCCCGGGACGAGCACGAACACGAAGTCATCGGCCGCGCGGCGGACGAGGATCGAGCGCAGCAGGCTGCCGACCGGGATCCCCTGGAACGCCGGCACTCTCCTCGGCGCTGCGGGCGATCTCCGTCTGGACGACGCGGAACGGGACGCCGGCGGCCTCGAGGGCTTCGATCGCCGGGGTGCGGAGGGGGACGCTCATGCGGTGCAGGGTAGCGCCCATGGGCGACGGCGCCGCGCGCCGCGCCTGCAAGCCCGGGAACCCGTTGGCCTAGAGCCCCAGCGTGAACAGGATCCCGTCCCAGTTCTCGCGCAGGTCCCAGAGCGCCACCGCGATCAGCACCACGCCGCTGATCAGCTCGATCGGGCGGTGGTGGGCGGTGACCCAGCGGACGATCGACCGCTGACGAGCGCCGGCGAGCAACGACAGGACCACGAGCGGCAGCCCGAACCCCAGGCCGAACACCACGAACGTGCCCATCCGCAGCACCGCGTCGCCGAGCCCCACGGACACGGCCAGCAGCGCGGCCAGGAACGGGCCGGCACAGGGCAGCGCGATCGGCCCCAGCATGATCCCGTACACGTACGCCTGACCGTACGGGTTGCGCACGAGCGGCACCTGCATCCCGGGCAGCCGGTTGAACGGGTTGCGACCCGCGATCAGCAGGACGCCGAGCGCGAGCAGCAGCCCGTCCACGATCGGGACGAGCAGCGACGCAACGCGCCCGATGGGCACGGACACGACGACGAGGATGGCCCCCAGCAGAAGCATCGTCGTGAGCAGCCCGGCCAGGACGAGGAGGCCCAGGAACCCGGTCGCCCGGCGCCCGGAGAGGGACCCGGCGTTCGCCGAGAGGTAGGCCAGGAACCCCGGGTACAGCGGGAGCAGGCAGGGCGAGGCGGCCGACGCGAGGCCGGCCGCGAACACCGCCACCAGCTCCCCCATCAGCCGGCGGCCTTGGCCACGATCTCGTCGACCGACTCGGGCCCGGTCGAGAACGTGACCTCGCCCGAGGGCGAGATGAAGATGAGCGGGACGCTGGGCGCGTTGAGGACGTTGGAGCCGAACTCCGCCTCGAGCGCCTTCGAGAGCGCCTTGCCGGCGACGGCGTAGCGGCCGGCGAACCCGCGGTCCGCCTTGTACTGCGGCGAGGTCGTCGGCCGTCTCGGACGGGTCGATGGTCAGCACGACGTACTCGGCCGTCCCGGCCGGAATGCGCCCGAACGCCTCGGTGAAGCGGCCCTGCTGGGCACGGCAGTTGGTGCACCAGATGGCCATCGCCTCGACGAACACCGGCTTCCCGGCCAGGCTCGCGATGGTGAACGGCTCGCCGGTGGCGACGTCGGTGAGCGTGGCGGTCGCCCATGCGTGCGCGTCCAGCATCCCGGACGCCGGCTCGCCGCTCATCGCCGGCTCTCCGCTCATCGCTGGCTCGTCCGACATCATCGGCTCGTCCGACATCGCCGGGTGCTCGGTCATCGCGGCGTCATCGCTCATCATCGGCTCGCCGGACATGGCGGGGGCTTCGGACACCGCTGGGGCACCGGCCGGGGTCGGCGAGGAGGCGGAACCGCCCGAGCACGCGGCCAGCAGCGTCGTCAAGGCCAGGCCAAGCGCGGCGAGGCGAGCGTTCATCGTTCGAGTCATCGGTTGCAGATCCCCTGTCTGGTGGTGTCGGCGCCACTGTGCGGCCCATCCGTGACGGCCCCATGACTGGCCGCCCCCGGTGGTTCGATCCGCAACGGCGATAGGATGCAACCCATGACCGACCTGACGTCCCAGCCCGCTCCCCACGTCCCCACCCTGATGACGGTGCACGCGCACCCCGACGACGAGACCATCGGCACCGGCGGCACGATGGCCAAGGCCGTCGCCGACGGCCGTCGCGTGGTCCTGGTGACCTGCACCCGCGGCGAGATGGGCGAGATCGTCATCCCCGAGCTGGACACCGCCCGAGAACCACCGGCGGCTGGGCGAGCTGCGAGCCGTGGAGCTCGAGCGGGCGATGGGCGCCCTCGGCGTGACCGAGTGGGAGAACCTGGGCTACCGGGACTCGGACATGATGGGCCGGTCGGGGAACCGCGACGCGCGGTGCCTCTGGCAGGCGAACCTCGACGAGGCCATCGGACGCACCGTGTTCCTGGTACGGACGTACCGGCCCGACGTCATGACGACCTACAACGACTTCGGCGGCTACGGCCACCCCGACCACATCCGGGCACACCTCGTGGCCGTCGGCGCGTTCGCGCGAGCGGGCGACCCGGCCTGGTACCCGGAGCAGCTGGCCCCCGAGCATGGCGGGACCGGCGCGCCCGAAGGCGAGGGCGGTCTGGCGCCTTGGTCCCCGGCCAAGCTCTACGAGCAGGCGATCCCCGCGTCGGTCCGGAAGGCGCTGCAGGAGCGGCTGGAGGCAGTCGGCGAGCGCTCGTTCTGGAGCCCGCCCGAGGACGCCACCCCGGAGCAGCTCGCCGAGTTCGAGGCCTACGCGGCGAAGATGCTCGTCCCCGACGAGATCGTGACCGCGTGGGTGGACGTCAGCGAGCACCTCGACCGGCGCTGGGAGGCGTTCCGGGCGCACGCGACCCAGATCAGCGACCAGAACCCGTTCGTGCGGTTCGGGCGCGACGCGTGGCGCGAGTTCTGGTTCCGCGAGGCGTTTGTGCGCCGCGAGTCCCGGGTCCCGGCGCCGGAGCGCGAGACGGACCTGTTCGCGGGGCTCGACGGGCTCGAACCGGGGCGGTACGGCTGGGGCGGGAAACGCGGTCCCGCGGGGTCGGCGGGAGCCCCCTAGCCAGAGTCCCCTCCCCAAGCCCTCGCCCGCGGGCCTTGGAGCCCCACGATGCTCCTGGGACAGACCGGGCTCGCGGCGCGTCGAGCGTTGCGCGGCGGAGGGGATCGGCAACCGGTCCGGGGCGGCCCACGCCCGGATCCTCCCGTCGTGCGCTCGTTGAGGCGTCGTGCGCCCGAACGAGCGCGGCGCGGGCCCTATCCGGCCCCTCCCCGCGCCGAAGCTTTGCGCTCGCACGGGCGTCTGGCTCCTCCCCACGGCCCGGCGGCTCGACGCTTGAACGAGCCCGCGCGCGGGCCGGATCGGGCGTCCGGCGCGCCGAACGTCACGCAGCACGGGGTCCGGTACCCGAAACAGGGCGGCTCACGCCCGAGAGAGCCGCGGCGCGCCGGTTGGGGCGCCGGGCGCCCGCGGCGCGCCGGTGAGGCGTCGGGCGCCCCGCGGCGCGCACCCGGCCCGCGCGCGCCCGCAGCCCCCCGGCGCTACCAGGCCAGCAGCCCCTCGGACGCCCCCCAGACCTGGTCCATCACGAACTTGCCGCCCAGCCCCGCGGGATCCATGAAGTTCGCCTGGGCCTTGCCCAGGATCAGGTGCGGCCGCATCCGGACCTGGCCAGCTCCGTGCCCCGGAAGGTCAGCTCGAGGGTCAGGCCCTCCATCGTGTAGTCGGACCAGGTCTGGTCGAACACGAAGTTGCCCAGCGCGTACCAGATCGGCTTGCCCTTGTAGACCTCCATGCCCTCGGCCCAGTGCGGGTGGTTGCCGATGACGAGGTCGGCGCCGGCGTTGATCGCGGCGTGTGCCATCCGGCGCTGCGTGTCCGAGGGTGCCGCGCGGTACTCGATCCCCCAGTGCGGGAACACCACCACGACGTCCGCCCCGGCGGCGCGAGCCGCCTTGATGTCGGCCTTGAGCGCCTTCCGGGTCATCCCGGCGCTGCCCGCGAGGTCCGTGCCCGCGTGGTACGACGGCGCGATCATGTCGTAGCCCAGGATCCCGACGGTCACGTCGCCGGCCTTGAGCAGCGTGGCCTCGTGCGCGGCCTCGAGGTTCTTGCCCAGCCCTCCGTGCGCCAGGCCGCGCTTGTCGAGGTTGCGCATCGTCTGGAGCATGCCCTTGCGGCCCGCGTCGCCGATGTGGTTGTTCGCCAGCGACACCCAGTCGAGGCCGGCGTCCACGAGACCCGAGATCAGGTCCGGATCGGCGTTGAACACCGTGCCGCTGCCATGCCAGGTCGGGACGTTCGGGGCGGGGTTCTCGAAGTTGGCGATCGAGAGATCCGCGCCGGAGAACAGGTCGCGCACGATGCCCGCGTTGCCCGTCCGCTTCGTGTACGGCAGGTCCCAGCCCATCGGCGAGCAGTCCCGGCAGAACCCGGTGATCTCCACGGTGCCGCCGTCGAACGGGATAGTCGGCGCCGTGCGGCGTCGATCGCCTGCTTGACGCCTCGGTCGAGGAGGATGTCGCCGCCCGCGACGAGGGTCCACGCTCCAGACGGGTCGTAGGCCGGGGTCGCCGGCCCGAGCAGGCGCGCGGTGAGCGGCCAGCTCGCGAGGCTCTTGACCCGGTCCACGCCGAACAGCTGCTTGCCGCCCCAGGCCAGCGCCCGGACGGAGGGCCCCACCTCGTCGGCGCGCAGGAACGCCAGGCGATTGCGCTTGCTGGCCAGGTTCCGGGCGAGGGCGTCGGCGCTCTCGACCGTGACCAGCCGGCCGGCGAGGTCTCGCCGCGTCAGCCCCAGTGAGGCCAGGATCGCGTCCGCGTCGGCCTCGACCAGGACCAGTCGCTTGTAGGCGGACGTGCCCGCCACGATCGCCTGGACGTCAGCGGGCCGGGCGGCCGTCGATGCGGACCGGAAGCTGGTCACCGGGACGATGGCGACATCGGTCTCGACCAAGACGGCCGATGGGCTCGCGGTGGGGGTGGCCGGGTCGGCCGACGGCGACTCGCCGAGCCCTGCCACCGGTGCGCCAGCGCTCGCGGCGACACCACTCACCGTCGCGCTCGGGGCGCCGGACGGAGCAGGGGTGACGACGGCTCCGGACGACCCCAGGCCGCCGAGCACGCCGCTGCCGAACCCCAGGCCGATGAGCAGGACGATGGCGATGACCGCGATCCCACCGGCTACCGCCGGGCTGCGGGTGCGAGCCACGTCCGCCCCGAATCCCAGGCCGTGACCGGGCAGACCGGGGCGACCTCCCCCAGCGCCGCGGGCCGGGGGCGTCCCCGCAGGGTGCGCCCCGCTCCGCGGGTGGGTGTTGCGCGGGTCGTAGCCGGGCTCGCGGACGCTCACTGGGCGGGATTGTATGCCCGGGACAGGGAAACGCCCCGTCCGGGCGGGCGGACGGGGCGTACGGGGAAACGGATTGATGGCGGACCCGACCGGATTCGAACCGGCGATCTCCAGCGTGACAGGCTGGCATGTTGGGCCGCTACACCACGGGTCCTCGGCCGGTGGCGGATCATAGCAGGGGCCATCCGATGCCGCCACCGGACGGACCCGCCGAGGATGGATACTGCAACCATGTCAGAACCCGCGCGGCAGGGCCCGCAGCAGGACCCGCTCCCTGGGCAGCGGCTGGTCCTGCCACCCGGCCCGCTGACCGCCATCGCTGCCCTCGTGCTCGTCCTCGTCGCGGCGCTCCTGCTGCGCGAGGTCGCCTCGCTCGTGGTGCCCGTCCTGTTCGGGATGTTCCTCGCCCTGGTGGCCTGGCCGCTCGTTGGCGCCCTCGAACGGCGCGGCGTCGGACACGTCATCGCGCTCGTGGTCGCGATCGTCCTGATCATCGCGATCGTGCTCGCAGCGTTCGGCGTCATTGCCCTGTCCGTGGCCCAGCTCGTGATCGAGGTGCCCAAGTACCAGGATCGCCTGGCGGTCCTTGTGGCCGCGATCCGCGATCTCCTCGAGGGATTCGGGGTCAACACCAACCTCGATGCCCTGCTGGCGCTGGTCTCGCCCGGGACCCTGGCCGGCCTCGCTCGATCGTTCGCATCGACGGTCTCGAGCGCCGGCATCGGGATCTTCGTCCTGGTCGTCACCATGCTCTACGCCCTCGCGGGGGCCAGCTCGCTCCAGGATCGGGCACGCCAGGCCTTCGGCGACCGCCACGCGCTCATGACCGGCGTGGAGCGCTTCGGGACCGACCTGCGCCGCTACCTGGTGGTGCGGGCCATGCTCGGCCTGTTCGCGGGAGTCGCGATCTTCGTGGTCCTGGTGATCCTCGGGGTCCCGTTGCCGGCTCTGTGGGCGTTCCTGGTGTTCGCGGCGAGCTTCATCCCGAACATCGGCACCATCATCGCGCTGGTGCCCACGACCCTCCTGGCGTTGCTCGATGGTGGCCTGACGACGGCGGTCATCGTCGTGATCGCCTACACGATCATCAACTTCGCCCAGGACCACTTCCTGCAGCCGATCGTGATGGGCTCCGAGCTGAACCTGACGCCGCTCGTGGTGTTCATCGCCGTCGTCGTCTGGGCCTGGATCCTGGGCGCGGCCGGCGCGCTGCTGGCAGTGCCGCTCACGGTCGGCCTGGTGGCGATCATGGAGGCCTTCCCCGCGTCGGCGCCCGTCGCGGCCCTGCTCCGGAACCGGATCGAGCCGCCGCCTGGCAGCGAACCCGAACCCGACACGTTCACGGCGCCGATCGCCGGCGATTGACCAGGAGCAGCACCATGCGTCCGACCCGCCTCGTTCTCGCCGCCGTCCTCGCCCTCGTCGGCGCCGTCTGGCTTGGCCAGGGCATCGGGCTCATCGGCGGCAGCTTCATGACCGGCGCTCCGGTGTGGGCCGTGATCGGTGCGGCATTGCTGGTCCTCGCCCTCGTGATCGTCATCGTCGAGCGCCGCCGAAACTGACCCGCGATATGCTCGGCGGGCCATGCCACCCGTGATCGACCTGCGCTCCGACACCGTCACCCACCCGACCGACGCCATGCGCCGCGCGATGGCCGCCGCGCGCGTCGGCGATGACGTATTCGGCGACGATCCCACGGTCAACGAGCTCGAGGCGCGTGCCGCGCGGTTGCTGGGCAAGGAAGCGGGCCTGTTCGTCGCGAGCGGCACCATGGGCAACCTCGTGTCGCTGATCGCGCATCTGCCGCGTGGTCACGAGGCGATCGCCGGCGCGACGACCCACACCGTCATGGACGAGGCCGGCGGCCACGCCGTCGTCGTGGGCGCCACGATCCGTGCCCTCCAGGAGCGCGTGGACGGAACCATGGACCCGGCCGAGATCGCGGACGCCTGGCGCGATCCCGATGACCTCCACGAGCCCATCACCGGCCTGGTCGTCCTCGAGAACACCCACGCCCACTCCGGCGGCCGGCCGCTCCCGCTCGACTACGTGGAGCAGGTGGCTGCGATCGCCCACGAGCGGGGGGTTCCCCTCCACGTCGACGGCGCCCGGCTGTTCAATGCCGCCGTCGCGCTCGGCGTGAGCCCGGCGACCCTGGCCGCGCCCGCGGACAGCGTCACGTTCTGCCTGTCCAAGGGCCTCAGCGCGCCGATCGGCTCCGTGGTCGTCGGCCCCAGCGCGTTCGTCGCTCGCGCGCGCCGCGCGCGCAAGCTTCTCGGCGGGGGGATGCGCCAGGTCGGCGTGCTCGCGGCGGCCGGGCTCGTCGCGCTCTCGGACGGCCCGGACGGGACCGTCGGCCGCCTGGCCGAGGACCACGCCAACGCCCGCCGCCTGGCCGAAGGGCTCGCGGAGCTGACCGGCGTCCGGTCGCCCGGCGGCCTCGCCCAGCCGGCCGAGGACGGGCCGCTGGATCCGGGCCGCTCGCTCACCAACTTCGTGCTGTTCCGTGTCGATCGCGACCGGTCCGCCTTCCTCGCCGCCCTCGAGGCGCGAGGCGTGTGGATGGTCCCCTACGCGCACGGCCAGATCCGCGCCGTCACGCACCTCGGGGTGACGGCCGAGGACATCGACCGGGTGGTGGCCACCGTGGCCGATGTCCTGCGCGAGACCAGCCCGAGCCCGGCCGGAATCGTGGCTGGGGCCGCCTGACGGCACCATACCGATCATCGCTGCGCCGTCACCCGCCGACGGCGCCGGAGGAACCATGACCAACCAGCTCGGCGGCCTCGAGCTCCCGCGACCGGCCACGGCGCCCGACGAGGGCCCGCTCGACACGCGCCTCTACGACCTCGTCGAAACGCGGGTCCGCCGCCTGTTCACGGACAACCCGATCGCCGCGACGTACTTCGGCGTGCACAGCGAGGACAGCCGGCTGGGCGACGCGAGTCGGGACGCGGTCCTCCAGGAGATCGCCGACGAGCAGGCCCACCTGGCCGCGATCGAGGCGCTCGACCCGGCAGGGCTCTCGAACGAGGCCCGCTTCGAGCGCGACCTGGAGATCCACAACGTCCGCCTGGCGCTGTTCGACGCCGACGAGGTCCGCCGCTGGGAGCGCCGCGCATCCGCGGCCGGGGACCTCGGCGATGCCGTGTTCCTCCTGTTCGCGCGTGGATCCGCGCCGCTTGCCGAGCGCCTGGAGCGGATCACGGACCGGCTCGAGGCCGCGCCGGCCTACCTGGAGGCGTCACGGACCCGGGCCGTCGGGCCGCAGGTCACGATCTGGCAGACCGTGGAGCAGCGGCTGGCGAAGGACCTGCCCGGGCTGTTCGCGGAAGCGCAGGCGGTCGGCGAAGGCGTCCTCGCCGCCACCGAGGCCAAGCGCCTCGAGCGCGCCGTGGCGGGCGCCAGCGCCGCCCTCGAGGACTACGACGCGTGGCTGTCCGACACCATCGCCTCGGGCCTGGACGACTGGCCGCTGGGCAACGAGCTGTACGACGAGCTCGTCCGCCGGCGCGGGTTCGGCGACCTCGATGCCGACGCCATCCTGGCCATCGGCTGGGACCAGCTGCGCCGCAACCTCGACGCCCGCCGCGAAGCCGCCCGCGAGCTCGAACCCGACGCCGACCTCGCCGGCGTGATCGAGCGGCTCAAGGCCGACCACCCGGCCACGTTCGAGGAGGCCCTCGAGGGCTACAAGGACGCGATGCGCCGGGCGCGGGCATACCTCATCGAGCACGACCTGGTCTCCGTTCCGGACGACGAGTCGATCGACGTCATCGCCACCCCGGACTACCTGCGCAGCGTGATGCCGTTCGCCGCCTACTTCTCGCCCGCACGGTTCGATGCCGATCAGCGAGGCCTCTACGTGGTGACGCCGGCCGTCGACGACGATCCCAATGCCATGCTCGAGCACTACCGGACCTCGATCTCCAACACCAGCATCCACGAGGCGTACCCGGGGCACCATCTCCAGCTCGCCGTCGCCGCCCGGCACCCGAGCCTCACCCGGATGCTCACCGACGCCCCCGAGTTCGTCGAGGGTTGGGGCATGTACTCCGAGCAGATGATGCGTGAGGAGGGCTTCGACGCCGGACCCGCGTTCCGGGTCGCCATGTACACCGACGCCGTGTGGCGCGCCTGCCGGATCATCCTCGACGTGCGGATGCACCGGGGCGAGCTCACCCCCGATGAGGCCACCGACTTCCTCGTCGAGCACACCTCCTTCGAGCGCGCCAACGCGCGCGCCGAGGTCCGCCGCTACACGTACACCCCCGGCTACCAGCTCTCGTACCTGCTGGGCAAGGTCCTGATCCTGGGCCTCCGCGAAGACGAGAAGCAGCGGCGCGGCGGGGACTTCCGGCTGCGCGACTTCCACGACACGCTCCTCCGCAACGGCTCGCTGCCGGTCAGCTTCCATCGCCGCCTGCTGCGGGGCGAGGGTTGACGTCCCCGTCCATGGAGGTGATTCCGGCCATCGACGTGCGCGGCGGTCGCTCGCGGGTCGTCTACTGGCCAGGCGCAGCCGCAGGCACCGGGACCCCCACCGATCGCCCGGAGCGGATCGCGGAGCAGTTCGTCGCGCTGGGCGCCCGCATGCTCCACCTGGTCGACTTCGACGGCGCCCAGCAGGCCCGCCCCGTCAACCTCGAGGTCGTGGGCAGCGTGGCGGCGCGGGTCGCCGTCCCGCTCCAGCTGGCCGGCGGCCTGGAGGAGCCCGACCATGTGCGGCTCGCGTTCGCCGCCGGCGCGACCCGGGTGGTCCTGTCGGTCGCCATCGCCGAGCGCCCCGCGGCCCTGCGAGACTGCCTCGCCGTCGCCGGCGACTGGCTGGCCGTGGGGCTGGACCCGCGGCCCGAGCGGCTCGCCGCCTTCCCCTGGCAGCGCACGAACCCGCCAACCCTCGATACGCTGGTGGAGGAGCTCGTCGCCGCGGGCGTCCACCGCGTGGTGCTCAGCCATGGCGGCGCGTCGCCGGACACGGAGCTCCTCGCCGCGCTCCGCCGCCGTCATGACGTGGACGTGCTCGTGGCCGGTGGTGTCAATGACCTCGACGGCGTGCGCCTGCTGCGCGATGCGGGCGTCGCCGGTCTCATCCTCGGGGAGGCGCTCCTCTCCGGGTCCATCGAGTTTTCCCGCGCCCTGGAGGCCGCCGCATGACCCGCTCCCGCACCCTCCGGGGATTCGCCTCCCTGCTGGCGATCCCCGCCCTCGTCGCCGCCTGCACCGGCGGCGCCGCATCGCCGCTGCCAACCGTCCCGCCCCCGACCCCCACGCCGACCGCCGCTCCCGCGACGCCGCACCCCACCAGTGGGATCCCGGCGACCTGCCCCAAGGAGCAGCCGGCTCCGCTCCCCGCCGGCGAGACGCGCACGGTGACGGTGGACACGCCTGAGGGCACCTTCGTCCTCAAGATCGAGGCCGATCTCTCGCCCATCGCCGCCGGCAACTTCGTGGCCCTCGCGGAGTGCGGCTACTACGACGGTGTCGTGATCCACCGGATCGCCCCCGGCTTCGTGATCCAGGGCGGCGACGGCCAGTTCGGGCGCGTCCCGATCCTCAACCCTGGCATCGTCGGCTCCGGTGGCCCCGGCTACGAGATCCAGGACGAGCCGGTGACCGGCGAGTACGTGCGCGGCACGCTGGCGATGGCCAAGACCTCCGAGCCCAACAGCGCCGGCTCGCAGTTCTTTATCGTCCTCCAGGACCTGGGCACCGGCCTCGCGAAGAACTACCAGATCTTCGGCCACGTCATCGACGGCATGGACGTGGTGGACGCCATCTCCAACCTGCCCAACGACGGCTCGCAGATGAGCCTCGCGGTCGACCCCATCCCCATGACCAGCGTCACCGTCACCAACCCGTAACGTTGCCCCGATCCCACGAAGGAGGCTGCCCATGACCCGCGTGATCATCGCCACCGAGGCCGGCACCATCGAGGCCGACCTGTTCACGGACGGCGCCCCCAAGGCCGCCGGCAACTTCGTCAAGCTCGCCAAGCAGGGCTTCTACGACGACGTGATCTTCCACCGCGTCATCCCCGGGTTCATGATCCAGGGCGGCGATGGCGAGTTCGGCAAGAAGGCGTCGCTCAACACCGGCCGCGTCGGCACCGGCGGACCCGGGTACAAGTTCGAGGACGAGCCGTTCACCGGCAGCTATGTCCGCGGCACGCTCGCGATGGCGAATGCCGGGCCGAACACGAACGGCTCGCAGTTCTTCATCATGCACGCCGACTACGCGCTGCCCAAGAACTACACGATCTTCGGCCAGGTCACCAAGGGCCTCGAGGTCGTGGATGCGATCGCCGGGGCGCCGCGCAACTCGCGGGATCTGCCGAACGAGCCCGTCGCCATGACCAGCGTGACCGTCGTCGACGAGGCGTAGCGGCGCAGCGCTCCCGCGGGTCGGTTGAGGCTTGGTTAAGAGATTTTTACCGAACGGCCCGACAAAACCCCTTTCGGAATCACCAGTTGCCCGCTAGGATATCGGTGCTGCTAGCGCAGCCAGAGCTGCCCCAGCATCAGGATCATGGGTAGGTTGGGTTAGGGTAGTCGGTTAAGCCGACGCGATAGATGATCCTGGAGCGTGGCAGAAGATCCTTCCTGCTGGAGGGACACCTTCACCGGGACAGCAACGAGGCGGCTCCTTCGGGAGCCGCCTCGTACGTTTGTGCCCTCACTGATCCGACCGCTCGGGGCTGCATCCTTCAGCCCGCGGCGCACCGCCGCCCCCCGCGCGCCTGTAGCTCAGCGGATAGAGCGTCGGCCTCCGGAGCCGAAGGTCGCAGGTTCGAATCCTGTCGGGCGCGCCAGTTCAACCTTTTCGGGCAGAGCCAGCGCCAATCCGTGCGCGTAGGCCGCCTGCGTCAGCCGGACACCCACGATCTCGGGGCCGGCGACCGTGATCCGGTCGTAGATGGCGTGCATCAGGTCTGCCTTCTCCTTCGACTTCTCCGGGGCTTGGAGCGACTCGCCGAGGGCGCGCAGCCACTCGAGCGCACGCTCGGCCGGGGCCCGGCGGCCGTCCGCTCGGTGACCGCGTCCCGCTGCTGCCGCAGCACCTTCAGGCGGGCGAGGTAGGCCTCGTCGCCCAGGCTGCCGGCGGCGTGCTCAAGCGCGAGCTCGCGCATCTGGCGGTCGATCCGGGCCTTGTCGATCGCGACCGGCTGGCGGCTCGAGCCGAGCGCGGCGACGACCGACGCCATCGTGTCCGTCGTCGAGCGCGATGCCCGCGACCTGCGCCAGCACCGGCGCCTCCCACGTCTCATCGCCGAGCCGGGCCTTGCGGCCCCACGCCTCGCAGGGTCGGCATGGTGCTTGCGGTGGCGGCCGTCGGCGAACGTCCCGTCGTTCCGGAGCCGCCGACCGCAGACGCACGCGAGTAGGCCGCCGAGGAGGTCGACCCGGTCACAGTCCCTCGGTCCCCCGCCGCGGGTCCTGGCGCGCCGGACTTCCTCGACCCGAGCCCAGAGCTCGTCCGACACCGGCGGGTCCGCCCGCCACGGCGCCGGCTTCAGCGACTCTCGGTCGCTCCGCCGGTGCCGGCGGACCCAGCCGTTGTAGAGCGGGTTCATCAGGATCATCCGGATGCCGCTCTCGGCGAGCCCGGTCTCCTCCGCGAGGTCCTTCGCGCTCACGTTGCCGAGGGCGTAGCGCTCGAACAGGCCGACCGCGATCGGCATCGCGGTCGGGGTCGATCTCGAGGGTGTGGGGCGGCTCGGGCACGCCGGAAGCCGAGGCCGGCGTGCCCGCCCGGGTCGTCGCGGTGGTCGAACTTCGCCGCGTAGCCGTCGGTGATCCGCTCGGACAGGCGGCGGCTGTACTTCTCGGCGCCGGCCGCCTCGCTGATGAGCTCGTCCCAGTCGTGCGGGTCGGAGGACAGGATCCGCCGGTCGCACATGACGAGGGCGACGCCGGCGGGGTGCAGGCCGTCCTCGAGGAGCTCGAGCGTCCGCCGGAGGTTGCGCTGCCAGCGGTCGGAGTACCCGGCGAGCAGCAGGTCGAACGACCCCCGCGCGGGCCTCGGCGAGCATCTCGGTCATCGTCGCCGAGCGCCAGACCGTGGTGCCGCTGTGGGCGACCTGGAACACGAGGCCCGTGTCGACGAGGCCGTGGCGCTCGATGAAGCGGTCCTGCTGCTCGCGCTGGCTCGCCGGGCCGTAGCGGTCGTACTGGCCGGCGGTCGACTCGCGGATCCAGCGGGCGACCCGCAGCCCCCGGATGTCGTCGAGCGAGCGCGGCAGGCGCTTCAGCGTGCGGGGTTCCCTCATGCCGCCCCGGCCTCGCGCTTCGCGTCCATGGCGACCACATTCGCGCTGTCGGGCGCCACAGCCAAGCGTTCCCGGCGCATCTGCTCCGGACCCTCGGGGTAGCGGCGGTGGAGGGCCTCGACGTAGCGAGCGAGGGCGGCGACGAGCGGATCACGCTCCACCGGCCGCCCCTGCTCGCTCATCGGTCAGTTCGCGCTCTGGATGGTGTAGGTGACCGCGATCGCGAGCGCCGACCAGACGTCGCGGGCGATCCCGTACAGCGGACCAGGTGCCGCCTTGCGGCCGATCGCGGCGGAGCCGCCGAAGCGATCGAGGAGCGCCTGGCGGATGTTCGCGTCCTTGGCCCGGGAGTCGCCGCACAGGGCGAGCTTCACGGCGCGCCGCGGGCAGCATGACGACCGGGACCCGGTGCGCCGCCTCGGCGAAGCGGCCGGCCCAGAGGACGGTGTCGAACACCTCGGCGCCCACGGCCATCCCGTAGGACTTGACCTTCTCGATGACGACGACGTCCGGGAGGCCGCCAGTCCGCAGCGCCCGGACGAGCACGTCGTTGGCGGTGATCCCGAAGCCCTGCGGCCGGCTGCCGTCGTACCGCAGCCAGGCGGACTGGCTGGTGCCGGGGTCGATCGCGAGGATCTCGACCTCGACGTTGTTCGAGGTCATCTCGAGCGGGAACTCGACCCCGAACGCGGCGAAGCCGCCGGTGCCCGAGAACAGCACCTGGGTGTCGGCGCGTCCGCGACACCCGCCCGGCGGGCTCACCGCCCCGGCCGTGGCGCGCCGCCTGCCGGTTGGCGACCGCGCTGGCAGGCCCCAGGCCGCGGACCAGGACCATGAACCGGCGCAGGGTCAGGCGTGGCAGGTCGGTCACGAGGTCGATCCCGTACTCGCGCATGAAGTCCGCCTCGACGAGCGCCCAGCTCTCGATCAAGTCGAACGGGTCCGGCGCTGCGTCCGCCGGCTCGCCCGGTTTGGGGGTGGGCTGGCCTCGGCGGCGTAGAGGTCCATGACCCGGGTGATCAGCGCCTGGAGTTCCGCGACCGTGAGCCGGTGGACGCCCACGAGCTCGTCGAGCACCGGCTTGCCGAACAGGCCCTCGGCCAAGGTGGCCACCTCGTCGGGCGGCACGGTCGTCGCGCCGCTGCGCGTGAGCCGGATCCCGTCGAGCGCGACCGACGCCGGCGGGCTCGAGGGGAGGGCGTACTCCGGTGCCGCCGATGCGGATGATGAGCGGGCGCTGCTGCTGTTCGGCGCGATAGGCGTCGAAGTCGATGAGCAGCGGCTCGGGGGTGGCCATCAGGCGTGGGTCACGGCGCCCGAGATCGTGATCTTGGCCGACCACGCCGCGGGATCGTTGTGGCCGCCGCCGGCCGTGGTCACCTCGGCCGAGCCAGTGAAGCTGTCGACGTTGCCGCCCGGGCTCGTCACCCGGAAGCTGCCCATCGCGGCGAGGCCGACCGCCCGGGCGAGCGTCTCGACCGCGGCCTGGCCCGGATCGCGGTCGCCGGTCAGGGCGTCCTCGAGGTGGTGGCCCGCGATCGTGAACTCGAGGCCGCGCTCCATGACCAGGTGCTCGGCCACGCCGTTGGAGTCGAAGTCGGTCGTGTCGGCGCGGTTGGTCGAGGGCGACGGGGTGAGCGAGTTGAGGCCCCCGATCGCGACGAATGCCGGCGTGCCCGGGTAGGCGGTGTCGATCTCGATCGTGAAGTCCCGCGCCGGGATCTTGGTGACGGCCATGGCTCCGTCTCCTTTCCGCTGGCCGGGCGTCAGCCCGGCCAGCCGCTCCGAAATGCCTCGGCGATGACCCGGCCGACCGAGTCGGCCTCGGCGTCGATCGTCTCCTCCAGCCACCGCCCGGAGCGCCCGGCCCCGAAGCTCCAGTCGTCGGCGCGGGCGTGCAGGACGCGGGCGTACCAGCGGCTGTACCCGATCGCCACGCCCCGCTCGTTGGCCTTGAGCCGTGCGCTGGCGGCCAACTTGCCCGTCCGGTACGGCACGCGCCCGCGGGCGAGCTCGAGCAGGAGCTCGCCGCCCCGGACGGTCGTCTCCCGGCCGAGCTGCTCGGCGGTCGAGAGGGCCCGCTCCGGGTCCCACTTGACGCGCGTGATCACGAGGCCGCTCACGCCTCGCCCTCCGGGACCTTTGGCGCCCGCGACGCCCGCGGGCTGCGCTCCTCGACGATGCCGAGCGACGGGTTGGCCCGGGCATAGGCGCGGACCGCATCGGCATCGGATCCGGCGACCGCCAGGCGGCCGCCGACGAACTTGTAGCCGCGGCCGGCGCGGACGTAGTGGGCGGGCTGGCGCGGCGACCGGAAGCGGACGACGGCGTCGCTCATCACGCTGCCTCGATCCGGACGACGAGGTCGAAGCCGATGCCGCGCACGTCCGCCGTCCGCACGGCGTCCGGGACGACGCCCTCGATGTAGGCGTCCCACCACAGCTCGCCGCGGCGGTTGGCCGGCGATCGCGGCAACGACGTCGGGCACGATCGCGTCGAGGGCGAGCGTGACCGCCCGGTCGTTGCGTTGGACCCGGGGCTCGCCCTTGGCCCCGACCGTGTAGAGCACGCGCAGGCGGACGCCGGCCTCCTCGAAGCGGCCGTCGGCCTCCTCGACGCGCTGCGGCGCCAGTCGCCGCGGCCAGACGTACAGACGCCGGGGCTTGGGAAGGGTGGGCTCGGTCGCCCCGTCGTCGGCGGTGAAGCCGGTTGGCAGCGGCAGCAGGGCCCGGACGGCGTCGACGATCGGGACGAAGACGCCGCTCACGCCGTCACCCGGCCGCTCCCGAGGCCGGTCCGGAGCCTCGTGCTCATCACGCCGCGGTGGGGCCACAGCGACCGCGCCAGGCGCGAGCGAGTCACGCCCTGGTCGGCCGGGCGCGTGTAGCTGTGGCCGTCCGACGACTCCTGCTGGTACGGGCTCGCCGAGAGCGTCAGACGGACGAGCTCGAGCAGGACCCGCTCGACCGCGGGCTGGTCGGTCGGCGTCGAGGTGACGGTGACGGTCGGACCGCGCCAGGCGCCGGCGGGCTCGAGCCGGGTCCCGCCGAGCAGGTGGATCTCGTCGGCGCTGAGCGCGACCCCGCCGTCGACGACCTCGACCGCGGTCGTCGGACGGCGCAGGAGCAGGGGCCGGTCGTCACCCGGGGTGACCCAGATCGCATCGACCCGCTCGCCGACCAGCTGGCCGATCCCGTCGACCGGGTCGTTGGCGAGCCAGTCTTCCTCGCGCTCGATGACGAGCACAAGGTCGGCCGCCTCGATGCCCGGCGACATCAGGGCGGCCACGTGGTCGGGATCAAGCAGGGTCGCCATCGGGCGTCAGCCCTCCGGCTCGTCCACGGCGGTCGGATCCGCGGTTGCGGCCTCGACTGGCTTGGTCCGCCCCCGCTTGGCGGGTGCGGCCGGCTCGTCGAGGGCGTAGCCGTGCCGGGCGAAGTAGGCGAGGGCCGAGGCGTCGTCGGCCTCGACCTCGCCCCGTCCGTCGCGGAAGACGACCCCGGCCCGGGTGCCGGTGAAGCCCGGGTCGGGGGTGCTGATCGTGCGGGTGGTCATCAGGACACCGTCACGCCGCGCAGCACCGTCGCGGCCTTCGTCGCCTTGAGCGCGACCGCGAGCGGGCCCATCTCGACCTCGCCGGTCTTGACGGCACCCGCCTCGGTGAAGTCGGGCAGCCAGGTCCGGACCAGGGGCTGGCCCGAGACCGTCACGCCGTGGAAGCCGTCGAGGCCGACCCGGTAGGCGTAGAGGTCGGTGAGCCCCAGGGCGACCGGGATGATCGGGTTGTTGGAGCCGGCCTTGGCGCCGGCGTCGACGAGCAGGGCGTTGCCGTAGAACTCGCGCCGGATCGGCGCGCCGCTGCCGCCCGTCAGCCCCTCGACGGGGCGCTCGACGTACTGGTTCGCCCGCCGTGCGACGGCCCGGAACTTGGCGATCGCGAGGCTGTTGCCGACGATGACCGAGGGCGGCCCGTCGAGGACCGAGAGCCACTGGTCGATCGCGTCGAGGGCCTTCATGTAGGAGGTGGCCGCGACGTCGAAGTCGGTCCAGTCGCCACCGCCCGGGAGGGCCGAGGCCGCGATCTCGGTCGACGTCCCGGTGAGCGCGGCGTCGAGGCCGTCGAACCCGTCGGGGTTGACCGCCGTGTCGCCGTTGATCAGCTCGTCGGTGAACTTCGTCCGGGTCGCCTTGGCCAGCTGCTCGAGCTGGAAGGCGGTCTCGGCGCCGCGGGCGAGGTCGGACAGGACGCGGTCGATCTGGAACGCGCCGCCGAGCGGCTTGCAGGTCGACCGTGTAGCGCTCCTTGGCGGCCTCGGCCGGGGTGTACTCGGCGTTGATCGCGCGGAAGGCGGCGGCCCGCTCGGTGATGACCCGGTGGTAGCCGTAGGTGAGGGTCGAGCCGCCGCCCATCGGGTTGACGGTGTCGTGGAACAGCAGGCTGTCGAGCAGGGCCGACTGCTTGCGGAACTCGTCGATGACGAGGCGGTCGACGTCGTCCTGGGTGTTGAGCGCCGCCTCGGCGAGGGTGACGGGCATCGGTGGTTCTCCTTTCAGGCCCGTCCCCTCGGGCGGGCGGTGTCAGCCGGTTCGTGATCCGAGCCGGGCCGCGACGGCGGTGGCCAGATCGGTCGCCCGCGGCGCTCCTGGCGCGCGGGGCCCGCCGTCGACCGAGCCCGGACCCGGGCGTCGGCCGGCGTCCGGTACGCATCGGGCACCCGCGAGCGGTGCGCCTTGAGCGCGTCGTCGAGGCCCGTCACCTGGTCGGTGTCGTCGACCACCAGGGCGGCGAACTCCGCGGCGTTGGCGAGGTCCTCGATGAGCGAGGGCACGGCGCCGGCGCGCGCGAGGGCGAGCTTGGTCTCGGCCCGGCGGACCCGGGCGTGGAGCCGTTCGGTGACCTCGTCGGCGCCGGCCTTGCGCGCGGCGGCGATGGCCTTCTCGGACTCGGACAGCGATGCGGTCCGGAGCTGCTCGAGCTCCCGCTCGGCGGCCTTCGACGCGGCGAGGGCGGCGTTGCGCTCGGCCTTCATCGCGTCGAGGGCCCGCTTGCCGGCGTCGCCCAGGCCCAGGGGTGTCGTCCGGTGCGGACGGATCCGGGGCAGGGGCGGCGGCAGGCTGGGCCTGCGGGGTCGGGGCCGGCGCGCTGGCCGCCGGCGGCGTCTGGGGAGGCGTTGCGCCTCCCGCGGCGGGCGTTGCGCCCGCGGGACTGGTCGGTTCGCTCATGAGGGTGGCTGCGCGCCTCCTGCGGTGTCAATCGGCCCGGGGATGTGGAGGGGCCGATCTGCGGCTATGGAGCGGACTCCCGCCATCAGAGCGTCTCGTCCCAGCAACCCATCGGTGCGACTGCGACAGCCTCGATTCGTCGCGCGCGCTCGGCGCACACTGTCGATTGCCGCGCGGCCTCGAAGCCCGCCGCTGCCTGCCACCGGCAGCGTGGCTCGTCGCGACGCGACCTGCAGCGACCGCCTGTCGAGAGGAACCCGTTCGACACGCGGTCCTGTGGCGACGGGCTGCGAGGCACCTGCCGGCTGCGCTGCCGCCACGGCTCCCCGACCGTCAGTTCCTGGGACGGCTGCTCTGTCGGACGGAGCTCGTCGGCGCCTCCGGCGGCCTGTCTCGACGACGCGGTCGAACTGCCACGTCAATGGACACGGCGCGAGCCTGCGCATCTGGCGACTGCCACGAGCTGGATGCTCATGGGACGACGCCCACGAGGGCACGCCGACTTCCGTCCGAGCCTACGCCGGCTTCGCTGCCTACGCGGCGGCCGTGCGTGGCGGTCCTCGCACCCTGCGATCCAGCGATGGCGCATCGGCAGCTCGGAGATCGAGGTCGGCGACGTGGGGACGCCTGCTATCCTCGCCAGCTTGACCGCCTGCGCGGGGCCGTCTGGGATCGGTCAGGAGACGGCCATCTGACGACTCGCAGCTGGCGCGCGTTCTGGGAGTGGTATCTCGAGGTGAGGCCGCCGCGCATCGGCAGCTCGCTCGAGGCATCGCCGCCTGGATGACGTCGACCCGACGAGCTACACGCCGCGCTGCCGCGTCTTCCTCGATCACCGGACGAGCCTCCGCGGCGTGCCGCCTCGCGAGTGGCTGCGATCGCGCCCTCGCGCTAGGTTCATGCCGGCGGCGCCACCGCGTCGGGTACGGCGACTGACGCGGCGGCATCGACGGTGCGTGTCGGGGGCTCCGGCGGCGCGGCCGCGAGCTCGGCCTCCCAGTCGAGGACCTGCTGCTGGCTGTAGCCGAGCTCGGTCCACAGCTGGCGGCGCGGGACGTCGAGGTCCTTCTTCTTGGTCACGGCGTCGACGTGCTGGCTCTCGGACTTCGTCTCGGGGTTGCGGAACGCCGCCTCGGCGCCGGTCATCGTCGGCCCACTTCTCGTAGCGGGCGGCGGCCGCGGCCGAGTTGCCCGGCGCGCGGGCCTTGATCCGGAAGGCCAGGCGCATCGCGTCCTCGAGCGGGTCCTTCCAGTCGTCGCCCCGCTCGCCCGCGACCGCGCTGATGCCGCGCTCGACCGCGGTCAGGCTCTCGCCCGACGGGAACGTGCCCTGGGTGCCCAGGAGGTAGTGGGGCGGGAAGCGGCTCGCGGTGGCGATCGCCTGGACGAGCGTCTCGTGGACCTTGATGTAGCCCGCGAGGTCGGTCTGGCTGAACTCGGCGAGCCGCGGCTCGGGCTCGCCCGGCGCGTTCGGCGGCACGGTGATGAGCGAGTCGAGCGCGACGTCGAACGGCTGGACCGGGGCGCCGGTGGCCGGGTCGACCTCGAGCGCGAAGTTGAGCATGACCTTCTGGCGGAAGGCCCCGTAGAGCCCGGCCAGCATGACGTTCGCGATGTTGGCGTTGATCGCGTCCTGGATCGGCACGACCTTGCCGAGCTCGGACTCGCCGACGAGGTGCAGGTCGGGCTTGTTGGGGAACGGGATGACCGGCACCTCGCCGAGCGGGTTGGGCAGCGGCCACGGCTCGCCCGGCACGATCCGGCGCTCCCAGGCCGTGCCGCCGACCGTCGCGAGCTCGGCGCCGGCGGTGTTCGCCGCGAGCGGCGTCCGGTACTTGTAGACGGCGTCGGGCAGGAACAGGTTGGCGAACATCGCGCCCGGCTCGTCCTCGTCGGTCCAGCGCTTGAGCGCGGCCCGGCGCACCCCGGTCTCGGGGTGGACGGACACGATGACCTCGGCCCCGTCCTCGACCCAGATCCGCGGCGCCCAGTCCTCGTCGGGCCACAGGACGAGGCTGAACTCGCCCTTGATGAGCCCCGAGCGCATGCCCCGCTTGAAGCCCGCGTCGAGGTTGTTGTCCTGCCAGATCTCCCAGGCGGCCGCAGAGCGCCCGGTCGTCGCCGCCGAACGTGAAGCCGTCGACGCCGAGGCGCTCGCTGATCGAGTCGACGACGACGCCCGCGTAGTTGACGTAGATCGGCATCCGCAGGCCGAACGCCTCGATGACCCGGCGGATCTTGTACGTCTCGCGGTGCGTGCCCTCGTAGTACGCCTGGTAGAGGGCCATCCCGGTCGCGTCGACGAGGCGGCGGTCGACGCCCACATCGTCGCGCCGGCCGACCGCGGGTGAACGTCGCCCGGCCCGCCCGCTCGGTCAGGCGGCGGCCGAGCCGGTCGAGCCACCAGGTCGGGCTGCCGACGTCGGGCGCGCCATCACCGGAAGCTCCCGATACACGCGGGGCTTCGGCGGCGGGGGCGGCTCGAGCATCGCCATCGCGATCGCCCGGACCATCGCCACGGCGGCGATGTTGGGGCGGGTCGAGCCGTGCTTGACTGCGGGTGACCTTCATGCCCCGGTCGGTCAGGACCGCGGTCGTGTTGGCGACGTGCTCGGCGAGGATCGGGTCGGCCTCGTGGACGAGGCGCCCGGTCGTGATGAGCTCGTAGGCGAGGGTCGAGGGCGGGCCCATGACCGCCGCGGTCATCGGGACCTCGACCATGTTCAGCCCGTCGTGGCCGAGCATCTCGGCCGACTCGCCGAACGCCTGGCGGTCGAACGCGAAGGCGGGCCCCGGCAGCGCCCGCTTCGTCCGCTCGTCGCGGGCCTGCGGCAGCGGGAACTCGGCGCGCAGCTCGCGGAGGCGGACGCGCATCGCCTCGGTGCTGGCCATCCCGGTCGCCGACTCGGGCGCGAACACCTGCGCCCTCACCACGACCCGGTCCCCTTGGCGCTGCGCGACCGCGATCGCGCGCGTGCTCGCCGCCCGGGCTCCGGTCGATGCCGACCCCGATCGGCAGGCCGCGTTGAGCGGCAGGTCGCCCGTCGGTCGCGCGCCACGCGCCGTCGCGGAGCCAGGCGTCCTCGAAGCCGACGAACTGGTTGAGGTGGTAGCGGCGCCACTCGAGGAGCGCGCCGCGAGCCCGAAGCCGCGCGAACTGGGCGCCCAGGTACTTGCCGTCGTGGAGCCAGGAGACGGGGTTCGCGGCGTACCAGACCGCGGGGTCCTCGATGTCCGCGTCGCGTGGCGCGCCGTACCAGTAGATGAGGGTGCCGTTGACGCGGTCGCGGTAGATGAGGAGGGAGCCCCGATCCTCGAGCTCGCCGGACCCTGAGAACATCGACTCGAACAGCTCGGCGAGGATGCCCTCGCCGGCGACGCCGGCGGTCGTGATCCAGAGCGTGAACGGCTGCTCGCGGGCGCCGGTCCCGGTCGTGAGGGCGGTGTAGAGCTCGGCGGACTTGTGGGCGTGGAGCTCGTCGACGATGTTGGCCGACGGGTTGAGGCCGTGCTGGAGGGCGGCGTCGGACGACTGAGGGAGCGCATGACCCCGCCGTTGCGCGGGCACTCGATGACGTAGCGGTGCGGGACGAGCCGGTCGAGCAGGAGCGGGCTGCGCTGGACCATGCTCCGGGCCTGGCCCAGGACGATGCCGGCCTGGTTGCGGGCGGCCGCGGCGACGTAGACCTCGGGCTCGGGCTCGCCGTCGGCGTCGAGCATGTACAGCCCGGCGGCGCTGGCCATCGTGGACTTCGTGTTCTTGCGCGGGATGCCGAGGCCGACCTCGTTGTAGATGCGGAGGCCGGTCGCGGGATCGAACTCGAGGGCCTCCCACCAGAACTCGCGCTGCCAGGGCTCGTAGACGAGGGGCCGGCCGGCCCAGCGGCCCTTGGTGTGGCGGATGTAGCGCTCGCAGTACGCGGCGAAGTGGGGGCCGCCGGACAGGGCATCGGGGACCACGGCTCAGCCCACATCGCCGACCACCCGAAGCCGCGGCGGGAGCCCGATGTCGGCGGTGAGGACGTCGAGCGCGCGCGCCTGGTCGATCCGCAGGCCGACCCGGGCCGACGGCGAGAGGCCGAGCTCGCGGGCGAACTGGCGGACCTCGTCGGCGTTGTCGCGGGCGACCTGGTGGAGCGGGTTCTTGACGAGGTTCGCCGTCGCGGCCGCGGTCAGGGGCCCGGTCTGGCGCGTACAGCCGGGCCGCCGCGGCGTAGCGGCTGACCGCCTCGCAGTAGCAGCGCAGGACGTCGGCGTCGGCCGCCCGGATGACGCCCGTGTGGCGCATGTCGCGGAGGACCCGCCGCCAGACGACCTTGGCGTCGGCGTCCATGTCGGCCGGCATCTTCGGCACGTCGGCCGACGGGCATCGGCTCGCGCAGGTTGAGGCGGCGCGGGCGCGTCTCGCCGAGGAGCCGCTTCACCTTCGTCGGGGTCGGCGCCGGGCCGCGCCTACCCATCGACCCGCTCCGCCGTCTTGCCCGGTGAAGGCCTGCCAGCGCTCGATCGCGACCTGGACGTACTTGGGGTCGATCTCCATCGCGTAGCAGCGCCGGCCGAGCGTCTCGGCCGCCATGAGCGTCGTGCCCGACCCGCAGAACGGCTCGTAGACCGCCTCGCCCGCCCGGAGGTGGTTGCGGATCGGGATCTCGGAGAGGAGCACCGGCTTCTGGGTCGGGTGGTCCTCCTTCGCCTCCTTGCTGCCGCCTCCGATCCGCTTGGGGCTGGGCGCCCGCCAGATCGTCGACTGGTCGCGCTCGCCGATGAACAGGTGCGGCACGCCCGGCCGCCGGACGACGACGCACGGCTCGTGGGCCCAGTGGTACCAGGAGCGCCCGACCGAGAAGAGGCCCTTGTCCCAGATGATCTGGCCGGCGAGCTCGAACCCGATGCCGAGCAGGCCCTGGAGCACCTCGAGCGTGTGGATGCTCGCGTACCAGACGTAGCCGACCTGGAGCGACGGCACGAGGGCGAACGCCTCGGACCAGTCGGCCCGGGTGTCCATGCTGATCGAGGTGTTGCGGTGGCCCGCGGTGTGGTGCCCGCGCTTGGCCGGCTGGCGCCTCGCTCGGCGTCGGGGACCTCGCGCATCATGTACGGCTTCTCGGCGCCGGCCACGACGCCCCAGCCCTTGACCCGCTTGCGCGGCCCGTTGTACACGCCGTCGCGCCAGGTCTGGTCGAGCTGGACGCCGTACGGCGGGTCGGTCGCGAGCAGCGTCGGCGCCGCGCCGTCGAGCAGCCGCGCCACGTCGTCGGGCGTTCGTCGCGTCGCCGCACAGGATCCGGTGGTCGCCCAGACGCCAGAGCTCGCCCGGCTTGACGTACGGCTCCTCGGGCGGCTCGGGCACCTCGTCGGGGTCGGTCAGCCCGGCCTTCGGCTCGCTGCCGCCGAGGTCGCCGAGCGAGCGCGAGCAGCCCGGCGTCGTCGACCGTGACGTCCGCCAGGAGCGCCTTCAGCTTCTCGTCGTCGCGCCCGGCCATCGCGCCGATCGGGTCGAGGGTCGCGAGGACGAGCGCCTCCTCGGCGGGCTCGAGGTCGACGTACAGGACCGGCACGGTCGGCTCGCCGCGGGACAGCGCGAGCGCGACCCGGGCGTGGCCGTCGACGACGAAGCCCGTGCGCCGGTTGACGAGGACCTGCTGGACCCAGCCGACCGCGTCGAGCGCGCCGGCGAGGGCGTCCTGCTGCGCCTTCGGGTGGATCCGCCAGTTCGCGGGGTTGGCGAGGAGCTGGTCGGGCGCCTCCTCGCCGGACCCGGTGATCCGGTTGCGCCAGCCCGCCGGGGGTGCGGCGACCGCGGTCTTCGCGCTCATCGGGCGGCCGCCGATCTTCGGCCTTGCATCGTCGCGACGACAGCGTGATGGATGTCGTCCGCACGCCAGATGGGCGTGGGCGAGCGAAAGGAGGCACCGCGATGCCGGAGCCGACGATGGGCGAGATGGCCCGGTGGACCTTCTACCAGCGGTTCATCGCCGAGCGGACGAAGGACATCGACCCCCGCCACGTCGAGGCCTGGATGCGCCTCGAGCACCCGACGCTCGACGGGCTGTCGCGCACCGAGTTCACCGAGGCGATGTACGCGGCGCTCGCCGCCGCCCTCGACGCGGGACCCGAGGAGAGCGAGGCGCTCGCCGCCTCGTTCGGCCTCTGAGCCAGGAAGGAGATCGACACCATGACCACGAACGCCACCGCGACCGAGCTGCGACGCTGCATCGGGTCTGCGAAGTTCGGGATCGAGGCGCACGAGGCGCCGGCCGACCGAGTTCCCGGCCCAGCCCAGCCAGAAGGACGGCCTCGGCCGGATGTGCAAGCCCCACTGGAACCAGTACACGAACGCGCTGCGCAAGGCGGCCCTCGCCCGGAAGGCGGCCGAGGGCGAGGCGGCCGAGCCGGAGCCCGTCGCGGAGCCGATCAAGAAGCGCACCAAGCGCACGCCCAAGGCAGTCGCGCCGGCAGGCCGGCGCGCAGGGCGACGCCGGATAGAACCGCCCCTGCCAGTCGATCCTCGGGCCCCGGGCGCCAAGCCCGGGGCCTTCTTGCGTTCGGTCGCGTCGTTGGCCACGGTCGGGCTCATCGCGGCACGTGGGCCAACGTGGGCGCCCACGGGCGAACCTTGGCGGATCCCCGATCAGCGACCGGGATAATTCGCGAAACCCGGCCGCGCGCACACAGTCGGGAGGCGCGGTCAGCGGGCAGCGTGCGTCGCCATATGGGCTACCCCGCCCCGGTCGGTCGACGCACCCTTCGTCGAGTTGCACGAGCGGCACAGCACCGCGGTGTTGGCGATGTCGAACGGCGCACCGCCAGCGGCGAGCGGGACGACGTGATCGACGGTCAGGTCGGCGGCTGGGTGGGCGGCGCGCTGGTAGCCCGGGCACCAGTTGCCGTGCTCGCCACGCCAGGCGCGGAGCACGCGGGCGCTGAGCCGCTGCCAGGCCCGCGTGCTGTACAGGGCGTTGTGCCGGCTGCGGTTGGACTGCGCGGGCGTGCTCGGTGCAGCGGCTACCAGCGCGGCTGGTGACGACACCGCAGACCGTGCACAGCTTCACGGCTCGCGCCGCATCCACGCGGTGTCGGATCTGACGCTGGTGACGCTCGAATGCACGCCCGTCGACATCGCGATGAGCGTGGTCGAGCGAGGGCGACGTGGTCTATTCGCCCCCGGTGCTAGTCCTCCGAAGCCAAAGGCGGTTCCATTCTCCGGCCGCCCAGTGCGGCGGGTCGTGGACATGACCGTAGGAGCGAGCGCTCGAGGTCGAGTTGACGCTGCTGACCGCCGGGCGGCACACTCCACCCGAAGGGGAGTAGTCCCTCTCCGAGTAGATCGACATGCTGGCGCCTCGGCGCCCGGTCGCCGGGCCCACGCGGGCGGACGACCTTCGACCAGCACCCCAACCTCGGGTGCCGGGTCGAGGTCGCACCCGGCCCGGCGCCCACAAGCCGGAGAAGTCCGTGATCGAAGCCTTCTGGCTGAGCCTCGGCATAGTGCTGCTCGCCGAACTGGGCGACAAGAGCCAGCTGATGGCCCTCGCGTTCGCCGCCCGCTACCCAGCGTGGATGGTGCTGGTCGCCGTCACGATCGCAACGCTCATCATCCACGCGATATCAGTCTTGGTGGGCATCGCCTTCGCACTCGCCCTGCCGACAAACGTGATCAACCTCGCAGCGGGTCTAGCCTTCTTCGCCTTTGCGGCCTTGGACGCTCCGTGGCGACACCCTGGGGGAGAAGG
>CAWHXD010000013.1:0-12373 GCA_963833225.1 uncultured Chloroflexia bacterium | reverse complement strand
ACGGTCCCGTCCGCACCGGCCGAGGCCATGACCGCCCGCGATCGCCTGTCGACGCTGCAGCAGCCGTCATCCGCGGCCTGGGCTCGATGACCCGGGAGCCCTGGACCGCTCGCCCCAACGAGCTGACCCTGCCGGGCGAGCGAGCGGCCCGCGAGCGGGCGGATGCGATCTTCGCTGCGGCGGACAGCCTCAGCGCCGAGGACCTGCACCGCACCGTCGTGCCACGGCGCGACCTGGAGGAGCGCCAGATCCTGCTGGCCGACCTCGAGCGCCTGGCCGATGGGCATGGCCGGGGTTCGCTGCTCGATGAATCGCGGAGATGGCTGCGCGACGGGCTGCTCGTGCGAGCCGCCGGGATCTGGACGTCGGGCTCCAGGGCGATGCCCGTCGGGACGGGCGCCCGTGCCGAAGACGAGGTCCAGCTCGTGCTGGCGATCGAGGACGCCGTGTCGGTCGCCGTGGTAGAGGACCTGCTGGAGCCGGCCGCAGCCGCGACGCTCGCCAACCCCGGCCGGTGGCTGCTGGGTCTCGAGCCACTGCCGGGTGCGGCGGCCGGCCGCGCGGCGGGCGACGACTGGACGGAGAAGGCGGCTCCCAGCGACGAGCCGGGCGACCCGGACACGCCCCCTGATGCCGAGACAGCGGCCGATGCCGAGAGCTTTCTGATGCCGACGGATGCAGCGGCGGCCGACGAGATGTCGGGCGTGGACGCCCGCGCGAGACGAGCGGCCGTGTTCGCGATCGTTGCCGCGGTGGCAATCCCGGGCGCCGTCGCGGGCGGGTTCGGTGCCGATCAGCTCCCGCTGATCGTCGTCATCGTGGCGGCGGTCGCCATCCTCGCCTGGCTGTTCGGCTGAGCCGAGGCGCGACCGGCGGCGAGCCTCCACGACGACAGGACGCTCCGCAGGTCAGGAGGCCGACCGGACGACCCGCTCGAGCGCCTCTCCGAGCGAGCGACGCGGCTGGGCCGTGGCTCGCGCCGTCACCGATCGTGCCGTGCCACCGGCGATCGCCTCGGGGCAAGCGGTCGCCTCGCGCCAGCGATCGCCATTCAGTCAGGAGACGACTGGCAGACCGCCCTCGCGCTCCGATGAGCCGCCCCGGAGCCGCGTAGTCTGGCCAGTCGCGGCGCAGCTCGTGCTCGGCGCAGCACGATCCATCGGCAGGTTTGCGCGAACCTCGACCCGAGACATCTCCCGATCGCGGCGGACAGTCGTGCCTGGACTGCGTGGCGGGCATTGGGCTCGAGGTCGCGACCGCCGCTATCCCTGCGGAGCCTCCTGCAACCGCCGGAGGACCTCTTCGTGCAGCCGCCCGTTCGATCCCACGAAGGACGGAGCGTCGATCCGGCGCTCGCCGTGGACATCGGTCACCCGCCCGCCGGCTTCCTCGATCAGCACCTGTGGCGCGGCCAGATCCCAGCTGTGCATCCCGGTCTCGATCATCGCCTCGGCGGCGCCCTCGGCGACCAGCGCATAGCCCCAGAAGTCGCCGAACCCACGTTCGCGCCAGGCCGCGGTGATCAGAGCGTCGAAGCCCGGCATGAGGCCGCTCGCGACGGTGTCCCGGCCGCTCCCGTAGACGAGCTGGGCGTCCTCGAGCGCCGTGACCCCAGAGACCGTGATCCGCCGCTCGCCGTCCGAGCCGCGGTTCCAGGCGCCACCACCGCGCCAGGCGAACCAGCGCTCGCGCATCGCGGGAGCCGAGATGACGCCCACCTGGATCTCGCCCTCATGCTCGACGGCCAGCAGGGTCCCGAACAGCGGAATGCCGCGGATGTAGTTGTGGGTGGCATCGATGGGATCGATGAACCAGCGGGTGGCGGCCCTGCCGACCTCCTCGCCGTACTCCTCGCCGACCAGCCCGTGATCGGGGAACCGCGTCTGGATGCGACCCCGGATCTCACGCTCGATCGCCTGGTCGACGGCGGTCACGAACGAGCGATCCGGCTTGCGCTCGATGCTCAGGTTCCGGCGGAAGCCGGCCAGCGCCATGCGGTCGGAGACGTCGCAGGCCTCGAGCGCGAACGCCAGCCACGCGTCGAGTGAGGATTGGGATGCGCGAACCAGGGATGCGGACCACACGGTCCCGAAGTCGGAGGCGTTCATGCTGCTGATGATGCCTCAGTCACAGGCGCCGGTGGCCGAACCGCCGAAAGAGCTGCCGGACGCCTCGGATCGGATCCTCCCACCCGTCCGGCTGCCATCACCCGGTCAGGCGAGCGGCTCGAACGCCTCCGGGTAGCGCACGGTCCCCCTCATCGCATCAGTCCACGCCGGCAGCCGGCGGGCCATCCACGCGGCGTCGGGCCACGCCGCCGCCGGCGGCTCCAGCCCCACGCCGCGTGCGGGCTCGAACCCGAACCGCGGGTAGTACGACGGGTGGCCCAGGAGCACCAGCGCCGGTACGACTCGGGCGACGGCCAGGCCCAGCGCCGCGGTCATCAGCGCCGACCCGACGCCCCGCAGCTGCGACTCGGGTTGGACGGCCACGGGGCCGATCGCCAGGACCCGTGCCACGGGTCGGCCGGCGTCGTCCTCCACCGGACATGGCGAGAGCAGCAGGTGACCAACGATGCGCCCACCCTCGTGGACGGCGACCAGCGAGTGCCAGCCGTCCGGAGCCTCGGAGCGGATCCGGTCGACGATCGCGGCCTCCTCCGGCCCGGTGAACGCCGCCAGCTCCACGGCCCGCACATCCGGCTCGTCGCCCGGGGCCTCGAGCCGGATGGAGACGGGCAGCGGCGCGGGTCGGAGGCGGAAGAACTCGTCCCGACCGTCAGCCACGGGCCGGTCGCCGGGACGAGCGCGGCCAGCGCCCACAGGCCAGCCGGGTATGCAGCGGCACCCCGGTCCCCGGCATCAGCCCGCGACCGCGAACCCCAGCGCGTCCGGGATCGGCCGCGATACCGCCACCGGCCTGATGTACCGGTCGACGAGCGCCATCGAGCCGTTGACCTTGAGGTTGCTGAACAGGAACGCGATCTTGGCCGACTGCGCGGCCAGGATCTCGTCCTTGGTCTCCAGCTCCCACAGCTCGCGCTTGAACGGGCCGATCGCCTTCTTGCGGGTCGTGTACAGGAACTGCTCCTCGGTCTGGCCGGCCTTGCGCTCGTTGGCGGCGTTCTCGCGGCACCAGTCGTTGATCGCACTGGTCATCGATGCCGGGAAGGCCGGATGGTCGTAGAGCGCGTTCTGGAAACCGGTCGCGAGGTGGATCTCGGCCGTCTCAACCGCAGGAAAGTGGTGGAACAGCTCGTCGGGCAGCGTCGACGCGCCGTGCTGGACCGCCCCGGCCAGCCCGCGCTCGCGGGCGATGACCCCGAGCTTGGCCAGCACGTCGAAGTCGAGCTTGACCTCGGCAACGCCACCGCCCGGCAGCGGCACCCCGCCGTGCGAGGTTCCCGTCTGGACGCTGACCTTGGACAGGCCCCTGGCGCCGGGTGCACGTTCGCCGAGCTCCCGGTTGTAGCCGTCGAGGTATGCCTTGAGCTCCTCGGGCGTCGAGTTCTGCTTGCCAACCTCGCCGATCTCCCCGCCGACGCTGACGGTCACGCCGTCGACCTCGAGGCTCCGGATCAGCGCGGTCAGCTCGGCGGCGCGCGTGTAGTTCTCGCGCTGCTCCGCGTCCAGGTCAGGCTGTGACAGATCCACCAGCGTGGAGCTGTCGATGTCGATGTTCCGGTAGCCGGCGTCGATCGCCAGCCGGCACGCGCGACGGATCTCCTCGGTCATGGCCTCCGGGTCGGCCGCGTACTTCTTGGCGTTGAACTGGTAGTGATCGCCCTGGATGAACACGGGCCCCTTCCAGCCGGCCGCGATGGCGCCGGCCAGCACGGATGTCGCGTAGTCCATCGGCCGCTGGTAGGTGTAGGTCTGCTCGCTGCGGGCCAGCTCGAAGATCACCGCGCCCACGTCGGCACGCGCCGCGGTCTCGTAGAACGTGCGGGCCATGTCGAACGTCTGCGCGCGCAGGTTGATCGCCGGCACCGTGAAGCCCGACACCTCGCCCCGGCTCCGCGCCATGTACAGCTCCTGGATGCTCGCCGAGCGCGCTCCCAGGGCCTGGCTCGCCTCCCACACGATCCATCGCGCCGCCTCGGCGGTCGGATCGTCCGTGGTGAGGGCCGCGGTCCAGGCGAGATCGAACGCCGCCTCGCTGCGGAACCGTGGCTCGTCATCGATGACCAGCATTCCGCCCTCGACGTGCGCGATCCCGGACAAGCGGGCGATGAGGTCTGCGGGCGAGGTGGCGACGTGGGGCATCAGGTGGTCTCCTGTTCGTGTCGACGCTGATGGTAGCCGGGTGGCGCGCACCCGGACAGGACCGCCGGGGCGGAGGCCGACGGCACAACTGATGCTGCCCCATGTGCTTGACGAGGAACAGGCGCAACGGAGCGAAGGCGGGTGGGTCGGCTGTCGCGGATCGGGGGTCGCTTGGCCCCCGGCGACGGGCCGGAACGTCGGGTGAGGCGCCGTGGCGCCCGATCAGACGCCCGGCTTGACCACCATGAGGGCCACGATCAGCACGACCATCACGGTCAGGAACATGCCGCCTCGCTGGAGCCGCTGCGCCGTGGCGGCGATCTCGGGCGGCGGGCCCGCCGGAGCTCCGGCGGGTGGCGCACCCGCGGGCGGGCCACCGGCGGTCAGCTCGACCATCTTCTCGGCCGCGGGCGCCTGGACCAGGATCGCGTAGATGACGGCGATCAGGTACAGCACGATCCCGGCGATCAGCCAGCGCCAGGCGGAGCTGGTGAGATCGGGGCCGATGATCAGGATCAGCGCGACGCCCGTGATGCCCTGCACGATCGCCCCCGGGACCACGATCCGGCGCTCGATCAGGTCCATCACCACCGCCGCGAAGTGGCCGTGCTGCGGGGCCTTGCCGGCCTGACCGGAGATCAGCGGAAAGGCGAACGTCGGCCCGAACACGGCGATCGCGCCGAGCACGTGCAGGAACAGGAACAGCTGGAGCATGCGACCTCCCTCGTGGCGCGCGTCATATCCGGTCACTCGCGAGCAAGCTGGACGCGCCCCAGTGGCGTGACTCTACGACACGCGCTTGCGGCGGCGCTGGACGAAATCGACCAGCACGTACTCTCCCAGCCGCGCCGGCTCGGCGTAGAACGCACGGCCCCGGTTGAGCTCGGTCATGAGCCCCACGAAATCGGTCAACGCCGGTGTCCGCTCGAGCATGAACGTGTTGATGGTGATCCCATCCCTGGTGCAGCGCATGACCTCGCGCAACGTCGCCCGGATCGTGCGGCTCGTGGGCGGGTAGTTGAACTCGACCTCGCCGTGCTCCACATGCGCGGTCGGCTCGCCATCGGTGATCACCACGATCTCGCGGTTCGAGGACCGCTGGCGGGCCAGGATCCGGCGGGCGACCTGCAGCCCGTGCTGGAGATTGGTCCCGTACTCGTACTCGTGCCACGAGAGCCCGGCCAGCATCTCGGGCCGGATCTCGCGGGCGTCGTACGCGAAGCCCACGATCGAGAGCCGGTCGCGGGGGTACTGGGTGCGGATGAGCGCCTCGAGCGCCAGCGCCACCTTCTTGGCCGCGAGAAAGCAGCCACGCAGCAGCATCGAACGGCTCATGTCGACCAACAGCACGGTCGACGCGGACGTCGTGCGCTCGGTGCGGAACACCTCGAAGTCGTCCGCACGCAACCGGACACCCCGCGCCGCCCCGGCTCGAGGCGGTCCGTTCTCCTCGCGCGTCAGCGCATTGGCCATCGTCGAGCGCAGGTCAAGGTGGAACGCGTCGCCGAACTCGAACGGCTTCGACGTCTCCTCGCGCTCGCCGCCACGCCCGGATCGATCCTCACGGTGGCCTCCCAGCGCGTCGTGGCGCAGCCGCGAGAACAGGTCATCGAGCACCTTCTGGCCGATCCGCCTGGTCCCGCGCGGGGTCAGCTCGAGCCGGTCCCCCGACCGCTCGAGGTAGCCGGCAGCCTCGAGCCGGTCGGCCAGGTCATCGAGCGCGTCCACGCTCCGCACGGCGTCCTCGTCGAGCAGCGCGCGCAGCGCGGATCGATCGATCGCCGCCAGGTCTCCGGATCGAGCCGCGCCGTCGAGGTCCGCCTCCAGGCGGTCCATCGCCTGGAGGCTCTCGATCTCCTCGAGGGCCGTCTCGAGACCCAGCCGGCGATCGCCCGAGAACGGCATGGGCTCGCCCAGGCCGTCGGGCAGGAGCTGATCGAGCGAGGCGGCGAGCCTGGCGAGGTCCCACCGGAGCCGGTCGTCCCGGAGCAGAGCGTCGATCGTGTCCTGGAGCTCGGCCCGTTGCTGGGGCGAGAGCGAGCGGAGCAGCGACTGCATTGCCGCCATCCGGTCGGCGAGCTGCTCGATCACATCGTCGAGCGTCGACGCGCCCGGGAAGAACATCCCGTGCTGGCGCAGGAAGTCGTCGACCTCGGACGGTGTGGGCTCATCGCCCGACAGGCGCCGATCCAGCAGCTGGTTGAGGTCGCGCACCATCGAGCGCTGGGCATCCAGGTCCTCTGGCCTGAGGCCCTTGACGGCGTCCGCGAGGCCGTTCGTCATGCGGTCGAGCACCCTCCCACGCAGGCGGTCGAGCAGCGATTCGAAGCGTTCCCGCGCCTCCGGCTCGAGGAAGTCGTAGTCCTCCAGGGCGCGGATCCTGGCCCCAACGTCGGGGGGTAGCGTGTCCAGCCGGTCAAGGCGCCTGGAGGCGACGCTGCGGAGCATCTGGCGCAGCTCGGCGCTCGGCGGATCCGTCGGCCCATCGTCCTTCGTCGGCCCATCGTCCTTCGTCGCCGTCCCGCCGGCGCCCGCAGCCGCATCCGCATCGTCGCTTCCGAGTTCGGCCCAACCGTCGGACGCATCACCGCCCGCTCCGGGCTCGGTCGCATCGAGACGGCGCTCCACGCCTGCCCGCTCGGTGGCCACGATCTCGTCCAGCTCCTGGCGCACGTCCGCCAGCGGGTCCGCCAGCGAGCCTCGTTCGAGCATCTCCCGCCGCCGCTGTCGCAGCCGCCCCATCAGGTCGCGCAGGCCGTGCAGATCGGTGCGCGAGGGGTCGTCCCTGCGAAGCCCATGCTGGGCGAGGTTGCGGAGCGCCTCGGCAAGATCGCCGCTTTCGAGGAGATCGTCCGCCATCGCGTCCAGGATCTCATCGGCGGTGAGGTCGGGCAGCTGCTGGCTGCCATCCCAGCGGCGGTACCGGGCGGCCGGGCTGAGCGCCTGCCTGTCCGTCGAACACGCGCAGATCGGCCCGGCCGAGGTGGCGGGGATCGGGCGTCAGGAAGGCCATAGGATCGGTCGCCTGCGTGCAGGTCAGCGCCGGTAGGTGACGCCGGCGTGGCCACGATCCTTGTTCACCCGGCGTTGCAGGTGGAGGCCCTCGAGCAGGAACTCCACCGCCGAGGCGACGAGCGCCGGATCCTGCGCTCCGTCCGAGACGTCGAAGGTCCCGAGCCGCTCCACCGCCTCGCGCAGGCCCGGGATCTCGCGCATCCAGCGGACGTACCCGCCCGACGGCACGCGCTCCCCCGTCTCGATCACCAGCCCGTCGTCGAAAGCCTCGATCACCGGTGCCAGGCGGTCCAGCGAGACGTGCCGGTTGAAGGTCGCGAACACCGCCTTGGTCACGAGCCGCTCCACGATCCGATCCTCCGGCGTGTCCTCGCCCACCGTCTCCACCTCGACCTTGCCCGAGGTCGAGGCGAGGATCGCGCCGAGGTCGGAGATCCGTGGCGCCGCCATCGGCTCATCCAGGCGGACGGCACGCTTGATCGCGGCGGCCTCGAGGACCTCCAGGTTGGACACCGAGACGCGGACCGAGACGCCGCTGCGCTGACTGATGTCCGGGGACCGGCGGGCGAGATGGGTCAGCTCGGCGACCAGCTCCTCCATGAAGCCGGGCACGACGACGGGCGGGATGCCATCGCACGGCGGGAACGTCTGCTTCTCCTGCCGGACGATGGCGACCTCGTGCTCGAGCGATCGCGGGTAGTGCGTCCGGATCTGCGATCCGAGGCGGTCCTTGAGGGGCGTGATGATCCGGCCCCGGCTCGTGTAGTCCTCCGGGTTGGCGGAGGCGACGACGAACAGGTCCAGCGGCAGGCGCACCTGGAAGCCGCGGATCTGGACGTCGCGCTCCTCAAGGATGTTGAGCAGGCCCACCTGGATCCGCTCCGCGAGGTCCGGCAGCTCGTTGATCGCGAAGATGCCGCGGTTGGCGCGAGGGATGAGGCCGTAGTGGAGGGTGAGCTCGTCTGACAGATAGCGACCCTCGGCCACCCGGATCGGGTCAACCTCGCCGATCAGGTCGGCGATCGTGATGTCGGGAGTGGCGAGCTTCTCCGCGTACCGCCGGTCCCTCGGGATCCAGTCGATGGGCGTGTCGTCGCCCTGCTCGGTGACGATCCCGCGGGCCGCTGCGCTGATGGGCGCGAACGGGTCGTCGTTGAGCTCGCCGCCGCGGACGACCGGCAGCCACTCGTCCAGCAACCCGACCAGCAGCCGCGCGAGCCGCGTCTTGGCCTGGCCGCGCTCGCCCAGGAACACGATGTCCTGGCCGGCGACGATCGCGTTCTCGATCGCGGGGATCACCGTCTCGTCGTAGCCGACGATCGTCGCGAACACGCGCTCCCCGCCGGCGAGCCGGCTCAGGAGATTGGTGCGCAACTCCTCCTTGACGGTTCGCGGCTTCCAGCCGGACGCGCGGAGCGCGCCCAGGCTGGCTGGACGATCGGCGGCGTGGGAGGAGGTCGAGGACGAGCGAACCACGGCGGGGACTCCGGGATGCAGGCGGTTGCGACTCGGGCGGCCAGCGTGGCACGCGGACCGGAAAGCGTCAAACGGTCCGGCTACCCGGCGTCGCGTGCCCGGTCGGCCGGTGTCGATCGGTCCGTCGACCGTGCCTTCTCCGTGCCGTCCCCCAGGCGGATCGCCAGCCGGACCAGGATGCCGGCGCGCCGGGCCTGCTCGCGCTCGAGCTCGCGAGGGCTGCTCCCGACCCGGCCCGCAAGCTCGTCGACGATTCCCCAGGCGAAGTGCTCCCACCGGCCGGTCGTCGGGTTCCAGGTGGCGAGCACCGCCGGTGGCAGGCGGCGCACATGGCCCTCCGCATCCCGGGAGACCGGGCGCACGTAGTGGGCGGCGGCAACCCGCATGCGGCTGGTCGCGTCCATCGCCAGGATCAGCACCACGCCCAGCCTCGTGAGCTCGTCATCCAGCGCCCCCACCGGCTTGGCCGCGAGACGGCCAAGGACCTCCTCCAGCCTGGCTCCGCGCGCGGTCGCGAGCATCCCATAGCCGAGCGAAAGCGCGCGGATCGCCACCAGCGCCCGCTCGCCCCAGGTCCCGGCCGGCGCGTCCGGGTCAAGGTCCGCGACGAGCACCGTGGAATCGGCCCTCGCGGCGGCTTCGGGAGCCGTGCTCCGGTCGCCGGCCCCGTCGCCGGGCGGGTCCGGCAGCCAGCCCAGGTCGGCGGCCTCCGGCAGCCAGCCGAACGCCTCGCCCGCGCCCGCCAGCCGGACGACGGTGGCGTCCTCCGGCAGCAGGTCGAGCAACGCGCCCCGAACCGCGTCGGAGGTCGCACTGTCCGTGGACGCGACGACGGCCGGAACCCCGGCCTCCACCAGGAGCGATAGCAGGGCCGCCAGCTCCGGGTCGAGCGAGCCATCGCGGATCAGCCACGCCACGCGGACGAGTCTCGACCCGACGGGCGCGTCCGGGCGGAACGTCGATTGATGTTGATGGCTCACGCTCGTGAGCCTATCGCGCGGCGTTGACGAGTCGTGGGGCCGTCGCGAGTCGCGGCGGCGCCGCCGATGGTCGCGGACCGAGCCGTCGCTTCGGCTACTGGAAGAACCCGGCAGCCGCGTACACGTCGGTCACGCCGTACAGCGACTTGACCGTCTTGCCGCCGACCCTGCGGATCCGGTACCAGGTGTCGCCGGCCGTGCCGCACGAGCCCGTCGTGTAGCTGTCGCCGGTCACGATCTCGACGGCGCGGACGTTGACGCCCGTCGAGACGCGCGCGACCAGGTTGCCGCTCGTCGACGCGCTCGTCCGCAGGGCGACGCCGTTGCACATAGCCACGACCGTCTTGGGCAGGGCATCCGCGGGTGTCGGCGCCGTGCTGGGTTGAGACGAGGCCTGGGGAGACACGGCCGGGCTCGCGCTCGGTGCCGAGCTGGGCGAGGCCGGTGGCTCCGTGGGCGACGAGCCGCCGCAGGCGGCGAGACTCATGACGCCCACGAGGACGAGGGTGACGGCAGGCAGGCGACGCAGCATTCCGACTCCTTCCTCGTCGGCCGCACCCACGCACTGCACGCACGTGCCGTCCGATGGCGATGTCGCGATCCGTTAAGGATAGGCACCTCGGGCGGCGCCGGCGAGCTCGTCCCGCCGGTCGTCGGTCACGCCTGGCCACCGCCGGTCACGCCTGGCCACCGCCCCCCGGCGCGAGGTCAGCGTCGCTCGAACGGGACGCGCCGATGGGCTTTGCGCTCGATCGTCGTCTTCGTGTCAAGCACCATCGAGACCGGTGTCGCTTGCGCGAAGGTGGATCCGGCGCCAGAGTTCCGCCGATGAAGCAGGACGCCAGGTCGGTTGCCCGGGAGCTGCGCGACCGTGAGCCGCTCTTCCATCGGCCGGAGCACGGCACGACCCGTGCCGATTTCGAGGCGATGACCGTTCCCGACTACTGGGAGGTGGGCGCGTCCGGGAGCATCTACGACCGCCAGGCCTGTCTCGACGAGCTCGAGAGCCGATACGCGGATCCGACCTACGACCCGCTCGCGGGCCTGGAGGTGGGCGACTTCGCCGTACGCGAGGCGGGCGGTGGGGCGTGGCTGGCGACCTACCGCCTGCGGCAGGGTGTACGGAACTCGCGTCGCGTCTCCGTGTGGCGCGGAACGGCCGACGGATGGGTCCTAGTCTATCACCAGGGCACCGTGATCTCGTGATCGACGGCACGGAGATCGTCCCTGCCTCCTCCGACCTCTGACGCCGGGTCGTTTCGCGTATGTCGCGGGTGGCGATGCGCCGACGACCCCGGGGTGTCAGCCACCGGCGAACACCTCGCGACAGGCGTCCTCAGCCGGCGTCAGGGCTCGGACGACGAGCGTGAAGGCGGCATCGGTGTCTGGATCCTGGATCCAGGGCGTCAGCTGATTGGCGGCGGTCAGGGCTGGACGCAGCACCTCCGCGTCGGCACCCGAGACGGTTCCGCAGCGTGCCGTGCCGTTGGCGACGGGCCCACCGAACGTGGAAATCGGCTGGTCGAGCGGCCAGTCGGCCGGCGCCTGCGGCAGGTCGGGATCCGTGTGCTGCGCAGGCCGCACCAGCAAGGCGTACGCCGGGGCCGCGTATGGCGCCTCGGGTCCAAGCTCGTCACCCAGCCACGACGGCAGGTCGAGCAGCCGATGCCACAGCTCGCCGAACGCCTCCGGCGTGCCCGGCTGCGGCTCGCACGGCGTGGTGATGCATTCGATGTGCGCGTCTGGGTTGCCGGTGAGCACGACCCGGCTTCCGTCGACGATGAGCTCGATCCGACCAGTCACAGCGCCGAGCGGGTTGGCTTGCCCTTGGAAGTCGGTCGGACCGCCCAGCAGGCCGAGATCGGTTGCGCCCTGGACGATCGACGCCTCACCGGCCGCGCTGATCGACCGCCCGGTCAAGTTGGGCAGCAACGGACCCGGGTAGATGGCGGGGACCGGGCCTGGACTGACGGCCACGCCGTCGCCGGTGATCACGAGCAGTGGCTGGCCGGCGAACTGGTCGAGCGGTGCGATGGCCTGCCAGGTCGTCATCCGCAGCCAATACGTCGCTGCCGCGGGCGCGGGCGAGACATCCGGAGTGGCCGTCGTGACGGCACCGGGTGAGGCGGCGGATCCGGTACAGGCCGCGATGAGCAGGGCGGCCCCGAGGACGGTCGCGAGGCGGAGGTGAGCGGTCATGGATCGATACCTCGTCGAGGGACGCATCGCACCGACGCCCGCGTTCCGGACCAAGTTCCATCGAACGCGGAGCGCCTGGCACATCATCCACCGCGTTTCTCGTCATCCAGTCAGAGCACGACTGCTCGCCGGCCCGCTCGCCGGGTCGCGTCGAGCCTCGTCCGCCAGGCCGGACCCGGCCCCGCTCGAGCGATTGCCGCGCCGCGCGGTCAGGGTCCGTTGGCGCGTCGATGCCGGGCAATTCCCGTGCCCTGGGCCGGCCGGTACGCGGCCCGCAAGCGTCCTTTGACTGGGTGGCATCGCCGGAGAGGCGCCTGGGTGGCATCGCCGGAGAGGCGCCTGGGTGGCAGCGCGGCGATGTGCCTGGATGGCATCGCCGGCGATGCCCTGGTGGAAGGGCATCACCGGGCGGGACAACGGACAGACGCCGTCTTGCAG
>CAWHXD010000012.1:0-12762 GCA_963833225.1 uncultured Chloroflexia bacterium | reverse complement strand
CGGGCCTTGGGGAGCTGCGTGCCGCCGTCTCCGGCCTGCTGCCGGATGCGGCCGGGCTCGCCGAGCCACCCGAGCCGGCGGATGTCGTCGTCCACCGGCTCGAGGCGTCCGGGGACGGCTTCGCGCTGGACCGGGAGGAGGGCGTGCTCCGCGTTCGGGGAAAGCGAATCGAGCGCCTCGTCGCGCAGACGAACTTCGACAACGAGGAGTCGGCCGAACGGTTCCAGCGCGAGCTTGCGCGGCTGGGCATCGACGACGCGCTGCGGCGGGCTGGCGTCCGGTCGGGGGACCTGGTCCGGATCGGTGGCTCGGAGCTGGAGTGGGAGCCCCACGAGGGAGCCGATTGAGCGCGGGGCCAGGGGCACGAGCGGGATCGCCGAGGAGGGACCGGCCGTCGACGCGGTCCCGTCGCCGGCCACGATCGTGCCTGGATCGCTCGGTGTCCTGGGCGGGACGTTCGACCCCGTCCATCACGGACACCTCGCGATCGCCGAAGAGGCCCGCGAGGCTCTGGGTCTGGAGCACGTCAAGTTCATCCCGGCGGCCTTGCCGCCCCACAAGCCCGGTCGACCCGGTCACGGCCGCCCGAGCACCGGCTGGCCATGCTCGAGCTGGCCACCGCCGGCAACCCGAGCTTCGCTGTGAGCAGGATCGAGCTGGACCGCGGCGGTGTCTCGTACACCGTGGATACCCTCGAAGCGATGCAGGCAGCCGGTGCGCGTGACGTCTGGTTCATCATGTCCTCGGAGGCGCTCGCCGGGTTTCCCGAATGGCGACATCCCGATCGGATCCTCGAGCTGTGCCGGCTGGCGGTCGTTCCCCGTGGCGGGAACGATCGACCCGATCTGGCCCGGGTGGTGGATCGCTTCCCGGGCCGGGCGGATCGGTTCGTGTTCCTGTCGGGGCCCCTGTTGCCCATCTCCGGTAGCGTGGTGCGACGGCGGGTGGCGGCGGGGCGATCGATCCGCTACCTCGTGCCCGACGCCGTCGCGCGCTACATCGCCGACCATCGCCTGTACCTGGAACCCGCCGGAGGATCCTGACCACGTGACCAAGTCCGCTGCCTCGTCCACCGCCCCCCGCCCGGATGGCCTCCCGTCGCGCGACACGGCAGCGCCGGCCGCCGACCGCGCGGCGCTCGACCTCGCTCGGCGGATCGTCGAGCTGGCGGAGGACAAGAAGGCAGCCGACATCGTGCTCCTCGACCTGGCCGGGCTCACCACGGTTGCCGATGCGTTCGTGATCTGCTCGGGCGGGTCCGAGCGGCAGATCAACGGGATCGCGGACGGGATCCTCGAAGGACTGCGGAACGAGGCGGTCAAGCCGATCGGGCGCGAGGGCACGCCCGAGTCGCATTGGGTCCTGTTGGACTTCGGCGCCGTCATCGTCCACGTGTTCACGCCGCCCGAGCGCGACTACTACCAGCTCGAGCGTCACTGGTCCGGGGCGAGGACGGTACTTCGGGTGCAGTAGTGGGCGCACCGGGCGAGCGTCCGTCTGGCGGCCGTCTGATGGGGTACCGGCGAGAGCGGTACCCCTGGGCCATGTCCCGCACGCACCACCCTTCCTAGCATCGATCTCGAGTCGTCGGCCATCCTGGCCGGCGCCACCGGAGAACCATCCGATGTCGGGCCTGCGAGATCGCTGCCCTGGTTGCAGCCGCCGCCTCATCGTCACCCGGTTCGACACCACGTTCCGGCTCCCCGACCGGACGGAGCGGCTGTGCTTCGGCGTTCCCGGTGGCCTGTGCGAGGACTGCCACCAGCTGTACATCGATCCCGAGCTGATCGAGTTGCTCGACCTCGGCGAGAGTCGCTGTGTGTTCGCGATCGAGAGCGACGTGGTTCTCCAGGAGGAGGCCTGGTCCTCGGCCGAATAGGTCGAACCAGCGTCCGCCTGTCAGCGGCTCGCGGCCGGCGTCGGGTCGCCCGCGCCCACCCGGTCCCGAACCCAGACAGCGAAGGCCAGCCGACGCTGGCCCTCGGTCGCCCCGGCTCCGGGGGCGCCCTTGACCATCGCGTCGAGCGTCCAGCAACCCGTCGAGCGCGTCCTCGAGCTCCTCCGACGTCCAGCGGCGTGCCTGCCCGACGAGCTTCTCGACCCTGAACGGCTTCATGCCCAGGGCTCGTACCAGGCTGCCGGGCGTCGCACCGTGCGCGAGATGGTCGGCCACCTCGGTCAGCTCGCGAAGCCGGCGATGGAGGTGGACGAGCACGACAGGCTCGGGGGTCGTGTCGAGGAGCCGGTCGAGCGCAGGACCCGCCGTGGCGACGCGGCGTTCCGCGATCGCATCGAGCAGCGCCCACGTCGAGTTCGGCACGACCTCGGCCACCAGCGCGGACACGTCGGCCTCGGTGATCGGATCCCCGGATCGATAGAGGGCCAGCTTGTCGAGCTCGCCGACGGCCAGCGCGCCCTGGCGCGCGCGGTCCACGTCGCCTTCGCGGACAAACCCGCCGACCCGGCGCGCCAGCTCCTTCGCGGCGCCCGGTCCCAGCTGCAGTCCGCGCTCCCTGGCCCGACCCTCGATCCAGCCGGCCAGCTCACCCGCCTGCGGTGCCTTGAACGTCCGGACATCCCCGCCGCCGCGAGCGACTGCCGTCTCGAGGCCCTGCAGCGCGGCCGGCCGCCGGCTCCCGCGCTCGCCGATCTCGGTGAACACGAGCGCGTTGCCCGGGGCCACCGTGCCGATCGCCCTCTCGAGCGCCTCACGATCCGCCTTCGAGCGCAGGAGCGGTGCCGGATCGGCGATCACGGCGAGCGTGCCACCCCCGAACATCGGGGCGGTCGCTACCCGCTCGGTGATCGCCGTCGCGTCCGTCTCGGCAGCCTGGACGCGCCATCGCTCCGGCGCGGCGCCCGATGACTGCTCCATGCGGCGCCCGATCCCGGCCACCGTCCGGTCGATCTCGTAGCCGTCGTCGCCGCGAAGGTAGGCGATGATCGGGACGTCGGCGGTCATCGCGCGACCTCGCGCAGCGTGCGCCCGGCCCATCGGAGCCGCCGCACCTCATCGGGTCGAACGCGAGCGACCTCGCACACATCCCGCTCCAGGGCGCTCGCCCGGGCCTCCGCGAGGGCCATGGTGGCCTCGGTCCAGGCCGTGCCGCCGGTCCGTGGCACGTGGGTCCCGGACCCGGGCGGGTATCGCCGCCGCCACGAGGCAAAGCGCGTCGACATCGGCTCGAGCCGCTGCGAGCCCCGCTTGTCGGCGTAGGCGACGATCCGCGCCTCGAGCCCGGCTGACTCGAGCCACATCGCTCCGTCGGGCCCGGCCAGGAACGTGACCGGGTGATCGCGGACCACGGGCCCCAGCTCGCTCCAGCCTTGTGCCGCCAGATAGGCCGCTGATCCCTCGCCGTGCCGGTGGTGGCCGGGCAGCTGCACGGCTGGAAGCTTGTCGACGTCGTGCAGCAGAGCAGCGGCCTCCACCAGACGCAGGTCCACGACGGCGCCGGCCCGCGACGCGCGGCGGGCCAACCAGGCGGCCACGTCGGCGACCACGCACGCGTGCCGAGCGAACCAGTCCGGCGGATCGAGGGAGCACAGCAGGTGGGCGGCCTCGCGACGGTCGGGGATCGTCATCTCTGGAATCGTAGCCCGTGCGGGCCGCCGCGGACGCCGGTGCAGCGCCGGTCGCGCCCGAGATGCCGGCGACCGCGATCGGGTGCTGCGCCGGCCCTGCCGCGGTCTCGTCGACCGACCGGCCGCCGCCTCGGGAGGCCGTTCGACCGCCGCTCGCATGGACGACCACGCCGCCGTTGGTCAGGTCGAGGGTGACCGTCCCATCGTGGTCGGTTCGGAAGACCCTTGCGCCGCTTGACCGGAGCCGCCCCAGCGTGGCCGGAGCGGGATGACCGTAATCGTTGTGGGCGCCGACCGAGACCACGGCGATCGTCGGTCGCAGGGCATCGATCAGCGGCTGGCTGGTTGCCGTTGCGCTGCCGTGGTGCGCGACCTTGAGGACATCGACGTGTGGCAGACCGCGGGCGATCAGCTTGGGATCGACGTCATCCTCGGCGTCGCCGCTAAGCAGGAACCGCCGGCCGTTGGCCGTGCCCAGGAGCACGATCGAGGTGTCGTTGATCTGCCGGCCGGTGCTGCCCGGCTCGATCGCGACCGTGCCCGGGTCCGGCCACAGCACGTCGAGGTGAATCTCCGCAAGATCGATGTGCTCGCCCGTAGCCAGGTTTCCTCGCGGCGGTGACCCGCGTTGGAGCAGCGCGTCCCATGCGTGCCAACCAGGGCCCGGGCCGTGCATACCGGGTTCGTAGACCCGGCCCACCGCATATCGCTCGAGCACGCGCACGAGCCCGGCGACGTGGTCCTCGTGGGGGTGGGTCAGGACCACAATGTCGATCCGGCGGTCCCAGGGCGGGATCCGCTCGCCGAGGAGCACCATCAACCGATCGGGATCGGGGCCGCCGTCGATCAGCATGCGCGGTCCGCCCGCGCTCTCCAGCAGGATCGCGTCACCCTGCCCGACGTCGAGGATCGTCAGGCGCGTGCCGCGGGTCGACGCGCTCACGACGACCGTGGCGCCGACCGAACCGACGATGACGGCCGCGACGAGGATCGCCCGGGTGGCGGCGGTGAGCCGCGGGATCGCCGGCCGGCGTCCCCGGTTGCCGCTGCCGGGGCGGCGCGGTCGTGGCGCTCCGGACGCTCCGCTCCTCGAGGTTGCCGCGGTCGCACCGGGGTCCGGATCGCCGCCCCGCAACCGGCGACGTCGCAGGCCCATGACGGCAGCGATGGCGAGCGCGGCGCCCAGGCCGCACGGCAGCGTCAGCTCCGCTGGAAGCGAGACGGCCGCGACGGGCAGGGCCGCACCGGCTCGCACGATCGTCACGATGAGATGGAGCACCATCCATCCAGGCAGGCCTGCCAGCATCGCGAGCCACGCCGGCGCACCCACCAACACCGTCCAGCCGCCGAGCAGCCCGAGGAGGCCTCCAGCCATCGCCACCGGCACGAGTGGCACGACGAGCAGGTTGACGACGGGCGCGACCAGCGACAGCCGCCCGAACGTCGCGAGGACGTCGGGCAGGGTGGCCGCCTGCGCGGCAAGGGAGATCCCGAGGCTCTCGGCAAGCCAGCCCGGCAGCCGGTCGCCGGTTCGCTGGTCGATCCAGGAGCCGAGCCGTCCGGACCAGGCAATCAGGCCGGCGGTCGCCGCGACGGACAGCCGGAACCCGGCGTCGGCGATCATCTCGGGGCTCATCACCAGCAGCAGCGTCGCCGCCCAGGCGAGCGCGGCCGGCGCCCGGCCGGCGCGGCCGCTCTCGCGGGCGACGAGCGCCACCGATGCCATCACCGCCGCACGGACGATCGAGGGCGAGGCACCGGCGGCGACCACGTAGCCCGCGATCGTGCCGCCGACCACGACGGCGACCACGCGGCGCGGCCGCCCACGCAGCAGGGCCCCGAGGATCCCCGCCACGATCGCGATGTTCCAGCCCGAGATGGCGACGATGTGGCTGACTCCGGCCGTCGCGAACGCCGCCGCGAGGTCCCGGTCAACGCGCTCGCGAAGGCCGATCAGGATGGCCGCAGCCAGGCCAGCCTCGGGTTCGGGAAGCGCGAGCCGCAGCGCATCGCCGGCGCCGTCGCGGATCGATTGCACCGAGCCGGACGGTCCGGGCGTGAGCACGCTGACGCGCGTTCCGTCGAGCGACCCCGAGGCGCCTGTTCGGGTGAGATACGCGCCGTACGGGTCGTCCTCCGGCGGCGGTCGCAGGCGACCGTCCACCTCGATCCGATCACCGGCGCGGATCTCCGGGAAGCCGGGCAACGTGGCAGCAACCGCGATCCAGCCTGCCTCCGAGCCACCGTCCAGCCCCGGGTCGATCGCACCGTCGGGAAGTGTGGCCGGAGCAACGTCGAGTCGCAGACGGGCAACCTGGTCACCGTCCCGCGGCGCCGCGATGGAATCGACGACCGCCACCCATGGTCCGTGGGCGGACCCGGGCAGGGGCTGCGGGGGCGCCGGGACCGGGCCCAGCACCAGCCTGAGCCCGACGGCAACCAGACCGGCACCCAGCCCGAATGCCGTCGTCGATGGCGGCCGATGCGGCACGGTGGCCGCAAACGCGCCCATGACGACGGCCGCCCCCAGGCTGACCGCGACCCAGGGCGAGACCCCAACGGTGGCGATCGCCGCACCGCCCACCGCGCCGACCGCCAGCCAGGCGCTGCGTGGGACGCGCGCCCGCCCGTCGGTCATTCGATCGCTGACCGAAGGCGCCCCTTACCTTGCCCGTGTGGACTCGAGCCTGGGATCGAGCTCACGGCCCGACCGTGACCAGGGTCCGGATCTTGTCGAGCGTCGAGTTGCCCACCACCTTGCGGGCGGCGAAGTCGTCGAGCGAGGCGAACGGCCGCTGCTCGCGCGCGGCGATGATCTTGGCGGCCGTCACGGGACCGACGCCAGGCAGAGTGTCGAGCTGCGATGCCGTCGCCCGGTTGAGGTCGAGCGGCGACGTTGCCTGCGATCCACCCTCGGCCGCAGTTGCGGCGGCTGAGGTCGACGAGTCACCACGCGCCGGGACATGGACCTGATCGCCATCGTGAACGACGGCCGCCAGGTTGAGCTCCACATCTGCACGTTCGGCATCGACCCTGGCGCTGTATCCTCCGGCGGCCGCGACGGCATCGCCGAGTCGCGCGCCGGCAGGCAGGCGATAGACGCCCGGGTGGGCGACGGCGCCGCCGACATCGACCACCACCACTTCGGCCTTACCGACGGGGCTCGCCGGCGCGGCCCCAGCCGGCTGTTCGGACGCGATGGCGGCGACCGGGGCGTCGACAAGCATCCCCGGATCCGGTCTCATCGCGAACACGAGGGCCACGATCGCGGCAACCGCGGCAAGGACGGAACCGCCGATCGCAAGCCACGGGACGGCGCTCGGCGACGCCTCCCGGGCGGCGGTCTCGGGCTCGGTTCCCTCGAGGACGCGCCACGGCGCGCTGGACGGCTCCATGGTCTCGGTCGACTCCGGGGCGGGCCGGCGGGCGGTGGCATGGAACATCCGCCTCGTCGGGGGCACTTCCGGCGAGGCGGATGTCCGATCTGGACCTTAGCGCTCGCTACTTACCGGGCGCTTATGCTCCGGCGCCATCGGCCAATCGCACGCAGGACTCGCCCCGGTCAGCGCCCCTCCGCAGCGATGACCGGACGGGTGCCGATATGCTGGGCCCGGGGAGGTCGCAGCGATGTGGGCCACAATTCGGCACCGTCGCGGCTCAGGAGGAGGCCACATGGCGAGTGCGCGGGAGCTGACCGCTCAGTACGTCGACGCGTACAACCGGCGCGATCGCACGGCGATGCGCGAGCTGTTGTCGACGACGCTCGAGTATGTCCGGCCTGGCGGCGGGACGCTGCGAACGGCGGTCGAGGTGATGGCCCAGTACGAGCGCGGCTGGGCGGTCCTCGAACGCTCCCGCGTCGTCGTCCGGGACCTCATGGAGTCCAGTGACGCGATCCTCGCCGAGATCACGGTCGAAGGCAGCCTCGGCGGGCGCTCCGCTGCCGTCGAGGGCGTCATCGCGCATCGCTGGCACGACGGCAAGCTCGTCCGATACCGCTACTACTCCGACCCGATGCCGGAGGAGGTCGCGGCCCTGCAGCCGCCTCGATCTGGGGCCTAGAGAGCGATCCCGGCTGCCGGGGACATCGGCCAGCCAAGCGACGGCGACCGGGGTCCGCCCCGCAGACATCCGCTATTGACGTCTGGGGCGCCAATCGCGCGGCGGATCCTGACCCCCTATGTACTGGAGGCCCTCCCCAGGCCCCGATCCATCGGGTCGGCGGTGCCCTGCGCAAGCTCCGCGATCACGTGGCCGTGCGTCCCCAGGGTGAGCGTGATCGACGAGTGCCCGAGCAGCGCTGCCACCTGAACCGGGGAGGCGCCGGCGATCAGCAACATCGTGGCGGCCGTATGCCTCAGCATTCACGCGTCCACGAGGTCTGGGCACGCGCGATGGGTACGAGGCTTCGCGAGGTCGAGTCCGGCTTTCGGTACACGCCCACGATCTGCCTCGAGACCCTCCCGTCTCCTGATGCCGCGCCCGACCAGCGCGCCAGGGTAGGGGAGGCCGCTCGCCACCTCATCGAGTTCCGCGACGGCTGGCTAACCCGCCCGGCCAGTCCGAGACGGGGCGTTCGGAGGCCGAGACGGGCCTTTGCCCCCGGCCGGCTTGCCCCTGTTGACCCTGTGCGCCGACCGCCGAGACGATCATCCTGAGCCATCGACACCCCGCCCGGCCCATCCGTTTCCGGGCGGGGCGCTCCCGCGTCCCGGGCGCGCCTGCCCGGCCCTCACCGGGCGGGATCTTCCGAAGTTGCCCCGCTGACAAGCGCTATTTGCGTCGGGCGCACGGCCGACCGGGCCAGACTTGGTGCGGGTGGGTCCCGCATGCGACGCCAGAGCCCCCAGCGTCCGCTGCTTACGTCGCGCTTGCTCCTGGGTCGCGAGCACGGCCGGGCGGTCGCGTCAGGTGTGAAGTCGCTCCCACTCGACCCACCGAGTGCCGTTCCACCAGCGGTTCCAGGTTGGGCCGTCGATGCCGGTGGCGAACACGTCGAGCCGGTCAGGACCCGAGGAAAAGGCGGCGGGCGAGGCACCCAGCGCAAGGCTGCCGCCAAGCGATTCCCACGGGTGCCACGTCTCGCCGTCCCCGAAACGGTCCCATAGCTCGCCGTCATCGAAGACGGCGAACACCTCGAGCTGGTCGGGCGCCCATGCCGTTGCAGCGGGCGGGGACGCCAGGACGAGGTCGATCCGACCGGGTGCCGGTGACAGCGCAGCCACATGCTTCATCGTTGCCCCTCGACCCGGAGGGTTCACGGCCTCAGGCCGGCCGGCCCTCGATACGGGTCGCCAGCGTGCAGGCGGCCTCCGAGATCGCGTGCATCAGCTGGCTTGCGGAGCGCACCGGGAGGGCCAGCCCGGCACGAACCCGAACGGATCGTGCCCTCGGCATGTCCCGGACCTCGCCCCAGTCGTCGTGCGCGAGACGCCACTGCAGAGCAGCCCGCTCTGCTTCGCGGACGCGTTCGTTGGCGAGATCGATCGCGACCATCGCGTGGTACATCCACATCTCCTCTTCTCCTCCAGGTGACCCGATCTGCGGTTCGGGTCAGCGAGATCCGAAGCCGTCGCGGCTCTCGTACCCGGCGATTGCCGCCACGAGTCCGAGCAGCACGAGCATGGACACTGCGTATGCGATGACTACGTCCGTGGCGGGTGGTCTCCGTTGGCTCTCTTGCGTAACCGGACAACTTGTCTTTATCAGTTACGAACTGTACCGCCTTGCGTGTAACCTGTCAATAGGGGTACAGTGGTTACGCGTCCAAGGACGACATGAATCACCCGACATGAGCACTCCACACAACTCGACCACCCGCACAATCACACCGATCTCGATCGTCGACGAGCCGCCCACCGGCTCCGGCCACGTCCACGCGGTCGGGATCGACGCATGCCTCGATCTCATCAACAGCCAGGAGCTCACCGATGGGGTTCCCGAGGAGCACCTGCGCACGGCCGACGATGCCGTGGCGTACTTCACGCTGCGTGGCCTCGCCCATGAGCCGTCGCTGCGCGCGCAGGTGGCTCGCGAGGGTGAGCAGGGATGGCTGGACCGAATCCATCGGGATTTCGCGGCGCCCTCCGCGAGGTCTGGGACGCGGAGGTGGAGCAGCGCTTCCCCGATCAGGGGGCGCTCGACATCGTCAACGCCGCGCTCCGGCAGGCTCCACGGATCGAGCTGATCCGAAGCGACACCTGCTGTGGCGTTGGGCATCGCCATTCCGAGGACGATCCCACCGGCGAGGCGATCGCCGGCGTGATCCAGCCGCTGGTCGGGGCGATCGCGGCGCATGCGACAGACCGCTTCCGGATCTGCGCCAACGATGGCTGCCGGTGGGTGTTCGAGGACACGTCGCGCGGCGGTCGACGCCGCTGGTGCGACATGACCTCATGCGGCAACCGGGCCAAGGTCCGTCGATACCGGTCGCGCCACCAGAGTGCCAGCCCCGATGGCGAGCCGGCCGCTGGCTAGTGCCTCATGCCGCAACGCTCGGGGTCGAATGGTGGACCTCGGCGTTGAAGCGCCAGGGTTTGGCGGGGCGTGCGTTGCGGTTGTGCCAGCGGAGGTAGGCGTGGATGGCCCGGTCCTGCTCAGCGTGGCTGGCGTAGTCCGTCCCGTTGAGGGCGAACCGCCGGAGCGCCTGGAACTGGCACTCGATGAGGTTGAGCCAGGACGAGTAGGTCGGCAGGTAGACGAGTTCGATGTCGTAGGCTGCCGCCCAGGCGCGCAGCTCCGGCTTCTTGTGCGGGCTGAAGTTGTCGCAGATCACGAGCAGGTGCCCACGGTAGCGGGCCCGGAGCGTGCGCAGGAGCTCACGCACCTCGCGCCAGGTCTTGGTGGCCCGGATGTGCCCGCTGAGCCTGCCCGTCGCGGGGTCGTAGGCGGCCAGCAGGTGGCGCACCCCGGCGGTCCGCTTGTAGGTCGCGCGGAACCGGCCCGGGCGCCTCGAGTGATGCCAGCCGTGCCCGAGTCTGGGCTGCAGGTTCAGGGGACCGAACTCGTCGAGACACAGCACGCGGCAGCCGGCCGGCGGGTTCGCGTACAGGTCGAGGACCCGGTTCTTCTTGGCCTCGAACTCGGGGTCGGGCGAGGTCTTCCACGTCTTGTGGTGGGTGAAGCGGATCCCCTGTTCGTGCAGGATCCGCCACAGCTGGCTGCGGCTGATGGCCGGGACGACCCGGCGCCGCAGCAGGTGGGCGCGCAGCTTGGTCAGGCTCCAGCTGGTGAACGGCTCACCCCGGTCGACCGGGCGGGCGAGGGCCACCTTCACGATCTCCGCGCGCTGGGTGAGATCGATCCGGCGCGGACGGCCCCCGCCCGGCCGAGGGTCCAGGGCCGTGAACCCCTCGGCGTTGAAGGCGTGGATCAGCTCCGCCACGTGGGTCGCGCTCGCCCGGTGGAGCTCCGCGATCGCGGTCACCGACAAGCCCTGGTACGACGCGAACAGCAGCATCGCGCGGTGCTGCACGATCGGATTGCGGCTGCGCCTCGCGAGCTTGAGGAGGTGGTCGGCCTCCCCGTCGCTCAGCTCGCGGACGAAGAGTTCGGCCCGGCGCCCCATCGCCACCTCCTCTGCTCGGAAGCGATTACCTCCCGAGCATTATGAATTCGGGGCACTAGCCCTTCTCGAGCAGCGGCCGGACCTCCGTCGCGAACCGGGTCATCGTCTCCTCGTCGTAGCTCGCCGGGACACCCGCGATGAGGTGGCGATAGCCGATCTCGAGGTATGGGGCGAGCTTCTCGGCCACGTCCTCGGGCGTGCCAACGGGCTGATCCTCCCAGTGCCTGGCCACGCGGTTGCGGTCGAACGCCGCGTGGAACAGCCGCTCGGCCTCGGCGCGGTCGTCGCGGATGAACACCGTGCCCACACCCGTGGAGCGCTCGATCTCGGCCGGATCGCGTCCAACGGTCTCGCAGTGTTGGAGCAGCACCTGCTCCTTATGTCGGACCTCGGCGATGCCGCCACCGACGTTGTTCATGTCCGCGTACTTCGCGACGAGCTTGAGCGTGACCTTCTCCCCGCCGCCGCCGATGCAGATCGGGAGGTGCCGCTGCACCGGCCCCGGCAGGTTGCGGGTGGCCTTCGCGCGATAGTGGGGGCCTGTCGCCGACGGCTCGGTGCCGTCGAGCATCCCGCGCATGACTGGCAGCGCCTCGCCCAGCCATCGCAGACGCTCCGGGAACCCGGATCCGAAGTCGAGACCGAACGCCTCGTGCTCCTCCTCGAACCAGGCGCCCCCGATGCCGAGGATGGCACGGCCACCGGAGATGTGGTCGAGCGTGGTCGCAAGCTTCGCCGTGAGCGTCGGCTCCCGGAACGTGTTCGCGCCGACCATCAGGCCGACGCGGATCTGCTTCGTCGCCTGTGCCCAGGCCGTGATCGTGAGCCAGCCCTCGTAGTTCGGCCCGTGCGAGTCGCCGACGATTGGGTACAGGTGATCCCAAGTCCACAGACTTGTGTATCCAAGTTCGTCAGCCCGAATACCCGCTTGGAGGAGACTCGGCCAGTCGGTGTACTGGTTCCAGCACAGAGCGCCGATCTTGACTTCGGGCACGGTTCTCCTCCACTGCGACCAGACGGTGCTAGGCGACGCGCCGGTCTCGCCGCAGGATGCCGAGGTAGACGCCGGCACCGACGACAGCGGCGAACACCCAGACGAGGATGTTACCGGAGCCGAAGAGCCATCCGGCCACAAGCGAGACCGCGAGCCAGGCGATAACGAACGAGCCGAGGGCTATCCCGAGTCGGCGAGCGACCTTGACCATGAACCGACTCCTATGCGCTGCGTAGAGCTTCCAACGAAGCGTCCGCGTGAGTTTCTGGTCCGTCAAGGGTCGATGGTCCCAGCACGTGCCAGCGGTGCTTCCACGTCCCGTTCGGTCGCCGACTACCGTGCCGAGCTGGACTGGAGCTGGTCCCACGTCCAGAGCGTGTCGTAGCCCAGCCGGTCAGAACGGATGCCGGCCTCGAGCAGCGACGGCCATTCGGAGTACTGGTTCCAGCAGAGCGCGCCGATCTTGATGTCTGTCATGCGCCAAGTCTATGGGACGCCGGCCCCACTCAAGGGCCGGATGCTCGCGCCTACCGGACGACGATGTTGACCAGCTTCCCACCGCCGGCGTGGATGATCCGGTGCGGCTCACGGCCAGCGAGCGCAGCGACGATCCTGT
>CAWHXD010000011.1:0-18021 GCA_963833225.1 uncultured Chloroflexia bacterium | reverse complement strand
AGCCTGGTTCTCGTCGCGCTTGTGCTCGGCCCGCTTGCGGGACCGTCGCCGTCCCCTTCGCCCGCACCACCATCAGCGAGTCCTTCACCGCAGCCGTCCCCGGGACGCTCTCCGCAGGCAGCGGTTCCCGGGTGTCATCCCGTGGATCGACGCCACGCCCGTACCGTCGGAGACCCCGGAGACCACCGCAGACCCCCACGCGCTCCCCGCCTGCACCTCCGAGGATCTGGCACTCTCGGCCGAGGGCTGGGGCGGCGCCACCGGATCGCTGGCCGGTGGCGCCACGGTCGTCAACGTCTCGTCCGCCACCTGCGCGGTGGCTGGCCGTCCTGCGTCGGTGTTGCTCGACGCCCGGGGCAAGGTGATCGCCGTCAGGCCAGCGGGCCAGCCCGCCCCTAGCTCGGATGTCATCGCGCTGCCCCCCGGTGGCGTGGCCGGCGTGACCACGGTCTGGCAGAACTGGTGCGGCACGCCACCTCGACGTCCGTTGAGCCTTCGCCTGTCGCTGCCCGCGGGTGGCGGCGGTCTCATCCCCGGCCGTGCGCGGCCGGGTCCGGGTACCTTGGACGGGGTTCCTCGGTGCGACGCGCCCGGTGCCGGCTCGACCGTCGGCGTGCCGGTGCCATTCTCTGCGCCCGCTCCTTCGGACGGCGGCTATCAACCCGACACGTGCACGCCGGATGCGCTCGCTGCCTACCTGGGCCGCTGGGGCGCCGCTGCCGGAACGTCCTACGCGTCGATCGTCGTCCTCAATGCCAGCAGCTTCGATTGTCTGCTCGCTCCGTCCCCGACGCTCGAACTTCGCGATGCTGGTGGGCGACTAATGGCGACCGCACCACTGCCCTCGCCCGCGGCGTCCGCGCCGATCCTGGTGCCCTCGGGCTGGGCCGCCGCCGCCATGCTCGGGTTCGCCGACTGGTGCCTCTCACCGCCGGCGATGCCACTCCGGCTCGATCTGCGCGTCGATGGTGGGGCGGTCAAGGTCGACGCCAGGTCCGGGATCCCGGTGCCCGGCTGCATGAGCGCGCCACAGACCCCGCCGCCGATGATGTTCCTCGACTCGCCGCTCAGCGTTCCCGGCAACCCGATCGCGCCACCACCGAACCCGGTCAATTCCCTGCCGCTGCGGGTGACCATCTCGGCACCCGCCACGACGGCGCCGGGCACCACGCTCGACTACACCGTGACGATCAGCAACCAGTCGACCGACGGGACCGCCTACGACCTCGCCGCGCTGTGTCCCGGGTACTCGGAGCGCCTGTTCCTGCCGGGGGCCAGGGCGGCGACCGTCACCCGTCACATGCTGAACTGCCGGCCAGCCGGTGTGCTCGAGGCCGGTCTCAACGTCACGTTCGCCATGCGCCTCGCGATCCCTATGGATGCGCCCACCGGCAAGGCGGCACTCGCGTGGATGCTGGGCGACCTCGGTCCGAGCGCGAAGGCGGTGTTCCAGATCGAACCGTGACGTCGGAGTTGGTCAGCCAGCAGCGAATCACGGCGAGCCGGTGAGCCAGCGCCAGGCGCGGTCGATCGCCTCGAGTGCCGTGATGTTGTCGAACAGGCGCGCGGAGTGGAGAGCCCACTCCTGCACCTCCTTGAGCGCGAGCAGTCCCGCCAAGGCACCCGCCAGCGCCGGCCTCGACCAGGGCACCGGGTCCCATCGGTGATGGAGCAGGGCCACCAGCAGGAACCACGGCTCGAACACGTTGGGAAACACGAGCAGCAGGGCGCGCTCGCCGCTGAGCTCGAACGCGACGAACCCGATCATGCGCCACGCGAACAGCGCCACGCTCACCCACCGGTCGGGCCCGGTCCAGCGGAGCGCCACGATCAGGAACGTGGCCATGTAGGCGAGATCGAGGACCTTGTCCAGCCGCTGGTAGTCGGGCACGCCGCCCAGGTCGAGGACGTTCATCAGCAGCAGATCCGACAGGTCGATCAGGATCGCAAGGACCCCGCCTGCCAGCGGCCACCGGAGCACCGGTAGCGAGCCGGCGATCCTGACCACCGCGATGACCAGGACCTCGAGGGTCATGCGCCATTGCTCCTCGGGCTCGCCCTCGCGATCAGGCGACCGCGGCCATCACCGCACGCTCGGCGAGACCCAGCGGCAGCGCCCCCGAGGAGGTGATCGTGTCATGGAACCCGCGCAGCACCTCGACCGGCACATCGGCGGGGGGCACAGCGGCGAGCCCGCGTGCTGCCAGATACCGCTCGCGGATCGCGAGGATCTCCAGGCAGCCGGTCAGGTACGAGGAGGCCTGCGTGGGCCACCAGCAATAGCGGCCGACCTCCACCCTGGCCACCGGCTCGGGCATCGCCGTCCGGTCGCGCATGAAGTCGACCGCCTCGTCGAACGACATCTCGCCCAGGTGGAGCGAGGTGTCGACGATGATCCTGGCCGCCCGGAACAGGCTCGCGTTGAGATGGTGGAGCTCGTGGATCGGGTTCTCGAAGAACCCGCGCTCGCGCATCACGCGCTCCGCGTAGAGCGCCCAGCCCTCGTTGAAGTACGGCGTCGAGTACACGCGCCGGACCTCGGACGCATGGGCTTTGCGCATGACGAGGTGCCAGTGGTGACCCGGATAGGTCTCGTGGACCGTCGTGGACGGGATCGATCCGTATGAGTTGCTCGCCAGCCGTGACTCGACCTCGGTCTCCGACGCCCCGTCCGGGGCGAACGGGACGAAGAAGTGCCCCTTCCAGCGATCCGAGAAGGACGGCGGCGCCGTGTACGAGGCCACGCCCACCACGGGTCGCTGGAACACGGGCGAGGGCACGACCGCGCAGGTCTCGCCGGCCGGCAGCGTGACCAGTCCCGTCTCGACCAGGAAGGCCCGCGCCCGCGCGGTCCATTCGGCATAGCTGTCGAGCATCGCCTGCTCGGTGGGTGGGTGATGCTCGTCGTCGTCGCGCAGGACATCCACGTAGTCCGGGTTGCCGGTCGCGTCGCGGGCGAGCGCGGTCATCTGGGTGTCGAGGCGTTCGAGCTCCTGCCAGCCGCGATCACGAAGCGAGTGGGCGTCGTCGCTCAGGACCTCGCGCTCGCGAAGGATTTGCGTGTAGCGCTCCTCACCCAGCTGCCAGGTGCCGCGGGCTCTGCTGCGCAGGTCGTCGAGGTGGGCGACCCAGCGCTCGAGGTGCGCAGCGGCGGCCGCCCCGGCCGTCTGCAGCCGATCCCGGTCGCGGCCGTCCTCGATCTCGAGCAGGACGAGGTCCCGGACGTAACGAACCGCACCCTTCGCGGCGCTCATGCCGCGCTCGACGATCAGCGGATGGGCGAGCGTGGCATCGAGGTTCTCGATCCCCGAATTGACGGCGTCTCCCGCCTGCTCCAGCCGCGCGATGGCGGCATCGACGAGGTCGGCCTCCGGACGCAGACGCTGGAGGAACAGGGTGAACAGGCCACCCGTGATCGGCCCGGAGTACACCACGGGATCTCGCTTCCAGGGCTCGAACGACGCCATGATCAGCCGGCCCGCGAGCGTCGAGCGGGCCAGATCGCGGTCGATGGCCCCCTCGGCGGTCAGCGACGCGACGGCGATGGCGTCGAGACGCGCGAGGAAGGTTGCGGCGTCAGCGTCGCGGGCCCGGAACGCATCGGCCGACAGATCGTCGAGGCGCTCGTCGAAGTCGGTCAGCCCGAGGGCGCTGGCGGCAACCGGGGCCGCGTCGAAGTCGGCGGCGAGCAGATCGCGAAGGACGCCTTCCAGGGTGGCGGCCGCGTCGTCGGGATTGGGCATCATCGGTCTCCGGGCTGGGCGTTCCTGGGCGCCGATCAGGGCGCCTTCGAGCTCACGAACCGGCACCGGTCGGCGATGGGGCACAGCTCGTGCTTGGGGTTCCGGGCGTGGCACATGGCTCGTCCGTGGTGGATGAGCAGCACGTGTGCGGCGTACATCTCGTCAGGCTCGAGCAATCCGAGGAACAGGTCGTGGGCCTGATCGGCCGTCGCCTTGAGCGGGATGAGGCCGATCCGCTGGCTGACCCGCTCCACATGGCGGTCGACAGGCATCAGCGGCATCCCGAAGCAGAACAGGAGCACGATCGATGCGGTCTTTCTGCCGATGCCGTCGATCGCGGTCAGCCAGTCGCGTGCCTCGAGCGGGGCCAGCTCGCCCAGGAACCCGAGCGAGTAGTCACCGCGCTGCTCCCGGATATGGCGCAGCATGGCCTGGATCCGGGGTGCCTTCTGGGGCCCCAGGCCGCCGGGCCGGATCACGTCGATGAGCTCGGGCAGGGGAGCGTTCTCGACCATCGACCAGTCAGGCGGCGCCGCAGTGGACAGTCCCTCCCCGCCCCAGCCGATGCCAGGCCGGTGGATCTCGGGCGCTCGATCGCTCGGGTACGCGATCCGAAGAGCCTCGTACGCCTTCTCGGCGTTCACGTCGGCGGTGTTCTGGGTCAGGATCGTGAGCACGAGCTCGCTCGTGGGGTCGAGGCGAGGCTCCCAGTGCTGCGCGCCGTAGACGCCGGCGAGACCGTCCAGCACGTATCGCTGGAGCCCGGGCCGGTACCGGCGCAGGTAGCTCGCCCACCTCCGTGTCGGGTCGACGGTCTTGCGGGCCTTGCGCGACGGCACGCTCCTGCGCGCATCCGGCTTCGATGCGCTCGTGGTCGCCACAGTCTCCGAGGGCACCCGTCCACCCGTGGACCTAGCCACGTTGGGCTCCCAGGCTGACCAGGCGAGCCACGCGCTCGCCACAGCGCTCGAGCGGGGCGGTCCCCGCGGCCATCGCCGCCTCGACGGTCTGTGGATGCTCCACGACCGGCACGGCCACCGCGTCGACGGTCGCCATGGCCTCGACTCCCTCGGCTGTCACCCCGCCTCCGATCGCGATGCACGGCTTGCCGGCGGCCTGCGCCCGAAGAGCGACCCCGAGCGCCGTCTTGCCGAACGCGGTCTGGACGTCGATCCGCCCCTCCCCGGTGAGCACGAGATCGGCGCTCGCCAGGGCCCGGTCGAAGCCGGCCTCCTCCATCACCAGGTCGATCCCGGGTCGCAGCTCGAGCGACGCGAACCGGTCGGTCAGGCACAGCAGGCCGAACCCGACGCCACCGGCCGCGCCGGCGCCCGGCGTGTCGCGCTCGCGCCGCCCGGTTGCCGTCTCCATCGCATCGGCGAACCGTGCCAGCCGGGCGTCCAGCAGGGCGACGTCCTCCGCGTCGGCGCCCTTCTGCGGACCGTAGGTGGCGGCCGCACCGGCCGGCCCGAGCAGCGGGTTCGTCACGTCACACGCGATCCGTAGCCTCGTCTCTGCGAGTCGCGGATCAAGCCCGGACAGGTCAACCGCGCCGAGGTCGTCGGCGACGTCTGCGCCGAGCGCACGCAGCAGACCCGCGGCTCCGTCGGTGGTCGCGCTGCCCCCGATCCCAAGAGCGATGTCGCGGATCCCGGCGTCGAGCACGGCGCGCAGCAGGTCTCCCACTCCGTGGCTGGTGGCCCCACGGGCGTCGCGTTCCCTGGGAGCCAGCCGCGACAGGCCCGATGCAGCGGCCATCTCGACGATCGCGGCCCTGCCGTCATCGCGCGCCAGCCAGCGTGCGCGCATCGGGCGGCCCAGGGGGTCGAGGGCATCCGCTTCTCGCCACTGCCACTGGCCGGCAGCCTCGATCGCGACCAGCGTCCCCTCGCCGCCGTCTGCCAGCGGCGCCAACCGGATCTCGTCGGCGGGTCGAGCTCGCAGCCAGCCCACCTCGAGCGCGCGCGCGACCTCGACGCTGGTGAGCGCGCCCTTGAACGAGTCGGGGGCGATGAGCACGTGCAACCGATGCCCCGCACCAGCCCGCGCGCGGTCCATCGTCACGCGCGGTCCATCGTCAATCGGCGTGATCGTCGCCGGCGCCCGTCTCGGCGCGACGCTTCTCGAGGTATTCCGGGATCCGGATCATCGGCGGTCGCTCGTGGTCGGCAAGCTCCTGGACCTCGAGCGAGAGCCGTCCACGCCCGGACCGAGGCAGCTTCATCGTGGACCCGAGCTCCGCGAACAGCCGGACACGCCGTCGCTCCTCGAGGCGCTTCATGACCGCCTGGAGGATCACGAACGACATCCGGGACAGCCCTTCGAGCTCCTGGTTGCGGTGGACGCGGCGCTCGAGATCAACCTGGCCCAGGCCGCCCAGCCCGGCCCGCTCCACGGCGTCGATGAGGTGCCCGATCTCGACGGCGTAGCCGGTGAAGAACGGCAGCTGCTCGAGCAGCGACCGCCGCCCGGCATACTCGCCGGACAGCGGCTGGATCAGCCCCGACAGCTCGGGGAAGAACAGGTTGATCAGGGGACGCGCCACGAGCTCGGTGACCCGGCCGCCGCCGCCCTCCTTGAGCACGCCGGCCTCGACGATCGGACGCTGGTAGTAGCCCTTGACGTACTGGAGGCGGGGTTCCACGAGCAGCGGGCCCAGCGTTCCGTAGACCATCCGGTGGTGCCAGTTGCGGACGTCCGTGTCGGCCCACACGACGATGTCGCCCGACGTCTCGTAGAGCGACTTCCAGAGCGCCTCGCCCTTGCCCCGGAACGAGCCGTACCTGGCCAGCACGTCCGGGTGCCGGACGACTCGCGCACCCTCGCGCACCGCGATCCCGCGAGTGTCATCGGTGGAGGCGGAGTCGATGACCAGGATCTCGTCCACCAGCGGGTACCGCTGCTGCATCTCCCGGATCGCGCGCCGCACGATCGGCCCGATCGTCTCGGCCTCGTTGAGCGTCGGCAGCACCAGGCTGACCGTGACGCCCTGCTTTTCCTTGAGCGCCGAGAGCCGGGCCAGGTCCGCGAACTCGGAGTGGTGGAAGTTTGCCTCCGCGAACCAGCGCTCGACACGGGCGGGGATCGCACGGGCCTCCTCGGCAGCCCGATCGGCCGCGGCCAGCGACTCCGCCTTCTCGGCCAGGTGCTCGAAGGTCTGGCGGCCGATCGGCTCGCGGGTCTTGACCACGATGACGGTTGGCCGGGCGCGCTGGGCGATGGCCTCGGGCAGCGACCCGAACAGCGAGCTGCCCGGATCGCCGGGCGGCGCCGAGGCACCCATCACCACGAGGTCGGCACGCTCGGCCTCGCGCAGGATGGCCGTCCGCACGTTGGCCGTCTCCCGCAGCACCTGCTCTGATCGGGCGGTCACGTGCTGGCGGACGAACGCGGCCAGCGCATGCTCGGCCTGCGCTCGGACCGCCTCGGTCACGCCGGCGGGGACGAGATGCATGACGGCGACCGTGGCCCCGTAGCGGTGGGCCAGCGCATCGGCGAACCGCAGGGCCAGCTCGGCGTGCGGCCCGCCGCGGACCGGGACCAGGATCCGGCGGACCTCGTGGGCCCCGCGCTGCTTGACGACGGCGATGTCGCAGGGTGATTTGCGGACGACCTCGTCGATCGTGGGTGAGATGACCGGGCCTCGCGCGTCCCTGCCGGGCGTGGACTTGCCGCCCCAGCCGAAGATCATCAGGTCCGCCTCCTGCTCGGCGGCGGCCTCGACGATGCCCGCGGCGGCGTGGCGGCCGATCCGGACCAGCGGATGGATGATGGTGCCCTCGGGCACGTAATCGAGCACCTTCTGCAGCAGCCGCCGGGCTTGGCGCGCCCGCGTGGCGCCGTCGCTCAGCGGCATGCCCTCCGGGACCTCGACGATTCCCAGCGCGGTCAGCTCGCCGGTCCGCGGATCCATCAGCGACGCGCCGATCCGGACCAGCTCCTCGGCCGTGAGCGGGTTGGCGACCGGGATCAGGATGCGCGCGGGGAGGGGCTCAGCGCTCACGTGCTCGCCGCTCCGTCCTCGCCCGCCGACGGCTCGTCCAGGGCCCGCCAGCGTTCGACGAGGTAGGGCTTGAGGAGCTCGAACTGCCGGGCCTGACGTTCCACCCGGTCCTCGGCGTCAGCGGTGGTCAGGTGGCGGTTCTCGATCACGAAGCTGCCGACCCGGCCGAAGTAGATCGGGACCAGCGCGGCCACGAGCTGCGCGTCGTCAACGCTGCCCTTCCGGGTCGCGACGACCAGGTCGTAGATCACGCGCGCCCAGAGGTCGTCGGGGAAGTGGAACGCGGACAGCGCTTCCGCCATGTCGAGCGTGGATACGGGCGCTGAGGTCTCCGCGCCCAGCCCGAATTGCCGCGAAGCTGCATCCACCAGCTGGCCCGCCTCGGCGGCCAGGACCAGCACCGCGTCCGCGTTGACCGGGTCGAGCATCCGGCGCCACGTGTCGGCGACCGTCAGCGAGCCGGCATGGAACTCGGACAGCAGCCGAAGCGCGTTCACCTCCAGCGGCGGTGGGTCGATGAGGCGCTCGAACCCGTAGGCCGGGATGTCGTGGCTGCCGCGGATCTCCAGCCACGCCTCGGGATGGCTGGCGGCCATGCGCAGGATCGTGCTCACCACCTGGCGGAACATCGGGCCGAGGTCGGCGCCGGGATCCTTGGGGTCGTGGACCTTGGCACCCAGTCGTGTCTGGCACACGGCGTACCCGCCGGTCAGGGCCGAGGTCGTCATCCAGATGTCGATCCCGAACTTGCTGATCTCCTGGGTCCAGTCGTCGAGCTCGAGGTAGTGACGCACCAGGTCGCCGCTGACGCCGAAGTCGCCGCCGATCGGCTGCCGGATCCGGTGACCATAGAGCGCCCGCGTGAGCGGGTAGGTGACCGTGTTCGTGATCGTGCCGTCGTACTTGTAGCGGGCATACAGCGGGGCGACGAAGTCGTAGCCGCCCTTGAGGATCGGCCCCGCCAGCAGCTCGATCCACTCGGGGAGGATGCTCCGCAGGTCGCTGTCGACGACGACCAGGGCCTGGACCTCGAGCGCCGCCGCGATCTCGAAGATCGTGCGCAGCGCCGCGCCCTTGCCACCGATACCGTCGATCTCAGGATAGGTGAGCGTCACCCGGACCAGGCGGTTGGTGGGGCGGACGAGCAGGATCGATTCGACGTAGTCCGGGGGCTCGGTGTCGACCACCACGCGCTGGGTCCCGTCGGGGCTGCCCGCGTCCGAGTTGACGAGCACGGGCTTGAGGTCCGGGAAGTACTGGACCAGACCCGCGTGCGCCGCGCGTACCACGTAGCCGATCGTGGCCGCGTTCTTGAAGCTGGGGATGCCGACCATGATGTCGGCTCGTCCCAGGCGGGCGATCTCCTCCCGGATGGCGGGCGTCAGCGTCGTCGCGGGCACGCATCCACCCTACCACCGGCGTGGCCCGGCCGAGGAACGGGTTACGGCTGGCGCCTGGTCGCTGCTGCCGGCTCGCGCGCGTTTCGCGGCGCCGCGCCGATCGCCCAATCCGGGTTCTCGCGACCGGCAAGGTAGCGGCTGTTGCTGCCGCGGTACGAGAGCTCCGTGAATCCGAGCGCGCCCCAGGACGCCAGGATATCGGTCGATGAAGGGCGGACGAATGCCGACACGCGGACCAGGTCCGACACCACCAGGACGGCCTCGAGCAGCCGCTTCCGTTCCAGCAACGGCACGTCGTCGAGTGGCTGGCCGTCGAGCAGCAGCAGATCCGTCGCCACGAACGCATGGCGCTCGCCGCCCGCCAGCGAGTCCAGGGTCGCCTGCTCCTGGCGCGCCAGCCGGATCTCCCGATCTCGGGCCGCGGCATCTCGGTGAGCGGGCGATCGCCGGCGGATCCACCGAGGCACGAGCAGCGCCGGGCGCTCCACCTCGGGCGGGCTCGGGACCGCGCCACGGTCGCTCTTGAGGGCTGCTGTCGTGACGTGGCCCTCGACGATCGCCTCCAGGGCGGTGAAGCCAGTCACCAGCGCCTGCACGAGCTCCCGGGCGACCGTCAGCTCGGCCCCGTCGCGGAACAGCGCGGCCTCGTCCGGAGTCAGCGCCGCGACCGTCCGCGCCCCACCCCATTCCGGCTCCACGATGGCGTTCGGAATGTCGTGAACGAACCGCTTGCCGGGTCGTTGCGGCTGCCAGGCTGCTGCGACGTCTCGCGCTGTGCTTCCTGCCGTCATCGACCGAATGCTAACCCGAGCGGGCACGGGCACGGGCACGGGCACGGGCCTTCGGGTCTCGATGCGGGACTCGGCCGTGGACCGCGCCCGGCAGGTGGCGGTGTCGCGTCAACCCGCGATCCGCAACCTCGGCCAGCCTGCGCCGCCGACCGCCTGATCGGCGACCTCGCGGGGCCACCGGCAGAGGGCGACTGCACGGTCGAGGCCCGTTCGGATGACCCCGCAGTGACGAACGTACGGTGTCGGGCGGCACCGCGGCAAGGTCTCATTCAAGGACGCAATCGTATGTTGCGGGTCACGTCCGAAGATTGGCGTGTCATCGAGAGGCAAACGGTCGCGCATGAGCCAAGCTCCATGTCGGTCACATCGATCCCGTGCGCAGCTGCCCCAGTCCTGCGCACCCATCGTGCAAGAGGGAGCGTGCCGCCGATGAGCCGTCCCTTCGGCCTTACGCATCGTTCCCGCGGGACGGGCAGAGGGCGCCTCGGGCATCGTCAGGGTGGGCAGACGCTGGTCGAATTCGCCCTCGTGTTCCCGATCGTGATCACGATGATGATGGGCTTGCTCGAGTTCTCGTTCGTGTTCAATGCGCTTCTGTCCATCGGGCATGCAACACGGGATGCGGCGCTGGTCGCAGCTGAGGCCGGGAATTCCCCGGCCGCCGATTGCATCATCCTTCGGCAGATCGAGAGCGACGTCACCGCACCCGCCGATCCCTCGCGGATCATCCAGGTCGTGATCTACCGGTCGGACCGGAATGGGGCGGTGTATGGCGGGCAGGAGGACATCTACACGCGGACCGGCTCCACGACCTGCACCCTGCTCGATGGCGGCGTGCTGACAGTCCCGTACTCCGCGGATCCCGGGAACCTGACCTACGCGGCGGACACTCGCTGCAACGTCCTGGCCGGCTGTCCGCCTGGCCATGACACGGTGGACACGATCGGCGTGAAGATCGAGTACCGGCACACCTGGGTCACGCCGCTCGCGAACCTCGTCTCCCTCGGCGGATCCGGCACGACGCTGACCCAGTCCAACGCCATGCGGATGGAGCCCGTGCTGTGAGCTGGCTTCTGGCCGCGCGGCCGCTCTCGATTCGCTTGCGCGCCGGACGGCATCCGTGGGGTGAACAGCGGGGCCAGGGCCTGGTCGAATTCGCGATGCTGGTGCCGCTGTTCATGCTCCTTCTGCTCGGGATGCTCGAGTTCGGGATCGCGTTCACCCATGACCAGACCCTTGCCTACGCCACCCGCGAGGGCGCCCGCGCGGGTTCGTCCCTGGGCAAAGGGACCGTCGCCTATCCGTGCACCACGCCGAACTTCGACGCACCGATCGTGGCGGCGGTGGAACGCGTCCTGCAATCGCCGGGCTCGCCCATCGACATTACGCGGATCGGCACCATCACGGTGTACCGGGCCAATAGGAGCGACGGAACTCCGACCGGCAACGCCAACGTGTGGTCCCTGGACGTGGGCGGCGGGCCCACCGTGGACGGCCGAGCCCTTGACTTCAGGCAGACATCAACCGGCTGGTCGCCCTGCACCCGGAACAACGGAGTCGACGCCGATGCGCTCGGCGTATCGCTCACGTACCGCTACCCGTTCCAGACGGGGCTCGGCGGGATCATCGGCTTCTTCGGGGGGTCGAGCTGGTCGTCGCTGACCATGTCGGACAAGACCGTCATGAACCTCAACCCGACCAACTAGCAGGGACGACAAATGCCCTCGATCACACAGCTGCGGCGTGCCCACCACTCGAAGTCCCGGACACGCGTACGGTCCCGCGGTCAGGTCGCGGTCATCTTCGCGCTCTCGATCACGCTGTTCGTCGCGCTCTGCGCCATCGTGGTGGACATCTCGTTCTACTGGGTCTCCACCCTGCAAGTCCAACGGGCCGCCGACGCCGCAGCCCTGGCCGGTGCCGTCTACCTGCCGGGTGACACCACGAAGGCGTACTTGGAGGCGCGGGTATCGGCAACCGAGAACGGCTACACGGACGGCGGCGGCGTGACCGTCACGCCGGTCCAGGACAGCGGCGATCCGCGCCAGCTGGACGTGACGATCAGCGCCAGCGTGCCCGCGTTCTTCGCGCGCGTCGTCGGGATCACCTCGTTCCCGGTGACCCGGTCGGCCAAGGGTGTCTATGTCCTGCCCGTCCCCATGGGCAGCCCGCTCGCCTACTACGGTGTTGGCGATTTCACCGTGAACACCGTGACACACTCGACAGACCGGTACACGGACGTCTCGCGTCCAAGCTACACCTCGAACCCGAGCTCTGGCGCGTGGTCCAACCCCAACTACGGATGGCAGACGGGCACCAGTAGATACACGACGACCTCCAGCAACGGGCAGCAGCAGCAATGGACCCAGCTCGGTATCCCGAGCATCAGCGGCTCCATACTGGACGGCGTCGTTGTGTCGTTCAACGCCAAGGTCAACACGGGCTCCAACTGCAAGGTGCGGGCCGAGCTCAACTGGAACAACGGAAACAGCAACGCCTGGACCGACCAGCCGCAGCAGACCGGCACCCTCACGACGGGGAACAACGTCAACTACACGCTGGGCTCGGCGTCAGATCTCGGGCTCTGGGACAGCAACCACACCTGGTCGGCCGGGAACTTCGCCAACGGCAGTTTCCGGGTGCGCCTGACTTACCTGAAGGGGTCCGGGTGCGGCACCCTGTCGCTGAACACGCTGCTCGTGACCGTCTACTCGCACACGGACAGCACGAACACCACGTTGACGACGACGCGCGGCGTGACCGACCCGGATGGCACGTTCCTGAACAGCCAGGGCAACTGGGGAGCGATCATCACCAAGGGCGGCCAGCAGGGGAACGGCGACGCCTACGCGACGGCCAACGATGGGGGCTCGGGTAACGCCAACTACGACCCGCAGGGCTACAAATACGTCGTCCAGCTCCCGTCCGGCGGGACCGTCAGGGTGTTCGACCCGGGGTTCTGTGCGATGGGAGGCAACGGCGCCAGCGGTTCCCTGGGCGTCGGCGACCACTGGATCGGGAGCAGCGGCACGCCCGTCTCCACCTACTACACCGTGTGGAACACGAACGGGAAGCTCGGGCTGCCCACCACGTGGACACAGGTGTACACGTCCGGCGCATTGTTCGAGAGCCAGAAGGGCTACGACCCTGCCAACACGGGCACGACGGGCCAACCGGGCGGAGCAACCGACAGCTGTGACGCAAACCACAATGCCTGGTGGACGGTGCCGACCGGCAACCTGGGTGGCGGCACCTATGTCCTGCAGATCCAGACGTCAAAGACGCATCCGCCTAACGCCAGCGCGGACTCTTCGATCAACGACGGCACCAACGCCGAGAACATGTGGGCGATCGAGGCCGTGGGCGGCGGCACGCCGCAGATCTACGGCAACGGCCGGATGACCGTCTACAACAACCTCGCCTACGACGCGAGCAACGGCGGGATCCAGCAGTTCTACCTGGCCAAGATCGACCGGGCGACAGGAGCGGGGAAGACGGCGCAGATCGACCTGTTCGACGCGGGCGACATCAGCGGCAACGGCACCCTCCGGGTTCTCAGCCCCGATGGCGGGACGCCGCACGCGGTCAACTTCAACTACACCACGGACTCGAACTGCGTGAACCGAACGGGGACCAGCCCGTGCGGCACATACAACGGCGTCAGCCAGTTCGTTACCACCTACAACAGCGCCCAGGCCACGAACAACACCTGGCTCCACATCAGCATCCCACTCTCTTCGTCGTACGGGTCGGGCTCGCTGTGGCAGGGCGGCTGGTGGCAGATCCAGTACACGGTCACCAGCGGCGGCAACGATACGACCACCTGGCAGGTCTCGGTCGTGGGCAACCCGGTTCACCTGGTGGTGCCCTGACCGCCGGATGGGCGAATCCGACCGGCCGCTCCCGGCAGCGTGACGCCGGTCGGGTTCAGTCCGCGTAGCCGCCGGGGTGGGCGCGCCGCCAGATCCAGGCGGACCCGATCATCTCGTCGAGGGTCGACCGGCGAGGCGTCCAGCCGAGGATCTCGCGGGCCCGCTCGTTCGCCGCCACCAGCACCGGCGGGTCACCGGCTCGCCGCGGGCCGACCGAATGCGGGATGGGCCGCCCGACCACCCGTTCGCCGGCGGCGAGCACCTCGCGGACGGAGAACCCGGAGGCCGTGCCGAGGTTGCAGACGAGCGGCCGCAGCGCGGCCTCCCCGCCAACGGGTCCGGTTCGAGGATCGCCCGGCGCCGTTGCCTCCAGCGAGGCCACATGCGCGTCGGCCAGGTCGGCGACGTGAATGTAGTCGCGGATCGGCGTGCCATCGGGCGTCGGATAGTCGCTCCCGAACAGGGTGAGGGGCGGTCCCCCTTCGGCGGCGATCAGCATGTTCGGGATCACGTGCGTCTCGGGACGGTGGACCTCGCCCAGCCGCTCCGTCGCGCCGGCCACGTTGAAGTAGCGGAGGATCATGCTCCGGAAGCCGTAGGCCTCGCCGTACCATCGAAGGGCACCCTCGAAGGTACGCTTCGTCTCGCCGTACGGGTTGATCGGACGCAGCGGTGCGTCCTCGCGAATGGGCGTGGCGTCGGGGGTTCCGTACACCGCGGCCGTGGACGAGAACACGAAGCGCCGGACACCGGCCGCCCGGGCAGCCTCGAGCAGCGCGATGCCTCCAGCCACGTTCTCCCGGTAGTACCTCGCCGGCTCCTGGATGCTCTCCCCGACCAGTGACCTCGCTCCGCAGTGGAGGATCGCGTCGACGGCAGCCCGCTCGAGGAGGTCACGGACGCCGGATTCGTCACCGTACGAGCCCACCACGAGCGACGCGTCCGGGTGAGGGATCTCACGATGGCCGGTGGACAGGTCGTCGAGGACGACAACCTCATGGCCGGCCGCGAGGATCGCCTCGACGGACACGCCGCCGACATAGCCGGCGCCGCCGGTGACGAGGACCTTCATGTGCGATTCCTCCCAAGCAGCCGATCGATGAAGCTGCGTCGGCGTGGCGGGACGGGCCGAGCCGGCAGAGCGGATGTTGCCATGGAGGGCACGGGCTCCGTCACTCGGCCTGGCACGGACGGTGCCGGCGGGGACGTGCCGGGAGTGTCGCGCCCTGCGTTCGTGGACCCGGCGCCTGGCGTGGTGGTGGCCCCGGGCTGGTGGTGGTTCGCGGCAGGACCTGCGATACCGGCCCCCGATGCTCCCGGTTCTGCTGGTCGCGGTCCGATGGATGGTGCCTCGCCGCCCGCCGGCGCGTTGCCTGCCGGCGGTCCCAGACCGGGTTCGAGGTCCGGGCCCGTGCGCGCGGGAAACGGGGCTGCTCCCGCCGGCTCCGCCATCACCGACGCCGTGGCCGACGGCGTTCCGGAAGGACGGGGTTCGACCGGAGTGGCGGGTTCGGCGTCCGGTGGGACGGGTGGGCCCTGGCCGGCCGGTGGCTCGAGGCTCGGCAGGGGCTGGCCACGATACGCAAACACCTCGTCCAGCCGGGCCACGAGCCGAATTGCCGCCACGTTCTCCGGATCGATCGACAGCGCGCGCCGCGCCTGCCGGTAGGCCTCCGCGTCGTCGGCGCGTTCGAGCGCTACCCGCGCCAGACCGACCACGGCGATCGCGTTCCGGGGATCGGCGTCAGAGACCTGGCGATACAGCCCCTCGGCCTGGTGGACAAGACCGACGGACAGCGCCCGCTCCGCCTGCAGCAGCAGCTCGATCATGACGGCGCCGGCCCCGCGTCCGCGTCCGCGAGCATGCCCTGCGCGAGCAGCAGCAGCGACCCCCGATCGTTTAGCGCCGGGTCCGCGATGACCTGGTCCGTCAGCGCGTTGAGGATCCGCCCGAGCGTGGGCCCCGGCTCCAGCCCGAGCTCGCGGATCAGGTCGTTGCCATCGATCCGCAGGGCATACCGGTCGAGGGCAGCCTCAGCCTCGATCTCCGCATCCACGCGGGTCCGGAGGGCGCGCACATCCGGGTCGTCCGGTGGCATCCCGCTTCCGATGTCATCGGCACGTCGGAGCTCGAACAGTGCGTCGACGTGCTCCCGACCGACGCGCTTGATGAACCGCCGGACGGCGGCGTCGGTCGCGTCGGGATCGATCGGGAACATGTGATGCCGGATGAGGTGCGTCACCTCGTCGGCTGCGGCCCGCGGGTAGCGCAGGCGTCGGAGGAGCGCGTCGGCCTGACGGGCCCCGACCGCGTCGTGGTGATGGAACCGGCCATCGGCGAGCGTTGCCGGCTTGCCGATGTCGTGGAGGAGCGCCGCCAGCCTGACGACCGGCCGGTCCGCGGGCGCCGCGTCGACCGTACCCAGGGTGTGGTCCCAGAGATCCTCGCCGGGCACCTTGTTCTGCGCGATCCCGCGTTGCGCTGCGAGCTCGGGCGAGAGGACCTCCAGCACGCCGGTCTGCTGTGCGATCCGCAGCCCGATCGACGGTTGTGGCGCGGCCAGCAGCTTGGCCAGCTCACCACCGATTCGCTCGCCGGACAGGTGAGCGACGAGCGACGCGTTGGACGAGATCGCGCCCAGCGTGGCGGGCTCGATCTCGAGCTCGAGCACGGCGGCAAGTCGGACGGCACGGATCATGCGCAGGGCGTCCTCTCGGAACCGTGCGTCGGGATCGCCGACGGCGCGCAGGCGCCGGCTCGCGAGATCGTCGAGGCCCGCGAACGGATCGACCAGCTCGTACGTGTCAGCATTCGGGCTGGCCGCGCGGCCCCAGGCCATCGCGTTGATGGTGAAGTCGCGCCGGGCGAGGTCCGCGACGACATCGTCGCCGAACTCCACCCGATGAGGTCGACGGAAGTCCGCGTACTCGTGCTCAATCCGGAAGGTCGTGATCTCGAACACCCCCTCGTCGCGTCGAACGGCGACGGTGCCGAATCGATTCTCGTACACGGCATCATGGAGCAGGGCGACCAGCCGATCGGGTCGGGCATCGGTGGCCAGGTCCCAGTCGAGGGGCCGGCGGTCCATCATCACGTCCCGGAGCGAGCCACCGACCAGGTACGCGGCGTTCCCGGAGCGATGAAGCTCCTCGAGGAGCGAACGCACACCCGGGGGAATGGCCCGCTCGAGCCGATCGCTCAGGTCCGGGCCGCGGCGCGACGCCGCTCCGGCCGGGTTTGCCATGGCTCCGCTCAGTTGCGTCCGAGGAACAGGTATGTCCTCCAGGCCTCGTTGCGCGCGTCGGCGAGGTACGGCGTGAACAGCGAGTACAGGTCGCTGCGCGGCTCGAACGGCGCCCGCACCAGTCGCAGGCGCGCCTCCTCGGGGGTGTGCCCGCCCTTGCGGTGGTTGCACGGCTTGCACGCGGCGACCAGGTTCTCCCAGGTGTGACCGCCACCCCGATGGCGCGGCAGCACGTGATCCAGGGTGAGGTCGTTCGACTGGCGACCGCAATACTGGCAGGTGTTCCGGTCGCGGCTGAAGATCTCGCGCCGGGTCAGCTTCACGCGAGGGCGCGGGCGCTTGATGTGGTGCTGGAGGCGGATGACCGATGGCGCCTTGTACACGGTCCGGACCGTCCGGATCTCGGCGTGGTTGTACTCGATCACCTCGGCCTTGGAGCCGAACACCAGCCGGAACGCCCGCGGGATGTTGCACACGTTCAGCGGCTCGTAGTTCTGGTTCAGCACGAGCACGACGCCGTCCATCGGCCGAACGATAACAGGACCGCCGGCAGGGGCGGCCCGCAGGGTTGGGAAGGCGACCCGGGTCTCGGCGGCTGGCTCCTTGTCAGACCCTCGGCGGGTCCATCGCCCGCTCGATCCGGGCGATCTCGACCTCGATCCGGCCGACGTCGCTGGACGCCTGCTCCCACTCGGGGCTGCCGACCGCCGCAGCGTTGCGCCGCCGCCGCGCATCGTCATGTTGGACCAGGAGCTGTTCGCGAGTTTCGGCCGGCCGGACGTCACCGGTCGTGGACGTATCGGGCATCGTTCCTCCGGGAGGTGCACGCCAAGCGTACCGCGCCCCGCCGATCGACGGGTCACCGTCGGCCCCTGTCCGCCCGTGTCGCCTCCCTGCGCGCCCATGCCACCGCGGAGAGATTTGTGCTTGTGTCAAGGCGCACGTTTATTCGCTGGAGTACGATCCG
>CAWHXD010000010.1:0-22272 GCA_963833225.1 uncultured Chloroflexia bacterium | reverse complement strand
CGCTGCCCACCATAGCCATCCGGACGCGTTCGTCGCGGCCGCCGAGGCATTCCTCGGCGGCTGATCGCAGGGCTGTCCCACGCCAACCCGCGCTCGATGGATATGGTCGCCTGGCGGCAGTCCGTGCGACACTCGAGCCATGGACGCCTTCTGGTGGCTGATCATTGGGTTGCTCGCCGGGTCGATCTCCGGCTGGGTGGTCGGCGTGCGCAGCGTCCAGGGCTGCCTGCCCACCATCGCGGTCGGCATCGTGGGCGGCCTGGTCGGGGGCTGGCTGGTCGACCAGATGGCCCTGGGGCGGGCGCAGGGGTTCGTCGGGGCGCTGGTCGTCGCGACGCTGGGGGCCATCGTCGTGCGCATCGTTCTTCGGGCGCTCGAGCAGCGCTGACCGCCCGCCACAGCGTCGGCGCGACGTCGCGCCCGCGTCCCGGGCGCGAGGACTACCATCGTGCCCATGACCGAGCCTGCCGCAGCGCCCGACACCCGTCCTTACTCGCCCGGCCTCGAAGGCATCGTCGCCGGCGAGTCCTCCCTGTCCTACATCGATGGTGCGGCGGGCCGCCTGCTGTACCGCGGCTACCCGATCGGCGAGCTCGTTCGTGACGGCTCGTATGCTGCCGTCGCCGAGCTGCTGTGGACGGGTGAGTGGCGGCCCGGGTCGAGACTGCCCTGCGAGCCCGTGCCACCGGCCGTGCTGGTGGCGCTCCGGTCCCTGCCCAGCACGGCAAAGCCGATGGATGCGCTGCGGACCGCGGTCTCGGTCTGGGGCACGACCCGTGACCTCGCCTGGCCGGCGACCCCCGAGCAGGCGCGCGCGCTGACCGCCTTCTCGCCGTCGGCGCTCGCGGCCTTCGCCCGGCTTCGGCGAGGCCTGGAGCCCATCGATCCCGATCCGGAGCTCGATCTCGTGGCCGGCTACCTGTACCAGATCAACGGCGAGCGTCCGGACGACGCCACCGCCCGCGCGCTCGACGCGTATTTCATCTGCGGCGCCGAGCACGGCTTCAACGCCTCGACGTTCACCTGCCGGGTGATCAGCTCCACCCGCTCCGATCTCGCCTCGGCGGTGTGCGGCGCGATCGGTGCGATGAAGGGCCCGCTCCACGGCGGAGCGCCGTCCGAGGTGGTGGAGCAGATCCACCAGGTGGGCTCGCCCGACAAGGCCGAGGCCTGGGTCCGCGCCGCCATCGACCGCAAGGAGCGGCTGATGGGCTTCGGGCACCGGGTATATCGGGCCTACGATCCGCGAGCAGCCGCCCTGCGCCAGGTTGCGGAGTCGCTGGACAATCGCCCGGACTGGCTGGATCTCGCGATCGCGGTCGAGGATGTCGCCCTGCGCGTGCTCGCCGAGAAGTATCCGGATCGGCCGCTCAAGACGAACGTCGAGTACTACGCGGCGCCGGTGCTGATGGGCGTGGGACTGACGCCCGACCTGTTCCCGGCGACGTTCGCCCTGGCCCGGCACGCGGGCTGGACAGCCCATGCGATCGAGCAGGGTGCGGCGAACCGGCTGATCCGGCCCACCGTCCGCTACATCGGACCAGGGGAGCGGTCGCTGCCGGACGCGTAGAGCCCTTCAGCCCATGTCCGCGCCGAGCCCCGCGCGGGCGCAGCCGCGCCCTACAGGTAGCCGCGACGGCGGAAGAACACCAGGACGCCGAGCAGGGTTGCGATCATGATCGCCGAGATCACGAGGAACTCGTTGAGGCTGCCCGACTGCCCGGGCAGCGGAACGTTCATCCCGAAGATCGAGGCCAGCAACGTCAGCGGCAGCATCGCGACGCTGAACGCGGTCAGCACGCGGATCGACTGGTTCAACCGGTGCGACAGCACCGACTCGTTCGAATCCTCGAGCGCCTCGGCGACCTCCTTGTAGTTCTCGAGCACGTCCCAGATCCGCTCGGCCGCGTCGGTGATGTCGTCGAAGTAGATGTCCAGGTCGTCGGCCAGGTAGCGCTGCTTGGTCCGTTCCAGATCGCGCAGCACGGCGCGCATGGGGCGGACCCCGCGCCGGAAGTTGATGATCTCCTGTTTGACATTGGAGATGTCGCGCACGATCTGCGCGGACCGGCCCTCGAAGATGTCGTCCTCGAGCCGGTCGAGCTTGGCGCCCATCTTGCGCAGCATCGGGAACGAGGCGTCGACGCAGGTGTCGACGATCTTGTACAGGAGATACCCAGTGCCCTTGGAGAACACGCCCCCCCGCACCTCCTCACGCTCCCGGTAGCGCTCGAACATGGCGCCCAGCGGCGGCAGGTTCTGATCGGGCAGCGTGATGAGGTAGTCGGGCCCGACGAACAGATCGAGCTCGGCGGTGAGCAGGCGCCCGCTGGGCTTGTCGAACACCGGGAAGTGGAGAACGATGAACAGGTAGTCGTCGTAGGCGTCGAGCTTGGGTCGCTGGTTGCGCGAGGCGACATCCTCGATCGCCAGCGGGTGGAACGCGAACTCGCGTTCGAGCCAGTCCCGATCCGCCTCGCGGGGCCGCTCGAGGTTCAGCCAGCGCACTCCGGAGGCAGTGATGACCTCGGGTTCGACGTCCTCAGGTGTGGCACCCGGCGGGCCGCCGAGCGCGCCGGAAGAGACCCCGCGTCGTCGTGGCCGGAGCAGCAGGTTGGGCATCTGGAGGCATCCCGGTCCGCATGTGCCGATCGTAGCGCAGCCTGTCTCACCAGGGAACCGCCCGGGCGTGGCAGACGAAGGTTCGGCTATCGACCCGCCGTGCCCGACGAGACGGGCACGCGATCCGAGCCTCGCCGGCCGAGGAGCGCAATCGTCAACCCGCCGGCGACGAACACCACCGCCCCGAGGACGAACGGGCTGCCCGCACCCGCCACCGCCGCGAGGCCACCGCCGACGGCCGGTCCGACGATCCCGGCCACGTACAGCGGCAGATACACGAGGTTGAGCGTCGTCGACCGGCGCTCGGACGGGACCTCCGTGGCCAGCAGCGAGAACACCATCGCGCCGGTGGTCGCGAAGGCGGCCCCAAGCAGGACGGCGGCCGCGGCCAGCAGGGCTACCGTGGGCATCGCCGGCATCAGGGCGCTCGAGACGCCGCCCGCGAGCAGGGCCACGACCAGCACAGGTCGAAAGCCGATCCGGTCCCCAAGCCATCCGCCGACGGGAGATGCCAGCGCCCCGACCAGCGCGGCCACGCCCATCACCAGACCGATCCCCGAGGCGAGCCCCTCACCCGTTCCCAGCAGGCCCTCGACCAGCAGCGGCGTGTAGGGGCGCGAGACCTGGTTAGCGAGAAACACGATGCCGTAGATGGCGAACAGCCGTCGCACGGCGGGGTCGCGCAGCACACCAACGACGGCACCGAACGCGAGCCTCAGCACCGTTCCCTGGGGCACGACGTCGGGCCGGATCTCGCGGGTGCCCAGGCCGACCAGCAGCGCCGTCGCGGCCGACAGGGCGGAAGACAGGACGAACACGTTCGACACTGACCAGCCGAGCTGGTCGATGAGGACCCCGGCCAGCGCCGGTCCGACCGCGAGGCCGGCCGGTCCGGCCGCTCCGAACAGCGAGATCATCGTGCCCAGGCGCGCGCGCGGCACGACATCGCGTATGGCTGCCAGCATCACGCCCGTGTTGCCGAGCTGCAGCCCGAACAGCATCACGGCCACGGCCAGCTGCCAGGGCTCGTGCGCCGTCGCCGCGACGGCGAACACGACCGCCTCGACCACGGCGCTCCGGATGATCACCGCCTTGCGACTGATCTTGTCGGCCCACACGCCCCATAGCGGGACCAGCGGAAGCCCCAGCACGAACAGCAAGGAGCTGTACAGGCCGACGAACGGGATCCGATCCGATTCCGGCACACCCATCTCACGGAGGGCCGTCGGCAGCAGCGCGAACACCTGGCTCACGCCGATGGTCTCGACCAGCTGCGTGATCCAGAACACGGTCATCGGGATCCGCCAGTCCTGGCTCGGCGGCGAACGGCGAATCGGCGCGTGCCCGATCTCAGTCACCAGGCGACGGTACCGGAACCCAGCCTCGGAGTTGCGGGCTTTCCTGATCGGCCGCATCCTTCGCTGCGATGTCCGAGCCCTACCCCGAGCCCGACCGGGTCACGAAGCCGTCGCGCCGCCGGCCGGATGCACCGCGGTTGCTGCTGCTCAATGCCCTGTTCCCCGGCCTGGGCCACCTCGTCGCCGGCCGGGTCCGCTGGGGCCTCATCCTGGCCGCTCCGATGGTGCTCGCTCTGGCGGCCGGGCTGATCCTGATCCTCGCCAGCAGCAGCGCGGTCGCGCTGGCGGCTCGGCTGGTCGATCCCGGGGTGCTCGGGGCGCTGGTCGTGCTCCAGATCGCCATCCTGATCTGGCGCCTGTTCGCGCTCGGTGCGACCCGGATGCTGGCGAGGTTCCGGCCAACCATTGCCACCGTGGCGGCCACGGCCATCTCGATCGCCTTCATCGTCGGCCCGCAGCTGTACCTGGCCGGCGTGACCATCGACGCCCAGAGCGCGGCTACGGAGGTGTTCCGGCCGGTCGCCGAGGGCGGAGCATGGGTGCCCGATCCGAGCGCCCCGCCTGTCGCCTCGGACGACCCGGATTTCGGCCTTGCCTCACCGTCGCCCGCGACTGGTGCCAGCGAGCTGCCCTCCGCGTCGCCATCCGAATCGCCGTCGGCGACGCCCGGGGTTCCGCGCGTCAACGTGCTGTTGATCGGTATCGACTCGGGCATCGGCCGCAACACGGCGCTCACGGACACGATGATCGTGGCCTCGCTCGACCCGGTCGGCAAGACGATCTCGATGGCCTCGATTCCGCGCGACATGGTGGACGTCCCGCTCCCCGACGGACGCACGTTCAGCGCCAAGCTCAACAGCCTCGTCTCGTATGTCCGCTGGCATCCTGGCAAGTTCCCCGGTGCCAAGGACGGCCAGTCGGTGCTCGCGGCCGCGATCGGCACCCTGCTCGGCATCAGGATCGACTACTGGGCGCAGGTGAACCTGGGCGGGTTCGTGTACGTGGTCAATTCGGTGGGCGGCGTCAACATCAACGTCACCGATGGCTTCTGCGACCCGAACTACAAGCAGCCGGGCCACCGGGTCAGCGGGTTCGGGATCTCGCCCGGCTGGTACCACATGAACGGCTACCAGACCCTGGCTTACGCGCGGGTGCGCAAGGCCGCCGGCGAGAGCGACTTCACGCGTGCCGCTCGCCAGCAGGAGGTCATCGCGGCACTGCGCGACCGGCTCGTGCGCGGCGCCTTCCTCGAGAACCCGTCGAAGTTCCTCAGGTCCCTGGGCCAGACCATCAGCACCAACATCAGGCCCAGCCTGATCGCCGACTACATCGACGTGGCGGCGGGTATCGGGCGCAAGAACGTGTTCCGGACGGTGATCGAGCACCCGCTGGTCAAGGCGGGGTACGACGTCCGGGGGTCGATCCAGGTTCCCAACATCAAGGCCATCCGCAGGATGGCGGCCAGCCTGTTCACCCCTGCCGGCGTGCGGCCCGAGGGCTTCCCCACGATGCCGTCCAACGGCAGCGGCGCGACGCGCAGTGCGTCATCTTCGTCGACCTGCGGGATCTCGCCAACCCCCAGGCCGACCCCGAGGCCGACCGCCACGCCAGTGGCATCTCCCACGGCATCGGCCACTCCGACGCCCGCATCCAGCGTGACACCTCCGGCAGCAACGCCAACACCAACCCCCACCCCGACGCCGACGCCGACCGCGACGGCTGCGGCCACCTCGACCTCGAGCCCGACGTCGACGCCTGCAGCGTCATCGGGCGCTGGCAGCGCCTCGCCCGCCGTCGACGCCGCCCTGCGTTAGGCCACGGGCCGGCGGCCCCCTCCTGATGTGTCCGACGCCCACCGTCCTGATCCGGGATCCTTCGCTGGTGCTCCTGGTCGGTGCGGCCGGGGCCGGTAAGTCCACGTTCGCGACCCGGCGGTTCGCGCCCGAGGAGATCCTGTCCTCGGACACGCTGCGAGCCCGCCTGAGCGGGGACCCGGCCGACCAGTCGGTCTCCGGGGCCGCGTTCGCCATCCTCCACCGGGAGACGGCCGATCGGCTCCGGGCGGCGAGGCTCACGGTGATCGACGCAACGAACGTCGACCGGCGCGCGCGGTCCCCGCTCCTGGGGCTGGCCAGGTCCGCCGGCGTCCCGGCCGTGGCGATCGTGCTCGACCTGCCCACGACGCTGGTGCTGGCCAGAAACCGCGCCCGAGCCGGTCGCGGCGTCCCCGACGCGGTCGTCCATCGCCAGCTTGCCCGACTCCGTGCGTCGGTCGAGGGTCGGCACCTGGACAGCGAGGGCTTCGCGACTGTGGTCAGGCTCACCGCGCCTGACGGGGTGGATGCGCTCGTCGTCGTGCGGGCGCCGGCGAGCAGCTGATCTCGGTCCGCTCCCGACCCCGTGCTTCGCGTGATACGATCTTGACTAACTCGATGGGAATAGGCCACAAAGGTAGCTCGAGGTGCGGGCCGGGTCATGGGTACGAACGGATGGCAATGCCGGGTGGGCACGCTGATCGTCGCGACAGTCATCCTTGCCGCTTGCGCCGGACAGGGCTCGGGAGGCGCCGACCCCGGGGCTTCCAGCCAGGCCCCGGCGACGCAGGAGGGCGTCGATGCGACGCCTGGCCCGCTCCCCGACGAGGTCACCGTCCGTTTCGGGGTCTTCGCCAATATCACCCATGCGCCGGGCTTGGTCGCGCTGGCCGACGGCGGTCTGCTCGCCCGGCTGCTCCCCAACGCCCACATCGAGGTCCACCCGTTCAACTCGGGCACGACCGCGGTGGAGGCCATGTTCGGCGACGCCATCGACATCACGTACGTGGGGCCCAATCCCGCCATCAACGCGTACACCAAGTCGGACGGCAGGGCGGTACGAGTGATCTCAGGTTCCACGTCCGGCGGGGCGTTCCTCGTTGTCCGGCCCGGCATCACGAGCGCGGCTGACCTGCGGGGAGCGAAGATCGCCACCCCGTCGCTGGGCAACACGCAGGACGTGGCGCTCCGCGCCTGGCTTGCGTCCCAGGGTCTGGCCACGGACACCGCGGGCGGTGGCGACGTCTCGGTCGTGCCCCAGGAGAACGCGCAGACCCTCGAGACGTTCGTCGCCGGGACGATCGACGGGGCCTGGGTGCCGGAGCCGTGGGCGACCCGACTCATCCAGGACGGCGGTGCGCACGTCCTGGTCGACGAGCGCGACCTGTGGCCCGGCGGCCGGTACGTGACCACCCAGCTGATGGTCGGCACGGGGTTCCTGGACGCCCACCCGGACGTCGTTCGCCGGATCCTGCTCGCCAACCTCAAGGCCGTCGACTTCGTCACCGCGCAGCCGGCCGCGGCGCAGACGATTGTCAACGCCGAGATCGAGAAGTACACGACCAAGCAGCTGAGCCCGGAGCTGATGTCGGCGGCCTGGGCGAACCTGGAGTTCACGGTCGATCCGGTCGCCTCGTCACTGCAGGCGTCGGCCCAGGCTGCCCAGGCCCTCGGCCTGCTCGGTGATCCCGGCGACCTCGCGGGGCTCTACGATCTCGGGCCGCTCAACCAGCTCCTCGCGGTGCTGGGCAGGCCCGAGGTCGAGGGGCTGCAGCGATGATGTCCGCGGCGCTGGCGGCGCTTCCGGCCACGCCCGGCGTCGGGGCCACCCAGCGCGCGACGGCCGTCCGCGTCTCGAACCTGAGCAAGGTGTTCGGGACCGGCCGCGGCGCGGTGACGGCGCTCGACAACGTCTCGCTGGACGTTGGCCGCGGCGAGCTCGTGTGCATCCTCGGAGCGTCGGGCTGCGGCAAGTCCACGCTGCTCAACGTGATCGCAGGGCTGGACCAGCCGACCCGGGGCACGGTCGAGCGGCTGGGTGAGCCGTCGTTCATGTTCCAGGAGGCGGCCCTGTTCCCGTGGCTGAGCGTCGAACGCAACGTGGAGCTGCCGCTCCGGTTGCGCCACGTCCCGGTCACGGTCCGACGGGCGCGGGTAGCCGAGCTGCTGGATCTCGTCCAGCTGACCACGTTCGCCCGTCGTCAGCCGCACGAGCTGTCCGGTGGCATGCGCCAGCGGGTCGCGCTTGCGCGCGCGCTCGCCCATGACGCCGAGGTACTGCTCATGGACGAGCCGTTCGGGGCACTCGACGCGATGACCCGCGACATCCTCCACGATGAGCTCGAGCGGATCTGGCTTGCGACCGGACGCACGATCCTGTTCGTGACCCACAACGTGCGTGAGGCGGCGCGCCTGGGCGACCGCATCGTGCTCCTGACCAGCCGCCCGGGCCGGGTTGCCGAGGCGTTCCCGGTGTCCATCCCCCGGCCGCGCCGGATCGAGGACCCGGACGTCGCAGCGCTGGCGCGGCGGGTCACCGCCCGGCTGCGCGAGGAGGTCGCCCGTCATGGCGATTGAGCTTCCGCGGCTGCACGGGCTGTCGCCGCGACTGGTGCCCGCGGGTCCGGAACCCTCGCGTGGTCGCCGCGAGGTTGCCGGGCTCGACGCCCTCGAGACGCCGCTGATCCCCACGACCTCCCTCGGGCGGCGCGCCTGGGCCTCCGTGTGGCCGAAGCTTCTCGCCCTGGCCATCGTGCTTGGCGCATGGGAGGCGGTGGTCTGGACCGGCTGGCGGCCGTCGTACGTGCTGCCACCCCCGTCGGCGGTCCTCGCCCGGCTGTGGCAGGAGCTCGGGACCGAAGGGCTGTGGCTGGCGGTGTGGACGACCCTTCGCCGGGCGGTGTGGGGGTTCGGTCTCGCGATGACGATCGGGATCAGCATCGGGGTGCTGGTATCCCGGTTCCGCGTCCTGCGGTCGGCGATCGGCTCGCTGATCATGGGTCTCCAGACCATGCCCTCGATCGCGTGGTTCCCGCTCGCGATCCTGCTGTTCAAGCTGAGCGAGGAGGCAATCACGTTCGTGGTGATCCTCGGCGCCGCGCCGTCGATCGCGAACGGGCTGATCCACGGGGTCGACCACATCCCACCGGTCCTCACGCGGGCTGGCCGGGTGCTCGGGGCACGCGGGCTCGACGCTTACCGGTATGTCATCCTGCCGGCCGCGATGCCGAGCTTCGTCGGCGGCCTCAAGCAGGGCTGGGCCTTCGCGTGGCGAAGCCTGATGGCAGGCGAGCTGATCGTGGTCATCGCCAACAAGGCATCGCTCGGCCAGCTGCTCCAGGTGAACCGCGAGCTCGCCGACAGCCAGGGGATGCTGGCGATCATGATGGTCATCCTGATCATCGGGATCGTCCTCGATTCGGTGGTGTTCGGGACGCTCGAGCACCGGATCCGGCGCAAGCGTGGTCTGCTCGGCGCCTGACCGGCGCGGGCTGGAAGCCCCCTGGCCCGGAGACCGGCGCGTGGGCGACCAGCGCGTCAGTGGGCGACCAGCGCGTCCGGATCCCGAAGCAGCTCTCGCACGTGCGGCGGCAGCTCGCCCGAGACCACGTTGGCGATCGTGACCCCTTCGAGGACGCGTCGGACACCAACGCGGTTCGCCAGCCACACGTCACGCAGCGCGGACGCGGGACCGACGAAGGACAGCGATTCCGGCCGGACGCCGCGCACATCGGCGAGCGGACCCTCCACGGCACGGATGATGTCCGCGATGGTCACCTCGGAGGCCGTGCGAGCGAGGCGATGACCACCCACCTGCCCGCGTAGCGATCGCACGATCCCTGCCCGGCGGAGGTCGACCAGGATGTTGTTGAGGAACGACAGCGGGATGTCCTGGGCGCTCGCCAGCTGCTCGGCCTTGAGGGGCGCATCCGCATCGTGAGCCGCCAGCTCGCACACGGCGCGCACCGCGTAGTCAACCTTGGCCGAGATCCGCACCATCCGATCCTACGACGTGCGCCGGCTAAGGTCCGGCCGTTCCCACGCTGATCAGGGCGATCGCCACAGCGGTCAGCGCGATGCCCGCGACGTGTCGGCGGGTTATCCGCTCATGGAGCAGGGCCACGGCCAGCACCACCGTGACCACGGGATACAGCGAGCTCAGGACGGCCGCGATCGCCAGCGCCCCCGTCTGCGCGGCCACGATGAACGATGCGTTGCCTGCCGTGTCCAGCAGGCCGACCACCAGCACTCGCCGCAGGGTCCAGGCGTCGAGACGCCAGGGCTGACGCCACGCCACCACGACCAGCACGACCAGCACGGCCTGGACGAGCCGGATCAGGACCAACGGAGCGAAGGCACCCGCGCTCGAGAGCTCGCCGATCGAGATGTTGAACAACCCGATGGACGATCCCGCGAGCAATGCCCAGGCGAAACCCGACGGCCGGTCCCCGGCGTGGCCCGGCGACCGTGTCACGAGGACGACGGCCAGCAAGGCGGTGACGATCCCTGCCACCGCGACCGGCCGGGGTACGCCCTCGAGCGCGAACCCGACCACCACCGGCACCGAGGCGCCGATCACGCCGGTCGTCGGAGCGACGACACCCATCCGGCCCACGGCGAGCCCCCGGTACAGGGCCGACATACCGATCACTCCGGAGACACCAGCGGCCAGCGACCAGCCGACGTCGGTGCCCTCCGGAATCCGCTCGCCGCGGGCGAGGGCGATCGCCAGGGCCGCAGCCAGGCCCGTCACTTGGGTGACGGCGATCACGCCGAACAGGGGGGCTCGGCGGCTCAACAACCCCCCGCCGAAGTCGCCGGCGCCCCAGGTGACAGCCGACAGGAGGCCGAGCACGACGATCGCCGTGCCCGGGGCGAGGGCGTCAGGCAGACGCCACCTCGGGATGCTCGTGATCGTCGACCGCCACGGGGCCGGCCAGCTCCACCACCTGGTCGGCCAGCCCGTCATAGCGGTCGGACGTGGTGAGGTAGATGACCTGGAAGTCCGAGGCGAGCTCGCGCAGCAGCTCGAGCGCTCGGGACGCTCGGGCGTCGTCGAGGGTCACGAATGGGTCGTCGAGGATCAGCGGCGGCCGGCGATCCCCTGTCACCAGCCGCACGAGCCCCAGGCGCGCGGCGAGATAGACCACGTCGAGCGTGCCCTGGGACAGCTCGGTCACCGGGACCCAGCCGACCCGTTCGGGCGAGTAGACCTCGATGCCGAGGTTGGCGTCGTCAACCCGGACCCGGCGGTAGCGTCCCTCGGTGATCCGCGCGATGTCCACCACCATCCGACGCTCCAGATAGCGCGTCGCTCGCTGCATCGTGGCCTGCTCCGCATTGCCGATCTCGGACAGGGTCCGGGTATAGATTTGGTCGCGGCGGCGAAGGGCAGCGAGCTCGTCTTTCCAGCCGGCGAGCCGTTCGGCGAGACCCGCGACCTCCTCCGCGTCGACCGGGTTCTGCTCGACCAGGGCACGGGCGTTGGCCTCGTCGTCGCGCGCCCGGTCCAGGGTGCCCTCGGCGTCGGTGACCTCCACCTCCAGGCGTTCGCGGGCGCGTGGCTCCTTGGCGATCGGGCCCAGCGCCTCGAGCGCGGCGGTCTTCTGCTCGATCTCGAGGGCCGCGGTGTCCCGGCGCATCGACAGGGAGTCGAGCGCCTCGTTCGCGATCAGGCCGGACAGCCTGGCGCGACGCTGCTCGATGGCGGTGACGTGCTTGTCCTCGGCCTCGAGCATGGCCTCCGCCTGCGCGGGATCGGCCAGCCCGGTCCGCCCGAGGAGATCCTCGCGCTCGGCCTCGGACTGGCGCAGCTCGAGCTCGATGTCGGAGCGCCCGCGCAGCCGGCGATCGACCTCGACGTCTCGCAGCTGCTTCTCGATCCGGTCGCTGCGGCGGCGCCAGAACCCGACGAACGCGAGGACCAGGCCGGCCGCGGCGACGATCCCGCCAGCCAGGATCGGCAGCGTTCCCAGCTCCACGATCGCGGCCTGATCGAGGCCGAAGGCTGCGGCTGCGATCACGATGCCGATGACGACCAGCACCAGGGACCAGCGCGAGAGATGTCGCCAGCGAACCTCGGGTGGCACGTCGAAGCTGACATGCACCTCACCCTCGAGCATCTGTTCCAGGGTGCTGATCCGCGTGATCACCGTCCGCAGCCGCTCCACCGTCGTACGGAGGACGGGCAGCGGTGTCGAGGAGGGGTGGGTGCGCTCGAGCTCGGCGATCTCATCACGAACGACGACTGCCTCCCGGTAGCGCTCATAGCGCTCGTTCGCCGCGGATCGCTCAGAGCCCAGGCGTTCGGCCTGGCGTGCCTTCTCGAGCATCGAGCGTCGCTCCGCGAGCGCCGTCTCGGACTCCGAGCGGCGGCCCCGGGCCACGACCAGGGCGTCTCGGTCGTGCTCCAGCCGGGCCAGCAGATCCTCGCCCGCCCCGAGGCGCGACTCCGCGTCCGTCACGGCGTCCTCGGCCACCTTCAACCTGCCGGGGTTCTTCGGACCGCGCATCTGGAGCTCGTGGAGCGCCCGATCGAGCTTCTTCTTGGCGCGGCTGGTGCCACGGTCGGCACCGCTGATCGACGCCTGCAACCGATCCCGGAGGGCGCCCTCATCACGCTGAAGGCCGGCCAGCTCGTGGTGGCGGATCGAGGCCGTGGAGCGGAAGAAGCCCTCCGTCGGCACGCCCGAGAGCGCCGCGAGCTCCTCCTCGGCCTTCGCCGGATCGGTGATCACGGTTCCATCGAGCTCCAGGCGCACCTGTCCCTTCGCGCCTCGGAACGACTTGGCCAGGCGACCCGCATGGGTGCCGCCGTCATCGTCCTCGTAGGTGAACGCCAGCCCGATCGCGGGCCGCGCCTCCGCGTCGCCGTCCCAGGGGACCAGCGCATCAAGATCGGCAGCGGAGCTCGTCGCCCGGCGGGTGAGGGCGAGCTCGATCGCGCGCTGGAGGGTGGACTTGCCGGACTCGTTCGGGCCACGAACGATCGTGAGCCCCGGCGCGAGCTCGATCTCCTGATCCCGGTACCGCCGGACGTCGGTGAGCGCCAGGCTCGAGATCCTCACAGCGTCACCTCCTGGCCCGCCAGCAGGAGCCGCCCGAGCCGGAGCACGTCGCGCAGCTCCTCGCCCTCACGGGCAGCGACCTCGTCGCCGGAGGCCTCGAGGTCCGCGATCTGGCCCTCGACGTTGCGGATGAACGCTCCCGTGATCGTCTCAGCCGGAGGCAGCGCACCGCCCGTCAGCGCCGGATGGCTCTGGTCCCGAACGCGGACGCGGAGGAACGAGTCCTTCAGGGCGGCCTCGACCTCGGCAGGCTCGAGGTCGAGCTCGTCGGGTCGGACACCGATCAGGCGCACGTCGAGCACGAGATCGGGGTTGGCGGCCGACTGGAGCCGGGTGATGAGGGCCGGCTGCGATGCGAGCGTTGCCGCGTCGACGTCCAGGTGATCGAAGACGGTCCGGCCGACGACGCGTTCCTCGACCTTGACCTGCCGCTTGCCGTCGTGCTCGTCGAGCGTCACCAGCAGCACCTTGCCGGCCCGGTCCTGGTCCACCGCGACCGGCTCCGGGGCGCCGCTGTACGCGTAGGTCACGCCCTTGCTGGTCGCCACCTGCGCCGAGTGCCAGTGACCGAGCGCGAGGTAGTCGAGGCCCGAGACGCCGATCTCCTCGACCGTGATCACGACCTCGTCATGGTCGGTCCGGCCCGGGATGGCGATCGCCGCGTGGAGCAGGCCGATCTTCCAGGTCGCGGCGGGGGTCTGGACCGCCGCCAGGTCCCGGAGCGGGCTGTAGGGGGCGCGCTTGGTCGGAAACACCGGCCCGTGGACCACGGCATCCAGTGAGGCCAGGTGGACCCACGGATGCTCCGGGGTCAGGACCGTGACCATGTCGTCCGTGGGCTGGGTTCCCGCCATGGCGAACAGGCTGTATGCGCGGTAGACCGACGACCGGTCGTATACGTCGTGGGTGCCCGGCACGAGCACGCTCCGGATCTTCGACTGCGCGAGCCTGGCGAGCTCCGCTGCGACGCGCTCGACTGACCGGCGCGGCTGCACGTTGGAATCGAACAGGTCCCCGGCGACCAGGAACAGATCGACCTTCTCGGCGATCGCCAGGTCCACGCTTGCGCGGAAAGCGGCGAACTGGCGCTCGCGTTGGGCTGCGGCGGCGTCACCCAGATCGGCGTGCCGGGCGCCGAGGTGGACGTCCGCCGTATGGAGCAGTCGGAGCATGCGGTGGGCCTGCCTCTCCTAGATGCAGCACGGCGCGGGACCGGCGTGCCCACCGGGTCCCGCGAGCCGCCGCTCCGCCCGGACCGCGGGGCCTGGGGCCCCCGGCCGTCTCGGGCTCGTCGGTCGCTCCCGGGACCCGGCTGCGATCCGGGCGCCCCCAATCGCTCCCGTCTCGACACGCCGAGTCTGCCCATCATTGTGACAGGTCACCTGTCACCGCTGAGCCGGAATCGGCGGCTTTGGCGGGGAGCTCGGCGACGCCTCGGGAGTGAGCCCGGCGGCGCCGGGGCCGCTGTCAGCAGGGATCGCCCACCCGGTGTAGGCTGGCGCCGCATTCACCGGTGCGCCCCGAGCTAGGGACTCCGAGAACGGCACCTGGGTCGCGCGGCCCCGGCTGACTCCCCGCCGCCACCGTCGCCCAGGGGAGGGTCCCGTTTCGGTCGCGCATCAGCATCGTCCGAGCGCGCGCCCGGGAGGAACATCGTGACCTATACGGATCGAACCATGACCTGTGTCGACTGTGGCGTGGAGTTCATCCACTCGGCTGCCGATCAGGAGTACTACGCCCAGAAAGGGTTCACCTCCGACCCCAAGCGATGCACCTCCTGCCGCGCCTATCGCCGGGCCACCCGGGACGGCGGCGGCGATCTGCGGTCGATCGGCGGGCCGCGCGGGTATGAGCGCACGGACGATCGTGCCCCCCGCGAGTACTTCGTGGCCGTCTGCTCGTCGTGCGGCAACCAGGCGCAGGTGCCGTTCAAGCCACGCATGGACAAGCCGGTCTACTGCTCCGACTGCTTCCGCCAGGTCCGCCCGGACTGATCGCCGCGGACCCCCTGGACTCGCGCTGTCCCCGGCTGTCGACGGCGGTGGCGTCGACGACCGGGTGGCGTCGACGACCGGGTGGCGGTAGTGATCGCGCGTCGCCTCCGCGGGAACCGGGGCGTCAGAGCCGGAACGCCTCGCCCCGGCGAAAGCGCTCGCGATGGCGGCCGCGCCAGACGGTGACTCGACCGCGTCCGTGGACCTGCCAGGCACCGTCCCGACCGACTGCCGCTGTGTCCTCGTCGATCCCCATCACCAGCGCGCCCCGCGGTGCCTGGAGGGCGACAGACGCGGCGAGCGCCTCCGGCCACGCATCGTAGTGCGGCAGCACCGCGACCCCTTCAACCAGTGACAGCCCGGCCGGCCACCTGATGGGGAATGGCAGCGGGATCCGAAGCCTCGGTACGACGCGGAAGCCGACCGACCTGCCGGCGATCGACATGGCACCGGCCGAGCAGCCGACGATGGTGGCGCCACGAGCGTGGGCGACGACGAGGGCCTGCCCCACCGGCGACTCGCGGAGCACCCTGTCGAGGTGCCGCGGGTGTCCGCCCGACAGGTAGACGAGGTCCGCCTCGCCGATCGCCTGGAGCACCGCGGCGTCGTACCCCTCGGCGACCGTGCGCACGAGGACCGGCTCCACCTCGGCGCCCAGCGCGCTGAAGTGCTCCACACCCATCTCGGCCCAGGTCCGGAACGTGTGCTCGCCATCCGGGGCGGACGCGGTGGGCAGGATCACGACCCGCGGACGCGGCCGACCGATCGACTGAAGCAGGCTTCGGTCGAGCTCGACCATCGGAGCGAGGAACTCACCGGCGCCGACGAGCGCCACGGGTCCGGGCACGCGCGCAGTCTAGAGCAGCCGTCCGCCGGGCGAGTTCGTGGGCGTTGCTCCAGCGTGGTGATCCAGTTGATCCGGTGCCCATGCCGCCGGTGCTGGACGCGTGTCGCGGCGTCCTGCGACACTCGGCGCATGTCGCGTCCCCTGATCCGGTGACCTCGTCCCAGCGCTGGACCATGCTCGCGGCGATCCTCGGATCGTCGATGGTCTTCCTCGACGGCACGGTCGTGAACCTCGCCCTCAAACGCATCGGCGAGGAGCTGCCGGGGACGCTGGTGTCGACGCTCGAGGGCCAGGCATACGCCGTGAGCGGCTACCTCGCCGTCCTCGCGGCGCTGCTGGTGCTGGCCGGTGCGCTCGCCGACTACCACGGGCGCCGGCGCGTGTTCCTGATCGGGCTCACCGGCTTCGGGACGATGTCCGTGCTGTGCGGCCTCGCCCCCACGCTGGAGCTGCTGGTGCTGTTCCGGATCCTCCAGGGAGCGGCGGGGGCCCTGCTGGTGCCTGGCTCGCTCGCGATCCTGACCGCCATCTTCGACGGTCCGGCGCGGGCTCGCGCGTTCGGCATCTGGGCGTCGGCCACGTCGGCAACGACGCTGATCGGCCCGATCGCCGGGGGTTTCCTGGTCGACACCGTCAGCTGGCGGGCCGCGTTCCTGCTCAACATCCCGCTGGTCGTCGTCGCGCTGTACGCGACGATCCGATACATGCCGGAGACCCGCGACGAGAACGCGAGCGGTCGGTTCGACTGGCTGGGGGCGGTCGTCGCCGTGCTGGCGATCGGCGGTCTCGCGTTTGGCGCGATCCGCGGCCAGGACCGGCAGTGGCAGGATCCGGTCGCATGGGGAGCGCTGGCGGTGGGGGTCGTGGCGCTGGTCGCGTTCCCGATCCTGATGACCCGGCGGCCGAACCCCCTGGTTCCCCTCGAGCTGTTCCGACGCCGCGCATTCGCGACGATCAACCTCTCGACGCTGCTGATCTACGGTGCGCTGTACTGCACCTTCACGTTCGAGTACCTGTTCCTCCAGGGCGTGCTGGGCTACACCGCGACCGCAGCCGGGCTGGTGACGCTGCCGAGCAGCATCCTGCTCACGGTCCTCTCGACGCGTGTCGGCGTGCTGGCAGGCCGACACGGGGCCCGCGTGTTCCTGTGGGTCGGCCCGCTGCTGATGGCCGCCGGACTGGCCTGGTTCTCGCGGATCCCCGCCGATTCGCAGCCCTGGACGTTCTCGCCCTCCGAACCCTCGACGTTCCTGCCTCCGACATCGTCGCTGGTCGACGTCCTCCCGTTCGTGCTCCTGTTCGGCGTCGGGATCTCGCTGGTGGTGGCACCGCTGACGTCGACCCTGATGTCCTCTGTCCCGGTACGCAACGCGGGCGTCGCGTCGGCGATCAACAATGCGGTCAGCCGGATCGGGCAGCCGATCCTGCTGGCGGTGATCTTCATCGTGGTCACCGGATCGTTCTACACGTCGCTGGCGACCGCCGTCCCGGGTCTCGATCCCGACAGCACCGATCTCCGCGCGCAGGTCCAGCCGCTCAATCCGCCCAGGCAGGGCTCATCGCAGGACGTCATCGACGCGGCGCGCGTAGCCTCGACCGAGGCCTTTCACCTGGCCGCGCTCGTGTGTGCCGGACTGCTGGTCGCCGGCGCGGCGGCGAACTGGTACGGCCTCCGCGAGCGGGACGGAGAGGACGGCGGCACGGAGGTACGCGCGGGAACCCCGCCCTCGTCGTGACGCCGCAAGGCGACGGCACTCGCATGGATGCCGCCGCACAACACCCGCCGCCAGGGCGTGATCGTCGAGCTGCGGCTCACCTGCAGCTCGACGTCGATGCCGCGATGTGGGAACGAGAAGGGGCATCGCGAGCTGAGGGCGAGCTCGATCAGGCAGCGTGGCGTCGCGCCGGGGCGCGGTCGGCCCTCAGGCCCCCGGGTCGGCGTGTCGATACCCCCGCCACCCACCCCGTTTGAGCGTGGCTCCGGGTCTGTGCCTGGGTCTGGGCCCGGACCTGCTCCTGGGCCGCTGCCTGGGCCCGGCCCTCCTCGCGGACCTCGGTCGGTGCCGTCGTGCCCGTCTTCGTTCGGGTTGGAGGCGGTTCCGCCGACGCGGGCGCGCCGAGCTGCACCCGCTTCGTCGCAGGCACGTCCGCGCTCACCGACACGATCCCGCCAGGATCATGCGACCGGTCCTGGTCACGCACCTGATCCCGGTCCTGGTCACTGTCCGGGTCGCGGAGCTGGTCGCGATCCCGGTCAGGAACCGCGTCGCGGAGCTGGTCGCGATCCCGGGCCACGATCGGCTCGAGGTCGACGATCGGCGCACCGGCGCCCACCGCGGGGAGCTGCAGCCGGTCGCGATCCCGGTCGCGATCGGGTGCGCCGTCACAGCTGCTCACGCACAGACCGTCCCCGGCCGCACCCGAGGCTACCGACGCCACAGCACCCGTGGCGAGCAGTGCAGCGGTCGCGGCACCGATTACGAATGACCTGTGTCTCATCCTCGTTCACCTCCCGGCACGCCGGGTGCGACGCCACCGATGCGCGGCGCACCGCGTTTGATCGGGCCCGATCCTGCGATTCGTTCATGGAGGCTTCGAGGAGGCCGGATGGAGATTGTGTCGACTCGGCCCACCGCGAACGCAGCGGACCGCGGCGTCTCCGGCGGCACGCCCTCAGCGGGTGACGGGGAACGGCCCACCGTGACCCGGGACCACGATCTCGGCCACGGCCAGCACCCGGGCGCGATGGTGCTCGATCGCCGCCTGGTCCCAGCCGAGCGGATCCACCTCGGGGGTCCGGTCATCGCGCCACCACAGGTGGGTCATGGCGTACACCGCTTCATCGGCCTCGACGATGAGCGACGCGTCCTCCTCCGTGTGGCCGGGCGTCAGCCACAGCTGTGCATGGGGCGACAACCGATAGCCGTCACCGTCGTGGTCGAGCCACTGGTCGTCCCTGTATCGAGCCCAGAAGTCCACCACCTCGGCGTTCGGGAACAGCGCGATGTTCATCGTGTGATCGGGGTGATGGTGGCTCAGGAACACGTGAGTCACGGCCTCGGGCGCGATCCCGAGCTCGGTGAGGGGCTCGAGGATGAGCGATCGCCGGGCAACCATCCCCGGATCGACGACGATCAGCGCATCGGCATCGTGGACGAGGACGATGGATGAGCCGACGCGGTCAGCCGCGTAGCCGGCGTGGAGCAGATGGACGCTGGTCATGCGCGGAGCGTACCGGCCCAGGGGAACATGCGCGGGGCGGAACCGTCGGGAGTGCGCGGCGCTCGCCTGTCATGCTGCGACCATGAACGACCACGACGCCGACCTTGTGCTGGCCGGGGGGCGGATCTTCACGGCGGATCCGGCGCGATCGTGGGCGGAGGCAGTCGCCGTGCGGGACGGCAGGATCGCCGCCATCGGCGGCGACCTGGCGATCATGCGCCTGGCCGGCTCCCGAACTCGGGTGATCGCCCTCCGGGGGCGGACGGTGACGCCCGGGTTCCAGGACGCGCATGTGCACCCCACTCACGGCGGTCTCGCCCGGATCCGGTGCGAGCTCCACGACGAACGCGGCGTCGAGCGCTACCTCGAGATCGTGGCCGGGTACGCGGCCACGCATCCCGATGCCGAATGGATCCTGGGCGGCGGCTGGTCGCTGGCGGACTTCCCGGGCGGCCTGCCGCGCCGCGAGGATCTCGATCTCGTCGTCCCCGATCGCCCGGTGTTCCTGCCCAACCGCGACGTGCACGACGCCTGGGTCAACAGCCGGGCACTGGAGCTTGCCGGCATCACCGCCGACACCCCGGACCCGGCCGACGGCCGCATCGCGCGCGACGCCGACGGCTCCCCGCTGGGCACCCTCCACGAGGGGGCCATGGATCTCGTGAGCCGGCTCGCCCCATCGACGAGCCCCGACGAGCTGCTGCGGCGCCCTGCGAGAAAGCCAGCGATACCTGCATTCCCTTGGCATCACGGCCTGGCAGGACGCCTGGGTGACCGCGGAGGATCAGGACGCCTACCTTGCGCTTGCCGGCTCGGGCGAGCTCACGGCCCGCGTGGTCGGCGCGCTGTGGTGGGATCGGACCCGTGGCCTGGAGCAGATCGACGAGCTCGTCGAGCGCCGGCAGGTCGGGTGCCTCGGACGGTATGCCGCCACCAGCGTCAAGCTCATGGTCGACGGGATCGTCGAGAACGGGTCGGCCGCGATGCTCCAGCCGTACCTCGACGTCGAGGGGCGGCCGGCACGGCAACGCCGGCAAGGTGTTCATCCCACCCGAGATCCTCGGGCCTGCCGTCGTGCGGCTCGACGCCCTGGGTTTCCAGCCGCACTTCCATGCGCTCGGCGATCGGGCCGTCCGGCTCGCGCTCGATGCCGTCGAGGCGGCGCGACGGGCGAACGGCTGGTCCGACACCCGGCCGCAGCTCGCGCATCTCCAGATCGTCCACCCCGACGATCTGCCCCGGTTCCGCCGGCTGGGCGCGCTCGCCAACCACCAGGCCTTCTGGGCCACCCACGAGGAGCAGATGGACGAGCTGACCCTCCCGATCCTCGGCCCGGAGGTCAGCGGACGCCAGTACCCGCTGCGATCGCTGCGCCGGCACGGCGCGACGCTGGCGATGGGCTCGGACTGGGCCGTGTCCACGCCCGATCCGTTCCTCCAGATGGAGGTGGCCGTCACTCGTGTCAGCCACGAGGACCGCGGCGCCGAGCCGTTCATGCCCGAGGAGACGATCGAGCTGACCGACGCGCTCACCGCGTTCACGGCCGGATCGGCCTACGCCAACCATCTCGACGACACCGGCTCGCTGATGCTCGGCAAGCTGGCGGACCTGGCGATCCTCGACCGCGACCTGTTCGACCCGGGTGCCGGGCCGATCGGCGACGCCCGGGTGGTGGCCACGTTCGTCGAGGGCGTGGCGGTCCACGAAACCCCCGACCTGGAGGGGTAGCGCCATAGGACGTCCGTGCCTGTCGTTCGGGACGGGCCAGCGAGACGCCCTCAACCACGGCAGCGGCCGCCCCGGGCCCGATCACTCGTTGCGAGGCCGGCATCGATATCGATCGCGAGCCGGCGCCACGCGTCGTCGTGGACCGGCCGGCCGCGTGGTCGTCAATCGTGCCGCCCGGAACCTCGAAGGTCGCGACGCGTATCGACGTCCGCGAGCGTCAGCCGGGCGGGATCGAGCGCCTGCCACGCATCGGCGGCGACGACGATCGAGGACACGCGATCGAGCAGGCTCCGGAGGGACCGACGGTCCTCGCCCAGGAGGTCTCGCGCAGCCGCGAGGACGGGGACGGGCCGGACGGCCATCGGCAGCGGCGAAGGAGGATCGGTCTCGAGCGTCGCGGCGGCGTTGGCCGCGTCGGCGAGCAGGCAATCGGTCATGAGCCGGAGCACGGCGGGGACGAGCGAGGGCATGTCGCCGCCGGCGACGAGCGCAACCTCGGCCTCGGGGACCGCCTCCAGGCCCGCGGCCAGGCCGGCCAGCGGGCCGCGATGGGCGACCGGATCCCGAACCAGCACGATCCGATCGGCAAGGGCAGGCGGCACGACGAGCACGGGCGGATCGGGTGCGACCACGAGGACCATGCGGCCCGCCACGAGACCGCAGGCATCGAGCGCGTGATGGAGCAGCGGCCGGCCATCCAGGTCCACGGCCAGCTTGTCGGTCCCGAAGCGGGTGCTCGCACCACCGGCGAGCACGATCGCGGCGACCGTCATCCCGGGTCCCCGTCCGGCGCCGGCCTGGAAGCCGCGGCCCGGGCTCGCAGCCGCGCCAGCGTCTTCGGCCCCAGGACGTGCCCGGCGTCCGTGCGCCGCAGAAGCGCTCGCCGGTCCAGGTCGCCGAGGATGGCGAGCACGTACCGGCGGCTGCTGCCGGTCGCGTCGCGGAAGGCGGCGGGAGACAGCGGTCCGGTGGCGGCCATCGACATCGCGCGCCTTGCCAGGTCGCGATAGGTCGCCGCCGACCAGGCGAGATCGTCCTCGAGCCTGACGATCCGGCCTGCGGACTCGAGCGCGCGCACGCCCGCGGGCGGGCAGCCGGCAGCACGCGCGGCGCCGGCCAGCGGCGGCGGGGCGGCGACCGAGAGCGCGGCCTCCAGCCGATCCATCGCCGCGAGCGTCGCGGTCGGCAGCCCGGCGGCGTGACCGGCGTCGCGCACCCTGTCACCGTCCCGTGCCAGGACGCCGGTTCCGATGAGCCCGTCCACGACGCCCTTCGCCACCTCTTCGGCCGCGGCCCGGGTGAGCGTGACGCGGCGGCGGGCAGCAAGCGCCACCTCCGTTCGCAGACCAGCCATGGAGATGCCCGTTGAATCCGGATCGTCCGCGTGGTGGGCGTCGACCAGCCCACGGGCGTGCGCCACCAGCGCCGCATCGACGTCCGGGGCCAGCCGCCAGCCGGTCGTGTCGCGCAGCGCGCCATGGAGCTCCAGCCTCGCGCTCGCCGAGCCGACCGGCCCGCTGGCGAGGGCGGTCGCTCGCTCCGGCGTGAGGCGCCGCCGCGAGATACCGCGGGGCGGCCCTGCATCGAGGACCACCCCGCCTCCGGCGGTCGACCCCGGCG
>CAWHXD010000009.1:0-6752 GCA_963833225.1 uncultured Chloroflexia bacterium | reverse complement strand
CTCGCCGAGGTGCCGCTGTTCATGGCCAGCCCCACGTCGGCCTGAGCCAGCGCCGGAGCGTCGTTCGTGCCATCCCCGGTCATCGCGACGAGGTGGCCGTCGGCCTGCTCCCTGCGGATGAACGCGATCTTGTCCTCGGGCCGGGCCTCGGCAACGAAGTCGTCCACGCCCGCCTCGCCGGCGATCGTGGCGGCGGTCAGCCGGTTGTCGCCAGTGATCATCACCGTGCGCACGCCCATCCGGCGGAATTCCGCGAACCGGGCCGCGAGGCCGGGCTTCACCGTGTCCTTGAGCTCGATCAGGCCGATCGGGCGACCGTCCTCACGCAGGGCCAGCGGCGTCGCGCCGCGCGACGCGATCGCCTCCGAATCGGCCACGAGCTCGGCCGCGAGGCCGCCGGTGACCTCCGCGGCGATGGCGTCGACGGCACCCTTGAGCACGACCCGCCCGTCGTCGGTCACGACGCCGCTGCTGCGCGTCTCGGCCGTGAAGTCCCGCTGCTCGGTGATCCGCGCCGCCAGGGCGGAGATCGCCTCCTCGTCGCCATCGCCCCCCGGGCAGCCCAGCTCGCCGAGGCGGCGTCGGGCGAGCGCCACGATCGAGCGGCCCTCGGGGGTCTCATCCCCGAGCGACGACACGAGGGCGAGCGTGAGCGCGTCGGGCTCTGCGATCCCCGGGGCAGGCAGGATCGCCGACGCGAGCCGGTTGCCGTAGGTGATGGTCCCGGTCTTGTCCAGCAGGATGACGTCGACGTCGCCCGCCGCCTCGACCGCTCGGCCGCTCATCGCGAGCACATTGAATTGGGCGACCCGGTCCATCCCCGCGATCCCGATCGCCGACAGCAGGCCGCCGATGGTGGTCGGGATCAGGCACACGAGCAGCGCGGCCAGCGCGACGACGCCGACCGTCGTCCCCGCGTACGCGGCGAACGGACGTAAGGTCACCGTCGCGAGGAGGAACACCAGGGTGAGCCCCACGAGCAGGATCGAGAGCGCGAGCTCGTTAGGGGTCTTCTGGCGCTGCGCGCCCTCGACCAGGCCGATCATCCGGTCGAGGAACGTCTCGCCCGGGTTGGCCGTGATCCTGACCACCAGCTCGTCCGACACGACGGTGGTGCCGCCGGTCACGCTCGAGCGGATGTCCGTGCCGGGCTCCTTGAGCACCGGCGCGGACTCACCGGTGATGGCCGCCTCGTTCACGTACGCCACGCCCTCGATCACGTCGCCGTCGGACGGGATCGTCTCGCCGTCGCGCACCACGACCACGTCGCCAGCCCGGAGCTCGGAGCTCCCGACGTCCTCGAGCGTGCCCGCCGTGTCGCGCCGATGCGCGATCGTGACCGACCGGGTCCGGCGCAGCGTCGCCGCCTGGGCACGACCACGGGCCTCGGCGATCGCCTCGGCATAGGTGGCGAACGCGACCGTGAACCACAGCCACGCCGCGACCTGGACGTCGAACGGCAGCCGGGTGCCGGAACCCGCGTCGGACCCGGCAAGGCGCAGGGCGACATCGACGGTCACCAGCGCGGCCGTCAGCTCCACCACGAACATGACCGGGTTGTGGGCGAGCAGCCGCGGGTCGAGCTTCCGGAGGGCCTGGGGCAGCGCTGCACGGAGGAGCGCCGGATCGAGGATCCCGCGACTGCGCGGCGGCTCCGGCCCGGGTTTGCGGCCGCCGAGCTGCACGAAGCGCTGGAAGCGGCGGGTGCCGCGTGCCGTGTCGAGGATCACGGGAACACCTGGCCGGCCTGCTGGAGCAGGTGCTCCGCGATCGGCCCTAGCGCGAGCGCGGGCAGGAAGTTGAGCGAGCCGACGATCACGATCACGCCGACCAGCAGGACGACGAACGTGCCGCCGGTCGTGGGGAACGTCCCGGCCGTCGGGGCCAGGCGGCGCTTGGCGGCGAGCGAGCCCGCGATGGCCAGGATCGGCACGATCATCGCGAACCGCCCGAGAAGCATCGCGAGCGCGCCGGTGGCGTTGTAGAAGACGGTGTTACCGGCGAGGCCCGCGAACGCCGAGCCGTTGTTGCCGACCTGGCTGGTGAACGCGTACAGGATCTCGCTGAATCCGTGCGGCCCGGCATTGAGTGGGCCGGTGCGGCCAGCGTCGGTGGCCGTCGCGACCGCCGTGAAGCCGAGGATGCCGGCCGACAGGACGAGCACGACCAGCATGCTCATCGTCATCTCGAAGCGCTCGACCTTCTTGCCCAGGTACTCGGGCGTCCGGCCGACCATGAGGCCCGCAATGAACACGGTCAGCAGCGCGAACACCAGCATCCCGTACAGGCCGGCTCCCACCCCGCCCGGCGTGATCTCGCCGAGCAGGATGAGGAACAGCGGCACCATGCCGCCGAGCGGCGTCAGGCTGTCATGCATCGCGTTGACCGCCCCGGTGCTGGTCGCGGTCGTGATCGCCGCCCACAGCCCGCCGCCCGAGGAGCCGAACCGGACCTCCTTGCCCTCCATGTTGCCCAGGACCTGGTCGATGCCGGCCGGGTACAGCGGGTTGGCACCGTGCTCGGCGAGAATGGCCGCCGTGGCCGCCACCACGAACACGCCCGCCATGGCCGCGAAGATCGCCCAGCCCTGGCGGCGGTCGCCGGCCATCACTCCGAACGTCGCCGTGAGCGAGAACGGGATGATGAGGATGAGGAGCTGCTCCACGAGGTTGGTGAGCGGGGTCGGGTTCTCAAACGGGTGGGAGGAATTCGCGTTGACGATCCCGCCGCCATTCGTGCCCAGCTCCTTGATCGCCTCCTGGGACGCTACGGGTCCGAGATAGATCGACTGGGCGTTCCCTTCGAGGCCCGTGACCGAGGCCGGGCCTGACCACGTCTGCGGGACGCCCTGCCAGACCAGCACGACAGCGGCCACGAACGCGATCGGCAGCAGCACGTACAGCACCGTCCTCGTCACGTCCACCCAGAAGTTGCCGATGGTGGGCGAGGAGCGACGAACGATGCCGCGCACCAGCGCGATCGCGATGGCCAGGCCGACGGCGGCCGAGGCGAAGTTCTGGACCGTGAGGCCAGCAGCCTGGGTGAGATGGGCCATGGTCGTCTCGCCCGCGTAGTTCTGCCAGTTCGTGTTGGTGGTAAAGCTGACCGCGGTGTTGAGGGCGAGGTCCGGCGACACCGCCGGCACTCGCGTCGGGTCGAGCGGCAGAGCGGCCTGCAGGCGCTGCTGGGCATACAGGACGAGGATCGAGACCAGGCTGAAGGCCAGCAGCGATCCCGCGTACGCCCGCCAGCCCTGCTCCTGCTCGGGCCGGATGCCGCCGAGCCGGTAGATGGAACGTTCGACCGGCCCCAGGGCCCGTTCCAGTGGGTGCGAACCCCCCTCGAGCACCACCGCGACATACCGGCCCAGGAACGGCGTAGTCGCGGCGACGAGCAGCATCAGCACGGCCAGCGTGAGCAGATCGGTGACGGGCATGGAATCGGGCTAGAAGCGCTCGGGTCGCAGGAGCGCGACGATGAGGTACGCGCCCACGAGGAAGGCGAGCACGACGGCGATGGCATCGATGAGCGTCATGGCCTGACCGCCTCGCACAGCCAGACCATCGCGGCCAGACCGAGGAACGTCAGCAGGACGACGGCGATGGCGGTGATGTCGCTCACGCCCGGGCCCCGATGAGCCGCTCGACGGTGGCGACCAGCGTCTCGAGCGCAAACGGCTTGGGCAGGTATCCGGCGACGTTGTAGTCGCGGAGGCGTGCCGGGTTGACGCCGGTCGCCGTGACGACGACCACGACCGGCCGGCCGGCGTCGGCGAGCGCCTTCCCACGCAGCATCTCCCACCCGGTCGCCCCGGGCAGGTTGAGGTCAAGCAGGACCATGGCCGGGCGAAGCCCGGCGTGGAGCTGGGCGATGGCGTCCTCGGCGGATGCCGAATTCGGCGACGCGGAACCCCCGTGACGCCAGGTGCCGGGCGAGGATCGCGCGCAGGCTCTGGTCGTCCTCGACCATCAGCACGTGGACCGGCCGTTCGTTCACGGGCGCGCGGCCTCGACGAGCATCGCCACGGTTCCGTCGTCCGGCACCCACAGCGGCTCGATAAGCACGCCCGCATCGGCGGCCAGGAGGCGGGCAGCACCGAGGATTGCCTCGCCCATCCGGAGCCCCGCGACAGTGACGCGGGGCGCACCGCTCGAGGCCACGAACAGGACCGCCTCCTCGACGAGCCGCCGCTCGCCGTCGAGTCGCTCGCGGAGGGCATCGTCGGACGCCGTCTGGGTTTCCACGTGTCCAGCGTCCGCCAGACCACCAAGAGGGGGGCGCGGTCAGGGCTGTCGCGGGGCTGAAGAGGACCTTAAGGTTTCAGATTCCTCGTCACCCAGGACGCGGTAGCCCACGCCAAGTTCGGTGACGATTCGTCGCCCTGCGCGGAGGTCCGGGTCGGCGGCATTGAGCTTCCGGCGGAGCGCGCTGACGTGGACGTAGACGTAGTCGTCCTGGCCCTGGTAAACCGCCCCCCATACAGCCCGCAGCAGGCGGCCTTTGGTGACGATCCGGCCGCGATGGGTTAGGAGCACCTTCAGCGTCTCGAACTCGCGGGGCGAGAGGTCGACCGCGCGATCGCCGACGCGGACCTCGTGCCGGTCGATATCGAGGGTGATCGGGCCGGCGTCGAGGCGCCCGCCCGCGGCGCCGGCGGGTCCCAGGGCGTGGCGAAGCGCGACCCGGATGCGCGCGTGCAGCTCGGCTACGCTGAACGGCTTGGTCACGTAGTCGTCGGCCCCGCGCTCTAGTGCCTCCACCTTCTCCCGGTCCTCGAACCGGCCCGACAGGATCACGATCGGCGTCTGCGCGTCGCGGCGGATGGAGCGGATGACCTCGAGCCCGTCGACATCCGGCAGCCCGAGGTCGAGCAGCACAAGATCTGGCCGGCGTGCGGCGAAGCGATCGAGCCCCGCCGCCGCCGTGTCTGCGTCGACCACCCGATAGCCTCGCGAGCGCAGCTCGCGCCCAAGCACGAGGCGGGTCGCACGGTCGTCCTCGATGACCAGGATCTCCGCGCCCAGCCCGCTCGCCCGCCCACCGGCGCCGGTGTTCTCGCGCATCGCCATCACCCGCCCGATGTCTCGGCCGCGGGGGCCGTCGGGATGGCCGGCAGGTCGATGTCGATCGCGAGCCCGCCGCCGTCTGCCAGCCGCGCCGCGACCCGGCCACCCGTCGCCTCGATCAGGCCGCGGACCACCGCGAGCCCGATGCCGAGCCCGCTGCGTGAGCCCGTGGGAGCCCCGGGCCCCCGGTAGAACTTCTCGAACAGTCGGGGCAGGGCCGCCTGCGGCACGCCCGGGCCATCGTCCTCGATGCTCAGGCGCACAAACGCGTCGGGCAGCCTCAGCGAGGTCACCCGGATGCGAGCGACGGAATCCGTGTACTTGATCGCGTTGTCGAGGACGTTGGCGACAGCCGCATCGAGGAATACCGGGTCGACACGCACCGCGAGGGGATCGACGGCGACCTCGAGGGAGCGTCCGTCCAGCCGCGTGCGGGCGCGGACAAGCCCCTGCTCGAGCAGATCATCGAGGTCGCCGACATCCCGCTCGGCCCGCAGCACGCCGGCGTCGATCCGGCTGAGGTTGAGCAGGTTTGCGACCAGCCGGTTGAGGTACTCCACCTCCCGTTCGATCGCCTGGGTGTTCGCATGGCGCTCGGCGCCCGACAGGGACGAGTCCGTGTCGAGGCTGCCCGCCGCGGCGCGGATGACGGCGAGGGGTGTCCGGAAGTCGTGGGATACGGACTGGAGAAGGGACGACTTCAGGGCGTCGCTCTGGCGCGCGATCTCGGCAGCGCGCGTCTCCTGCTCGACCCGGTCCCGGGCCAGCGCCTGGCCGATCTGGTCCGCCGCCCCGCCGAGCAACCGTGTCTGCGTCCGGTCCGGCTCACCCAGCTCGCGGCTGCGGACTGCCCAGATCGATCCCAGCGCCTGCCCGCTCGACTCGATCCGGATGCGGTAGGTGTCGATGTTCTCAGCGACGCGGCCGGGCGGACCGGGCCGGTGGACGAGCGCCCAGCGCGCCGGCTCGTCGTCGGGCGTTCGCTGCAGAACCCGGACCCTCGCGCCGGACGGGCGTTGACGGTCCGGGTCCGTGTCCGCCACGACTCGCTCGGTGAGCGCCTCGGGCCCCAGCCCGATCCATATCCGAAGCGCCTCAGTCTCGTCACGCAGCGCGGTCGCGATCGCCGCGAGCGCGATGTCGGTGTCGGCCCGGGTTGCCAGCACCCGCGACACGCCGAACATCGCGCGCGCCTCGCGTTCGCCGACCATCGCCGCGGTCGCTCGTGACCGCTGGAGCCCGGCGAGCTGGCCTACCACGATGCCCACGAACAGCAGCACCACGACGCTCAGAAGGACTCCCGGGTCCGAGATGATCAACGTGTGCAGCGGCTGGGTGAAGAAGTAGTTGTAGATCAGCGTTGCCCCGATAGCGGCGAGGATCGCGACCGGGGTGCCCTCCACGAAGCCGCACAGGACGACCGCCACCAGGTAGACCGGGGAGGCATTGTCGACGCCCACCTCGTCCTGGAGAAACCCGACCGCTGCCGTGCTGACGGCCAGCGAGCCCGAGACCCAGATCGCCGCGGCCACGAGCCGCCTCATGCGCGGATGCACGAACGGATCGTAGGCCTGCATGCGCGGTCGCGTCGGCCGCAGCGGTAGTTGTCGCGTGGCGCTCGTCGGCACGCGCATGCGCGCGGAAGAAGGGTGGTCGGGGCGGTGGGATTCGAACCCACATCCTCGT
>CAWHXD010000008.1:765000-1049946 GCA_963833225.1 uncultured Chloroflexia bacterium | reverse complement strand
ACAGGAACAACTACGATTTTATCGCCGTCCTTGTAGCGACGAGGAAACCATTTTATTACCTTTTGGAGTAACCTAAATCCATCTGCTTTTATTCAAAAGGAGCTCCCTTCAACTTTTTTGAGAACCCCGGAGATGTATTCTTCCATTTTTGGCTTCCCCGTATTCGCGAAAATATCGACTGCCGTAGCAGTAAGACTTATTACGCCGGCATAAGGAACTCCTTCTGCTGCATCGATGGCGGTAGCGGTCGCAACATTGCCGGCCGTAGTATTATGCCCAGCACAACCAAAAATAGACTTACTGAGGCACCGATTGTGATCAAAAACAAACATTTTTTCATAATTAAAATTCCTCCTTAAAAGAGATTTGTCACTCTATTGATCTGTTCCGCACGATTCTGAATTGTGGTGGTGATTCGCTCCTGAGCGTTTTCAATCTTCTTTTCCATTCCAGACTGGATTTCACTATAATATTCGACAAATCAATCTTGAGAAATCAAGTGCTTCAAATTCTTCAGGGGTAAACCCTCTGCAATCCGGGTTATCAGGTGGCCCCCATCCACCAATCGCTCCAAACGCAGTCAACTGCGGCCTGCCTTGCTCTTGGATAATCCTGGCCATCTTGGAATTAAAGCAACAGTATGCCTTCGCTTTTTGGACACACCCCGTAGGCCATTCGTTTGCGCAATAGTCTCCCACATATGACACTGGTCGGATTTGGCCTGTTGGCCAGCCTGAATATCCCCTTCGTCACAACCACTACCAAACAAGACTTTCATGACAACCATGACTACGACTGCGACGATAATGGTAGCCGGATTAAAGAGAGCACCCGCATATGCCCCTATTCCTCTGTTATTGTTCCTGCTCCTGTTCTCCGCCATCGCAGCATCCGCAGCGACTGCATCCCTGAGCTGCTTCAGCGCTCACAGTCGCAACAGTGGAGACACCTCCTCGGAGATTGATCACAGTACCAGTTGACCCTTGGAAACCTATTGCCCCTTTCCATTCCATAGCTGTTAATATGACACCTACCTATCTGCCAGGCCGTCCTGATCCCACTGGCAACTGTTGAAATATTATTCCCCAGGTCTTCCGTCGTGAACTTGTCGCTCTCGCAGCAGTCGTTGAGATAGCCGACGTCAAGCCCGGGAGGCCGACACCGTGAAGCTTTGCCATTGAAGATCATGATTTGTCCCGCACAGGATCCGTCCGGATTCCTTGCGTCATCTTGTAGCATGGTCTGATCCATTTCCCGCTGAACAGCGCCTTCGGGGTGATTGTCAGGGTCCTGGCACTTGTTCGGGCTGCACTGGAAGTTGTCGACCTCCATGCAGGCATACTGAACGCCTAATGGAATGTCTTCCCTTCATTGCATTTATGTAGATCGGGTCATATGTCCCGATTATGCAGACGGGCACCGCTTCGCATTTCTGGATTGGGGTCGGTATAGGTCATGGCAGACGGGCACTATGTTCCGTTTGTGAAACGCAAACATCCAGGTCCGCGGAATATGCGATCGTTGAATTCAGGAAAATATGGGTCTTCCATGGCATTGAGGATCTGCCTGACACTTCCCGGACAGCATCCAAGATATAGCCGGACCCGCAGTCATTCGTCGAGGATACCACGCACTGCTTACTGTCCGCATCATACGTGCCTTGGTCGCAGACAACTGCGAATAACAGAGGTCTGAAGTGGAGTCGTAGGAATATCCCTGGCAGCTTTTCGCGATAACCGTCTCGCATTTGTCCAATCTCCATTCAACACGCCGCCGAAACATTCTGGATCTTTTAAGCACAGGTTGCTTGCAGCATCATACGTAAAGCCTGAATCACATTTTTTGATCGCCAGTGCATAACAGATATGGGCCGATAATCGAAAGAACCGCTAGGGAATGTCGGGTTTATCTGGTTGTTGGTTTCGCACTGGCTGCTACCAGGGTCGAGGGTCCGGAAGAACAAGAGGAATCGCCGGCGTATAAGTGCTCAGTTTGCAAAGATTGGTACCCGTATCAAAGTTCCATCCGATCTGGCACCTCTCGTTGCTGCTGCATTGGGCATTGCATTGGGTTATGCAGTAAGTCAGCCCGCCGAGAGCACCATAGTAATCTTGGCAGGTAGTCCAGCGGGCATAAATATCGTAGTATGCCGCGTTACAAAAGGAAACGTTGCCCCTGCATTCTGATGATAAATATCCTGTTGTTGGGTTTGCTGTTTGAGTTGTGACACATTGATCCCACTCAGAGTTCCGGAAGTGCATGAATATGTCGGTGACGAAGACGTGGTCCAGGTGCATTTGTTAGTCGCCGGTCGAAAGTTCCCTCCCCGCAATGAGGCGACTTTTCGCACCGGGAAGTGGCGGAATTGTAGGTGTACCCGGTTGGACAGCCGTTGTAATATGTCTTCGTACAACGGTCGTAGGTGGTGCTGTAGGTCCCTGACGAGCAGTAGGGTGACCGTTGGCAGATACCGCTTGTGCGTTGTAGGTCCACCCCGTAGGACAGGACGCGGTCCAGCGCGAATTCGCAACGGTCCCTGGCCGGTACGTAGGCGCCATACTGGCAAGTGGGGGTCTTCGTGCATTTGCCAAGAATCGAATCATAGGTGTAATCGGTTGGACAATCGTGGGAGAGTATCTTCTCGCACTTGTCGGTTGTCGGTTGAGTGAGCCTCCGTCGGGGCATTGTGCCGAGCTTACGCATCGGTCCATGCTGCTGTCATACGTATACCCATTACCGCACATCGCAGTATAGTCTGCCTGGCACATGTTCCTGTCGATGTCGAGACCGGATCCGGGCGGACAATAGGGTTCAGACGTCTGGTTGACACAGGCTACCGCTCCCGTTGGGCAAAATCCCTTGAGGGGTCTCGATACACGCAGCATGTCGTTTCACTGATGTCTCCATCGCTATTTATGTCCTCCCCGCACATTTTCGGCTTGGAATGGCGGTGGCGCCTCCGGGGGATAGGGACCTGGGAAGGTGTTAGGTCTATAGCACAATCGAGCTGACCATCGAATTCCACTATCTGAGATAATCGTTGGCCTTCTGACCGTTATACCAGAGCCCGTCTTTCCCCATGGTGACGGCCTGAGGCTCTTTGATCTTCGACACGTAGGTGGTGCTCCAACCCAGTTTGTAAACGATAGGGCGCTTCCCGGTCATCTTCAGAAACGGCAAGCCTACCCCAAAATCCTTCCAGGCATTAACGTAGGTGCTTTGCGCTGAAGTCGCATCACCCAGAAAGCGGCCGTACTGCTTGATGAGCCAATCGAGGGTGTCCTGATCTATAATGATTACGGGACGGGCATCGCCATATTTCCCAAGGCCAGGAGTTTCTTAGAGATGAATTGTCCACGCCCGTTCTGTATTCGTTATCGATTCTCGCGTTGAACGCGAATATGCGTCAGCTCCCACTGTTGCCCCCGTGACGGCCGATCTGGCTATGGCGTATGTCTTCCCATAGTAAAAAACGAAATGAGCCAGAGCGTCGGCATACTTGTATTGCGTAACACCGGGAGCGAATCATCCTGGCAGCTTGTTGCCGCAATCCGCGAGTCCACGATTCCGGAAAGGGACAGAATCAGGATGAGTACACGGTTGTGAAAAAGAGTCGAGTTAGCATATTATTGAAACCTTTATTCCAATGGTTTTCTCACTCCTGAAGTGCAGATGACGTCTTTTCCGGCCATACGAAGTGATTGGATTGCCATCGCCGCCTCCGAAAAATCAGTTAGACACTGACAGTCATCCACAATAATCTCTCCCGGGCCGGTTGGACATACACCATCGACACATATTCGATAAATGGAATCGGTGGCATCGGTTGGGTTAAGCCGCAAACTGGAAACAACGCCAGTCGTTGTGATCTCATTTTCCTAGCTCGGGAGACACGGACTCGACAGGAACGTTCACATCTTAGACCCTGGCAAGTTAGGCAACGTTATGGAACCGGAACCTGGTTGCCACAGCAATCAGTAATGTTCCTGCCACTGGTTCGTTTTATTTTCTGGTTCTTCAACTGAACTACGTATTGCTGGGCAGGTCGGGCTGTACCTCGCGATCGTGGTCGTGGCGTCGTCCTATCTCCGGCCGCACCTGCCGCAGCGGGCGTGGCGGACGCTCCACTACCTCACCTTCCTCGCGTTTGTCGGCGCCACGGTCCACGGCATCGGGTCAGGCACCGACAGTGCGCAGGCGTGGGCCCAGTGGCTGTATCTCGGGTCGGCATCCGTGGTGGCGTTCCTGCTGGCCTACCGGATCGGCGGCGTCGTGCTGACGCGGGCCGGACGGGCGCCCGGTGAGCCGCGCCGCGGCGGAGCTCGAGCGGATCCGGGGCTAGCGCCCCGGCCACTCCCCGGCGTGCCCCCGACCCGCCCGGCGCGCTCCCCTGCTCCAATCCCCGGCGCGCCCCCCGGCCAACCCACCCGAATATCACCGCTGGTGAGCGAGACACGCCATGGCGTCCGCCGTCGCCGGCCGGCGATATCGAGCGCCTCATCACCACTCGTGATCAACGAGGCCGTCATCTCGCCTCAGGAACCGTCTCCGGCTCCGCCCTCGACCGGAAACGTCGCCATTCATCACGGCTGATCATCCGCGTTCTGCGGCTGTCGCGAGCGCCTCAGGCAGGACCCAGCGCAAGCCGCCACCGGATCCCGAGGCGCACCAGCTCTCCATGCACGCCTGCCTCGCGCCCCGCGCCCGGCCCGGCGCCCGGGCCTCCGCTGACCTCGCCCGTCAGCTCCACCGTGGGGTCCCCGACCGCCCTCGCGGAGCGCCAGCTGCTACTCGCCGACCGTCGCCCGCCACCGTTCGGCCCAACGCGATCCCGAGCACCGCTTCGTACTCGCGGGCCACCAGCCCGGCGTCCGCCACCGGCAGCTCCAGCGAGACCAGCCGGACCCGACCGCCGCCCGGGTGCCGGAACGCAGATCGCGCCGCCCGCGCCTCCGGGCCCCACTCCGCCCCGGCGAGCTCGTGCTCGATCAGGAACGGCGCGCGCTCCGGCCCCAGCTCCGGGAACGCGGTGACCCAGCGCACGATCTCCCCGTCGTCCCGCCGCCGCGCGCCGGCAACCGGACCCCCGATCGATGACCCCGACGCCCGGAGCCGCGCCACGTCCCCTCCACGTCATCGGTCGCGAGGGCGTAGGTCGCCAACCCCTCGTGTCCAGACTCGAGCCTCGCCAGGGCGGCGCCGCCAACCTTGAACGCCTCCGACGAGCGGACGAGGCCGGCATCGAACACGCCGATAGCTCCAGGTACGTGTCCCCGAGGAATGCCGAAGCGGTTTCGTACGTGCCCATGGCCTCGTGGCGGCCACCGCCGTGAACGTGCCGGGCCGCTGGTCCCGCTCCAGGCCTCGGCCGCGCCTCGACTCGAGCGGACCGCGACCACGAGTGGTCGATGCCGGTATCACGCCCGCCGATCCACCGCCCGCCGGTCGACCGCCAGGCGGCCGCCCTTCATCACGACCACCGGTGCCTCGAGGACCCGAACGTCGTCCAGCGGGTCACCGTCCACCGCGACCAGGTCGCAGAAGCGTCCGGCCCGCAGCGTCCCCACCCGGTCCGCCCAGCCCATGCACTCGGCCGCCACCACCGTCGCGGATCGCAGGGCGGCCAGCGGCGCCATCCCGTATCGCACGTATGTGTCGAGCTGCCGGGTGACCTCCGCATACGGATACACGCCGCTGTCGGTCGAGTAGGTGATCCGCACGCCCGCGTCCACGGCCCACCGGAACGCGGCGATCCCCGTGTCCATCGTCTCGCGCAGCTTGCGCATCGTGTCGTCGGGCCAGCCCACGGCATTGCCCGGCGCCAGCGCCCACTCGCCGTCGTACAGGTCCACGCCCAGGTACGTCCCCGTGTCCGCGAGCATCCGGATGGTCTCCCGACCGAGCATCGAGCCGTGCTCCACGGATCGGACCCCGGCCCGGATCGCCCGCTGCGCCCCCTCCGATGAGTGCGCGTGGACAGCAACGAACCGGCCGTACAGTGCAGCCTCCTCCACCGCGGTCCGCATCTCCTCCTCGGACAGCTCCGGCACGCCGGGCACGCCGCCACGCGTGAGGACCGCGCCCGTGCCGATCAGCTTGATCACGTCCGCCCCGCCGATGAGCAGCCGCCGGACGCGCTCGCGGACCTCCACCGGCGAGGTGACCACCCCGAACCGGAGCTCCTCGGGCAGCCGGATGTCGGGCGCCAGCCCCACCACGTCACCGCCGCCCCAGGGCGCCGTGATGTAGGCCCCCGCGCACTGCATCCGCGGTCCTTCGAGCTCGCCCGCGCCGATCGTGTCCCGCAGCGCGAGGTCGACGAAGGCGCGGAACGTCCCCAGGTCGCGGACGGACGTGATGCCGGCCTCCAGCGTCACCCGCGCATTCCGCACGGACAGGAACGCGTCCTGGGCGCCGGTCGTGGTCGTGGCCGGGACGCCCGCGGACTGGGGTTCACCGACGAGATGGCTGTGGGTGTCGATGAGCCCGGGCAGGACGGTGAGCCCGGACAGGTCGACGACCGGCGTGCCGTCCGGCAGGCCATCGGCGGGGGAGAGGACGGCCTCGATGCGGCCGTCGCGGACGAGGAGGACGCGGTCGGGCGTCGTCTCGCCGCTCTCGACATCGAGCAGGCGGCCGGTGCGGATCGCGAGGGTACCGAGCGTGTCGGCGAACGGGGCGGGATTCGTCATCGGTCGATCCTAGCCCCGCCCGAGGCGCGCGTGGAGCGGTGGCGCGTACGATGCCCGCATGAGCCTGCCCGTTCCCCCCGACCACCTCCCGTTCACCGGCAACCCCGACGCCGATCGGCTCCTTGCCGAGGACCCCCTGGCGCTGCTGATCGGCTTCGCGCTCGACCAGCAGGTCACCGTCCAGAAGGCCTTCTCGGGTCCCCACGAGCTGCGCCGTCGCCTCGGCACGCTCGATGCCGCCACGCTCGCGACGATGGACTACGAGCCATTCGAGGCCGCCTTCCGCACGCCGCCGGCGCTCCACCGCTTCCCCGGCAACATGGCCAAGCGCGTCCGCCAGCTGTGCGGCGCGATCGCCGACGGGTACGGGGGCGATGCCTCGCGGGTGTGGGCCGGGGCCGCCGACGCGCGCGACCTCTACTCGCGCCTGATCGCGCTGCCCGGGATCGGCGAGATGAAGGCCGGGACCATCGTGGCGCTCCTGGGCAAGCGCTACGGGATCAAGCCCGCCGGATGGGACGAGGTCGCGCCGGCACACCCGACCCTGGGTGACGTGGACTCGGCCGAGGCGCTCGCCGAGTACCAGGCCGGCAAGCGGGCGCACAAGGCCGAGCTCAGAGCCCAGGGGAAGCGTCCATGACCACGACTGATTACCTGGCCGTCGCAGCCACGATCGCCGGCCTGCTCATGGGGATCTCGCCCACGCTCCAGGTCAGGCGCATGTTCCAGACGCGGTCCAGCCGGGACGTGTCGATCGGCTACCTGTCGATGCTGTGCGTGGGCTTCGTGGCCTGGATCTCGTATGGGACCGCGCTCGGCAACCTGCCGATGATGCTCACCAACAGCGTGTCGCTCACGATCATGGTTGTCACGATCTCGGTGGCCCTCCACTTCCGGCGCCGGGGCGCTGACCGGCCCCTGTCGGACGGAGGGGCGAACGCGGCATAGCGCCACGAAGCAGCTGGCGCGATCGTCTGGCGTCCGTGGTCTGTGCTGCCGGGAAGGGGATTGGATGCGAGTGACATCGCTCCTGTTGGCGGCCCTCCTGATCGCGGCGTGCGGCGTCGATCCGACGTCGATCAGCCCGGAATCCCCGTCGGTACCGGCGTCGGTTGCACCGGGGACGCCTGCCACCAGCCACCAACCGAGCTCCACTCCGGTTTCGCCGTCACCCGCGGTGCCATCGCCCAGCCCGACTTCGCCGGCCACGCCCTCCCTGACTCCCGCGCCGAGTCCGACATCCGCCCCGTCCACCACGCCGGCCCCCACCGCCACGCTAACCCCAACCCCGACGCCAACCCCGGATCCGGCATGGGCCAAGGCCGCGATCGCCTACGCACGGAAGGCCGGGTTCGAGCTGGCATCCGACCCCCGACCCAAGGTCAGGGACGAGGAGCCGAGCTTCTACTGGCTGGAAATGCACCGCGTCTCGCTGCGCCTCGCGCACACGCATGGCAGACGGCTCAAGATCTACCTCGACGACGATCGCGCGATTCGAGTCGTGGAAGTTGGCTGGGACTCGCAGCCAGACTCCGCGGCTTCCCGTGCCGAGGTGTTCCGGGCGGCTCGTCGCGCCCTGCGACAGGTCGGTGTCGATCCTGGCAGCGGGGCGCTGCACGTGGCAGCTCACATTCCGCGCAGCAGTTGGTACCTGACCTTCGATCGCACGATCGCCGGCTACCCCGTGGCCAACAACCCGATGGCCTGGGGGCTGGACGGTGACAAGGCGTACCTGGAGCTGCGGGCCGACGGCACGCTCGATGAGCTCTACGCGATCCGGCCAGATCACCGGCGTGTCCCGACGATCCTCGATCGCGCCACCCTCGACCGGCGTCTCGCCAAGGTGGCCAAGGTGTCACGCGCAACGCTCGCCACCTACGAGCCGGGCCTCCTGTGGGTCCGTGCGCACGACCCGCAGACCGGCCACATCTTCCCGAAGCTGAGGCTCAGCTACTGCGCGACGCATCGCTGGCAATACGGCTGGGCGGCGTGGTGCGTGGACGCCGCGACCGGTGCGCTCGATGCCCGTGGCGAGGCGGCGGACTGAGCCGGCGGCCTAGCGGCGGACGAGCGTCCGGAACAGGTGCTCCAGGGTCGCCGCCGGGTCCGCCGTCAGGCCCGTGTGCACCTCGGACGGCGCGATGATGGTCGATGAGGGCGACACCAGCCAGTGGAACCGCTGCGGCAGCGGCAGCGCGGCGATCGGCCCGGCGTGAGCGGCTCCGGCCGCCACGGCCTCGATGGCCTCGAGGTGGGCGCGGACGATCTCCGGGTCGCAGTCGGGCGCCATCGCCACCAGGAGTGTCTCGTCGAGCTCGGTGATGGCTCCCAGGAACCGCCTGGAGCGGCACATCAGCACGATGCCGGCGTTGAACGCCTCGCCCCGCTCCACCCGTGGGACCACGCGGACGATCGCGTACTCGAACGGCTTGCGCACTGTCCGCTCAGGCCGCTCGGGCACGTTCCGCCTCCTCCACGAACGCGTCGCGGGCCCGCAGCCGCGCGGCCAGGTAGTCGACGTAGGCCCGTCGATGGGCGTCGGGGTCCGGCAGGCCGGGCTCGGGTTGGAGCCAGTCGTCGGGGATGGCGGCGGTCAGTCGGTCGAGGAGGTCGCGGTCCACGAGTGGCGCCAGGCGCGCATCAGCCTCCGTGATGGAGCCCGCGAATGGCAGCAGCACGTGGTTGCGGATCTGCTCGAAGGGGCGGCGGGCATGCGCTGCCGGCGCCTTCCAGCTGTGGTGGATGTAGAGCGCGGACCCGTGGTCGATGAGATGGAGCCGCCGGTGCCAGACGATGAGGTTCGGGTTGCGTGCCGTGCGGTCCACGTTGGTGGTGTACGCGTCGAGCCAGACCACGGCCGCGGCGAGCTCGGGGTCCGGACGGGGGCCGACGGCGGGGGCAAACGCGAGGGCCCCGGGCAGGAAGTCCAGGCCGATGTTCGTCCCGGCCGACCGCTGGAGCAGGCCCTGGATCTCGCCGTCGGGCTCTGCCTTCGCGAGCGCGGCGTCCAGCTCCACCAGCACCTGGTCCGGGACGGGAAGCCCGAGGTGGCGCCCGAGCTCTCCGGCGAGCAGCTCGGCGACGAGCGCCTTGCGGCCATGCCCCGCGCCCAGGAGCTTGACCACGTACAGGCCGTCGTCGTCCGCCTCGACGAGCGCGGGCACGGATCCACCCTCGCGCAGGGGCGTGACGTAGCGGGTGGCGATGACGGTCCGGAGCATGGCAGGGCCAGTGTAGGCGTCGCTCGGGCCCTCTTGCCTCGGACGGTCGTTGGTCGTATTGTTGCGTCTGCAACTACTATTGGCCGACGGAACCGGCCGCCTGGAGGACATCATTGGACGCCACGCTGCGCGCCGCGCTCGACCGAAGCCAGGTCATCGACCTCATCACGACCGGCCGCCGGTCCGGCGAGGCCCGGCGGGTCGAGATCTTCATCCACAACCTTGACGGCCAGCTCGTGATCAGCGGCATGCCCGCGCCCGGCCGGACGCGGGCCTGGCTGCGCAACGCGGCGGACCACCCCGCGGTCACGCTTCACTACAAGGGCCCCGACGCCGTGGGCGACGTCGAGGGGACCGCGCGGGTGATCACGGACCCCGCCGAGCGTCGCACGCTGCTCGAGGGGGTGGCACGCAACTGGGGGCGGAACGACCTGGACGTGATGATGGAGCACAGTCCGCTGATGGTGGTGACGGTCCCCGGCTACCCGGGCTGATCCGGACGCGGTGGCCGAGTTGGGCCGTCCGGCCCCCCGGGCCGAGCTGGCGTGCAACGTGACCCGTCTTGGCGGCCCCGATTTCTGTCATCGAGTCACAGGACGACTGTTCGCCACCGTGAACGGGGCCTGCAGGCTCGTGGCGCTGACTGGTAGTCGCCAGTGCAGGTATCTGGCAGCAACGGACGGACGAACAGTCGTGCCTTGACTGGATGGCAGAAGCGCCGCGACGACGGTGGTGGCGGCCTACGCGGGCTCCTCGTCCAGCAGCGCCCGGAACCGCTCCAGGGACGCCGGCAGCTCCGCGCCGATCCGACGTTCCGCCTCCTTGGCGATGAACCCCAGGAATGGCGGGGTGTCCAGGTCGAGCTCCAGGGTCACGTGGGTGGCGGACGGCCCACGTGACTCCAGCTGCGTCCGGACCGCCACGGACAGCGGACCCCCGCTGCCGGCGATCTCGAGCAGCTCGGGTGCCCGCAGCTGCTTCACGACGCCGGTGATCTCCGCGTTTCCCGTCCCGGGCCCAAGCGTCAGCCGCACCCTCGACCCGACGACAAGCACCGGGTCGAGCAGCTCCGCGGCCACGACCTCGGGCAGCCAGCGGGGCAGCTCGGAGATGCGCGTCGCGACCTGGAAGACCCGGTCGGCAGGGTACGGAAGCTCGACGGCGGCGGTGACTCGGCCCATGCCGCCATGCTACGTGGCCGCCGCCCTCCGTCGCCCCTTCGTCCTGCGTTCGTCTCCGCCGTCCCCCCGGGCGCGCGCGGCCATCTGCATCGCCCGGTCCGTGAGCGCGTCCAGACCGGCCGCCACCCGGTCGTTGACCACCGCGGGCTCGAGGCCGGTCAGCAGGGCCATCGCCTCATCGATGGTGCCCACCGCGTAGACGGCGAACCGGCCGTCGCGCGCGGCCTCCACGACGTCGTCGCGGAGCATCAGGTGCGGAAGGTTCGTGGCCGGGATCACCACCGCGTGTGACCCGTCGTCCTCGCGGCCCGCGCAGACGTCGAAGAACCCCTCGATCTTCTCGTTGACCCCGCCGATGGGCTGGACCTCACCCTGCTGGTTGAGCGACCCGGTCAGGGCGAGCGACTGGCGCAGCGGGATCTCGCCGATGGCCGAGAGCAGCGCGCAGGCCTCGGCGAGCGACGCGCTGTCGCCCTCGACACCACCGTAGCTCTGCTCGAACACCAGGCTGGCGTGGAGCGATAGTGGCCGCGTCCGCCCGTACCGGGAGCCGAGCAGCCCGGCGAGGATCAGCACGCCCTTGCTGTGGATCGGCCCCCCAAGCTTGACCTCGCGCTCGATGTCGACGATGTCGCCGTCGCCGAGCCGGACACTCGCCGTGATCCGGGCAGGCCGGCCGAACGAGGTCTCGCCGAGGGTCATCACCGAGAGGCCGTTCACCTGCCCGATGGCCTCGCCGGTCGTGGCGACCAGCACGGTCCCGCGCTCGATCTGCTCCAGGGTCCGCTCCTGGATCCGCGAGGCGCGCCGCCGGGCGGCCTCCACGGCATCGCGCACGTCGTGCGCGGTCACGCCATCCCGTCGGGCGGCGCCAGCCCGGTCGTCGGCTTCGCGAAGCAGGTCGGTGAGCCGCCGCATGTGGGTCGAGAGCCGATCCGCATCGCCGGTGATCCGCGCGGCACGCTCGATGACGGCCGCCACCGCCCCGGCGTCCATCGGCCGCAACCCGGAGCGGGCCGCGATCGTGGCCAGCAGCCGCCCGTAGCGCGCCTCGGCATCCGTCGTCCGCGGGACGTCGTCCTCGAAGTCCACCTGGACCTTGAACAGCTCGAGGAAGTCGGGGTCCAGCTCGGCCAGGAGGTAGTAGACCGTCCGGTCGCCGACCAGCACGACCTTGGCATCGAGCGGGATCGGCGCCGGCTCGATCGACACCGTGGACAGCCCGAGGCGGTCGCCGAGCGACTCGATCCGCACCTCGCCGGCCCGCAGCGCGCGCTTGAGCTCCTCCCACGCGAATGGCTGCGTGAGCAGTCGGCGGGCATCGAGGACCAGGTAGCCGCCGTTCGCGAGGTGCAGCGCGCCCGGCCTCACCAGGGTGAAGTCCGTGATCAACGCGCCGAGATGGGAGCTGTGCTCGATCCGCCCGAGGAGGTTGGGCTGGGTTGGCAGGTCCTCGAACACGACCGGCGCACCCGGCGTGTCCGCGTGGTCCACGAGGAGGTTCACGCCGTACCGACGGAAGGACGCGCCGTCCTCGAGGCGGGCCGCCAGCATCGCCGGCAGCTCGCGTGGCTGGGCTGCTGCCAGGAACTCCTCGGCGTTGGCGATGACATCGGTCTCGAGCGCGCCGAGATGGTCCTTGATCTCGGGATGCTCCAGGTACCCGCGCCGGACCTCGTCGACAAGATGGCGCACGGCCCGGCCCGCGACGTCCTGGCCGGTCTCGCGGATGGCGAGACGAGCCTCGCGCTCCCATTGCGGGAACTCGTGCTGGATCAGGTCGCCGAGTGCGGCCTCCAGCTCCGTTGAGGCCTCCGCGAGCTGCTGTCGCTCCTCGTCCGGGAGCTGCTCGAGCTCTTCGCGCTCCATGACCTTGCCGTCGCGGACCGGAGCCAGCCCCACGCCGATCGGGGTGCGCAGCAGCGCCAGCCCGCGCGCCGAGGCGCGCTCTTCGAAGCCGCCGAGCGCCGTATCCCGCCGCTCCTTGAGCCCGGTCTCGATGGCCTCCCTTCGATTCCGGTACTCGTCCGACTCGAACGCGGCCGGGATGGCGGTCCGGAGCTCGCGCTCGAGCTGTGCGATGCGATCCCGGAAGCGGCGGCCCTCCCCGGCCGGCAGCTGGATTGCCCGGGGCCGGCGCGGGTCGACGAAGTTGTGGACGTAGCACCAGTCGTTCGGGACCGGCTCGCCAGCCGCGCGAGCCGCCAGGACTGACCGCAGCAGGCTGGCCTTGCCGGTACCCTCTGGCCCCATCGCGTAGAGGTTGAACCCCGGCTGATGGATGGCGACGCCAAACGCGACCGCTTCGACCGCGCGGTCCTGCCCAACCATCTCGTCGAGGGGCTCGAGCTCGGCCGTCGTCACGAACGACAGCGCCGCGGGATCGCAGCGGCGGACCAGCTGGTCGGCGGAGATCGGATCGGCCATCGCTGACAACCTCGCGAGGGCGGCGCGCAAGGGCGTCCGCGTGGCGCCCATCGTCCGGGGCCCCGACCGTCCGCGCAGCGGGACGACGGCCCGAACCCGCGTGCCGTTGGTTGGGATCAGGCGGGGAGGGGCTCCGTGAGCCGTCCCACCAGCCGGTCCAGCTCCGCATCCGCCAGGCCGAGGCGCCGCAGGAGCGACCGGGCGCCGCCGTGGCGCTGGTCGAGGTGGGACAGCGCGCTCTCGATGAACTCGGGCGGGCTGTCTACCACAAGGCTGCGGCTGCGCCAGTCGTCGCGCTCGATGTGCGCGACGGCCGAGGCGAAGTGCTGGGCCGAGACCGCGTAGTCCTCGACGATGACGTCGCGCGGGACCCCGACAAGGTCGAGCAGCAGTGCGATCGTCACGCCGGTCCGGTCCTTGCCCGCCGCGCAGCCGATGATCGCCGGCAGCCCGTCCTCGGCGAGCAGCGCCCGCACCACCTCGGCAAGCTGTGTGCCACGGGAGTCGAGCACGTGCCGGTACATGCCGGCCAGGCCGGCGTGCGGCGTCGGGTCGTCGGCGAGGAGCGGGATGCTCGTGTAGCGGACCGACGGGGAATTGCGGAACGTGTTGGGGGAGATGACGAGCTCATCGGGCCAGCGGAGGTCGATGACCTGGCGGAGCCCCAGCGCTTCCAGGGCGCGGCGCGTCGGACGCGGGATCCGGGTCAGCTCGTCCGAGCGGAGCAGGGTGCGCCAGCGGGTCCGCCGTCCATTCGCTGCCGGGTACCCGCCGACATCGCGGATGTTGCGGGTGCCGGCAAGGACGAGGTGGCGCTCGGGGTCGGTGGTGGTCATCGATCGGAAGCGTATCCCCGGCAGCCGGCGGGTGCCGTTGCGCAGGTCGGGCGCCCGCACCGCCAGGCTCCCGACGGATGCCCGCGGGCTCCCGACGCCTGTCCGCGGCACCCATGACCAGGGGGTGACTCTTGGCTGATGTTCCACGTCACCGCGGCGGCGTAGGGTTCGGCCATCGAGCGGACCGCCAACATTCGGACCACAAGGGGCGGCGCGTCGACCCCCAGGCGGGATGCCTGACGGCGGCGGAGCCCCGAACCCTGTCCTCCCCGGCGGTCCGCCTTCGTTTGCCACGCCCCCTCAGCGCCGGGGGTGGCCCTCGAACACCCGCTTGGCGCCCGCGACCGCAGCGTCCACCTCCCACCCGGCCGGGATGACGGCAAGCAGCTCGTGCAGCCAGCCGAGGGGGGCCGCCAGGAGCGATCGAAGCTCCGTGACCTGGTGGACCCAGGTCCCGGAGCCGCGCGCCTCGAAGGTCACGGTGCGCGTGCGCACCATCGAGCCCGAGACGCTGACGTGCACCTGGCGGACGGGCCGGCGATGCTCGGTGATCTCCCACTGCGCCGTCGATGGGATGCCGGCGGTCCGGCGGCGCTCCCGGTACACCGTCCCCACCCGGGCCGGCCCGGACAGGTAGCGGATCTCGCGGACGCCCGGAATCCACCGGGGCGTCCCGTCGATGTCGTCGTAGAGGTCCCAGACCTCGTCGCGAGACGCGCCAACCAGCGCGTTCGCCGTCACTCGCCGCATCGACCCCAGTATCCCGCCGGGCCGCCTTCCACGCGAACGATGGCTCGGGTGACAATGGACACATGACTTCAACGCGACTTCTCGACGAGATCCGCGAGCAGCCCGATGTTGCCGCTCGCCTGCTCCAGGCCGGCCCACCGGCGCTCGCCCGCGTCGCCACCGAGGCTCGGCGGCGGGGGATCGGCCTCGTGGTCATCGCCGCGCGCGGCACCTCGGACCACGCGGCCGTGTACGCCCAGTACGTGCTCGGCGCCCGCAACGGCCTGACGGTCGCGCTCGCGGCGCCGTCGCTGGTCACGCTCTACGGTGCCTCGCCGCGGTACGGCAATGCCCTCGTGATCGGCCTGTCGCAGTCCGGGCAGAGCCCCGACGTGGTGGGTGTCGTGGAGGCCGCCCGCGCCCAGGGCGCGCTGACCCTCGCGATCACCAACTCCCCGGGCTCGCCGCTCGCCATCGCGGCCGAGCACAACCTTGACCTCGGGGCCGGCGAGGAACGGTCGGTCGCGGCCACCAAGACGTACACGGCAGAGCTCCTGGCGGTGGCGCTCCTGTCGGCGGCGCTGGACGAGGATGGGGCCGGCCCGGCGCTCGCAGTCGTCCCGGACGCGCTGGCGCGCGCGCTTGACGCGGAGCCCGAGGCTGCGCGCATCGCCGCGGACCAGGCGTCGCTCGACCGGGCCGTCGTGCTCGGCCGGGGATTCGGGTACGCCACGGCTCGCGAGTGGAGCCTCAAGCTCAAGGAGGTTGCGCAGCTGTGGGCGGATGCGTACTCGGCGGCTGACTTCGCGCATGGCCCCGTCGCGCTCGTGGCACCGGGCTCCGCCGTGTTCGCGTCCATTGCCGCGGGGCCCGCGCGTGATGCCCTGCTGGACCCGGTCCGGGCCCTGGTCAACGATGCCGGAGCGAAGGTCCTGGTCCTCTCAGACGACGCGGCGGCGCGAGCCGTCGGCCGCTGGTCGCTCGCCGTGCCCGGTGGGCTGGCGGAATGGCTCGGGCCGATCGCGGCGATCGTCCCGGCCCAGCTCCACGCGATGCACCTCGCGATCGCTCGCGGCCTGGACCCGGAGCGGCCCCGCGGCCTGGCCAAGGTGACCGAGACGCGCTGAGGGGCGGGCGGCGTGCCCGCCCATGGGCCCAGGCTCGGCTGATGCCGATCGGGGCTAGCATCTGTGTGTGACCGAACCGTCCCCCGATCCCTCCGGCTTCGCCGACCTCCCGCTCGATCCGCGTCTCCGCCGCACCCTGGCCGCCCTCGGCTACGAGGAGCCGACACCGGTCCAGCTGGCGGCGATCCCGCCGCTGCTCGAGGGTCGGGACCTCCTGGCTGAGGCGCCCACGGGCACCGGCAAGACCGCGGCCTTCGCCCTGCCCATCCTCCAGCGACTGGCGACGCGCATGGACGCCGACCGCGACGCCGGCCGCCCCGTCGAGGGACGCGGTGTCCCACACGACGGTCGTGGCTCGCGGCCGTCGGCACTGGTCCTTGCCCCCACGCGCGAGCTGGCGATGCAGGTGGCCGAGGCCATCCACAAGTACGGCCGCGAGCTCGGGGTCCGGGTGGTGCCCGTGTACGGCGGCCAGCCGATCACCACCCAGCTCCACCGGCTCGCGCGCGGCGTGGACGTCGTGGTGGCGACCCCGGGGCGCGTGGTGGACCACCTGGACCGGGGCACGATCCGGTTCGACGAGGTCGCGATCGTCGTCCTCGACGAGGCCGACGAGATGCTGGACATGGGTTTCGCGGACGACCTCGAGCGGATCCTGGGCGCGCTGCCGCTCGAGCGACAGACGGCGCTCTTCTCGGCCACGATCGCCGGGCCTATCGCCCGACTCGCCGAGGCGCACCTCCGCCAGCCGGTCCGGGTTCGCGTCCAGTCCGAGCGGGCCGTCGAGGGTGAACCCGCCCGGGTCCGGCAGGTGGCCTACGTCGTCCGTCGCGCAGACAAGCTGGCCGCCCTGGGGCGGATCCTGGACCTTGAGGATGGCGCCGCGACGCTCGTGTTCGCACGGACCCGCGGCGAGGTCGACGACCTCGCGGAGGCTCTGTCCGGCCGCGGGCGTGACGCCGCGGCGCTCCATGGCGGCCTGTCGCAGGAGCAGCGGGACCGGATCATGGGTCGGTTCCGCGACGGCGTCCTCGACGTCCTCGTGGCGACCGACGTCGCCGCCCGGGGCCTGGACATCGGGCATATCAGCCACGTGGTCAACTACGACGTCCCGTCATCGCCGGACACGTACGTCCACCGGATCGGCAGGACGGGACGCGCCGGCCGGGAGGGCGTCGCGATCACCCTGGTGGAACCGCGCGAGCACCGGCTCCTGCGGGACATCGAGCGGACCATCCGCCAGCCGCTCCAGGTCGCGGGCCTGCCGACGGTGGCCGACGTTCGCGAGCACCGGCTGGACATGCTCAAGGGTCAGCTGCGCGAGTCGCTCGTCGCCGGTGGCACCGAGCGCTACCGCGGCGTCGTGGAGGCGCTGTCGGGCGAGTTCGACCTCGTGGACATCGCCCTCGCGGCCATCAGCCAGGCGGACGCCGAGGCCCGCGGCGCCGAGGATACGACCGAGCTGGCGCCGGCGATGCTGCCGACCTCGGACAAGCCGCAGCGCCCGATCCGTGGCGCGGGCACCCGGCCCCGCTACGGTGAGCGGACGACCGGCTTCGCGCCGCGGCCACATCCCTCCCGGATGGCGCCCGGCGACTCCGGGGCGCCCTCCGAGCCCCGTGGTGCGCCACGGAACCCGGGACCCGGCCCGGCCGGCGGACCGATGCCCGCGGGTCCGCGCAAGGGCTACCGCGCCAGTGGCTGGCGCGACGTCGAGGGCCGCGCGGTGATGCGTCCCCCGGCTGCCGGTTCCGGCGGGCCGGGTGGCGTCACCCGGCTGTTCGTGGGTGCGGGGCGGGCCGCCGGCATGCGGCCCGGCGACCTGGTCGGCGCGATCACGAACGAGGCTGGGCTGCGGGGCGGGGACATCGGCGCGATCCAGATCGCGGACGGGTTCTCCCTGGTCGAGGTGCCCGAGGCCGCGGCGGAGCATGTCATCGGGGCGCTGCGCGCGGCCACGATCCGGGGCGTGAAGGTCACCGTCCGCCGGGAGCGGTACTAGAAGCGACGGGCCAGGCGCCGGCGGACCGACGAGGGCACCACGCGCCGGGCGATCCGGCGGGGGGCCGAGGGGTCTCGTCGGGTGCCATCCCAAGCCGCTCGCGCAGCTGCCGCTCGTTCCGGCGACTTCGCTCCAGGTCCACCTCCAGCCGCTCGATCCGGGCTTCGAGCGTCTCGATCTGGCGTGCCGGCTTCATCGACGTCCAGTCCGGCATCGCCCGATCGCGGATCGGACGGCGCGGCGCCCGGTAGTGCTCGACGAGCTGTGCTGCAACCCTGTCGGCGTCGTGCACCCGCTCGACGAAGGCTCGTCCCAGCAGGCCCAGCCGCCTCCGCTCGTCGACGTCCGGGATCAGCTGGCGCAGCACCGCGCCCGCGGTCTCCGGGTTGATCCTGACCACAGGGACGTCCGGGTGGGCGGCCATGAGCGCGTCGGACATGGAGGAGACGGCCACGGCGCCACTCGCCATCGCCTCCAGCGACACGATCCCGTATGACCCGGCGACGACGTTGTCGAGCAGGATGTCGGCGTCCGCCAGCGCCTGCATGACCTCCGCGTGGGACACGCCCTCGAGTAACCGCAGCTCGAACTCGATCCCCTCCGCCCGGAGCCCGTCCAGGATCCCGAGGAACAGGCCTGTTCCCTTCGTGCCCCGCCGCGTGGGCGCATGCACGACCACGGGGACCGGGCGGGACCGGGGCGCGAGCGGCGGCAGGCCGCCAAGGTCGATGATCCGGGGCAGGTACGCCGCGTCCGGGACGAACGCGAAGTAGTTGACCGAGGGCACGAACAGGCGGTCCGCGTAGGTGCGCATCACCTGCAGGGACTTCTCGATGCGATCGTCCTCGGGCGGGCTTGACCCGACGAACAGCTTGCTCCACGGGTTGATCTCGCCGTGGATCCGACCCATGCGGATGTCCGAGCCGTGGAAGGTGAAGTAGACCCGGAGGCCGAGTGACCGCAGCAGCGGCACGTCCCAATACGGAGGCAGCACGCCGTTGCGGGGGACGAAGGTGAGCCCGAAGTGGAAGTGCACGATGTCGAACTGTTCCACCACCTCGCGCAGGGCATCCCAGGTGGGACGGCCGTCGGTGCGGTCGAGAGCGAGCACGCGGTCCGATGGACGGCCGAACACGTCCGGCACGTCCTCCCAGAGCTCCGCGTGGTGCCCGAGGCGCCGGAGCGCCGCGACGATGTCCGAGCCCTGGCCGGCGATGTTACGCGGCGCGTGCAGGATCCTGAGCGGGGCGTCCTCGGCTGGTGCCATGGGCGCCACCTACGCGCCGTCGCCGCTTCGATCGCGCAGGAATCGTTCGATGTCCGCGATCAGGTCGTCACCGGCCGGCTGGCGCGCCTCGTCCACCATGGACTCGAGGCGTTCGACGTATGCACGCGTCGTCTCGTCGGCCGCGGTCGCGGCGTCGAGCCTGAGCCGGAGGAGGCGGCTTTCCTCGTCCAGGTCGCCGCGGGGCAGGCTGACCTCAAGGTGCTGCTCCAGGATCTTGACGAGCTCGAGGCTCGCGAGGGCATACGTGCCGGTCACGTAGTGCGGGATCTGGGCGAAGTACCCGACGGCCTCGATGCCCGACTCGGTGGCGGTCATCTCGAGCATCGACAGCGCGGCCGCCGGGACCTTGAGCAGGCCCGTGGGACCGGGGCTCACGCCACCCCTCAGGAGCCCCGAGCGCGAGGCCGTGCCGAGGATGGGGACAGGGCGAGTGTGGGCGACGGCGGCCGGAATCGAGCCCAGGCTGATCCATTGCCGGACATCGAGCCGGCGGAGCAGCGCGATCGTGTCTCCGGCGAGCTCTCGCCAGCGGTCATCCGGCTCGGCACCGGAGAACACCAGGACGTCGCGGCTCCCGAACCGTGCCGCCCGCAGCGTGATCTCCGGCCACGCCATCGAGGCGAGCCGGCCGTCCCGGATCTCGAGCGTGGGCCGCCGGGCACGGTAGTCGAACAGCTCATCGGGATCGAAGCGCGCGATGATCGGAGCGCCCTCGCCGATGACGTTCAGAGCGGTCGTGGCCGCGGACCCGGCATCCACCCACCCGTCGAACGCGGCGACGACCACCGGCGCGTCGAAGGCGGGAACGGGGTCCTCGAGGCGGTACAGCGGCATGGTGGCAGTCTAGGGGCGGACGCTCGCCTGCGCCCGCGAGCTACCCGAGGTGCCGGATCCGTTCACCCGGCAGCGCACGGGGCGCACCAGCCTGGCCGCGCTGGCCGCCGGCTTGGCCGCGGTGGCCACCGGGCTGGCCGCGGTGGCCACCGGGCTGGCCGCGATGACCCCCGGTGTTCCTCGCGTTGCCGTCATGGCCGCCGCCGCCACCCTGGCTGGGCCCGCGGCCTGACGCCTGCGCCTGTGCATGGCTGCCACCGGCGACGAAGCCCGGGCTGGCGTTGCCGAACCCCGTGCCCGGCGCGCGCTGGTCGGCACCCCGGCCGTGCCCAGGGCGCCGGCCCCGGCCGCCGCCCTGGTTGCGTCCGCCCTGACCGCGCCCGCCGCCGGTCTGGCCACGCGCCACACCGGGCTGGTCGTTGCTCCTGGCGGCCTGGGCGTGGATCGCCGCGGTCTCCTCGCGAGCCGCGCCCGCGTGGCGTGCCGGGGCTGCGGTGCGGCCCGCGGTCACGGCGGTCCTGCCACCGGTCCCAACCCCGGGCCGGCCCTGCCTGACGGCGCGCTGGGCCGCGATCTCGCGGCGCTCCGCCGGCGTGGACCGGAGCCGGATCGGCTCCGGCCGGATGCTTCGGTCCGGTTCGTACCCGGCGATCGTCTCGGTTGGCAGCTGCCGCTTGAGCAGGCCCTGGATGGAGCGCAACAGGGGCGCCTCATCGACGCACACCAGCGAGATCGCCTGGCCGGTCTCACCGGCTCGACCCGTCCGCCCGATCCGGTGGATGTAGTCCTCGGGCACCATCGGCAGCTCGAAGTTCACCACGTGAGGGAGCTGCTCGATGTCCAGGCCGCGGGCCGCGATGTCGGTTGCGACCAGGATGTCAGCGCGTCCCGCCTTGAAGTCGTCGAGCGCCTTGACTCGCTGTGACTGGCTGCGGTTGCCATGGATCGCCGCGGCCTCGATGCCGTCCTTGCGGAGCTGCTCCGCGAGGCGGTTGGCCCCGTGCTTCGTCCGGGTGAACACGAGCGCCTGGCGGACACGTCCGAGGGCGACGAGCTCGCGCAGGACGTCGCGCTTGCGCTCCCGATCCACGGGGATCACCAGCTGGTCGATCAGGTCGACCGTCACGTTGCGCGGCGCGACCTGGACGTAGGCCGGGTTGTCGAGCAGCCCCGAGGCAAGCCCCCGGATCTCGTCCGAGAACGTGGCGCTGAACAGCAGGTTCTGCCGCCGCCTGGGGAGCACGGCGAGGATCTTCCGGATGTCGCGGATGAAGCCCATGTCCAGCATCCGGTCGGCCTCGTCGAGGACGAGGACCTCGACGTGCGAGAGGTCGATCGTCCCCTGGCCGAGGTGATCGAGGAGACGACCCGGCGTGGCCACGACGATCTCCGGCCCGGCACGCAGCCTTGACACCTGGGGACCGAAGCCGACGCCGCCGTACACCGTGGCCGAGCGCACGGAGCGGTGGACGCCGTAGGTCTGGACGCTCTGCTCGACCTGGATCGCGAGCTCGCGGGTGGGCACGACGACGAGGACACGGACGGGGTGGCGCCCAGGTCCGTCGGCGCGGGTCTCATGGAGTCGCTGGATGATCGGCAGCACGAAGGCCGCGGTCTTGCCGGTGCCGGTCTGGGCTCCGGCAAGCAGGTCTCGGCCCTCGAGCACGAGGGGGATCGCGGCGAGCTGGACGGGGGTCGGGGTTGTATACCCCTCGTCCTCCACGGCACGAAGGAGCTCGGGCGACAGCCCGAGTGTGGAGAAGGACACGGAAAGGACGCTCCTGACGGGCCCCTGGCCCGCGTGCGGGCTCCGGTCAGGGCGTGATGGGGATCGGGATCAAGCGGCCGCTTGCGGGGCCGGGGCGCCGACCGGGGGCGCCCATCGAACACGAGTTGCGTGCCCGACCATACCGGCGATCGGGTTCCGTGGCGAATCACCCCTCAAGGGCTGTGGCTGGCCCCGGCGCGACTGGACGGGATGGAGCCTCGGGGCGATGCTGGACACAACGGGCGGCCGCCCGGCCGTCCGACCTCGATCGGGGTGCTGATGATGCTCGGACGCGCGGCCAGGGCCGCCTCCCTTCTCCTGTTCGGCTGGTTCGTGTTCGTGGTCGGCGCCGTCGTCTACGCAAAGCTGATGGGTCGCGACGCCACCACGCCCGAGCCCGACGCCGACGAGATCGACCTCGTGGTGACCTTCGGGCCGCTCGACTTCCGCAGCGAGGCCACGGCGTTTCGCGGCGGATCGGTGACCACCTGGTTTGGCGGCGGGACGCTCGACCTCCGCCGCGCGACGCTCGACCCAGCCGGTGCCACGCTGCGGACCAGTGCCCTGTTCGGCGGCGGCAACCTGATCGTTCCCGACGACTGGCGAGTCGAGCCGCATCTCGTGGGCATCGGGGGCGCGGGCGACAGCCGGCCCGACGGCAATCCGCCGGAGGGAGCACCGACGGTGCGCCTCGAGGGCACGGCGATCTTCGGTGGCTGGGGCATCACGTCCGAGGCGCCCGGCGAGGAGCTCGTCACCGCCTGATCGCGCCGCCGGCCCGCGCCGCTGGTGCGCCTGCGGCAACACCCGCTGGCCTCAGCGCGCCGCGCACGCTAGGGTGCGCCGACCTGTCCACCGAGGTAGGAGCGCGTCCCGATGATCCGTACCACGCCGTTCCACGAGCGCACGTCCGCGCTCAACGAGACGGGGCTGTGGAGCCACTGGGCAGGCCGGTTGGCGGCCGAGAAGTACCAGCTCTCCGAGAAGTTCGAGTACTTCGCCGTCCGCAACGCCGTCGGCCTGTTCGACACGTCACCGCTGTTCAAGTACCGCTTCAGCGGGACGGGCGCCGAGCGGTTCCTCGCCGGCGTGCTGGCCCGCGATCCCCGCCAGCTCAAGCCGGGCGAGGCCCAGTACACGATCTGGTGCGACGACCGGGGCTTCCTGGTCGAGGACGGCGTGCTCCTCCGCCATGCCGCGGACGACTTCGTGCTGACCGCTGCCGAGCCGAACCTCGCCTACTTCGCGGACCTCGTGGGCCCACGCGACGAGGTGGCGATCGAGGACGTCTCCGACGCGTGGGCCGTGTTGTCGATCCAGGGCCCTCGTGCCAGGGTCATGCTCACGGCGCTGGACCCGGGGATCGGGAAGCTCGGTTACTTCGAGCACCGTAAGGCGAAGATCGACGGGCACCGCGTCCACGTGTCGCGCACCGGCTTCACCGGCGACCTGGGCTTCGAGGTCTGGTGCCGGGCGGAAGACGCGCTGTCCGTGTGGGACGCGATCTGGGCGTCAGGCCTCGGACACGGCGTGATGCCGTTCGGGCTGCAGGCCCTGTACATGACCCGGATCGAGGCCGGCCTGCTGCTCCTCGACGTGGACTTCGCCTCGAGCCGGTTCGCGTGGACGGACGCGGACCGCGCCACGCCACACGAGCTCGGTCTCGGCTGGATGCTCCGCGGGGTGGACGCGGACGACCGCCGGTTCATCGGCGGAGCGGCGATCCGCCGGGAGATCGCCGGCAAGACCTCGCGCTTCCGGACGACCGGGATCGTGGTGGACTACCGCGACTGGAACCGCCTGCACGAGGAGGCCGGCCTGATGCCGCCGATGGATCACACGCCGGTCCAGGAGGAGATGTTCCTCTACGACGACGATGGCGCCCAGGTGGGGTTCGCCACGAGCTTCCTGTACTCGCCGGTCCTCCAGCGGCACGTCGGGATCGCCCGGGTGCCGGTCGCGTCGGCAACGCCCGGCTCCAGGGTGAACCTGGAGATCCCCATCAACCACCGGTACGTCCACGTCGCCGCGCACACCGCGCGGCTGCCCCACTACAACCCGCAGCGGAAGACGGCGTGACCATGGCCAAGACCGTTCGCACGGATCGAACCGACCACACCTACGATGCCATCGTTGTCGGAGGCGGCCACAATGGGCTCGTCAACGGCGCCTACCTCGCCAGGGCGGGCCTCAAGGTCCTCGTGCTCGAACGCCGGGATCGAGTCGGCGGGGCGGCCATCACCGAGGAGCTGCGACCCGGCTTCTCGTTCACCACGTTCTCGTATGCGCTCTCGCTGCTGCGCCCCGACATCGTGCAGGAGCTCGACCTCGTCAAGCATGGCTTCATGCCGCTGCTGATGTCGTCGACGTTTGCGCCCATGGAGAACGGCGACTACCTGCTCCTGGGCCAGGACCACGGCGCCAACCAGCAGGAGATCGCCCGTCACTCGCGCCACGACGTGGACGCCTACGACCGGTTCGACCACGACCTGGGCAAGGTCCTCCAGGCGTTCAAGCCGCTGATGGACGCCCCGCCGCCCAACCTGTTCAGCAACGACCCGGAGGAGCTGCTCGCGCTCGCGGGCCTTGGCGCCCGGTTCAAGGCCCTGCCCAAGGACGTGCTCCACAACGCGGTCCGGCTGCTCACGGGGTCCGCCGCGGACTTCCTCGACAACTACTTCGAGTCGGACATCCTCAAGGGATACCTCGCCAGCTCGGCGATCATCGGCACCAAGGTCGGCCCGAGGTCGCAGGGGAGCGGCCTCGTGCTGCTCTACCACCTGCTGGGCGAGCACGACGGGATCATGGGCGCCTGGTCGTTCCACAAGGGCGGCAACGGCGGGTTCACCCAGGTCCTGTCACGCGCGGCAACCGCGCTGGGTGCCGAGATCCGCCTGGAATCGCCGGTCGCCAGCGTGATCACCAAGGACGGCCGTGCGGTCGGCGTCGCGCTCCAGGACGGGTCCGAGTATCACGCCCCGGTCGTGGTGTCGGCGCTCGATCCGCGGCGCACGTTCATGGAGCTCGTCGACCCGAGGGAGCTCCCGAGCGATCTCGTGGACGCGATCCGCCGCTACCGGTTCCAGGGGACCTCGGCCAAGGTCAACTTCGCGCTCGACGGCCTGCCCGTCTACCCGGCGCTCGCCGGCCGGGAGGACCAGTACCGCGGCTTCACCAACATCGGCCCGTCGCTGGACTACCTCGAGCACGCGTACGACGAGGCGAAGTACGGCTGGTACAGCACCCGCCCGTACCTCGACTGCGCCATCCAGAGCACGATCGACCCGGACATGGCCCCGCCGGGCAAGCACGTGATGTCGTGCTTCGTCCAGTGGGTCCCGTATCAGCTGCGCGAGGGTGACTGGGAGGCGCAGCGCCAGGGCCTGGGCGACACCGTGCAGGCGACGCTGGAGTCGTTCTTCCCGGGCTTTGGTGACCTGGTCCTGCAGCGCGAGGTGGTGACGCCGGCCGACATCGAGCGGGTGGCAGGCCTCACCGAGGGCAACATCTTCCACGGCGAGCTCCTCGCCCCGCAGATGTTCTCGTTCCGGCCGGCCCCCGGCTGGGCCGACTACCGGACGCCCATCGACGGCTACTACCAGTGCGGGTCCGGGACCCATCCCGGTGGCTGCGTGACCGGAGCGCCCGGCAAGCTCGCGGCCCAGCGGATCGTCAAGGACCGCGACCGCCGGACGGGGTCGGGGAAGGGTTCCTAGCCCCGGGCGGCGCGCCGCTCCGCGCGCACCGACAGGTAGTGGTGCCACAGCATCCGGGCGGCGACCGCCCGGTACGGCCGCCAGTCCCTCGGCGATCGCCAGCATCTCTTCCGGGCGTCGGCCGGCCTGCCAGGCCGCGCGTCTCCGCGATGGCCTGGGCGAGGGCGATGTCGTGGACCGGCCACGCGTCCGGGCGGGCAGGACCATGAGCCGGTAGATGGTCGCGGTCCACGGCCCGATCCCGGGCAGCGCGATGAGCTGGCGATCAACCTCCTCGTCCCGCAGCTCGGCCAGCCCGCGAGGTCGAGGCCACCGGCCGCGACCGCCTCGGCAAGCGCCCGTGCGTAGCGGGCCTTCTGGCGGCTGAACCCGACCGCGAGCAGCTCGCCGTCATCGAGTCCCAGGAGCGGGCGCCGGGGTCAGTTGGCCTGTCGCGCCAGCAGGCGGTCGAAGGCCGCCTGCGCCGATGCCAGCGACACCTGTTGCTCCAGGACCAGGTGGACGAGCGTCGGGAACCCGGGCTCGCGAGCCCACAGCGGCGGCGTGCCGAACCGCGCCGCGATGGCCGCGAGCCCTGGGTCCCGTGCGCCGAGGAGATGGGCGGCGTGCCGCAGCGTGCGTTCGTCGAGGGCGGGCGCTGGCATCGACACATGATGGGGAACCCGTTGAGCGGTTGCCAGGTTGCGTTGTCCCGGGACGCGGGGAGCGCGGCGATCCGCATCGGCGAACCACCGCGCTCTTGGGACGCGGGTTCGGCGGAGGATCGAGACCTACTTCACGATCGTTCCATCCGCGCCTGATGACGAACCAGTTGCCGCCGAGTCCCTGGCCATTGACGTCGCCGGGGGCGTTGTCGCCGCCGAAGACGTACAAGGGCCAGCCGTTGAAGGTGACCTGCTTGCCCCCGTCGGTGCGATCGGCGGTGCCGAAAGCGGCAGCGTCCAGGCCGGCGCCCACGGCAGGCGCGGTGTCGGACAGGAGCGGCGGCCAGGTCTTCGCGCACGCCTCGTAGCAGGTCGGGTCACCCGCGTTGTCGGGCAGGAAGACGTACAGCGTCATGCCCGTGTCGTCCGCGAGGATGCTGCCCAGCGCGTTCTCGGCGATCGTGACGGAGGCCATTGCGGCGGGCGGTGCCTCGGTCGGGGCCGACGTCGGTGCCTGGGTCGCCGGGGCGGGGGTTGGCGGAGCCAAGGTGGCCGGTGCCGCGGTCGGCGACCCGCCGGCGCCGCAGGCGGCGAGCAGCACGGTGAGCCCAAGCAGGGAGGCGGCCGCGTGGCGGGTGTGCATCGATGACTCTCCTGGTTCGTCGGGGAGTGGACAGGGACCCGTACGCTCCGCAGCGACCGGCGGTTTTGGAGGTGACAGGTGGTGGCGGTCGGGCCACACTCGTGGCATAGCCAGCCTTCCCGACCCTACGTCTCGGCCATCGAACGCCTCCGCGACCTCCGCGCCGCCGTTGCCGCCCTGCGGGAGCCCATCACCGCCCGTGGCCCCTGGGATCTCGCCATCGACAGCGGCAGTGGGCCCGAATCCGCGTGGGGCCCGCTCGAGGTCCTCGCCCATCTCGGGGAGATGCTGCCGTTCTGGCTCGGGGAGTACGAGCGGATCGTCGAAGCCGGCCGCAGCCCGGGCGACGGGGTGCCATTTGGCCGCAACACCGGTGACATCGTGCGCCAGGCGATCATCGACCGCGACCGCACCGTCCCGCTCCGGGAGCTGTTCGCGCGGATCGATGCCCGCATCGGCCGGTGGGAGCAGCGGCTTGCCGAAGCCGAACCAGGGGAGGGGAGCGCCACGGGGCTCCACCCGCGGCTGGGCGAGATGACCGCGGAACGCGTGCTGGAGCGCATGATCCTGGCGCACCTCGAGGGGCACCACGCGCAGTTGGAGACGATCCTCGCCGGCCGCTGACGTGCCCGGCGCGGCGCGGGCGTTCTTCGTCATCTGTCCGCAAGAAACGCCACCGCACCATTCGCAGGCATCACCATGGGCAGGGAGACGGACGGCATGAGGATCCTGGTGGCCGAGGACGACGAGGGCCTGCGGGAGGTGCTGGTCCTTGGCCTCGCCGATGCCGGCTACCACGTCGATGCGGTGGACCGGGGCGACGACGCCATCGACCAGCTCCGGTGGTACGAGTACGACGTGGCCGTGATCGATTGGCGAATGCCCGGCGCCGAGGGCATTGACGTGGTCTCGTGGGTCCGCAGGCACGACCGGCCCACGGCGCTGCTGATGCTCACGGCTCGCGACACGCCCGAGGACCGCATCCGCGGCCTGGACACCGGCGCAGATGACTACCTGGTCAAGCCATTCGACTTCGGCGAGCTGCTGGCGCGCGTGCGCGCCCTCCAGCGACGGCCGCGTGGCGTGGACCAGCCCGTCCTGCGCTGCGGCCGGCTCTCGCTGGACCCCGTCACCCGCCTGGTCATGGTGGGCGACGCGGAACGGTCCCTCACCGCCACCGAGTACCGGATCCTGGAGCTGCTGCTGCGGCGGATGCCCGCCGTGGTGGATCGCAAGGCCATCGCGGAGCACGCGTGGGCCGACGAGACCGAACCGCTGGGGTCCAACGCCATCGACGTCCAGCTGTCCCGGCTGCGGGGCAAGCTCCCGGACGCCGGCCTGCGCATCGTGACCGTCCGGGGCGCCGGCTACCGGATTGAGCCAGAGTGACCATGAGCCACGTCCCGGCCGTCCGCCGCCAGTCCATCCGGGTCGCGATCTCGGCGACGCTCATCGTGGGTGTCATCTACGCGATCGTCACCGCAGCTGTCATTGGCTATGCGACCGTCGACCTGACCGGCCAGATCGACCAGCGCATCACCCAGGCCTTCAACCGGTTGCCGGGCAAGGCTGGCGCCCCCGGCGGCGGTGACTTCCGGCCGCCCGCGGGCGGCTTCAACCCCGGTGAGGACCCCGGGCGGCCGCTCGCGTTCCGCGTCCTCGTATGGACGATCCAGGAGGACGGCACGATCCTCGCGCAGAGCGGGATGCCCGACCTGCCCGAGGAGCTCCGGGGGGTGACGGACCCGGTCACGGCCGCCATCGGCGACACCAGCGTCCGGATCGCGGGGACGTCCGTGGGCACCAGCAAGGTGGTCGTGGCCCAGTCGCTGGCCTTCGTTGGCGATGCGCAGCGCACGATCGTCGTCGGCTCGCTGCTGATCGCACCACTGCTCCTCGCCGGCGTGTTCGTGGGCGCCGTGCTCATCGGCCGCCGTGTCGCCGCGCCCATCGAGGCGGCCCGTCGGCGGCAGCTGGAGTTCACGGCTGACGCCTCCCATGAGCTGCGCACGCCGCTGTCCGTGATCGAGGCGCACACCTCCCTGGCGCTCGCCGCGGAACGGGACGCCGCCTGGTACCGGAGCGCGTTCGGGAAGATCGACCGCGAGTCCAAGCGGATGCGCCGGCTGCTCGAGGACATGCTGTGGCTGGCCAGGTTCGATGCCGCCGCGACACCGCGGGCCGCGGACTCGGTGGACCTGGTCACGCTCGCGCGCCAGTCGGTGGACCGGTTTGCCGCGATCGCCGAGACCCGGCACCTCGGCCTGGTCGTCAACGGTCCGTCGCACCCGGTGATCGTCGCCGCCCCGCCCGAGCTCCTCGACCGCCTGGTCGGCGTGCTCGTCGACAACGCCTGCAAGTACGCGGAGGAGTCGGGACGGGTCGAGGTGACCGTCGGAGCCGACGCCGCGGGGCGGGCCACGCTGGCGGTCGACGACTCCGGTCCGGGGATCGGCGACGAGGACAGGGAGCGAATCTTCGACCGCTTCCACCGGTCCGTCGTGACCTCGTCCGTCGCAGACGGAGCGGGCCTCGGTCTCGCGATCGGCGACGCGATCGTCCGCGCGACGGGCGGCCGGTGGGCGGTGTCGGTCTCGCCGCTGGGCGGCGCCCGGTTCGCGGTCAGCTGGCCCCACGCCACCCTGGGCGGGTAGCCGGCAGCGCGGCGCGCCTACCCGGCCGGCGAGTCGCTCGTCAGGATGTCCTGCGGGGGCACCAGCACGTGCACCTCGTAGCTCACCGCCGTCGGCGTCCGCGTGAATGCCCGCAGCTGGAGCTGGACCCAGGCAACCTGCGGGTTTCGGGGATCAGGCTCAAGCGTCGCGCGATAGTCGATCAGCTGGTGTGCCTCGTCGGCGGCTGACTGGACGGCGACCGAGACCGCGATCAGGGCCGAGCCTGCCACGTCCGCCCGGTAAGGAAGGCTGTCCGGCAGGAAGAACGGCGTCTCGATGCGTGCGCTCCCCATCGACGTGGCGACCATCACCGACCCGACGTTCGGTCGCGATCCATACCAGGCCGTTCCCCGGTACTCGGTCCGGCGAACGGCCGCGCCGGTCACGGCATCGGTGGCGAGGGTGTCGACCCGGGGCTGGGGCTCAACGGAGGTGGGACTGCTCATCCGCGGACTGTACGGCCCCGGCGCAAGTCCGTTTGCCGGATGCGGCATGGCGGCCGTCATCGCACGGCGGTGAGGCCCGGTGGCCGGCAACGAGCAACCGCCCGCGTCGGCGTGCGACGCGGGCGGCAGTGGGGACCCAGGATCAGGCAGCGAACTCCCGGAGCTTGCGGCTGCGGGACGGGTGGCGCAGCTTGCGCAGCGCCTGGACCTCGATCTGGCGGATCCGCTCGCGCGTGAGGCCGAATTCCCGCCCCACCTCCTCGAGCGTGCGGGCGTGCCCGTCGTCGAGGCCGAAGCGGAGGCGCAGCACGCGCTGCTCACGCCCATCGAGGCTGGCGAGCACGTGCTCGATCTGCTCACGGCGCATGCGGTCGGCGACCACGTCGAGCGGGGACACGGCGTCCTCGTCCGGGATCAGCTCACCGAGCTCCGCGTCGCCCTCGTCCCCGACGGGGGACTGGAGGCTGACCGGCTCCCGGCCGAGCTTGCGGATCTCCTCGACCCGCTGCGGCGTCATCGTCGGCGTCTCGTCCGGCAGCGCCCCCGCGATCTCGGCGTTGGTCGGCTCGCGGCCCAGCTGGGTGGACAGCTCGCGGACGACACGCGCCACGCGACCCATCGTCTCGACCATGTGGACCGGGATCCGGATCGTCCGGCTCTGGTCCGCGAGGCCACGCTGGATCGCCTGGCGGATCCACCAGGTGGCATAGGTGCTGAACTTGAAGCCGCGCTCGTACTCGAACTTGTCCACGGCGCGGATCAGCCCGGCATTCCCCTCCTGGACAAGGTCGAGGAGCCCCATGCCCGCCTGGTTGATGTACTTGCGCGCAATCGACACCACGAGCCGCAGGTTGGCCGATGTCAGGTGATCCCGCGAGTGCTTGGCGAGGTCCCGGAGGACCGGGGCCAGCTCGTCCTGGACGGCCTGCTCGTTGCCCGCGTCCAGGTAGCGCTCGATCGCCGGGTAGGCGACCTGGGTGCGCGCCCAGTCCCGGAGGTCCTTGAGGGCCACGCTCGCGCGGATCTCGGCGTTCGGCTTCCCGAGCTCGCCCTCGATCCAGTTGAGCAGGTCCAGGAACGTTTCGGCGTCGAGGCGCTCGTTGTAGAGGGACCGGAGGTCTCCGGCCTGGACGAGGCGCTCCCGGAGGGCGTCCGTCTCCACCTTTTTGAGAGCCTCGGCAAGCCCGAGCGCAGGCGCGGTCACCAGGAGGTCCAGCGCGCCGTCCGAGCGGATCGCGCCCTCGACGATGCGGTGCGACTCGGCCTCGAAGGGCAGGACGTAGCGCTTGTCCTTGGCGCGGGCGGTCGGCTCGCTTCGGTGCAGCGTCCATTCGTGGATCGACAGGATTGCCTTCCACGGCTCGGCCTCGGACTGGCCGCCCAGCTCCATGCCCTTGGCGAGGATGACCTCTTCCTCCGCGGTCAGGAGCGGCACGCGGCCGATCTCCCGCAGGTAGAGGCGGACCGAATCGTCGGTGTCCAGGACCTCGGCGGCCACCGGCTCGGGCTCCGCCTCCGGCTCCTCCTTGGCCGCAGGCGCGGCCTTGGCCGCAGGCGCGGCCTTGGCCTCGGCCGCCGTGGCATCGGCGGCGGGCTCCTCGCTCTCGAGGGCGGCCTTGGCTTCAGCCTCGGCGGCCTTCGGGTCCAGCTCGATTGCGGCCACGGCGAGCGCTGCCTCCGCGTCGGAGGCGGGTGAAGACGGTTCGATGGAAATCACGGTGCTCCAGGTGAGCGAGTCGCACCCGACCGTGCGACCCAAGGGATATCTGACCACAACCCCGGCCCGCGGCCGGACAGCGATGCCAGGACCACGCCTTCCCGACACACGTAGTGGCGTGTCAAGCGACACGCCATTGGATTAGAAGTCTAGGCCATTGAACCACGCTTGACAACCCCCCAAACCAATACCGGTGGGGAGTATCTGCAACGGCACGGTCACAATCGGTTGGCGACCGCGGGCGCCAGCGGCTCGGCCGCGCTCGTCAGCCGGCGTTCGGCCTCCCGCCCGTGAACCCGATGCAGAACTTCATGAACTTGTGGAAGCCATCGGCGGCGGGATCGAACATCAGCGGGCAACCGCCTTCGATGACCGTGACGCCGGCCGCACGGCCCATCCGGCTCGCCTCGGGGTCGACGCTGCCGCCGCCGAATGACCGATGCATCCATGCCCGGCGGATGCCCAGCCGCTCGCAGTCCGCGATGACGCTGGCCGCCGCCGTGGGAGCGGTGGCGATGATCACGCCATCCACGCCGCCCGGGATGGCATCGAGGCTTCGGAAGCAGGGTTCGCCATCGATCGAGTCGGCGTTCGGATTGACCGCGAAGACCTCGTACCCGCGCTCCTGGAGCCGCTTGTAGATCCCGTTGCCGCTGTGTGTCCCGGCGTTGCGGGACACGCCGGCAACCGCGATCCGCTTCTGGGCGAGGAAGTCCGCTGCTGCCTCAGCCACGGTGACCATTCGACATGCCTCCATTCGGGTCGTGGAGGCAGGCTACGGAGTGGCGCGCCCGCGGGACAGGGCCGATTGGCCGCTCCGTGGGGTCCCGGAGACGAGAAGAACTGTGATCCCCCGGCTCGGGGAGAGCCCCCGGGGGATCACAGCTCGTTCGCGCGACACGGGTGTCGCTGTGGAAGCGTGACCCTGCCCGTGGCCAGCCTCCGCATCGGGCCGCCTGGGAGAGAGGCGACCTGATACCGCGGAGGATCGAGGGAATGGCCCCGCGCGGTGACGGGCCAACCGGACCATTCCGGTCCGCCAGATGGTCCGTCGCCGCGGGCGGCCCTCCGCCGCTGCGAAGACGGCGACCGCAGGGGTCAGGCCGAGTCCACGCGGCCTTGACCGCTGGCTCCATCCGCTCGACCATCTCATGACGAGGACCCGACCCGGACCAGCACTCGCGATCGCCACTCGCGCGCCCACCATCGAGCAGAGGTTCCAGCCCGTCATGCAGAGCACCATCGTCACCAAGGCCGAGAAGGCGCACCGCTACGCCCAGGAGCGCGACCGTCTCCAGATCCGCGCGATCGAGGGGACGTTCGAGTCCGGAGGCGGGAGCCACGTGATCCGCCTCGGTGAGGCTGGATGGTCGTGTGACTGCGAGTTCAGCCAGGCGCACGGGGTCTGTCCGCACGTGGAGGCCGCGTCGCGCATGCTCGACGACCATCTCCTCGAAGCCGCCAAGCCGCGCGTGGTGGATCTCCTCGCCGGCGCCTGATCCGGAGGCAGGCTCATGCCCCAGTACCACCTCGACATCGAGCCCGGCGACATCGCCCCGGTCGTGCTCCTGCCCGGGGACCCGGGCCGCGTGGCCGTGATCGCGTCCCGCTGGGACGAGGCGCATCACGTCGCCACCAACCGCGAGTACGTGACCTGGACGGGCGTCTACCGCGGTGCGCCGGTGAGCTGCACGTCCACCGGGATCGGGGCCCCCTCGACGTCTATCGCCATGGAGGAGCTCGCCCGCTGCGGCGCCACGACGTTCATCCGGGTCGGCACGGCCGGCACCTTCCTCGACCACGTCAAGATCGGGGACATGGCCATCATGGACGGTGCCGTCCGGCTCGAGGGGGCGTCGCGTCTCTACGCCCCGATCGAGTACCCGGCGGTCGCCAGCCACGAGGTCGTGGCGGCGGCCATCGCTGCGGCCAAGGGGATGGGCATGCCGTACCACGTCGGCCTCACCCGGAGTGCGGACACGTTCTACGCGGGTCACGCCACGCCCGGGTCATCGTTCGGTGGCTACTGGCAGTCGTGGTGGCGGGACCACTTTGACGATCTCGCCCGCCAGAACGTGCTTGCGGCCGAGATGGAAGCGAGCCTGATCTTCGTCCTGGCCCGGCTCTGGGGCCTGCGCGCCGGCGGCATCGCCGTCATGCTCGACCATGTCCGCCACGTCAGCGCCCAGACTGGTGGCGAGTTCGACCCCGCCGGCCAGATCGAGCACGGCGTGGACCACATCGAGCGACTGGCGGACCTCGCCTGCGAGGTGGTGCGCGTCCTTGCCGAGCAGGACGCCGCTCGCGGGTGACGCGGGGCGCAGGCGCCCGGAGGCCGACATCCGGGCCGCGCTGATCAGCCGAGGGCAGGGACTGCGAACGCCGCCGTCGAGGGCACCGTCAGGTCCGGCCCCGGCCCCCGGCCCCTGACGGAGAGACGCCCGACCTGGGGGGAAGGTCGGGCGTCTCCGGGTCTCTTTGAGACCTCTCTACTGTAGCGATCGGGTCTACCGAGAGTTGCCCAGATTCGCCTCTGCCCGGGCGGACCGCGCGCCGGCGACATGGACAGCGAGCCCCGTTCTTGGCTACCGTTGCGCGCCATGGCCGCCGACACGGATCCCGATCGCGCCGCCCTCGAGGCGGCCCTGGCCGGCCGCGGCGAGCATGAGCTGTTCGCCTGTGACCCGGCGCTCGCCGACACGGCGGCGTTCTGTGCCGCCTACGGCTTTGCGATGGAGGATTCCGCCAACACGATCATCGTCGTCGGCAAGGGCGCCGTGCCCGTCTACGCGGCCTGCGTCGTCCTGGCGACCCATCGGCTGGACGTGAATTGGGCGATCAAGACCCGCTTCGGACGCAAGTCGTCGTTCGCCTCGCTCGAGGAGACGATGGCCATCACGGGTCACGCGATCGGCGGCGTGACGGTGTTCGGGCTGCCCGCGACGCTGCCTGTCTGGGTGGATGCGGCGGTCATGACCCGCGAGCGGATCGTGCTCGGCGGTGGGTCACGCAGCTGGAAGGTCATCGCGCCGGCGTCAATCCTGCTGGCGCTGCCCAACGTGGAGGTGGTCGAAGGGCTGGCGAAGCCCGCGGCCGCGCGCGAGGCCTGACGTGCCTACCATGCGGCCATGACCACTCCGCAGCGTCTCGTCGTCGCGCTGGTGTTCGTGATCGCCGTGGTGGGAGGCGGGGTGCTGGCCTTCGTGCTGCTCGACGGAAGCGGCGGCGGGACTGGGGCCTCGCCCAGCCCGAGCCCGGCGGCGGTCGTCACGGAGCCCCCCGGCCCGACCGGGACCCCGTCCGAGGCGCCATCTGCCACAAGCCTGCCGTCGCCCACGATCGCGCCGACGGAGACCCCCGCCCCGTCGCCCACCGTCGCCCCGGGGCGGAACACGGTCGTGGTCCTGACCGCGCTCAAGCTCGACGCCAAGGACGACCCCGATGGGCTCAACCGCAAGCTGAGCTTCCGCAGCCAGGGAACGGGCACGGTGACCGTCGCGATCCGCAACATCTCACCCCAGGGCACCACGGTCCTCTGCCTGTCGAAGGACGGCAAGCGCGTAGGGTGCAAGACGACCGCGGTCGGCACGATCACGGCGACGACCACCACTCGCAACGCGGACTTCACGGTGACGCTCCGGGGTGACGGGATTTTCGCCCCGGTCGTGGAGGTCACGATCACCTTCCCGGCCCGGAACCCCTCCCTCACGATCGCCAACGCCCGCTTCGACGGCACGCAGTTCCCGGACACCAATGGCCTCCAGGTGTTCGTCGCGCCCCGGGAGGCGGGTGAGGTCACGCTCGACGCGACGTGGGGCGGCCATCCGTTCAGCTACGAGATCGACCTGCTGGAGCAGGGTGGCAGCAACACCTCGATCGTGCTGGCGGACCAGGGGCCATCCATCGGGGCCCGGGCATCGATCCCGGTCACGCCCGGCAACCCGTGGAAGCTCCTGCTCCAGAACATCAACGACGGCTTCGGGGTCACCGGGCTGGACGCCACGATCTCCTGGCCCTGACCCCGGCGTCGGGACCATCGGCCACCGGTCCACCGGACTGCCGATCCATGGCCGCGTGACCCAGGCCCCGGCACGCTGAGGGCATCCCCCCGCGGTCATCCACGCCCCGGTGCTTCGCCGGCGTTGCCACCGCCGCAGTCACGCCGGAATGCCGAACCGAAGCTCACGCGCCACCTTCTTCGCCGCCACCTTCCTGGCCGCCGCCACCCTGCTCAGCGTCGCCCCTGCGCCGGCCAGCGCGCTGGAACCGCCGCGACCGCTGCCCGGGCATCGGGCGGCGTTCGTGACCGAGACCGATGTGCGGCCGTGGCGTGACTGCCTCTGGGCATCGGCCGCGATGCTCCTCGACAAGTGGACCAACGGCGATGTCCGCGTGTCTCATGAACGGCTTCGCCGCCTGTCGGGAGACCTGGCGGGCGGCTCGTCGTTCTCCGACATGCAGGTGGCGCTCCGGAGCCTCGGCTTCGACTTCCCGCTCAGTGCCGGCGGCGACAGCACGTTGACCTGGGCGGGGCTGCTCGCGCGTCTCAAGGCCGGCGCCGGCGCCGTGGTGCTCGGCGACTACGGCAAGCTGCCGGCTTGGTTCGGACGCTGGGATCACCGCTTCTGGAATGGCAAGGGGAAGACCGACGACCACGCCGTGTACGTGGAGCGGTACGACGCGAAGCGTGGCCGCGTGTGGCTCATGGATCCCCTCGGGCGTGGCCCGTACGCCGGCGAGTGGATCAGCATCGGGAGCCTGTACCGCTTCGCCTGGTTCAGGGGGGGCAAGGTCCAGGCGATTGCCACCCCGACCGCCAGGCCGGCGCCATTCAAGGGCGTCGTGCTCAGCACCCCGACCCTCGGCGCATCCGCCCTGGCCGTCACCGTCGCCTGGCCCCTGCGCACGCCACGCGGCTGGCGGTTCGGTGGCGCCGACGTCCGCGCCACCGCCACTCGTGCGGACGATCCGCTGATCGCCGCCGCGCTTGCCGTCGATTCCGGAACCCAGGTCACATCCGAACCCGCTCCGGCTCGACCCGTCGCCCGGGTGGCGACCGGAACGCTCACCGCGTCGGCGGCGGTGCCCACCGCGCCCGGCGCCTGGATGGTGACGCTCACCCTTGCGGATCGCCGGTTCGGCAAGCGAGTGGCCGCCTCCGGGCCAGTGGCGGCGTTCGTGCCGGGCGCGCGAAGCGCAGCGCTCCATCTGCGTGCCGACGACCGCGCTCCGGCACCGGGCTCAACCGTCCCGTTCACGGTGATCGTCACCAACACCGGCGAGGCAACCTGGCGGGATCCGAGGCGGGCCAACGTCGAGGGAATGTTCGTTGCCCGCCAGACCCACCTGGTGGCGACATGGATCCGGCTGGGAGACTCGGCATCCGTCCTGGCCGACGCCCCCGAGAGGCCCGGTGTCGGTGAACGCGCCCTCCATGCCACCACCACGGTCAAGCTGCGCCGCGTGCCGCTCGGGCCGGGCGAGACCACCCGCGTGGATGCCACCATCTCCGCTCCCGACGCCCCCGGGCGCTGGGCGCTCGTGATCGACGTCGTCGACGACGTGGACGGGTCCTTCGCGGCCCTTGGCAGCAGGCCGGCCGTCGGCCTGTTCGAGGTCTTCGCGGCGCTCCCGCAGGCCGCTGGACATCGTCGTCAACTAGGGCGAGGCCGCCGGCCACGGTACGGTGGGCCGATGCGGACGGTGACGCGGCTCCTGCTCCTGGTCTCCGCGGCCGCGTGGCTGGCGGGCTGCGGGACGGCGAGTGGCAGCAGGGCACCGGTCACGGCGTCCCCGCGAGGCCCCGTGCCGACCGCGAGCACCGCGCTCGCCCCGATCGGCCCCACCGAGATCGCGGTCGTGGTCCGCGTGGTGGATGGCGACACGATCATCGTGGACCGCGGGCGTGGTGACGAGCGGCTGCGGTACGTGGGCATCGACGCCCCTGAGAGCGTGAAGCCCGGCACGCCCGTCGCGTTCATGGGGCACGAGGCATCGGCCGCGAACGACGCCCTCGTCGGGGGCCGCGAGGTCGTCCTGGAGCGAGATGTCTCGGACCGGGACCGGTTCGACCGCCTGCTGCGATACGTCTGGCTGCGCGAAGGCGAGGGCTGGCTGCTGGTCAACCTGGAGCTGGTTCGCCAGGGCTACGCGAGCGCGGTGAGCTTTCCGCCGGACATCCGGCTCCAGGAGGATCTCCGTGCGGCGGAGCGCGTCGCGCGCGACGCCGGGCTTGGCCTCTGGGGACCCGCGACGCCGCTGCCCTGAGGCCGCAGCGGGGCTGGCCTGGGATCCTGCGGCCCTGTACGGAGCGGCAGGATCGGTTCATGCTGACGGCAGCCCGGGCAGGGACCGGGAAGCCGCGGGGAGGCCGCCAATGACCACGGACCTGACGATCGGGCTGGCGAACCGGCCCGGAACGCTCGCGAAGGCGTGCGAGGCGCTCGGCACCGCGGGCATCAACATCGAGGCCGCCAGCGGCTTCGTCCTGGACGACCGGCCCCAGCTCCACATCCTGGTCGCGGACGCCGAGCGGGCATGCCGCGCCCTGATCGACGCCGGCTTCGACATCCTCGCCCGGCGCCAGGTCCTGGCCCTCCCGATCGACAACACGCCGGGAGCGGCCGCGAAGCTGCTGCAACGGGTCACGGACGCCGGCGCGGACCTCGACCTCGTCTACACCACGCTCGACGGCCGGGTCGTGCTCGGCTCCGAGGACCTCGTGAAGCTCCGCGCGGCGATCGGCTAGCCCGGCTTCCGCGGGTTCCGGCCGCCACCCTTGGGGCCGCCCAGCCGCCCCGCGTCGGCGAGGGCTCGCCGGAGCAGGAACTCCACCTGGGCGTTCAGCGAGCGGAGGTCATCCGCGGCCCAGCGCTGCAGGGCGGCGTGCGTGTCCGGGTCGAGGCGGAGCAGGAATGGCTTCCGCTGGGCCATAGGGGGCCGCCCTCCGCCGTCCTGCTCCAGCCTCGTGGCTCCGTCCCTACGCGTACAGGGTCCCCGCGTTGACCACCGGCTGCGCCTCGCTCTCCGAGCACAGGACGACGAGCAGGTTGCTCACCATCTGCGCCTTGCGCTCCTCGTCGAGCTCCACGACGTTCTTGGCCGACAGCTGGCCGAGGGCCATCTCGACCATGCCCACCGCCCCCTCGACGATCAGGGTGCGGGCCGCGATGACGGCCTTCGCCTGCTGACGGCGGAGCATCGCGTTCGCGATCTCCGGCGCGTAGGCGAGGTGGCTGATCCGGGCTTCGATCACGTTGACGCCGGCCTTCTCCAGGCGGTCCTGGATGTGGGCTCGGAGCTGATCGGCGATCTCGGCCTGGTTGGCGCGCAGTGCGATCTCGTCGTCGCGGTGGGTGTCATAGGGGTGAGATGTGGCCAGGTTTCGCAGGGCCGACTCGGCCTGGACATGGACGAAGTTCTCGAAGTCGTCGACCTCGAACAACGCCTCCGCGCTGTCGGTGACCTTCCAGACCACGACCGCGGCGATCTCGATGGGATTGCCGTCGTGGTCATTGACCTTGAGCTTGCCGGTCTCGAAGTTCCGGACGCGGACGGAGATCCGGCGCCGCTGCATGAACGGATTGACCCAGTGGAGACCCTGCGCGACGATCGTGCCGCGGTAGCGGCCGAACAGCACCAGCGCCCGCGACTCGTTGGGGTTCACCGGCGTCAGCCCGCTGAAGGCCGCGAGGACGACGGCCAGCAGGATGATGATCGCGAACATGCCCAGCACTTCGAGCGCGCCGGCATTGTCGCCGGCGGGGACCAGCACGAGTCCGATGTAGGCGAGGAGCCCGATCCCGATCGCGATCGTCGCGGCCAGCAGGCCCAGCAGCATGGGGATCCCGGGGATCGTCCCCGCAACACGTTCCTTGTTCATCGACCTCGTACTCCTTCACGTCCGGCGATTCCGTGGACGCGATCAGAATGATATCACTCTGATACCGGTGGAGACGGGTCGGAGGTCCCGATCCGAGGGGCCGTGTGTCAGTCGCGGCGCAGGTATGCGGCGCCCATCAGGTCCGGCCCCAGGTGCGGCCCGGTCGACGCGCCGATCAGCCCGGTCGTCACCCGGTCCGGCTCCACCCCGCCGGGGATCGCCGCGAGGAGCGTCGACCGGAAGGCATCGACCTCGTCGGGCGAGCTGGTGGGGGTATGCAGCACCGCGAGGCGTTCCACGGGTCCCGACGCGATGGTGGCGACGACCGCGGCCCTGGCCTTCGCCCGGCTCCGCTGCCGGTCGAGGTTGACGACGAGCCCGTCGCGCACGGTGATGATCGGCTTGACCGAGAGCATCGAGCCCACGACGGCCTGGGCGGCGGACAGCCGACCGCCCTTGCGCAGATAGTCGAGCGTGTCCACCGCGACGAGCAGGTCCACGTCGGGCAAACGGCGCCGAATCTCCTCGGCGATCTGGGCCGCCGGCAGGCCCGTCCGGGCGAGGTCGGCCGCCAGGAGCGCCGGGATCCCGGTGGCCATCGAGGTGGACCCGGTGTCGATGACGTGGATCTCGCGCTCGGGCAGGTCTTCGGCCGCGAGGGCTGCGGACTGGTAGGTCGCGGAGAGCTTGTGGCCGATGGTGGGGCACACGATCGCGTCCGCCCCCGCCGTGAACGCGGCCTCGAAGGCGGCCCGGAAGTCACCCGGCGAGGGTGCCGCGGTGGTGGGGTGCGCCGCCCCGGGGGCGAGCATCGTCTCCCAGAAGCGCTCGGTCGTGAGATCGATGCCGGCGCGGTACTCGTCCGCGCCGAACCGGACATACAACGGGACGACGGTGATGCCGGCGCCGGCCGCCTGGTCGGGCGAAAGGTCCGCCGTCGAGTCGGTCAGGATGGCGACGTTCATGGGAACCTCCGGGGCTCGGTCAGTAGGTGCACTGCCAGCAGACGTCAGCACTCCACGCGATGGCAAAGATGCTGTCACCGAGATCGTTGGTTGCGCGGATGAGCACGGCGGCATAAGGACCCGGCCCGGTCTCGCCCTCCTGCCAGGAGATGTCCACCGAACGGTCCGAACCCGGGACGGTGGCGATCAGCTCCTGGACCTTCTTCGGGATCCGCATGCCCTTGACCAGGCAGGGTTTGCCGTCGAACGCCTTCTGCTCACGGAGGCAGCGGGTGATCCCGTAGACGAGGAACTGGTCAGCCACGCCGTCTGGAGCGGTCCACGTGAGGCGGCTGGTGACCTGCGTGGTCCCACCACCGAGATCCTGGCGGTCGATCTCCTTGAAGGTCACCTTCGCGGGCTTGTCCGGCGCGCTGCGGGACGGTGGGGTCGTGGGGATGAAGGTTCCGTCCGGAGATCCCGCGTCGGGCGAGGTGGCAGGGCCGTCGGAGGGCGGGACGCTGGAGGGAACGGTTTCCGGCTCCGCCGTCGCGGGCAGGGGCGCGTCGATCGCCTGGGAGATGGGCTGCTCGGAACACGCCCCCAGGAGGGCAGCGCCGACCAGGAGCGCGACCAGTCGCGGGGTGGTGGTGCGTCGCCCACGCGCCATCAGCGTCTCTCCTTGGTCGCCGGGAGCCACGGGCGCCCCGGCTCCCGACATGGTACGGCGTGCCCGATCGCGGTATCCGGGAGGAGCTCACCCGGCGCTTCTCGACGCTGGCGCACCACCTGCACGATACTGGCCCGGTGACCTACGACCTGTTCATCCTGCCCGTTGACCGCGCCATGACCTTTGACGAGGCATCGGCGGAGGTCGAGCGTCTCCAGCGTGGGCTCGGGTTCCGCCGCGGGCACGACGCGACGCTCGATCCGTTCATCGCCGCGCTTGGCCGCCGGTATTGGCAGGTGCGCGCCAGGACGCCCATCGCGCCCCCGTTCGAGTTCGACGTAGCCCGTTCCCACATCTTCGTGGGCATTCCGTGGAGCCGGGTGGAGGAGGTCGTGGCCGCGGTGGCGGAGGCGGCCTTCGAGAGCGGCGTGGCGGTGATCGACCCCCAGCGCGAGATGATCGGGCTGCCATCGGCGTTCGCCGAGGCCCCGCTGACCACGGAGGGCACGGACGCCCACGTTCGCCGGGCGGAGGAGGCATTCGCAGCCGTCGGCCGGGGGCTGATGGCATCGCCGATGGACGACCCGGGGACGGCCCTGCGCAACGTCGCCGAGGAGCTGCACGAATCGGGGTTCGTCCAGCGCAGCCCGCTCGGCTTCGACATCACGCCCGATATCGCCGACGAGGTTGCCGCGGACCCGTCCCGGGTCCCCAGTGCGCTGCAGACGGATGAGCGCCGGGACGAGCTGATCGACGAACCTCGGGGGAACGAGCGCGCCGGACCGCCACCTGGCCATCGCCCAGCTCGCCGGGTGGGATCCGGACCCGGCGGTCGCGTCCGCCCTGCGTCCGCTGCTCGCGTCGGAGGACGTGTTCGAGGCTACCCAGGCCGCGACCGGCCTCGCCCGACAGGGCGACATCACCGACCTGCCGGCGATGCTCGAGGTCGTGCACAGGTTGTCGCCGGCGGACGGCGCCAGCGCCGTGACCATGATCGTGCCGTTGCGCGCCGCGCTGGCGCTCGCGGACCAGGCCGGACCCGAGATCGTCGAGGGCGTGCGAGCCAGGGCGCGGGAGTGGCGGGCCGGCGGGTCGCGCCGACCGGCGTGGGACCAGGAGGCCGACGCCGAGCTGGACGAGCTCCTCGGCAGCTAGCGCCCGGGTGCCCCAGGCTCACGCGGCGAGGACCGAGCTCACCCGGATGACCGGCGGGTGCTCGAAGTGCTTCTTCACCGCGCATTGCTCCGCGGATCGGACAACGGCCTCCGCGTACTTCTCAGGGAACCCGGCGGGCAGCTCGATCGTGACCTGGACATCGTTGACGAGCCGGGTCATCGGGTCCACGGACATCCGCTGGACGAGGCGGATGCCGTCCTGTCGAGATCCCGCGCTGACGGCAGAAGCCCAGGACGTAGATGCCCGCGCAGGTGCCGATCGTCGAGAGGAATGTCGCGAACGGGGTTGGGGCCGAGCCCTCGCCGCCCCCGGAGGGCGGCTGGTCGGTTGGTACCACGAACTCGCCGAAGTGCGCGTCCACGCGCGCGCCCCCGGGAAAGTCGACGATCATCTCCACGGTTGTTGAACCTCGTCCTGTCCTGTGCCCAGCCGGCCATCCTGGTCGCGGTGCTTGCCGGCCCCCACTATAGGGACAACTTGCGTACTTGCGCAAGTAAAGAGCCTGGTCGGCCAACACCCTGCCGGCCAACACCCGCCCGCTGCTGCTCCCTGCTCGTCATCGTGATCGTCTCCTGCATCTGCGGAGACTGACAAAGTCACTGAGCAGTTGGCACTGACAAATTCATTGAGCAACAACATGCGCCGGCCGATGACTTGACCCGGGGCGGACAATCGAACCCACCGGGCGCCGGAAGGTCAGACCGGGCAGGCGGTGGTCGCGCTCCGAGGCAGCCCGTGCATGTCAGCCCGTTCCCGGCGTCGGTCCTGCGGGAGCCGTCGCCCGACGCCAGATGCACCTGCGAGCACTGGCCCCACTGCAACTGCGATTGTCACCGCGCCAGCTGCGACCCGACCGAGGCGGCATGCGACGTCGCCTACCTCGCCGATGACGGCGGCCTGGCGCCGTGGGGCTGCCCGGACTGCACGCCGGGCCAGCGCGCGCCGCATGTCCTCGGCTGCCAGCTGATCGGCTGGCACGTCCCGATGCCGGGCGGTCCGAGCCCGGCCTGACCCCGATCACGTCCCGAGCGACGACCACCAGGGCCGGAGCGCCTCGGTGCCGGAACACCGACACGCGTTGGCTTTGCCAGCAGAAGCTGGGCAACATCGAGGTCACCCTGCTCGAATCCGACCCGCGCCGCCGACATGTAGAGGCGCCAGGTTCGGGCGACCTCCTCGCCCGCGGCCTCGACGGCCTCCGGCCAGTGCGCCTCGAGCCGCGAGACCCACGCCTGCAGCGTGAGGGCGTAGTGCGGGCGCAGCAGGCCGACGTCGAGCAGCTCGAACCCCGCCCGGTCGCGGGCGATCTCGATCGCACGCTCCACCGGCGCAGAGCTCGCCATCCGGGAACACGTAGCGGTCCGCGAATCCGCTCGTTCGCGCGGAGGCCGGCGGTTCGGGGCGCGGGCCGGTTGGTGGCGATGCCGTGGTTGAGGAACCGCCCGCCGGGCACCAGCGCTTCGCGTGCCGCCTCGAAGTAGGAGAGCAGGTTGGCAGCGCCTACGTGTTCGAACATGCCGATTGACGCGACGGCGTCGAAGGCCCCGAGTCCGGCTAGGTCCCGGTCGTCCCTGAGATCCGCGCGGACGCGATGCTCGAGCCCCATTACCGCGGCGCGGCGGTTCGCCTCGGTGGCTTGGCGCTCCGAGAGGGTCACGCCAAAGGCCTCGACCTTGTACCGCTCCGCGGCGTGCAGGATCAGCGAGCCCCAGCCGCAGCCGATGTCCAGCAGGCGCTGCCCGGGTCGCAGGCCCAGCTTGCGGCAGACGAGGTCGAGCTTGGCTTCCTGGGCGGCATCCAGATCGCCAACCGGGTCCGTGTCCCGGTCGAAGTAGCCGCAGGAGTAGGTGAGGCGGCGGTCGAGCCACAGCCGGTAGAACGGCTCACCTACGTCGTAGTGGAACCGGATCGCCGCCATGTCGCGGGCACGCGAGTGTGGCTGACCCTGCAGGTTGGCCAGGCGGCGGATCTCGGGGGCCGGGCCTCGGCCGCGGCGCAGCTCGAGGCCGTATCGAAGCAGGCGCCGGGCATCGGCGGGCGTGAGGCGGCGTGGGTCGAGCCGTCTGGCCGCCTCGACGGCCAGCGCGACGTCGCCGTCGATGTCCAGGTCGCCGCGGAGGTACCCGTCGGCGAGCGACGTCTCCGAGGGCACGAGGGCAACCCGGCTGACGGCGTCCGGGCCGTGCACCCGCACGTGGGCGCGACGAGCTTCGCCCGGAGATCGCTGATCGGACACCGGATCCCCATCGAGTGTCACGGTGAGCCCGGCATCATCAGGGACCAGCCTGGCGAGGATCTCGACCACGGCTCGCGCCAGCGCGGTTCGTCGGGTCGTGCCCGGCGCCGTGGCCGGCTCAACGCCCCGAGCTGGCTCGGCCGGCTCCTCGAGGGCAGGCAGGGGCGTCACTGCGGTGTCGACCTGCAGATCTGGCGCCTGGGGACGCGTCTCGATAGTCATCCCACCACCTCCATGACACCGGTTTCGCGTGCGCCCGAGAAGGCGATCCCCGGAGTGGCGGGCTGCTGGCGGTGACCTCGACCGTCAACGCTTCGCCGCCCGCTCCGCCGCAAGGATCCGCGCACTGCCCGCCTTGGGTCGAAACTCCGTGATCCGCCCATCGTCCCAACGGACCCGGTACTCCGGGCCGTACGGCGACTCGTGGACCTCGAGGATCTCGCCCATTCGATCCTGTTGCCCGACGCGCTCCGACTCCAGCACGATCCGGTTCCCGATCCGGGCCTTCATGATCACCACCTCCAGTCGTGGTGAGACCGATGGTCGGCATCCACCCCGCAGGTGGATAGGGTCCTTGGCAGCAACTGGCTACGGCCGATGCGACCGACCGGCGGCGAGCCTCAGGAGACCTGGACGAGCATCCGGCCTTCCATCGGGGAGCGGGCGACGGCGATCGCCCCGATGGCGGCGCACAGTTGCGTGATCTCCTGCGAGGTGCCGAGCTCGAGCCGGCAGTAGGTGAACCGGCCGGGGAGCACGCGCTCCATCATCGCGCCGATCCAGATCGTGAGGTCCGTGCGAGACCCCCTGCGCTTGCGGGCGTCGGGGACGATCACGTGGACCAGCACCAGGCGCCGGCGGCTCCGCTCCAGCCACGGCCAGTACTGGAGGACGTTCTCGGCGGGGTGCGTGTGCTTGTGCTCGACCTGCACGGCGACCCACGCGTGGTCGCCGACCTCGGCCAGCGCGCCCAGGGAACCGCCCAACCGGCCGACCGGCTTCGCGTCGAACTTGACCCCCAGCATCTTGCCGAGGCGCCTGGTCAGCCGGCGGTCCGAGAGGCCCGCCCATCGATTCCTCGCCACGTTGCTCCCTGTGCTCGTCGTGCCCCGTCGAAATGTACCCGGGATCGCCGATCAGGGACCGAACATCGTGCGACGCTGACGCAGCGCACGGAAACGACCGGGCCGTCGGCTCCCATGCCGGAGACCCGGTCGTTCGGCCTGACGCCTACTTCAGGATGGCGAACGCGTCCACGTCGACGCGGGGCCGGCCATTCGTCCCGAGCAGCACGATCTTGATCGTGTGCTTCTTGGAGCTTGAGAACGTCTTGGTCCAGGCCTGGACGCGGTAGGTCGTCGACGCGGCCTTGAGGCTGATCGTGGCGACGTACTTGCCGTCCACGTAGACCTTGGCCTTGCCGCGGTTGGGGGCCTTCGTGGTGATGAACGAGAAGGCACGGCCGGTCGCGGTGAGCTTCACCCAGGCACCTTTCGCCTTGGCGTACTTGACCTTGCCGCCCGAGTACCCGGCCCGGGCATCCTTCTTCCAGCCGCTCGAGTACGAGATGCCGGTCGCGGTCTGCTGGAGCAGCTTGGCCGTGATCGTCGCGCCGGTCTTCCAGGCCGACCAGTTGCCGTCACCGTCCACCGCGCGGACGCGGTACTGGTACGTGGAGCCGTTGGTGAGCGGCGGCAGGATCTGGGTCGCGGCCGGATCGGCCACGACCGGCGTGTATCCGGCCCCGTTCACGTTGACCTCGAGCTCGTAGGCAGCCAGCCCGGAACCGTAGTCGCTCCCGGACCAGGCAACCCGGCCGGCCAGCGCGGAGCCGCTCAGCCGGCCGCCCTGCGACAGGGTGATCGCGGGCGACGTCACCGTGGGCGCGAGGTCGTCGATCTCGAAGGCCCCCACATCGCACGGGCTCGAACGCTCGTACAGGCGCTGGTCCCACATCACGGGGAAGTCCGCGCAGAAGGCGTCGTCACCACCACTCCAGGCCGGGTTCGCCGCGTCGCGGACGAGGGCGATCGTCGGGGTCAGGCCACCGTTGTCCGCGAGGCCGGTGGGGTCAAGGATCTGGTCAAGGCTGACGCCGCCCGGGAGGGCGGTGAGGTTGTGCGAGGAGGTGACATCGGGCGTGGCGTCGAGCTCCGGATCAGAGCCGGTGTTGCCGAGCACGATGTTGTTGATCAGGATCGGGCTGCCCGCGGACTCGAGACCGGAGCCGGTCGCCGCGTCGTTGGCCGTGAGGGTCGAGTTGTACAGCTCGAGGTCTCCGTTGTCCTGGATTGCGCCGCCCTCGGCCGCCGTGTTGCCGGCCAGCGTCGTGTTCAGCAGGCCCAGGTACCCGTCGCTACGGATCGCGCCGCCGGCCGCCCCGGGACCGGTGGCCGAGTTGTCGCTGAAGGTGGTGTAGTAGACGACGGCGCCATCAATGCCGATGGACATCAGGCCGCCACCGCCTCCCTGGGCGACATTGTCCGAGACGATCGCGTTGAACATGATGGTCATCCCGGAGCTGCGGATCCCGCCCCCGAGGCCGTCCGTCGAGTTTCCCGTGATGGTCGACTCCTCCACCCAGGTGAAGGAGTCCGTGCCGGCGTTGATGCCCCCGCCGGCCAGCGTTGCCGAGCTCGAGGAGACAGTCACGGCCATGAGCGACAGCCAGCCGCCGTTGGTGATCGCGCCGCCGGCGTTGGCGGTCGCACCGTTGGTGACGGTGAGATCGTAGAGGTCGAGGGCCCCAGCGGCGTCCACGGCGAACGGGCGGTAGGTGTCTGCGCCATCGATCGTGACGGGGGTCGGGGCCGTCGAGCCGTCGATCGCGAGCCATTCCGCGACTGTCGGAAGGTCGGCCGTGAGGGTGATCACGCCGCCCGTCGCGAACTCGATGAGGTCGGTGTCGATGGCGCTCCCCCTGCGGCAGCGACCGGTGGTATCCGGGCCCGCGGTGTTGGTCTCCGCAGCCGTGATGGCCTCACGGAGCGAGCAGGCGCCGTCGTCCGCGACGGCGTCCACGAGGGTCGTCACCACGATCGACGAGGTCGTGACGTCGGGCCGCGTCGGCAGCCTGTCGACCCCGATCGGGAACCCCGTGAGTCGCGGGGGAAACCCGGTGACTCGCGGTGGGTGAGCGGCGACGCCGGGCGGAACGGCTCCGGCGACCGCGATCAGGCACGCAAGCGCACCGACGACGACGGAATGACGGCTGCGAAACATGGGCCCACCGGCCTCCCTCGTGACTCCTGCCGTCGCGAGGGTCCCCCACGCCGATCGGCGCCCGGATGCTGCGGCTCGCGATGCCGGCGCGATACGGCCATGCGGCATGGTGCGGAGCGACATTTGGGCCGGTGCCGCAGCGTCGGGCAAGCCGGTGGTGCCGCCCAGCACCGACCCCGTGTCACGGCGTCTGCCCGGTGGGGCCCGCTGCCCACATTGACCCGGTGGTCATAATGGCCGAACCCGTGCAGGGAGTAGTCCGCACCGTGGGCGTCCCCTCCCAACGCTTGGATGCGCGTCAGCCGCAGAGGCCATCGGGCGTCGGTCCGATGGGCGCATCCTCGCCTCCCGAGTCCCGGACGCCCAGCCTCACCCGATGGCGGCACGCTGATCGTTGTCCGACCGTGGTGCCACCAGTGATCGTGCGTGGCTTCCCCTGAGTTGGGAGCGGCTTCAGGAGGGTGAGTCCGTGGCGCAAGGGGATGTTCCTGGGGGCAACGGCGAGATCGGCAGTTCTGCGCAGCCTGGGACGGACGGTGATGGCTCGCCGACCAAGGTTCGTGACTACGAGGCGCTCGGCAAGATCGTCTTCGGCCTGATCGTCGGCTGGGTGGCGCTGATCGCCATCCCGGGGTCGCTCCCGATCTCGAGCGGCGACGATGCCCAGCGGGTGATCGCGGTGGCCGCGCTGCTGGCGACCGTGCTCGCGGTTGCCATGGCCAGCATCGCCTGGGTTGGTGGAGGCTCGCTGCGCAAGGAAAGCACGCTGATCGCGGCGTGGAGCGCGCGGGTGGTCATCGCGCTGGCTGCGCTCCAGGTCGTCATGGTGCTGCTCGTGCCGGCGGATTGGCCCTATCGAATGCAGGCGCTTGGGGTTGGGCTGCTCGTGATCCTCGGTGGAGCCCTTCTCGCCATGGCTGGGGGACCGGCGGGCGGGGAAGGGCTGTTCAGCGGCTTTCGGTTCTCCAACGTGCCGTTGGTCACCACGGTCGTGGCCGTTGTCCTGATTGCCGGATACCTGATCCTCGTGGCCGGCTTGTTCAGGGCAGTCCCGGGCTCAACGGACACGACATGGGTCCGCTACTCGGACCTCCGTGGTGGCCTTGAGTCCCTCGCGTTTGCCGCGGCCGGAGCGCTGTTCGGGACCGCGGTTCAACGCCAGGTCACCAACGCGGTGCAGGCAGACCTCGCGAGCTCCGACGCCGCCGCCGACGAGCTCAATAACGAGCTGGACAACGTCGTCAATGACGCTGAATTGGGCCGCCTGGTCGCCGTGGAGCCCGCCACCGTCGATACGACCATGCGCGAGGCCCTGCTTGAGGACCACGCGGCCCTTGCCATGGATCCGCGCCGCCTGACACAAAAGGCTCGCCAGATGAGCGCCGCCATCGCGGTGCCGCCCACGGCAACCGTCACCCGCATTCGAAACCGGCAGTCGCGGGCCGCGCTGCTCCGTCGACGACGCCCCTGACGACGCCCGGGCGTTCGACCCGTTGGATCTCATGGTCAGATATCATGGTGGTCCATGAGAACGATCAGCCCCCTCGACCTCCGCCGCTCGCTCGGGGCCATCCTGGACGAGGCCTCGGCGGGGCAGCGCTTCCTCGTCGAGCGCGACCACCGGCCCGTGGCGATGGTCGTCTCCGTGGAGGACGGTCGGCGGCTCGACGGCGACCCCGAGGAGCGCCGGCGGCGCGCGGTGGCGACGCTCGACCGGCTCGAGGCGTTGGGCCGGGGCCAGCGGGCGCGGCATCCCGACGGGCCGTCGGCCGTCGATGCGGTGCGCCTGGACCGTGGTCGCGACGATGGCTGAAGGGCTCGTCCTCGACACCTCGGCCGCGCTCGCGATCGTCCTCGCCGAGTCCGAGGCGCCGGTCGTGCGGGAGCAACTCCTGGCGGCGGTCGACGGCCCGATCCTGGTGCTCGAGCTGTTCTGGCTCGAGGTCGTGAACGTCCTGGCACGCCGGCACGGCTGGAGGCGGGCGCCGTAGTGGCGGCGATCCGGGACCTCGACGAACTGGGGATCGAGACCGTGACCACGGACCGGCCATTGGTCCTCGCCGCGCTGGATTTGGCGGTGACCCACGGACTCAGCGCCTACGACGCGGCGCACCTCGCGCTCGCGGAGGCTGCCGACGCGCTGTTGCTGACCCTCGACGCGCGGCTTGCCCGGGCTGCCGGGGCGCGCGCCGCCATCCACCGGCGGCCGACCGCGCGCGAGGCACCGGCTCGGTACGGGACCGACCAACCCCTGCCCGACTGGGCACGCCACGGCCGGTACCTCGCGGAGCTCCGGCGAGCGGCGGCGACGACGGGCTGAGCGTCCGCCGGCGCGACCTACGGCACCAGGACCGCCGCCCCCGTCACCTCGCCCCGCTCGATCCGCTTGAGGGCCAGGTTGCCATCGGCGAGCGGGTGGACCTCGATCTCAGTGCGGACCGGGATCTGCGCGGCGAGCTCCAGGTACTCGGTGGCGTCGCGGCGGGTGACGTTGGCAACGCTCCGGATCGAGCGCTCCCACCACAGGTCGTCGTAGCCGAACGCCGGGATGCCGTCGAGGTGGATCGCGTTCACGACGACGATCCCGCCACGGTCGAGGGCCCGCAACGCCGCGACGACGACCGAGCCCACCGGGGCGAACGTGATCGCGGCGTCGAGCGGGGCCGGCGGCGGGTTGTCGTAGCCACCCACCGAGGCAGCCCCGAAGCCAAGCGCCCGGTCGAGGTCGGCCCGCGATCGCGACGCCACGTGGACCTCGCAGCCCCAGTGCCGCGCCACCTGGATCGCCTGGAGCGCCGACGCCCCGAAGCCGTACAGCCCCAGGCGCCCACCCGGCTCGATCCCGGACAGGCGGAGCGCGCGGTAGCCGATGACGCCGCCGCAGAGCAGGGGAGCGGCCGCCAGGTCGTCCATTGCCGCGGGCAGCCGCACCGCCACGTCGGCCCGGACCGCGAGGCGGTCGGCGAAGCCGCCGTCTCGATCCCAGCCGGTGAGCGTCGCGTCGCGGCACAGGTTCTCGCGCCCCGACCGGCAGAACCGGCACGTCCCGTCAAACCCCGCCAGCCAGGTGACGCCGGCGCGGTCGCCGATCGCCCAGCCCTCGGCCCCCTCGCCAACGTGCTCGACGACGCCCACGGCCTGGTGCCCGGGAATGATCGGCAGCCGGCGCGCGGCAAGGTCGCCGGTCGCGAGTTGGAGGTCCGTGCGGCACACGGCACAGGCATGCAGGCGGAGCACGAGATCACCTGGGGCGGGCGAAGGGTCGGTCACCTCGAGGAGGCGCAGGGGCGACGACGCCGCCGGACCGGGTTGCTCGAGGACGAGCGCGCGCATGGTTCGAGGGTACCGCGGTCGCGACGACGGTCACCGAATCGATACCCTGCTCGCGTGGATCGGTCTCGATGTCCCAGCCTCTGACGCGCGCCCGGGTCCTGGCGCTTGCCTGGCCGGTCGTCCTCGCCCAGGTGGCGACGGCCACGACCGGCATCGTCGACACGGCGGTGATGGGCAGCGTCGGGAGGGCGGTGGACCTCGCCGCGGTGGCGCTCGCCGCCGTCACCTTCAACTTCATCTACTGGAGCTTCGGGTTCCTGCGGATGTCGACCACCGGGCTGACGGCGCAGGCGCTCGGTGCCGGCGACCGGCAGGAGAGCCGGGCCGTCCTGGCCCGGGCCGCGCTGCTCGGAGGCGGCATCGGACTGGCCATCCTGGTGCTGGCGCCCGCGATCCTGGCCGGTGCGCTGGCCCTGTTCGGCGCCGCGCCGGACGTCGAGGCGGGAGCCGCGTCCTACTTCGGGGCCCGGATCTGGGGCGCGCCGGCCATCCTCGTCAACTTTGGGATCAGCGGCTGGCTCATCGGCGCCGGACGCACGCGTTCGCTGCTGGCGCTCCAGGTCGTCCTCAACGGGGTCAACGCCGTCCTCGACGCCTGGTTCGTCGCCGGTCTCCACCTCGGGCCGGCCGGGATCGGCGCCGGCACCGCGATCGCGGAGTGGGTCGCCCTCGGGTTCGGGCTCCTCCTCGTGCGTGGCGAGCTCCGGGTTGTCGATCGGGCCCGGATCGCCGATGGCGCGCGGCTGCGGGCGCTCCTCGCGACCAACCGGGACATTCTGATCCGGACCGTCGCCCTGGTCTTCGCCTTTGCCTGGTTCGCCAACTCTGGCGCGAAGGTGGGGACCGCGGCGCTGGCCGGCAACCAGGTCCTGCTCCAGTTCATCACCGTGTCCGCGTTCGTGCTGGATGCGTTCGCCTTCGTCACTGAGAAGGAGGCCGGGGAGGCGTTCGGCTCCCGCGACCCAGCCCGGCTCCGGCGGGCGGTGCGCCTGACGAGCGAGATCGCCGTCGGGTTCGCCGCGGCGTTCACGCTCCTGTACTTCGTGGGCGGGACCCCCGTCATCAGGGCCATCGTCGCCGACCCGGCCGCCCGGGACGCGGCGCTCGCCGCTCTGCCGCTGTGTGCCGTCGTCCCGCTGCTCGGCGTCGCCGCCTGGCAGCTCGACGGGGTCTTCCTCGGCACGACCCAGGGTCGCGCGCTCCGGACCGCCGGCGTGGCCGCGGTCGTCCTCTACGTGGCGACCGACGTCGTCCTCGCCCCGCGGTTCGGGAATGCTGGGGTCTGGGTCGCGTTCCTGTGTATGTACGTGTATCGGGCGGTTGGGCTCGCGGCGTTCTGGCCGCGGCTGGCTCGCGCCGTTGGCACCACCGAGGCAACTCGCGGCTGACCCGGCGCCGCCCCAGCGCAACCAGGATCAGCGCAGCACGAGGAACGCGTCGAGCTCGATGGTCGGGCGTCCGTCGGTCGCGAGGTTGCGTACCACCACGGTGTGCCCCTTGGTGGAGCCCCAGGAACGGGTGAACACCACCTGCGGGCCCGTGGTTGTCGCCGACCAGAGGTCCACCGTCGCCCGCAGGGTCCCGTCGACCCAGATCTCGGCGACGCCGCAGTCAGGTCCGCGTCGCGCGACGAGCGAGACGCCTCGCATGTCGGAGGTCAGCCTGGCCTTCGCGCCGGCCGTCGACGTGGCACGGCCGTGGCCGCCGCTCAGTGACGACGAAATCGTCCTTGCCCACCCAGCCGACCAGTGCACCGCACCCGATGTCTCCTGGAGCAACCGCGCACGAATGGTCGGGCCGGGCGTCCAGGCGCTCCAATTGCCGACGCCGTCGCGTGCCCTGACGCGGAAGCGGTATGTGCCGTCGGCCGACAGGGACCTCGTGAGGCTGCGGGTGAGGCGCCCCGACAGGTCCACGTCGTGCCAGCGCCGGCCATTCCGGCTGACCTGGAGCTGGTATCGGGCGACGCCGCTCCCCTTGTCGCGGGCGCTCCATGCGATGGTCACCGGGACGGCCTTGCCGAACGACGTGGAGCGTGGCCTGACGGTCGGCCCGGTCACCTTCGGCGCCCTGCCATCCGCCAGGGGGTCGTACTGGCTGCGCATGTACCCGCCGCGCATCATGCCGGTCCACCCGGTCACCCATTCACCGTCACAGTCGGGGGTGTAGGTGTAGCTGTTTCCGCCCGTCTGGCTCCAGTTGGGGTTGTGGAAGCAGGAGGTCGAGTAGGTCCAGAAGTCGCCGTTCTGCGGAACCCCCGCACCGTTCGTCGTGAGGAGCCGATACGTGACCGGCTCGCCCGCCCGCGTGATCGTGCTGTCCGGGAGGAGATAGGCGATCGGCACCGAGCTGGTCGTCATGTGGGGATCGGTGGAGCCCAGCAGGGCACGGAAGATCTGATCCTCCGTGTTGCTCGAGCCGTAGATGGGGGCACCGTAGGGGTCATCTGGGGAGGAGCCATCGCGCATTCGCCAGGCCTGGAACGTCCAGTGGAACTGGCGGGCCTCTCGATAGGGGAGGGTGAACGTCCACTCAGAGCAGATGCCCGTTGTCGCCGGGCGATTGAAGTAGAGCTCGCCCCAGGTCGCGTTGGGTTGCGACATGATCGAGGCGTCGTCGCCCCAGTGGAGGACCCACTCGCACCAGGCATCGTCGGGCAGCACGTAGCCCTCCGGCCAGACCGGCCGGATCGTGAACAGCTCGCCGGTGACCGCCGGCTGCGGAAGCTCGAACCCGACCGAGACGGGGCCTGAGCCCCCTGCTGGGGCCTCCCGGTCCATCGCGAGGATCGTTGCCGGCGTGGGCAGCGGTTCACTCGGGCTGCCTGCCCCGTCGCGGAGCTGGACCCACAGCGTGTGATCGCCGTGGATCCAGCCGGCGGCCGTCGGGTCCGAGAACAGGTCGATCGAGAAGTCGTCGCGCCAAGGCGTCCAGTGATCACCGTCAAGGGAGACGCGCGCAGCGGTTCCGCCCAGCATGACGTTGTGGTTGATCCAGCCATTCCATCGCTGGGCCCGGATCACCACCGCCAGCCCATCGAAGATCGGCACCTCGCGGTCGAGGATCACGTGGTTGCCTTGCTCGAACAGGGACTCGCCTGCCTCGCGGTACTCGACGTTGACGTCCTTCCAGCCGTCGGCGTCCATGCCTCCGGCGGCGGGGTCGATCAACGACCACGCGACCTCGTCGGTCCACGGGCGCTCCACCCAGCTGAACCCGTCGTTGCTGATCCGGACGGTTCCACCGTCGGTTGGCGGCGGGAGCAGATCCAGCGTCACGTCGGGGTTTGACGTCACCACGCCCGGCAGGATCTTGAGCAACGGTGACGGAGGTCCATCGCCGGGCACCGTGCCAGCGGCAACGCCGGCGATCCCGGCCAGCCCGAGGAGCGCGAAGCCACCGGCCACGACCAGCCGCCGCAGTGTGGTGCGCAATTCCATCCCCCCTTGGTGATCGGCCGCCGCGGGCCTGGCGAGGGAGAACTTGCCGCAGGGTGTCGGGCGGCGCCAGTGACGGATGGCCCGTCGTTGGCCTCCGGTGCCACCAGGCACCGCCATCGTGCCCAGTGCCGCCGGCCATCGCCGTCCGCGACTTGGGCGAGATGAAGCCGTCAACATCGACGACGGCCGGACCACGGCCCTACGAGCGCGGCGCGCGCCCCAGCGCGAGATCCGCCAGCACCGCGACATGGACGTCGAGCGCGTCGATCACCCGGTAGCCCGGGTCCACGCTGCCGTCGAACGCGAGGCCCAGGTCCGTGCCCGCGAGCACGATCGCCTCGGCGCCCCGGACCTTGACCATCCGCCGGCCGGCCTCCAGCAGCGTCGCGCGCTGCGCGTCCGTACAGGCACCCGCCACCGCGATGTCCTGGTACAGCTTCCCGAGCGCGGCGAGGTCCCCCTCGGGTGCGACCGCCTCGGTCCGGACCAGCTGGCCGTAGAGACGGGTCCGCATCACGACCTCGGTGCCCAGCAGGCCGACGCGTCGGAGGCCGCGGGACGCGAAGTGGTCGTCGAGCGGCGCGACCGCGCTCACCAGGGGCAGCGGGGAGATGGCCTCGGTCTCGGGGAAGCAGAAGTTGCCGCCGATCGAGGTGATCGCCGCGCACTCGGCACCCGCCGCCCGCAGGCGCTCGATGAGCCCAACGTAGACCCGCGCCTGCGCGTCGCGCCGGTCCCCTAGGACGTTCGCGATCAGCTCGTCGACGTCCGCCTGGACGATGGTCAGCTCGAGGCGCCCGCTGGCGGCGCGTACGGCGCGCGAGAGCCGGTCGCAGTAGACGATGCTCGCGGCGGGGCCGATGCCGCCGATGAGGCCGATGTGCATGGCGGGATGGTGGCACAGCCGCCCATGGTACGGGCCCCGAATGGGACGGAATGCGTGGTGCGCGGCGGCGCCAGCGGAGTAGGGTTACGGCAGGCGGCGAGAGCCGTCCCAGCCCCAGCGGCTGGCCGATAAGGGCAAACCCGGGGTGACCCGGGGACGCAAAACCACGGGACTCGGGCTCGCCCGAGTCAGCCGGGTTGCCGGACAGGAGGTTGGTGTGGCCACGGCCCGCCCGCGCCTTGACGCGCTCGTGCGCGTCCTCGCCGTCGCGGCGCTCGCCCTCGCGGGCATCGCTTCGGTCCGTCCCATCTGATCGGACTCCTCGGAGTCCCGGCACGACGATGCCTCGTCCACCGGACGGGGCATCGCGATTCCCGGCGGCCGGCAGGACTCCGAGGCGCGTGGGTCGCTGGCCGTCTTCTGACGCGTTCCGAGTCGGGTCGGACAGCTCGCGGGTCTCCGTGCTACCCCAGATCCCGATCTCGACGAGCCCGCCGGACCCGCACCACGCGGGCAGGCTCGGCGTCGCTGGCGCTCCAGGCCCAGGGGGCGCAGGGCCCTCGCCGCCATCCCGGCGTCGCGGCACGCGCGCAGCTGATGCACGATCTCAGCCATCGAGAGGCGGGGGTTGTGCCCCTTAGCGCGTGACCGCCGAGTACGCCTCTCGGAGCTCGCCCAGGCGGCCGCGCTCGGACGGTTGGCCGACGTACGGGACGTCGGTGTGCCCGAAGTCATCACCCTTGAACAGCAGCGGCTCACCCGTCTCGCGGCACAGGGCATACGCGAAGCAGTCGCCGAAGTTGAGGCTCGCCGCGTGGCCGGAACCCCGGCCGAAGTCGCGAAACGCCTCGCGGGCGAGCCGAGCCTGTGCTGCCGTCACGGGCTCCACGACCAGGGCGGCCGTTGCCAGCAGCTCGTCGAGCCGGCGGCTGAGCAGTGGATCCCCGAGGCGATCGATCACGATGGCCGTCTCGAGCCAGGTCGCCGCCGAGATCCGGTTGACCGGCGACGACTCGAGCGCGAGCTCGTACAGTCGCGCGTCGGCCTCCTGTCGGACGATCGCGATCAGCGCCGACGTGTCGACGATCACGTGGGCAGTCCGTCGCGGTCATAGAGGTCGCTGGCGGGATCGGCCGCGAGGAAGTCCTCGGGCAGCCGCGCCCGCATGTCGGTCGCGATCTCGTGCAGGCGGTCCGCCATTCCGACCCCAGGATCCGACTGGCGGATGCGCGCGAGCCGGTCCTGCACGGCCACGGTGACCGCTGTCGTCATCGACTCGCCGGTGAGCTCCGCGAGCTCGTGGATCAGCCGGTGGGTGTCCGCGTTCTTGATGTTCAGACCCATGGTAGAAAGGTATCAGATCAAGGTAGATGTCTACCCGCAGTGCTGGTCGCCGCGGGCTTGCGACACGGGGCGGGCGCGACCCCACGGGGGCTGCTGGACTGACGGGCAAACATCCGTACTTCGTTGCCGCTCTGTGACCTTCGGTGGCGCATCCCCAAACTGAGACACCACCGCCGGGCGAGTCGTCCCGCTCGTCCGACCCCTGACGCGATCCACCGTCACCCAGCGCGCCGCTCGAACGGCGGCAGCGCCTGATCGAGCAGCCGGACCAGCTCCTGGACCTCTTTCGCCGTCAGCACGAGCGGCTCGGATGCCAGCCGCTTGGCGATCGTCCCTTCGCTCGCGATGAGGACGCCGCCGACCCGTTCACCGCCTTCGACGTTCCGGTTCGCGATGCACAGCACGGGCACAACGGTCAGGCGATGCCGGTTCATCACCTGGGCAACGCTCACCTGGACGTGCAGCGCCAGATCGGTCACCTGGTGGATCGAGTCGGGCTGCGGCCGGCCGCCGACATCGAGGCGACCGTTGATCACCTCCACGCTCCGGCTTCGCCACTTGGTCTCCACGACGTAGACGCCGGTCGGCCCGACCGTGACGGCGTCGATGTTGCCGCCACGCCCGATGATCCGGCGGTCGTAGAGCGTGACGAAGCCGGCAGGCTCCAAGCTGTCCAGCCTGGCACCGACCCGCCGCTCGCCCTCCGCGCCGTGGCCCCAGTAGATGACCTCGGGTGGGAGCCGATTGACGAGCCAGAGGAAGGCGCCGATGACCGCCAGCGGGGCGATGGCGGCGATCCGAAGATCGCCGGCGATTTCCACCCCGACGAAGAAGGCACCGGCCGCGAGCAGCACCGCCACTGCCGCGAGGAGGGGAGCCAGCCGGCGGGCGCGCTCGGTTCTGGCGAGCCGCTCGCGTTCGAACCGTGCCTGTGCGGACTCCCCCGCGACCGGTGCCCGTGGAGTCGCTTCGCTCTCGTCGATATTGATGAGCATCGGACACGAGAAGTCGCTGCAACGCCACAACGGCTGTCCGATCCGCGGGCCGCTCTTCGCGGTTGCCCTGACCATCGGGGACCCGCACCTGGAGCAAGTGAGCGTTGAGTTGACCTCGTCATTCATGCCGCTGACGCCCCCATGGCTGTCGTGAGCCACGTTCGCCCTGCCGGTCGGTGTCTATGATCAGTCAAACCGCAGTCGACTGGGGGACCGGAGATGGTCGCAGGAAAGCCCACCGCGCCGAAGGGGATGTCGAGGCCGGAAGAGGCCTGGCGCACGGCCCGGCTGATCCCGACGACCGGGATCGGGGGCCAGGGCGAACAGGAGCAGCGCGCGACGTCCTCACTGCTCGCCGTGATGAAGGCGGTGCCGCAGTTTGGCCGGGCACTGCTCATCCACGCCGGCGCTCCGGCCGGTCGAATCTCGACGTTCACGGAGATCCGGTTCCCGGAAGGGGACGGCAAGCTCTCGATCCCCGACGGGGCGGTCGTTGTCGAGTGGGGCAAGAAGCGCTGGGTCTGCCTGCTGGAAGTCAAGACGGGCGGGGCCGAACTGCGCGCCGAGCAGGTGACTCGCTACGTCGATCTCGCGCGAGCCAACGGGTTCGACGCGGTCCTGACGATCTCCAACCAGATCACCGCCTCACCGGCCGAAGTTCCGGTCGCGGTCGATCCGCGTCGTCTGAAGAAGGTGGCCCTCCGGCATCTGTCCTGGTGGCAGGTCATGACGGTTGCCCGGGTCCAGCACAAGCATCGTGGGATCTCCGATCCGGACCAGGCGTGGATTCTCGGTGAGTTGATCGCCTACCTCGACCACGAGAAGGCGGGGGCGGGGGGTTTCGAGGACATGGGCGACAAGTGGGTTGCCGTGCGCGATGGGGCCCGAACCAAGACGCTCCGGGCATCGGATCCGGGGGTGAGGCAGGTCGCGGCGCGGTGGGAGCAGTTCGTCCAATACCTGGCCCTCGGCCTGACCCAGGATCTCGGCCAGGAAGTTGAGCCGGTGTGGCCGAAGAAGCTGGATCCGGCGGCTCGACTCGATGCCGGCATTCGCGCCCTGGTCGATGACGGCAAGCTGATCGCGGCGATCCGCGTGCCCGGTGCTGTGGCGTCGATTGACCTCGAGGCCGACCTTCGGGCGCGGCTGTTCACGACGGCGGTTGAGGTCCCGGCGCCTCGCGAGGGCAGGGCGAAGACCCGCATCGCGTGGCTACTGCGCCAGCTCAAGGAAGCTCCCGACACCACGCGCGTCGGGGTCCGCTACCCGAACGCGCGAGAGTCCGTGGCACATCTCCTCAAGGACGTTCGCGAGAAGCCGGACAAGCTGCTGCTGCCGGCTGATGCCAAGCGCGAACCGAAGTTGTTCCGGGTCAGCCAGGCCAAGGAGGTCGGTGCGAAGCGCGGACGCGGCGCGGGCTCGTTCGTCCTGGAGTCCAAGAACCAGGCGTCCGACTTCTACCGGAGCACTGTCCAGCACCTTCGGGCCTGGTCGGCTTCGGCCCCGCGGTTGCCGGCGCCGGGCGACGCGACCGACGAGGCCACGCCCGAACCGCCGCCCTTCTCGTCGTCCGCCGAGCGGACGTTCGGAGACGCCTCTTTGCCGGATGGCTAGGAGGGGATCATGTATGACCCCATCCGGGATGACTGGCGCTCCGCACTCGGGGGCGTCCCATCGGACCCGGAAACCGAGTCGTCCCGCGCACGCGTCGAAGCGGATCGCGCTGCCGGCGTCACCGTCCACCGACGGGAATAGCCCGGCATCCGCGCTGTGCGGGCTCGCCGCAGCCCGCTGCGCAGTGTGCATGCCCACAACGGGGACGCGTCTGCCGGGCTTCGTGACGTAAATCGAGAGGCCCGGGCAATTGCCCGGGCCTGTGAGTTACGGGCGGTTGAGGCTCAGCTACAGCCGGATCGTCGACCCGCAGTTGAGGCACTTGTAGCAGCTGACCCGTTGCGGATCATGATCGAGCCGCATTCGGCGCAGGACGGGGCGTCCGCCTGGGCCGCGAACGCGACCTTCTGGCCGCCGCCACCACTGAGCGAGCCCGTGAAGGACTCCAGGGTCCGCTTCCCGTTCCCGTTGCCGTTGGCGTGGCCGTTGGCCGCGGCGCCGGACGCGACGGTCACGAGGCTCCGCCTTGGGCACGCCACGCTGATCGACGGAGCCGCGGTGGCGGCCGAGGCCTTCGCCGGGTCAGACGCCTTCGCCACGTCGTCAGGCGCGGGCGCGGGCGCCGGGCTGGGTGACGCGACCGGCGCGGGCGCCGGGGTGATGGCCTCGGACTGGGCGGTGATGCCCTCGTCCGCGCGCGGGGCCAGGGCCGACGCGCCGAACGGGGCCGGGGCCTCGGACACGACCGCGGAGCGGTCGATCAGCCCGAGGGCGCCCTTCTCGTCGGCCGGCAGGAACCGGGCTGCCGAGCCAGCGGAAGATGTAGTCCACGAGGCTCTTGGCGATCGGGATCTCCGGGTTGCCGGTGAAGCCGCTGGGCTCGAAGCGGACGTGGGCGAACTTGTTGACCACGTCCCGCAGCGGCACGCCGTACTGGAGCGCCAGGCTGACCGAGGTCGCCAGGGTGTCCATCAGGCCGCTGATCGTGGAGCCTTCCTTGGCCATCTTGAGGAAGATCTCGCCGGGCTGGCCGTCCGGGTACAGGCCGACGGTGATGTAGCCCTCGTGCCCGGAGATCTCGAACTTGTGGGTGACCGCGGTCCGCTCGGCTCGGCAGCCGGTGGCGGTGCGGGCGGGTGGCCTCGACCTGGGCGGCCGCGAGCTGCTTGCGCAGGGCCTCGATCGTCTCGCGGTCCTCGGCGGAGCCCTCGGCGCCCTCGTCCTTCTTCTTGCCGGTCGACAGCGGCTGGGAGCGCTTGGAGCCGTCGCGGTAGATCGCGATGGCCTTGAGGCCCTGCTTCCAGCCCTCCAGGTAGACGGTCTCGATCTCCTCGGCCGTGGCGGCTTCGGGCATGTTGACGGTCTTGCTGATGGCGCCCGACAGGAACGGCTGGACCGCGCCCATCATCCGGATGTGGCCCATGTAGTGGATGGACCGCTCGCCGTTCATCGGCTTGAACGCGCAGTCGAACACCGGGAGGTGTTCCGGCTTGAGGCCGGGCGCCCCCTCGATGGTCTCGCGCTCGTTGACGTAGGCGAGGATCTCCTCGACCTCGGCCGGGGTGTAGCCCAGCTTGCGCAGGGCGGCCGGCACGGTCTGGTTGACGATCTTGAGGTAGCCCTCGCCGACGAGCTTCTTGTACTTGATGAGCGCGATGTCCGGCTCGATGCCGGTGGTATCGCAGTCCATCATGAACGCGATGGTCCCGGTGGGCGCGAGCACGGTGACCTGCGCGTTGCGGAAGCCGTGCTTCTCGCCGAGGCCGAGGACCTCGTCATAGAGGTTGCGCGCGTTCTCGAGCATGGCCTCGGGCACGCCGACCGGCGGCAGGGCGTAGGCCGCGTCGCGGTGCTTGGCGATGACCCGCAGGAACGAGCTGCGGTTGAGGTCGTACTCCACGAATGCGCCGCCGTGGTCGCGGGCGATGATGCTGCTCTGGCGGTAGGCCTCGCCGTGCATCAGCGCGGTGATCGCGCCGGCGTAGTTGCGGCCCTCTTCGGAGTCGTACGCGAAGCCGCGGTTCATCAGCAGGGCGCCGAGGTTGGCGTAGCCCAGGCCGAGCGGCCGGTAGCGGTGGCTGTTCTCCTCGATCTTGGGCGTGGGGTAGCTGGCGTTATCGACCAGGATCTCCTGCGCCGTGATGGTCACCTTGGCGGCGAACCGGAAGGCGTCGACATCGAACTCGCCGTCCTCCTTGACGAACTTCATCAGGTTGAGGCTCGCCAGGTTGCACGCGGTGTCGTTGAGGAACATGTACTCGGAGCACGGGTTGGACGCGTAGATCCGGTCCGTGTTGGCGCTGGTGTGCCAGTCGTTGATGGTGGTGTCGTACTGGATCCCGGGGTCGCCGCAGAGGTGCGCGGCGTCCGCCATCTTGCGGAAGATGTCCCGAGCCTTGTAGGTGACGGCGGGCTGGCCGTCGGAGACCTCGTAGGTCGTCCAGTCACCGTCCCGCTCGACCGCGCGCATGAACTCGTCGGTCACGCGGACGCTGTGGTTGGCGTTCTGGAAGAACACGCTGCCGTAGGCCTCGCCGGTGAAGCTGGGGTCGTAGCCCTGCTCGATCAGGGCCCAGGCCTTCTTCTCCTCGAGCGCCTTGCTGTCGATGAAGTCGACGACGTCGGGGTGGGTGGCATCCAGGATCACCATCTTGGCCGCGCGGCGGGTCTTGCCGCCCGACTTGATCACGCCCGCGAACGCGTCGTAACCGCGCATGAAGGAGACGGGGCCGCTGGCGATGCCGCCGCCCGACATCTTCGCGTGGCTGGAGCGGATGGTGGACAGGTTGACGCCGGCGCCGGAGCCGTACTTGAACAGCATGGCCTCGGTCTTGGCGAGGTCCATGATGCTGCTCATGTTGTCCTGGACCGAGTTGATGAAGCACGCGGAGCACTGCGGCCGCGCCTCGATCCCGACGTTGAACCAGACGGGCGAGTTGAACGCCATCTTCTGGTGGACCAGCAGGTGGGTCAGCTCCGCCTGGAACGCCGCGAGGTCCTCGTCCGTCGCGAAGTAGCGCTGGGTCTCCGCCCACGCCGCGATCGTGTTGACGACGCGGTCGATCAGCTGCCGGACGCTGTGCTCCCGCTCCTGCGTCCCGACGTGGCCGCGGAAGTACTTGCTGACCACGACGTTGGTGGCGAGCTGGCTCCAGAAGCTGCGGGACCTCGACGTCCTTCTGCTCGAACACGGTCTTGCCGCTCTCGCTGGAGATGCCGGCGGTGCGGTATTCCCAGGCGATCTCGTCGTAGGGATGGACGCCGGGCCGCGTCCAGCGGCGCTCGAAGCTGAGGCCGCGCGTTCCCTCGCCCGTGAAGCTGGCACCGTACTTGCCGCCGAGGCCCTTGCGGGCCTTCGCGGCGGTTGTCTTGGTCCCGGTCCTGCCACCGCGGCCCTTGGGCGCGGCCTTCTCCTCCATCACCGGAACAACCTCGCGTACCTGGGCCATTTCTTCTTGTCTCCTCCGCTCCCGCGGACCGCGGGACCTCGCCGTTCTTGCTCGATGGCCCGGATGGGGACTCCGGGCGCGCACGGGACCCGGATGCCAGGCGGGTCGCCGGAGCGTTCAGGAGCTCCGTCCGGGTGGTTGTCCCGCGTCACGAGGATGGGGTGACGTCAGCTACGGGCCTTCCACCGGGCCGCTCGTGTGCCGTCTCTGCCCGGGGGTCTGGCGTACGGTTCTGGTGGCCGTACCGTTGGGCGTCCCGGGCGTCGTCCGGCAGCGGAGCGACCGTCAGACTGTACGACTTGGTGGGGTCGTGGTCAAGCCCAAAACCACAAGATGTAGTGGTGCGATGGTGGTTCGTATCGCAACATGTTGTTGTTAGCCGGTTTGCGCTGGCATCCCCGACCGAGGGCCGGGGATCCACGTTCCGCGGTGACTCATCCACGGTCCCGGGCCGGCCGTCCACCGTGGGTGAGCGGCTTGTCAACGTCCCGGTGGCGGGTTGTCCACAGAACGGGCGTTCTATTGTGGAGCGCTCCGGCGCCGGGTTGTCGGCGACATCCCCGGCCACCACTCGGCTTGCGTACCCGGCCGGCCACCGCTCGGCTTGCGCACCCGGCCCGCAGACGGCCGGCCACCGCTCGGCTTGCGTACCCGCCGGCCACCGCTTGCCCTCCATCCCCGGCCCGCAAGCCGGCCGGCCACCACTCGGCCTCCATACCCGGCCACATTCACGTGGAGTGCGCGTTGCGCGGGGGATCGGCCCACGACCCGGCCAGATTCGCGTGGGATGCGCACGATCGCGCCGGAACCGCCTTCCGGCCGGCCATATGCAGGTGGTGTGCGCACTGGGCCAGGTGTTTGCGGCCCAACGCGCACACCATCGGAACGTGGCCAGGTCACCCGCCGGATCCCCGTTCAGTCCTCGCGAGGCACCTGGGTGCTGACCCGACGGGTGTGGGTGGTGACCCGACGGGTGGGGGCAACTGCGTCTGTCGTGCGCACCCCATCGGAATCTGGCCACACGGACAGGGCGGCGACGGTGCCGGAGGGATGCTGGAGCCAATGGAGCACCGTCCGGCCGTCGGCGGGAAGGGCCGCCCGAAGGACGTTCCGGTGCGCAGCCACACGCCGGCGGTTGGTGCGACTGTCGGCGAGGATCACCCAGGTCGCGACGGTGGCAGGCGACCATCCTCGCTCGCGTGCGATCTTCGGCGCCAGGCGCCGCTTCCGGTCCAGGGTCGAGAGCATCTCCTGGACGTCCACGAGCTCCGTCTTGAGCTCGATGACGAGCAGCGTCCGGGTGGCGGCGTGCCAGGCGAGGATGTCGATGGCCCCTCGCTCGCCATAGACCGAGAACGTCACCTCGGGCGCGATCGTCCACCCGCCCAGGTCCGCGAACCGTGCCGCGACCTGGTCGTGGAGCGCGGAGTGACGCCGGCCCAGCAGCCGGTCCAGCTCGCCGCCCCGCCACCGCGCGGTCACATCCAGGGTCACGCCGATGGCCTCGCCGATGGCCCGGATGCGGCGGAGGGTCATGCCGTCGAGGGAGCCTCGCTCCACTCGCGAGACCGCGTCGCGTGAGACACCGGCCTCGGCCGCCACGTCTGCCTGGCGCAGGCCCTTGCGGATCCGGACGGCCCGGAAGGCGCGGCCCACCTGCGTGTTGTTCATGGCCGGATCATCGCGACCGGCGCTCACCTCGCGCTTATGCGGAGGCGCGGCAACGCGCGCCCGGGCGATGGCGCGGCCGATGGCGTGGGCGATGGCGCGGGCGATGGCGCGTCCGACGAACGGCCACTGCCACGCCCGCCGCGGATCCGCGATCATCAGCGGGTGACCACCTCCTCGCCCATCCTGGTCGGCGTCGATGCCGGCGCGACCAGGTCCGCGGCCCTCGCGGTGGCGCCGGACGGGACCCGGCTCGGGCGAGCCGAGGGACCGGGCGCCAACCCCAAGCGCCACGGTCTCGCCGCCGCCGCGGACCGGATCGCCGCGCTGGCCCACCAGCTCACCCCGGAACCCGACCTGCTGTTCGTCGCGGGCGCCGGGATCGATCGTCCCGAGCACGCCAGGGCGCTGGAAGTGGCGCTCGAAGCTCGTCTGTCCGGGACCCGCGTCGTCGCGGTCAACGACACGCTTGCCGTGCTGCGCGCCGGCACCCCGGACGGCGTGGGCCTGGCGATCCCGGTCTCGACCGGCGGCAACGTCATCGGTCGCGGGCTGGACGGCCGGGTCACGGACCGGGGACACGGGATCTTCGGCGGTGGCTACGTGCTGGGTGCGCTTGCCGCGCGTGCCGCCCGGCGCGGCGAGATCGGCGATGCGCTGGCCCGGCGCGGCGAGGTCGGCGATGCGCTGGCCCGGGCGATCGCCGAGGCGGACGTGCGCTGGCGCGTCGACCGTCCTCGAAGGCCGGAACCCGACGTCGCGCACCTCGGTGCGGCGGTAGCGCGGGCCGCCGAGCGTGGCGACCCGCTCCCGGCGCGCATGGTGGACCGGTGGTGCTCCCGCGTGACGCAGGCGGTTCGCGAGGAGGTGGAACGGCTCAATCTCGGGCCGGCACCCGCGGTGGTCATCTACGGCGGCCTCGGTGATGCCTGTCCGTGGCTCGCGGAGCGTGTCCGTGCCGCGGTCCGCGAGGCGGCTCCCGGGGCCCGGCTGCTGGCCCTGGACAAGGATCCCGTGGAGGGGGCGGCGGATCTTGCCCTCGATGCCTGGGGCGGCGTCCCGGTCCGCTGGAGCTTCAGTCCTCGCCGGTAGCCGGCCCGTCGAGCGCGGCGGCCCGCTTCGCGAGCTCACGCTCGAACATCGGCCGCGCCCGCAGCAATTCGCGCAGCTCCGCGTCGGCCTCCGCGAGCTCCTCGAGCCGGTCAGCGACGCCCGGCGCCGCCGGATCCGCGAACAGCGTTTCCCGCACCAGCTCGATGTACCGCTTGGTCCCCGGCCCCTCGAACGCGGTGAGCTCCGCGACCCGCTCCTGGACCTCCTCGTTGCGCCCCGCAACCGACCAGCCGCCCCGCTCGCGCACGAGGAGCCGCAGCTCCCGCCCCTCCCGGAGGGCGCGGTACCGGAGCGACGGCCCGCCGGTGATCTTGACAACCTGCTCCGGCCGGTAGATCGCCAGCAGCCCGAGCAGCAGCACCATGAGGCCGATCTCGAACGGCAGCAGGTTGGGCGTGATCGCGACGAGCAGGGCCACGACCGCGGCCAGCATCGTGACGGCGGCCAGGGTGCCGCCGCCAAACCGCCGCGACCGGTGGAGGAGCTGGAACCACAGCACGACGACCAAGACCACCACCCCGATGGCCAGGCCGATCTTGAGCAGGGCTCCCATGGGATCCGGATCGATGAAGTCGAGCATCGCGAGAGAGGATCGGTCAGATCGGGGAACGGCGCAATGCGCCGGCGGGGTCAGGCCCGTGAGGCCCTACGGACCCCCGTGGGCCCCTACAGGCCCGAGTACGCGTGCAGCCCCGTGAACCACAGGCTGCCCGAGTAGGTGACCAGGACCATCCCGAACCCGATGACCAGCAGCAGCGCCGCCGGCCGGCCCGCCCAGCGCCGCTGGTTGCGCGCGTGGAGATAGATCGCGTACACGAGCCAGGTGACCAGGGCGGCCGTCTCCTTGGGGTCCCAGCCCCAGTAGCGGGACCAGGCGATCGAGGCCCACCAGGACCCGAGGATGATCATCGTGGCGAAGATCGGAAAGCCGATGATCACCGCCCGGTAGGCCACCTCGTCGAGCGTCTTGTGCGATGGCAGCCACGAGAACCGGTCGCCGGTGCCCTGCGCGAGATACCCGATCCCCGCGGCGAACGCCATCGCGAAGATCCCGTAGGCGATCACGGCCATGCCGACGTGGATGGTGAGCAGGGGCGCATTCTGGAGGGCGGGCACCAGGGGCTCGATCTCGGACGGGAGCGATGACGCGTAGAGCAGCATGGCCAGGGCGACGCCCATGGGGATGAACCCGATCTGGCGGATCGGATAGCGGCGGGCCAGGAACAGGTAGCCGCCGACGATACTAGTGCCGAACGCGGCGCTGAACTCGAACAGGTTCCCGTACGGCCCACGACCCACCGCGATCCCGCGCGCGACGAGGGACCCAAGCAGGAGCGCGAAGGCCGTGACAGCGATCGCGGTGGCCGCCCGCGACAGCGGGGTGGGGGAGGCGGCGAGGTCGATCGGCGCCCGCGCGCGGGCGGCCCGGGCGGTCACGAAGGAGCCGGTGACGCCACCCGTCGCGTACGCCGGCTGGGTCATGGGGACGAAGACCACCGAGCGGCGGCCGTTTGCGAGCAGCACCGCGTGGCCGATGTGGGCGGCAAACCCGATCGCCATTGCGATCACGCCGAGCACGAACAGGAGCGAGGATGCCTGTGCCATGGAGCTGTTTCCCGGGACGCTGGCGGCCGGGCGGACGATCCCGTCTCGGCCTCGTGGAGGTCGGCGAACGGACCTGGCGGCCGGCTCGCCGGTCGATCAGACGGCGGCACGCCCTCCCGGCGGCGGCCCTGCGGGTCGCAGCGAGCGGGTCGTTGGCTTGAGGGTGAAGGTGAGGCCGCAGTTGCCACACGTGTCGTCGGCCGCCGAGCGGACGAGCGAGCACTTGGGGCAGGCGACGAGGAGGCGCTCGCCGGAAGACGAGCGCGTGCTGCCAGGCTCGTAGATGACGCCCTCGCGCGGGCTGTACGGCTCACCGACCGGGAACACCGGGTTGCCCGCCGCATCGAGCGGGGCGGGACGGCGGGTGTCCGCGTAGGCCACGCGCAGCCGCGGCCGCACGAGTCCGTAGCGCAGCCAGTACAGGACGATCAGGGTCAGCAGGGGACCGACCACGCCGACCAGCAGGAAGACCGGCAGCAGGCCGATGAGGGCGCCCCAGTCCGGCGTCACGAAGGTGCCCGAGAACGTCACGAGGTCGTTCCAGAGCCGCTGCAGGGTCTCGATGATCACCCGCGCATGCTAGCAGCCGAAGGACAGCTCGGTCGCGGGCGCGTCCCGGCTCAGCCGGGAGCGCGCGGGTGGCGCTTGTGGCGGGCGACCTTCCTTGGCGTCCCTGTCTTGGCCGTCGCGCCCCGGCCCGGCTTCCAGCCCGGGCGCTCGTTCTCGCCCCGAGTCTCGCGGCCGCCGGGTGGCCGTCCCTGGCCGATCGAGGTGCCACGTGCGGATCCGGCGCCCGACGCCGACGGGCGGCGGGCGGGCGCCGGGACGTCGAGCTTGCCGATGAGCCACTGGAGCGGGGCGGTCCTGGCGCCCTTCGCGGCCAGCAGGTCTCGCAGCCCGCGGTCGTTGGTGACGACCAGGACGCGGTCCGTCGCCGCGGGACCCCCACCCCGGAGCGCTGCCTCCGACACCAGGTCCAGGATCGTGTCGTCGCCGGTTCGCCGTCCCGAGTACCGGACCGCCATCTTCTGCGCCAGGCGGCCGTAGACCCCGTGGCCCATGCCGTCGAACACGAGGTCGATGGTGATCGGCATCGGCACAGCGGCCCGAATCCGGCCGACGATGGCCGACGCCGGGGCGGCACCGCCGGCACCCGCGCCGAGGCGGTACAGGAGGTTGGTCCCGTCGATGATCAGGCGATCGGTGCCGTCGAACGGGGTCTGGCGGGCGTTGGCGGGCATGGACAGACGGTAGCATCGGGGGGTGCTGCTCCTCGTCGACCTCGACGGTGTCGTCTACCGCGGATCGGAGAGCGTGCCTGGCGTCGGGCCTGCGCTCGCCGCCCGCGATGCCCTGGGCGATACGGTGGTCTATGTCACCAACAACGCGATGTTCTATCGCGGCGACTACCTGGCCAGGCTCGCCGGGCACGGTGCGCCCGTGGGTCCGGATCGCGTGGTCACCAGCGCCAGCGCGGCCGCCCGTTACGTGCGCGACGAGATCCCCGGGGCCCGGCGGGTGCTCGCGGTCGGCGCCGCCGGTCTCGAGCGCGAGCTGCGCGAGATCGGCTTCGAGGTGGTGACGGCATCGCATGCCGCGACCCGGATGAGCCAGGAGGGCATCGACGGCTGGGCGGCCGCCGGGCACCCTGATGTCGTGGTCGCGGGGCTGGACCCCCAGGTCACCTACCTGCGGATCGCCGCGGCGGCTGACTGCATTCGGGCGGGCGCCGTGCTGGTGGCGACCAACCGCGATCCCGTCTACCCGATCGAGAACGGCTTCCGTCCCGGTGCCGGCGCGGTCGTCGCGGCCATCGAGACGGCCGCCCGGGCGACCGCGAGGGTCACGATGGGCAAGCCCGAGCCCCACCTGCTGGAGATCGCGGCGAAGACGGTCGGGATGGCCGCGGGGGACGCGGTGATGATCGGCGACTCACCGACCGACATGGCGGCGGGGCGGGCCGTAGGTGCGCGAACGGTCCTGATGCTCACGGGGGTCACCAGCCGGGAGGCGGCCGATGCTCTCGTTGATGCCGAGCGGCCTACCCACATCGTCGCGGATTCGAGCGAGCTCAGCGCGGCGCTCGCGGATCTCGCCGCCGACGAGGGCTGAGCCGCCGCACCGGCTTGGGCCGGTCAGCGGCTCGCCGCGGGGCCGGTGAGCGACTCGGGACCGCGGAACACGTGCCCCGACGGGGGCCGTGGAACATGCGCACCGCCTCGCGCGTCCCCAGCCATGTGACCGAGCTCCGTCGCGCGATCCCGTTCCTGCTCCTGCCGCTGCTGCTCGCGGTGGCGGGCTGCTCCCTGCTCCCGTGGGAGCTGCCGGGGGTCGACGCGTCGCCGAGACCGGACGCCGAGCAGCGGGCCGAGCTCGAGGCCCGGTACGCAGCCTGGACGGCATCGGGGATCGACAACTACGTGCTCGAGGTGCAGTTCGTGTGCTTCTGCCCGTCGACCGACCCGCTAACCGTGACCGTGCTCGACGGGCAGGTGGTGGATGTGCAGCCGGCCGACCCGAGCGTCCGCTGGTACCCGCTGACGGTCGATGCGATCTACGAGCGCGCCCTGAGCACCATGGATGGCGGCGGCACGGCGGCGGTGACGTGGCGCGACGATGGCGTCCCGGCCCAGCTGCTGCTGGACCCGGTCCCAGAAGCCATCGACGACGAGCTCGATATCCTCGTCCAGGGGTTCACACTCGGAGGCTGAGCCCGCCTGCCGGCCCTAGCGGTGGATGAGCTCGGGGATCCCGGACCCCCACGCGAGGAACGCCTCTCGCAGGTCTTCCTTCGTGGGCTCGCCGCAGAACGCGGCTTCGATGGCGGCCGTGTTGACGGCCCACAGCTCGGGCACCGTGACCCCCAGCCGCTCCACGGCCCGGGCGTACTCCTCGGACAGGCTGACGTCGGACACGGTCAGGTCGTCGGTGTTGAGGGTGACGTTGACGCCGGCGTGCAGGAGCCGCCGGAAGGGGTGGGCCTCGAACGACTCGACGATCCGCGCCTGGATAGTTGGAGGTCAGGCACAGGTCAAGCCAGACCCCCGAGGCGACCAGCTCCGCAACCAGCGCCGGGATCATCGATCGCGAGGGGTCCGTGCGCGATGCGCTCCGGATCGAGCGCCAGCGCGCGCTTCACCTGTGCCGCGCCACCCCATTCGCCCGCGTGCATCGTGACGTGGAGCCCGAGGTCACGGGCCATGTCGATCGACCCTCGGTGGCGCTCCGGGTCCGGGAACTTCGCCTCGGGCCCGGCGAGATCCACGGCCACCAGGCCGTCGGGGACCCCCTCCTGGACCAGGTCGAGCACGAAGTCCAGGTTGGCCTGGGGGGCGTGGGACCGCATCAGGGTGGCGATCAGCCGGACCTGGACGTCGTTGCGCTTCGCCGCGGCGTGCGCGCCGCGCCAGACCGCGTCGACCACCTGGCGCCCGGACATCCCCTTCCCCACGTGGAGCAGCGGCGCCCAGCGGATCTCCATGTATCGGACGTTGTCGGCGGCCTTGTCATCGACGAGGTCGCCCGCGATCCGTTCGATCGCCTCCGCGTCCTGCATCAGCGCGATCGGCAGGTCGAACGCCTCCAGGAGCGCCGCCTGGTCGTCGCACCGGTCGGGTGCGACCAGGACGCCACGCATGCCGCGAACATGACATCGGAGCGTCCGACGTGCCGGGAATGGGCGATGTCAAGGGCGGTGTCCACGCGCAGCGAGCCGTCGAGGTGGAGGTGAAGCTCCGCCTTGGGCATCGCCGCGGTCAGGGCGCGAAGGGTCCGGGGATCGAGCTGGCTCATGGACCCGATGGTAGGTCGAGTGACGGCCGCGACGCGAACCAGGTCGCACGGGCCGGCGCATCCACCTTGCGCGGGGAGCGAACAATGGGTGATCGCGCCACAGATCGCGGCGACCACCCGGAGCACACGACCCATGTCCACCACCCTGGTCACCGGCGCCAACGGATTTGTCGGCAGTCACATGATCCCCGCCCTCGTCGACGCCGGCCATCGGGTCGTCGCCCTGGTCCGCGACGATGACGGCGCCGCGCAGGTGCTGCGGCGGCTGACCCCGGCGCAGCGCGAGCAGGTCGAGACCCGCCACGGCGACGTGACCGAGCCCGACACCCTGCCGCCGGCGATCGCCGGGGTCGACGGCATCCTCCACCTGGCGGCCATCCCGCGCGATTGGGATGGCGGCGCCTCGCTCCGGCTCGTCAACACCGAGGGCACCCGGAACGTCCTGCGTGCCGCCTCCGACGCGGTGTCCGGCGGTTCGTCCACCTGGGCGCGCTCGGCATCGCCGATGACCCGGACCTGCACTTCGCGAGCTCGAAGGCGAAGGGCGATGGCGCTCGTCCGCGAGTCCGGCCTCGACTGGACGATCCTCTCGCCGTCGCTCCTGTTCGGGCCGCGCGACGGCTTCTTCAACATCCTCGCCGACCTTGTCCGGATGTCGCCGGGCATCGTGCCGATCACGGGCAAGGGCGACGCGCGCTTCCAGCCGCTCGCGATCACCGACCTCGCGCCGGTGCGACCGTCATCGCGTTCGCCGATCCGGGCACCATCGGTCGCGAGCTGCCCGCTGGGCGGGCCGCGCGTCTGGACCTATCGCGAGATCATGGCGGAGGTCCTGCGCGGCATGGGCAAGCGCCGGCTGATGGTCCCCATGCCGGTCGCGCTGATCCGGCTGGTGGCCGGCGTCTGCGGAGAAGCTTCACCTCCCGTTTCCCGTTGCCACCGACCAGCTGCGCCAGCTCAAGCACGACAACGTCGGCCCCCTCGACAGCGTGACGGCCGGCTTCGGCTTCGCCCCGCAGCCCATGGAGGGCGGCCTCACCCATCTCCGGCACCGGCTCAGGGACCAGGAGCCGGACGCCGCCTGAGCCGGATGCCGCGCCTGAGCCGCGCGCCGCGTGAGGACCCGCTACCCTCCGCGACGTGGGCGTCATCGAAACCCTGCGCGTCCTGGCCATCCGGCTCGCCTGGATCGCTGGTTGTCGTGCTGATCTCGTTCGGGACGGCCGGCGTCGTGGCAACCATGAGCCAGCCCCCGGGCTCGGCCGGGCCGTCCCGAGCTGACGTGGGACGGCGATGCGGCCATGGAGCCCGCCCTGGACGTCGCGACCGGGGATCTCCAGGCGCTCTCGGACCAGGTCGATGCGCTGGGCGCCACGGCCCGTCAGGCACTCAGCCAGGTCGTGGCGGGCGACGCTGACCCGCTGGGGCAGACGATTGCCGATGGCACCCTCCGTCTGGCCAGGGTGCAGGCGCTGACCGACGCGCTCGAGACGTCGCTTGCCGACGTGCCCTACGACCGGTGCCGACTGGGCGCTGTTCGTCTCGGCTGGTCTGCACCGCCGGTACGAGCAGCTGGCCGGGACCTCGGGCCTGGCCACGGGGCTCGAGGACGACTGGGGGTCGTTCACGGGTCGGGCGCTGGCCGCCACCCGGCTGACCACGCTGCTGACCCGCCATGACGAGGAGACCGCCGCGGCCGCCCGGATGGGGATCCGACGGCCAGTACGAGGACGCGCTCGCCCAGCTCGACCGGAGCGACGCCACCATCACCGAATCGCTGCGGCTTCGCGACGACCTTGCCGGGACCACGGACGTGTCGACGCTGTCCGCGTGGCTCGAGCGCAATGCCGCCTACGACGCCGCGCTGCGGAACCTGTACCGGGCGCTCATCAAGTCGGGCGCCCGGGTCACCGACCCCGTTCGCAAGGCGTTCGAGCGCGAGCAGCAGGCTCGCGCCCAGCTTCCGGGAGACACGCGGGGCCTGATCGTGATCATGTCCGATGTCGCCCAGGGCGGACTGAACCAGGCCGTGATCTCGATCGAGGAGGCGCCGGGGCTCGCTCGCGAACGCGCTCGAGGTGCAGGAGCAGCTCCGCGACGGCACGGCACCGCTGCCGCCGGGCTGATCCGCGCCCAGGCGCGGCCGGTCCGGGGGCCCGTCAGCGCTACACTCGATCGCAACGTTCCGCCTGAGATCCGCCGCCGCGCAGGCGCGCTCGAGCGCGCCACTCGCGGCCAGCCGCACCGGAGGTCCTTCGTGCAGATCCGCGTTGTCACTGCGCAGCCGTGGGCGGTCGCCGCCGACCTGCTCGTCGTTCCCGTCGTGGGCGAGCCCGCCTTCACCGGCCTGCTCGACGAGCTTGACCGCCGGACCGGCGGCGAGCTGCGGGCCCTGGCCGCGTTCGGCGAGCTCAGGCCAACCCGCTATGCCACGGCCATGGCGGCGCCGGGCGAGGTCGGGGTCAAGCGGGTGCTTGCCGTGTCCGGTGGCACCGCGGATGCCTTCGACCGCGAGACCGCCCGCCGCCTGGCGTCGACCGCGATCCGCCGCATGATCGACCGCGATGTCCACGTGGTGGCCGTGTGGCTGGATCCCATCGCGGCGGGCCTGGGCGGCGACGCGGCCCTCGCCGCGGAGCTCGTGGTCCGGGGGATCGTCGAGGGGGGCTTCGAGCCCAAGGCGATCTACCGCGAGGACACCGACGCTGCCCCGCCGGCCGTGGGCGAGCTGGTCCTCGTGGTCGGGCGCCGACGCCGGCCGCGGACCTGGCGAGCCGCCGCGGAGCGCGGCCGGATCATCGGCGAGGGCGCCAACATCGCCCGCCGCCTGGCAAACCGCTCGGCCAACGACGTCTCGCCGCAGGTCCTCGCCGACGAGGCCCGCGCCATCGCCGAGGCTCACGGCCTGTGGATCGATGTCCTGGACGAGCAGCGAGCTGCCGAGCTTGGGATGGGCATGTTCCTCGCCGTCGGGCAGGGGAGCGCCAACCCGCCGCGGATGATCGTGATCCGTTCCGGCGGCGAGGGCGGCGAAGGACGCGCTCGGCCGGCACCTGGCGCTGGTCGGCAAGGGCGTCTGCTTCGACTCCGGCGGGATCAGCATCAAGCCGTCCGACCGGATGGAAGAGATGAAGATGGACAAGACCGGTGCCTGCACCGTGATCGCGGCCATCGCCACCGCCTCCCGCCTGGCGCCCGGGCTGCCGCTGCTCGCGGTCGCGCCCGGCGGTCGAGAACATGCCCGGCGGGCACGCGTCGCGGCCCGGCGACATCGTGCGGCGATCAACGGCAAGTGGGTCGACATCATCAACACCGATGCCGAGGGCCGGCTGATCCTCGGTGACGCGATGACCTACGCGGAGCACCTGGGCGCCACCCACATCGTCGACGTGGCGACCCTCACGGGCGCCGTTGGCCGGGCGCTCGGCAACCTCGTCGACGCGGGGTGTTCGCGACGCCGGATCCCGTGGTGGGGCGACGTGGAGGCCGCGGCCGAGCGCGCGGGCGAGCGCTACTGGCGCCTGCCGCTGGTCTCCGACTACATGGCCGAGATGGAGAGCTGGTACGGGGACCTCCAGAACACCGGCACGCCGGACGGATCGCTGGTCAAGAGCGGCCTGTTCCTGGAGCAGTTCCGGACGGTGCCCTGGGCCCACCTCGACATCGGCGGCAGCGCGTACTTCCGCAAGGCGACCCCGTATGCGACGCGCGGCGCCACCGGGGTGACCCACGCCACCCTCGTCGAGCTGGCGCTGGCCGGCGCCGCGAAGGACTGAGACCCCGGTCCCGTAGACTGCGCGCGTGCTGACGCCGCTGGCCATCGTCACCGCGCTCCTCGGGGGCGCCTGGGGTCTTGTCGCCGACCGGATCGCGGCGCGCTGGCCCGCGCACGACGACGGGTCGGTCCGGTCGATCGACTGGCGGACGCCGGTGGTGGTGGTCGTCGGGGCGTTCGCGCTGGGTGGGGCCGCGCTGCGCTTCACGGATCCGGTTCCGACCGCGGTGTTCGGCGCGTACCTGGTCGCGCTCGTGCTCCTGCTCGGCACCGACCTCGACCAGCGGCTGCTGCCCGACGTCGTCACCCTGCCGGCGATCCCGCTTGCCTTCCTGTACTCGCTCTCGGGCGCCAACCCGCTGCTGCCGCCCGGCGTGCTGCCGGTCGCGCTGGTCGTGGCGATCGTGGTGCCCCTGGGGCTGTATGCCCTGTCGATCCCGTTCGGGGCCGGTGCGATCGGCCAGGGTGATCTCAAGCTGCTCGTCTCCGTGGGGCTGATGGTCGGTCCCCTGCAAGCTGGTCTACGGGGCCATCTACGGGGCGCTCGTGGCCGGCGTGGTGCTGGCGGTGCTGCTCGCCGCCCGGCGGATCACGCTCAAGACGTTCGTGCCCTACGGGCCATTCCTGATCCTGGGCGCCATCTGGGCGGTCCTGGTCATCCGGTAGCTCGGGGTCATCCGGTCGGTCGATTGCGACCGCTTGGTACACTCCGTGTGAACGTCGGTTCAGGTCGTCTCGGGAGTGCCCTCCGCGGCGGCGCCAGTCTGGTGGAGTGCGAGCCGCCTGCCCCGTCTCGAACGGCGCGGCGGACCGGGCCCCGCCGCAGATGAGGACGCCAGCTTCTTGACCCGCCCTTCGATCGCGCACAGGTTCCCGAGGTCCCGCCGGACGATCGGTACCCGGCTCCTCGCCGCGCTGCTCGTGGTCCCGCTGCTCCTGCCCGTGCTTGCCGCGCCCGTCGTGGCCCCGGGGCCGGCGTACGGCGACGAGCTTGCTGACGCCCGCGCCCAGCAGAAGGACCTCCAGCGGAAGATCCAGCAGCAGCGCGACCTGGTCGCGTCGCTCAACGCGTCGCAGGACCGGCTCGAGGGCCGGATCGCGAGCACCCAGGACGAGCTGCAGGGCATCACCGAGGACCTCGCGTCCACCCGCCAGCGGGTTTCCGCCATGCAGAGCGACATCGCCGAGGTCAAGGCGTCCTACGACGATCTCGTCGCGTCCCTCGCGGACCTGACCGTCCAGCTGACCGGCATCGAGGCGCAGGAAGCCGCCAAGCGCGACGAGCTGGGCGCGCGCAAGGCCGCGCTCGCGGACCGCATCCGCGACGCCTACGAGGCTGAGCGGACGTCCCTCCTCGAGGTGTTCCTGTCTGGCGCCTCGTTCTCCGACATGCTGACCGCGATGAGCTCGCAGCTCGACGCGGCCGAGCAGGATCGCGCGCTGGCGCAGCAGATCGCCCTGGACCGCGCGACGCTGCTCCAGGTCCACCAGACGGTCGCGTCCGCCCGGTCCGAGACGGACCTCCTGCGGCAGCAGACGCGCGTCCAGAAGCAGAAGCTCGACCAGCGGATCGCTGAGCTGCGCAAGGAGAAGGCCAGGCTCAAGGAGCTCGAGAAGTCGGTCGAGGCGGTCCTGCGTGAGCAGCGATCCCAGTACGCCGCGCTCGATGCCACCAAGCAGGCGGCCCACCGCGCGATCGCGAAGGCGACGGCGGCGCGCAAGGCGCTCCAGCGCAAGATCGACCGGCTCATCGCCGAGCAGTACCACGCGGGCAACATCCCGTCGCAGTACAACGGCACCCTTGTCTGGCCGATGGCCGGGACGATCAGCCAGGACTTTGGCTGCACGGGCTTTTCCTGGGAACCGCCGTATGGCAGCTGTGCCCACTTCCACAACGGGATCGACATCGTTGCGCGCTACGGGACCCCGGTCCGGGCCTCGGGTGCGGGGCGGGTCCTGTACTGCGGCTGGAACTACGCGGACGGCGCCGACCCGGCGTGGATCGTGATCATTGCGCACAGCTCGAACCTGACGACCTGGTACGCGCACATGACCCCCGGCTGCCCTGCCCACACCGGGTCTGTGGTCAAGCAGGGGCAGGTGATCGGCCACGAGGGCAACACCGGGCATTCCACGGGAGCGCACCTCCACTGGATGGTCCAGTTCAACGGCAGCTTCGTGAACCCGCGGCTGTTCACCTAGTGCGTCCGCCTCGCAGGGGCACCAACCGATCGGTCACCGCCCGGTGCTAGGATCGATGCGAGGCCACCACCGGACACTTCGGAGGGACGACGCTTGGTAAGGCCCGTGATCGCGGTCATCCTCGCGGGCGGCGAGGGCGAGCGATTGTCGATCCTGTCGTCCGTGCGGGCCAAGCCCGCCGTCCCGTTCGGTGGCAAGTACCGGATCATCGACTTCACGCTGTCGAACTGCGTCAACTCCGGCTACGACAACGTCGTCGTGCTCACCCAGTACAACCCCCGGTCGCTGAACGACCACATCGGGCAGGGTCGGCCGTGGGACCTCGATCGCACCACGGGCGGCGTGCGGATGCTCCAGCCGTACATCAAGCGCGGCCGGGTGGCCGAGTGGTACAGCGGCACCGCGGACGCGGTGCTCCAGAACTTCAACGTCGTGGAGCGTGGCGGCGACATCGTGCTGGTGCTCGCGGGCGACCACATCTACAAGATGGACTACCAGCCATTCGTGGCGGCGCATCGCCGGCGGCGTGCGGACGTCACGATCGCCGTGCGCCGGGTCCCGCTGGCAGAGGCAACACGCATGGGCGTGCTTGCGCTCGACGACCAGGACCGGGTCACCGAGTGGCAGGAGAAGCCCAGGCAGCCCAAGAGCGACCTGGCGTCCATGGGCGTGTACGTGTTCTCCAAGCGTGCGCTCCAGCGATGGCTGGACGAGGGGCTCCGCGACTTTGGCAAGGACGTCATCCCCGCGATGCTCGAGGGCGGCGCCCGGGTGTACGGACACCGCTTTGCCGGCTACTGGCAGGACGTGGGCACGATCCAGTCGTTCTGGGAGGCCAACATGGCGCTCCTCGTCGATCACCCGGAGCTGGACCTGTACGACCGGGAGTGGCTCATCCACACGCGGTCGGAGGAGCGGGCTCCGGCCAAGATCGGGGCGACCGCCCAGGTCCACCGGTCGATGATCTCGCACGGCTGCGTCATCGATGGGACGGTGGTCAACAGCGTGCTTTCGCCGGGGGTGCGCGTGGACGTGGGGGCCGTGGTCCGCGACTCCATCGTGATGTTCGACACCGTGATCCGGGCCGGCGCCGTCGTGGACCGGGCGATCCTGGACAAGGAGGTCGTGGTCGGCCAGGGGGCCATCGTGGGCGACGGGCCGGACCTGGACACGCCCAACAAGCAGGAGCCGGGCCGCCTCAACACAGGGATCACGGTGGTCGGCAAGCAGTCCGTCATCCCTCGCGGGACGCGCCTCGGCCGCAACGTGAAGGTCGGCGACAAGGTCCGGTCCTCGGACTTCGGGGCTCGCGTCGTGCGCTCGGGTGGAACCGTCGAGCGCAAGGCCCGGGCGGCCAAGGCGGCACTCCGCGATGACGCCGACGAGCCACCGGAGCGCGCGACCGCGGCTGGAGGCGAATAGCCCGGCCCTCCGCGGCGTGCTCCTGCTCCCCTTGGCACCGCGGGTCCGTGGCAGCCGCTCGGGATAGACTGCCCGCCATGTCAACCGCCCCCCGGGCGTCCGCCTGTGCCCCGGCGGATGTCGAAGCCTGGCTCACCGAGCTGGGCCTGGCGCCCCTCGAGCGCGCCGATCGCGAGCGCGTGACGTCGTGGGACCTCGCCCTCGATGGACGCCGCCGGGCCCGGCTGCGGGTCACGCTGATCCTCGATCCCTCGCTCGCGCTGATCTGCCTGGCGCACTTCGCGCCGCCGATCAACGACTCGTTCCGCAAGTCCTACCGCAAGCTGCTGCGCTGGAACGACGAGCTGCCGTTCGTGAAGTTCTCGACCGGGGAGGATGAGCGGCCGCTGCTCATGGCCGAGATCCCGATCGCCCAGGCAAGCGCCGAGGCCCTGGGGCTTGCGCTCGCCCGTGAGCTGGCCGTGGCCGACCGGTGCCATGCCGAGGCCTGCGAGTGGCTGAAGGCCGGAGGCTGGTCCACGGACGCCCCCGCGCCGATGGACGGTGGTGGTCCCGGGGTGCGCCTGATCGCCCGCTTCGCGGCCGACCTCGCCGAGATCCTGGAGCCCGCGCCGGGCGGCGACGGGTGACGAGCCGACGGCGGCAGGTGCCGGCCGCCACGATGCTGGCGCTCCTGCTGCTCGTGATCGTTGCCCCGTCCCTGCCGTCGGGCCTGGGCGGCCGCGGCGTGGTACGGGCCGCGTCCGGCGACCTGACGATGGTCACCAACGCCGTCTACACCATCCGGCCCGACGATGGCCGCGTTGGCGTGGCGGTCGCGATCGAGGCACGCAACCGCACGACGGAGACCCGCACCCGCAGGTTCTACTTCGACCATGCGTTCCTGGCGGTGCAGCCGGGCGCGGTCAATCCCCGGCTGACCGGCGCCCCCGGCGCCCACGCCCGGGTCTCAACGCGGACCGGCAAGTCGACGCTTCTGCGGCTGGACTTCGGGGCGCGCCTCTACAGCGGCAAGAGCGTGTCGCTCCGGCTGTCCTTCGACCTGCCCGGGACCGGGAAGACGGCAAGCCCGCAGGTCCGGGTGGGCGCCAGCCTCGTGACGCTGCCGGTCTGGGCGTTCGCGTCCACGGGCGCCGAGGGCAGCACCGTCACCGTCAAGTTCCCCGGCGGCTGGGACGTCGCGGTGGAGTCGGGTGACCTTGCGCGACGGGAGATCGCGGGGACGGGCGGCGTGGTGCTCGAGAGCGGGCCGATCGCCAGTCCGCTGACGTACTTCGCCTACGTCACGGCCGAGCGGCCGGCCGTGTTCAGCGGCCAGTCGATCACGATCCCGGTTGGGGACCGGCAGGCGGACCTGGATCTCCAGGGGTGGGCGGACGACCGGGCGTGGTCGAAGCGGATGGAGGCCCTGCTCCGGAAGGCCCTGCCGGCCCTGCGCGCGGAGATCGGGTTGCCGTGGCCCGCCGGCGAGCCGGTCACGGTCGCCGAGTCCGTGAGCCGGGATGCGGACACCTATGCCGCCATGTTCGATCCGACGGATCGACGGATCGAGGTCGCCTACTGGGCCGATCACGGCGTCGCCGTCCACCAGATGGCGCACGTGTGGTTCAACGGCGCGCTCCTGGCCGATCGCTGGGCCAACGAGGGCTTTGCCACCTACTACGCGCTGCGGGCCTCCCGGCAGATTGGTGAGCCCGCCGATCCGCCGGTGATGACCCCGGAGGCCGAGGCGGCCGCCCTGGCGCTCGACACCTGGACCGGGGGCACCGGAGCACGGACCCCGGCCGACGCCTATGCCCGTGCCGCGTCCTACCAGCTCGCGACCCAGCTGGCGAGCCTGGTCGGCGCAGACGTGCTGACGGCCGTCTGGGCGGACGCGTCAGCCCGGGTGGGGGCCTACCAGCCGCCACCCGGGGCCGCCGCGACGTCGTCGTCTCCAGAGACGGTGGCCGGGGCCGCGGACTGGCGCAACCTCCTGGACCTGTTCGAGGAGCGGTCCGGCCTTGACCTCGCGCCACTGTGGCGTGAGCTGGTCGTCACGCCGGCGGAGGCCCCACAGCTTGATGCGCGGGCAGCGGCACGCGTCTCGTACGAGCGGACCCTTGCCGTCGCCGGTGACTGGCGCCTGCCACGGGCGATCCGCGATGCGCTCCGGGCCTGGGACTTCACCACCGCCGAGACGCTCATGGCGGATGTCCGGACGGTGCTGGCCCAGCGGAACGCCGGAGACGAGCTCGCGGCCAGCGAGGGGCTGCGGTTGCCCCCGGTCATGCAGGGGCTGTTCGAGAGCGGCCTGATGACCGAGGCCAGCGCCCGGGCCGAATCCGAGCGCACCGCGATCCTCGCCCTCCGCCGAGCGGAGGAGGCCCGCTCACCCGACGATGACCTCCTGAGCCGGATCGGGATGCTGGGCGAGGATCCCGACCAGGACGTGGCTCGAGCGCGCGAGGCGCTGGAGGCTGGCGACCTGGACGTCGCGCTCGCCGCGGCTGATCGTGCCCACCGCTCGTGGACGGTGGCCTGGGAGGAGGGTCGCCGACGGGCGCTCCTCGCCCTCGCCGCGCTGGCCACCGTGCTGGTCCTGAGCTCCGCGGTGGTCTCGAACCGGCGGCGCGGCCGCCGGCCGCCGGCCCGGCGTCCGGCTAAGCCGTTGTCGCCCGACGCCGGCCCGGCCCGGTGACGGCCGTGCGTCGGACCGGGCGCCGCGCCACCGCGGCCACGCTGCTCGCCCTGCTCGTCGGCCTGGCCGGCGCGCTCCTGCCCGCGGCCGCGCCGGGTCTGCCACTGCCCGGGTTCCTCGGCCCTGCCGTGGCTCGCGCCGCGGATGACCTCGAGATCACGGCTGACACCCGGTACATCGTGGATCCCGAGGCGCGCAAGGTGAAGGTCGTCGTGAACCTCACCGCCGTCAATCGCAAGCCCAACCAGACCACCGCCGGCGGGGTGACCCGCTACTTCTACGACGGCCTCAACCTTGGCGTGCAGCCCGAGGCGCGTCGGTTCAGCGCCACCAGCGCCGGATCGGAGCTCCGCGTCCGCGCCGCGGATCGAGAGGGCTATCGGCTGGTCACCGTCCTGTTCGGCGAGAAGCTCTACTTTGGCGAGACCGAGCGGCTGCGGCTGTCGTTCGAGCTGCCCGCCGGCCGTCCTCGCTCCCAGAGCGACGTGCGCGTGGGACCGGCGTTCGCGACCTTCATCGCCTGGGCGTTCGGCGATTTAGGCCAGGTACGGATCGAGGTCCCCAGCGACTTCCGCGTGGAGACCGCGGGCAGCGAGCTGGACACGGAGCACGGCACCGATGGCCTCCAGGTCTGGTCTGCGACGACGATCGACCCGCTCACCTGGTACGTCCAGGTCAATGCCACCAACGACGCGGCCCTGACCTCAGACCGCCTCGCGATCGAGGACGGCGAGAACGTCGTGATCCGGGCCTGGCCCGAGGACACCAAGTGGCGTCGCCGCGTCAGCAGCCTCCTTCGCGACGGCCTGCCCGAGCTCGTGACCCAGATTGGATTGCCCTGGCCCGTCGAGGGGTCGCTCGTCGTCACCGAGGTGCACACGCCGCTGCTCGAGGGGTATGCGGGCTTCTACGACCCGGAGACGGACCAGATCACCATCAGCGAGGACCTGGACGACCTCACGATCATCCACGAGGCGTCGCACGCCTGGTTCAACGGCTCGCTGTTCACCGAGCGCTGGATCACCGAAGGCCTGGCCGACGAGTACGCCTCCCTGGCGCTCCAGGCGGACGATCGTGGCCATCCCGGGCCGGCCAAGGTGGCCCGGACGGACGCGGCGGCATTCGCCCTCAACGACTGGCCGCCGCCGGCGGCGATCCGGGACCAGGAAGCCGGCGACCGGGAGACATATGGGTACGCGGCGTCGTGGACGCTGGTGCGCCGCATCGTGGCGCGGGTGGGCGAGCCGGGGATGCGCGAGGTGTTCGCCGCCGCGGCCGCCGGGACGACGGCGTACCCGGGCGAGGGTGCCCCGGAGCCCTCCCGGCTGCCCAACGACTGGCGCCGGTTCCTCGACCTCGCTGAGCAGGCCGCGCCGCCGCCAACCGGGGCCACCTCCGGGCGGTCGATCGCCGACCTCATGGAGCAATGGGCGCTGGGCGCCGGCGACGCGGCGCTGCTGCCGGCGCGGAAGGCGGCGCTCGCTCGCTACTCGGTCCTCGTGGAGGAGGGCTCGAGCTGGGCTCCGCCCGCGGCGGTGCGGAGCGCCCTGGACGAGTGGGACTTCGGCGACGCGGTTGACATCATCGACGGGGCCGAGCGGGTGCTCGCGACGCGGGACACGATCGCCGCGCTTGCCGCCGACGAGGGGCTCGTCCCGGGGCCGGTCCTCGAGGCCGACTACCAGGACGCCGGCAGCGAGGCGGAGGTCAACGCGGTCGTCGATGAGGCCGCCAGGACCCTAGATGCTCTCGAGGCCATCGCCTCCGCGGGTGATGCTGTCGACGCGCCTCGCGACTGGCTCACGAGCTGGGGTCTCGATGGCACCGATCCGGCGGCCGGCGTGGTGACTGCGGGTGCCGCTTGGGAGGCCGGCGACCTGGATGCCGCCCGGACGGCCGCCGCCGGCGTGGTCGCGCTCATCGCCGCCGCCCCGGACGCCGGACGCTCGAAGGCGATCGTCGCGGCCCTCCTGGCGGCCCTGGTGGTCCTGGTCCTGCTGCTCGTCGCGGTTGCCCTGGTCCGGCGGAGCCGCCGGCGGCCGGCACCGGCCATCGGTCACCCCGCCGCTCGTGCCCCGGAGCCCGGCGGGCCGTACGCTACACTCCCGGCTGACGGACCCCCGGCTGAGCCTGCCGGCGGGCCGGCGCCGGGGGACGAGGGAGCGGACGGAACGTGAGCTTCAACGTCGCCTCGACCGCGGGGGTCGCCTGATGGGCCTGGCCCGCACCCGCCCGTCGCACGAGATCCTGTCCGGCGCGACCGCCGACGTCTACTTCGCCCGGGCCAGCAGCATCCTCGACCGCGAGGGCATCGATCCCGTGGTCACGATGGAGGTCTTCGGCCGCGAGGACGCCGTGCTGTGCGGCATGGGCGAGGCGACCAACCTCATCGGCCACGTCCTGGCCGACGAGCCCGGGGCGGTCGTGGAGGCGCTCGCGGACGGTGACCTCATCACGCCCAAGGAGGTCGTCCTCCGGATTCGTGCTCGCTATCGCGCCTTCGCCCTGTACGAGACGGCCATGCTGGGCATGCTCGCCCAGTCGACGGGCTGGGCGACCGCGGCGCGCCAGTGCGTGGAGGCCGCCGCACCGCAGCCGGTCATCTCGTTCGGGGCGCGGCACGTGCACCCGGACATCACCGATGTGCTCGACTACGCGGCGATCGTGGGCGGCTGCGTCGGGGCATCGACGCCCGCGGGCGCAAGGCTCGCCGGGCTCAACCCCACCGGGACCATGCCGCACTCGCTGGTGCTGATCTTCGGTGACACGGTCCGGGCGGCCGAGGCGTTCGACCGCGACATGCCCCCCGACGTGCCCCGGATCGTCCTCGTGGACACGTTCAAGGACGAGGCCGAGGAGGCCCTCCGGGTTGCCCGCGCCCTGGGCGACAGGCTGTACGGGATCCGCCTTGACACGCCGTCGGAGCGCGGGCGCGTGACCGCGGCGCTGGTCACCGAGGTCCGGGCGCGCCTTGACCAGGCCGGGTTCCAGCACGTCACGATCACTGTCTCCGGCGGCCTGAACCCCGAGCGCATCCGCCACTTCAAGGAGCAGGGGGCGCCCGTCGACTCGTTCGCCGTGGGCACGCATATCTCCGGCGCGAGCCCGATCGACTTCACGGGGGACATCAAGGAGATCGACGGCACGCCGATCGCCAAGCGGGGCCGGATTCCCGGGCGGACCGAGAGCCCGCGGCTCAAGCCCATCGATCTCGCGGGCTGGCGGGACGCCTGACCGTCGTTCCGTCAAGCCGCGGCTGCGACGCGAGGACCACGACCGGTGCCCGCGAGGGAGGGGTCCGAGACCGCCAGTGCCATCGAGACCGCGATCAATCCCATGCCGGCGACGAGCGCGGCCGATAGCCCGAACACGGCCACGATCGGCGCCCCGCCAACGCTGCCCAGCGTCATCGCGGTCGCGATCCCGCCGGAGAACAGGGAGAAGGCTGAGCCCCGGTCCCCATCCGCGGAGCGTCGCGACAGCTCGACGGTGACCGGCGTCATGACGATTCCCCCGCCCCCGCCACCCAGCAGCCCCGCGACCACCAGGAGTGGCGTGGAGAGGGGCAGCAGCAGCAGCCCGAGCGCGGCCAACGTCATCCCGGCGCCGGCCAGGATGAGGACCCGCGACGAGACCCGGTCCACCAGCCAGCCCGTGGGGAACCGCATCGCGAAGATCGCGATGCCGTCCGCGGCGAAGTACAGCCCGATGTCCGCGCCCGCCTGCTCCGCCCGGATCGGCAGGTAGGCCGTCACGGCGCCCCAGTGGGCCACGTAGGTGACGATGATCAGCAGCGGGATCGCCCATTCGCGACGGAACGTGATCCCGTAGCGGCGGCCGGCCGCGGCGAGCTCGGTCGCCGACGGCTCGGGCGTGCGGAGGGGCAGGCGCTGCCCCAGGACGATGCCGGCGATGAGGACCCCCACGACCGCCGCGGCGACGCCGTCGAGCGCCGCAGCATCGAGGATCGCGAGCGAGAGCGGCGGGGCGAGGACGAGCGTGAGGTTCTGGGCGGCGGCGACATAGGACAGCGAGGCGGCCACGCGTGCCCCCGGCACCAGCCGTGGCACCATCGACAGGGCCGCGGGCGAGGCGAGCGCGATCCCCGCCCCCTGGAGCACGCGGACCAGGACGAACGGGGCCAGCGACGCCGAGATGTCGACACCCGGCAGGAGGATGACGCCGGTTGCGAGGAGGTAGGCGATGCCACCGGCCGTGAACAGGCGGGCGCCGCCGAACCGGTCGAGCAGGCGCCCACCCCCGATGGCCACCGGGATCTGGACGATCGCGGCCACGCCCATGATCAGCCCGACCGTGGCGTCGGGCGTCCCGGCACGCGCCAGCGCGAGCGGCATCGTCGCCGTATAGGCGTGGAAGCCAGCCTGGACGAACAGGAGCGCGACGGACAGGCGGAGGATTGACACGCGGGCTCCGGTGGAGATGGTCGGCGGTCCGGGTCGCGCCGGACGTCCGGCCATCGTACCGGCGTGGTCGGGGCATCCGTGGCAGCATCGAGGCATGGAGCCCGACGACAGCCCGCCCTCCGATCCGGGACGACCCGATCCCACCGCCGGCAGCCCGGAGACTGCCTACGAGCTGCTCCAGCGCGGCTCAGGCCTGCTGGCCCGCCACCATCACGCGCAGGCGGCCGTGGTCCTGGCGCGGGCCGCGCGCCTGGAGCCGGGCAAAGGATCCATCCTCGAGGCGCTCGGGCGCGCGTACTTCAACTCCGCGCAGCACGACTCGGCGCGCGAGACGTTCGAGGCGCTGCTGGATGTCGATCCGTCATCGCCATACGGGCACTTCGCGCTCGGGCAGTGCCTCAAGCGGCTTGGCCGGAACGATGAAGCCCGGACGCACCTGCGGCTCGCGGTTGCGCTTGCCCCCGGTTCGGACCTCTACCGGAGCGCGCTGGCGCGCCTTCCCGGCGCGGGGTCCTCGTCCGGCAACTGAATGCAGGCGCGGCGGGTTCAGCCCGGGAGCGGCACCGTCCAGTGGGGCCACTCGACGTGGCGGCGGAACCCCTCGTCCTCATACATCGCGAGGGCGCCGGCGTTCAGGTCCTCCACGACGATGTAGATGCGGTCCACCCCGCGCCGCCGCAGATCGTCCACGCCCCAGCGCGTCAGCTCCCGGCCGAGACCACGACCTCGCCCCTCGCGCCGGACGCCAAGGAGCTTGACCTCGCCGGCGCTGACCCCGTCGTCATCCGTGAAGCGCCCCACCCGGCAGAACCCGACCAGGAGGTTCGGATCACCGGCGAGCGCCACGAGCAGGATCATCGATGGGTCGAAGCCGGGTTGCGCGTTGACCTGGTGGACGTCTCCCGCATCGAGGACCAATGGCCAGGGGTGGTCGAGGAAGATCTCGTTCACGAGCGCCACGAACGCGGGCTCATCAGCTTCGGGCCGGATGCGGCGAGTGATGACATCGTCCGGGAAGGCGGGTGGCGTCCACGGCGTGTCACGCTCCTGGACCAGCTGCCAGATGGGGGGGCGCTCCCGGAGGCCGCAGGCACGGGCGAACGCTTCGGGCCCCGGCCATCGCGGGACCCAGAGTCGCAGGCTCGGGAGCCCAAGCTGTCCGGCGAGGACCCGCCCCGCCTCGACCAACTGCCGGCCGTGGCCACGCCGGCGGAACGGCAGGTCCACCGTGAGCTCGTCCTGCAGGGGAGCCACCCAGCCGGCGACGCGTCCCTGGTCCTCGACCACCGCCACCAGCCGCGGTTCGTCGATCAGGCGATCCAGCGATTCCTCGAGCAGGTGGTGGCTCACGCCCTCGAGCTCGCCGCGTGCGTGCGCCGCACGGGCTGCCGCGCGGATCGCCGCCTCATCAGCAGCCCGGAGCAGGCGCGTGCCCGCTGGCAGCTCGATCGCCTGCCGGGTGGCGGCCTGAGCGGGCGTCGATGTCGTCATCGGGGCGGCACCGGGATCTCGCCCGCCCGGACCAGCCGGTCCAGCCAGAGAACGCCCAGGATTGACTTCGCGTCGGCGATCTCACCACGCTCGACCATGGCGACCGCCTCGTCGATGGAGACATGCCTGAGCTCCAGCCGCTCGTCCTCGTCGGGCACGAGCCGGTCGTCCCCGGTGGCTCCGACGATGCCCGTGGCGAGGTACAGGTGCATCAGCTCCGACGCGAACCCCGGGGCGGTCCAGAACTCGGTGAGCTTGCGCCAGCTGGCGGCTCGATGCCCGGTCTCCTCCTCCAGCTCGCGCCGTGCCGCGAGGTCTGGGTCCTCGATCACACCGTCGTGCAGGTCGAGCGTCCCGGCCGGGATCTCGAGCATGGCCCGTTCGGCCGGGATCCGCCACTGGCGGACGAGAAGGACGCGCCCGTCGTCGTCGACCGCGAGGACGGCGACCGCCCCTGGGTGACCCACGACGTCACGGGTGCCGCCCGACCCGTCGGCGCGACGGATCGTGTCCACGCGAAACTCGAGATACCGCCCCTGGTGGATCAGCTGCCGCCCCACGACGTGCTCCTCGAGCGGGTCGTCGCCATAGGCCGGCGGGGCGTCTCCATGGGCCAGCGGGGCCTGGCCATCGCCCGGCGGGTCCGACGGCGCTGACTCGGTCCGGCTCATGCCGGCTCGGGGACGCGGAACGGCCGGCTCACCCGAGGGGTCGAGCCGGCCGACATGCTGGGTTGGAACGATTCGGTCAGACGGCCGCCGCCTCGACCGCACGGACGAGGCTGTCGCCATTGTCGCCCGGGGCGAAGAGCTGGAGCTTGGCCAGCGGCACCTTGAGCGACACGACGTCGCCCGGGCGGACCTTGTGCGAGGAGTCGACGATCGCCACGATGTCCTTGTCGTTCACCGTTACGTGGAGGAGCTCCTCGTTGCCCAGGTACTCGACGACGTCTGCGGTGCCCTTGACCGTGCCTACCGATCCCGCGACCTCTCCGAGCTCGAGGTGCTCCGGGCGGAAGCCCGCGATCACGGTGTTGCCGGCTGCTGCGACAGACCGGCGGTAGTTCTCCGGCAGCGGGAAGCTGACGGCTCCGTGGGTCAGGTCCGCGCCGGCGACGACCGGCATCTCGACGAAGTTCATCGACGGGCTGCCGATGAACCCGGCGACGAACCGGTTGCGTGGCCGGTCGTACAGCTCCTGGGGCGTCCCCACCTGCTGGAGCAGACCGGTGCTCATCACCGCGATCCGCTGGCCCATGGTCATGGCCTCGACCTGGTCGTGGGTCACGTAGACCATCGTGGTCCCGAGGCGCTGGTGGAGGCGGGCGATCTCGGCGCGGGTCTGGACACGCAGCTTCGCGTCGAGGTTGGACAGCGGCTCATCCATCAGGAAGACGGCGGGCTCGCGCACGATGGCGCGGCCCAGCGCGACGCGCTGCCGCTGGCCACCGGAGAGCTCCTTGGGCTTGCGGGCAAGCAGCTCCTCCAGCTGGAGGATGCCCGCGGCCTCGTTGATCCGCTTCTCGATATCCGCCTTGGCGACCTTGCGCAGCTTGAGGCCGAACGCGAGGTTGTCACGGACCGACATGTGCGGATACAGGGCGTAGCTCTGGAAGACCATCGCGATGTCGCGGTCCTTCGGAGCCACGTCGTTGACGACCTTCTCGCCGATGCGGAGCTCACCGTCGCTGATCTCCTCGAGACCGGCGATCATCCGCAGGCTGGTCGTCTTGCCACAACCCGAGGGTCCGACGAGCACCATGAACTCGCCATCCTGGATCTCGAGGTTGAGGTCCCCTACGGCGGTGACATCGCCATAGCGCTTGTACACGTGATCAAACGTCACGGTCGCCATGCTGACCTCCATCCCGTCCAGGTCATCGCGGGCTCCTGTATCCGGCCGTCAGGGTTGACGGACTCGGACGAGCCCCGTACGAGGTGCTGGCTCGGGCTACGGGCATGGTAACCGAATCGGGCGGTCGCGGGAATGCCCTGTCCCGGCGCGGGAATGCCAGGTCGTGCCTGTCGCGCGGGCGGGTATCGTGGGTTTGACCCCCGCACCGCCACATCTCGAGGTTCCCGATGAGCCAGCACCCGCGCGCCGGCCAGCCCGCGCTCCCCGCCGATCTCGTGGACATCCCCGCGCTCCTGCGCGCGTACTTCGAGATCCAGCCCGATCCGACCGTCGCCGCCCAGCGGGTGGCATTCGGGACGTCCGGGCACCGCGGATCGGCCTTCCGGGCCGCGTTCAACGAGGCGCACATCCTGGCCACCACCGAGGCGATCTGCCGGTACCGCGCCCGGCAGGGGTACACGGGTCCGCTGTTCATCGGTCGCGACACGCATGCGCTGTCCGAACCCGCGTGGCAGACGGCGCTCGAGGTCCTTGCAGCCAGCGGCGTGGACGTGCGGGTCGACTCGGAGGACGGGTTCACCCCCACCCCAGCCGTGTCGCACGCGATCCTTGTCGCCAATCGTGGCCGGTCCGGCGGCCTGGCGGACGGGATCGTGGTCACGCCGTCGCACAACCCGCCCGACGACGGCGGCTTCAAGTACAACCCGCCCAACGGTGGCCCGGCCGACACCGACGTCACGCGACAGATCCAGGACGAGGCAAACCGGATCCTGGAGGCGTCGGGAGCCGAGGGGCTCAACCGCATCCGGCGCGTCCCGTTCGACCGGGCTCGTGCCCAGGCCGGCGAGTACGACTTCCGCGGCGTGTATGTCGGCGATCTCCCGAACGTCATCGACCTTGAGGCCATCCGCGCGTCCGGCCTGCGGCTTGGCGTGGATCCGCTCGGCGGGGCGGCGGTCGGGTACTGGGGCATGATCGGCGAGCGCTACGGCCTGGACCTCACCGTCACCAACGAGACCGTGGACCCCGCCTTCGCGTTCATGACCCTCGACTGGGACGGCAAGATCCGGATGGACCCGTCGTCGCCATTCGCGATGGCCCGGCTGGTGGAGCTGCGCGACCGGTTCGACCTGGCCCTCGGCAACGATGCCGACGCAGACCGCCACGGCGTCGTGGTGCCCGGTGCCGGGCTGATGAACCCCAACCACGTCCTGGCGGCGATGATCTCCTACCTGTTCGGCGGTGGCCGCGAGTGGGGCGCGGACGTGGTGGTGGGCAAGACGCTCGTCTCGTCCTCGATCATCGACCGGGTGACCGCGTCGCTGGGCCGACGGCTGCTCGAGGTCCCGGTGGGCTTCAAGTGGTTCGTCGACGGGCTGGTCGACGGCTCGGTCGGCTTTGGCGGCGAAGAGAGTGCCGGGGCGTCGTTCCTGCGCCGGGACGGCACTGTGTGGACGACCGACAAGGACGGCCTCATCGCCTGCCTGCTGGCCGCGGAGCTGACGGCGAGGACGGGCAAGAACCCGTCCGAGGTCTACGCGGGGCTCACGGACCAGTTCGGGGCGCCCGCGTACCGGCGCGTCGATGCGCCCGCGACGCCCGAGGTCAAGGCCGCCCTCGGTCGTCTCTCACCCGACGCCGTGACGGCGACGACGCTGGCCGGCGACCCGATCACCGCGAAGCTCACGAGGGCGCCCGGCAACGGGGCGTCCATCGGCGGCCTCAAGGTCACCACCGATCAGGGCTGGTTCGCGGCTCGCCCGTCGGGCACCGAGAACGTGACCAAGCTGTACGCGGAATCGTTCCGGGGCGACGAGCACCTGGCCCGGATCCTGGAAGAGGCCCGCGCGATCGTGGACGCGGCCGTCTGACAGTGGGGCCGAGTCTGACGCGCGCCGCTGCTGACGCGCGCCGCTCATGATGCGCGCCGCTGACGCGCGCAGCTGAAACCTGACGCGCGCGCCGCTCCTGACGCGGGCGCCCCAGACGCAGGTGCCCGTTGACTGGCGCCGCTCCTGACGCGCGCGCCGCCGCTCCTGACGCGCGCCGCTCCAACCTGACGGAGCGTCACGGTTTCCCGCACGAGCGATCGCGTACGGTCCCCGAAGGCCCCCGTGGGGCCCGAAACGTGACCGCGCGTCACGGTGTCACTTCGTGGCGCGGCCCGCCGGCCCGTTCAGCCCCAATTCGTTGACGGGGAGTCTCGTTGCGATTCGGGTGTGAACGGGGGGGCTCGTTGCGACCAGGGTGTTGACGGGGAGTCTCATTGCGATCCGGGTGTCGTTCGGGTAGTCACATTTCGACCCCCGGGTCACCCCGCGACCTGGTGAGTCACCGGCGGGTCACCCCGCGACCCGGGGAGTCACCCCGCGAACCGAAAGGACTTCACAGGCGCCGATGCCCCTTTTGGCTGCGCGGACCGGGACCTGTTGCCCGCTCGCAAGCGGCCCGGCCGGCGCGCAGGATAGGTGACACCGCCGCGCGTGGCGCGGCGCACGCTGGAGTTCCTCGTGCCGTTCGCTTCTCCCGCCTCGACATCCACCTGCCTGCAGTGCGGCGCCGTGGCCACCCGTGCGGGTGCCCGCCTGTGCCGTCGCTGTGGTCTGCCCTTCGGCGAACCGCCCCCGGCGCACGCCCGACTGGTTGAGTGCCCGATCTGCTATCGCGAGGCGGATCCGGACGGGCGGTTTGCCTCGCTGGCACGAAGCGACCGCCGTCTCGACATCAATGCCCACGCGGCCGAGCACGATCGCTTCCCCGTGGGCGACGACGCCTGGCTGGAGACGCTCCGCAGCCACGACCGGATCAGGATCGGGCGGTGGCACGCGCCGTATGACCTCGTGCGCCGCTACCTGGTGACGGGGATCGTGGACGCCGGTCGCAACCGGCTCGCCCTGCACAACTCCATCGTGACGGCGATGACCCAGGTCCAGCGCTGGGGCCCCGGTGCCCAGGTGATGGGTGACCAGGAGGAGTGGCGTGGGGCGCGCGAGGCGGTAGAGGCGCTCATGGAGCGCTATCACCGCCGCCGGCTCGACCTGGCGGGATAGCCGGCTCGGGCCTGACGGCCCGGCGCCCTCGCGGTCCGCTCAGGCGTCTGTCGGCGTCGGCGGGGCGGATTCCTGGATCGTCGTCGGAGCGTTGTGGACGGCCGGGATCTGGCCGAGGCGACCTGCCTGGTAGTCCTCGAACGCCTGCATGACCTCCTCGCGCGTGTTCATCACGAACGGGCCCGCCCACGCCACCGGCTCCCGGATCGGTCGGCCGCCAAGGACGAGCACGTCAAGGTTGGGTGCGCGGCTCTCCTGGACCGCATCGGCGGCGAAGGTCAGCGTGTTGCCGGGTCCGAAGACCGCCAGCTGACCCAGCTGCGCCGGGCGGCCCTCGGCGCCCACGGTGCCCCGGCCGGCCAGCACGTAGCCCAGCGCGTTGTAGTCCGCGCGCCACGGCAGGGACACGGACGCGCCCGGGGCCAGCGTCAGGTGGACCAGGGTCATCGGCGTGTAGGTGGAGCCTGGGCCCGCGTGGCCGGCCACGTCGCCCGCGATCACCCGGATCAGCGTGCCGCCGTCATGCGACGCGAGCAGCTCGACCTGGCTGGCGCGGATGTCCTGGTAGCGCGGGGCGGCGAGCTTCTGGTCGCGCGGCAGGTTGACCCACAGCTGGAACCCGTGGAACAGGCCGCCCTGGGCGACCAGCCACTCCGGCGGCTTCTCGATGTGGAGGATTCCCGCCCCGGCGGTCATCCACTGCGTATCCCCGTTCGTGATCACGCCCCCACCGCCGTTGCTGTCGGCGTGCTCGAACACGCCGTCGAGCATGTAGGTGACGGTCTCGAAGCCGCGGTGCGGGTGCCACGGCGTGCCCTTGGCCTCGCCCGGCGCGTACTCCACCTCGCCCATCTGGTCGAGGTGGATGAACGGGTCCAGGTCCTCGAGGAGGGCGCCGGCGAACGCGCGGCGGACCGGGAATCCCTCGCCCTCGAAGCCCCGCGGCGCGGTCGTCAGGGCGCGCACGGGACGCTGGCGGGCGACGAGAGGGTCGGGCATCGGGAGGCGGGGGAGGATGGTGATGTCGTCGACGGTGACAGCCGGCATGGTGCGTGAGTTCCCCGGGTCGATCCCGGACAGGATCGTTGCGTATGCAACGATGTCACCTGGCGCGCCGCCTGTCAACCGTGCCGAGGCGATCCGGCAAGCCGGACGCAGGGCATGTTCCCGTCGGCGTAGAGCGGGGTCGCTACCGCACAAGAAGCACGGCGATGATGGCCGTCACCGCGAACACGAGGAGCGTCCGCCAGACCAGCCAGTAGCGATGCCACCAAGCCAGCAGCCGGCCCGCCATCGACAGCTCTACGCGAGGAGGTGGCGGCAGAGTCGCCAGGGAGCGTCCAGCCCCCGCAGCATCGAGCGCTTGCATGAACGCGATGTCGATCTCGGCACGCACCCGCGCCTGCGCCACGAGCTCGGGCAGCATCTCGGTCATGGGCTTGACATCCAGCGCGCTCGTCGTTCGCCAGTCTCGACCCACCTCGTTCCAGGCGCGATCGAAGCGCTCATCGGGAGTCGAGGTCGGCAGCTCCGGGATGAGGCGCTCCGCCTCCTCATCGCGTCCCAGAAAGGCGAGCACGTGGTAGCGGTCGCTGGCCGATGCGCCCGACGAGGCGGCCAGCCACTCCGCTGCTGCCTTGGAGTTGACCTCACCCACGATGGCCTTGATCTGGGTCCGGCTTCGGAGCCCGCTGCTGATGAGCACGGCCTGCCAACCCCACAGGCCGCGCCCGAGGAGCGGAGGCAGCACGGCCAGCGCGAGCGCCAGCAGCAGAACGACGTAGCCAACAGGCGTGTGCCAGCGGAACAGGAGTCCACCCGCGATCGCACCCGCCAAGATCGCGGCGTAGCGCCCGACAGACTCCAGATCGGGGCGCAGCGGCCTGAACACCGCGCGCCACAAGGCGATGCCCGGCGCTCGATACGCGCTGCTGCCAGGCTGGATCGCCGCCGGCGACCGGTCACTCACGCATGCGCCCCCGAGTGGCCAGGTTGGTCGCGCGGAAGGGGCCGAACCCGCGCCGCGACGTTCGGTGCTCCAACCTGCTACCTCCAGTGCGGTGACGGACGCTTCGCTCGATGGTCGGCGCTTCTCGGCACTCGCGCAAGAGCGGCAGCGAGAACCCTGCCGACGTGGCACGCCGGCGCCCGCTACGGCCGGCGCAGGATGGCGAACTGGTAGGGCCAGTCGTTGCCCGGGATGTCCCACGTCTCGAACCGCTCGACGGCGCCGTGACGCTCGAGGATCTCGCGCAGGCGCCGGTCGCTGCGGCGGCTGAAGAAGCGCTTCGGCTCGATCTCATCGTCCTCGTTGATCGCCTCCTCGTCGGGGCCGCTCCAGAGGCCGATGGCAAGCGGGGCCCCGGGCACCAGGACGCGCATGATCTCGTCGAGGGCGGCGTCGATCCGGTCGTTGGGGACGTGGAGCAGGGTGCTCATCGTCCAGCCGGCCGCGAACGCGCTGTCCTCGAAGGGGAGCTCGAAGACCGAGGCAAGGTGGGCCTCGACGCCGCGCTCGCGACAGATGCGGACGTGCTCGGGCGAGAGATCGATGCCGGCCACCGTGAGACCGGCGGTCCCGAATGCGGCGGCGTCGTGGCCGGCGCCGGTGCCGATCTCGACGAGCGTGGTCCGACCCTCTGTGCGCAGCTGGGCGGCAAAGGCCTCGCGCGCGGCCTCGCGCCACGACCCCCGCCGCCGCGCGCGAGGCGCCGGGGGGCCTGCTGGTCGTAGAAGGCGGCGAGGTCGGATTCGAGGTGATCCCGATCGGGCATCAGGTGCGCTCCAGGGGCTGCGTCGTCGGCCTCGTCGCTGTCCCGACGTCGTCCGATGGTAGCGGCCGGTTCGGGCGCGGTGCGATCGGGTGGCCGGCACCGTACCCTTGGAGGCTCGAGCCCCTGCGACCTCGCCACCCTGGAGCCCACCATCACCACCCTCGCCGATCCCGCCAGCGTTGATGCCATGGCGGCGCTGCTGCCGCGCCTGCGCCGGGCCGTGCGCGGCGCCGTCGCGGTCGACATCGGGACCCGTGCCCTGTACAGCTCGGACGCGTCCAACTACCGCGTGTTGCCCGCCGCGGTGGTCGCTCCAGCGGACCGCGACGACCTCGCCGCGGCCGTCGCCCTGGCGGCGGAGGCCCGTGTGCCGCTCACGATGCGCGGCGCCGGCACGAGCATCGCCGGCAATGCGATCGGCTCGGGCCTGGTGGTGGACCTGTCGCGGCACCTGGCAGGGGTGCTGGCCGTGGATGCCGAGACGCTCACCGCGACGGTGCTGCCGGGGACGGTCCTCGACGATGTCAACCGGGCCGCCGCCGTCCACGGGCTGCGGGTAGGCCCCGATCCGTCGACCCACAGCCGCTGCACGCTCGGCGGCATGCTGGGCAACAACGCCTGTGGCGCCCGGAGCGTCCGGTGGGGGACCGCCGCCGAGAACACGCTCGATCTCGAGGTCATCACGCCGGACGGGGTCCGGCGACGCACGGGTGCGCTCGGGCCGGCATTCGACGGCCGCCTGGCGGCCCTCCTCGAGACCCACGGCGCCACCATCCGTCGCGAGCTGCCGGCCTGGCCGAGACGGGTCTCGGGCTACGCCCTGGACTGGTTGCTCCCCGAGCGCGGTGGGGATGTGGCGAGGGCGCTCGTGGGCAGCGAGGGGACGTGCGCGGTCATCTCCGAGGCGACGATCCGTCTGGTCCGCCCGCCCGCCGTGCGCGGCCTCCTGGTCCTTGCCTTCGCGGACGAGATCGACGCGGCGGCGGCGGTCACCGACCTGCTCCCGGAGCGGCCGTTCACCCTCGAGAGCCTCACCCCGGAGCTGCTCCCGGGCCGGCGAGATCCCGGGCTCCTCCCGCCCGGCGGTGCCTGGCTGCTGGTCGAGGCCGGTGGCGAGGCCAGAGGCGACCTCCAGGATCACGCCGCTCGCCTGGCCGCGACGATCGGCCGGCGATCGGGTGCCGCCGACACCGCGCTGGTGGAGGACGCGGCGGCGCAGGCGGCGCTGTGGCGCGTGCGCGAGGACGGCGCCGGCCGCGCCGCTCGCCTTCCTGACGGCTCGCCCGCATGGCCGGGTTTCGAGGACGGCGTCGTCCCACCCGAGCGTCTGGCCGCGTACCTGGGCGAGCTCCGTGCCCTGCTCCGGGATCGTGATCTCGAGGGCGTGACCTACGGCCACTTTGGCGAGGGCTGCATCCATCTCCGGGTGGGGTTCGGGCTGGACCGGCCCGGCGGCACCGAGCGGCTCAAGACGTTCATGGGCGACGCCGCGGACCTGGTCCTGCGGCACGGCGGCTCGCTCTCGGGCGAGCACGGTGACGGGCGCGCCCGCGGCGAGCTTCTCGCCCGCCAGTTCTCGCCCGAGATGCTCGAGGCGTTCCGTGCCTGGAAGACCGCCTGGGATCCGGGGAACGTGCTGAACCCGGGGATCCTCGTGGATCCTGTCCCGCTCACCGAGGATCTGCGCCGGCCCCGCCCGACGCTGATCGACCTGGCACCGGTCCTCGCCCACGAGGTGGACGGCGGCGACCTGCGCCAGGCGGTTGAGCGCTGCATCGGCGTCGGGAAGTGCGTCTCGCGCCAGCACGGGGCGGCGATGTGCCCCAGCTATCGCGCCACGGGCCAGGAGCAGGACTCCACCCGTGGCCGCGCCCGGCTGCTCCAGGAGATGGCAGCGGGGTCGCTGGCGGCGGATGGCTGGCGGTCCACCGAGGTCCGCGACGCGCTTGACCTGTGCCTCTCCTGTCGAGCGTGCGTGAGCGAATGCCCCACCGGCGTGGACATGGCGGCCTACAAGGCCGAGTTCCTCGAGCATCACTACCGGGGCCGGGTCCGACCCCGCTCCCACTACTCGCTGGGGCGGCTCCCGCAGTGGCTCCGTGTCGTTCGCCGCGTGCCAGGTGGCCCGAGGATCGCCAACGCCGTGATGGGCTTCGCCCCGACCCGCCGCGCCGCCGCGCTCCTCACCGGGATCGCCGGGGAGCGGGGGATCCCGAGACTCGCGCCCCGGACATTCGTCTCGACCGCGGTCCCCAGCACCCCCGCGCCCGGCGCCGGCACGCGCCGGGTCGTCGTGTGGCCGGACACGTTCACCAACCACCTCGCCCCCGAGGTTGGCCATGCCGCCCTGCGGGTCCTCGCCGCGGCGGGCTTCAGCGCCGTGGTCCCGGCCACCCCGGTGTGCTGCGGCCTCACCGCCATCACCACGGGCCAGCTGGACCGGGCGCGGGCCGAGCTGCGACGGACGCTCGCGGCGCCGGAGCTTGCCGGTGACGAGCCGGTCCTGGTCCTGGAGCCGTCGTGCGCGACCACGCTCCGGGTCGACCTCCGCGAGCTGCTGCCCGACGACCCGGCCGCGGCCTCGCTGGCGCGTCGCGTGACGACCTTCGCCGAGCTGCTCGAGACCGCGGGCTGGATTCCCCCCGCGGGCGAGCCGCTCGAGGCGCTGGTCCAGCCGCACTGCCACCAGCAGGCGGTGCTGGGGACCGCCGCCGACCGGCGCCTGATGGCCGCGGCCGGCATCGAGCCGACCCAAGTGCTCCAGGGCTGTTGCGGCCTGGCCGGGAACTTCGGCGCCGAGGCCGGACACGAGCGGATCTCGCGCGACGTGGCCGAGCTCGCGCTCCTGCCCGCCCTGCGGGCGACGGGGGAGAGGACGGAGATCCTGGCCGACGGCTTCTCGTGCCGAACGCAGGTGGCATTCCTCGACGGCCGGCGGGCGCGCCACCTCGCGGAGGTGCTCGCGAAACGACTCGACGCGACAGACTCGAAACGTCGCACACTACGGGCGAGCCCCGCCCCCGTACGAGATGGACATGACTGACCAAGGCGCCGTCGCTCGCAGCTCGCTGTCGGAGCAGGTGAAGGATCACCTGCTGCGTGCCATCCTGTCTGGCCAGTACCAGCCCCACGACCGCATCATCGAGACTCGCGTGGCACGCGACGTCGGCACAAGCCAGGCCCCGGTCCGGGAGGCGCTCCGCGGCCTCGAGGCCCTCGGTGTCGTGGAGATCCTGCCCTTCAAGGGCGCCCGGGTGCGCCGCCCGACGGATACCGAGCTCCTCGAGGCGTACGAGGTTCGCGCCGAGCTCGAAAGCCTCGGGGTGCGACTGGGGATCCCCAGGATGACCGACGCGGATCTCGCCGAGATCGAGGCCCTCCACGCTGCGCTGCTGGAGGCGGCCGGCCGTGATGACCGCCACGACGTGGCGGTACGCGACGCGGCCTTCCACGCTCGCATCCTGCGTCTCGCGGGCAACGCGACGCTTGAGCGTGTCTGGCGCGCGCTGGAGCCGTTCTCGCGCACCTACATCACGCTGCTGGCGCCGGGCGCGGACGCGAGCTGGACCGCGGGCCTGCACCGGGGCATCCTCGATGCGGTCAAGGGGCGCGACCCGGCCGCCGTCGAGAAGGCGCTGCGGGACCACTTCCACGACGTCTCTGCGCGGCTCCTCGATCGCTGGTTGGCGACGACCGCGTCCAGATAGGCTCCGGATCAGGACGCGCGGAGGATCTCCCGCACCTGCTCCGCGACCCGCTCCCCGGAGAGCCCGTAGATGTCGAGGAGCGCATCGTTGGGTCCCGACTGGATATAGCAGTCCTGGAGCCCGATCCGGTTGACCCGCGTCGGCCGGTGCTCGGCGAGCGCCTCCGCCACGGCGCCGCCCAGGCCGCCGATCACCGTGTGCTCCTCGACCGTGATCACGCGCCCGGTCCGCTCGGCGGCCGTCACGATCGACGCCACGTCGAGGGGCTTGAGCGTGGCCACGTGGAGCACGTGGGCCTCGATCCCGGCGGCGGCCAGCAGGTCGGCGGCCTGGAGCGTCCGGGCCGTCTGGGCACCCGTGGAGATCAGGGTGACGTCCTCGCCCTCACGCACGACCTCGGCCTTCCCGAAGGCGAACGCGTGGTCGTCACCGAACACGCGCGGCGTGGCGTCGCGGCCGAGCCGGATGTAGCACGGGCCCTCGTATGCGGCTGCCCAGCGCAGGGCCTCCGCGGCCTCGATGTCGTCGCACGGCGACACCGTGACCATGCCCGGCATCGCCCGCATGATCGCGTAGTCGTCGACGATGATGTGGCTCATGCCGGTCTGCCCGGTGAACAGGCCGCCATAGCTGGGCGTGATCTTGACGTTGGCGCCCGTCTGCGCGATCAGCACCCGGACCTGGTCCAGCGGGCGCACGACCGCGAACGAGACGAAGGTGCTGATGAACGGCACGAGGCCCATGGTGGCCATCCCGGCCGCCACGCCCAGCATGTTCTGCTCGGCGATCCCCATCTGGAGGTAGCGGTCCGGGTGGGCCTTCTCCACGATGTCGGCCTTGGTTGACGAGCCGACATCTCCGTCGAGGACGTAGATGCGGGGGTCGGTGTCCGCGAGGGCGGCCACCGTCTCGCCGAAGATCTCGCGCTGCGGGCGGCCCATCACGGCGGTCATCGAGCCACTCCTTCCACGACCGGCTCTGGTTCGCCGAGATCGCGCATGGCGATCGCCAGATCCTCCGGCTTGATCGCGCGGGTGTGCCAGAAGTAGCGGCCCTCCATGTACGACACGCCCTTGCCCTTCACGGTGTGGCTGATGATCGCGACGGGCCGGCCGTCGCCCTTTCGCGCCTGCGCCAGGACGTCGACGATGGCGGCCATGTCGTGGCCGTCCACCTCGAGGACGCGCCAGCCGAAGGCCGACCATTTCCCGGCCATCTCGCCCGGGCTCTGCGGCGGGATCCGGCCGTCCGGGCCGTCGCCCGGCCAGCCGTACTGCTGCAGCTTGTTGTGATCGATGATCGCGATCAGGTTGTCGAGCTGGTAGTGGGGAGCCGCGTTCGCGGCCTCCCAGACCTCGCCCTCCTGGCACTCGCCGTCGCCGAGCATCACGAAGGCGCGGACGTCGCGGCCCGTCAGCCTGGCGCCGAGTGCCATGCCCATCGCCGCGGAGATCCCCATCCCCAGCGAGCCGGTCGACATGTCGAGGCCGGGCAGCCGGGTCATGTCCGGGTGACCCTGCAGCCGGGAGTGCGCGCCATCGAAGGTCAGGAGCTCCTCGACCGGGAAGTACCCGCGCAGGGCCATCGCCGCGTACAGCCCGATGGACGAGTGGCCCTTGGACAGGACGAAGCGGTCGCGGTCCGGCCAGCCGGGCTCGTCCGGGCGGATCCGGAGCTCCGAGAAGTAGAGCGCGGAGAGCATGTCGGCGGCGGACAGCGGCCCGCCGAGGTGCCCCGCCTTCGCGTGGTAGACGGCCCGCACCAGCTCGACCCGGATCCGCCGGGCCATCTCCCGCAGGTGCTCGAGGTCGACCGGCGCGGGCGCCGCGTGGGTGCTGGTCTGGTTCATGAGGCGTCCTTCTGCTCGTAGGAGCCGGAGACGACGGGCGGGGAGAACAGGCACAGCAGCTCGAGCGGCTCGGGGCCGTCAGCCTCGGTGGCGTGGAAGGTGCCGGGGGAGACGTGGACCACCACGCCCGGCCAGACCTCGGCGACGCCGTCCGGCGTCACGATCCGTCCGCGGCCGGCGGCGCAGTAGATGGTCTCCTCCTCGGCGGCATGGACGTGGCCCTCGGGCTTCGAGCCGGGCGGGTAGACCGAGACCCCCAGCGAGACCAGCGTGGACACGCCGTCCTTGGGCCCGAAGTAGGAGTGCCAGACGCGCCCGGGGAGCGGGACCTTCTCGGCGTCGTCGCGGGCCACGCGCGTGATCATCGGAGCACCTCAACGGCATGACGGGGAGCCCGTCGGTCTAGATAATCGATTATCGATGTTAGTCGAGCGACCGGCTCGGGTCAAGCCGAGACGGCATGGAAAAGGGGCCCTCCCGTCGTGGACAGGAGGGCCCCTTCCTGGAGATCAGACGCGAGGTCCGATCGCTACCACTTGCACTCGTTGGGCGGGTTCTCGGGCGTGCAGTCAGCCTTGGTCACGATCTGGTCGAGGATGTCAAGGCCCTTCGCAGCGTCGAGGAGCACCGGTTCGCCCGGTGTTCCGTCCGCCTGGAACGGGATGTAGGCCGGCGTGACGGCGTTGACGCCACCGTCCGTGTACAGACCGGGGCCGGTGACCCCGTCGTAGTCGATGTCCTTGCCTTCGCGGATCAGCTTCAGGCAGTCCAGGTAGGTGTAGCACTTCTCGCCGACGTCACCGACCTCGAACATCGCCGGGGCCCAGTCACTGGCCAGGTATGACCCGCCCGCCTCGACGGCCAGCGCCGTCTGGACGAACAGATCGTAGGTGGAGAAGGCGTACTGGTTGCCAGCGTCGTAGGGCGGGCAGGCGGTCACGCCCTCGGCGCAGTTCGTCTGGCCGTCCCACAGGGGCTGGTAGAACGCCCAGGCCGGGGTCGACTTGTTGGGGGCGAACGAGGGGAAGCCGATCGACTGCTGCGAGGCGATCGGATCCGTGCCCAGCGTCCCGATGAACTGCGCCTCGCTCCAGCCGGTCTCGCCGATCCAGGTGAGAGACAGGCCGGCCTCGGCCGCGCCCTTGATGAGGGCGGCGGATTCGGTGGAGCCCGCCTGGACGAGCACGGCATCGGGGTGTAGACCAGCGATCTTCTGGGCCTCGGCCCGGTACGAGGCCTGCTTCGCGGGGACGTTGATCCGCTGCAGGAGATTGAGGCCCAGGATGCCCGCGGCCTTCTCGGAGGCATCGGCCGCGAGCTGGAAGCCCTCGACCTGGGTCGCGAAGATCACGATGTTGGTGAGGCCTTCCTGCTCCGCATAGAGCGCCCCGTAGGTGCCCAGCGCCTCGTCGAGGCCCTGCGCCCGGAAGATCGGCTCCGCGGCCTTGCCGCCGAGGTTGCCCGGGATGGCGCCGCCGTGGACGGACGGCCCGAGCGGGGAATCGTTCTCCTGCCAGTACTCCATCATGTAGTCCCGGTAGGTCCGGTACTGGTGGGCGATGCTGACGAGGATCTCGGCCTTGTGCTGCTCGAGGCAGATCTTGGCCGCCTGGCCCTCATGGTCGTCGCCGATGTCCTCGGAGACGAGCTCCCAGGAGCGGCCGAGCGGCGGATCGGCGTTGATGACGTCCTCGACCGCGAAGCGCACGTCGTTGGTGAGCGACGGACCGTAGTCCGCGAACGCCCCGGTGTAGTAGGCGAGCTCGCAGACGACCACCGGCTCGGTCGACATTGCGGTCGACTCGACGGGTGCGACCGTGGCGGGTGCGGCCCCCGAATCCTGGGGCGCCGTCGTGGCCGTGCCGCCTCCGCATGCACCTGCGAGGAGCGCGAGGACCGTGATCCCGACAGGGATGCGGCCCCACTTGAACCTGTTGACCGTCATTGATCTCCTCCATTGTCATGTCGTGAACAGTGGCGAACTCAGATCCGGTAGCCCTCCTTGAGCTGCTGAGTTGTCAGGTCCCTGGCGCCCTGGATGGCGTACGCCTCGCCGAGGCTGAGCACCATCACCCGGTCCGCGACCTGGAGTGCCTTGGTGGCGTTCTGCTCGGCGAGGATGATGGCGACGCCACGGGTCCGATGGATCTCCAGGACCTTCTCGAAGAACAGGTCCACGTACAGCGGCGAGAGGCCGGCCGTGGGCTCGTCGAGCAGCAGCAGCTTCGGGTCCTGCATCAGCGCGCGCCCGCAGGCCACCATGCGCGACTCGCCGCCGCTGAGGGTCCCGGCCTTGTGGCCCTGCAGCGCCTCGAGGTCGGGGAACAGCTGGAACACCTCGCCGAGCCGCTCGTCGTGCGATCGCCCGCCGATCATCCCGCCGATGGCCAGGTTCTCGGCGACGGTGAGGTCCGCGAACACGCCCTTCTCCTGGGGCACGTAGCCGATCCCCCGTCGCGCGGTCTGGTACGGGCGCAGCCGCGACACGTCGACCCCCCCGAGCCGGATCGATCCGGACATCAGCGGGATCAGGCGCGCCAGGGTCGCGAGCAGCGTCGTCTTGCCCGCGCCATTGGCTCCGAGCACGGTGAAGATCTCGTTGCCGACCGTGAAGTCGAGGCCCTTGAGGACCGTGACGCCGTGGTAGCCACTGCGCAGGCCCTCGACCTCGAGCATCGCGGGAACGCGCGGCGCGGGGGCGGGCGCGGCCTGGGCCCCGAGCGCAGACGGGGTGGAGGGCAGCTCAGACATGACCCTCTCCCAGGTACTTCTCCACGACCGTGGCGTGCTCCCGGATCGAGTCGGGGGCGCCCCGCAGGACGACCTTGCCCTCGGCCATGAAGTGGACCTGGTCGCAGAGATTCCAGATGACGTTGAGGTCGTGCTCCACGATCACGACCGCGGTACCGGCCGCGGCCAGCTCCCGGATTACGACCATCACCTTCTCGGTCAGGTCGTCGGGGAGACCGGCGGTGGGCTCGTCGAGCAGCAGGAAGGCCGGCTTGAGCAGCAGGCAGCGGACGATGTCGAGGAGCTTCTTCTCGCCGGCCGACATGGCGAACTGCGTCGGGTCGTCGAACCCGAAGTAGTCGAGGTAGTGCCGGATCTCCTGCTCGTGGCGCGCGAACACCGTCCGTTCGCTGAAGATCCGGTGCGGCTGCTCGTACCTCGCCTCGGCAACGGCGAGCAGGAGCGAGTCCCAGATCGTCAGCTTGTCGAAGTCCATGATGACCTGGTTGCTCTTGACGACCCCGTGGCGTGCCATCCGGTCGGTGGCCAGGCCCGACAGCTGCACCGGCGGCCTGCCGTCGGCCGGCAGGAGCGTGACGATGCCCCGGTCGAGCGGGATCGAATGCATGATCATGCGCATCAGCGTCGTCTTGCCGGCGCCGTTGGGTCCGATCAGCCCCTCGATCGGCTGGTCGCCGAGAACGAGCTCGTCGACGTCCACGACCACGTGGCCCGAGAAGCTCTTGACCGCACCCTCGACCCGGATCCGCGGCCGGATGGCAGCCCCGGTCGTCACGACGTCAGCGCCCATGGAGCTTTCCCATCAGCTTGTCCCGCTGCATGTCGCCGAGCAGCCCCAGCGGCCGGAACAGCAGGACGAGGATCAGCGCGAGCCCGAACGCCACCTCGCGGAGGACCGGGATCGTCTGCGAGTACCACTCCCTGGGCAGGGGCAGGTACGTCCGCACGACGATGTCGAACAGGCCCACCGTCAGGACGACGCCCACGATCGGCCCCCAGACGCGGGCGCTGCCGCCCAGCACCAGCCCGACGATCGCCGCGAGCGTGATGTCGATCCCGATGTGGCCGACGTCGAGGTACCGCACCATGGCGGCATCCATGGCGCCGAGGAAGCCCATCGCGGCGGACGTGACCGCGAACAGCAGGAGCTTGGCGCGGAAGGTCGACTTCCCGAGGCTGCGTGCGAGCGGCTCGTTGCCGCCCGTGGCGATCAGGAGGCGCCCTTGGGGCGAGCGGTGGACCCGCCACGCGTAGAGAAGGATCAGGCCGACGACGAGGGTCGTGACCACGAGCCAGGCGAACTCGTTCTCCTTCACCTTGCCGATGTTGAACGGGATGCGGAGCCCGCCCAGGCCGAACGCGCCCCCGGTGATGTCCTGCTCGGTGGTGGCGAGGATCTGGACCACCGTCGCGAACCCGAGCGTGATGACGAGCACGCCGTCGGTGTCGAGGTCCGAGATCAACCATCCGACAAGGAGCCCGGCCACTCCCGCCACGAGCGTGGCCGCGGCGGCACAGACGAGGAACAGCCACGGGTCGCCGAAGGACCAGTCCACCTGGACGTACAGCACGCCGAAGGCGTACATCCCGATGCCCCAGAAGCCCACGACGCCGAAGTTGGCGATCCGCGTGAGCCCGAGCTGCAGGTGGAGCAGCAGCGCGAGGCCCGCGATCATCACGACCTCGAACAGGCCGGTGATAAGGAAGGAGTCAAGCCAGTCGAGCATGCCGCTACACCTTCGCCGTCTCGGGGAGCCGTCTGGCCCGCCACTTGAGGACGGCGATGAAGCCGACGATCAGCACGACCTGGGCGTACAGGATCTGGTCGAACTGGAGCGCCATGGCCGCCAGGGCGATCCCGGTCGCCACCGCGACGACGATCACGCCGCCCAGACCCCATGCCCGGCCAACGAGCACGACGAGCAGCACCGGCAGGAACTGCCGCCACCCCAGCAGCGGGGAGACGGACGCGCCGACGCCGTAGAACGCCCCGGCCAGGCCGCCCGCGACGCCCGCGATGGCCCAGATCAGCACGGTCACCGCGAGCGGCCGGATGCCGCTCACCCGCGCCAGGTCCTCGTCGCTGGCCAGGGCCCGGATCTGGAGGCCATAGCTGGTTCGCTGGATGAACAGGTAGAGGAGCAGCGAGAGCGCCGCGACGCCGGCCAGGGCCAGCAGGCGGAACGAGGTCACGCCAACACCCAGGATGAACAGCGTCTCGGGTGACGGGACGTCGTAGAAGCGCTCTGGGTAGCCGAAGACGAACTGCAGGCCGTGCCGCAGGAAGATCGACAGCCCGAAGGAGATGATGATCATCTCCAGCCCACCGACGCCACGCCGCCTCGCCGGCCGGAACAGGATGAGGTAGGTCGCGACGCTGAGGACGCCCGAGAGCAGCGCGGTCGGGATCAGCACGGCGTAGAAGTTGAGGCCAAAGGTGGTGTTGAACCACATCCCGAAGTAGGCGCCCAGCGTGATCGTCTCCGCGTACGCGACGTTGATCAGGCCGGTGAGCCGGTACAGCAGCGCGAAGCCGATCGCGGCGAGGACCAGGGGGGCGTTCTCGGTGAGCCCGATGACGAAGGACTGGATGATGAAGTCCATCAGGCGTCACCCGAGGGCAACCGGACGCGATCTCCGTGCCCGGACGCACCGGACCCCGTGAGCCTGCCCAATTCCATGGGTGTGCCGTTGGTCATTCGTCAACCTCATGACGGAACCGCGGGACGCAAGCGGCTCACAAGTGCCACGCGACGGCGGCTTGACGGCCTCGCATGATCGATAATCGAGGATAGTAGTCGGCACCGGCGGCCCAATGCAAGCGCCATTTGGCCGACCGCGTCAGATGGAGCATGGATGGTGGCGAAACCGGGGTGGGTCGCGGAGCGTCCGTTGGGCGGGCTCGTCCGGGTGCTCCTGGCGGCATCCGCGATGGGCACCCTGGGGCCGGTCGCGGCCCTCGCGTACGCCGAGGGGATCGGGCCGGCGACGTTCAGCACGCTGCGGGCCGCCGTCGGTGCGGCGATCCTGGGAGCGCTCCTGCTCGCGCGTCACCTGCCGTCCGTCCGGTTGTCCCGGCTGTCGTCACGCCAGCGGGCCATGCTCGCGCTGGTGATCGTCACCAACGGCCTGACGAACCTCATCCTGTTTCTCGCGTTTGGTGCGATGGCCGTGGGGCTCGTCATGGCCGTCTACTACTGCTACCCGGTGATCACGGCGCTGCTCGCGGCGGCCCTCGGCCGGGAGCGGCTGACCCCGGTCCGCGTGCTCGCCCTCGCCCTCGCCTGTGCCGGCCTCGCGCTCGTCGTGGGCGACGGGCTGCGGCCCGGGGCGAACGCGACCGCCCTGGGCGTCGCCCTGGCCGGGGCCGCCGCGACGTTCCATGCCATCTACCTGGTGGCGATCCGCGGCGGCTTCGACGAGGTGCCCGCGGGCCAGGCCACGTCGCTCGTCCTGCTCGGGGGCCTCGTGATCTCGGGCACGGCGGCGATCGTCCTCGAAGGCACGGGCGTCGTGGGTGACTGGATGACGGCACCCGCGGCCTGGGCCGCGATCGCGTGTGCCGGGACGCTCGGCGCGCTGCCCAAGATCTGGGTGGTGGGCGGCGTCCGGCTGATCGGAAGCACGGGGGCAGCGGTGGCGCTGCTGACCGAGCCGGTGGTGGCGGTGGTTGTGGCTGCCCTCGCCCTCGGCCAGCAGCTGACGGCAGTCGAGCTGGGCGGCGGGGCCGCGATCCTCGTGGCGGTGGTGCTCGCCCAGTGGCGGCCGCGCTCGCGGGCCGGTCGCATCGCGTTGACCGCGGATGACGCCGGGGATCGGACCGCGCCATGACCTGCGAGATCGACCTTGACGCTGCCCGACGGCGCACCATAGTGTATAGACAATCGATTATCGATCTGCCGCGGCAATTGAGGGCCCGTCCCCGGTCCGTCCGGTCGCGGAGACGGGAACCGAGCGTTGTTCGCGGGTACCTGGGGACGGCCGCCGCCGCGCCCAGCCAGCGTCATAGACCGGCGTCCGATTGGCGCCGGGCCACGCACAAGGAGGAAGCAGCGGTGCCCCTCAAGGAAGAGGTCCTGGGCCAGTTCCTCGGGGACGAGTCGTTCCCGGTCGAGTGGACGTCGGAGACCGAGAAGCTGCTGTTCTGGGTCTACGATGACCTTCACTGCCCGAAGCCGCTGAGCCCGATGTATGAGGACATCGGTGGCTGGTGGCTGTCCTGCGATCACATGTTCCGCCGCTTCGGCACGCCGTTCGCGTCGGACTGGATCTACAAGAACATCAACGGATACCTGTACACCGCCGCGATCCCGGCCGAGGCTGGCGTGGATGTCGCGACGCAGGAGTACAACTACACGACCCACCCGATCGTCCCCGAGGACGACGCGTACGCCGGCAAGATCGGCGCCTATCTCGGCACCGTCCTGCCCGTCTACGGCAACAAGTTCGTCGAGTGGTGGCGGACCCGCTTCGTCCCCGAGATGCAGCGCAACTTCGACTACATCGAGGGCATGCTGGACCAGAAGGACCAGCTCAGCCTGGCCGAGGTGGCCGTCCTCCTCGAGGACGCGGTCGACATGCATGACCGCCACTGGAAGATCCACTGGATGCTGAACTTCGCGCAGCTGTCCGCGACGCTCAACCTCCGGGCGGTCATGGAGAAGACCCACGGCAAGATCGACGAGGTCCTGCTGGGGCGTCTCCAGAACTCGGCCAATGACCGCAACTGGGACAAGATCAAGGCCCTGTGGACCATGAAGGAGGAGGTCAAGGCCGACGCCGAGCTGTCCTCCATCTTCGCGGCCACGACGGCGATCGAGATCGTCCCCGCGCTGAAGGCAAGCGAGCGCGGCCGCCGGTTCATCGATGAGCGGGTAGACCCGTACCAGAAGGAGTTCGGCTGGCACGCCGTCTGGAGCCACGAGTTCATCTTCCCCAGCTTCCGCGAGGACATGACGCCCGTCGTCCAGCTGGTTCGTGACCAGTTCGCCTCGGACTACGACTATCCGACCAAGATCGCGGTGCTCAAGGCGGACATCGACGCCGCGGCGGTCGAGATCCTGCAAGGGCTCGAGGGCGAGGCGCTCGAGGAGATGCGCGCCGCCAACGACATCAACCTCAAGATGGCCCCGCTCACGCCGGACCATCACTTCTATATTGACCAGGGGGCGAACGCCCACGTCCGCCTCGTGCTCGTCGCGATCGGCGAGAAGCTGGTGGAGCTGGGTGTCCTCGACCGACCCGACGATGTGGTCCTGTTCCGGTACAACGAGCTCCGCGCGTTCATCGGCAACCCGACCGGCATCGACGGCCGCGCGATCGTGGCGGCCGCGAAGGCCAAGCGCGCGGCGGCCGAGAAGGTCCAGCCTCGTGACTGGGTCGGCACCGTCACCGAGACGCAGCTGGCGTTCCCGTACCTCAACCTGTGGGGCTTCCCGGACAAGTTCACCCGTTCCCAGGTCCAGGTGCACGGCCAGGTCAGCGGCATCGCCGGGTCGCCGGGCATCGTCGAGGGTGTGGCGCGCGTCGTCATGTCCGAGGCGGAGTTCGACAGCCTGGAGGAGGGCGAGATCCTCGTCTGCCAGATGACCAACCCGGCCTGGCAGGTCCTCTACGGCAAGATCATCGCGGTCGTCACCGACGCCGGCGGGACCGTGTCCCACCCGGCCGTGCTCGCTCGCGAGTACGGGATCCCGGCCGTCGTGGGCACCTCCGTGGGCACGATCAAGATCAAGACCGGTGACCGGCTCCGTGTCAACGGGACCGGCGTGAAGGATGCCGAGGGCATCGTTCGCGGGATCGTCGAGATCCTGTAGCCGGCGACGGGCAAGCGGCAGCCGGACGAGCGGAAAGGGCGCCAGGATGGCCGAAACCGCGATCTCGCGCGCCGTGTTGAGCGACACCGTCAAGGACCGCCTCCTCGAGGCGATCCTTGACGGCCGATACCCGCCCGGCTCCCGGATCATCGAGACCAAGGCCGCGCGCGAGTTCGGCACCAGCCAGGCGCCCGTCCGCGAGGCGCTCCGCGACCTCGAGGCCCTGGGCGTCGTGGAGATCGCCCCGTTCCGTGGGGCACGCGTCCGGCGTCCGTCGCGCGACGAGCTCCTGGAGGCCTACGCCGTGCGCTCGGAGCTCGAGGCGCTCGTCGTCCGCCTCGCCGTCCCGCGTCTCACGGGCGAGGACCTCGAGCGGCTGGCCGCGCTCCTCGAGGAGATGCACGCCAGGGCCGAGACGGGGGATACCGTGGGCGAGGCATCAGCGGATGCCGCCTTCCACGGCTACCTCGTGAATGTTGCGGGCAACGGCACGCTCAAGCGTGTGTGGAGCCTGCTGGAACCCTATTCACGCACCTACATCACGCTCGCCGTCCCCGGGGCGGACCGCCACAGGATCGCCGGCCTGCACACCCCTGTGCTCGAGGCCCTGCGCTCCGGTGACACGGTCCGCGCCCAGGCGGCGATCCGCGATCATTTCGAGAAAGCCAGGACGATGCTCGCCGCCCTCTGGCTGGAGCCCGAGTCGGGTGGCGGTGACGCGCCGGCATTGACGGGCCAGGCCCGGCGAGCATCGGCAGGACCCGTGCCCAGCCTGGCGCGAACCAGCGAAAGGACAGCATGAACGACCAGCTGCAGTTGACCGAGGAGTTCTCCGCGGGTGATGCGCGCCTGCGGGTGGACGTGTACGGCGGCGCCCCGCGCGAGCACGTGCTCGATGACCTGACGTTCCTCAACTACCGCCTCGCCGACGTCCGGATCTCCCCATCGGTCACGCTGGCCGATCCCGACATCATCTGGAACCAGGACGGCGCGAAGTCGATCACCTATGACGGCCGTGCCGTCACCTTCACCGGCGACTGGCCGGCCGGACCGATCCAGAAGGTGATCGTGGCCGTGCTCGCGCTGCGGATGGAGGGCGTGGGGCTCCACCCGTCGCACAGCGCCGCCGTCAACTACCGGGGCAGGACGCTCCTGTTCCTGGGCGGGGAATCCAACCACGGCAAGAGCATGGGCCTCATCGAGGCCGGCGTCCGGGGCGCCCTCCAGGTCGCCTCCGAGACGACGGTCATCAGCGAAGACGGCCGGGCCGTGATGGGCTCCGTGGACACGTTCCTGGTCAAGCGGACCGAGGGCACCGAGCGCTCCGACAAGGCCGCGCCCAACAAGGGCGTGGAGAAGTTCTGGGGCGAGATGCCGGCCTGGGCCATGTACGAGGGCACGCCGAACATCGATCTCGTCATCGTGCCGGCCATCGACGGCAACTTTGACCCGGCGACCAACCAGCTCATCCCGTTCGAGGCGCCAGTTCCAGTTCCTGCACTCGCTGCAGAACTACTTCCTGACCAACGAGCTGCTGGCGCCCGGGCACGTGATCCCGATGCTCGACAACGACACGCTCAGGCAGCGGCGCGCCGGGTTCGTGGCCAGCTTCTGCGAGCGGCCGTTCTACTTCATCCGCGCAGCGACCCCCCAGGTGCTCCTGGACGAGGTCGACAAGCTCCTGTAGCCGCGATCGGGGCCGGACACCATGCAGCCATTCACCTACGCGCGGCCCGCCACGCTGGCCGAGGCCGTCGCGCTCCTCGCCGAGCGTGGTCCCGACGCCCGGGTCCTTGCCGGCGGCACCGACCTGATCATCCGGCTCCGTGATGGCTCCATGACCCCGTCCCTGGTGGTGGACGTCAAGCGCATCGCCGAGCTGGCGCCGGGGATCCACGAGGCCGCCGGTGTCCTCGTGATCGGGGCCACCACCGTGATGAGCGACATCGCCGCCCATCCCGGTGTCCGACGGCACGCGATGGCCCTCGCCGAGGCGGCCGCCGTGGTGGGCTCCGTCCAGATCCGCAACCGGGCCACGCTCGCCGGCAACCTGTGCAACGCGTCGCCCGCGGCCGACACGGCCCCGGCGCTGCTCGTGCACGGTGCCGCGGTCGTCGTCGCCGGGCCGGATGGGATCCGCCGGATCGCCGTCGACGACCTGTTCGTCCGCTCAGGGGTCACCACGCTGGGTCCCGGGGAGCTGGTCACCGCGGTCGAGCTGCCGTTGCCCGCCGATCGGGTCGCCAGCGCCCACCAGCGGCGGACCCGCCGGCGGGGTCATGACCTCGCGTCGGTGACCCTCGCCTGCGGCGTCGACCGGGGCGGGGTGACCCGGGTCGCCTACGGCAGCGTTGGGCCTCGCCCGCTGGTGAAGGTCGACACCACCGGCGTTCTCGGCGACCCGGCAGCCTCCCAGGAAGCGAAGGCCGCGGTCTTCGAGTCGATCTTCGCGGATGCCAGCCCGTCCGTTCGGTCCATGCGGGCCTCGCCGGACTACCGGCTGGCCATGCTGCGTGTCCTTGGCCGGCGTGCCCTCAGCACCGCCATCGAGCGCCTGGCGGCGGGAGCGTAGGACAGCATGGACACCATCCAGATCCAGGTCACGGTCAACGGCGCGCCGACGCGTCCTCGACATCGCCCCGCACCACACGCTGCTCGAGGTCCTGCGCGACGAGCTTGCCCTGACCGGGACCAAGGAGTGCTGCCTGGTCGGCGAGTGCGGGGCGTGCACCGTGATCGTCGACGGGCGGTCCGTGGACTCGTGCCTCGTGCTTGCCGTCGAGGCTGACGGCGCCGACATCCTCACCGTCGAGGGCCTCGCCGCCCAGGACGGCCGGCTCGCGCCCATCCAGCAGGCATTCCTCGACAAGGGTGCCGTGCAGTGCGGCTTCTGCATCCCCGGCCAGCTGATTTCGGCTCACGCGCTGCTCGACGCGCACCCCCACCCGACCCAGGACGAGATCGAGGAGGGCATGGCCGGCAACCTGTGCCGGTGTGCCTGCTACGAGCAGATCTTCGAAGCGATCGAGGCGGTGGCGGAGGGCATGGACCAGTGACCACGCTCGACAGCCGCATCGGCGGCTCCCCGAACCGGGTGGGCGGCATCGGCCGGGTGACCGGCACCCAGGCCTACCTCGCCGACCTCGATGTCTCCGGCGTGCTGCACGCGAAGTTCGTCACCGTGGACTGTGCCCGGGCGCGGATCGACGCGGTGGACGCGAGCGCGGCGCTTGCCATGCCGGGCGTGCACCTGGTGATGACCGCTGACGACCTGCCGCAGCCGGTGCCGCGGTTCGGGCCCCAGAACGCCGACCGGCCCGTGCTGGCCAGCGGCGAGACCAAGTTCCACGGCGACCCGGTGGCGATCGTGGTGGCGGACACCCGGGACCTCGCGGAAGCCGCGGCCGCCGCGGTACGGGTCGACCACGAGGAGCTGCCGGCGGTGTTCACGGTCGCCGGGGCCCTCGCGCCAGACGCACCGCTGGTCCAGGATCCATCGCTGCGACCGGGCGACCCTCGCGCCGGCACCAACGTGCTCAATGAGCACCGCGTGGGCTGGGGCGACATCGAGGCCGAGGCAGCCCGGGCGCACGTGATCGTGGAGGGCCGGTACAGCTTCCCCATCGTGACCCAGTTCGCGATCGAGCCGCACGCGTTCATGGCGGCGCCCGACGGCGATGGCCTCAGGGTGTGGAGCACGATCCAGCACCCCAACTGGCTCCAGAAGCTGATCGCGGGCCTCGTGGACATGCCCCTCTCGAAGGTCCGCGTCATCGCGCCCGACCCGGGCGGCGGCTTTGGCGGCAAGCAGCACGCGAAGTACGAGCCGGCGGTGGTCTTTGCCGCGCTCCGGCTGGGCCGCCCGGTGCGCCTGGTCCTGACCCTCGAGGAGTCGTTCCAGGCGGCCCGACGCGCGGCCTGCGAGTCGCGGGTCCGCACCGGCTTCGACCGCGACGGGCACATCCTGTTCCAGGACATCGAGGCCGACTACCTGATCGGCGCGTACACCGACATCGCCGACCGCGTCGTGGGCAAGGGGTCCTATCCGGCGGCAGGGCCGTACAACGTGCCGGCGGTGCGGATCGCCGCTCGCAGCGTGCTGTCGCACACCCTCCCGTCAACCGCGTTCCGCGGGTTTGGGAACCCCCAGATCAACTGGGCGGTGGAGTCCACCCTCGACGAGGGCGCCCAGGCACTGGGCCTGGACCGGCTGGAGATCCGCCTCCGGAACCTGGCCCGCAAGGGTGACCGGTTCATCCCCTTCGACACCCCGTGCGACGGCGACTGGGAGCAGACCGTGCGCCTCGCCGCGGAACGAGCCGGGTGGGGGACACCCCTGCCCGCCGGCCGGGGGCGCGGGATTGCGCTGGGCATCAAGTCCGGTCCGACCACCGGCCTCTCGTACTCCATCGTGCGCCTGCTCGTGGACGGCTCCGTGGTCGTCTATGCCGGCACCTCCGACATGGGCCAGGGTGCGCGGACCGTGTTCGCGCAGATCGCGGCCCAGGAGCTGGGCGCCCCGCTCGACTGGGTGACCGTGGTGATGGGGGACACGGCGATCGTGCCCTACGACCAGCAGACGTCGGCGTCGCGCTCGACGGTCCTGATGGGCAACTCGGTCCTCGCCGCGTGCCGGGATATCCAGGGCAAGCTGCAGGCGATGGCCGCGACGGTCCACGGCGTGGACCCGGCCGGGGTCACGGTTGACGCGGGCGTCGTCCGGCTCCCGGACGGCACCGAGCTGGCCCCGCGCGAGGTGCTCAAGACCGGTCTGGGCAAGCTGGGTGGCGAGCTCACCGGCCTGGGCGAGGCCCGCAAGAACGCGGAGCCGGGTCACCCCCTGTCCGGGTCGGCCGCGTTCTTCGAGTTCAACTGCACGGTCATCGAGGCCGAGGTTGACCGCGAGACCGGCGACGTCACGATCGACCGCCACGTCACGGTCAGCGACGTCGGCAAGGCGCTCAACCCGCTGCAGGTCCGGATGCAGGACGAGGGCGCGGCCATCATGGGCCTCGGGCACACGCTCATGGAGCACTACATCTTTGACGACCGGGGCCGGATCCGGAACCTCGGCGCCATCGACTACCGGATCCCGACCAGCATGGACCTGCCGCGCGAGCTGCGCAGCGAGATGGTGGAGAACGCCGACGGACCCGGGCCGTACGGTGCCAAGGGAATGAGCGAAGGCGCGTTGCTGTGCGTGGCGCCCGCCGTTGCGGCCGCCGTGCGCGAGGTCATCGGCGTCCCGATCCGGGACCTCCCGCTCACGCCGGAGCGCGTGTGGCGGGCCATCAACACCCCGGCCGCGGAGACCGGGGAAGGGGAGGCAGGCGCATGAGGTTCGGCACCGAGATCGGGCCGGTCGGCGACATGCCGGCCGAGCAGGTGGTGAAGGCGGCCCGGCTGGTCCGCGAGGGGCGCATGGTGTCGCTCGGCGCGGTGCGGTTCCCGGGCATGCCGCTGTTCCCCGGCCACCCGCCGTTCCAGGTTCTCAACTACCGGACGCCGCGCGGGATCCGGGTGACCGGCGCCCAGCCCTGGGGTCCGGTCAACGACGCGGGCCTCGGGTACATGGCCGAGTACGTGATGGCCACCAGCCATTCCGGGGCGCACATGGACGCCCTGGCGCACATGACGGTCTCGGACGACATGCACTGGTATGGCGGCGGCAACGCCGATGAGCACCTCACGGATTTTGGACCCGTGCACGGCGATGCCTCCAAGATGCCCCCGTTCTTCACCCGCGGCATCCTCATCGACGCCCCGACGTACCGCGGCGTTGACTGCCTGCCCAAGGGCTCGCCGATCGACGCGGCCGAGATGGACGCGATCTGCGCGGCCGAGGGAGTGACGGTCCAGCCGTGGGATGTCGTGGTCATCCGGACCGGGTACATGGGCCTGTGGCCCGATGCCGAGCGGATGGCCGAGCACAAGACCGCCGGGCCCGATGTGTCCGCCGCGCGCTGGATGCTGGAGCGCGGCGTGATCGCGGCCGGCTCCGACACGGAGACGTTCGAGGTGCAGCCGGCTCCCGACCCGGGGCCAGAGGGGAACCCCCAGCCCGTTCACACGGCGCTGCTGATCGAGAAGGGCGTCTACATCATGGAAAGCCTCGACCTCGAGGAGCTCGCCCGCGACCGGATCTACGAGTTCCTGTTCGTGGCGCTCCCCGTCAAGATCCGCGGCGCAACAGGGTCCATGGTCGACCCCGTCGCAATCGTCTAGCCCGCTGGCGTCCCGCCCAGGAGAACCGATGCCCGCCCTGCCCGCGACCATGGAGGCCCTCGTCGTCCTCGAGCCCAGCGTGCTCGAGATCCAGGAGGTGCCGGTCCCGGTGCCGGGACCCAACGAGGTCCTCGCGCGCGTGCGGGCCGTCTCGATCTGCGGCACCGACGCCCACCTGATCCGGGGCGACTACCCGGGCTTCTGGCCGCCCGCGTTCCCGTTCATCCCGGGGCACGAGTGGGCGGGCGAGATCGCGGCCCTGGGCCCCGGGGCCGAGCGCTTCGGCTGGCAGGTGGGCGACCGGGTCGCCGGCACCAGCCATGACGCCTGCGGCGTGTGCCAGATGTGTGTCGAGGGCCGCTACAACCTGTGCGACAACTACGGCAAGGAGGGGCTCCACAAGCAGTACGGCCACAGCGTCCAGGGCGTGGATGCGACGTACGCGGTGCACGGGGTCAAGTGCGTCTTCCCGCTGCCCGAGGGGCTCTCCTTCGCCCAGGGCGCCGTCATCGACCCGGCCTCGATCGCCCTCCACGTCGCCAACCGCGGCAACATCACCCCGGGCGACACCGTGGCCATCACCGGTGCCGGGGCGATCGGTCTGCTGGGCGGCGACGCGGCCCTGGTCCGCGGGGCCAGCCGGGTGATCCTCGTGGAGACCAACCCCTCGCGGATCGCCAAGGCGCGCGCGATGGGCTTCGAGGCGGTCGACGTCGCCGACGGCGATCCGGTCGCGCGGGTCCGCGAGATGACCGGCGGCCTGGGCGTGGACGTCGTCCTCGAGTGCGCCGGCGTCCCGGCAACCGTGGCGATGGCGCTCGGGATGCTCCGGCGCGGTGGCCGGTGTGCGGCTGTCGGGATCCCGACCCAGGGGGTGGAGATCGCCATGCAGCGGCTGGTGCTCGACGAGCTGGAGCTCGTGGGCTGTCGCGCGACCGCGGGCGAGATGCGGCGCGTCATGCCGCTCGTGGAGCAGGGCCGGATCCGCGTCGACGACGTCACCACGCATCACTTCCCGCTCTCGGAGTACCCGGCCGCGCTGGCCACGTTCAACGATCCCGCGAGCGGGGCGATCAAGATCATCGTCGAGCCCTGACGGGCCGACCCAGCCATCGATCCAGGAGATCCCCGGTCCCGTGCCCTACGTCTACGCCTTCGACCATCGCCACGACCTCGACCCGGCAGCGATCACGCTGCTCCTCGGCGGCAAGGCCGCCAACATCGCGACGATGGCCGTGGACCTGGGACTGCCGGTGCCGCCCGCGTTCACGATCACGACCGAGGCCTGCAAGGCCTATCTCGCGTCGGGCTGGCCGGACGGTCTCGACGACGAGGTGCGGGCGGCGATGGCGCGCCTGGAGGCCGCCGTCGGCCGGCGGTTCGGCGATCCCGCCGATCCGCTCCTGGTGTCGGTGCGGAGCGGCGCTCCCCGGTCCATGCCCGGGATGATGGACACGATCCTCAACCTCGGCCTCAACCCGGCGACCGAGGCCGGGCTCAGGGCCGTCTCGGGCGATCCGGCCTTTGCGCGCAACTGCCACGAGCGGTTCGTGGCCATCTACCGGGACATCGTCGGCGTGGAGGTCGTCCCGGCCGACCCATGGGCGCAGCTCCGCGGGGCGGTGGAGGCCGTGTTCAAGTCGTGGAACAGTGACCGCGCCCGCGCCTACCGCGAGGTGGAGGGCATCAGCGGCGACCTTGGCACGGGTGTCACGGTCCAGGCGATGGTGTTCGGCAACCGCGGCCCCGACTCGGGAACGGGCGTCCTGTTCACCCGCAACCCCGCGACCGGCGAGCACGCGCTCTACGGTGACGTCCTGTTCGACGCCCAGGGGGAGGACGTGGTCGCCGGCACGCACGCGACGGAGCCCGTGTCATGCCTCGATGACCGGATGCCGGCCGTGGCCGCCGAGCTGCGCCGCTACGCGGACGTGCTGGAACGTCACTACCGCGACTGCTGCGACATCGAGTTCACCATCGAGCAGGGCCGCCTCTGGCTGCTCCAGGTCCGGGTCGGCAAGCGGACGCCACAGGCTGCGGTCCGGATGGCGGCCGAGATGGCCGAGGCCGCGGACTTCCCGCTCAGCCGCGATGAGGCCGTCCGGCGCGTCCTCGCCCACCTGGCCGAACCTCCCAAGGCCGTCGTCGAGAGCAACGACGGGGGGACCGCGCTTGCCCGGGGCCTCGGGGCATCACCGGGGCTGGTGTCGGGCGAGATCCGTCTCACGCCCGAGGACGCGGTGGCGGGCGCCGACTCGGGCCGGGACGTGATCCTGGTCCGCGCCGAGACCTCGCCCGACGATGTCCACGGGATGCAGCGGAGCTGCGGGGTCCTGACCTCCAGCGGCGGATTCGCGAGCCACGCCGCCGTGGTCGCCCGGGGCTGGGGGATCCCAGCGGTGGTCGGCGCCTCGGACGTCGTGATCGGGGAGGGTGGGGTCGTGATCGGCGGACACCCCCTGGCCGCGGGATCCGTGATCACCATCGACGGCTCGAGCGGCGAGATCTTCGAGGGCGTCAGGTCGGGTGTCGAGGCCGTCGTCCCCGAGGCGAAGACGCTCCTCGGCTGGGCCCGGGAGCTCGGGATCGCGATCCCCGGGGTGAGCGAGGACGGCAACCCCATCGCCGTCGCCGGCGAGGCAGGGAGCCGCGAACCGGCGGTCGCCGGGCCTGACGACGCTCTGCGGGTCCTGCTGATCAAGGGCTACTGCCTGCCGGCCGGGCTGGGAACGGCTCTTGGCTGTGGCCCCGAGGCGGCCAGCTCCCTGGTCGACGACCTCGTCGAGGCCGGCCGGGCCGAGCCCGGTGCGGGCTCGTTCCGCCTCACCGCGGACGGCAAGGCCGCGGCGATGGCCCTGATCACGGCCGACGCGGCGGCGTGGGGTGGCGAGGTCGCGACGGCCGCGCTGGACGCCTTCGTCGCGCTCGATCGGCGGATGAAGGAGATCGTCACCGCCTGGCAGATGAAGGATCCCGACACGCTCAACGACCACGCCGATGCCGACTATGACGCGGCGGTACTGGCCCGACTGGGCGAGCTCCACGCCGATGTCGAGGCCTGGCTGGGGCCGCTCGTCGCCGGCCTGCCGCGGCTCGGACGGTACGGGGAGCGACTCTCGGCCGCTGCAGCGGCCGCAGCTGCCGGCGACGGCAAGTTCATCGCGTCACCGCGGGTGGACAGCTACCACGGGGTGTGGTTCGAGCTCCACGAAGACCTGATCCTGCTGGCCGGGCGCACGCGCGCCGACGAGGTTGCGGCGGGTCGTGCCTGAGCGGGCGGAAGGAGCGATCGCATGAACGTGGATGGTCGCCGGATCCTGGTCACCGGGGCGTCCGCCGGGCTGGGGGCGCACACGGTGCGCCTGCTCGTCGGTCGTGGTGCCCAGGTCGTGGCCGCCGGCCGCCGGCGCGAGCGGTTGGAGGCGCTCGCCGCGGAGCTGGTGGACGCTCCGGGCCGGGTCGTCCCGTGCGTCGCCGACGTCACCTCCGAGCCGGACGTGGAGCGGCTGGTCGCGACCGCCGTGGCGGAGCTCGGCGGGATCGACGTCCTGGTCAACAACGCGGGCGCCGAGGTCCAGGGTGGCCTGGACGCGCTCGCCCTGGCCGATCTCGAGGGCATGCTCCGCTCGAACGTGGTCAGCGTGTTCCTGGTCACGCGCGCCGCGCTCGGCGAGCTGCGGCGCAGCCGGGGCGCGGTCGTCAACCTCGGGTCCACCGTCGTCGGCCGCCCGCCGCACGGCCGGTTCGGCTACGTCGCGAGCAAGGCCGCCGTCGAGGCGATGACCCGCGCGCTCGCCGCGGACCTGGGGCGCGACGGGATCCGGGTCAACTGCATCCGCCCCGGGATCATCCCGTCGGAGCTGCGCGGCACGTCGGAGGACGAGGAGCGCGCCCGGTTCGCGACCGGACTCCACTTCGGCCGGCAGGCCCTGTCCTCGGTGGGCCAGGGGAGCGACATCGCCGAGGCCGTCGCCTGGCTCGCCGGCGACGGCGGGCGCTGGGTCACGGGGGCCGTCATCGACGTCGACGGCGGCCTGACACTGGGGCTCGCCGACTCGATCTGAACGGTTGCTGCAGCAAGCCCGATCGGCCGTCCCGGTCCTTGCCCAGGGTCGAGGAGCGGCGCCGCGCCAGTGGGCTGACCGCGGGTCTGGGTGAACGAGCCGGGACGGGGGCCTGCTTGTGAGTCGACTGCGGAAGGTGTAGCGTCAGCCCGGCGTCGCTGGGGGTGCGGCATGGGGAACGCAGGCGAACGGCGACACGAGGCCCGACGGGCATGGTGGGCAGGCCCGATCATTGCCTTGGCCGCGCTCTCCGTTGCCGGGTGTGGTCAGCAGGCGCCATCCCCGAAGGTCGCCGCGCCGCCCACCCCGGTGGGGTCGGCCTCGGTCGGGATGCGGTCCGCGGCCCCGGCACCGTCGCCGACCCTCTCCCCGGCCATCGAGGAGCGCATCGAGGCGGCGATCGCGATGCGCGGCGCGCGGGGCATGCGCTTTGACCGCGAGTGGGTGATCGCCGCCGAGGCCCAGCCCGGCGCGGCCTTCGGGTGGGGCGTGCGGATCCACCCGGGCGAGGCGCCCCGGGTCGTCGAGGGCAACCTTCGCTGGTCCATGGAGACCCGCGAGGCCCTCGGCTACCGGGCGGACGAGGCGTGGGTCCGTGCCGTCATCCTCGACCCAACATCGGTGCTCCGGATGAACCAGCTCCTGCTGATGCCCGACGAGGCCGCGCTCTACGACCGCGCGATCGATGCGTCCAACAACCTCGCCCCGGTCATCGGGGCGTACGGACGCGAGCATCCCGACGAGTGGGCCGGCTGGTACCTCGACGCTGGACGCCCGCACATTCTCGTCAGCGGCCACGCCGCCCAGCACGAGGTGGCTCTCGAGGCCCTGTTCGCGAACACGGTGGACCTCACCGTCTCCGAGGTCCGCTGGTCGCAGGCTGAGCTCAACCGGTTCCGCCGCCAACTCAAGGATCCCGGCTTCCGCGCCAGGCTCGCCGCGGCGGACCTCGACTTCGAGGGCCACGCGCTTGAAACGAAGGAGAACCGCGTCCTGCTCGAACTGTCCACCGATCGCGAGGGCCTCGACATGGAGTCCGCGCGCGACCTCGCCTACGAGGCCCTCGGCAAGCGACCGGGCTGGCTGGTCGTCGAGGTCGAGATCCTGCCGCCGATCCCGGACCTCGGGTACGGGTCGCTGGTGGTGACGGTCGTCGATGCCGCCGGCAAACCGGTGACGTACCGGGACGTGGACCTCGTGCCGGACGTGCCACGCGCCAACGCCGGAGCGCTGACCGGGAGCACGCTCGGAGCCGACGGGATCGCCATCTGGGAGCGCATCGCGGCAACGGGCTACACCGTCATCGTCCGAGCGACCGGGTCGACGGACGCGGAACTCGGGAGCGGCCATGTCGTGGTCCCGCGCGATGGCGAGGCCATGCTGACCATCGTGGTGACCGGCGACCCGTAGAAGAATGGCCGACGAGAACGGAGGCACCAGGGGTGAGGGGATCGATAGTCTCGTTGGTCATCGGAGTGTTGGCACTGGGCATCGGCGTACCCGGGGCTGCTGTGCAGGCGGGATCGGAGGTGGTCACCGAAAAAGTCCGAGTCGGCGCGGGCTGACCTCGCTCAGGCGATGGCCTTCCGTATGGACCTCAGCCTCGACGCCAGCCCTGCGACGGTGACTCGGGCCGCGCAGGACGCCGTCGGCTATCCGAACATGACATGGGGTGTCCCGCTCTCGGACGCGGAGGCCGCGGAAATCCAGCGCCGGATCCAAGTCATGGAATCGTTGCTGCCCGCCATCCACGGGCGAACACGCCGCCGCGGGTCGGGCGACGGCGGGCGCTGGGTCACGGGTGCCGTCATCGACGTCTACGGCGGCCTGACGCTGGGGCTCGCCGACCCGATCTGATCACTGGTTGGGACGCAGGGTCAGGGGTTGACCAGGATCTTGATCGCGCCACTCGCGCGGTCGTTGAAGGTCGCCAGCGCCTCGGCGTAGTCCGCCAGGGCGAAGCGGTGGGTCACCATCTCGCGGACCCGCATCCGACCCTGCTCCACGTGCGGGATCACGCGCCGCATCTCGCCGGCGCTCGCGCGGCAGCCGACGAGCTCCAGCTCGTCGAGCACCAGGCGCTGCATGGCGATCTCCACGCCGACGGTCGGGATGCCGACAGCCGCGCACCGCCCACCGCGCCGCAGCATCTCGAGCGCGGCTCCCAGCAGTTCGGGGACGCCCGCGCACTCGAGGACGACGTCAACCCCGAGGTCTCCGGTCATCGCCCGGACCGCACGGACGGGATCGCCGGCGGCGGTGTCGACGGTCTCGAAGCCCATCGCCGCCGCCTTCTGGAGCCGGTATCCGCGTCCCACCACGATCACGCGCGCCGCGCCGCGGATGCGGGACGCGTCGCCGCCGAGCAGCCCGATCGCGCCGGCCCCGGTGATGGCCACCGTGTCGCCCGGGGTGATGTTGCCGCGGTTGGCGACGTGGAGGGCGATCGAGGCGGGGTCGATCAGGGCCCCGTCCTCGAACGTGAGCGCGTCCGGCAGCGCGAAGATCGTCTTGACGCCCTGCACGACGTAGGTGGCGTCCGCCCCCTGCACGCTGTGGCCGTACTGGCGGTGCAGGCCCTCGCGCCCGTAGTTCTCGCACAGGTTGTAGCGGCCTTCCACGCACTCGCGGCACACGCCGCAGGCGTCATGGCTGGTGCCGGCGACCCGGTCGCCCACCTGCCAGCCGAATCGCTCGGCCCCAGGGCCCAGGGCCGCGATCTCGCCCGCCCACTCGTGCCCCGGGATGAACGGGAACGAGGGCGGCCAGAAGCCCGGGTAGTCGCCCCGGATCAGGTGGGCGTCGGTGCCGCAGATCGAGACGGCCCGCACGCGCGCAAGGACCTCGTTGGGTCCTGGGGCCGGGACCGGCACCTCCTGGATCTCGAGCACGCTGGGCTCGAGGACGACGAGGGCCTCCATGGTCGCGGGCAGGGTGGGCATCGGGGGTTCTCCTGGGCGACGTCGTCGTCGGGAGTATCGCGCGCCCGGGACGACGACTGATCGAGCGTATGCTCGATTATCGATGATCCTGAAGGATAGCGTACGGGCTGGCGGCTGTTGCCCGTCGGGCGTTGCCCGTGAGGCACTGAAACCGCCGGCAGGCGGCTCCCGGGACCGGGAACGTGGCCTCCGGGGCACCACGTCCGGGTCGGGCGGCGAGATCGGTGCCTGGCAGGCAACACCCCGGGGGCCACCGGGCGACCAGGGGCGAGATCGGTGCCTGGCAGGCAACACCCCGGGGGCCACCGGGCGACCAGGGGCGAGATCGGTGCCTGGCAGGCAACACCCCGGGGGCCACCGGGCGACCAGGGGCGAGATCGGTGCCTGGCAGGCAACACCCCGCGACCGGGTCAGGGACGCGCGACCCGGCCGGGGCCCTTGACACCCTGCCAGTACTCGTCCACCACGCTCGTGATCTCGACGTCGAGGAGCGCGATCTGGTCTGGCGTCACGGCGCCGTCCGCCACGGCCCGCGGCTCCGCGGGCGAGGACAGGATCTCGACATCGCGGAGGTCGCCGCTCTCGGGCAGCCTGGCCAGCGTCACCGTGTCGCCGCGCCAGGTATCGAGGTTGAGCGCCCGGCGACCATGGAACAGCGTGGGCTCGGTCACGGGCGTGTGCCCGAACACGACCTGGCGGGTCCCGGCCAGCCGGTGCGGTCGCCACGGCTCGCCATCGGGGAAGCGAGCCTCGGATTCGAAGAAGGCACGCCGGATCCAGAGACGGCGCGAGCTGGCCTCGAACGACTCGAGGTCCTGTCCGGGGACCGGCCCGCCATGCACCAGGAGAGTGTCTCGCCACCGGGCGTAGGGCGCGAACCCCCACAGGATGCGCCGCAGGTCGGGAGCTGCCCGGTCGAACCGCTCGGCGATGTCGGCGGCCGGCCGGTCTCGCCAGTCGACCTCCGTGAGGCCCGCGGACAGCAGGGTCGCGGCGCCGCCGAAGGTCATGAACGCGCGCTGGACCAGGGGCACCCCATCGAGCCCGCCGAGCACCTGGACCTCGTGGTTGCCCTCGAGCAGGACGACGAGCCCGCCACGGGCCGGTGCCTGGTCCCGCAGCGAGACCAGCCGCGCGCACGAGGCCCACGGAGTCGGGCCCCCGGTCGACCATGTCGCCGGTCACGACCAGCGCGGTCGCCGGCGGCGCGATCCAGGTGGCGCCGCCATCGGTCAGCCCGGCGGCGGCGAGCAGCCGGTCGGTCGCCCGCAGCTGGCCGTGGAGGTCGGACGCCGCGAAGACCCGGAAGTCGTCCGGGACGGTGACGGGCGCGATCCGGCCGTGCATCGGCCGCCTCAGCGGGGCGGAGCGTCCTTGGCCGGGTAGGTCGTCGTCATCGGCGCCGTGAGCTTGTCGTAGAGCGCGCCGGCGTTTCGCTCCTGGATGTAGTCCATCATGTATTCCTGCCCGATATCGACCGGGTAGCGCTCGGCGAAGCTGACCCGCGCGATCGTCTCCTCGCGGCTCCAGCCCTTCGCGATCGCGACCGCCACCGCCGTCTTCCACTCGAGCATGAACGAGCGCTGGGTGGCGAGGTAGGCCTTGGTCTGGACCGGCCCGTGGCCGGGGATCACGTGGTCGAAGTCCAGCGCCCGGATGCGGTCCAGGGACGTGATCCACTGGTCCACGTCCGAGGTCATCAGCCACGTCGTGCACTCGGAGAAGATCGTGTCCCCGGTGAAGACGGCCCGCTCCTCGGGGACGTACACCGCGACCTGGCCCGGGGTATGGCCGGGCGTGTGGAGCAGGTGGAAGGTCCGGTCGCCGACCTTGAGCGTGACGTCTCCGGTGAACACGATGTCCGCCGTGCCCATGTTCGCGTAGTAGGTCTCGCGATCGGGGACCAGCGCGGCCCCATCCGGATCGTCGGTCGGCAGCGCCTCGAGGGCGTAGGCGAACGGGTCGAGCTCCGGGTACACGGTCATGAACCGCTCATGGACACCCTGGTGGTGGATGATCGGCCCCGCACCCTTGAACCAGTAGTTGCCAAAGATGTGGTCGACGTGGTGCTCCGTGTTGATCACGTACTGGATCGAGCCGTGCTCCTCGACCGCCTTCCGCATCTCCACGGCCTTCGACGGCAGCTGCGGGGTGTCGATGACGACCGGGCCCTTCGACGTGAGCACGAAGCTCGGGTTGCAGCCCCGCACCTTCGTCTCGGCGAAGATGCGGCTGGTGACCTGCTCCATTGAGGCTGGGCTCCCTTCCGTTGGGGCTACTGGGTCGCGGTGAGGCCGCCGTCGACCCCGAGGATCTGGCCGGTGACGAAGGCCGCGGCGTCCGAGCACAGGAACACGACCGGTCCGGTCATGTCGTCCGTGCCGCCGACGCGGGCGAGCGGGATCCGTGCCTCGACGCTGGAGCGGAACTCGGGGTCGCCGAGCAGCATCGCGACCTGCGGCGTGTCCACGAAGGTGGGGGCGATGGCGTTGACCCGGATGCCGTGCTTCGCCCACTCGGTTGCCCACTGGCGGGTCAGCGAGCTGATCGCGCCCTTGGCGGCGACGTAGGCGGAGTAGCCGGCGTTGATGCCCAGCGAGGCGCGGACCGAGCTGATGTTGACGACCACGCCACCGTGGCCCGCCTTGATCATGGCGCGCGACGGCCGACTGGGTGGCGAGCAGCGTGCTCCGCAGGTTGAGCTCCATGATCCAGTCCCACGCGTCGCGGGGGTATTCCTGCGCGTCGAACAGCACCTTGCCGGCGCCGCCGCCCACGCAGTTGACGATGATGTCGAGCCGGCCGAAGCGTTCAACGGTGGCGGCCACGATGCGGTCGCAGTCGGCCTCCGTGGTGACGTCCGCCGCGAGCGCGAGCACCTCGGCGCCGCCCTCGCCGACCTTGGCCGCGGCTTCGTCGGCGCGCTCCTGCGTCACGTCGACCACGCTCACCTTCGCACCGGCCGCCGCGAGGGCCCCGGCGATCGCGGACCCGATGGCACCGCCGCCGCCGGAAACCAAGGCGACCTTGCCTTCGAGCGCGAACCTGTCCAGATAGCCCATCGTGCTCCCTTTCTGCAGCGGCTCGGCGTCGCCGCGGTCGTATCATCGATTATCGAGCATACGTGAGCGCACGGGCTGGGTCAACGGATTCGCGCATCCCGCGGACCACGCCCCGGAGGGCGATGATGGCACGGATGACCGCCGCCTACCGTCTCCTGGACCCAGTCGGACCCACGCGGCCCATCGTGGGTCACGTGCCGCATGCGTCGAGGTTCCTCCCGCCGGGAGAGCGCGCCGGCCTGCTCCTCGACGAGGCCGCGTTGGCCGCCGAGCTCCTGTGCCTCACCGACGCGCACACCGACCGGCTCTACGGCTGGATCCGGGAGCTCGGCGGCGTCATGCTGGTCAACGGGGTGAGCCGGCTGGTGGTGGACCCGGAGCGGTTCCCCGAGGACGAGGCCGAGCCGATGGCGGCCGTCGGCCAGGGCGCCGTCTACACGCTCACGACCACCGGCGCTCGCCTTCGTGATGCGGATCACCGGGTGCGTGGGCGGCTCATGGACCGCTGGTACTGGCCCTATCACCGCACGCTCGAATTGGTCGTTGCGGCCACGCTTGCGCGGTTCGGGACCTGCGTGATCCTCGATGGCCACTCGTTCTGCGAGCGTCCCGCTCCCTTCGGAGTCCGACCAGGATCCCGGCCGGCCGGAGGTCTGCCTCGGCACCGATCCGTTCCACACGCCCGCGCCCCTGGTCGAGGGACTCGCTGAGGCCCTGCGCGGAGAAGGGCTTCGCGTGGCGATCGACCGGCCGTTCGTCGGGCTCGGTCGTCCCGCTTCGCTGGTATGGCACGGACCACCGCGTGGCATCGCTCATGATCGAGGTCCGCCGGGACGTCTACATGGATGAGGCGACCGGGGAGCCGAGCTCCGAGCTCGACGAGGTGGCGGCGAGGCTGCGGCGGGCCGTCGGGCGCGCGCTCGCGGCCTGATCCCCGGGCGGACGGGACCGTATCCTGCACACATGGCGACCCCCGGAGCCGCACCCCCGCGCCTGTCCGTGATCGTGGCGGCCTGGAACGTCGAAGCCTCGATCGAGACCGCGGTGCAGTCCGCCCTCGACCAGCGCGACGTCGACCTCGAGTGCGTGGTGATCGACGATGGATCGATCGACGGGACTGCCGCCATCCTGGCGCGGCTGGCATCCGGCGACCCGCGCCTGGTCGTGGACCGGCTGGCCGTGAACGGCGGCGTGTCCGCGGCCCGAAACCGGGCGCTGGAGCTGGCAACCGGCGAGTGGCTGACCTTCCTCGACGCGGACGACCGGCTGATCCCCGGAGGGCTGGGAGCGCTGGTGCGGCGTGGCGACGAGACGGCCGCGCTCGCCGTTGTCGGCCAGCGGGTCTCGACCGACGGCGAGCGGACGTGGTTCCCCAAGCTGTACGACCTGCCGGACATCCGCGAGCCCGGGCGCAAGTCGCTCCTGGCCCACCCCGACCTCCTCTACTACGTGGGTCCGGTTGGCAAGCTGTTCCACCGCTCCACGTCCTCCGGCCTGCGGTTCGAGGGGCGCATGGTGGGTGATCAGCCGTGGGTCGTACGGGCCCTCGTCCGGGCAGGCGACCGGATCGAGGTCATCGACGACCTGGTCTACGAGTGGCGACGGCCGCGTCCCGACGCCGGGGTGCCGACCATCACCAGTGCCCGCGAGCGGTCGGCCAGCCTCGGGGCCGAGGCCGTGCGCATGGCCGGGGTCGCGTTCGATGTCGCCGCCGGCGCGTTCTCCGAAGCGTACGACCCGGTCTCGGCCGGGCGCATGGAGGGCCTGTACCTGCGCCGGCTGATCCGGGCGGACCTCGGCGCCCAGCTCCACCGAGCCGTGGAGCGCCAGGACCCGGACCTGCCGCTGATGCTGAACGCGCTTGGCGACCTGCTGCGTCACGTGCCCGAGGCGGCCGTGGCGGGGGCCGAGGACGCCGTCAGGGTGGAGGTGATCGACCCGCTCGGGCGACAGATGCACGAGCTGGCGCCGCCCGCGCGACGCGCATTCCTGGACCTGGCGATCGTGGCCGCCCGCATCGACCACGGGCTGATCAGGAGCATCAGGGCCAGATCCAAGCGCTGGCCACTCCGGCTGGCGATGACGGTGCCCGTGGTCGGGCGGCCCGTGGCGTCGGCGGTGCTCGATGGCTGGAGCGTGGCCAGTGGTTCCTCGGGCAGACAGGCGACCCGTTGACGCGGTCCCGCGCGGTGCAGGCCGAGTAGGATCCCCTCATGCAACCGTCCCGCTGGCTGACCCTTCCCGAGGCCTACGGGCTTGCCGGAGGGCTCGTCGCCGGAGGGCTCACGGCGTTGTTCGCGTATGCCGGCGTCACGGACGTGGAGGCGGTCGTCCCCGTGGCGATCGTCAGCGGGCTGGTGGTTGCCACGGGCGTTCGCGGGCGGCAGGGCGCCCGCATCACCGCCCAGCGGCGGGATCGCCAGGTGCGGGCGGCCTCCACGAAGCTCACCGCGCGCCTCACCGAGCTCGAGCGCCACGTGCGCGAGGCCAAGGCGGCTGCGGCCTTCTCCGCCATGGATGTGCCCTACCCACTGCCCCTTGGCGGTTGGGCGCTCGATTACGAAGCGGCGGCCATCCTGGCCCGTGAGGTTGCCACCGGCGTCCCGGAGTCGGTGGTGGAGCTCGGTTCGGGCGCGTCAACCCTGGTCATCGGCCTGCAGCTGCGGCGCGCCGGGCGGGGCCACCTGTACTCGCTCGAACACGACCCCGCATACGCCGAGCGGACCCGGCGGCACGTCCGCGCGCTCGACCTTGAGGCGGTCGTCTCAGTGCTCGACGCGCCCCTCGTTCCATACACCCTCGGTTCCGAGACGTACGCCTGGTACCTGGTGCCCGACGCAGTCGCTGCGCTCGACCGGGTGGACCTGCTCCTCGTCGACGGCCCGCCCCAGGCGACCGATCGCCACGGGACGCCGCGCTACCCGGCGCTGCCCGTCCTGGGCGCCAAGCTTGCCCCGGGCTCGGTCGTCATCGTCGACGATGCCGGGCGCGACGCCGAGAAGCGGATGCTCGAGCGGTGGCATTCCGAGCGCACGGACCTGAGCCCCGAGATCACCGCGACCCAGCACGGGCTCGCGGTCCTCAGGGCGCAGGCCGGCTGATCGCGGCCGCCGCCGGCCGTTGGGGCCTCAGGCCCAGCCGAGCCGCTCGCGCACGCCTACCGCGAATCGCTCCGAGATCTCGGCCGCGTCGAACCGGCTCGCCGTGGCACCGGCGGCGGCGCGCCCGGCCGGCGTCGCGATCGCCGGCGCCCGGCGCATCGCGTCGACCAGGGCCGCTCGATCGCCGCCCTCGAAGGTGATCCCGTTGCGCCCGTCCACGAGCTCGGCCAGCCCGCCGCCCGCCGGCACGATGACGGGCAGGTCGAACGACATCGCGAGCATCAGCGCCCCGCTGTTCAGGGAGCGCCGGTATGGCAGCACGGCGACATCCGCGGCTCGGAGGTATGCGCCGATCGCGTCAGGCTCGATCCGACCCGCGTGGAGCACGACATCGGGGAGCGAGCTCGCGCGCTCCAGCAGCTCGGGGATCCCCGGCTCGTGCCCGGGCCGGCCCGCGATGAGCAGCCGGCGCGGCGTGCCGTCCCTGGGCAGGTCGTTCCAGGCGTCCAGCAGCTCATCGATCCCCTTGTAGGGCCGGATGCTGCCCAGCACCAGGTACACGAGCTCGTCCGGATGCAGCCGCAGGTCATGGCGAGCCTGGCCGCGTCCCACGGTGTCCGCGTAGACCCCGATGTAGTTGGGATGCGGGACGGGCAGGATGCGATCTTCCGGGAGCTCGAAATAGGGGGCGACCAGGCGCCGCGTCTCTGACGCCATGACGTGGATCAGGTCGGCACGCTCGGCCACCGCGCCACGGAACCGGCCCTCCTCCTCCTCGAAGCGCGCCGCGTGGGGCAGCAGGTTGTGGACGGTCCACGCCACACGCCCACCGGCCTCGTGGAGCGTGTCGATCAGCGACAGGAAGGCCCGCCCGGACGCCTCGGCCTCGGCCGGGGTGGACGCTCGCCGGAGCGGCCGGTTGAGCCAGTGGAGGTGGAGCACGACCCGGTGGCCCTGTGCCGCGAGCTGGGTGAGCTCCGCGAGCTGGGCCCGTGTCGCGACGGGCACAGGCGCAATCCCGGCGTCCCAGGCTCGTTGGTAGAGCAGCGCCGCGTACGGGTTCCCCGGCAGCACCGGGTGGTAGCCGAGCACGATCGGGGCCGGGTGGACCGCACCGAGGTCCCTCAGGGCGTCGAGCGCCTCGGCAACGACAGAGCCCGCCTCACCCGACGGGACGCGGCGGCCGGCGCCGACGACATCCGGATCGTCCTGGACCTCGGACGCCACGCGCGTGCCCGGCACGAGCGCCGCGGCCGGATGGCACCGGCGATCGCCGCCAGCGGGCGACGGCCCTGCCGATCCAGCCGCTCATCGGCCATCTCCTCCCTGCCGCAGGGTTCCGTAGAGGTCGAGCAGGGCCCTGGCCTGTCGCTCCCAGGTGTAGCGGTGGTGACCCACCTCGAGGACATGGCGGCGGAGCGCGGCCCTGGCGTCCGGTGGTCGGCTCGACCAGGGAGTGGATCGCATCCGCGATGGACTCCGGCCGGGTCGGGTCGCACAGCACGCCGACGCCCGCGGACCGGATGATCTCGGCCATCCCCGGCAGGTCGGAGGCGACGACCGGCACGCCGGCCGCGATCGCCTCCCACAGCTTCTGGGGTGTCGTGAACTCGTGGTTGGTGGAGGTGGGCTGGATCGGCATCACCATCACGTCGGCAGACGCCGTCCAGGCCAGGAGGTCCTCGGGGGCCACGGCGGGCAGGACGAACACCCGGTTCGCGAACGGCGGCTCCGAGACGCGCGCCCGCAGGTGCGTCTCCCAGTTGCCGAACCCCAGCAGCACGAGCACCGCGCCGGGAACGTCGAGGATCGCCCGCATCGACTGTTCGATGCCCCGCTGTGAGATGAGCTGGCCCTGGTAGAGGACGACGCTCGTCGTCGGCAGGAACGCCAGTTGCCTCCCGGATCAGGTCCGGCGGCGGGTCCGGCGGTGACCACCGCTTTGGCGTGTTGAGCACCACCGGGGGCCGGGGGATCCGCAGCTGGCGCGCCAGGAGATCGGCATAGGCGTCGTTGACCGTGATGACCTGGTCGACCCGGTGCGCCCATCGCCGCTCGAGCGCCGCGAGCAGCGGCCGCAGCGGCCACTCGAGGTGCATGAAGTTGCGCGACAGCATGTACACGTCGCGGCTGTCGTAGAGCGTCCCGCCGCCGTGGCGCCGCTGCAGGCGATTGAGCGCGGGCAGGCTCCCGGCCCACATCCCATGCCACATGTCGGCCGGTTCGGCGACCTCATCGACCGCTCGTGACCACCCGAGCGGCCGCAGGGGGAACATCAGGAGCGTGATCCGCCAGCGTGACAGCTTGCGTCGCCAGCCACGCAGCTTGCGGAGCGTGAACCTTGCCGGCCAGGTCAGCGGGTTTCCGGTGAATCGACGGCGCTTCGGCGCCGGCGCCGGCGGCATGACGTTGGGACCGGATGCCGCGGGTGCGATCTCGGCCCGGCCGACGACGGCGGTGCGCAGCGCGGTCGCGCGACGATGGCGGCGGACGAGCCTGCCGACGATGGGAAGCGCCTGGCGCGGATCCGCATCGACGCGGATCAGCCGGTATCCGTCCCGCTGTTCGGTGGGCGCCAGGCCCGGGAACCAGCGGGTGTAGACCGTGACCTGCCAACCCGCGTCGATCGCCGACGAGGCGATTCGGAAGGTGCGGGCGTCGAACTCGCCGGACGAGAACGAGAGGATCCCGAGGCGCGGCGCCGGGAGGCGCGACGACGTCACCGGACGTCTGGAGATCGGTCATCGCGGAACCCCGGATCGCCCGGTGTCCGGTTCAGGCCCGCGACCAGCCCGCGCCGAGGCGGAGCACCTGCCGCTCGCGCGTCGTGCGGTCACGCGAGGCGTTGACCGTGTCCACGATGAGCCCAGCCTGGTCGAACAGGTGATCCCACTCGATCGAGTGGTGGGCGGTCACGATGACGAACACGTCGGCCCAGTGCAACAGGGAGTCCAGCCCCACTCCCTCGTGGACGAACCCGCCGTCGTCGCGGAACGACTTGACCAGCGGGTCGTGGTACCGCAGCTCAGCCCCGCGCTCCGCGAGCAGGGGCAGGATCGCCCCGGCCGGCGAGTTGCGCGGATCCTGGACGTCCGGCTTGAAGGCGACGCCCAGCACGCCCACGCGCGACCCTTTGAGTGCCTTGCCGCGGTCGTTGAGCGCCTCGGCCACGAGATCCACCACGTGGCGCGGCATCGCGAGGTTGATGTCACCCGCGAGCTCGATGAACCGCTCCGTGAACTCGAACTCGCGGGCGCGCCAGGCCAGGTAGTACGGATCGACCGGGATGCAGTGGCCGCCGACGCCGGGGCCGGGGGTGAAGCGCATGAACCCGAACGGCTTGGTCGCCGCGGCGTCGATCACCTCCCAGACGTCGAGCCCCATCCGCTCGCACAGGAGGGCGAGCTGGTTGACGAACGCGATGTTGACGTTGCGGAACGTGTTCTCGAGCAGCTTCGCCATCTCGGCGGCGTCCGGAGAGGACATCTGGACGACCCGGTCATTGACGTGGGCGCAGCAGCTCCGCGGCGCGCTTCGTGGCGGCCGGAGTCGTCCCGCCCACCAGTCGCGGGACGTTGCGCCCGGCGCTGGCCGGATCGCCCGGGTTGACGCGCTCGGGCGCGAAGGCGAGATCGAAGTCGGTGCCGGCCCTGAGGCCACCCTGCTCGATCACCTCGGCGAAGGGTCCGGTGGTGGTTCCCGGGTAGGTGGTGGACTGGAGGATGACGAGGTGGCCGGGCCGCAGGCCGTCGCGAACGAGCGCGGCGGCGGCGAGGACCGGACCAAGGTCGGGATCCTTGGTGGAGGTGATGGGCGTCGGGACACACACGAAGATCGCGTCCGACTCCCCCATACGGGCATCCGCCGGCGAGACGACGCGCAGCCCGCCGTCCAGGGCGGTCGCCAGTCGCGTGTCGCTGACGTCGTCGATGGGGGAGTGGCGGGCGTTGAGCTCCACGACGCGAGACGCGGAGGCGTCGATTCCCTCGACCTCGACGCCGGCCTCCGTGAACGCGATCGCGAGCGGCAGGCCGACATAGCCGAGGCCGATGATGGAGATGCGCCGGTCCTGCGTCATGGATGCTCCGCGCTGCGCCCCTGGTGCCGGACACGGGTCTGGCGCTCGCGATGCTACCGCGACCCGGCGCATCGGGTTGGTCGCCGGCGAAGCGGGCCGACCTGCCACGAGTCGCCGATCGGGAGTTGGGGTGGCCTACGGGGCTCGAACCCGCAACCTTCGGAGCCACAATCCGATGCTCTGCCATTGAGCTAAGGCCACCAAGCGCCCGGGTGCTGAGGCGCTCGTGGCGCGCGTTGACCCATGGGGCGTCGCGGAGTGTACCGGAAACGGCGAGCCCCCATGGTGCCGCAGCCTCGGCGGCCAGGGGTACCGGATGCCCCGGGGTGCCCCGTACCGCGGTTCGGGGCGGCCGGGACCTTTGCGCGGCAGAAACGCAGGCCGCAGGCGCCGATCATGGAGCCAGGCCCGGTTCCCCGCCGGGCGACCTGCGAGAACCCTGCCCCGCATGACCCTGCTTGCGACGCTCCACCGCTCATGGTTCCCGGCACGCCCATCGAGGCATCTGTCGGCCGTCATCGCGCTGGCGGTCGCCCTGTCGTCGTTCGCGGGCCTGGTGCTGGCGCCCCACGGCGCGGCCTGGGACGAGAACGCCTTCAGCTCGGGCTCCGAGTCGCAGCTCATCTCGCTGCAGAACCAGGCCCGCGCGTCGGGCCGGGCGGCGCACGCTCAAGCTGGACACCGCGCTGCGGACGATCGCGCGCTGGCGAAGCAAGGACATGGTGATCGGGACTACTTCTCGCACACGATCCCGGGACCCGGCGCCGACCACAACGTGTTCTGGTACATGCAGTACAAGTACGACTACTGCTTCAACCTGGCCGGCGAGAACATCGGCAACGCGACCTGGCCGGATGCGTCCGAGGATGGACGTCACCGCCTACGTCTTCAACCTGTTCATGGACTCGTCGGATCACCGGAAGAACATCATGGGCAAGGACTGGGATGTGGTCGCGGTGGGTGCCTACCGGACGACGGGCGACCACTACGTGTGGACGGTGCTGTTCGCAGACCGTGCGGCGGTGGAGGCGCCGGCCCACGCCCAAGCCCACGCCCAAGCCAACGCCCAAGCCCGCCGCGACCGCCCACTCGACGCCCAAGCCCGAGCGCACGAAGGCACCCACCCCGGAACCGACGAGGAAGCCGCGGCCGACCGACGCCCCCACGCCGTCACCGGCCCCGACGGCATCACCCACTCCTGGCCCGACCCCGAGCCCCGCTGTCCCGCAGCCCAGCCCGGCGTCTGCTGCCGGAGCCGGCCGAGGCGGACCTCCCCGCCTGGAACGGCGGCACTCCTCCCGGCCGGAGGCCTGCGGATCGTTGACGCGCCCGCCGACCGGGGGCTGGTGGACTCTATCCTGTTCACCGTCACCTCCCAGTTCTTCGGCTTCTGATCCGCGTCGGGGTCCCATCGGCGCCCGGGACCATCGGTCCGCTGACTGCACCGCACCGCACCAGTACGGTGGGAACCCACCCGCCTCACGAGGCTCGATCTCGCGCATGATCCAGTCAGCAGCGGCCCCGGCCACGACTTCTGCGACCCGCGACCCGGGCCTCCCGATCCTCGAGGCGCGCGGCGTCACCCGGCAGTACCGGATGCCCGGCGAGACCGTGGACGCCGTACGCGGCGTGTCGTTGGCCGTGAAGCCCGGCGAGTTCGTGGCGCTGATGGGCCCGTCGGGATCGGGCAAGTCCACCCTGCTCCAGCTCCTCGGCGGTCTCGACCGGCCCACATCCGGACAGGTGCTGTTCGAGGGCGAGGACATCAGCCGGCTGTCGGATGACGCCGCGACCCGCCTGCGGCGAGAGCGCACCGGCTTCGTGTTCCAGTCGTTCAACCTGATCCCGCTGCTCGACGTGGTGGAGAACGTGGGGCTGCCGTTCACCATCGCTGGCCAGGACCCGCGGCGCGGCGAGCTTGCGGCGCGGGTTCGCGACGCGATCGCCGGCGTCGACCTCACGGGCAAGGAACGCCACAAGCCCGAGCAGCTCTCGGCCGGCGAGCAGCAGCGCGTTGCCGTTGCCCGCGCCATCGTCACCCGCCCGGCGCTCCTGTTCGCGGACGAGCCCACGGGCAACCTTGACTTCCGGACCGGCACGGACATCCTCGACGCCCTGTGGCGAACCTGCATGACCCGCGGCCAGACGATCGTGCTGGTCACCCACGACGCCAAGGCCGCGGCCTTCGCGGACCGGGTCCTGGTGGTTGGCGACGGGACCATCCGCGAGGAGATCGTGCTCGGTCGTCGGTCGGACCACGCCGCCACCCCGCTGATCGCCCGGCTGGCCCAGCTGGGCCTGTAGCGGCGGCCGGACCCGGATGCGCGGTCTCCTCCCGTACGCGTGGCGCGGGCTCGCCGCGCGCCCTACGCGCAGCATCCTCACGATCCTGGGGATCGCCATCGGCGTCGCGGTGCTGGTGGCGGCCCTCGCGACCAACGCCGGCCTCGACGCCTCGATCGATCGCACCGTCGCATCGCTGGTCGGCCGGGCAGACCTGCGGGTCGCCGCCTTTGCCGAGTCCGGGCTGTCGGCCACGAGCCTGACGGCGCTGGACACGGTGCCCGGCGTCGCGCTCACCGCACCCGCCATCGAGCGGCGATCATTCCTGGCGCCGGCGCCAGGCGGCCCCCCGCAAACGGCCCCGGTGACGGTGCTTGGCATCGACCCCGATCGCGAGCCGCGTGTCCGAGACCTTGACCTCGCGAGCGGCGAGCCACTCGCCGGCGCGTGGGGGACGGGGGCGCTCATCACGGAGACGCTGGCCGCGGCCGAGGGTCTCGAGCTCGGCTCCTCGCTGTCGATCCTGGGCGGCGGTGCGCCCGTGTCCGTCACGGTGACGGGGATTCTCGCCGGCGATGGACCGGCGCTCGGTTCCTCGGGACGGACGGTCGTCCTCCCGATCGGGACGGCGCACCAGCTCCTCCTCGACGGGCGACGAGCCGCCACCGGCCGATGCCCTCACGGGCCTCACACGGATCGACGTCGTCCTGGCCGCGGGCGCGGACCTGGACGACGTGATCGCGGCCATCGAGCGCACCCTCGTCGCCGAGCCGTACCTGCTGTCGGTCCCCGGTGACGTCGGGGCGTCCATGCGCGCCTCGACGGCCGACCTGCGAGCGACGATGGCGCTGCTGGCCTCGATCACGCTGTTCGCGGCGGCCTTCCTCGTGCTCAACGCCACCGCGATGACCGTCGTCGAGCGGATCCGGGAGCTGGGCCTCCTGCGCGCGGCCGGGGCGAGCCGCGGCCAGATCCTGCGGATCGTCGAGATTCAGGCGCTCGTGCTGGGCGTGGCGGGATCGCTCCTGGGTCTCGTCCTCGGGGCCGGGCTGTCGATGGTCGTGACCGGCTGGCTGCGGGCGGCCGGCAACGTCACCATGGACGCGCCGGTGATCTCGCCGACCGTGGCCCTGGCGGGCATGGCCGTCGGCGTGATCGTGACCCTCGTTGCGGCCGTCGAGCCGGCGCGTCGGGCCGCCTCGGTGAGCCCCGTGACCGCGCTGCGCTCGCGCTCCGATCCCGCCGCCGCGGCCCGCGCCCATGTCCGCTGGCTGGTGGTGGTCATTGCCGTCGTCGGCGTGATCGCGATCGTGCTGCTCCCCGTCGGTGCGGCGTCACCGATCGGGCCGCTGCGTGCCGTTGCCGTCTACGCGGTGCTGCTGCTCGGCGTCCTGGTCACGCCGGTCCTGCTCGGGCCGCTGGGGCGTCTCGCCGGCCTGCCGTTCGCGATCGTGGTGCGCCTGGAGGAGCGCCTGGCGCGGGCCGCGGTCGGACGCGATCGCTCGCGGACGACGCTGACCGTCGGGACGCTCGTCGTGGGGCTCGGGATGGTGGTCGCGCTCGGCTCAGTGAGCGCCAACGCGAGGATCGCGGCGACCGCGTGGCTGGCGGACGTCGTCCCCGGCGACGTGATCCTGACGGCCATCGCCCCGGCGCCGGTCGGCGAGGGTGGCGTGGACGAGCAGCTTCGGGCCATCCCAGGGGTCGCGGTGGCCACGCCGCTGGCTTCGTTCGACCTGGCGTTCTCCGGCACGCGGCTCGAGGCGACCGCCATCCGCGGTGCCGACTTCGCGCTCGACGGCCGGCTGACCTTCACGGCGGGCGATCGGGCCGAGGCGCTCGCCGCCATCGACCGGGGCGGGGCGGTGGTCCTGGCGCGGACACGGGCGGATCGCCTGGGAGTCGGGCTCGGTGACACCCTCCTGGTGAGCGGGATCGGCGGTCCGGCGGAGCTGGTGGTCGTGGGCATCGTGGACAGCTCGTTCCCGGGTCAGGCCGGGCAGACCGCGCTCGTCGGCTGGGGCGACGCGGAGACCCGGTTCGGGGTGACCGGCGCCGATGCCCTTGCCGTCCGCTTCCGGCCGGGGGCGCCGGCCGCCGCGCACGCTGCCGTTGCCGAGCTCGGCCAGGCATATGCGCTCACGGTGGCTCCCGTCTCGAGCGTCGAGGGAGCGGTTGGCGATGCGCTGGATCGCGTGTTCGGGCTGCTGGATGTGCTGGCCCTCGCAGCCGTGTTCGTGGCCGGCCTCGGTATCGTCAACACCCTGACCATGGACACCTCGGAACGGGTGCGCGAGCTGGGCATGCTGCGGGCTGTGGGGATGAGCCGCTCGCAGGTCTGGCGCAGCGTGGTCGTGGAGGCGGGGATCCTGGGCCTGATCGGGTCCGTCGTCGGGTCCGCGGCGGGCGCCGTCGTGGGGGTGCTGCTGGTCGTGACCGCCGGCGGGCGCCTCGACGCCGGGATCCGCCTGCCGCTGCCCACGATCGCCCTGGCGCTGGTCACGGGCGTCGTGCTGGCCATGCTCGCGGCGGCCCAGCCCGCACGGATCGCCGGCCGGCGGTCGATCGTCGCGGCCGTCCGCGGCGAATAGCCCGGCCGCCGGACTTGCCGGCGGCCACTGTGGGCCGTCCGGCGCTGGCCGACGGGCGAGCCGCCTTGTAGACTCCGCGCGACGCTGGCGTCCAGCCGCCGGCGCACGAGGGAGACCATGACCCACGCGATCCCATCCTTCACCAGGGTGCCCGCCACCGAGAAGGGGCTGACGATCGCGGATTTCCTCGTTCCGGTCCGCGTCGGAGAGGCTGCGTCCCCCCGCCTTCGGCACGTCGGCCTGATCGTCGCGGGCGCCCTGCTGATCTTCCTGACCGCGCGGATCTCCGTGGCCCTGCCCGGGAACCCCGTGCCGTTCACGATGCAGAGCTTCGGGATCCTCGTGGTGGGCGGCGCCCTGGGGCTGCGGCGGGGCGGCATTGCGGCGCTGCTGTACGTCCTGCTGGGCGTCGTCGGCCTGCCGTTCTTTGCCGAGGGCAGGGGCGGACTGACGGTGATCTGGGGCGCGACCGGCGGCTATCTCGTGGGCTTCGTTGCCGCCGCGGCGCTGGTGGGCCGCCTCGCGGAGCTCGGCTGGGATCGGCGCATCGGTGGGGCGGTCGGCGCCACGGCGCTGGGCACCGTCGTGATCTATGCGTTCGGTGTTCCGTGGCTCGCCGTCGTGGTCGGCCTGTCCGCCGGCGACGCCATCACCACGGGCCTGCTGCCGTTCCTGGTCGGTGACACCCTCAAGCTCCTCGCGGCAGCCGTGGTCTTCCCGGCGGCATGGTGGGTGGTCGGGCGCCGGCCCAGCGACCGCTGACGTCCGACCCGGGGCTGTACGGCCCGGGCTCGGAGGCGTGGAACCTCAACCGCGAGGCCGCGCTGCTGCTCGGTGCCGGTCCGCGCGCGCTGCTCCTCCAGCTCGCGCACCCGCTCGTCGCGGAGGGGGTTGACCAGCACTCGGATTTCCGCGTGGATCCCTGGGCACGGCTCGCGGGCACGCTCCGCTCGTACCTCCGGATCGTGTACGGGACCACGGGACAGGCGCGGGCCGAGATCCGGCGGCTGAACCGGCTGCACGGCGGCGTGACCGGCCCGGTCCGAGACCCGCGAGCCGCCGCCCGACTCGGCGGTTCCTATGCCGCGCGGGATCCGGAGCTCTCGCTCTGGGTCCACGCGACGCTCATCGACTCGACGCTGGCCACGGTGGATGCGTGGCTTGCGCCACTCTCGCCGGAGCGGCGAGCCCGGTTCTACGCGGAGACGCGCCCGGTCGGGCGGCTGTTCGGCATCCCCGAGGCGCTCCTGCCGGCCGACATCGACGCCTTCGACGCCTGGATGGCCGCGCAGTGGGCGGCCGGAGGCCCGGTCCACCCGATCGGCCACCTCGCGGGACCTGGCCCGGACGATCCTGCGTCCGCCGCTCGCCCCGGCCGTGGCCAACGGCCCGCTTGCGGTGCGCCTGGGTGCGGCCTCCGCACCCCTCGCCGCGCGCTCGGGCGAGTCCCGGCCGGCGCCGCCTCGTGGCTCCTGGTCCCGGCCATCGGCCTCCTGCCGGCTGCCATCCGGGACGCGTACGGGTTCCCCTGGGGAGCCCGCGAACGCGTGCTGGCGGCCTGGCTCGTGACCGCGTGGCGGGCGTGGCGCCCGGTGTTCCCGGAGCGCTCGCGGTGGTTCCCGCAGGCGCTGGCGGCCGACCGTCGGACGGGCGGCGGCTGAGCGGACCCGCGCCGGGTCAGGCCTCCCGGGCCTGGGCGTGAGGGCGGCTGTGAGCGCGGCCGATCCCGCAAGCCGTGGCAGCGGGACCAGTGGCGCGGGGTGGCTGCCGCGAGGGCCGAGCTCCAGCCCGAACCACTCGACGCCGTGCCAGCGCCCCTGCTTCCAGCCGATCGCCTCGAACCGGCCGATCCTCGCGAAGCCCAGGGCCTCGTGGAGCCCGACGGAGCCCGGGTTCGGCGGCGTGACCCCGGCGACCACGAGGTGCGCACCCTGCAGCCGCAGGATGGCGAGCAGCGCTTCCATCGCGACCCGGCCGATGCCCCGGCGGGTGTACGCGCGGTCGACGTAGACGGTCGTCTCCACCGTCCAGTCGTAGGCCGCGCGATCCCGGTGCCGCGTCCCGTACGCATAGCCACGCACGACGCCGTCCACCTCCACCACCACCCACGGCGTTCGCTCGATGGTGCGGGCGATCCGGCCACGCATCTCGTCGGCGTCCGGGGGCGACAGCTCGAACGAGACCGCGGTATCGGTCACGTACGGTGCGTAGATCGCCGCGCACGCGGCGGCGTCATCGACGGTGGCCAGCCGGACCTGGATGCGAGATCCAGACACGGCCGCGCCCGGTCTCAGTACAGGCTGGGGAAGCGCGACTTCCAGCGCCCGGCGAGGTCGAGTGGCGTCGCGTCGTCCAGGGCGTCGAGCAGCGTGCGGGTGTGGACGAGACCCCAGCGGTTGTCGGCCAGGTACCGCCGAAGCGCCGCGAAGAAGGTGTGCGTGCCGATCCGGTCGCGGGTGTTGTCGAGCAGGTTCCCGCCCTGGATGTAGACCCGCTCGTAGTAGCAGGCCGACGAGTAGTCGTAGATCGAGCCGTCGAGCGTTCCCTTCGCGCAGCGCGAGCCGCGCCGGGTGCCCGTGAGGTAGCGCGCCACCATGTCCGTGATCGCCTCGTCCGCGAACGGCTCCCGGGCCTGGTCGTTGCCGACGATGCCGTAGAACCACTGGTGGGCAACCTCGTGCATCAGGAGATAGCGCAGGTTGGACGGGGCGACACCGGCCGGGATCCAGACGATGCCAGGCCCCTCCATGCCGAGACCGCCTGACGACTGGACGATCCGCAGCACGCGCCACGGGTAGGGTCCCAGCCGCTTCTCAAGCTTGCGCAGGGCGTTCTCGGCGGCGTCCAGGATGGCCCCCGACGGCTGGCCGGGTCGGGTGTGGACGCGGATCTGCGTGTCGCCGACCGCACGCTTGGCGGTCCGGTAGTCAGCCGACGCATTGACCACGATGTCGCGCACGTTGGTGAGGGCCCAGGTCGTGACCAGCCCGTCGTCCGAGATCGAGGTTCGGGTTCCGTTGACCACGACCTTGACCCGGGCGTCGGTCCGCAGCCGCAGGGTGGCCGACGGGCTCACCGGGGTCACGAACGGGTCGCCGAAGTTGGGCCGGTCGAAGGGGGTGGTGCGGCTGATCCAGGGCACCCAGCGGTACATCGACGTGATGCCGTTCGCGCGCGTGAACAGCCAGGTGCTGCCGGAGGTCGTGGACCGGAGGGTCGCCCGGAAGGGGACGACGATCACGGCGCTCGCTCCGGCCGGCAGGACGCCGCCGAGCTGGACGGTGATCGTCTGGTCGTGGATCGAGGGCGTGACAGCGACGCCGTCAACGGTCACCTCGCGCAGGGACAGGCGTCCGAGCGGGCCCATCACGGTGTTGAGACGGACGCGGTCCACGCCTGCACCCGAGTCGTTGCGGGCAGTGATGGTGACCTTGCCCGCGAGCCGTCGATCCTTCGAGCGCCAGCCGGGCCGTCACGGCATAGGTCGCGGTCATCCGGAGCGAGGCCCGGTGGACCGAGCCGGGGATGATGGCCGAGGCGGGAACGGCTGCCGGCACGGGGTCGCCGGCGGCCGCCGCCTCGGCGCCCGACGGTCGCGCGGCCGGCTCGACCGGGGTCGTTGCCCGGCTCGGGGCAGGCGCCGCCACCGCCATCAGGCAGCCGGCGAGCGCCAGTGCTGCCAATCCCCGGAGCGAACGACGGTCGATGGATCCCAGCATGGTTGGGATCGTACCCCCGCAGCATGGATACTTGGCACATGGACCACCCATCCGGCACCCAGCCCCCCGTCGGGCCTGTCTCGAGCGGCGACGGCCCCGGCCTGTTGCGTGCCATCGGGGCTCGCCTGCCCGACGTGCGCCTGCTCGCCGATGCCACCGATCGCGAGTCGTACCGGCTTGACGAGACCGCCTACTACCGGGCCGGGCTGCCGCTCGGGGTCGCGCTGCCCACGACCACGGCGCAGGTGGCCGCGCTGGTGGCGCTGTGCGGCGAGTTCGACGTGCCGATCGTTCCCCGCGGCGCGGGCACCGGGCTGTCCGGCGCCGCGGCCGGGATCGAGGGCGCGCTCACGATCGCGTTCACCCGCATGAACCGGGTGCTCGAGATCGACCCCGCGAACCTGACCGTCACCACCCAGCCCGGCGTGGTGAATGCGGACCTCAAGGCCGCGGTGGCGGCGCAGGGCCTGTTCTATGCGCCCGACCCGGCCTCGTACGAGACATGCACGATCGGCGGCAATCTCGCGACCAACGCCGGCGGGCTGTGCTGCGTGAAGTACGGCGTGACCCGGGACGCGGTCCTGGGCCTCGAGGTCGTGATGGCGGACGCGACGATCCTGCGTCTCGGGGGCAAGAACGTGAAGGACGTGGCCGGCTACGGCCTCATCCCGCTGCTGGTCGGGTCGCAGGGGACGCTCGCGCTGGTCACCGAGGCGACGCTGCGCCTGCTGCCGACACCGCCGCCCCGGGCCACGCTGATCGCCTTCTTCGGGTCGCTCGAGGCCGCGGGCGACGCCGTCGCGGGGCTCACGGCCGCCGGCCTGCGCCCGGTGACCCTGGAGCTGATGGACCGCACGACGATCCGGGCCGTGGACGACGTCCACCGGCTCGGCCTGGACCGTGACGCCGCGGCGATGCTGCTGGTCGGAGTCGGACCTGCCCCGGCGCGCCGCGGAGGCGGAGGTCGCCGCGGCGGTGCCCGTCTGCGAGGCGGCAGGCTCAACCAGCGTGTTCCAGGCCCAGGACGCGCAGGAGGCCGAGTGGCTGCGGCAGGGCCGGCGGCTTGCCTACCGGGCCCTGGAGGATCTCGGGGTGGCCCGGATGGAGGACGTCGGCGTCCCGAGGAGCCGGGTGCCCGCGCTGCTCCGCGAGATCGAGGCCATCGGGGAGCGCCACCAGCTGGTCGATCGGCACGTTCGGCCACGCCGGGGACGGGAACCTGCACCCGACATTCGTGCTCGACCGCGCCGAGGGAGATGCGGCCGTGGTGCGGCTGGACGCGGCTCGGGCCGACCTGTACGAGGCCGCCCTGTCCCTGGGCGGCACGGTGACGGGCGAGCACGGGATCGGGGCGGCGCGTCGCGACTGGCTCGTCCGCCAGCGAGGCGAGGACGCGGTGGCGGTCATGCGCTCGATCAAGCACGCGCTGGACCCGCACAACCTGCTCAATCCCGGGCCGGATGCTGGAGGCCTGAGCGGCACCGTCGGGCCGGGATCACGGGGGCAGGCCCGCGGATCACCGGCCGTTCGGCCCGGGCCGTCGAGCCCCCGTCATGGCCTGCACCGGCCCCCCGAAATACGGGGCCCCCGACCCTCCCGTGTGCCAACGCCCCGCCCCACGATCCCCGCAAGCACCACGGGAGCAGCCATGAGCGACACACGGAGCGACACGCGCGTGCTCGTCGCGTTTGCCAGCCAGGCGGGCTCGACGGCCGGGATCGCGGCCACCATCGCCGGTGTGCTGCGTCGCTCGGGCCTGACCGTGGACTGCCGCGTGGCATCCGAGGTTGCCGATCCTTCCCCCTATGCGGCTGTCGTGCTCGGCAGCGGCGTGTTCGTGCCGCGCCGGCGATCCGACGGCGGGGGGTTCCTGACGCGCCATGCAACGGCGATCGAGGGCCGCCCGCTGTGGCTGTTCTCCGCCGGTCCGATCGGCCGCGGGCTGCGGGGTGTCGGCCCGGCTCCCGCGGCGCCCGGCGACTGCAGCGTCAGCGCCGTGGCCCGGTCCGTCGGTGCTCGTGGGGCGGCCGTGTTCGGGCCGATCGGCCTGCCGGCCGACGCCGATCCCGTCGACGCAGATGGGGCCTGTGAACGTCCAGCGGGTGCGTGCCTGGGCGGCCGAGATCGCCGTGCAGCTGCGGGCGGAGCCGTCACCGGCGGCGCAGCCGCCAACGGTCGCGGCGGCCGATCGGGGTGCGGCCCGCCGTCGCCGGTGCGTCCCATCGCGTCCTGATCGGGATCTCGCGGGCAGATCGCCTCACCTTCGCCGAGTGACACCCTAGGTGGCACGGGTGGCGTCCAGGATGCGCCCATGGAAGCCCGAATCCTCCCGCTGCCAACCCCCGCCAGCTCGCCGGTGCGCCGGCCATCCGTCGGCCCCTCCGTGCGCGTGCACGGGGACCGGATCCTCGTCGAGCGCCTGATCCTGGCCGACGGGGCGCTCGCGGCCTCGCTCGCGGAGCGCGACGAGGCGGACCGTCCGGCGATCGTGGAGCGGGCGCTGCCGGATCGGCCTGCTGGCGCTCCAGGATGCCGCCACGTCCATGGACACCGATGTCGTCCGGCGCGAGTTCGAGAAGCTGATCGCCCAGACGACCGCGGCCAACGAGCAGGCAGCCAAAGCCGTCGAGGACGTGCTCCGGGCCAACTTCGCCGACGGTGACGGCCGCCTGCCGCGCACCCTCGAGCGGTTCCTTGGCGATCGCGGCGCGCTGCGCCACCTTCGTCAACGAGCTGTTCGATGAGACCGAAGCGGGACTCGGCGATCGGCCGGATGCGGGGGCCTCCTGGGCACCTACTTCGACGGGGACGCCTCCAGGCTGGCCCTGCTCCTTGACCCGACGCGCCTCGGCTCGCCGCTCCACCAGTTCCGCCAGGAGATCAGCGAGGGGTTCCGCGGTCGTCCACGAGCGCCTGGCCGCCATCGAGGCGGCGAGCCGGGCGCGCGCCGAGGAGCGCTCGCGGTCGGCGGCCAAGGGCGGCGATTTCGAGGACCTGCTCGAGGCGCATGCTCGGCGACGCTGGCGCGCGGTGCCGGCGACCTGCTGGACCGGACCGGCGACCGAGACCGGCGCCCTCGTCGGGAACCAAGAAGGGCGACTTCGTGCTGACGCTGGACCCGCGGCTGACGCGCGGCGCGGACGTCCGGCTCGTGGTGGAGGCCAAGGACCGCACGATGTCGCCACGCGCCATGCGTGACGAGCTCCGTGAGGCGCGCGAGAACCGCGGTGCCACCGTCGCGATCGCGGCCTGGAGCACCCGGCACGCCCCCACGGGCATCGCGCCGTTCACGGTCGTCGGCGAGGACGTCCATGTCGTGGTTGACCCAGAGGCACCGGACCCGTCGTATCTCGAGGCCGCGGTCCGGCTGGCCCGGCTCCTGGCGCTGGTCAAGCTGGGGGACCGCGAGGTGGAGGTGGACGCAACGGCGATCAGCCGCGCCCTGACCGGGGTCAAGGAGCAGCTCGAGGCCATCCGCAGCCTGAAGACGCAGCTGACGTCGATGGCCACGGTGAGCAAGGCCGTGTCCGATGGCCTGGACACCATGCGGGCAGGGATCCTCGCCCGCGTCACGGAGGCGGAAGCCGAGCTCCGGCTGACCGGCGGCACGGCGTCCTGAGGTCACGGACTCGCCCGGACTGGTGCGGGCAGGACCACTGGGCCATACTCGGCACGATCACGGGGAGGCACCCTGTGTGACGACCGGGAGAGGCGCGAGCGTCCCCCGGGATCGGCGCCAGTGAACTCCGGAGGCCTCATGCGACGCGCGACGCCCCTCGCCTTCGCGCTCCTGCTCGCGTTCGCCGCGGGCCCCGCAGCCCCGCAACCCGCCGCGGCTGCCCATGGCCCTGCGAGCGCGGAGGCGCTGGCGGCCGCCGAGGACGCGGCCATCCATGGCGCCGCTCACGGCGGATGGGCGCTACATCGTCCTGCTCAAGGACGGCAAGGGCCCCGACGACATCGAGCTGCGGGCCGGCAGGATGGGCGTCACCGCCGACCGCGACCTTCCGGTACGCGGTCCACGGCTTCTCGGCCAGGCTCACCCCGGGCCAGCTGGCGGCGCTCCGTCTCGACCCCGATGTCGACGCCGATCGTTCCCGACGAGATCATCTCCATCGCCGGTCAGTCCGTCCCCACCGGCGTCCGCCGGGTCAGCGGCAAGGACAGCCTCGTCGCGGACATCAACGGCGCGGATCCCCAGGTCGACGCGGACGTCGCGATCGTGGACACGGGAATCGGCGGGCGGACCACGCGCGCCCACGAGGACCTCAACATCGTGGGTGGGATCTCGTGCTCCACGGACAACCCCAACAGCTGGGGGGATCCCAACGGCCATGGCACCCACGTCGCCGGCACCGTCGGCGCGCTGGACAACGGCATCGGCGTGGTCGGCGTGGCGCCCGGCGTCCGCCTGTGGTCGGTCCGGATCCTCGATTCGGCCGGCAACGGCCTGGTCTCGTGGTACGTGTGCGGGCTGGACTGGATCGCCGCCCAGCGAGACCCGAACGACCCCAGCCGGCCGCTGATCGAGGCCGTCAACATGTCCGTCGCCCGGTCGGGCAGCGACGACGGCAACTGCGGGTACACGACGAAGGACGTGATGCACCGGGCGATCTGCCGGCTGGTCGCGGCGGGGGTGACGGTCGTGGCGGCGGCCGGGAACAACCACTTCAACGCCAGCAAGCTCAAGCCGGCCAGCTACGACGAGGTCATCACGGTCTCTGCTCTCGCGGACACCGACGGCAAGCCCGGAGGCCTGGGCGGTCCGCTCTGCTACTCCTGGGGCGGGTACGACGTCGACGACACGTTCGCGGACTTCTCCAACTACGGCCACGACGTCGACCTCATCGCCCCCGGCAAGTGCATCTTCTCGACGCTGCCCGGCAACGCGTACGGGTACATCTCGGGCACCTCGATGGCCGCGCCGCACGTGACCGGGGCGGCCGCGCTTTACCTGTCCTCTCGCCCCGGCGCGACGCCCGCCCAGGTCCGCGACGCGCTGATCGCGGCCGGGACGTTCGACTGGAAGCTGTCCACGGACCCGGATTCCCGGCACGAGCCGCTGCTGGACGTGTCGCACATCGTGGCCCTCGGCGACTTCACGGTCGACGCGACCCCCGGCTCGTCCCATTCCGCGCTGGTGAACGCCGGCGGCGGGACCCTCGACCTCCCGATCCAGCTGTTCCGTGCCGAGGACTTCCCGGACGCGGTGGATCTCGAGGTCGCGGCCGATCCGCCGCTCGACGTGACGCTCGCGGACACGCAGCTGACCGGCCAGGATGCCGTCGCCACGACGATGGAGGCAAGCGTCCCGCCGGCGACCCCGAGCGGCACCTACAAGATCACGGTGACGGCCACCGATGGCACCCGCGAGCGCACCTCCACGTTCCCGCTGACCGTGGACAGCGTGACGCCGACGGCCGTCGCGCCAGTCATCGCGGTCCGGTCCGGCGGGGTCCTCGGTGACGGCGTCGCCACCCGCGCGACGTGGTCACCGGCGACCGACCCCGGCGGCTCCATCAGTCGCTACCAGGTTCGATGGCGCGTCGATGGCAGCCTGGGATCGGCAACGGATCTCGGTTCGTCCAGCCGCAGCGTCGAGCGCCGGATGGTTCCCGGCCACACGTATGCCCTGCGGGTGCGGGCCCGGGACGCCGCCGGAAACTGGAGCGCCTGGGCAGAGAGCGACGAGGCCGCGCCGGTCCTCTCGCAGGACACGAGCCGCTCGCTCGAGCGCACGGGCGCCTGGAAGCGCGTGAGCCCGTCGTGGGCATCGGGCGGGACGGTGCTCAAGGCCACGGTGAAGGGACCGTCGGTCACCCGGTCATTCACCGGGAGGGCCATCGCCTGGATCGGCGCGAAGGGCGCCAAGCGGGGTCGGGCCGCCGTCTACGTCGACGGCGTGCGCGTCGCGACCGTTGACCTGCGGCGGGCGAAGGTCCTGCACCAGGCCGTTGTCTGGACCCGATCGTGGGCGACGTCCGGCTCGCATGAGCTCAGGATCAAGGTCCTCGGGACCCGGCATCGCCACCGCGTGGACGTCGACGCGTTCGTGATCGTCCGCTAGCGCTGGCTGCGGGCCCATCGGCCGTGACCGCGCGGAGGGGCGCGTGATCGGCTTGCCATCGAGTGGTAGAGTCACCGTCCCGGATCGGCAGGCGGGCCGGGAACCCGCCGGGAGCCCGAGACCGCGCGAGACGGAGCACTGCCCGTGGCACGCTCGATGTGGAAGGGGGCCATCCAGTTCGGCCTCGTCACCATCCCCGTGAAGCTCTACACCGCGACCGAATCCGACTACGCGATCCGCTTCAACATGCTCCACGAGACTGACCTGTCGCGGATCCAGATGAAGGTCTGGTGTCCCGAGGACGAGAAGGTCATCTCGCGCGGCGAGACCGTCAAGGGCTACGAGTACGCGCCCGGACCAGTACGTGGTGATCACCGACGAGGACCTCGAGAAGGTTCCCCTCAAGACGGTCCGGTCGATCGAGATCGAGCAGTTCGCGCCCCGTGACGACGCCACCCGGCAGCACGCCCAGTTCACCCGTCAGGCGTACTACGTCGAGCCCGACAAGATCGGCCGCAAGGCCTTCTACCTGCTGCGCCAGGTGCTGGCCGCCAAGGAGCTCACGGCCATCTGCAAGGTCGTGATCCGGGACCGCGAGGCGCTCGCCGCGCTCGATCCGTTCGAGGGCACGATGCTGCTCACGACGCTCCACTGGCCGGACGAGATCCGGTCAGCGGGTGACCTTGACCTGCCCGACGAGACGCTACGAGTTCAAGCCCGCCGAGCTGGCCATGGCGGAGCAGCTCGTCGAGACGATGACCGACTCGTTCGACCCGGGGCGGTACAAGGACGAGTACCGCGAGGCGCTGATGTCCGTCATCCAGGCCAAGATCGACGGCGTCGAGGTCACCCAGCCCGAGCCGGTCGCGGAGAGCGCGAACCTCGTCGACCTGATGAAGCTCCTCCAGGCGAGCGTCAAGGCCGCGACGGACGAGAAGGCGAAGGGCACAACGGCACCCGTCTCGGTGGCCGACGCGAAGAAGGCGCGCGCCGCCCGCGGAGCGAAAGGGAGGACGGGGTCCTCGGCCGCGAAGACGACCGCCGCCGACGAAGGCGGGACCGAGCCGAAGCCGGCCCGCCGCCGCAAGGCGTCCTAGGGCGGCGAGGTCCCCCGGCGAACGTTGGGGACCAACGCCGGGCCGCCGGGAACGGCCTAGCCGATCCGGAGCTGGCCGGTCAGCCGCAGCCAGGCGGCGCCCAGCACGAGCAGGGCGATGCCGATGACTCCGAACATCGCCTGCAGGAAGGACGTCTCCGGCATCACCACGAGCTGGACCCCGATCCAGATCACGAGGCCGGCGCCCAGAATTGCTGTGAGCCAGGGTGCAGCCCAGTGGCGGCCGATCGAGAGCCCCGCGAGGATGAGCATCCCGATGCCATTCGCGAGCAGGAGGTACAGGCCAGGCACCAGGTAGCTGCCGAATGGCGTCGCCTCGATCCACCCGGGCGGGAAGCCGACGGCGGCTCCGGTGGGGTCGGTGATCAGCTGGAGGCCTACGGGGATGGCGCCCAGCGCCGTGAACAGCTCGAGCACGACGGCCACCCATACCCAGCGGGGGCGGGGCAGGGAGGCGTCGGCGGGGCGGGCCTGGAGATGCATGGATCAGCCCTCATGAATGGGGAGCGGACGCGCGGCACGACGATGCAGTGTCCGTCGGGCGCCCGGATGGGCCATGGGTCGCCCGATGGGGTTCCCGTCCGACCCCCCGGCCCATGCCGATCGCCCCCTTGCTCCGGCGCCGACCCGGCATACTCCCCGCCATGCCCCTCGAGGAGTACCGCCGCAAGCGCGACTTCGCGAAGACGCCCGAGCCGCCGCCGGCCGACCTCGCCCCGGCGACCGCCGGCGGACCCGGTCCCGGCGGAGTGCCCCCTGGGTCCCGTCGCCGGTTCGTCGTCCAGCGGCACCGGGCCACGCGCCTCCACTACGACCTGCGGTTCGAGATCGACGGCGTCCTCGTCTCGTGGGCGGTTCCGAAGGGGCCGACGCAGGACCCGGCGACGAGGCGGATGGCCGTCCACGTTGAGGACCACCCGCTCGAGTACTTCGACTTCGAGGGCGTGATCCCGGCCCGGCAGTACGGGGCCGGCGACGTCATCGTCTGGGACTGGGGGACCTGGGAGCCGGAGCCCGAGACGCCCGACCCGGGCCAGGCCATCGGGGCGGGCGAGCTCAAGTTCACGGCCCACGGGACGAAGATGAAGGGCCGCTTCACGATCGTGCGGACCAGTCGGCGTCCCGGCACGGCTCCCCGCGCCGCCTTCGAGGACGACGAGGGTGAGCAGTGGCTGCTGATCAAGAAGCGCGATGCGGAGGCGGAGGCCGGCTGGAACGCCGAGGACCATCCCGCGAGCGTCCGATCCGGCCGGACGAACGACGAGGTCAAGGCGAACGCCCCCGCCATCTGGGTCAGCGAGGCCCCGGCCGCGACCGCGGAGATCGACCTTGCCGGCGCGCGCGTGGCCCCGATGCCGCGCTACCTGGAGCCGATGCTCGCCACCCTGGCGACGAAGCCGTTCCGGGACGAGGACTGGCTGTTCGAGGTGAAGTGGGACGGCTACCGCGTGGAGGCGGTGGTCCGCGACGGGAAGGTGAGCCTGTTCACGCGCAACGGCCACGACGCGGAGACCTACTTCCCGCGCCTGCTGACGCCGCCCTCGTGGATCGAGGCGCGTGAGGCCATCGTGGACGGCGAGGTGGTCGCGCTCGACGATGACGGCCGGCCGGACTTCGGCCTGCTCCAGGAGCGGATCACGCGCCGGCCGGTCGGGGCGGCCGGTGCCGCTCGTGTTCCAGGCGTTCGACCTGCTCCACCTCGACGGGCAGTCGCTGCTCGATGTCCCGCTCGAGCAGCGCAAGCGCCTCCTGGAGCTGGTCGTGCGGCCCACGGCCCGGGTCCAGGTCCCGCCGTCGATCGAGACCGAGGGCGTGGCCTTCTTCGAGGCCGCCAGGGCACAGCGCCTCGAGGGCATCGTCGCCAAGCACCGGCGGAGCCGGTACGAGCCCGGACGTCGCGCGTCGACCTGGCTCAAGATCAAGGCGCGCCCGGAGCAGGAGCTGGTCGTCGGCGGGTGGACGCCGGGAGCGGGGAGCGCGAAGGAGCTCGGCGCGCTCGTGGTCGGCGTCTACGAGGGCGAGCACCTCCGGTTTGCCGGCAAGGTCGGATCCGGCCTCGGCGGGCGCGCGCGCACGATGCTCAGGCAGCGGCTCGATGAACTTGGGACGGATGCCCCGGCCTTCGACCCCGCGCCGGCGCAGGATTACCGCGGGCGCTGGGGCGGGGACCTGGCGGGCGTCCACTGGACACGCCCGGAGCTGGTGATCCGCGCCGAGATCGGCGGCTGGACGCGGGACGGCCACGTCCGCCAGACGGCCTACAAGGGGATTGAGCCCGATCGTGATCCCCGCGAGGTCGTCCGGGAGCGGGCCGTGAACCCGGCAGCCGCCGGGCGAGCGGACGAGGCGAGCCTCGTGGCGGTCACCCGAGCTGGCCCGGCCCCCGGTCCAGCCCCTCGTGCTGGCGTCCCGGTCGCCGGCATCCCGCCGCACTGCCGCGTCGCCCGGCGTGACTCCGGACCCCGCCTGGCTTGTCACGGACGCCGAGCTCGACGCGCTCGCCGCCCTCGGGTCCGAGGGTCGCTGGCACGTGGCCGGGCAGGATCTCAAGCTCACCAACCTGGACAAGGTCCTGTTCCCGCCCCGCGACGGCCTGGGCGAGCCGCCCGTCACCAAGCGCGACCTTATCGGGTACTTCGCGCGGATCGCACCCGCGATGCTCCCGCACCTCGTCGGTCGCCCGCTCAACCTCCAGCGATTTCCCAATGGCGCCAGCGCGCCGGGGTTCTGGCAGAAGGACATCCCGTCGTCGGCCCCCGCGTGGCTGACGATCTGGCACGAAACGGGCTTCCGCGAGCGCGAGGACCGCAAGCCAAACGACCATCTCGTGGCCGACCGCGCCGCCACGCTGTGCTGGCTGGGCAACCAGGCCGCGTTCGAGATCCACGCCTGGACGAGCACGACCGACGATCCCTGGACCCCGACCTACGCGCTGATCGACATCGATCCCGGCACCGCGACCAGCTGGGACGAGACCCTCGTGCTCGCGCGCCTGTACCGCACGGCGCTCGAGCACCTCGGGGTCCGGGCCTATCCGAAGCTGACGGGCAGCCGGGGAATCCAGGCCTGGATCCCCATCGAGCGTGGGCGGTACACCTACGCCGACACGAGCGCCTGGGTGGAGTCGCTCTCGAGGGCCGTTGGCGCCACCGTGCCCGACCTCGTGTCCTGGGAGTGGTCCAAGGCCGATCGTGGCGGCCGGGCGCGCCTCGACTACACGCAGAACGCCGCGATCAAGACGCTCGTCGCCCCGTACGCGGTCCGGCCGCGCCCCGGAGCCCCGGTGTCCGCCCCCATCCGGTGGGCGGAGCTGGACGATCCCGATCTCGCGCCGGACCGCTGGACCGTGCACGACCTGGCGGATCGCCTCGCCGAGATCGGAGACCTGTGGGCCGGGCTCCCGGGTGATCGGCAGGTCCTGCCGCCGCTGTAGGCAGCCGTGGACCGGCGGGACGAACGGGCTTCCGCCGGCCCCTTGCACGCGACGCGCCCAGGGCGGACGATGCCGCCATGACGCCGATGACGGGCGGCGAGGGGGTCACCTTCGCCCCCGAGGTCGTGATCCCGATCGTCCTTGTGGCCGTGCTCCTGGTCGTCCTCGCGGCCGTGTTCCGCCGGGCGCTGATGGGCACGATCGACGAGCTCGTGGCCCTGTTGCGGACCTATGGACCGGTGGCCACGAGGCGCACCCTCGACCATCGGCCGGGCCTGTCCACCACCCCCTGGTTCTGCGACCGCTGCCACTCCTCCAACGGCGTGGCGGCAACGCGCTGCTACCACTGCGGCGCAACACGCGAGGAGGCCGAGGCGCCGGTCCCCACCGACGCCGAGGCGCCGAGCGGTCCGAGCGCGGGCCGCACGCAGCGGACGCGCCGGCGCGGCTGACGGCGGCTCGCGGGGGAGGTCAGCGCCAGGCGCGCGACAGCCTCGCCGGCGGGTACGGCTGGCGGAAGAAGCCCAGCAGGGGCTCGCCCGTGCTCTGGGCCAGGGTGATCCGCTCGCGCCAGGGGGCGACGGGATCCGGCGACGCGGGCGCCACCGACACCCGCAGCTCGACGTCGTCCCGCCCTGGGTGGTTTGGATCGTAGACGCGGATGATCGTCCGCCCTTCCTCGGTCTGCCAGGCCCAGGCGAGGACCTGGTGGTTGTGGGCCAGCGCCCATGGCGAGAGGCCGGCCACGCGGATCAGGCCGACGACCGCGGGATGGCCGGCATCGATCTCCGCGCGGATCCGTGGCCACTCGCGCAGGACCGCGTCCACCCTCGGTGGCTCGCGGCCGAGCCGGCGCGCGAGACCCGTGGGGGGATCCGGTCGCAGGGCCTGGAGGTCCAGGTAGCGAAGCGGCACTCGCAACCAGTCGAGCGACTCCACCTGCCGGCGGACCAGCGCGCGGAAGCGGGGAGAGCCGTTGTCCGGTGGCCCGGCCGGCGACGCCGGCGCGACGATCCCGGCCTCGAACAGGTCCCTCGCCGTGAGGACCATGCCACCACACAGGCCGGCCGCCGCATCGCCGAACCCGAACAGGCGGGTGTCGACCGGCCCCAGGTGGACCGTCGGGCCCGGGGGAAACCGGTTGGCGAACGGGAGGCCGTGAACGGAGGGCAGGAAGCCGGCGACCGCGTTGCCGGCCACCGACCGGACCTAATCCTGGATGGCGGACGTCGGGGCGCTCACCACCGGGGTGGGTGCCGGCGTCGCCAGCGCGTTGACCGTGACCCGGATCATCGCCGGCTCCCCACCCAGCGAGGACAGAGGCCCGTGCTCGGGGGCCACGACGTCGAGGAGCAGCAGGTAGCTCCCGGGCTCGGCGGGGGCCACGAGGTCCAGGACCAGGTCGGCGCTGCCGCCGGGCGCCCAGGCATCGCCGGGAAGCGAGACCGAGATGGGCCCCGGCACCTCGCTGCCGGTGGTCGAGACCCAGGTGCCGACGAGCGACGGCAGCACGATGGCGCTCCCGATCGGCTCGCCGTCCGGCCCGGGTGGCGCGGCCACGACCGCGTTCCACCGGGCTGAGCCCGCGTTGAGGACCCGGACGGGCACGCTCGAGGCTCCGCCGGCACCCACGGACAGGGTCGCCGGGACGCCGTACGCCACGGCGAACGGCCCGCTGACGCGGACGAGCACCGGCGTGAGCAGCGCCTGCGTGGCGGCGTCATACGCGACGCCCTCCGGCGTGTGCAGCGTCGCGGTCAGCCGGTACAGGCCCGGTGCCGTCGGATAGCGCACGTCGAGCGTGATGCCACCAGGCCCGGGGACGGACCTGACCGGCTCCACCACGGCGCCCGCCTGCTCGGCGACCACGAGGTCGATAGCCGGCGCCACGGGTACGGGCGACGGAGACGGCATCGGTGAGGGAGCTGGCGTCGATTCGGAGACGGGTGGGGAGGCGTGCGGTCGAAGGAACCTCGCCACGGCGTTGGGGTCAACCGTCGGCGCCGGGCTCGGGGTCGGCGACGGCCCGAGCGGGTCCGGGGTCGGCGCGATCGGTGCGGGTGCCGGCGTCTCCGATGGTGAGGCGGTTGGGGCCGCCATCACGGTGGGCGGGGGAGCCGGTGGCGCAGCGAGCGAGATGGGATCCCAGCGAACGGAAACCTCGACGCCGGCCGGGATCTGCGTCACGCGCCCGGATGCTACGGGCAGCGTGAGGCGCGTCGCGGCGCCGGCGATCGGCAGGGATGCGAGGGACGGCTCGCGGAAGCTCAATCCCACCGTCGCGAGGGACGGGATGGTCACCGGGTCGACGAGCACGCCCGCGGCGCCCATCGCGCCGGCGCGGAGCTCGGCGGCGGTGAGGCCCCGCGAGACGAGCGAGCGCGTAAAGCCGCTGCTCGCCCGCTGCGGATCGAGGTGGAGCGCGTAGCCCGGCGTGCGGGTGCTGGAGGCGAGGATGGGGTGTCGGCCGTTGGCGGTGGGGGAAGCCTGCCAGATCGCCTCGATGCTGCCGCCGGCCCGCAACAGGGCCCGCACGTAGTACGCGGGTCCCGCGCCGGCCTCCGCAACGACCGCCCCGGCACCGGCGCGCAGGAAGCCCGCCGCGTAGTTGTCGACGCGCGCGATGGCCTCCGCGCGGGTGCCCTCCGGGAGCCCAGGCTCAGAGTTGCCGCTGGCGTAGCACAGGTGGCTCAGGACGACCACGGCGTTGGGCGCCAGCCGGAGCCGGCCGACGGAGGCCTCGCCGAAGTACTGGTGGACGCTGTCGTCGCCGCCATCGACCGGATTGAGGCCGAAGCCGTCCTGGGTGGGCGGGTAGAGGGCGTCCCGGTAGTGGCTCGGAAAGCCGTTGCCGTGGCCCAGGTAGACGACGATCGACGCACCCTCTGTCGCCCGTTTGACCGCGGGCCACGTGGCATCCGGGGAGTAGACCTTGATCACCTCCGCACCCGCGGCCGTGGCGGCGACCGCGGCCTCATCGGCGAGCCTCCGGTATTCGTCGGTGACGGAGCCCGCCGGGCCAACGATCAGGACGACCCTCGGGACGCGTGCGGCAGCGTCAACGGGCGATACAGCACCCGTGGCGCCAGCAAGAGCGACGAGGAGCGCGATGACGGTCGCGCGCAGCCAGCGATCCAGCGATCCGACTCCATGCGGCGGGCAGACGAGGACACAGACGTCCAGCCCTAATCTACGCCCGACCCCGCGTAGTGGGAATAGGCGCCCACGCACCGGCCCCAGTCGTCACGCGTACCATCGGTGCATGGCCGCAACAGATCTGCCGCCCCGGTCCCCAAACCGCCTCGCGGGCGAGACGAGCCCCTACCTGCTCGCAGCACGCCCACAACCCGGTCGACTGGTACCCGTGGGGCCCCGAGGCGCTCGGTCGCGCCGTGGAGCTGGACCGGCCGATCTTCCTGTCGGTCGGCTATGCGGCCTGTCACTGGTGCCACGTGATGGAGCGCGAGTCGTTCGAGGACACCTCGACGGCGGCCATGCTCAACGCCCACTTCGTCGCGATCAAGGTCGATCGCGAGGAGCGGCCCGACATCGACGCGCTCTACATGGGCGCGGTGCAGGCGATCACGGGCCAGGGCGGCTGGCCGATGAGCGTGTTCCTGACGCCCGAGGGCCGGCCGTTCTTCGGCGGCACCTACTTCCCCGACGAGCCCCGCCACGGGATGCCGTCGTTCCGCCAGGTGCTCGATAGCGTGCGCCTCGCCTGGTTCGAGCAGCGGGCCGAGCTCGAGGAGGCCGGCAGCCGCCTGGTCACGGCCCTCGCGGAGCAGCAGCGCGCCGCGTCGGCCACGCCCGGGCTTCCGGCTCGCGACGTTCTCGACGCGGCGCTCACGGCCATCGACGAGGCATTCGACCCGGTCAACGGCGGCTGGGGCCGGGCGCCCAAGTTCCCGCAGCCGATGACGATCGAGGCGCTGCTCCGGCGGCACGCGGCCGGGGGACCGGACCGGGCCCTCGAGATCGCCCGGCGCAGCCTGGACGCGATGGCGGCCGGCGGCGTCCACGACCAGCTCGGCGGCGGCTTCCACCGGTACTCCACGGACGCCCACTGGCTGGTGCCTCACTTCGAGCAGATGCTGTACGACAACGCCCAGCTGGCCAGGGTCTACCTGCATGCGTGGTCGGCCACCGCGGACCCGGCGTATCTCGAGACGTTCGACGGCCACGCTGGACTACCTGCTGCGCGAGCTGCGCACGCGCCGACGGCGGGTTCGCGGCGAGCCAGGACGCGGACACCGAGGGCGAGGAGGGGTCCACCTTCGTGTGGAGCGCGGCGGAGATCCGCGAGGCCGCGGGCGACGATGGGGCGCTGGCCTGCGCCGCGTTCGGTGCCACCGAGGGTGGCAACTGGGAGGGCCACACGATCCTGTCCCGGGTCCGGGACGACGCCGAGCTCGGCGAGCAGTTCGGGCTGCCCCCGGGCGAGGTCTCGAGCCGCCTGGCGCGGGCCCGCGCACGACTGCTCGAACGGCGCGCCCAGCGGCCCCAGCCGGCACGCGACGACAAGGTGCTGGCCGGCGTGGAACGGCCTCGCGATCGCCGCCTTCGCCGATGCGGCGCGCGCCCTGTCCGCCGCCGAGGCGGGTCACGATGCCAGCGCGGCGCGGTACCGGGAGGCGGCGGTGACCGCTGCCGGCGCGGTGACCGGCGCCCTGCTGGGTGCCGACGGGCGATTGCGCAGGTCGTGGAAGGACGGCCGGGCGAGCGCCGACGGCGTCCTCGAGGATTACGCGGACCTTGCCGACGGGCTGCTGGCCACTTACGAGGCGACCGGCGAGGAGCGCTGGTTCTCGATGGCCGTCGCGCTTGCCGACATGATCCTCGACCCGGTTCGCCGACCCGGCGGGTGGCTTCTTCGACACCGCCGATGACGGCGAGCGGCTCGTCGTGCGGCCCAAGGGGCTCCAGGACAACGCCGTTCCCTCCGGTGGGGCGATGGCGACGACCGTGCTCCTGCGGCTCGCCGCGCTGACCGGCGACGCTCGCTACCGGACGGCCGCGGAGGCGGCGCTCGCGACCGTCGGTCCGTATCTCGCCCGGTATCCGACCGGGTTCGCCCAGTGGTTGTCGGCGCTGGAGATGGCCCACGCCGGGTTCACCGAGCTCGCGATCGTCGGGGATCGCGCCGCGGCCGACACCCGCCGGCTCCTCGCCGTCGCCGACCGGGGCTATCACCCGTTCCGGGTCCTCGCCGTGGCCGAGCCCGGGGTCGCCTCGGTGGTGCCGCTGCTGGTGGATCGCTTCGCGCTCAACGGGCGGGCAACGGCATTCGTGTGCCGAGAGTTCGCCTGCCGTCAGCCGGTGCACGAGCCCGAGGCGCTGGCGGCGTTGCTGGTCGGCCAGTGACCCAGGTGGTCCCGGTCACGCCCGCCGAGCGCACGGGTGGCCACGGAGCCACGCCCGCGCCGAGGGCATGCGGACACGCGATGCGGCAACCCCGGAAGCGATCTCAGGCCGGCGGCTGCCGGCGCTCGACTAGGACGTCTTGGTCTCGTCCTTGTCGGCGTCGTCACTCCTTGAGCTCCTCGAGCTCGCGCCGTGCCTCCTTCACGCCCTGGCCGAACGCGCGCCCGAGCAGGGGGAGCGTCTTGGGACCGCGCCACATGATCACCACCACCAGCACGATGATCAGGACAACGAGGACATCCATGGGTCCGATGGTAGCAGCGCGGGCCATCGGCGGTTCGCGCGGTATCGTCGGCGGGTGCCCAGCCCGGACCAGCCACTCCTCGTCTTCGGCCCGCGGTCGACCACGTACGACTTCGGGCCCGCGCACCCGCTGACCCCGCGACGGTTCGGACCCGGGATCGACCTCCTGCGCCATCGTGGGCGCGAGCCCGGGCTGGCGCCTGAGCCTGCCTCGGACGAGGCGCTCCTTCGGATCCACACACCGGCCTACCTGGCGGTCGTCCGGCGGCTGTCGGCGGATCCCGACGGCGCGGGGGCGATGGGCATCGGCCTCGCGGACAACCCGGCGTTCGAGCGGCGATGCACGACGCAGCGGCCTCGGTGGCCGGCGGCTCGCTGGCCGCGATGGATGCGATCCTGGGCGAGCGCGCCCTTCACGCGCACCACCCCGGTGGCGGGCTCCACCACGCGATGGCGATCGGGGGCGTCGGGGTTCTGCATCTACAACGACGTGGCGCTCGCGGTTGTCCGGGCACGGTCGGACGGGCACCGGGTCCTGTACGTCGATCTCGACGTGCACCACGGGGACGGCGTCCAGGCCCTCACCGGCGATGACCCGGGCGTCCAGACGCTGTCATTCCACGAGAGCGGACGATCCCTGTTCCCCGGCACCGGGTTCGTCGACGAGCTGGGCGACGGCGCGGCAGCCGGGACCGCGGTGAACATGCCGTTCGAGCCGTACGCGGGCGACGGTGCCTGGCTGGCGGCGGTTCGGGCCCTGCTGCCCTCCGCTGGCCGCGGTGTTCGGGCCGGACGTCGTGGTCTCGCAGCACGGTGCCGACTCGCACGCGTGGGACCCGCTCGCGCACCTGCGGGTGACCACCACCGCGATGGCCGAAGCGGCGCGCCTGGTCGACGCCGTGGCCCACCGCTGGGCGGCGGGCCGCTGGCTCGCGACAGGCGGCGGCGGCTATGACGCGTACCGGGTGGTGCCACGGACGTGGGCGCTGACCTGGCTGGCCGGCGCGCACCTCGAGGCCCCCGGCACGACGCCGGCCGCCTGGCGTGACCGGTGGGCGGCCGAGGCGGCCCTGTACGGATCTCCCGGCATGCCGGGGTCGATGCTCGATGCGCCCAACGCGGGTCTCGAGGCGGGGGAGGCCCAACGACGGGCGGATGCACGCTCGCTCGCGGTCCTGGGCCGGGTTCGCGGGGCTGTCCTGCCGCGGCTGGTGCGCGAGGCGGAGGATCGCGGATGGTGGGCACCGGCCCTCACCTGGGCGGGCCAGGCGGTCATCGAGGGGATCGGTGGCGGTCGCGGGTCCGGGTCCCCGTCCACGCTGTCGGGCCGGGCGCCCGGCACTCCTTCCATCACGTCGCTGGCCGCGGAGGACCTCGACGGGCTGGGTCTCGCACCACGGGTCGTGTCGCCGTTCGACGCGGCCGATGCGATCGCCCTGCTCCGCGCGGCGGTGCGGGACCGCGCCCGCGTGATGGCGGCCACCGATGGGAACGTCATCGTGGGGCTGGCCGTCGCGGCCCCTTCGGCCACCGAGCCGGCTTCGGCCACCGGGCTGGCTTCGGCCACCGGGCCGGCGGTCGAGTCCGTGCTGGCGGTGGGGGTCGCGCCGGCGTATCGCGGTCAGGGCCTTGGCCGGGCGCTGCTGGCCGCGCTCGTTGCCGGGCGCCCGCCTCGCACGGAGATGGAGGCGCGGGTCGGGGTTGCCGAGCGGGACGTGGTGGACCCGGGCGATGTCCGGGTCCGCCTCGAGGCTGCGAGACGCCTGCTCGTCGGCGCCGGGTTCCGGCTCCAGCCCGTCTCCCCGGACATCGCGCGCGACGACCCGCGCACCGTGGTCGCACGACTCGCGAGCCACTGACGGGCCTATGGTCCCGTGCGGCCCGGGCCCATCCCGGGCCGTTCGTCCCGGACCGTCATCGAAGGGCAGGAGGTGCGGCACGGGCAACCATCAGCCCGACCCGGGAAGATGGCCGCGGACCAGAAATCGATCGCGCAGGTTCTCCTCCCCCTCCACGGCGCGATCGACACGGGCTACCAGGAGACGGTGGGCGTGCCAGCGCCCGCCGTCTTCGATTCCGGGGTCATCTGCCGCGCTGCGGGAACCGCACCGGATGACCTCCCCAGGCGAATGCCGCGCGGCGGGCCGTCGAGCAGCGTCGCCCGGCCTCCATCGATCCGCATCCAGGTGAGCGCGGGACCGGGCCAGTCCGCGGACCCGCGCAGGGCTGCGACCGCGTGCTCGGTATCCGCGGGGTACGCCGCCTCCAACGTTGCCTCCGCGGCGCGAACGACCTCGCGCATCGCATGCGTGTTGCGGACGATCAGCAGCCGCGATACGGACCGGTCCTCCAGCTCCGGGAGCCCGGCGAGAGCGTCGGCCTTCTGGTTCGCCCAGCGCACCTGCTGTTCGACGCGCCGCAGCTGACTCTGCAGCTCGGTGGCGACGGATACCGCCTGTGTCCGGTGATCGAGCACCAGGTCGATCACCCCGCGAACCGGCCGGTACACGGCGACCTCCGGTCTGGCGTGCCAGGTGGCCCGGACGAGTGGCAGCAGCGCTTCGGCCATCGCCAGCTGATGACGGTCCCGGATCCTCGGACCGGTGGCCGGGAAGTACCGGATCGAGAGGTCGGCCCCGAGCACAGCACCCAGCCGGAGGAGCACCTCGAGGCTCGGTTCACGCAGGCCCGCCTCGACATAGCGAGAGATGCGATGGGGAGATCCCGGCGGCGCGGGCGCTGATGGCCTGGGTCAGGCCGGCGTCCTCCCGGAGGCGCCGGATGTCGACGCCGAGGGCCCGGAGGAGATCTCGGCGGCGGCCACGCACCTGGCGCAGGTTGACGGTCATGACGCGCAGTGGACACCTCGGCACTCAACGGTCGCTTCCCGGGGATCTGAGGGGCGCTCGATGCGGAGCGTTGACGGGCCGCCAACATCGGGGTCGCGGAGCGAGCTTCCCAGGCTGTTGAAGCGCGAACCGTTCACCGGCAGTCAACGCCCGGGAGAGCGGGGAGCGGGAGCCGGGGAGCGGGAGCGGGGAGCGGGGAGCACGGCTAGAACATCTGTACGAAACTGGCCCCCGCGCCTATACTCGGCGTCCCGTGGCTGCCCGCACCAAGGATCCGCTCGCACCCTTCGGGCCCGCCGTCCGGGCCTGGTTCGAGGCGACGTTCGAGGCGCCCACGCAGGCCCAGGCCGAGGGGTGGGCCGCGATCGCCGCCGGCCGCAACACGCTCATCCACGCCCCCACCGGCAGTGGCAAGACCCTGGCCGCGTTCCTGTGGTGCCTCGACCGCCTGCGTCGATCGCCCGAGCCCGGTATCCACGAGGCAGGATCCCGGCACGGTTCGCACGCTCTACATCAGCCCGCTCAAGGCGCTGACCTACGACGTGGAGCGCAACCTGCGGGCGCCACTCGCCGGGATCGCCCTTGCGGCGCAGCGCCTGGGCCTGGAGCCGCCGCGGATCAGCATCGCGAGCCGGACCGGCGACACGCCGCAGGACGAGCGCCGGGGCCTCGTCCGCCACCCGCCGGACATCCTGGTCGACCACGCCCGAGAGCCTGTACCTGCTGCTCACGAGCCAGGCCCGCGAGATCCTGCGCGGCGTCGAGCAGGTGATCGTGGACGAGATCCACGCGATCGCCGGCACCAAGCGCGGCGCCCACCTCGCGCTGAGCCTCGAGCGCCTCGAGCGGCTGCGGGTGGGCGCGGCTCCGGACGGCGGTGTCCCGCCCCTCCAGCGCATCGGTCTGAGCGCCACGCAGCGGCCCCTGGAGACGATCGCGAGGTTCCTGGGTGGGGCGGGGGAGGGCCGCGAGGTCGCCATCGTCGACGCGGGCACGCGCAAGCCGCTGGAGCTGACCGTCGTCGTGCCCGTCGAGGACATGGCGCGCCTGGGCGAGGTGCTGCCGCTGGATGAGCAGCCGGGCGGCCCGGTCCTTGGCGGCGAGCGCCGGACCAGCATCTGGCCCGCGATCCACCCCCGGATCCTGGAGCTCATCCGCGAGCACCGGAGCACGATCGTGTTCACCAACAGCCGCCGCCTCGCGGAGCGCCTCGCCCAGCGCCTCAACGAGCTCGCCGGCGAGGACCTCGTCCGCGCCCACCACGGGAGCATCGCCCGGGAGCAGCGCCTGGAGATCGAGGAGGAGCTCAAGGCCGGTCGCCTGCCCGCGCTGGTCGCGACGAGCAGCCTCGAGCTCGGGATCGACATGGGGGCCGTGGACCTCGTCATCCAGGTCGAGAGCCCGACCAGCGTCGCCCGCGGCCTCCAGCGTGTCGGGCGGGCCGGACACCAGGTCGGGGAGCCGTCGAAGGGCGTGATCTTCCCCAAGTACCGCGGTGACCTGCTCGAGACCGCTGTCGTCGTGCGCGGGATGCGCGAGGGCCGGATCGAGCCCACCGTGCTGCCCCGCAACCCGCTCGATGTCCTCGCCCAGCAGCTGGTCGCGATGACGATCGGGGAGCGGTTCACGGTCGACGAGCTGCTCGCGCTGGTCAGGGGCGCCGCCCCGTTCGAGACCCTGACCCGCGAGGTCCTCGAGGGCGTGCTGGGCATGCTCTCGGGCGCCTATCCATCCGACGAGTTCGCCGAGCTCAAGCCGCGGATCACCTGGGACCGGCTGACGGACGTGGTCGAAGGGCGGCGCGATGCCCGCACCGTCGCCGTCACCAGCGGTGGCACCATCCCGGATCGCGGCCTGTACCCGGTCTTTCTCGAGGGTGAGGCGGGCACGCCCGGCCGCCGCGTGGGCGAGCTGGACGAGGAGATGGTCTACGAGCTCCGTGCCGGGATGCACGGCGACGTCGTGGTCCTTGGGGCCAGCTCGTGGCGCGTGGCCGACATCAGCGCCAACCGGGTCACCGTCACGCCGGCACCCGGGGTGCCGGGCAAGCTGCCGTTCTGGCACGGCGACGCCGTTGGGCGGCCGGTGGAGCTGGGCCGGGCCATCGGCGCGTTCACTCGCGAGGTCGAGGCGGACCTGGCGAAGGGGGCGAAGGGCCGGGCCCGGGCCGCGGAGCGCCTGCGGCGGGACCACGACCTCGACGAGCTCGCGGCCGAGAACCTGCTCGCGTACCTCGAGGACGAGCGCGAGGCGACAGGCGTCCTGCCGACCGACCGGCGGATCGTGATCGAGCGCTTCCGGGACGAGCTGGGCGACTGGCGACTGGTCATCCTGACCCCGTTTGGCGGACGCGTGCATGCGCCGTGGACGATGGCCCTGGAGGCGCGGATCGCGGAGCGGCTGGGCATCGAGGTCCAGACGATCTACAGCGACGACGGCATCGCCATCCGGCTGCCGGAAGGCGACTCGAGCCTCGACGGCGTCGAGGAGCTGCTGTTCCCGGATCCCGACGAGGTCGAGGACCTGGTCGTGGGCCGGGTGGGGCAGTCCAGCCTGTTCGCGTCGCGCTTCCGGGAGAACGCCGCCCGGGCGCTGCTCCTGCCGAGACGCCGGCCGGGGACCCGGACGCCGCTCTGGCAGCAGCGCCAGCGGGCCGCCGACCTGCTGGCCGTCGCGAGCCGCTATGGATCGTTCCCGATCCTGGTGGAGACCTACCGGGAATGCCTCGCCGACGTGTTCGACCTGCCGGCGCTGCGCGAGCTGCTGGCGGGCGTCCAGCGGCGGGAGCTCACCGTGCATAGCGTCGAGACGGCGCGCGCGTCGGCGTTCGCGAGCTCCCTGCTGTTCGACTACGTCGCCGCCTACATGTACGAGGGCGACGCGCCGCTGGCCGAACGGCGGGCGCAGGCGTTGACGCTGGACCGGGACCTGCTGCGGGAGCTGCTGGGCCAGGAGGAGCTCCGGGAGCTGCTGGATCCCGCGGCCCTCGCGGACCTGGAGCTCAGCCTGCAGGCGCTCGCCGAGGACCGCCAGGCCAGGACGGCTGACCAGGTCCACGACCTGCTGCGGCGGCTGGGCGACCTGTCGCCGGACGAGGCGGGGGCACGGACGGTGGGCGGGCGCGTGGAGGCAAGCCTCCACCTCGCGGAGCTGGCGTCGACCCGGCGGGCGGTCCGGGCGCGGATCGCGGGCGAGGAGCGCTGGATCGCGATGGAGGACGTCGCGCGGTACCGCGACGGCGTGGGCGTCAGCGCGCCGCCCGGCGTGCCCCAGGCGTTCCTCGCGCCGGTCGCAGGAGCGCTCGATGGCCTGCTGGCGCGGTACGCGCGGACGCATGGACCGTTCCTCGCCGCGGAGCCGGCGCGGCGCTGGGGCCTGCCCGAGGGCGTCGTGGACGATGGGCTCCACCGGCTCGTCGCCGCGGGCACGATCCTCGCCGGCGAGTTCCGTCCGGGCGGGGCGGAGCGTGAGCTGTGCGACCCCGAGGTCCTGCGGCTCCTGCGCCGGCGATCACTCGCCACCCTCCGTCGCGAGGTGGAGCCGGTGGACCCGGTCACGCTCGCGCGGTTCCTGGTCGCGTGGCAGGGCGTCGCTCCCTCGCCGTCGGCCACGGGGAGTGCCGGCCCCCCGTTCCGTGGCTCCGCGGCTCTGGAGCGCCTGGCCGAGGTCGTGGACCAGCTGGCCGGCCTGCCGATCCCGGCGTCCGTCCTCGAGCGCGACGTGCTCCCGGCGCGAGTCCCCGGGTACCAGCCGCGGCTCCTCGACGAGCTCGGCGCGATGGGCGAGGTCACGTGGGTGGGGCGGGGGAGCCTCGGTCGCGATGACGGCCGCGTCGTGCTCCTCCGCCCGGGTCGAGAGGCGTTGCGACCCACCGGGCCGCCGGACGGGGTGGAGCGCCCGGGTGGGGACATCCACGACCGGCTCCGTGCCCATCTCCAGCGTCGCGGCGCCTGCTTCTACCGGGAGCTGTACACGGCGTCCGGGGCGCGAGCGGATCGCGAGGCGCTGGACGCCCTGTGGGACCTGGTCTGGGCGGGCGAGGTCACCAACGACACCTTCGCGCCGCTCCGGGCGCTGCGCTGGAAGCGGCCGGCGAAGGACCACCGGCCACGGGCGGGCCGGCTGACATCGCTGGGTCCCCCGGAGGCCGCAGGGCGGTGGTCGCTGGTGGAGGTCGAGGAGGCCGATCGCGAGGAGGTCGCGGAGGCCGGTCTCGGGGAGGGCGAGGAGGCGCGTCCCGCGGAGGTCGCGCCGACCGGACCCTCGCGCACGGAGCGCGTCCATGCCCAGGCGATGGCGCTGCTGGAGCGCCACGGGGTCCTGACCCGCGAGGCGGTGGCCGGCGAGGCCGTCGAGGGCGGCTTCTCGGGCATCTACCCCGTCCTGCGGCTGCTGGAGGAGGGCGGCCGGATCCGCCGCGGCTACTTCGTCGACGGGCTCGGCGCGGCGCAGTTCGCGCTGCCGGGAGCCGTGGACCGGCTGCGGGCGATGCGCGATCAGCCCGGCGAGCTGGCCGATGAGCGGGGGCGGGTCGCGTACCTGGTCGCCGCCGCGGACCCGGCCAACCCCTATGGCGCCGCGCTCCCGTGGCCACGCCGCGACGAGGGCGACCGCCGGCCCTTCCAGCGCGCGGCCGGGGCGTATGTCGCGATGGTCGATGGCCAGGCCGTCCTCTACCTGGACCGGGGCGCGTCGTCGCTCCAGGCGCTGCCCGCGGCCGAGGACCCGGAGCTGCTGGCACCGGCCCTGCGGTCGCTGGCGGACCTGGTCGCGGATGGGCGGGTGCGCGAGCTGGTGATCGGCAAGATGGACGGTGAGCCGGTCGGCGGGTCGCGGTTCAAGGACGCGCTGCTCGCCGCGGGGTTCGTCCCCGGGTACCGCGGGTACGCGCTGCGCGCGACGCCGGCGCCATCCGAGCGGACCTACCCGCGCCCGGCCCCGGTCCGTCCGGCGCGGTAGGCGGGACGTCATGCCCGCGGGATTGGCCTAGGTGCCCGAGGGCGACACGCTCGTCCGGACGGCCGCCGGGCTGCGCCCGTACCTCCTGGGACGGCGGGTGACGACAGCGTCAGCCCGCCAGCCGGGGCCGCGGGCGGAGCGCCTGGTCGGGGCGACCGTCACCGCCGTCGAGGCGGTGGGCAAGAACCTCCTGCTCCGGTTCGACAACGGGCTCGCCGTTCGCACCCACCTCCGGATGCACGGTTCGTGGCACCGCTACCGGCCGGGGGAGCGCTGGCGGCGGGCGTCGGCGAGGGCGCGGCTCGTGATCGAGGTGCCCGGGACGGTCGCCGTCTGCTTCGACGCGCCAACGGTGGAGCTGTTCGAGCTGCGGACCGAGTCGCTGCACCCGTCCCTGTCGCGCCTTGGACCGGATCTCCTGCGCGACCCGGTCGATGTCGACGAGGCGGTGCGGCGTCTGCGCGATGCGTCCCGCGCGGAGCTGCCCATCGCGGTCGCGCTGCTCGACCAGCGGGCGCTTGCCGGCATCGGCAACGAGGTCAAGAACGAGGTGCTGTGGCAGGCCGGTCGATCACCGTTCGTGGCGGTTCGTGATTTCGACGACGCAGCGCTTCAAGAGCTCGTCTCCCTCGCCCGAGTGGTCCTCCGAGAGGGCGCCGAGACCGGCCGCCGGCCGCGCCACGTCTACCGCCGGGCGGGTCGTCCGTGCCCGCGCTGCGGGGCACCGATCCGCGTGGAGCACCAGGGTTCGGAGCTGCCGCGCCTGACCTTCTGGTGCCCACGCTGCCAGGTCGGGACCGGCCGGTGATGATGGCCGAGGGGACTATGCTCGGGTCGTGTGGCGCAACCCGGACCCAGACGGAGATCCGAAGGTGAAGCAGGCGGCCCGATCCGGGGGGGCGCGGTGGTTGCTCGTCCTCGTCCCGATCGCGGTGGTGGCGGCGCTCGAGGTCCTGTCCGACACCGTCCTCGATGAGGCGCTGCCGTTCCCTCGGGACACGATCCTGATCGTCGTGGCGACGGCCATCTTCGGCGTCGCGTTCGGCGCGCTCGCGTTCTCGCGGATCGATGCCCTGACCGGAGCGCTGCGGGCGCGCAACCAGGAGCTGGAGGCGCGCGGCGCGTCGGCGCGAGCCCTCCACCGCGTCTCGCTGGCGATCACGTCGCTCTCCGACGTCGAGCTCGTGCTGAACGCGGTCGTGATGCATGCGCGCGAGCTGCTCGGTGCCGATGTGGCGGTCCTGCTCCTGGCCGGGCGCAGATGGCGAGCTGGAGGCGCGGGCCGTCTCGCCGCCGGTCGCCGCGCGCCCGCGCGCCGCCATGCTCGCCGGGGCGGATGACCCAGCGGCAGCGATGCTCTCGTTCGTGGATCCGGCGACCGCGGTCGTGCGGCTTGCGGCGCCGCTCCAGCGCGGAGGCGCCACGATCGGGCTGCTCGCCGTCGGCTGCGCGCGGCCGCGGGGGTTCGACGCCGACGAGGTGGAGACGCTCGCGTCCCTCGCCAACCAGGCGACCATCGCCCTGGAGCACGCTCGCCTGGAGGCCCGCCTGCGGGAGCTCGCCGTCGTCGAGGAGCGCGAGCGGATCGCGCGCGAGCTCCACGACGGCATCGCGCAGGTGTTGGGCTACGTGAACACCAAGTCGCAGGCCGTGGACGAGTACCTCGCCGCCGGGCGCGTCCCGGAAGCGAGGGCCCAGGTGGCCGATCTCGGCGCGGCGGCTCGCGCGGTCTACGTGGATGTCCGTGAGTCCATCCTCGGCCTGCGCGGCCCGATCGAGCCCGGGCAGGGCCTGGGTGCCGCGGTGCTCGCCTACGCGGAGCGTGCTGCCGCCGCCTCGACCTTCGCCCTCGATGCGACCGTGGACACCGAGTCCCGCGACCTCCGGCTTGACCCGGACGCCGAGGCCCATGCCTACCGGATCGTCCAGGAGGCCTTCACCAACATCCGCAAGCACGCCGCCGCCGGCCGGGTCCGGGTGGCGATGCGAGTCCACGACGGGGTGCTCGACCTGGCGGTGGAGGACGACGGTCGCGGGCTGCCGGCGGCGGCGGTCGACGGCGCCGTGCCCCACTACGGCTTGCGCGCGATGCGCGAGCGCGCGGCGGCGATCGGCGCGACGCTCGACGTGCGCGCCGGGTCGGCCGGGCGCGGGACCGCCGTCACGCTCCGGGTGCCGCTGGCGGGTCGTGCCGCCGTCGAGACCGCGCCCCTCTCGGCCGAGGTCTGACGATGCGGATCCTCCTTGCCGACGACCACGCGCTGTTTCGCGACGGCATGGCGTCGCTGCTGGACGCCTGGGATCATGAGGTCGTGGGCCAGGCGTCCGACGGCACCAGCGCCGTGGCCCTGACCCGCGAGCTGCGCCCGGATCTCGTGCTGATGGACGTCGCGATGCCCGGCGGCGGCGGCCTGGCCGCGGTCCGCGAGCTGGCTGTCGCCATGCCGGAGGTCGCGATCGTGATGCTCACGGCGTCGGAGGATCTCGACGACCTGTTCGCGGCGCTCAAGGCCGGAGCACGCGGCTACCTGCTCAAGAACCTGGAGTCCGTGGAGCTGCGGACGATGCTCGACGCCGTCGCCCGGGGCGAGGCCGCGATCACGCCGGCCATCGCGGCGAGGATCATCGCCGAGCTCGCCCGAGGCGACCGGAGCACCGCGGAGACCCCGGCCGCACGGGATCCCGATCGCCTCACCGAGCGTGAGGTCGAGGTCCTGCGGGGCGTCGTGGACGGCTTGCGCAACAAGGAGATCGCCGCGCGCCTCGGCGTGTCGGAGAACACGGTCAAGTTCCACCTGCGCAACATCCTCGACAAGCTGCACGCCCAGAGCCGCGCGGAGGCCGCGGCCCGAGCGATCCGCGACGGACTGCTTCCCGCCGACTGACGGGGCGCGAATTTGCGGCGGCATGGCCGCGGCGCGCCCGCCAGTGGCGGCGGCGCGCGGCAGCCGCCCCGTGGGCGCCGCGCGGGCGGAACGTGACCGGCAGTCAACGCTTTCCGCTTCAGGCTCCCGCCGGCGGCCAGCGGCAGCCGCCCCCGGCGGCGCCCCCGGCGGAACTTGACCGGCCGTCAACGCTTTCGGCTTCAGGCATGGATTCGATCGTGGCGAGACGCCCCATGGGCCCAACTTGCCGACTGTCGGTCACGCTTCCGGCCCGTGGGACGGGTCGCGGGCTCGTTCGGCCCAGAAACCTTGACGGGGAGTCACGCTGCCCCTGCGCCGTCCGCGCTGCCGCGACCCGCGCTGCCGCGACCCGCGCCGCCGGGACCCGCGCCGCGACGCGCCCCGTGACCTGTCCCGCGGCCCGCGGCGCCGCCTGCGTTGCCCAGTCGGCCCGGGCTGTCCGGCCCGTCGGGCCCCACCCAGTCGGGTAGGCCTCCCGCCCGCCCCGATGGACGTGGCGCTGGAGCGGCCGGGCGCCGATCCTCGGATCACGACGCGGCGCGGACCGGCGATCCAAGGAGGCAGCCCATGGGCTATCGCATCGACATCGACCAGCAGGGCTGCATGACCTGCGGCATCTGCATGGACGTCTGCCCGGTCGAGGCGCTCGACATGACCCGGCCCAAGGCCCCGGGCATCGAGACCGGGCCGGGCCCCGGCGCGCCGCTGCCGTGGGCCATGGAGCAGCCGCTCCAGGTGGGCGAGTGCATCGGCTGCGGCATCTGCATCCGCGAATGCCCGCCGATGGTGATGAGCCTCGCGACGATGGACGGCGCCGTGCCGCTTGCCGAGCGCCAGGGGCCGATCGACCGCCCGGTCCCCGCCCACGACGGCTGGCTCCCACTGTCCGCCGTGACCCGCGAAGCGCTCAAGCCCCGCCATGACTCCCCGTGGGGCGACCTGTTCCCGTGGCGGACCCGATCGCGGCCGCAGCCGTGGCAGGTCTGGACCACGATGGTCGACGAGCGGCCGGCCACGCCCGCCGCGCCGTGCCAGGCGGCCTGCCCGGCCGGCACCGACGCCGGCCGCTATGTCGGGCTGGTGGCTGCGGGCAAGTATGCCGACGCATACGCCGTCGCCGCCGAGGTCAACCCGTTCCCGTCCGTGTGCGGCTGGATCTGCACGGCCCCGTGCGAGGCGGCGTGCCGCCGCGGCGTCCTCGACGAGCCGATCGCCATCCGCGGCCTCAAGCGCTACGCCGTGGAGAATGGCTCGCTGCCCGCCGTCCCGCCCCCGGCCCGTCGCCGGACCGAGCGCGTTGCCATCGTCGGCGGCGGCCCGGCCGGCATGTCGGCCGCCTGGTACCTGGCCCGCCTCGGCTACCCGGTGACGGTGCTCGAGGCGATGCCCATCCCGGGCGGCATGATGGCCATCGGCATCCCCGAGTACCGGCTGCCCCGCGAGGTCCTGCAGGCGGAGCTCAAGCGGATCGTCGACGCCGGCGTGGAGCTCCGTCTGAACAGCGTGATGGGGCGCGACTTCGGCATCGCCGACCTTGAGCAGGAAGGGTTCCGGGCGATCTTCCTCGCGACGGGCGCGTCAAAGAGCCGCCGCCTCGGGGTCCCCGGGGACGAGCTCCGGGGCGTGATCCCGGCCACGCGCTTCCTCAAGGAGGTCAACCTCGGCGAGGATCCGCGGCTCGCGGGCGACGTGCTTGTGGTCGGCGGTGGCAGCACCGCCATGGACGCGGCACGCTCGGCTCGCCGGAGCGGGGCGGCCTCGGTCACGATCGTGTACCGCCGCGGACGCGCCGAGATGCCGGCCCAGGCGGAGGAGGTCGAGGCGGCCGAGCGCGAGGGCATCGTCGTCCTCGAGGGGCTGGCGCCGCGCGAGGTGGTCGGCCGGGACAGCGCCGTCGTTGCCCTCCGGTTCGACGTGATGCGGCCTGCGGCACCTGCGCCAGATGGCGGTCGCGCCACCTGGGAACCCGTCGGCGACACCCACGAGATCGCGGCTTCGTCGATCCTCGTCGCGATTGGCGAGGAGCCCGATCCGTCGATCCTCCCCGAGGGCGCCGGGATCGAGGTCAGCGGCTGGGCCGGGATCGTCGCCGATCCCCGGACCCTTGCCACCGGCCGGGCCGGGATCTTCGCGGGTGGCGACGTCGTGTCGGGCCCCAAGACCATCATCGATGCGGTCGCCGCCGGGCGCCGCGCCGCGGCGTCCGTCCACGAGTACCTCGCGGGCGTGACGGAAGGTGAAGCCGAGATTCTCGACACCGTCCGCTACCGGACGCCTCCCGAGCCGTCGCTCCGTCTCGACATCGCCGAGCGGGCCCGGACCCATCCCGCCCTGCCGGTCGTGGACACCGTCTCCTTCCGGGCGACCCAGCCCGGGTTCGACGAGGCGGCCGCCCGCGCCGAGGCGTCCCGCTGCTTCCGGTGCGATGCCGTCTACGGGTGCCCGTCCGTCTCGGTCGCGGCCGGTCGCGGCCCCGCCGACAGCCGGACCGGACCATCCATCCCAACCCCGAACCGTGTGCCCGCGACGTCCGCGTCGCACGCGACCACCAGCACGCCAGGAGGTGCGCAGTGACTCCGGACCAGGTCTCCGGCTTCTTCGATGCCGGAGAGGGCTTCGTGGAGGGGACGATTGCCGCGGCGCTCGTCATCCTCTGGATCCTCTCCGTGGCCCTCCACGTGGCGCGGCCGTACATGGTGCGGACCACGGGCAAGTTCACGCTTCGCCTCGGCGCCGACCTGTGGTGGATCGTCTACGTCGCCCTGCGCGACCTGCTGCTGCTCCAGGTGTTCCTGGGCTCGATCATCTACCTGTATCCCGACGTCGTCTCGGGCCAGGACCTGCCGATCACCGGCGGCCTGGCGGCGGCCTGCGCGTTCGCCGCGCTGCTGCTCAAGCTGATGACCAAGGGTGACGCGGACCTGCGCTCGATGCGGCTCCAGGTCCTGCTGGTCGGTCTCGGCGCGGCCCTGTACATCACGCCCTACCTGTTCGGGACCCAGATGACGATGTTCAACGGCAACCTGTCGGCCCAGGCGGCGGACTTCCTGGTGTCGTCCCGGAACCCGGACCTCGCGCTGCCGCTCTGCTACCTGTCCGCTGCCCTGATCGGCGTGATGGGCATCGGCGCGGCGATCTACAACCTCCGCCTCTCCGCGACCAAGCCGTCGCGGGCCGCGTAAGGAGTCCCGAATGTCTGCCGACGATCTCGCCGCCGCCTTCACCTCCGGTGGCTCCGAATGGATGATGCTCTCGGTTGCGGCCGTGCTGCCCATCCTGTGGGCCTTCACCCTGTCGCTCCATTTCGCCCGGCCGTACGTGCTGCGGTTCCTCCAGAAGCTCACCCTCCGCTTCGGCGGTGACGTCTGGTGGCTGAGCTACGTGCTGACCCGGGACGCCCTGCTGGTGATCACGCTCTGCCTGTCGATCGTGTTCCTGTTTCCCAACCTGTACCTCAAGGTGGGCGCCCCGATCACGGCGCCGATTGCCGCCCTCGTCCTGTTCTGGGCCGCCGTCGTCAAGATCATCCGTGACCCGGACGAGAACCCGTCCGACTACCGCCTGATGAGCGTGCTCCTGATCATCGCGTCCGTGCTCTACATCGTCCCCCAGGTGTACGGCATGGAGGCCGCCGACCAGGCGTATCTCGGTGACCTGCCGAGCGCGCTCATCAGCACCTCGAACCTCGGCCTGGCAGAGCCGATCCTGTGGGGCAGCATCGTGCTGATCGGGATCACCGGGGTTGCCATGTTCACCCGGTTCCTGATGCTCCTGGGCCTCCCGGCCGACGGCGAGGAGGTCGTCACCGAGCCGGAGCCCGCGGGGTCCTGATCGCGCGTCCCCAGCGTCCCGCGTCCCACGCGTCCCGCCCGTGGCGGCAGCGCCGGTTCACCGGTGCTGCCGCCCTTCGCGTCCCTGTGCGATGCTCCCGTTGATGGCTGATCCCGTCGAAGTGACCTGCGAGCCCGCGCCGGGCGGCTGGACCTGCCGCGTGACGGTCGGCGGTCCCGGTGCCCCGACGACACACGAGGTCTCCGTGCCCGACGCCGACCTCGAGCGGCTGGCGCCCGGCGCCGCGGACCCTGTCGACCTCGTCGAGCGCTCGTTCGCGTTCCTGCTTGCCCGCGAGCCCAAGACCTCGATCCTGCGCCGGTTCGAGCTGCCGGTGATCGGGCACTACTTCCCGGCGTACGAGCGAGAGATCCGGCGCTGACCGATCAGGGAGGGCAGGTCCCCATCGGCTCGGCAAGCCGGAACGGGAGCGGCATGGTCACGGTGCGTGGCCAGCCCAGGACCCGCACCTGGAACGTGATCTCGGTGAGGACGGCATAGTCGTTGCCTGGAGCCGGGTGCTGCGGGTCGAACGCCGGTCCCATGGCGCACATCCCGGCACGGCCGACCAGCCAGATGACCGCCCCGGTGCCGTCATCCATCACGACCGGCTCGAACGGCCGCCCGGGGCCATCTGCACCTCCAGACCCGGAGTTCCGCGCCTCGTCGAGCCAGACTGCCTGCCACAGGGGGTACCCGACCGGCGTCTGCTCGTCGAAGAAGGGCACCACGATGCCCTCGAGCGTGATCGGCACCGGCGAGTCCGGGTAGAGGAACAGGTGGACCGAGAACGGCTCCCCGGCCGCGGCGTGTTCGAACACGATGACCTCGTCCGAGGCGGGCGATTCCTCGGCCATCGTGGTCGCGATGCCCTGACCGAAGCCGCGATCGCCGATGCTGACCGGCAGCAGCGATGCGACCAGCGCGTAGGCGGCGAGGATCCCGGCACCCGCCACCGGCAGCACCCGCCACCATCCCTTCGTGGTCAGGCCGGCCACCGCGAGCAGGATCAGTCCGACGACCACCAGCCATCCCGGATCCCCGGCCGGCGTGGCGGCCACGCCCGGGCCCACCAGGTGCGGATCGAACGACACCAGCGGCGCGACCGACGCACCGAGCCCCGACACCGTTCGCGGTCCGCCCAGCCCGGCCAGCAGGCCGTTCCCGATCGTCACCAGCACGCCGACGGCCGCGGCGGCCGCGAGGAGCGGGATCACCCGCGCCAGGTGGGCTCGCCCCGCGACCGACAAGCCGACCTCGTCGGGGATCCGGCCGACGCGACCGCGCAGCCCGTAGGGTGCCGAGTCGGGCTTCCGGTCTCCGAAGACCTCCCGCAGCTCGCGCTCGAGGCGAGCTTCGCGGGTCTCGAGCTCACTCATCGGTCGGCCTCCCGCATCGCCGCGCGCAGGCGGCCGAGGGCGTGGTGGAGCCGCGACTTCACCGTCCCCTCGGGGATCCCGAGCGTCGCGGCGATCAGCGGAACCGTCAGGTCCGCCCCGAACCGCAGCGCCACCACGACCTGGTGGTCGGCGTCGAGCACGCCCAGCGCCCGCTCGAGCGCGTCGCGGGTCGCGGTGGATTCTGAGGCATCGGCCACGCTGGGATGCTCGCTCTCACCCAGCTCGCGCCCGAGATCCACCACGCGGCGTCTCGCCCGCGCCCGGAGACGGTCTCGGCACCCGTTGACGAGGATCCGCTGGAACCATGCCTCAAACCGGGCGGCATCCCGCAGGTCGTCGAACGTCCTCCAGGCGGATACAGCGGCGTCGTGGACGGCGTCCTCGGCCTCGACCCGGTCGCCGAGGATGACGGCCGCGAGGCGGTACGCCCCGTCGAGCTGCCGGTCGACGAGCTGGCGGAACGCGTGGGCGCGTTCGTCGGCGACCCGCACCACAGCCGGCCGTTCCCGCTTCATCACCGGTTCCCCCACGAGGCTCCCCAGCATCGATCCGCCTCCGCTCATACGACCTGACGATCGGCGAGCATGAATCGTTCACGAGGGTACGCGGCCCCGCCACCTCGGGACGTCTGGGCTTCAACGAGGCGCTGCTAGACTCCCGGGACCATGCCGCACGGAACCGTGATCGTCATCGGCGGAGCGGAGGACAAGGTTCGCGACCGGGTCATCCTCGGCCGGTTCGTCGCGCTCGCCGGCGGCCCTGAGGCGAAGATCGCGGTGATCGCCACGGCCAGCTCGTTCGGGATGGAGGCCGGGGATCGCTACCGCTCCGTGTTTACCGAGCTCGGCGCCGGCGAGGTCGTGCCGCTCAACGCGGTGACCCGGATGCAGGCCAACGACGAGCACAACGCCCGGATCGTGGGCGAGTCGAGCGGCATCTTCATGACCGGCGGCAACCAGCTGCGACTGTCGTCGATGCTGGGCGGGACGCGTCTCGCGGAGGCGATCATGTCCCGGTTCATGACGGGCGCCGTCGTCGCCGGGACCTCGGCGGGCGCAAGCGCGATCGTCGCACATGATCGCCTTTGGGGCCTCGGGCGCCACGCCCAAGCATCGGATGGCCCAGATCGCGGCGGGTCTCGGGCTGCTGCCGGGCGTCATCGTCGACCAGCACTTCCAGCAGCGCAACCGCCTGGGGCGCTGCTGTCGCTGATCGCCCAGAACCCGTCGCTCCTCGGCCTTGGCGTGGACGAGGACACCGCGGGCGTCGTCGGCCCGGACCAGGTGATGGAGGTCATCGGCCGTGGCTCGATCACCGTCGTCGACGGCGCGGCGTCCGAGACCGACGCCTGGGAGATCCGGGGCCATCGCCCCCTGATGATCAGCGGGGTCGTGCTCCACAGCCTGCCGGACGGCTACCGCTTCGACCTGCGCCGGCGGACGCGTGTCGTGGGACCGAACCTGCAGTCGATCCAGGGCGAGATCGCCTCGAGCTGACCCGGCGCCCGCGCGCCGTGCTCCCGCCACCGGGCGCCTCCGGCGCGCTCCGCCACCCGGACATTCCCAGCGCGTACACTCCGGTCCCACGCAGTCGAGGAGGGACCAGTGTCCCAGGCGGATCCCGGTACCCCGAAGCGGTCGCGATCGCGCGCCGCCGCCCCCGAGCCAACGGCCGCTGGCCCGCAACCCACCCTGCGCATCCTCGAGACCCGTGTCCTGCGCGGTGCCAACTACTGGGCCCGCGAGCCCGTGATCCGAGAGGTCGTGGACCTGGGTGTGCTGGAGGAGTACCCGAGCAACACGATCCCCGGCTTCGTGGATGCCCTGGTGGAGATCCTCCCCAGCCTCGAGGACCACGCCTGCTCGCTCGGCCGCCGCGGCGGCTTCATCACCCGGCTCCGCGATGGGACCTGGGCGGGCCACGTGGCCGAGCACATCGCGCTCGAGTTCCAGAATCTGGCCGGCATGGCGGTCCGCCACGGCAAGACGCGCGGCACCGGTGAGCATGGCCGCTACAACGTGATCTTCGAGTACCGCGAGGAGCAGGTCGGCCTCGAGGCGGGCCGCAAGGCCGTCGCGCTGGTCAACCACCTGGTGGCTCCCCACGACGAGGCCTTCGCGTTCGACTGGTGCCCGAGCTGGAATCCCTCATCCGGCTCGCGGAGCGGCTGGCCTTCGGGCCGTCCACCCAGGCGCTCCTCGACGAGGCTGCCGGCCGCGACATCCCGTTCATCCGCCTCGACCGCTACAGCCTGGTCCAGCTGGGCCAGGGCGTCCACCAGCAGCGGATCCGGGCCACGATGACCAGCCGGACGGGCGGCATCGCCGTCGACATCGCGTCGGACAAGAAGCTGACCAACCGCCTTCTCGACTCGGCTGGGCTCCCGGTGCCGCACTCCGAGGTGGTCGACACCGAGGACGACGCGGTGGCCGCCGCGCGCCGGATCGGCTATCCGTGCGTGATCAAGCCGCTCGACGGCAACCACGGCCGCGGCGTCGCGCTTGACCTGCAGGACGAGGCCGTGGTCCGTGCCGCCTGGCCGGAGACGGTCCGCCAGAGCCGCGGCGGGGACGTGGTCGTCGAGAGCTTCATCACCGGTCGCGACTACCGCTGCCTGGTGATCGGCGGCAAGGTCGCCGCGGTCGCGGAGCGGGTCCCGGCCAGCGTCACCGGCGATGGCACCAGCACCGTGCGCGAGCTGGTCGAGGAGGCGAACGCCGATCCCCGCCGTGGCATCGGGCACGAGAAGGTGCTGACCCGGATCAGCCTCGACGCCGCCGCCGAGGGCGTCCTGGCCGGACAGGACTACACCACTGACTCGGTCCCCGACAAGGGCGCGTTCGTCAAGCTGGCCCTCACGGGCAACATGTCGACCGGCGGCACCTCGATCGATCGCACGATGGAGGCGCATCCCGACAACATCGAGATCGCCGAGACCGCCGCGCTGGTGGTGGGCCTCGACATCGCCGGCATCGACTTCATCTGCCCTGACATCGAGGTCCCCGTCCGCGAGACCGGTGGTGGGATCGTCGAGGTCAACGCGGCGCCCGGGTTCCGGATGCACACCCACCCCACGGAGGGCGAGCCGCAGTACGTCGCGAAGCCCGTCATCGACCTGCTCTTCCCGGCAGGTGCCACGGCGCGCATCCCGATCGTTGCCGTGACCGGCACCAACGGCAAGACGACGACCGTCCGGATGATCGCCCACATCCTCAAGCTGATGGGCAAGCGGGTCGGCATGACGTCCACCGACGGGATCGTGATCGACGGCCGGCTGATCAAGCGCGGCGACATGTCCGGGCCCAAGAGCGCCCAGATGGTGCTCCAGAACCCGACCGTGGACACGGCCGTGTTCGAGGTGGCCCGCGGCGGCATCCTGCGGGAGGGGCTGGGCTACGACCGCAACGACGTGGCCGTGGTCACCAACGTGACCGGCGATCACCTGGGTCTCGGCGGCATCGATACCGTCGGCCAGCTCGCGGGGGTCAAGGGCGTCGTCGTCGAGGCGGTACCCCGCTCCGGGACGGCCGTGCTCAACGCCGACAACCATCTCGTCTACCGCATGGGCCGCCATTGCGACGGCCGGGTCGTGCTGTTCAGCATGGCCAAGGACAAGGGAGAGGACGGCTACGACCGGGTCGACGGCCACACCAACCGCGGCAACGCCGCGTTCTGCCTCGAGGACACGCCACAGGGCGAGCTGATCGTGCTCAAGCACGGCCCTCGCAAGATGCCGGTGCTGTACACGCACCTGATGCCGTCCACCTTCGGCGGCCGCGCGCGGATGAACGTGGCCAACGCCCTGGCCGCCGCTGCGGCCGCGTGGTCCATGGGGGCCCACCTGCACGACATCCGCCAGGGCCTGCGCACCTTCACCACGTCGTTCTTCCAGGCCCCCGGCCGCCTCAACATGGTCGAGGTCGCCGGCACCCGGGTGGTCATCGACTACTGCCACAACGTGGACGGCATGCGGCAGCTTGCCGACTTCGTGAACCGGATGATGGTCGAGCCGCAGACGCGGCCCGGCATGCTGGGCAGCCCCGCCGTGCCTGCGCGCAGCGGGCGTGCGATCGGCGTCATCGGCATTCCCGGCGACCGGCGCGACGAGGACCAGCGCGAGTACGGCGCGCTCGCGGCAACCGCCTTTGACGAGATCGTGATCCGGGAGGACCGGAACCTGCGTGGTCGAGCGCCCGGCGAGACGGCCGGCAACGTGGTCGCCGGGATCCGCGCCGTCCGGGGCGAGGGGGAGGCCCGCGCGATCAAGGTCGAGAAGATCCTCGAGGAGTCAGCTGCCGTGCGGGCCGCGCTCCGGCGGTGCGCCCCGGGCGACCTGGTCGTGGTCTGCGCGGACGACGCGGTCGACGTCTACCGGCAGGCGATGGCGCTCGCGGGGCGCGGCCAGGGCGGGACGGCGTTTGCGGACCCGGGAGAGCTCGAGGCGCCACTCGGGTAGCAGCGGTCCCGGCGCTGCCGCGGCGCCGTGCGCGCCGGGCCGGGCCTTGCGCGTCGTGCGTGCCGGGCCTTGCGCGTCGTACGTGCCGGGCGGTGCGCGCCCCAACCAGCGCGTTGTGAGTCGAATCTGGCCCCCGGCGCCCGGTGTGTCACGCACCTCATCCCCTCCGCGTGACGAATGGGTCTCCAGCAGCCCGGATCGCCCCACCGCGCAACCGCTTGAGCGCCGGGAGCCCAGGGGCGAACCGCCGGGAGGCGGGAGGGCGAACCGCCGGGAGCCCGGGGGCGAACCGCCGGGGAACGCGTCCACGTCGGCCCGGGTCGGGCCGAAACCGGCTCGCACGTCGCATCCCGCCGTCCACTGCCGTCCCAGCCGCATCGGGGGAGCAGGCTCGTTGCCCCCGCCCCCGCCTCGAGGCAAGAGAGGGAGACCAAGATGCACCTCGTCCCGTGCTTCCGTTGGCCTGCGACGGCCCTGGTCGGTGCCGCGCTCGTGATCGCGACGGTCACATCGGCATGCTCCGCCGGCGGGTCGCCGTCCACGTCGTTGCCCGCGAGCCCCTCGAGCGTGTCCGCGACGCCCTCGCCGGTGGCGTCCATGGCGCCGTCCGAGCCGCCGGCCACGCCGGTCGTCACCGAGTCGCCCGCCGCGACCGAGCCGCCGATGACTGAGCCGCCCGCGACGGCTCCCGCTGCCACCGAGCCCCCCGCCGCGCCCGATGGCCTCGACTACAACGTCGACCCTGGCGTGACCGGTGAGGGTGGACTCGTCATGACCCGGTACACCGTCTCCTGGACGATGCCCCTTGATCCGGGGACCTCCATCCGCGTGTTCGGCATCACCACCTGCCCGAACAAGCCGACCGCCGACAACCCGCCGTGCGTGACCGACCGCACGCCGCTCCCGGCCAAGATCCGGACGCTGATCGCCAAGGGTCCCGCCGAGCCGGGATCCGTCTCGTGGGAGTGGCCCGAGGCCGACGTGGATGGCCCCGTCCTCGCCTCTGTCGACGGGACCAGCTACTTCGCGTTCGTGGTGCGGGCGGTCAACGCCGCCGGTTCGTCCCCGTTCGTCGTCGTGCGCTCGGCCGTCGCGTGCACGGACTGCATGTCCTAGCCACGGTCCGGGGCGAGCGCATCCAGGCTGCGAGCCCCCAGCCGCTCCAGCAGCGCGAACACCTGGTCGCGGTCCTGGTGGCAGAACAGGACCGTGACGCGGGGAGCATCCGCGGCGCCGATGCCGGGCGCGGGCGACCCTGGCCTGGCGAGCTCCGCCTCCAGGGCCACCGTCTCGCTCTCGTAGACGGGCACGGTCGCCGGATCGACGCCCGCCTCCGCCAGGCCCTCCCCCAGCCGTCGCACGATCTGCTCACGAGCCTGCCCGCGCAGGTAGTCGAGCGTCTCCTTGATCACGACCCGATCGGCCTTCCCGGCGGCGATGCGCGCGATGCCCCGCAGCGTGTCGTCCGGGCGGTCGCCCGCCGTGCCGATGATCGCCGTCACCGGCGCAGCGCGCCCAGGGGTCCCGCCGGCGATCCCCGCGGCAACGTCGAGGATGGCATCCGTCCCGGCCTCGTTGTGGGCGAAGTCGATGATCACCGTCTGGTGGCCGAAACGGAACAGGTTGAGCCGGCCGGGGGACAGGTCCGCCGTCGGGCGGAAGTGGCGCAGGCCCTCGGCGACCTCGGCGCGTGACGCTCCGAGTCCTCGCGCTCCACCGGCCGCCGCCAGCGCGTTCGCGACGTTGTGCTTGGCCAGCCCGCCGAGGGCGACGGGGAGGTCCGCGACGTCGAGCAGCTCGTGCTCTGCCGGTCCCTCGCACTCCACAAGGTGGTGGCCCAGCAGCAGCCACGCCAGCCCGCCGCGCTGCCGGTGACGCGCGACCTGCGGGAAGCGCGCCGGATCCATCGAGAAATACGCGACCCGGGCCCGGACCCGACGCGCGACGGCGGCCACCAGCGGGTCATCGGCGTTGAGGACCACGAGCCCGTCGGGCCGGGTCACGCGGCACACCGTCGCCTTGAGCTCGGCCAGCTCGGGCAGCGTGTGGATCCCCTGGAGGTCGAGGTGATCCGACGAGACGTTGGTGAACACCGAGACCTCGTTGGACTCGTAGCCCATGCCACGCAGCACCAGGCCGCCGCGCGCCGTCTCCAGCACCGCCGCGTCGACATCGGATCGGTGCAGGATCGCGGCGGCGCCACCCGGACCCGTCCAGTCGCCCGGTTCGATCATCCGCTCGTCCACGAGGATCCCGTCGCTGGTGGTCGTGCCGACGTGGCGCCCGGCCCGCAGCAGGATGTGGGTTATCAGGCGCGTGACCGTGGACTTGCCGTTGGTCCCGGTGATCGAGGCGACCGGCATCCGCCGGTCGGCATCGCGGATCCAGGATGGCGGCGCGGCCGTGGCTGCGGCGATGCGTGCCTCCCAGCCGTCGACCCAGCGGGCCTGGGTCATCGTCAGCCGGACGTGTCGCGCCGGCGAGACCGAGCGCCCGGCGAGGTCCACCGCCGCCTCCGCGACGAGCCTGGCCCGTGCCGCACCCGACCACGGCCAGGTGATCGCCCAGCGCCCCGCATCCGAGGACCGGTGGACCCTGACCGGCCCCGCCTGCTCCCCGTGGTCCGCCCGCAGCCGGCGCGTCCAGGCCACGACATCCGCGACGGGGTCCGGCCACTCACGGGCGGGGACATCGCGGGCGAGGTGCACCAGGGCGTCATTCGAGGGCGAGCGGGAGCCCCGCCAGGCGTGCGACCGGCCGACGGCGACCTCGACCTTGACCACCGGAACCAGCCGGTAGACGTTGGGCCCCTCGAGCAGCCGGATCTCAAGCAGTCGCACGGTCCGGACACTCTACGCGAGCGGACGGGGACGGGAGCGACCGGATGGGCCACGGCGCCCGATAGACTGGTGGGCATGGCGACACCCGATCCCGATCTCGTGCTTCCCGGGGAGCTCGCCGCCATCCGGGCGAGCGTGGAGCGCACCTATCCGGCCTTCCTCGGCGACCTGGAACGGCTGGTGAACGTGGACTGCGGCAGCTACACCAGGGCCGGGGTCGACGTGATCGGGCGCTGGACGGCCGAGCGCCTCAGGACCCTGGGATTCTCGGTGACCGTTCATGCCAACGACCTGGGTCTGGGCGAGACCGTCGTGGGGACGCTGCGCGGGACGGATCCCGCGGGGCCAACCCTGCTGTGCATCGGCCACATGGACACCGTGTTCGACGAGGGCAGCGCGGCGGAGCGACCGTTCCAGATCCAGGGCGGGATCGCAACCGGGCCTGGCGTCACGGACATGAAGAGCGGGCTGCTCGCCGGGCTGTATGCCGTCGGCGCGCTGCGTGAAGCGCTTGGCGGGGTGCCGCTGGCGCGGCTCGTGTTCGTGGCCAACCCGGACGAGGAGATCGGCTCACCGGCCTCCTCGCCGCACATCCGCAGGCTCGCTCGAGAGGCCGACGCCTGCCTGGTCCTCGAGTGCGCGCGGGCGAACGGGGACCTCGTCTCGTCGCGCAAGGGCACGCTGGACCTGGCCATCAACGTGCACGGCCGGGCCAGCCATGCCGGCGTCGAGCCCGAGAAGGGTCGCAGCGCGATCCTCGAGGCCGCCCGCATCACGCAGGACCTCCATACGCTCAACGGGCGCTGGCCCGGCGTCACCGTCAATGTCGGGGTGATCGAGGGCGGGACGCGGCCCAACGTGGTTGCCGCGCGGTGCACACTGGAGGTGGATGTGCGGGCCGTCACGGGCGCGGAACTCGACGCGGTCGAGGCGGCGATCACCGAGACGCTGGTCCCCAGGCTGGTCCCCGGCGTCACCGTCGAGACCACCGAGAGCGGCCGCCACCGGCCGATGGAGAAGCTGGACCGCTCGGGTCGGCTCGTGGAGCATGCGGTCGCCCTTGCCGCGCAGCTGGGCTTCCCGCTCCGGGATGCCGCCACGGGTGGTGCGTCCGATGCCAACACGACGGCCGGGATGGGGGTCCCCACGATCGACGGCCTGGGACCCATCGGCGGGTTGGATCACTCACCTGGCGAGTACCTGGAGGTCGCCTCCATCGTGCCCCGCACGACGATGCTGGCGGCGCTGATCGCGGCCATCGGGCGGGACCCGGAGGTGGGTCGGTGGCGGGCCGAACGGCTGGCCCGGGCGGGCGCGGCGCTGTGACCCGGCGCCACGTGCGGGGTCGCGAGGGTTCGATCCGCTGACCGTTGCTGAACGTGAAACCGCCCCGGCCGGTGGCCGGGGCGGTTTCGTGAGCTCGATGGGAGCGGGGTCTCCTACTTCTTGAGGGGCACCCGCACGATGTCGGCCTGGGAGTTGTTCCAGTCGTCGAGGGTGACGACCATCCAGCCGCGCGGCGCGTCGGCCTTGTTGAACCAGACCTTGACCTTGGTCGCCGACTTGGCGTCGACTTCCTTGAACTTGCCGGTCGAGATCGTGGGGTCGTAGGCGTCAAACGTCTTCGACCACTTCGTCATGTCGGCGTCACCGGTGTAGCCGTCGAAGGCGTAGACCCGGTACTTGAATGAGCCGGCGCCGTCCGCGAGACCGAGCTCCGACGCGAGCACCGGCAGCAGCATCGTGGACCCGTTGAGCGGCGTATTCGCCTCCCAGTAGTCGATGATGTTGAAGTCGGCGTCGGTGATCAGGGACAGGGTCTGCCCGGAGTACGCACCGGCAAACAGCAGTCCGACGTCGTAGGCGATGACGTACGCGTCCGCGCTGCCGTCACCGTCCACGTCGACGGCGACGTCGATCTCGTGCGGCGCCGCCGTTGAGAACCGGTCGTGCATGTTGACGGCGAAGGTGATGGCGCGATCGTCGGGATCGTCGACCCCGAGCGCCTCGGCCGACTCGACCTTGACGCCTGCGGCGGCCACGTCCGTGCCGTGCGCGCCGTCGCCGGACGGATCCTTGAAGCCAAGGGCGTAGACATCAGCCCAGCCCGAGTGCCCGGCCGAGTTGGTGAGCCGGAGCTTGCCGGACTTGATGCCGGCCGCCGAGGACCAGTTCCTGGCCTGCGTTGCGACGACGTTGGACACGCCGCGCGGCACCGCGAGATACGGGATCCGGAGCGACTGCTGGCCGGTGATCGACCCGGACGGGGTGGCGACCACCACGCCGCTCATCGTGAACAGGCCGGTGAAGTCACCGGTCAGGAACTGGTCGACGGTGTCGAGCGCCCTCACGGTCGCCTTGGACAGGTGGGCCGTGGCGACGACGTCCATCGACGAGCCCGCCGGGACCGTCACGGTCGTGGGGGACAGGGTGACGAGCGACGAGCTCGCCGCAAGCGTGTAGGTGGCCGGCTCGATGCCGTCGTTCCAGATGGTGATCGTCTTGCTGGCCGACCACGCCCCGCTGGCGCGGACGTACCCGTAGGACAGCGAGGCGGTCGCCGCGCCGGTCGTGGCGACGACGTTCGCCTTCAGTTGCCCGGTCAGCGGCGATCAGGCCGGATCCGGCCCGCTCGGGGCTGTAGTCGACGACGATGTCGGCGTCGGCGGTGTTGACCAGGGCGGCCTTGACCTTGAGCGGCGGCCAGGCCGGGTGGGCCTGGATGACGAGGGCCGCGGCGCCCGAGGTCATCGGGGCGGCCATCGAGGTGCCGCTGTACGTCGTGCCCTTCCAGCCGCTGCCATTGAGGGTCGAGATGACGTTGGCGCCGGGGGCGGCGACGTCGGGCTTGAGCGCGTTGTCGCCCCAGCGCGGGCCGGAGGACGAGAAGTCCGTGATCTCGCTGTAGGTCGGGTTGGCCTCGCGTGCCGGCGGAGACCAGGTTGATGGCCTCGCCGTCGATCGCCATCAGGTCCGCCTGGGCCGTCTTGTCGGTCCCGATCATCGGGATCTCGAACTCCTCGGGGTTGTACCCGATGAAGGTCGGCAGGTCTCCGGGATCGGTGTCATCGCGGTTGATCACGATGATGCCGATGGCACCTGCGGCCTCGGCCGCCGCACCCTTGTCCACGAAGGGGCAGTCGCCGCGCTTGACCGCGACGATCGTCCCCTCGGTTGCGAGGTCATAGTCGCCGACCTCGCAGCCGAGGCTGACGCCGCTGCCACCGTCGCTCAGGACGTGGAGGTCGCCGCTGACCGGCAGGCCCGGGTAGGCGTTCTGGTTGATGGCCGGGATGTCGTCACCCGAGTTCTCGATGGTCGCCATCGGCAGCGAGGGCGTGGCGTCATAGGCGGCGACGCTGATCGCGCCCGTGGCGACGGCCGGGGCGCCGGTGATGAACGGCACCGAGGATTCGTTGCCGGCCGAGGCGACGACCACGACGCCCGAGGCGACCAGGTTGTTGGAGGCGACGGCGTCGACATCGGTCGAGTCGCCGAACGGGGATCCGAGGCTCATGTTGACGACGTCGATGCCGACGACGTGCGTGGCGTTGTACTCGCCGACCCATTCGAGCGCGTCGACGACGAGATCGGTCGAGCCTTCGCAGCCGAAGACCTTGAGGGCCACGAGCTTGGCCTCGGGGGCGACGCCCGGGCCGATCGTCCAGTCGGCGGGGTCGCCGATGGTGGACTCGTTGTAGGTGCCCGTGTAGGTCGAGTGGTCCGCGAGCACGCCCTCGCCGGCGATCGTGCCGGCCACGTGGCTGCCGTGGGCGCCGCAGTCGAGCGGGTCCTCGTCGGGCGTCGGGGTGGTCGAGCCGGCGTCGCCGTTGGCGTCGTAGTCGTTGCCGGCGAAGTCGTAGCCGGCGATGACCTTCCGGGTCGGGAAGGTGCCGGCCTCGATCGTCAGCGGATCGTTCTCCGCGTAGGCTTCCTCGGTCCCGGGCCCGCCGAAGTTGGCGTGGGTGTAGTCGATGCCGGTATCGACGACCGCGACGACCACACCAGCGCCCGTGGCGCCGCTCTGCTCCCACGCCACCGGACCGCCGATGGCGGGCACGCCGGTCACGTTCGTGCGCTCGTAGGTGCGCAGCGGCCGGACGGCGACGACGCCGGGGATGGCGGCAAGCTCGCCGAGCTTGCCCATCTTGGTCCGGACGCGGAGGCCGTTGTAGGCGTACTGGTAGCGGGCCATGACCTTGGCGCCGGTCTTGTTGACCGCGGCGACGACGGGCTTCTGGGCGGTGCGCAGCCGCTCGGCTGCGGCCTGCTGGCCGGCGCGGGTGGTGGCGACGCCGATCGCGGGCCGGGCGGCCAGCTCGAGGACGACGTTGACCGGCTGGTTGGTCTCTGCCAGGCGGGAGCGGAAGGTCGGATCGATCTTGCTGAAGTCGATCTGCTGTGGAACGCGGTCGGGACCCGCGGCGAACGCGGGTAGCGGCAGCGAGCCGAGGGCGATCAGCGCGGATGCGCCGATCGTGATGAGGAGCCTCCTCCGGTGCATGTGCTCTCCTCCGGGATGAGATGTGGGCATGGGCGCGTGGGGCAGCCACGGTCCCGAGGCTCCAAGCGTTCCCCGTCTTGGCCTCGGCGTCAAGTGGAAATGCGCGGGCTACCCGATCGCCCGCAGGAGCGCGACCATCGCGACCGCCAGGACGAGCCCCAGGAACAGGTTCCGGCGCCAGGCGACGAGGGCGACGCAGGCCAGGACAGCGATCGTCTCGATGCCGACGTGGAGGGTTCGCGGTCCGTCCTGGCCGCCGACGACGAGGGTGTTGACCGCCGCCAGCGAGGCGAGCACCGCGGGCCCCACCAGCCGCAGGTACTGCAGCGCGGCCGGCGGCAGGCGCTCGATCCCGGGCGCGAGCAGCGGGATCGCCCGGGACGGGTACGTGACGGCGGCCATCAGCATCGCGAGCAGGACGAGCTCCGTGGTCATCGCCCCGTCTCCGGGTCCGGGACGTCGGCAGGCACGGTGTCCAGCTCGCGGAGCGCCTCGTCCAGGTGGCTCGTCCCCAGAGACACGGGTGACGGCGGGTGTCCCTCGTCGCCGCGATCCGGCGCTGCCGGCACGGCCATCCCGGCCAGTGGCCCCACGAGCCCGCCGACCACGATCCCGATGGCCGGTCCCATGGCGAGGGACAACCCCACCCCGAAGACGATCCCGGCCGCGGCCGCCACGACCTCTCGCCGTCCGGCGATCAGCCCGACGGCAAGCCCCGCCATGGCTGCCGGGAACACGACATCGAGCCCCAGCACGGCCGGGTCCGGGATCGTCCCGGCCGCCAGCACGCCGGCCAGCGTGGCGAGGTTCCAGGGGATGAACACCCCGAGCACGGCACCGATCCAGTACCCACCGATGTCCACGCGGCCCAGCCGGTGAAAGTGCGCTGCGGCGAGCGCGAAGGCCTCGTCGGTCAGGACGTGGGCCATCGCCGCGCGGTGCAGGAACGGGACGTGCCTCAGCCGGGGTGCCAGCGAGGCGCTGTACAGCAGGTGGCGCGCGTTGAGGAAGAACGTGAGCACCACGATCGGCACCCACGGCAGCCCGGCACTGACATAGCCGACCGCCGCGAACTGCGCCGCTCCCGCAAACCCGAGGGTGCTCATCGCCATGGCCTCGATGGGGGAGTAGCCCGCGTTGCGGGCGGCCAGGCCGAACACGAACCCGAACCCAACCACGGACACGGCGATGCCGGCCGTGTCGAGGAGGAGGCGCCGTCGTGCGGCGCGCAGGTCCAGGTCGGGCTTCACGGCTGCGCCCTGTCCGCCCGCGGGCGCGCTAGCGCAGGAACGTCCTGGCGCAGGTTCCGTCGCAGACGGTGTACACGGCTCGCTTCTCGATCGCATAGCCGGCCGCATGCAGGAGCCCGGGACATCCCGTGGTGGGGCACTTCCAGACCCACCAGCGGTCGTTCTCATCGAGCGGCAGCGACTCGGCCTTGAGCGTGTCGGCGAGACCCTCGCGGCCATCGATCAGTGCCGCGACGGCAGATTCACGCTCGGCCGCGGTCTCGCTCGTATAGGGGTAGTTCTGGCCCACGTTCGAGGTCACTGGCGCCTCCGGTGTCCACACGTTGCCGGCCGCTGGTCGGTGTGAGCGCGGCTGCCACTGGCTGGCGGAGGATACCATCCGGGCCGATCGCGACCGGCCCGGCGCGGCCTCAGCGGACAGCGGGCAGCCCCGCGCTCCGAGGGTCCGTCGTCGCGGCCAGGGAGCCCCCGGCGGCCGGACCCCCATCCACCAGCTCGATCGCGTGCTCGTGGCCCAGCCCGCCGTCGTACCCGGTGCGGGTGAGCCGGTGGCCGAGGGCCCGCAGGCCGGCTTCCACGCCCCGACCCAGCCGTCCGTCGGCCATGACGTGGACCGGGGGCGCGAGCCAGCCGTCCGGTTCCACGGTGACGCGGGGGGCCGCAACCGCGGTGGCGATGTCTGCGCCGCCGTCCACGAGCGCCGACACCAGCTGGACGTGGATCTGGGGCTGGATGTCGCCGCCCATCGATCCGGCGACGACCCATGGTCGCCGGTCGCCTTCACGAAACAGCATGCCCGGCATCAGCGTGTGCGCCGTCCGCTTGCCGGGCGCGAGGACGTTGGGGTGGCCGGGATCCAGCGAGAACGAGGCGCCACGGTTCTGGAAGTGGATCCCGGTCAGGGGGTCGACCACGCCTGATCCGAATCCCGCCGCGTTGGACTGGATCAGGCTCACGGCGTTGCCCGCCGAATCCACCACGCCCAGCCAGATCGTGCCCCCCACCAGGGTTCGCGCCGGTGGCCGGGCGGGATCCGCCCGTCGCGGATCGATCCTGGCGGCGAGATCCACGGCATGCTGCAGGGAGAGCAGGCGATCCACCGGCACGGTCGCGAGCTCTGGGTCGGTCAGGGTCTCGTCGCGGTCCTCGAAGGCCAGCTTCGCCGCCTCCAGTTGGAGATGGAGCCAGGCCGGATCCGACCACCCACGGCCACCGAACCTCGCGGCAGAGGGGGGCTCGAACTGGCCCAGGATGTTGAGGATCTCGAGGGCAAGGAGCCCGCTGCTGTTGGGCGGATGCGTCGTGACCCTGATGCCCCGGTAGGCGGTGGAGATCGGCTGGCCCCACGTGCTCCGATGGCCTCGCAGGTCCCCGATCGTGTGTGCCCCACCCGCCGCGCCGAGCGCGCGGACGATCCTGTCGGCCAGGCTGCCCTCGTAGTACGCGTCGAATCCGTCCGAGGCGAGGGTCCGGAGCGTGGCCGCCAGCGCCGGCAGCCGGATGATCTCGCCCGGCCGCCAGCGCCGGCCATGGGGCCGCCACACCTCGCGGAAGCCCGACGCCCACGGCTCGCGCGGCAGGCTGCTCGCGGTCTCCTCCACGGCGGCCGCCAGCCCGTCCCAGGCCGGGAAGCCGGCGTCGGCCTGCTCGATGGCAGCCGCGAGCAGCGCACCGGGCGTCAGGCGCCCCCAGCGCCGATGGGCGTCCGCCCAGGAGCGGACGGCGCCGGGCACGGTGATCGGGATCGGGCCGCGGAGGGGGATGCGGTCCAGCCCCGCGGTCCGGAGCGTCGAGGCATCCACGCCCGCCGGCGCTCGTCCGGACCCATTGAGCGCGACCTGCTCGCCGGCCGCTTCGTCCCAGACAAGCCAGAACGCGTCGCCGCCGATCCCGCAACCGTTGGGCATCACCACGGCGAGGACGGCGTTGGCGGCGATCGCGGCGTCCACCGCGTGGCCGCCGGCAGCGAGGATGGCCAGCCCGGCCGCCGATGCCAGGTGGTGTGGAGCGACGACGGCCCCACGAGCGCCGCGCACGACGCGGGCCGGCGCCGGGCCGGCGCCCGGGAGGGCACTCTGGCCGACACGCTGGCCGGCGCCCGGGAGGGCACTCTGGCCGAGCTGTTCGACACCCGCCGTCCCCGGTCAGCCATGCGCGCCTGCCGGCGTGCCGACCTGGTGTTCGAAGCGACGCAGCGAGCTGATGGGCACGATGGCGACGGCGAGGAGCAGGAGGGAGGCCACGAAGACACCGTCGAGCCCTGCCCACTGGGCCGCGAACCCGCCCGCGATGCTGCCCACGATCTGGCCGATCCCCAGGAAGACCGAGTACAGGCCCATGATCGCGCCGCGGTCGTGCGGGTAGGCCTCGGTCATGTCCGCGAGCAGGCCGATCGCCGCCGGCGTGGCTCCGGCGAGCACGAACAGGCCGCCCGCCCCGACGATGACCAGGGCGAGCAGCAGGGGCAGGAACCCGGAGCCGACGTGGTTGATGGCCACGCCCGCGCCCACCATGACGGCGCCTCCCGCGATGCCATAGATGATGATCGATGTCCGCCGCAGCTCGCGGAACCGCCCGCCCCAATACAGCAGGCCGGCGAGGAACAGCAGGCCACCTGCCGCGAGGCCGGCGCTCACCTGCAATGGGTCGAAGCCGCCCATCAGCACCTGGTCAACGAAGCGTGGATCCGGCTTTCGAACCAGCTGGAACAGCGTCTGGCTGGTGTACAGCCCGAGCGTCGCATTGATCGCGATCCAGGTTGGAGCGAGCAGCCACACGTGCGATCCGCGGAGGATGCGCAGGTATCGCCGGAAGCCCTCGTCGGGATCGTGGCCGCGGGCGGAGGGCGCCGTCTCCGCACCGGGCGGCACCCCCCAGCGATAGATCGCGAAGGACACCGCGTACAGGCCGGCGTTGACGAGGAAGGCGATCGGGCCAAGCGCCTCGAACAGCGGGCCGGCGATCACGAAGCCCGCCAGCAGGCCGGCCAGCGTCGCCGCCTCGAAGCGGGCGACCGCCTTGCCGCGCATCAGCTCGTCGGAGGCCGTCGCGAAGGCGATGAACCCCAGGATCGATGGCACCGAGGCCGCGGTCGATCCGCCCTCGAGCAGGCGGGTGAGGCCGATGACCGGCAAGCTCACGGTGAGGGCGGTGATGATCACCGCGACCGCGCCGAACGCTGGCCCCACCAGCATGATTCGACGGTGTCCCACACGGTCGGACAAGATCCCGAAGATGGGTGACCCGACCAGCTCGCTCGCGTAGAACAGCGCGCCGAGCAGGCCCACCTGCCAGGGCTCCACGGCCTCGCCGCCGTAGCGCGGCATGACAGCGTAGTAGTAGATGAGCATGGCGCCCGTGACGCCGGTCGCGAGACGCAGGGTGAAGGTGCCGAAGACCACGGCGAGCACCGGACGCTCCATGCGTTGAGCCTACCGGGCCGCACGCTCCTGCGCGCCACGATCGGGCGATGGTCGCGAGCGAACCGCATCGGCTCCCCGGGCCGGGAGCGGCCCGATTCGGCTCCCCGGGCCGGGAGCGGCCCGATTCGGCTCCCCGGGCTGGCCGTGGCTCCGTATCATCCTCGCCACGGCAGCCCACCCCCCGTTGGGCGGGGCCCGTGAGCTCGGAGGAGGAGCCAGACCGTGTCTCGTGTCGCGATCGTCACCGACTCCGCCAGCGACCTGCCGCCCGAGGTCGCCGCCCAGGCCGGGATCACCGTGGTCCCCCTCGTGGTCACCTTTGGCGCGGACACGTTTCGCCCCGGGGTGAACCTCACCACGGACGAGTTCTGGGTCCGGATGACGGCGCCGGACGCCCCGTTCCCGACCACGGCGGCAGCGGCGCCCGGCGAGTTCCGGCAGGCCTACCAGGCCGCCTTCGATGCAGGGGCCGAGGCCGTCGTGTGCGTGACCGTCTCGGGGGACCTGTCGGGCACGCTCAAGTCGGCGACCCTCGGCGCCCGGGACCTGCCGGATCGCGAGGTCCACGTCGTCGACTCGCGCTCCGCGTCCATGGGTCAGGGCATGCTCGCGCAGATCGGAGCCGAGCTCGCCGCCGCCGGCGCGAGCGGCGCCGAGATCGCAGCCGCCCTGGAAGAGACGAAGGGGCGACTGGACCTGTACGTCGCCCTCGACACCCTCGAGTACCTCAAGCGCGGCGGGCGGATCAGCGGTGCCCGGGCAGCGATGGGCACGATGCTCTCGATCAAGCCGATCATCACCGTGCGGGAAGGCATCGTCGAGAACGCCGAGCGCGTCCGGACACGGGCCAAGGCCCGCGAGCGCTGCCTCGAGCTGCTGACCGAACGGCCGATGGAGCGGGCCTCGATCCTGCACACCACCCATGCCGACGTGGACCAGTTCCACGCCCGGTTCCTGGAGCGGTCCGGCCTGGATCCGTCCATGGTCCAGGTGCGAACGGTCGGCCCGTCCGTGGGTCCTCACCTCGGTCCCGGCTGCGTGGGCGCGGTGATCGTCCTCAAGGGCTGACCGCTGCCCGTGGCAAGCGGGGAGGGGACTCCGCCCGAACGGTCGCACGCTCCGGGCTCCCGGCCCGGTCCACGCCCCGGGCTCCCGGCATGGCCCACGCCCCGGGCTCCCGGCATGGCCCACGCCCCGGGCTCCCGGCACTGCCCACGCCCCGGGCTCCCGGCACTGCCCACGCCCCGGGCTCCCGGCACTGCCCACGCCCCGGGCTCCCGGCATGGCCCACGCCCCGGGCTCCCGGCGCCCGAACGGTCGCACGACGTGGCGATCTGGGCGGCCAGCGACCCACCCGTTACGCGGAGGCGGTCTCCGGGGCGACCGTCCGGGCGCCCCGCGCCCAATCGACTCGTTGACGCGCTCGTTGGGGCGTCGGGCGCCCGGGAGGGGCGACGGCGTCGGGCGCCCGGGAGGGACGACGGCGCGGGACCGCGGCGCGGGACCGCGGGACATGCGCTCGGGGCTCCCGCCACGGGGCGACGGCGACAGGCTCCGCCACGGGGCCCGCCGCGGGGCGTCGGGCGCCCGGAGCGGCGCCGCGCCCCACTCCCGCTTGCCGGGCCGCCACCCCTGCCACTCGACACGGCCGAGCGGGTGACGGAATGGTTGCGCGACGGTGACGAGCGGCCCGTGGTCCCGAGCCGCTCGCGGCTATACTCGAACTCAGAAGGCGGCGTGTGGCGTCCGCTCGGCCATGTCACGGCCGGCGGCCGGACCCGTCCCCGTCGAGTCGTCCGGAAGACGGCTCACCGATCACGGACGGCGTCAGCCGCCCACCTACCGAGGACGATCCGTTCATGACGACGGAAAACGCTGCGGCCCAGGTCAACGCCTGGCAGGTCGCGCAGCAGCAATTCGATCTCGCGGCCGAGATGCTCAACCTCGACACCGGCCTCCGGCGCGTGCTGCGCGAGCCGCGCCGCGAGCTCACGGTCCATTTCCCGGTCCACATGGACGACGGGTCGGTGCAGGTCTTCACGGGCTACCGTGTCCAGCACAATCTGGGTCGTGGCCCCGCGAAGGGCGGCATTCGCTACCACCAGGACGTCTCCATCGACGAGGTCAAGGCCCTCGCGATGTGGATGACCTGGAAGTGCGCGGTCGTGGGGATCCCCTACGGCGGCGGCAAGGGCGGCGTGATCGTCGACCCCAAGAAGCTCTCGATGAAGGAGCTGGAAGGCCTCAGCCGCCGGTTCTTCACCGAGATCGAGGTCCTCATCGGGCCCCAGAGCGACATTCCCGCCCCTGACGTCAACACCACGCCCCAGATCATGTCCTGGTTCATGGACACGTACTCGATGCACGTCGGGTACACGGTCCCGGGCGTCGTGACCGGCAAGCCGATCAGCCTGGGCGGCTCCGAAGGCCGCAACGAGGCCACGGCGCGTGGCTGCGTGTACACGATCGTCGAGGCTGCCAGGCACCTCGGGATGGAGCTCCGGGGGGCGAAGGTCGCCGTCCAGGGCTTCGGCAACGCCGGCAACATCGCGGCCGGGCTCATGGTCGAGGAAGGCGCGACGGTCGTCGCCGTGTCCGACTCGCAGGGCGGCATCCGCAACATGGCCGGCCTCGACATCGCCCGGGTCCTCCAGTGGAAGGCCGAGCACGGGACCGTCGTCGGCTTCCCGGGCTCCGAGACGATCACGAATGCCGAGGTCCTCGAGACCGAGTGCGACGTGCTCATCCCGGCGGCTCTCGAGAACCAGATCACGGCGAGCAACGCCGGCAACGTCAAGGCCAGGATCGTTGCCGAGGCCGCCAACGGCCCCACGACGCCCGAGGCGGACGAGATCCTGTTCCGCAACGGCGTGTTCCTGATCCCGGACATCCTGTGCAACGCCGGCGGCGTCACGGTCAGCTACTTCGAGTGGGTCCAGGATCTCAACCGGGACCACTGGACCGAGGCCGACGTCAACGCCAAGCTCAAGGTGATCATGGTCAAGGCCTTCGCCGAGGTGCTCGCGCAGGCCCAGGGCCAGCACGTCAACATGCGGACGGGTGCCTACCTGCTCGCCGTCCAGCGCGTGGCCGATGCCACCGCCCTGCGCGGGCTGTATCCGTAGGTCCCTCGCGGCGGGTGACCGCCGCCGGCACGTTCAGAACGCTCGAAACGGCCCGGTTCGTCCGGGCCGTTTTGATTCGGTCCGCCCATTGCGGCAATCGGGGACTTCAGGCGCCTGAGCGCGGCCGGTTGGCTGTTACCATCGCTGAATGCTTGACCACGAGGAGAAGTTCCTCTTCAAGGAGGAGATCCTCCATCTCGCCAACGCCGTCAACGACCCGGGCAGCCTCGACAATGTCGAGGATCTCCTGACCGACGTCATCACCAGCCCCCGGTTCGATTCGGAGGTGTTCACCCTCGAGCGGAGCCTCCAGGTGATGCTCGGCGCCCGGGCGGGCACGACGCTGGTCGGCCTGCTCACGGTGGCGCCCGAGGTGTTCGAAGAGGTGGCCGAGGTCCGCATCCCGCCCGAGGTCCACGAGCGGCTGGTGGCGTGGCGGGCGCGGTTCGGCCTGGCCATCGACAACGCCCTCAACTTCCTCAACAACCCCGACGGCATCCAGGGGCACAACTTCAGCACGCAGGTCGCGCATGTCGAGGAGCGCCGGGTGCTGCAGGGGCGGCTGACGATGGTCCGCTACAACAACGAGCCCCAGTTCTTCGTCGCCGACGCTGCCGTGTTCCTGGGCCTGGTGACGGACATCATGGAGCGGTTGGGCCCGTACCTCGAGCCCGACAGCGTGGACGAGGAGGCTCTCACCCGGCTGCGCGAGGCCGTCCAGCTGATCGAGCGCAAGACCGGCCCACGCGGCTAGGCGTCGCGCGGTGCGCCAGCTGTTCCTCGCGGCCACCGGCCAGAACCGCGGCAAGACCACGGCCAGCCTCGGGCTGCTCGACGGCTTCCGCCGGCGCGGCTATCGAACGGGGTTCTCCAAGCCCGTTGGGCAGCGCACGATGATCATCGATGGCCAGCCGTGCGACGAGGACGCGGACCTCATGCGGCGGACGTTCGACCTGACCGACCCCTTCTGGGCGATGAGCCCGGTGCACATCCCGCGCGGGTTCACCAAGCGCTACCTCAACGGCGGCATGGTCGAGGACATGGAGGCGCCCATCATGGCGGCGCAGCGCCATTTCGCGGGCCACGAGATCCTGCTGCTCGAGGGGACGGGCCATGCCGGCGTCGGGGCCGTGGTGGGGCTGTCCAACGCGAAGGTCGCCTCGATGCTCAAGGCTCCGGTCGTGATCGTCTCCGAGGGAGGCGTCGGGCGGCCGATCGACGAGATCGTCCTCAATGCCTCGCACTTCGAGGCGCACGGCGTCCCGGTGGCCGGCGCGATCGTCAACAAGATCCGGGTCGACGAGTCCCCCGGGATCGAGAAGACGCTGGAGCGCGGGCTGGCCCGCTACGGCATCCCGCTCCTCGGGGTGCTCCCGTACCGGCCCATCCTGTCCAACCCCACGCTGGGGATCATCCTCAAGGGTGTCCAGGGCGAGCTCATCTGCCCCGGGCCGGATCTCGACGCGGTGATCGGGAGCGTCGCCATCGGAGCGATGGAGCCGCATCACATGCTGCGGCACGTGGGACCGCGGACCCTGGTGATCGTCCCAGGTGACCGCGAGGACGCCATCCTGACCCTCGCCGCCGCCCACATCGCCGCCCGACCCTCCACGCCGGCGGTGGTGTCGCACCTCGAGAGCCTGGTGGGCGAGACGCCGGGGGCCATCGACGCGGGCCCCGAGGGCAAGGCGCTGGGGATCATCCTCACCGGTGGCTACCGGCCTCGCCCCGAGGTGCTCGCAGCGGTTCGCAACGCCAGCATGTTCGCAGCGATCGTCGCCGAGGACACATACACGGTCGCCTCAGAGCTCCAGAACCTGCTCGTCAAGACGCATCCCGAGGACACGGGCAAGATCGAACTCATCAAGGCGCTGGTCTGGGAGCACCTGGTGATGGACCGGTTCCTCGAGGTGGCGAGGGAGGCGCGGCTGGACTGAGCCGCATCGCGCCGCGAAGCCCAGTGCTGACCGCGCCGCGAAGCCCAGTGCTGACCGCGCCGCGAAGCCCAGCGCTGACCGCGCCGCGAAGCCCTTGATGACCCGCGCCGCTACGGGACCCGTTCGTTGTCGATCAGGCGGACGCCGTCGATCCGGGCCGCGAGCGAGAGCAGGGCCCGCCCCGGGACGACGTCCAGCTCGTCCAGCGTCTCCGGATCCGCCACGGACACGTAGTCACACGTGGCGGCCGGCTCCTCCGCGAGGACCGCGACCATCGCCTTGCGGACGCTCGCGCCGGACAGCTCGCCTTCGCGCACCCGGTCCGCACCCGCGAGCAGCGCCCGCCGCAGCACCGGAGCCGCCGCCCGGCCCGCCGGCGTCAGCCTGGCGTTGCGTGAGGACAGCGCCAGGCCGTCCGGCTCGCGCACCGTCTCGCACGCCACCACCTCGGTCGGCAGCGCGAGGTCCCGCGCCATCCGGGCGATCACCCGGACCTGCTGGTAGTCCTTGAGGCCAAAGTACGCCCGCTCGGCACCGACGAGCGCGAACAGGATCGCCACGACGGTCGCCACGCCGGCGAAGTGGCCGGGCCGCGCGGCACCCTCCAGCGGTCGCGAGATCGCACCCACGGACACCACGGTGTCGAACCCGGGCGGGTAGACCTCGTCCACATCGGGCGCGAACACCACGTCGACACCGGCGGCCTCGGCCCGCTCGAGGTCCCGGGCCTCGTTTCGCGGGTAGCGCTCGAAGTCGGCGGTCTCGCCGAACTGCCTCGGGTTGACGAAGATCGACATGACGACCGTTGCGCTCTCGGCGCGTGCCCGCTCCACGAGCGACACGTGACCCGCGTGCAGCCAGCCCATCGTGGGCACCAGCCCGACGGGTCGCGGGGCCGTGGTCAGGACTGCCCGCAGGTCGGCTCGCGTCCGGACGACCTGCATCGGGTGGCGGACGGAGGCCTGGTGCCGGGCCTAGAGGTCGCGGTCGAGCGGGATGCCGGCGAGGTTCGCCGAGCTGCCGGTGCTCGCCCGGTCCTGGTCCGTGCGGCCCAGCACCTCGTCCAGCACCGACGGATCCATCAGGACGGTCTCCGCGTCGCCCGGGAAGTCGCCTCGCTCCACGTCGCTGCGGTAGGCACGGATCGCCTCGAGGATGGTCCCGCGGAGGTCCGCGTACCGGCGGGCGTGCTTGGGGGCCCAGTCGCTCCAGCCGAGGGTGTCGGTGATGACCTGGATCTGGCCCGAGCAGCCGGCCCCCGCCCCGATCCCGATCGTCGGGATGCGCAGTCGCTGCGTGATGGCCTCGGCGAGCTGCCCGGGAACGAGCTCCAGGACGACCGCGAACGCGCCCGCCTCCTGGACGGCGAGGGCATCGGCCAGCAGGGAGCGCGCCTGCTCCCGGCTCTTGCCCTGGACCCGGACGCGGCCGATCGCGTTGATCGCCTGCGGCGTGAGCCCGATGTGGGCCATGACCGGGATGCCCGCTCGCACCAGCGCCTCGATCGTCCGGGCGCTCCGCGCGCCGCCCTCGATCTTCACGGCCTGGGCCCCGCCTTCCCGCAGGAAGCGGCCCGCGTTGGCGACGGCGTCGTCGGGCGTCGAGTAGGACAGGAACGGCATGTCGCCAACGACGAGGGCGTGCCTGGAGCCCCGCACCACGGCCTTGGTGTGATGGAGCATCTCGTCCATCGACACGCGGACCGTCGTGTCGTAGCCCAGCAGCACCTGGGCCAGCGAGTCGCCGACGAGGATCAGCGGGATCCCGGCCTCGTCCACGAGCGCGGCGGTGGGGTAGTCGTACGCGGTGATCGTGGCAATCCGGATGCCGTCGGCGTACAGCTTGGCGATGTCCACCACGGACAGGCGGCGGACGGTCTCGGACTGGGCACTCATCGGCTGTTCTCCATGGTCGCGCCAGTGTGCGCCCGTGCGTCACGATCGTCCAACGCGGCCGCGACCCGGTCCAGCAGCCGGTCCGCGACCTGGCGCTTGGAGAGCAGCGGCAGATCGTCGCGCGAGCCGTCCGCGGCGAGGATCGTGACCCGGTTCGTGTCCGTCCCGAACCCTGACCCGGGTTCGCTGACGTCGTTGGCGACCAGGAGATCCGCGCCCTTGCGGCGGAGCTTGTCCGGGGCACGATCCAGCGAGCCGGTCTCGGCGGCAAAGCCCACGATCACCGGCCGGCGGTCCAGCTCGCCCGCTCGGGCGCCGACCTCGGCGAGGATGTCCTCCGTTGGCTCGAGCTCGAGGGTCGTGCCCTCGCCGCGGGTCAGCTTGGTGGTCGCCGTGACACGTGGCCGGAAGTCGGCGACGGCCGCGGCCATGACGAGGGCGTCGGCTGCCTGCTCGATCACGGAAGCGATCACGGCCCCGCGCATGGCGGCCGTGGATTCCGCGTGGATCACCGTGGCGGCGGCGGGCAGCGGCACCTCGACCCGGCCGGCGACGATGGTCACGCGCGCGCCGCGGGCGATCGCGGCGTCGGCGATCGCGACGCCCATCCGGCCGGTGCTGCGGTTGCCGATGAACCGCACCGGGTCGATCGACTCCGCCGTCCCGCCCGCGCTGACCACCACGTGGCGACCCTCGAGGTCGCGCTCGTGCGGCGGCTCGGTGAGTGGCGGGCGCTGCGCCTCGGTCCGGCTCGCGGACGGGCCGGCCTTCGACCGCCGCGACCACGGTGTCGATGATCACGCCGAGCTCGGCAAGCCGTCCCACGCCCGACTGCCCGGACGCCAGCGATCCGATCTCCGGCGGCACGATCCGGTATCCGAAGTCGCGCTCCAGGCGGGCCACGTTGTCGCGTGTCGCCCGGTGCGTCCACATGTCGCCGTCCATGGCGGGCGCAACCACCACCGGGGCGCCGCTCGCGAGGCAGGCCGCGGTTACGGTGTCGTTGGCGATCCCGTTGGCCATGGCGCCCAGCCAGCGGGCCGTGGCGGGCGCAACAACGATCGCGTCGGCGCTGTCGGCGACCACGATGTGCCCGATCCGCTGGTCCGGCAGCAGCCCCAGGACATCCGTCTCGACCGGGTGCCGGGAGAGGGCCTCGAAGGTCAGCGGCCCCACGAAGTGGGCGGCGGCCGGGGTCAGCATCACGACCACGTCCGCGCCCTCCGCCCGGAGCAGGCGCAGGAGCTCCACGGCCTTGTAGGCGGCGATGGATCCGCAGACCCCCAGGCCGATCAGCCGCCCGTCGAGGCGCCCGTGGATCTCGTCGAGGCGCTCGCTCACCGCGATCCCTCCAGCGGCTCGCCGCCGGCGACCTCCGCGTAGAGGATCGCGAGGCCCTTGAGGGTCAGGTCGGGATCGATGACCTCGACGCCCTCCACGTCGCGGGCCCAGGGCTCCATCGAGAGCCCGCCGGTCAGGATCCCGTGGACCTGGCTGAGCGGCGCGTCGACAAGCTCGGCCAGCTCTTCCCGGATGCGGGCCAGGAGGCCCGTGACCGCCGCCTGGTAACCAAAGACAGTCCCGCTCTGCATGGCGGCCACCGTGTCGCGCCCGATCGCCCGGTCCGGGGTCCGGAGCTCGATCCGCGGCAGGCGGGCGGTATGGCTCGCGAGCGCCTCGAGACCAAGGATCAGCCCGGGCGCGATCGCGCCGCCCAGCAGGGCGCCGTCGGGCCCGACCGCGTCGTAGGTGGTGGCCGTGCCCATGTCCACGACCACCGCCGGGCAGCCGTACAGGCGCTGGGCCGCCAGGGCGTTGACGATCCGGTCCGGGCCGACCTCGCCCGGCCGGTCCACCCGGACCGCGAGCGGCACGGTCCCCGAGGTCGCGACCAGGATCGGGAGGGTTCGGCGATCCGCGACGGCCTCGATGATGGCGGTCTGGGCGGGGACGACCGAGCACATGACGGCGGCCCGCACCCCGTCGAGGCTCTGGTCATCGAGGCCAAGCAGCCCGTCGAGCAGCAGCTCCATCTCGTCCACGGTCGTGGCCCGGTGCGTGGCAGCCCGGCGAGTCGTGGAGATCGCGCCGCCCTCCACGAGGCCCAGCGTGATGTTCGTGTTCCCGACGTCGATCGCGAGCAGCATGCGTGGATCATACGTTCGCCGGTCCGGGCCTGGCTGGAGCGCGAGTGTCCGCGCCCCGGCGGGCAACGCGCCGGGCATGACCGCCGGCAGGCCGCGAGAGCGCCCGTGCGTGGACGGCCAGTCCACGAGAGTCCGCGCCCGTGCGTGGACGGCCAGTCCACGAGAGTCCGCGCCCGTGCGTGGACGGCCAGTCCACGAGAGTCCGCGCCCGTGCGTGGACTGCCAGTCCGCGAAACCCGGCTTGGTCCATCCGGACCCCCGGATTCGATGCCCCCGGGGCCTCGATTTCCCCTTCGCGGGTGGCTTCGTGGACCCGGAGGCCACGGTTTCGAGTCGGGAGGGTGCCCGCCGGGTGACCAGCGGCGATTCGGTGGACTGGGGGGCAACGCCCCGACAGGCTTCCTGCCGGACATGCCCGCCCGCGATGACCGCCGGGGTGTGTCGACGCCCGGCGGGGCCTACGGCAGGTGCGAATGTCACCTGCCCGCAACCCGCTCCGTCGGGTAGCATCCGGACATTGTCGTGACGCCCCGGGAAGGCGGCGCGGCGAACCGCTTGTCCAGCCCCTTTCGAGCACGAGGTTGGAGCCCACCGTGGCGAGCGAACCGCCCGCGAAGTTCTTCGTCAACTCGGGTCTCGTGACCAGTCGGACCGACGTCCAGCACCTGCTCCGCCCGATCCTCAAGCAGACCGTCTCCTACCGGTACTACCGGCTGCGGGAGCTGGTTGCGCATGGGACCGGCTGGGTCGAGCGGATCGTCGCCGACGAGCCCGAGATGTCGACGTACTTCACGCCGATCTCGATCACGATCAACGTGGACTCGTTCGAGCACCTCGAGTTCGAGACGCGCGCCGACCAGCTGCTCGTCTACACCCTGGTCCAGGGCGACGAGCGGGTGGTCATCGAGTACGTGCCAGGTCACGCCGACGACGGAGAGGGACCGTTGGCGGCCCGCCAGCTGGAGCTCGACCTGGGCGGCTTCGTCCAGATGGAGCTGCTGGGCCTGGACGGGGCGGAGGACTAGTCGGGGAGCCAACGGGGGCGACACTCCGCGGGATGTCCCCGCGGGGACCGGTGAGGGAGCCGGAACCACAGCGAGGGAGGCATCGACAGAACCGCGATGAGCGCAATCGCGCAGTACTTCAAGTTCGACGAGCGTGGGACGACGTTCGCGACAGAGACCCGGGCCGGACTGACCACGTTCATGGTCATGGCCTACATCATCTTCCTCAACCCCATCATCCTGATGGGTGGGTTCGAGTCCGCCGGCGACGCGCGCTTCACCGCGGTCGCCCTGTCGGCCGGCACGGCCCTGATCGCCGGCCTGATGACCATCGCGATGGGGGCGATCGGCAACTACCCGCTCGCCCTGGCCGCCGGCCTCGGCATCAACGGGATCGTGGCCTACTCGCTGACCGGGCAGGGCCTGTCGCCCGCCGGCGCGATGGGCGTGATCCTGCTCGAGGGCCTGCTGGTCTTCGTCCTGGTGCTGGTCGGCTTCCGGGAAGCGGTCATGAACGCCGTACCGCTGGCGCTCAAGAAGTCCATCGGCGTGGGCATCGGCCTGTTCATCCTGTTCATCGGCTTCGCCAACGGCGGGTTCGTCGTGGCGAACATGCCGGCGACCCTGGTGACGTTCCATGCGCCGACGACGGCGGCCGACTTCGTGTTCTGGATCGGCCTGATCCTGACCGTGGTCCTGTGGGTGCTCAAGATCCGGGCCGCGCTCGTGATCAGCATCCTGGTGACGACGGTGATCGCGCTCATCGCGGGCGTGACGTCGATGCCGACCTCGTTCGTGCTGACGCCGTCGTTCAGCACGCTCGGCGCGGTCGACCCGTTCGAGGTGTTCGCCAAGCTGGCCCCGCTGGCCGCGATCCTGACCGTGTTCTCGATCATGCTCACCGACTTCTTCGACACCATGGGCACCGTGACCGGCGTCGCGTCGGAGGCGGGTCTTGCCAACGAGGATGGGTCGGTGCCGGACGTCGGCCGCGTGCTGCTCGTCGACTCCGCGGCAGCCGCGATCGGCGGTTTCGCCGGCGTCAGCTCCAACACGACGTACATCGAATCCGCCGCGGGCGTGGCCGAGGGCGGCCGGACGGGCTTCGCGTCCATCGTGACCGGCGTCCTGTTCCTGCTCGCGATCCTGCTGGCGCCGATCGCGGGCATCATCCCCGGCGTCGCCACGGCCCCCGCCCTGGTGCTCGTCGGCTACCTGATGTTCACCCAGATCAAGGGCATCGACGTCACCAACGTCGAGGACGGCATCCCGGCCCTCCTGACGCTGATCCTGATGCCGCTCACCTACGACATCACCGTCGGCATCGGCGCCGGGTTCATCGCCTGGGTGCTGATCAAGGTGGTCAAGGGCAAGATCGGCGAGGTCCACCCGCTGATGTGGGTCGTGACCATCGCCTTCCTGGTCTTCTTCCTCTACCCGTGGATCCTGTCCATCGGGAAGTAGGGTCCGCGGGCCGGGCCGCGCACAGCGGAACCGGCGCACGACCAACCGACCGGCGGCCCTCGAGGCCGCCGGTCTTCGAATTCAGGGGCTACCATCGAGTCGATGTTCCACCGCACCCAGCTGCCCGACGGGCCGCGCGTCATCTCGGCCCGCCTGCCGGCCTCCCGGTCCGTGTCGGTGGCCGCGTACGTGCTGGCCGGCTCGCGCCTGGAGTCCACCGCCGACGCCGGCGTCGCCCACTTCATGGAGCACCTCACGTTCAAGGGCACGTCGCGCTATCCGTCGAGCCGCGCGATCAGCGAGGCGATCGAAGGCGTGGGCGGGTCGGCGAATGCCGCCACCGACCGGGAGTCCACCGTCTACTGGGCCCGGGTGCCCCGACGCGAGGCGAGCCGGGCGATGGACGTGCTGGGCGAGCTGGTCGTGCGGCCACGCCTTGCCGAGGCGGACATCGACCAGGAGCGGACGGTGATCATCGAGGAGATCCGCTCCTACCTCGACGACCCGGCCGAATACGTCCAGATGCTGATCCAGACGGCGCTCTTTGGCGAGGGGCCCCTGGGCCGCGAGATCTGCGGCGATGAGCAGGGGATCCGGGATCTTCCGGCGGGCGCGATCCGCGACTTCTGGGGCGCGCTCTACCGGCCGGCCAACACGGTGGTCGCGGTCGCCGGTGACCTGGATCACGAGGAGGCCGTGGAGCTCGCGCTCGCCGCGTTCGGGACCGGGAACGGGACGGTGCCGGCCGCGGCCCCCGCGCCGGCCCTGCCCGCCGGCCCGCGGGTCATGGTCGGTCGCCGCGACACCTCGCAGGCCCAGCTCGCCATCTCCGTCCCCGGTCTTCGGCGCGATCATCCCGACGCCTGGAACCTCGCCGTCCTCAACGCGGTGCTGGGGGACGGGATGTCGAGCCGGCTGTTCCTCGGGGTGCGGGAGGAGAAGGGGCTCGCCTACGACGTGAGCTCCGGGGTCGTGGAGTACGCGGACGCCGGGGCCGTGGAGATCTCCGCGGGCGTGGATCCGGTCAACCTGCCGGCGGCCATCGAAGCCATCCTCGCCGAGCTGACGAGGATGACCGGACGAGATCGTTCCAGCCGATGAGCTGGCCAAGGCCAAGGCGTACCTGTCCGGCGGTCTCGAGCTGCGCATGGACGACACGCGCCACCTGGCGTCATGGGTCGGTGGCCAGGAGGCGCTCCACGACCGGGTGTTCACGCTTGACGAGGCGCTCGAAGCGGTCGCCGCCGTCCGGTCCGAGGACATCCGGCGGCTGGCCGACGAGCTGTTCCGGGAGGATCGCCTGCGGATGGCCGTGGTCGCCCCGAGCCGCCACCTGCGCGGGCTGGATCGCCACCTCAGGCTGGCCCGATGACGCCCAGCGACCGGCCCATCGCCCTCCGCCTCGCGCATCTTCACCTGCGGATGGGCTCGCTCGCCCTGGCTCGGGCCGAGCTGGAGCTCATCGACGGCAGCGGAGCGCTCGATGCGTCCGCGCCTGCTCGACCTCGCCGAGGCCCGCTGGCGGACGGGGGACCTGGCGCGCGCCGGCGAGTCGGCCGACAGGGCCCTCGAGGGCGGCGTCGACGACCCCCTGGCCCTTGTCATCGCGGCGGAGGCGGCCGCCGCCAGGGGCCGCCACGCGGAGGCCGACGACCTCGCCGGCAGGGCGCTCGAGGACCTGGGAACGACGCTCGACGCGCTGTTTGCCGGGATGCCCCGGAGCGCGGTCTGGCCCGGCGATCCGCGGGCGGCGATGGCACCGGTGCCGGCTGCGGACGCAGATGCGGACGCGGACGCGGGTGAGGCGGGTGAGGACGCGGACGCGGGTGAGGCGGGTGTCGCGGTGCCGGTGACGGCCGCGATGCCGGCCGAGGTTCCGGTGACGGCCGACGTGCCGGCGGAGCTGTCGCCCGAGGCGCCGGTGCCGGTGACGGCCGAGGTGTCGTCCGAGGTCAATGCGTCGGTGGCGCTCGAGGCGCTCGGCGGATGGTCGCGCCGCGCTGGCGACGGGTGACGTCGCCGGGGCGGCCCTGGGCCTGTCGCTCGCGATCCGTCTCGACCCGCAGCTCGCCGAGGACATCCTGGCGGCGATCGGCGATGGGGGATCGGCCCCGTTGCTGGGGCTGGTCGCCGGAGACGCACTGCGCCTGCTCGGGCGCGACCAGGAAGCGGCGGCCAGCTACGACCGCGCGCGCCGCCCGGAGCCAGACCAGGAGGCGGGCCCAGGCTGACCCCGTCGCGGGCCTCCCCGACGCGCAGCGACCGCCGCGCTCGCGCTACCCTGTGCTCCCACCCGAGAAGTCATCGCGATCCCGGCACGTCCGGCGTCGCCCAGCGGAAGTCCGAGGGCCAATCTTCAATGCCGGAACTCCAGCGAACCCTGCTCCTCGTCAAGCCTGACGGCGTCCAGCGCCAGCTCGTGGGCCGCGTCCTGGCCCGGTTCGAGGAGCGGGGCCTCAAGCTCGTCGGGCTCAAGCTGGTCCAGGTTGACCGTGCGCTTGCCGAGGAGCACTACGCGGTCCACAGCGAGAAGCCATTCTTCCGGGGCCTGGTGGAGTTCATCACCTCGGGCCCGCTCGTCGCCGCGGCGCTCGAGGCGCCGAACGCGATCGCCATCGTCCGCGCCATGAACGGCGCGACGCGCCCCCACGAGGCGGCCCCGGGCTCCATCCGGGGCGACTTCGCGGTGGAGACCGCCCAGAACCTGGTCCACGCGTCGGACAGCCCCGAAAATGCCGCCGCGGAGCTCGCCCTCTGGTTCCGCCCCGAGGAGCTGCTCAGCTACGACCGCGAGATCGACCGCTGGGTGCTCGCCCCGGGGGAGTAGGCCGGCGCCTCGACAGCCCAGCGTTCCAGCGCCTGCAGCCGGGCGGCAGCCAGGCAGGCGGCAGCCGCCGGCCCGGGATCCTAGTCCGTCGTCCCGCTCACGATGATCGGTGCGGGCTCGGCGGCGGCGCGCGAGAGATCGAGCACGCCCCAGCTCGTGAGCGCGGCGAGGATTGCGAGCGCCAGGACCGCACCCGACAGGAGCTCGGTCCGATCGCGCCGTAGCAGCCCGGCGAACCGGGCGCCGGCAGCGCTCGCGCGCGCCCGGGCACCCGGCAGGCTGGTGCGCGCCCGGGTCCGCGGCCGGCTCGAGGCACTCGTAGCGGTCGGGGCAGCCGACGACGGAGAGGCCGCACCGGTCTGCTCTCGCAGCTCGATCGCCTCGATCGCCTCGGCCGGTTGGGCGTCGGTCGTGGTCCTCGCGTCGTCCGGCATCGGCATGCCCGAGCCAGGCGCGCTGTCTCCCGCGACGTCAGCACCTGATGGACGCCGGGCCAGGGCACCCCGGGCGGACGCCGCCGCCCCGCGGGTCACGGCCACCGCCCGGTCGAGGCCCACCCTGGCTCCCGCCGCCGCGGACCTGGCCACCGAGGTGGCGACGACCGCGGGGCCGGTGGCGGTCTCACCGCCCACCAGGGTTGTCCCCTCCGGGCCCTCCTGCTCGACCCGCAGCGATTCGAGGGGCTTGCGGCGGCGCACGATCCGCTCGGGAGCGGCCCGGTCCACCCGGCTGGTCACGCGGCCGAGCCCGAGGCTCGCGAACCGCAGGTAGGTCGGCAGGGTGAGGAAGCCGGCCAGCAGCAGCAGCTCGCTCCATGGCGAGCCCCAGACACCCGTGGCCAGGTCGGCCCGCGCCTGGAGGGCAACCCAGCCCGGCAGGCCGAACGTGGCGACCGCGGTGATCACCAGGGCGGCCGAGAGCAGCGGTGAGCGACGCATCCAGCCCCGCAGCTCGGGCAGGCTCCGGGTCTCGAACCGGTCCTCGGTCACGGCCGCCCAGGCGCCGAGTGCGGTCTTCGACGCCGCCAGCGCGACCACCCAGGCACGTCCGGGTCCCCAGGCGTCGGGATCGAGCGCCGCGATCGCGAGCAGCAGCAGCCCCGCATCGGCGATGACCAGGTAGCCGACCGCGTGCCGCAGGTCATCGTGGAAGAATGCCGCCAGCGACGCGCCGGCCAGCGTCGTGACGGCGGCCAGCAGCGAGGATCGCCCGCTCGCCATCGAGCGGCAGCGCCAGCGGGGCGATCAACCGGTCCACCGCGGCGAACGCGACCACGGTCAGCGGTACGGCCGACCAGGCGAGCAGCAGCGGGAGCGTCTCGGGAGGCACGAGGTCCGTCAGCCGGGAGACGCGCACGTGGAACGGAAGCATCCCCCAGCGGGCCGCGATCGCGCCCCCGACCGCGAGGGTCACCAGCCCCATGGCCGGCCCCGCCACCGGCTGACGCCGCTTCGGTCGCCTCGTCCAGGCCCACGCCGGAGGCGATGCAACGCAAGCTGCGCGCGCCAGCGGCACGACCGCCATCGCGACGAGCAGCGACGACACCCGCCACGAGCGTCACGCGCAGCTCGCGCGCGCCCCGCCGCGACGGCGGACGGTCCCTGCGCGGCGAGGATCACCAGCAACGGTGCCAGCCCCGTCGCGGCCGCCGCGGCGGCACCCACGGCGAGGTCCGCAGAGGCCATGGCCACGGTGCCGCCCGGTCAGCGCGGCGAGCGTCGCCGGGAGCAGGCCGCGCAGCCGTGGCGAGCCCGCCCAGGAGCCAGGCGACAGCGACCAGCAGCAGGCTCTCGAGGCCCCACAGGCCCACGACCATGCGGAGGAAGTCCGTGACCACGAGGTGCGCGTCGAAGGGTCCAGTGATCGGCCTGGCCACGTGTCCGTGACGGCGGCCCGTCGCGGAGGAGGAGCACCGCGAACGTGACCGCCGCCAGCGCCAGCACCCCCACCAGGGCGGAAAGCCGCGCGACGCGGCCGTCCCGCCGCAGGCCCCAGGCGGACACCAGCGCCCCGATCATGCCGATGGCGAGCAACACGAGAAGGCGCATCGCTCAGGGCGCCCCGGTGCGGTGGGCCTCGTCGGCCGCGCGATGCCGGATGGGTGCGTCGGGGCGAAGGCTGTCCCGGATCACCAGCTCGCCGCCGCGCCGGATCGACGCCGCCACGAGAGCCGCGGTCCCGGCGCCCGCGATCGCGGTCAGCACGGCCAGCGACAGGTCCTCGACCGGATCCGGCAGGCCATAGAGCGCATTGGACGCCAGACCGGTTGCGGCCAGGAGGAGCATCAGCCCAACGCCGAGACGCAGCGTGTCCCGGGCGAGGACCACCTGGGGCAGCCCGAGGGCAACCAGGGCGAACGCGGCTCCAAGGGCCGCACGAGGCACGAGCGAGCCCTCGATGAGCGCTGCGGCAATCCCACCGGTCCCGGGGCCCTCCGGCGAGCCGCCGGCCAGCGCCACGCCCAGCGTCCCGGCTGCCAGGAACCCGGCCGCGAACCCGGCGACGGCGATGACCACCGATCCAGCCCAGCCAGCACTCGACGCCGGGAGCGTGCCGGGCGCGCGACGGAGCGCGATCCACACCAGGTACGCGCCCAGGGTGGTCCCGGCCAGCCGGACGCCCAGGGCCAGGGGGCCCGGAACGGGTTCCACGACATAGGCGGCGCCGGCAAGGGCCAGCAGCAGCCCCAGGACGGCCGCCCGCGGGGTGCTGGCGGCGACGGCCGCGACCCCACCCACGACCAGGAGGCCGGAGACGAAGATCAGGACGGGGGTCATGGCTCGCGGCTCGCCCGTCAGGGCGTCGCGGGGACGCCCGGGTAGACGGGCGTCGCAAGGATCCCGACGGTGTCGAAGGGCCAGTACCGCAGGAACGCGCGTCCGACCACGGCGGTGACGCTGATCGGCCCGAACACGCGCGAGTCCGCGGACGCCTGGCGGTGATCACCCATCACGAACAGTTCGCCCTCGGGCACCACCCAGCGCGTCTGGTCGGGCGAGACCTCGGTCGGCTCGTTGAGCCCCGCGCTGTTGCGGTACGTGTAGGGCTCATCGAGCCGGACCCCGTTGACGTACACGAACCCGTCGTCCCGGATGGCCACCGTGTCCCCGGGCACCCCGATGACCCGCTTGATGAACGGGGTGGTGTCGGCCGTCCAGGTCGACGGCGGGTTGAACACGATCACGTCGCCCCGGCTGTAGGGATCCCAGCGGGGGGTCAGCTTGTCGACCAGCACGTACTGCCCCGGCTCCAGGGTCCGCTCCATCGAGTTCTGCTGTACCTGGTACGGCTGCGCGATGAAGTTCTGGATGACGAAGAAGATGATCAGGGTGAGGACGAGGGTCTCGACGATCTCGACGAGACACCCGATGCTGGAGCGACGGTCCACGAGCGGGGAGTATAGGGGTCGGGGCCCTCCATCCGGGCGGCTGGTGCCCGGGATGCGCCGGCAGGTGTCGGCGGGTAGGGCCATCCGGCCCGCGCGATCGTGGTGGCGGCCACGATGCATCGTCCGGAGGTCCCCTGCATGCCATCCACTGGGGGCCCGGAAGTCGTTTGACCCGTGCGTCCGCGCACGCATACACTCCCGCTGCCGGCGCGGCGGTTCCCCTGCGTTCCGAACCCCCGCCAGCGTCTATGCCCACGTCATCACGCGGGCGCTCCGCGCCCGTTTGGACCCGCGGGGCTCGCCGCCACGATGAGTCAACACGCGAATCACGGCGTTCTCTGAACCCGGGTAGGAGGCACTGCAGACCCTGATGGCTGACGCGCTCCAATGGCTCATCCCGATCGCGGGAGTGGCCTCGATCCTGTTCGCGCTCTACCTGGCGCGTGACGTCCTCCACCGGGACAAGGGCCCCCAGGCCATGCAGGACGTCGGCGACATCATCTTCGAGGGCGCGGTCGCCTTCATTCGCCGCCAGTACACGACCATCGGCGGGCTCGCGCTCGTCGGTGCCGTGATCATCTTCTTCGTGATCACGGCGTTCGAGACCAAGGCGGTCGCCGACACCGACATCTTCGGGGTGGACCTCGGGTTCCGGACCGGGATCGCATTCCTCGTGGGTGCGGCGTGCTCGATGGCCTCCGGGATCATCGGCATGTACATCAGCGTCAAGTCCAACGTGCGCACGGCCGCTGCCGCCCGGCGGAGCGTCGTCGAGGCGGTCCAGGTGGCCATGCGCGGTGGCGCCGTCTCCGGTTTCCTCGTCGTCGCGCTGTCGCTGCTCGGCGTGTGGGGCATCTTCGCGGCCTTCGGCGGCCTGAACGGAGACACCGTCACCCAGGCACCGTTCCTCATCGTCGGCTTCGGCTTCGGGGCCAGCTTCGTCGCCCTCTTCGCCCAGCTCGGCGGCGGCATCTACACCAAGGCCGCGGATGTCGGCTCCGACCTCGTGGGCAAGGTGGAGAAGGGCATTCCCGAGGACGACCCCCGCAACGCGGGCGTGATCGCGGACCTTGTTGGCGACAACGTCGGCGACTGCGCCGGCCGCGGAGCCGACCTGTTCGAGTCCACCGCCGCCGAGAACATCGGGGCGATGATCCTGGGCGTCGGCGTGTATGCGATCGCGCAGGCGGCCGGGTGGCCCAACCCGTCGGCCTGGATCTTCTTCCCGCTGATCATCCGCGGGTTCGGCCTCCTGGCCACCATCATCTCGGTCGCGTTCTTCATCCGCGGCAAAGAGGATGAGAACCCGATGAACATCCTCAACCGCGGCTACTGGGCGACGACGATCCTGTCCGTCATCGCGCTGGCGTTCGTCACCAGCCAGACGATGCAGACCACGGGCAGCGTCGGCGCCAACGGCATCGCGACATGGGTCTGGTTCTTCGCCGCAGGCGTCGTCGGCCTGGCCACGAGCGTCGCGTTCGTCTACATCACCCAGTTCTACACGGCAGGCTCGTACCGCCCCGTGCGGGAGATCGCCGAGGCCAGCAAGACAGGCCCGGCCACCAACATCATCAGCGGAACCGCGGTCGGCTACGAGACGACGTTCGTGACCGCGATCACGATCGGCATTGCCCTGATCGCGAGCCACTGGCTCGGCTCCCAGTCGGGGCTGGGTGACCGGGGCGGCATCTTCGGGACGGCCGTGGCCACGATGGGCATGCTGATGACCACCGCCTACATCCTGGCGATGGACACCTTCGGCCCGATCACCGACAACGCCGGCGGCATCGCGGAGTTCAGCCGCGCCGAGGCCGGCGCTCGCGAGATCACCGACCGTCTCGACGCGGTGGGCAACACCACCAAGGCGCTGACCAAGGGCTACGCCATCGCATCCGCCTCGCTGGCGGCGTTCCTGCTGTTCTCGGCCTACATCGACAAGGTCAACCTGATCCTCAGTCGCCAGGGCAAGGAGATCATGCAGGCCATCGACCTGGCCGACGTCAACGTGTTCGTTGCCGCCCTGATCGGGGCCATGCTCGTCTACTTCTTCAGCAGCCTCGCCATCCGGGCGGTCGGCAAGACGGCGCAGTCGATCATCGTCGAGGTCCGCCGCCAGTTCCGCGAGATGCCCGGGATCATGGACTACACCCAGAAGCCGGATTACGCCCGGGTCGTGGACATCACCACCGCCGCCGCCCTGCGCGAGATGGTCGCGCCCGGCCTCGTGGCCGTGGCCACGCCGATCGTCGTCGGCCTCCTGCTCGGCTACCAGGCTGTCGCGGGCTTGCTGATGGTCGGCACCATCGCCGGCGTCCTGCTGGCCACCGTCCTCAACAACGGCGGCGGCGCTTGGGACAACGCCAAGAAGTACATCGAGTCAGGCAACCTCAAGGACGAGAACGGCAACGTGCTCGGCAAGGGCTCCGAGGCCCATGCCGCGGCCGTCGTCGGCGACACCGTGGGCGATCCGTTCAAGGACACCGCCGGCCCGTCGCTCCACGTGCTGGTCAAGCTGCTCGCCACCATCACGCTCGTCCTCGCCCCGCTGTTCATCCGCTAGCGGAGGAGACCTCTCGGGCGACCGGGTCCTCGTGATCCCGGTCGCCCGGAGTTGAATTCATGGACCAGATCATCCAGGCGCTCGTCATGGGGATCGCGCAGGGGCTGACCGAGTTCCTGCCGATCTCGTCGTCCGGGCACCTGATCCTCATCCCCTACCTGTTCGGCTGGAGCGGCACGTTCATCGAGTCGCTCGCGTTCTCCGTGGTGCTGCATGGTGGGACGCTCCTGGCGCTGCTCGCCTACTTCCGCGAGGACTGGCTGCGGCTGATCCCGGCGTTCTTCGCCTCGCTGCGCGATCGGTCGATCGGCGACAACCCCGACCGGCGGCTCATCTGGCTGCTGGTGCTGTCGACGCTGCCGGCGGCCGTCATCGCCCTGTTCCTCAACGACATCGTGGAGCAGAACACCCGCAGGCCGGGCCTCGTCGCGGTGATGCTGGTCCTGGCCGGCGCGGTCCTGTGGCTGGCCGACCGCTGGGGCGCGCGCACCCATCCCATCGGCCGACTGACCGCACGTGGTGCCGTGGGGATCGGCCTTGCCCAGGCCCTGGCCCTGATCCCGGGCGTGTCCCGATCCGGGATCTCGATCTCCGCGGGGCTGTTCGCGGGCCTCGATCGTGCGGCTGCGGCCCGGTACAGCTTCCTGATGGCGACGCCGATCACCGCGATGGCGGTCGCCTACGAGACGCTCAAGCTGGTCCGCGGTGAGGTCGGTGGGGCGGAGCCCGCGACCCTGGTCGTGGGGGTCGTCGCGTCGTTCGTGTCCGGCGTGCTCGCGATCTCCGTGCTGCTCCGCTACGTGCAGACGCGGTCGTTCAACATCTTCGTCGTCTACCGCCTGGCGCTCGCGGCCGTCGTCCTCGCCGTGTTCCTGGTCCGGTAGCGAACCGGAGGCATCGCGTGGAGGTGATGAAGCAGCTCCGCCAGCGCGCGATCCGTGACCTGGTGGAACAGCGCCCGATCCGGACCCAGCAGGAGCTGGCGGCCGCCCTGCGAGAGCGTGGCTTCCGGACGACGCAGGCCACGATCTCGCGCGATGTCGCGGAGCTGGGCCTGGTCAAGGCGGGCCGCAACGGGATGCAGGCCTATGCCATCCCGCCGCGGCTCCGCGAGGCGGACACCAGCGGCGAGGAACGCATCCGGCGGCTCCTCCACGAGATGCCCGTGGAGATGCGCGAGGCCGGCACCCTGCTCGTGCTCAAGACCCTGCCCGGCTCGGCACACCCGCTGGCCGCCGCCCTGGACCGCGCCCGGTGGCCAGAGGTCGCAGGCTCCATCGCCGGTGACGACACGGTGTTCATCGCGTTTGCCGATCGTGGGTCGCTGGGCCGCGTGCGGCGGCGGCTGGAGCAGCTCGGAGAAGTCGAGGGCTAGGACCCAGCGTCCGATGCCGGGTCACCTTTGACGTTTTCGGGCCGCGCGGATACCATTCCGCCCGATCCACCGACCCTCGGCGGCGCACCAGGCGCCCCGGGGTCCTTTTGTTCAAACCGACCGAGCGGCGGCACCCCGGTAGTGCCGGTCCCGCGCCTCCGGGGGCCTGTACCCGTGAACAGCAAGACGACCTACATCAGCAAGGACGGCCTCGACAAGCTCCGCGCGGAGCTCGACGAGATCCTGAGCGTCCGCCGGCCCGAGATCGCCCAGCGGATCCACGACGCCAAGGAGCACGGCGACCTCTCGGAGAATGCCGAGTACGAGGACGCCAAGAACGAGCAGGCGTTCGTTGAGGGTCGTATCCAGACGCTCGAGGGGATGATCAAGAACGCCGCGATCATCGACGAGCACACGTCCACGGACCACGTGCAGATCGGATCGACGGTGAAGGTGAAGGGCGAGGAAGGCCCCGAGACGTTCATGATCGTCGGGTCTGCCGAGGCGAAGCCCGCGGACGGCCGCATCTCCAACGAGTCGCCCGTGGGCCGCGCGTTGCTCGGCCGCAAGAAGGGCGACAAGGTCGTCGTCAAGGTCCCGGCGGGCGACTTCGCGTACACGATCGTCGAGATCAAGTAGCACCAGCACCGGCGGCCCCGAGCCGGCACCACGCGCGTCGGGGCGATCACCCCCGGCCGGACGCCGGAGAGAGGGGCACACACCGTGGACTGGGCGGACGAGCTGGCCGCGAGCGTCGAAGGACCCCAGGTCGTCAACGACTCCAAGACGCCGTCCGGCACCGTCCACGTCGGCAGCCTCCGCGGGCCCGTCATCCTCGATGTCATCACGCGCGCCCTGCGCAGCCGCGGGCTCGGGGCAACCCTCCTCTACGGCGTGGACGACATGGACCCGATGGACGCCCAGGCGCTGCTGTCGCCCGACGCCATCGAGCGCGAGATGGGCCGGCCGCTGGCCCACGTGCCGGACCCGGCGGGTGACTGCCACACGAGCTATGCGCGCCACTTCGCGGGCATCTTCATCGACACTTTCGCGGGCCTCGGCATCCGCCCGGACCGCTACTACTGGATGAGCGACATCTACCCCACGGGGCAGATGGACCCGTTCATCCGGACCGCGCTCGACCGCGCCCCGGTGGTGCGCGAGGTCTACCGCCGGGTGGCCAACGTCCAGCACCCCGACCACTGGCTGCCGCTGGGCGTGGTCTGCCCCAGCTGCGGCAAGATCGGCACCACGATCGCGTCGGACTGGGACGGCGAGACGGTCTCGGTCGCGTGCCTGCCGGACCTCGTCGAGTGGGCGACCGGCTGCGGCTGGACCGGCCGGGTCAGCCCGTTTGGCGGTGCGGCGAAGCTGCCCTGGAACCTCGAGTGGGCCGCGCAGTGGAGCCTGTTTGGCGTCACGATCGAGCCCAACGGCAAGGACCTGGCCACCGCGGGCGGGTCCCGCGATCGCAGCAACGCCATCGCCCGCGAGGTGTTCGAGCGCGAGCCGCCGCTCAACTTCCCGTACGAGTTCCTCAACATCGGCGGCAAGAAGATGTCCACGTCCAAGGGCCGGGGAGCCGCCGCGCACACCATCGGCAGCGTCGTGCCCCCCGAGCAGCTGCGGTTCCTGTTCGTCCGCCAGCGCCCGGAGACCGCGCTGGACTTCGACCCCGAGGGCACGGACGCCGTGCCGCGCCTGTTCGACGAGTTCGACCGGCTCGGTGCCGCCACCGCCGGCCGCGAGGTCAAGGGCGAGCTGCCGTCCGGCCACGAGTCCATCTTCCGGTACTCGCTGCTGGACCCGGCGGCGGACGTCACGGCGGCCGCCGATGCCTTCCGGCCCGCGTTCGCCCACCTCGCGCTCCTCGTCCAGGTTCCGGGCGTCGACGTGCATGACCGGGTCGCGGCCGAGAAGGGCTCCGCGCTGACCGACCAGGAGGCCGCCGACCTGGAGGTCCGCCTGGCCGCCGTTCACCGCTGGCTGGAGGCCTACGCCCCCGAGCGTGCCAGGATCGAGATCCGGCGCGACGCCGTGCCGGTGGAGGCCGAGCAGCTGCGGCCCGAGCAGCTCGGGTTCCTGCGTGAGCTGGCGGCCGTCGCCCACGGGGACGCCCCCTCGTCCGGCGAGCAGTGGCAGGCCGCCATCTTCGCGGTCGCCGCGGAGGCCGGCATCGACGCCAAGGCGGCCTTCATCGCGCTCTACCTCTCGTTCCTCGGCCGGCCCAATGGCCCGCGGGCGGGATGGCTGCTCGCGAGCCTCGAGCGCGACTTCGTCATCCGCCGCCTCACCGAGGCCGGCACCGGGACGCCCGGGGAGGTGATCGCATGAGCGTGGGCGTGCAGCGGCTCCGCGACGAGCCGGACCGGATCCGGCAGGGGGCCATCGACAAGCGCGAGGATCCGACGCTCGTGGACCGGGCGATCGAGGTCGATGCCCGCCGTCGCCACCTCCAGTCCGAATCGGATGGCCTCAAGGCCGAGCGCAACGCGGCCAGCAAGCGCATCGGCGAGGCGATCCGGGGTGGGGCGAAGCCGGACGGCCCCGAGGTCGCGGACCTGCGCGCCGAATCCACGCGCGCCGGAGCGAGGATCGACGAGATCGACGCGGAGCTCGCGGCGGCCGAGGCCGAGCTCGAGGACCTGCTGCTGCGGATCCCGAACCCCGCGGACCCCGAGGTCCCGGTCGGCGGCGAGGAGGCCAACGTCACCGTTCGCACCTGGGGCGAGCCCGGAGCGCACGAGGGGGTCGCACCCGACGGCGCGACGTGGGCCCGCCGCCCGCACTGGGAGATTGGCGACGCGCTCGACATCATCGACAATCCGCGCGGCGCCAAGATCGCGGGCTCCGGGTTCCCCGTCTACAAGGGCCTGGGCTCGCGCCTGCAGCGGAGCCTGATCAGCTGGTTCCTGGACGTGCACACCGCCGAGCACGGCTTCACCGAGGTCTGGCCGCCGGCGGTGGTCAACACGGCGTCGGCCCGCGGGACGGGCAACATCCCGGACAAGGAAGACCAGATGTACGTCGTCACCCGCGACGAGCTGTACCTGGTTCCCACCGCCGAGATCCCGGTCACCAACCTCCACCGCGACGAGATCCTCGAGGCCGACCAGCTGCCGATCCGGTACGCGGCCTACTCGCCCTGCTTCCGCCGCGAGGCCGGGGCGGCGGGCAAGGACACCCGTGGGATCCTGCGCGTCCACCAGTTCGACAAGGTGGAGATGGTGCTGTTCGAGAAGCCCGAGGACAGCCGCGAGGCGCTCGAGTGGATGACCGCCCGCGCGGAGGTTCTGCTCCAGCGGCTGGGGCTGCCCTATCGCGTCCTGCTCATGAGCACCGGCGAGATGGGCTTTGTCCAGCGCAAGAAGTACGACCTGGAGGTCTGGGCGCCGGGCGTGGAGCGCTGGCTGGAGGTCAGCTCCTGCTCCAACTTCGGCGACTACCAGGCGCGCCGGATGGCGATCCGCTACCGCCCCCAGAAGGGCGCCAAGCCGGAGCTCGTGCACACGCTCAACGGGTCCGGCCTCGCCCTTGCCCGGATCGTGGCCTCCATCCTCGAGGTCTACCAGAACCCCGACAGCTCGGTCACGGTCCCGGAGGTCCTTCGGCCCTATCTCGGCACCGATACGATTGGGGAGCCGGTCCAGGCCTGAGTGGAACGCCGCCGGCGGAACTGACGAGGGAGACACGCTCGATGGCCGTTCAGCCGCCGCCCACCCGGCAAGGGCCCGAGGCGCCCGCCGGCCCCGCGCCGGGCATGCGGTTTGCCGGTGGGGGTGCCCGGCTCGCGGCGTTCATCATCGACTGGATCGTGATGGCCATCGTGTTCGTGCTGCTGCTGTTCCTCCTGGGCGCGATCGTGGTGGCGCTGCTCGGCTCTTCCGGGTCGGAGGGCGCGGGTCCCGCCGTGGTGGGCATGGCCCTCTCGGTCCTTGCCTTCGCGGTGTTCAACGTCATGTACTTCCCGTGGTCCTGGTCGCGGGGCGGCCAGTCTGTCGGCATGCGGCTGATGGCGATCCGGGTGGTCCGGGACCGGGATGGCGGCCCGGTGACGTTCGTTGCCGCCGTCCTGCGCCTGCTTGGCTACTACCTCAACCACCTGACGCTGCTGGTGGGCTTCGCCTGGATCCTGGTGGACAAGCGCAAGCGCGGCTGGCACGACCTGCTCGCCGGCACCTGCGTGGTGGATGCCTAGGCCACACGGTATGCTCGCGCTCGGCGGGGTGGCCGAGTGGTTGAAGGCTCCGCTCTTGAAAAGCGGCAGACGCAAGTCTCGTGGGTTCGAATCCCACCCCGCCGCCGCCCGCCTAGCTCAACCCGTGTCCGGCCGCGCCCCCTGAGCTCAACCCTGTGTCCGGCCGCGCCCCCGCGCGGCGCCGGGATTCCGGTGCGGGGGCGCCGCGCATACTGCCCTGGGTTGCCGACCCATCCGCGGATGGGCCATCCGCGAACAGAGGTGCAACCCCTGAGCAGGAGACATCGCCCAATGACCGCCCAAGCCGCCGTCGGCCGCCACGCGCTCGCGTCGCAGGCCGCCGCCATCCCCGCCGAGAAGGCCCGCTCGCTTCGCCGCTGGAACCGCTTCCTGGCGATCGCGCACGGCGTCCAGTTCATCCTGATGCTCGTTGTGTCGTCCACGACCACCCTGTTCGAGCCGGTCGTGCCCACCATCCGGCCGATCCTCACTGACGGCAAGTTCTCCGGCGTGGAGCCGTCCAGCGTCCTGCTGGTCTCGTTCCCGCTCGCCTACCTCATCGCCAGCTTCTTCGCGATGAGCTCGATCGCCCACTTCCTTGCCGGCTGGCCCATGCGAGCCCGCTACGAGGCGTGGCTGGCCCGTGGGATGAACCCGCTGCGCTGGGTCGAGTACGCGTTCTCGTCCACCGTGATGATCGTGGCCATCGCCTACATCAGCTACATCACCGAGTTCCCGGCGCTGATCGCCATCGCCGGCAGCAACGTGGCCATGAACCTGTTCGGCTGGAGCATGGAGGCCGCCAACGAGGGCCGAGAGACCGTCGACTGGAAGCACTTCATCTTCGGCTGCGTCGCCGGGATCGTGCCCTGGATCGCCATCTTCTCGATCCTGGCCGCCTACTCGTTCCAGGACGGCCTGCCCGACGGGGCCGGGATCCCCGCGTTCGTGTACGTGATCATCGCCAGCCTGTTCGTGTCCTTCAACATCTTCGCCATCACGATGGTCCTCCAGTACCGGAAGATCGGCCGCTGGCGGGACTACCTGGTCGGCGAGAAGACGTACATGGTCATGAGCCTGGTCGCCAAGTCGCTCCTGGCCTGGCAGGTCTGGTCGGGCACGCTCCGTCCCTGATCGGGTCTGGCCGGCGGCCGGTTCGGTCCCGCGGGCCGGCGGCCGGTTCGATCCCGCGGGCCGGCGGCCGGCCGGGCGGGCGGCCCGCGGGCGGTCAGCCCCGAACCTGCCCCCCAGTCACGGTTTCCGCACCCAAGCGCCCGGCACGCCCACGTTCGCCGCGTCACCTTGCCTCACCGTCAGGTTCTCGGCGCGAGGCGCCTTCCTGGGGCGGCGGGCGGCCGTTGAGCCTCGAATGCTTGCCTGCGCGTCAGCAAGCAGGTCCAAGCAGCATGCTCGACGGTTGGCCGGTCGGTCGGTCGGTCGGCCTCGCCCGCTCCGGCCGGCCCGCCTCGCCCGCTCCTCCGGCCCCGGACCTGCCCCCCAGTCACGGTTTCCGGCCCGAAGCGCCCCGAGCCCACTTCGTCGTCCGTGGTTCCTGACGGCCGGTCACGTTCGAGGCGCCTGGCAGGCCCCCAGAGCGCATAAGCCGCCGTTGAGCCCCGAATGCTTGACTGGGCGTCAGGACGCGAGCGCCAGGCACCGAGAGCGGTCCCGGCCGACGCGCCCGGCCCACGCGCCCGCCCGCCTACGACGGAGGTCCCATGGGCGAGACACGCCTGCAGCACGACGCCAAGCGGCGCGCCATCGAGGTCCGCCGCTCCGTCGGCGAGCACCTGCGGCGGCTGCGCGAGGACGCGGGACTGACCCGGGCCGCGGTTGCGTCGGCAGCGGGCATTCACCCGTCGTACATGACCCGCCTCGAGGATGGCCGGCGCGAGGCCGGCTACGAGGTGCTGGCCGCCGTCGGGGCGGTGCTCGGGGCCGATCTGTCCGTCCGGCTGTTCCCCAACACCGGCCCGAGGATCCACGACCGCACCCAGGCGCCGATGGGGGAGGCGCTGCTCCGGGTGCTGAACGCACGCTGGACGCCGTCGCCGGAGGTGCCTGTCCTCCGGCCCGCGCGCGGGGTGATCGATCTCGTCCTCCACGACCAGGCCGCCAGGCTCCTGGTGGCCACCGAGCTCCAGAGCGCCCTGCGACGGCTGGAACAACAGATCGGATGGCACCGTGAGAAGGAGCAGTCGCTGCCGTCGTCGAACCTCTGGCGGTGGGCCGCCCGCGACGGCGAGCCAGCCACCTCGCGCCTGCTCGTCGTGCGCTCGACCGTCGAGACCCGGCGGCTGGCCCGCGAGGTCGAGGAGACGCTGCGGGCCGCCTATCCCGCTCGGGCGGTGGACGTCGTCGCGGCGCTCACCTCGGCCACCGCGCCGTGGCCCGGACCGGGGCTCGCGTGGATGCGCGTCGAGGGCGGCCGGGCCGAGCTGCTCGACGGGGCGCCGCGCGGCGTGCGCCTCGGACGCTGAGCGCGCCGGATGGAACCGACGCCGCAGCTCCGCCACTGCCAGGGTCGCGACATCGGTGGCGCATGCGTCGCGACCTGCGGCATGGGTGAGAAGTTGGTCGCTTGCGCGAAGCGCATCATTGCCTGCAACCGCGCGGACCCCGGCTGACTCTGATCAAGGGGAAGGACCGAAGGGAGGGGGCGTGACCGAGCTCGTCGAGCGGGCCCGCGATGGGGACGTCGACGCGTTCGTGGCCCTCGTGGAGCAACGGCAGGCACGGATGGCACGACTGGCCTCGGCGATCCTGGGCGACGCGGACGACGCCGACGCTGCACTCGACGACTGGCTGGTGGCGATCTGGCGGGCGCTGCCGTCACTTCGGGACGTCGGGCGGTTCGAGGCGTGGAGCGACCGGATCCTCGTGAACGGCTGCCGCCGCAGGATCCGCGAACGAAGCCGTCAGCGGTCACGCTTGGCACCCCTGCCCTTGGCCGAGGACCCGAGCTGGACATCCGGGTGCGACCCCGGCGCCGCCATCGCCGACCGCGATGCGCTGGCTCGCGCGTTCGACGAGATCGCCGTCGAGGATCGCGCCGCGCTGGTCCTCCACCATCTCGAAGGCTATGCACTGGCGGAGATCGCCGAGCGCCTCGAGATGCCGGTGGGGACGCTCAAGTCGAGACTGTCACGGGCGCGTGCCGTTCTCCGGCGCTCGCTCGCGGGAGTGGATCGGTGACCGGCGGGCCCCAGCGCGATCCATTTGACGTCGCGCTCCGCGACCTGATCGATCGGCGGGCTGCCGGGTCCAGCGTCGGGGGCCGGCTTGGCGAACGAGCGCGCCTGGCGGCCGAAGCCGAGTCGCGGGCAACCAGACTGGAGGTGCGACCAGTCACGGGTTCGAGGATCGTCGCCGGCACCCGCCACGGTCCGGTCGCACTGCTGGGGATCGCGGCGACCATGGCAGCCGTCTTGGCCGTCGCGATTCTGGCCGGGAGGCCCGACGACCGGATCCCGCCGTCGAGTGGCGCCCCCGCCGGCGGATCCGCGGCGGCCTCCAACGCAGGCGCGCCAGGATCGCTGTCACCTGCGCCCCCGACGCCGCTGATCCCGACCCCCGAGCCCACTCCCTGGACATCGCTGACATGGCGGCCGGTCGGGAGCCGGGAGGCGGTGTCCAGCAGCGGTCCGAACCACTACCTCACCGATGCCGTCGCGTGGGGTGGGGGCGTCGTCGCGGTCGGGTATGACTTCGAGCCTGACCGCATCACCGGCCGGATCTGGCGCTCGCTCGATGGCGCGGATTGGACGGAGGTGACGGGCGGCCCGCCATACGACGGGATCGCCGTCGAGCACGTGTACTCCTTGGGAGGCCGCCTCGTCGCCACCGGACGCGACCGGACGGCAGAGCTCGCCGGCGCCCAGAACGACCCCGGGCAGCCAGTCGCGTTTGGGTCCTCCGACGGGGTCACGTGGACGCCAGTCACCGACGCGAGCTCGCCGTGGCTGGGCGACTCGGATCGGCAGGTGGCCTCCGGGGGCACCAACGTGCTCGTGCTGGAGCGCGGGTCGCTCGACCGGCTGTGGCGATCGACCGATGGGGGCGCCACGTGGACGTCACGCCCGGTCGGCGAGCCGTTCGGTGCCGCGGCGACGGTGACGGACCTGGCCTGGACCGGATCGCGCTGGGTTGCGGTCGGGGCCGTGGTGTCCGGGACGCCGCAGCTGGACCCAACTGGGCCGGCCGGGGTGGCGGCGGCCTGGACCTCCCCTGACGGGCAGCGGTGGGCGCCGGCGACCGTCGACGCTCCCGGGATCAGCTTGGGGGCGATCGGGGTGGGAGCGGATGGCCTCGTGGCCTTCGGCGACGTGATCGGCCGGGGCACCGGCATCCGGCTGTCGATGCGCGCCTTCCAGTCAGCCGACGGCGCATCGTGGGAGCCGATCGACCTGCCTAACCAGCTGATGCGGATGGTCAGCGACGGCACGCGCATCATCGTGGTGGACATCGACAGCAACCAGCCGGCCCGTGTTCGCGAGTCGTTCGACGGCCGGACCTGGAGCGAGCTGCCATCGCTGGGGGTTGACGCTCGGGCAACCGACGCCGGCATCGAGGTCGACGGCCACCTGGTGCCGGGCCAGCCCGACCTGCTCGCGATCTCCGGACGCGGCCCGTGGATGACCACCCGAGAGAGCCGCTCCGGGAGGAACCAGTTGGAGGTTCGCTGGCTGGCCGAGCCCGTCGCCGCTCCTGACGCCCTCCCGCTCACCATGCTCTCGCCTCACCAGGACATGACGTGTCCGAACCAGGAACCGTGCGGACCGTAGCGGCGGCGATCCGCGCCCAGCGGGCGGAGCGCAGCTCCCGGGCGAGGCGCGCTTGACGCCCGCGAGCGGCCACCCCTAGACTCCCGCCACAACTGAACACAGGGCCTGATCGGGACGAGTACCCGTCAGGCGCCATGACAGAGACCCGGCGGCTGGTGCGAGCCGGGATGGCGGCGGCGGCGAATGGACCCGGGAGCCCCCGGACCGAACGCGGGGCGGCGGCCGATGAGCACACTCACGGCGACGCGGACGACCAGTAGGCTCCGGCGCAGAGCGCCAGCGATAGAGGGCAGCGCCGATCGACTCAGCCGGGCAACCCGCCGGGATGCGGTCCGTCGGTCAGAGTGCGGCACACCGCCGAACGTGGGTGGCACCGCGGAAGGAGCAACGACCTTTCGTCCCGGAAGAGACGATCTGGTCGTTTCCGATTCTCAAGGACCTGCCACCATGACCGACCCGCTCAGCCTGACCGAGGCCAAGCGCCTCGCCTCCACCGCCGACACGATCCTGCTGCGCGCCACGCGCACGGCCGACCTCGAGACGCCGATCGGCGCCTTCCTGCGCCTCGATGACGGCGTCACGCCCGCCTACCTGCTCGAGTCGGTCGAGGGCGGGGAACGCCTCGGCCGCTACAGCTTCCTGGGCATCGGCCCGCGGCGGCTCCTCGAGGTCGCGGTGGGGTCGCGCGCATGACGGCTCGCCCGGTAGGGGTCGTGGACTACGCGCCCGGACCTCCCCGTGACCACGACCGAGAGCGCCGACCCGCTCGCCGCCCTCCGCGCCTTCGTCCCCAGGCGGCGTGTCGTGCCCGTGGACGGGATGCCGCGCTTCACCGGGGGCGCGGTCGGCGCACTCTCCTACGACGCGATCTCGGCCTTCGAGCCGTCCGTCCCGCTCCCCGAGAAGGACCCGGTGGGCGTCCCGCTGGCGAGCTTCATCGAGACCGACCTCGTCATCGTCTTCGACCACCTGAGCCACCAGCTCTCGGCGATCGCGTCGCTGCACACGGACGCGCCGGATCTCGAGGGTCGTTACCGGATCGCGGAGCGCGCGATCTTCGAGGCCCTGGAGCGCACGGCACGTCCTTCTGCCGCCGAGATCGACGGCGAGCTTCACCCGACCCGGCCACGAGGCGGCCGCCGTGACCAGCCTGGGCCAGGTGGAGACCAGCCTCGGGCGCGACCAGTACATCGGCGCCGTGGAGCGGGCCAAGGACGCGATCGCCGCCGGCGAGGCCATCCAGGTCGTCCTGGCGCGTCGCCAGTCGTTTGACCTGCCGGCCGTCGCCGACGGGACGCCGCTCGACGGAATCGGCCTCTACCGGGCGCTCCGCCGCGTCAACCCCAGCCCGTACCTCTTCTTCACCCGCACGCCCGGGTTCGAGGTCGTGGGCGCCAGCCCGGAGCTCCTGGTCCAGGTCGTCGGCGACCAGATGACCACCCACCCCATCGCGGGCACCCGGCCGCGCGGCGCGACGCCGGCCGAGGACGACCGCCTGGCCGACGAGCTCCGCGGCGACCCCAAGGAGCGTGCCGAGCACGTGATGCTGGTGGACCTCGGCCGCAACGACCTCGGCCGCGTGGCCCGGCCGGGCACCGTGAGCACCAGCCAGTACATGGAGGTCGAGCGCTACAGCCACGTCCTCCACCTCGTGAGCCACGTGGAGGCGAGGCTGCGCCCGGAGCTGGACGCGCTCGACGCGCTGCGCATCGTCTTCCCCGCCGGGACCCTATCCGGCGCGCCCAAGATCCGCGCGATGCAGCTGCATCGCGGCCGCCGAGGGCGAGCGCCGCGGCCTGTATGGTGGCGCCGTGGGCTATCTCGGCTACGACGGCAACCTGGACACCGCGATCACCATCCGGAGCGCGGTGCTCAAGGACGGCCAGGCGCACGTCCACACCGGCGCCGGCATCGTGGCCAGCAGCGTCCCCGAGCGCGAGTTCGAGGAGACCGAGCACAAGGCGGCGGCCCTGCGCCGGGCCATCGAGCTCGCGGCCGCGCCCGCGGCAGCCCGCCCCGATGGCGGCGTCTCCATGGCGGCCGACGACGGACGACGGCCGTCGCCCGGCCGGGAGGGCGCCGCCCGATGATCCTGGTCATCGACAACTACGACAGCTTCACGTTCAACCTCGTCCAGGCCCTCCAGGCCGCGGGGCGGACGTGCGCGTCATCCGCAACGACCAGGTGACCCGCGCCGAGGTCGAGGCGATGGCCGACGACCCGGCGCAGGACCTGCGCGGGATCGTCATCTCGCCCGGGCCCGGCGACCCGGACTCCGCCGGGGTGTCGCGTCGCCACCGTCGAGATCGCGGCCGAGCCCGCGGGATCCCGCTGCTGGGCGTCTGCCTCGGCATGCAGTCGATGGGCGCCGCGTTCGGCGCGTCGATCGTGCGGGCCCCCACCCTCGTCCACGGCGAGGCAGCGAGGTCCACCACGACGGCACCGGGCTGCTGGCGGGCATGCCCAGGGCGTTCCCGGCCGCCCGCTACCACTCCCTGTGCGTCGATCCCGCGACGCTTCCCGGAGGACCTCTACGTGACCGCGACCAGCCCCGAGGACGGCGTCGTGATGGGCCTGCGCCACCGGACGCTGCCCATCGAGGGCGTCCAGTTCCACCCCGAATCCGTGCTCACGCCCGATGGCCCGCACCTGCTGGCCAACTTCCTCCGCCTCGCCGGGGAGGGCGAGGCCGGCCCGCTCGATGCGGCGAGCGGCTCGTTCGCGACGCGCGGGATGGCGATGGGCGAGGACGCCGCGGCCAGCGAGCGCCCGACGCCCGGAGCGCCGGGTGGGACCGACGGACGCCGGCGGCCGGTCGCCCGATGAGCGACGCTCGTCCGGGCCGCGGTCGCGGCGATCGTCGATGGCCGGTCGCTCTCGCTCGACGACGCGCGCCTGGCGATGGGCGCGGTGATGGACGGCGAGGCGACGCCCTCCCAGCTGGCCGCGCTGCTGATGGGCCTGCGCATGCGCGGCGAGACCGTCGATGAGCTGGCCGGGCTTCGCGTCCGCGATGCGCGAGCGCGTGCTGCGCGTGGAGGCGCCCGAGGGCACGATCGACGTGGTGGGGACCGGCGGCGACGGCTCCGGCACGTTCAACATCTCGACCACCGCGGCGCTCGTCGTGGCGTCGCTGGGCGTGCCGGTCGCCAAGCACGGCAACCGGGCGATCACCTCCAAGTCCGGGTCGGCCGACGTGCTCGACGCCCTGGGTGTCCGGATCGACCACGACGCGGCGTCCGCGGGCGCGTGCGATCCGGGAGCTGGGCTTCGCGTTCCTGTTCGCGCCGGCCTTCCACCCGGCCATGCGCCACGCCGGGCCCACCCGCCGCGAGATCGGCGTTCGGACGGCGTTCAACCTGCTGGGACCGCTCACCAACCCGGCGGGCGCGACGCGCGCGCTGATCGGCGTGGGCGTGGCGGAGGCGGCCCCGCGGATCGCGGAGGTCGCCGCGCGCCTGGGCACGGAGCGGACGTTCGTGATCCACGGCGACGGCGTGGACGAGCTGCCGCTCGACGACTCCGGCGTGCTCTACGACGTGGGGCCCGACGGCATCAGCCGCCGCGAGGTCCGGGCGACGGAGCTCGGCTTTCGGCGCGCGCGCGACCGCGAAGCTGGCCGGCGGCACCGCGGACGTCAACGCGAGGATGGTCGAGGACGTGCTCCGCGGCGAGCCCGGCGCGCGCCGGGACGTGGTGCTGCTCAACGCCGGCGCGGCGCTGCTGGTCGCGGGGCGCGTCGGACACGCTGGAGGAGGGGATCGACCGAGCGTCGCTGGCGATCGATGCCGGCTTGGCCGAGGAGCTGCTGGGCCGGCTCCGCGAGGAGCGCAAGGCCGCGGATGCGGCCGAGGATCGCGGAGGGTGCCTCGTGACCGCGGTCGATCGATCGCGTCCCCGCCCGGCGCGGCCTCGGCGTGCCCGCGCCCGCGCCGCCGGCGTGGTGGCCGAGATCGCCGCCCGCCGCCTGGCCGACGTCGTCCCCGAGCTGGACGCCCTCGGCCGCGACGGGCTGCGCCGGGGCGTCGCCGCCGCGCCCGCGCCCCCGGCCCATCGCCCCGGCGCTCGCGGCCCCGGCCTCCATCTCATCGCCGAGGTCAAACGCGCGTCACCGTCCGCCGGGGCCATCGCCGCCGCCGACGACGCCGTCGCGCGCGCCCGCGCCTACGCAGGCCGGCGGGGCCGCCGCCATCTCCGTCCTGTGCGAGCCCCACTGGTTCGGCGGGTCCGTTCGACGACCTCCGCGCCGTCCGCGCGGCCGTGTCCGTGCCGGTGCTCGCCAAGGAGTTCGTCGTCGATCCCCGGCAGCTCGACCTCCTCCGGGCTGCCGGGGCCGACCTCGTGCTGCTGCTCGCGGTGCTGCACCCCGCGAAGCGGCTGGCGCGACTCGTGGCCGCGGCCCGGGACCTCGGCCTGGAGCCGCTGGTCGAGGCGCACGACGAGCGTGAGATCGAGACGCGCGCTCGCGACCGGCGCGCGGCTGATCGGGATCAACAACCGCAACCTGCGGACGCTCGACGTGGACCCGGAGCGCGCCGTCCGGCTCCGGGAGCTGGTTCCCGGCGACCGGCTTGCCATCGCCGAGTCCGGCGTGCGCGATCCCGCCACGATCGCCCGCTGGCGGGCGACCGGCTACGATGCCGCCCTCGTCGGCGAGGCGCTCATGCGCTCGGCCGATCCCGCCGCCGCGGCGCGGGCCTTCGCCGCGCGCCGGCCGCGCACCCGGTGGACCTCGCGCGGTGACGCGCGGATGCCGGGGGTCAAGATCTGCGGCGTCACCGACGCGGCCGGGATCCTGGCGGCGACTCGCGCCGGGGCGGACGCCATCGGGCTCAACTTCGCGCCCGGGCACGCCCCGCGAGCTCTCGATCGACGAGGGCGTGCGCGCTCGCCCGCCTCGCGCGTTCCGCCGCCTCCGCGGAGGGCGCCGCGCCCGAAGATCGTCGTGGTCACCGCGGACCTGCCCGCCGAGGTCCTGGCCCGCGTCGTCGCGGCCGTGGACCCGGACGAGGTCCAGCTCAACGGGGACGAGCCTCCGAGCGCGATCGCCGCCGTCGGCCGTCCGGTCTGGAAGGCGCTCCGCGTGGCCGCCGGCGCCCGGCGCCGACGACGTGATCGCCGCGGCCCACGCGTACCTCGACGCCGGCGCGGGCGGGATCCTGCTCGACGCGGCGGGAGGTCCGCACCCGGGTGGGACCGGGATGCGGGTCGACGCCGACGCTCGCCGCCGCCGTCGCCCGCGAGATCCCGATCACGCTCGCCGGAGGCCTGGACCCGGCGAACGTCGGCGACGCGATGCTGGCCGTTCCCGCCGTCGGGCGTCGACGCCGCGTCCGGGACCGAGGGACCACGCGCCGCCGGGGAGCGTCCCCGCAAGGACGCCGCTGCGGGTCGCCCTGTTCGTCAAGCGCGCCCGCGACGCCCGTCGACATCGGCCCAACGTGCCCTTCGAGCCCGACGCCCGTCCACCCGGGGCTGCTCGAGGCGGACGCCGCCGGGCGATGGGGAATGGAGCGCGACTTCGGCGGGCGGTACGTGCCCGAGACGCTGGTGGGCGGCCCTGGAGCAGCTCGAGGCCGCCTACGACGCGATCCGCCACGACCCCCGGTTCTGGGCGGAGCTCGACGAGCTGCTGGCGCGGTTCGCCGGCCGGCCCACGGCGCTCTACCGGGCGGACCGGCTCGCGGAGGCCGTGACCGCCGAGGCCCGCCGCCAGGCCGCCGCCGCGGGTCGCCGGACCACGCGAGATCCCCAGCTTCCGCCTCTACCTCAAGCGCGAGGACCTCGCGCACACCGGCGCCCACAAGATCAACAACGCCCTGGGCCAGGCGCTGCTCACCCGGCGGCTGGGCAAGACCCGCGTGATCGCGGAGACCGGCGCCGGCCAGCACGGCGTCGCCACCGCCACCGCCTGCGCCCTGCTCGGGCTGCCCTGCGTGGTGTTCATGGGCGAGGAGGACATCCGCCGCCAGGCGCCCGAACGTGCTCCGGATGCGGGCCCTCGGCGCCGAGGTCCGGTCGGTCACCTCGGGCACCGCGACGCTCAAGGACGCGGTCAACGAGGCGATGCGCGACTGGGTGACCAACGTCGAGACCACCCACTACGTGCTGGGCTCCGCGATGGGCCCACACCCGTATCCGACGATCGTCCGCGACCTCCAGCGGCGCATCGGCGACGAGGCCGCGGCCCAGCTGTGGGCGATCGAGGGCCGGCTGCCGGACCTCGCGCTCGCCTGCGTGGGCGGCGGGTCGAACGCCATCGGCCTGCTGGCGCGGTTCATCGGCGAGCCCTCGGTCCGCCTCGCGGTCGCGGAGGCCGCCGGCGACGGGATCGCGACCGGGCCGCCACGCCGCCGCGATCGCCGGCGGGACGCCCGGGATCCTCCACGGCTCCCGGTCGCTGATGCTCCAGGACCGCGACGGCCAGGTGATCGAGGCGCACAGCGCCTCCGCCGGCCTCGACTACCCGGGCGTCGGGCCGCAGCTCGCGGCGCTCGCCGAGGCCGGCCGGATGGAGGTGGCGACCGCGACCGACCGCGAGGCCATCGCGGCGATGCGCGCCGTGACCCGGACCGAGGGCATCCTGCCGGCGCTCGAGACCTCGCATGCGGTGGCGGCGCTGCCCAAGCTCCTCGCCGGGCTCGAAGGTTCCGGCGATCGCCGTATCCCGACGATTCCGTGATCCTGCTCGGGTTCTCGGGTCGCGGCGACAAGGACATGGCCGCGCTCGAGCAGTTCGCCGACGTGGACGCCTGGGAGGGGGTGCGATGAGCGGACCGGCCGCCACCGCGGTCCCGCACACCAACGACACCGCGGGCGCCCGGCGGATCGCGGCGGCGTTCGAGCAGGCGGGGGCACAGGGCCGGGCGGCACTGATCCCGTACGTCGTCGCCGGCTATCCCGATGCCGACACCTCGTTCTCGGCTGCCTGCGCCGCGATCGACGCCGGTGCGGACCTGCTCGAGGTCGGACTGCCGTACTCGGATCCGCTCGCGGACGGCGCGACGCTCCAGCGGGCATCGCAGGGGGCGCTCGCGGCCGGGGCCACCTTCGACCGGTCGCTCGCCCTGGTCGGACGGATCGCCGCCGCACGGCCGCGGGTGCCGGTGGTCGCGATGGGGTACGCCAACCAGCTGATCGGCGGCGGCGACGGGCGCGACCGCGCTCGGACGCTCGCGGCGGCCGGGGTCGCCGGGGTCATCGTCGCCGACCTCACGCCCGACGAGGGCGCGCCGTTCGAGGCCGTCGCCGCCGAGGCCGGGATCGCCGTCGTGTACCTCGTCGCTCCGACGACAGCGCCCGACCGGCGGGCCGCGGTCGCCGCCCGCAGCGGCGGGTTCCTCTACTGCGTATCGCTCGTCGGCGTCACCGGGGCAAGGACCGCGCTGCCGACCACCGTGGCGAAGCTCGTCCGCGAGGTCAAGGCCGCGTCACCGGTGCCGGTCGCCGTCGGGTTCGGGGTCTCGAAGCCGGCCCACGTCCGGGCGATCGCGAGAGCGGGCGCCGACGGGGTCATCGTGGCCTCCGCGCTGGTCGACGCGCTCGGGCGCCGACGGCCGGGACCTGGCGGCGCTGGGCGCCCTGGTCGCGAGCCTGCGGGCGGCGACCCGCCGCTGACCCTGGTCCTTGCGGGAGACGGCGCGAAGACGGACCGCTACCCGCGCCACGGGTGCCATGGATCGGCCGGCGGCGGCGGCTCGGTGCCGGGCGCCGCGGGCGGCGTGCCGACCGCTTGGGTGCCGTCGGGTGACGCGGCCCATGGCGACGGCGGTGCCACGGTCGGTTGTGGCCAGTCCGGGACCATCGGCGTGGGCCGCGGCCCGCGATCCGGGGCAGCGAGGCGCCGCTGGCTCTCGTACAGGACCGCGAGCACGAACAGGTTGAACACCGCGAACGCCTCGCTGACCGCGGCCTCGATGCCCGAGCGGATCACGCTCTCGTCCCCGAGGGGGATCAGGACGATGCCCAGCGCGATGCGCACGAGCATCAAGACGGCGATGGTGGCAAGCGCCCAGCCAACCATCCGTTCGACGGCGCCGCGCGACAGCATCCAGCTTGTCCGGAACGCCTCGACGATGCCGGCGCCGTCGAACACGGCCAACGGCCAGAACACGATCCGGATCGCGATCCAGAAGTAGGGGACGGCCAGGGCGAGCCCGAGGACGAGCGTGAGGCCGGGTCCCCCGGCGAGCGACAGCAGCAGCACCCCGGTCACGATCACCAGGACCAGGGTCACGAGGAGGCCGCCGGCGATCGTCCGCAGGCCGCGGTCCACCACCCAGCCCGGCGAAAGCTCCCGGCCACGGAGGCCGCCGATCGCCAGCGCGAGGTACACCCACTGGGCGAGCATGCTGATCGCGCTGAGGGCGCCGACTTCAAGCAGGAATGCCGGGAGGATCACCGGGAGGGCCGCAGCGAGCCAGCCGCCCCAGTCGAGGGTGTACGTCGTGTAGTCGTACGCCGGCGAGGGGAGCCTGGTCTCCAAGGTCGAGAACAGCACCGAGTATCCGAGCGTCGCCACCAGCCAGACCGCGAGGACGGGCAGGATCCAGACCCGGGCCGTGGCCCTCCAATGGCGAAACCCCATCGACAGCCCTCGTCCCACGGTGACCCATGCCGGATCCGACGTGAACGCGTATCGATCCATGCGACCCCCCTTCGAGCTGGCCTCGGTAGCGCGAAGCCTATCGGGGCCGTTCCGTCCGCATAGGTCCGAAGGTCCCGCTCAGCCGGGCCGCCCGCAGCGGCGCGGGCCGGGGCCTCAGCCCGCGAGCAGCAGCGGCAGCTCCAGGAGGTGCCGCACCTCGTAGGTGGGAACCAGGTCCGCGCGACCCGGCAGCCCGAGCGGGTTGTACCAGCAGGTATCCAGCCCGTAGCTGGTCCCGCCCGCGATGTCCGAGCTCAGGCTGTCGCCGATCATCAGCACCTCGGACGTCGACGGCATCCCGATGCGGGCGAACGCGGCGTCGAAGATGGCGCGATGCGGCTTGGCCGCGCCGACCTCATCGGAGATCACGAGCTCCGCCACGTGCGCCCGGACGGGGGACGCGGCGAGCCGTCGGCGCTGCACGTCGGCCAGGCCGTTGGTGATGATGGCCAGCCGGTGGGTTGCCGCGAGGGCCCGGACGACCTCGAGGGCTCCATCGACCAGCTGGGCCTGCGCGGCCATGCGGTCCACGTAGGTCTCGGCGAAGGCCGGGGCGTCGGCCGTCACGCCGAGGGTGGCGAACAGGTGCTCGAAGCGTCGCGTCCGCAGCACGGCCTGCGTGATCCGGCCCTCCTCCAGCTCGCGCCAGGCCTGGAGGTTGATCCGCTGGTAGCGCGCGAGATGCTCCGCGCCGTACGGGATCCCATGGAGCTCGAAGGCCTCGCGGAGCGCGGCGGCCTCCGCTGCGCCGTAGTCGAACAGCGTGTCGTCCGCATCGAACAGCAGCCAGCGGTAGCGCGGCCTCCCGGGGTCAACGGAGTCATCCGGCCGAGGGCGAGCCGGGGTCATCGGGAGTCGGGATCGATGCCGGAGCCGGGCGGCGGCGGGGGAGGCGGAGGCGGTCCATCGGCGCCGGGTGGCCCGTCAGGGTCCGACGGCGGCGGTGACGTCGGCTGTCCCCAGCCGGCAGGGGGTTGGGCTCGCGGCGGTTGCGATCCGTAGGGCGCGGCGGCGAGGCCCATCCAGCGCAGGCGCTGGCTCTCGTACAGGATCGCGACCACGATCACCGAGAACGCCTGGAACGAGGTGGACAGCAGCGAGCCGACCACGGCCGGGACGACCGGCAGGGCCGTGAACAGGATCGACGTCGCTGCCGAGAAGGCCCCGATCAGCAGCGACAGGCCGACCAGCGCCAGCCACCATCCGGCCACCCGCAGCACGGCCCGCCGCGTGATCTCCAGGCTGGACCGCGCGGCCGCCGTCACGCCCAATCCGTCGAACACGCCCACGACCCAGAACTGGAGCCGGAGGGCGAGGTAGACGAGCATCGGGAGGGCGCCGGCCATGGCGAGCAGGCCAAGCGGACCGAGCAACGCGAGGACAGCGAAGAATCCGGTCAGCACGAACGCCACGCCCGCCAGCATCAGCAGCGTGCGCAGGCCCGCGCCCAGGACCCAGCCCAGCGTCACCTCGCGCCCGCGCAGGCCTGCGACGGCGTTGGCGTACAGGAACCAGCCGGCGACCAGGGACACCACGCCCACGGCGAGCGGCCCGGCCAGCAGGCGCGGCAGCGCCGACGGGTCGATGGCGTTCGCGCCCGGCAGCATCAGCTGGGTCATCGTCGCCTGGTCGAGCAGCGTGGATCCGAGCAGCCAGGTCGCGAGACCGTCCGTGAGCGCCACGGCCACGACCGCCAGCACCCAGCGCTCCCACGTCGCGGCCCAGTAGCGGGCGCCGAGGGACAGGCCTTCGCCGATCGTGACCCACGCCGCCGACCGGGTGAAGGGGATCGTGTGCATGTCCCAAGCGTACCGGTCAGGTGTCGCGTCCCGGTCCATACTCCCGCCATGGCTCACCACCGCCTCCGGGTCGTCGTGGAGACGACACCCAAGCGAGTCTTCGTGTCCGCCCTCGATTGGCCGGGCCTCGCCCGTGGCGCCCGGCAGGAGGCCGCGGCGATCGAGGCGCTGCTCGCCGCCCTGCCGCGCTACGCCCGCATCGCCGAGGCCGCGGGTGAGGCCTTCCCCGTCGACGGGACCCAGGTGGAGGTCGCGGAGCGGATCGACGGTGACGCGGGCACGGCGTTCGGCGTCCCGAGCGTCCCCGCCGATGCCGATCGGACGCCGGTGACCGCGGCCGACGCCGCGCGGCTCGTGAGGCTGGTCGAGGCCGCGTGGACCGCGTTCGACCGGACGGCGGCAGTCGCTCCGGCGGAGCTCCGCAAGGGCCCTCGCGGCGGTGGCCGTGACACGGCGAAGATCGTGGACCACGTGAACGGTGCCGACGCGGCCTACGCGGGGGTCCTCGGGATCCCGCCGGCCGAACGCCGGCCCGTGGAACGCTGCCGGGCCGCCATGCTCGAACGCCTGCGGGAACCCTCCGACGGCTCGCCCGTCGCCGGCAAGAAGTGGCCGCCGCGCTACGCGGCCCGGCGGATCGCCTGGCACGCCCTCGACCACGCCTGGGAGATCGAGGACCGCACCGGCCCGGCCTGAGCCGAACCCTCCGACCGGCCCCCGCCTTCGGGCAATTGGGACCGCCACAGGGTCCGCCCCGCTCCCGATACTCCCGGCATGCCCCGGACCACCGCCGCGCCACGCACCGGCACGACTGCTCGCGCGCCCGCGCCGGTGGACGGCGGGGTCGAGCGCCACGACTCGGCGGCGCTGGAGGACCCGTGGGTCGGCCGCATCGCCTCCACCGATGGGATGTTCCTCACCGATGACCGGCAGCGGATCGTGGCCTGGTCCAGCGCCGCCCAGCGGATGCTCGGGTTCTCGGCTGACGAGGCCGTCGGCCGGACCTGCTACCAGGTGGTGATGGGCCGCGAACCGGACGGCCACCCCGTGTGCGGGCGCAACTGCCCCGTGACCCGGAACGCTCGTCGCGGGCGCGGGACCGCGAGCTACGAGGTTGTCGCGCACTGCCGGGATGGCGGTGCGAAGCACCTGTTCAACACCGTGCTCGTCCTGGAGGCTGGCGACGGCGCGTTCCACGTCGTCCACCTGCTCAAGGAGGCCGATCGCGCCGCCACGGTCGTGCGCCGCGAGCCACCCGCAACCGTCGTCGCCGATGAGCCGATGGTGGAGACCCTCACCAGGCGGGAGCTCGAGGTGCTGCGCCATTTCGCGGCCGGCTCCACGATCGACGAGATCGCCGAGCTGCTGTCGATCAGCGTGTTCACCGCCCGCAACCACATCGCCAATGTCGGCCGCAAGCTCGGCGCCCGCAGCCGGCTGGAGATCGTGCTCCTCGGGATGCGTCGCGGCCTGGTGTAGCCCGCGCCGCCATGGCGCGGCCCGCCTGTCCGACCGAGGTCCCGGTCAGACCCTGCCGGACCGCCGGACAAAATGGTTCGCTCGCACCATGTATCGGATGGCGCCGTCCCCACGATAGGTGCTGGAGACACCCATGCGGGCCGTCTTCGGTCGATCCTTGGCCGCCCGCTCAATTCATTCGTGTTGACCGCAGGGAGGAAGGGCTGACCCCGTGGACCCATTGATGCTCGCGCGGTGGCAATTCGCGATCACCACCGTGTACCACTTCCTGTTCGTCCCGCTGACGATCGGCCTCGCGTTCACCGTGGCCGGCCTCCAGACGGCCTGGCACCGGACAGGCAACGAGCGGTACCTGCGCCTGACCCGGTTCTTTGGGGAGCTGTTCCTGATCAACTTCGCCCTTGGCGTGGTGACGGGCATCGTCCAGGAGTTCCAATTCGGGATGAACTGGAGCGAGTACAGCCGCTTCGTCGGCGACATCTTCGGCGCCCCGCTGGCCATCGAGGGGCTGCTCGCGTTCTTCCTCGAATCGACGTTCCTGGGGCTGTGGATCTTCGGCTGGGGCCGGCTGCCCCGATTGGTCCACCTGGCCACGATCTGGATCGCCGCCATCGGCGCGGCCCTGTCGGCGTACATCATCCTGGCTGCCAACAGCTGGATGCAGCACCCGGTGGGCTATGAGGTCAACGCCGCCGCCGGCCGGGCCGAGCTGAAGGACTTCCTCGCCGTCCTCACCAACAACACGGCGGTCATCACCTTCGTCCACACGATCCCGGCCGCGTTCATGACGACCGGTGCGTTCATCGCCGGCATCTCGATGTGGAAGCTCCTCCGCGACCGCCCGGAGGGGGCGGCCCCGTTCCGGTCGACCGCCAAGGCGGGCGCGATCATGGTCCTCGTCTCCGGCCTGCTGGTCGCGGTGACCGGTGACATCCAGGGCAAGATCATGACCGAGCAGCAGCCGATGAAGATGGCCGCGGCCGAGGCGCTGTGGGAGACGCAGCAGCCGGCCTCGTTCTCGATCTTCACGATCGGCACGCTCGACGGGAGCGCGAACGTGTTCTCGATCCGGATCCCGTACGTCCTCTCGTTCCTCGCGACCGGCGACTTCAACGGCAAGGTCGAGGGCATCAACGACCTGCAGGCCTAGGAGGTGGCCAAGTACGGACCGGGCGACTACACGCCCAACACGCCGGTCACCTACTGGACGTTCCGCTGGATGATCGGCGCGGGCGCGCTGGCGGCGCTCGCGGCGGCCTGGTTCCTGTTCGCGATGCGCAAGGGTCGCCTGCCCGGCCGGGGAGCCGTCACGGCGGCGATCCTGCTGCCGTTCCTGCCGCTGGCGGCCAACTCGTTCGCCTGGATCTTCACCGAGGTCGGCCGGCAGCCGTGGATCGTGTTCGGGCTGATGAACACGGCGCCCGCCGTGTCGCCCAACAACAGCGTGCTGATGGTGCTGGTCACGATGATCGGGTTCACCATCCTGTACGGCGCGCTGGCCCTGGTGATGCTGGGCCTGGTCGTCCGGAGGGTCCGCCAGGGGCTCCCAGAGCCCGCCTCGGACACGGGGTTCGAGCACGAGGCCGAGCCGGCGCTCGGGCTCGGGTACTAGGGGAACGGCATGGAACTCACGACCATCTGGTTCGCGCTGATCGCCGTCCTCTGGATCGGCTACTTCGTCCTCGAGGGCTTCGACTTCGGCGTCGGCATCCTGCTCCACGTCATCGGCCGCAACGAGCCCGAGCGTCGGGCGATGATCCGCACGATCGGCCCGGTCTGGGACGGCAACGAGGTGTGGGTCCTGGTCGCCGGCGGGGCGACCTTCGCCGCGTTCCCCGAGTGGTACGCGACCCTGTTCTCGGGCTTCTACCTCGCCCTGTTCCTGATCCTCGTCGCGCTGATCGTGCGCGGGATCGGGATCGAGTACCGCAACAAGCGCGGCGACGGCCGATGGCGGTCGCGGATGGACCTGCTCATCGGCATTCGGCAGCTTCCTGCCGGCCCTGCTGTGGGGCGTCGCCTTCGGCAACATCGTGGGCGGGGTGCCGATCGACGCCGACAAGCAGTTCACGGGCTCGCTGCTCACGCTGCTCAACCCGTTCGCGCTGCTCGGCGGCGTCACGACGCTGCTGCTGTTCGTGACCCACGGGCTCCTGTACCTGACCCTCCGGACGGAGGGCGAGATCCGGGAGCGGGCCCGCCGCCTGACCGTCCCGGTCGGCCTGGTCACCGCCGTGGCCGCCGTGGCGTTCCTGCTGTGGGCGAATGCTATCCGTGGCGACGTGCTGTCCACGGTCGTAGCCGTCCTCGCGGCCGTCGCCTGGCTGGCGGCGCTGGGCGCCTCGTGGATCCGGCGAGAGGCCCTGGCCTTCGCCGCGTCCGCGCTGACGCTCGGGCTTGCCGTCGCGAGCCTGTTCCTCGCCCTGTTCCCGGACGTCATGCCGTCCTCGACGGACCCGGCGTTCAGCCTGACCACGACGAACGCGGCGTCCACGCCGTATACGCTGGGGATCATGACCGTGGTCGCGGTGATCTTCGTGCCGATCGTGCTCATCTACCAGGGGTGGACGTACTACGTGTTCCGCAAGCGGGTGACCACCCCGCGGGCGGGCGTCGAGGCCTGACCATGCGGCCGCGTCCCCACGGCCATCCGTGAGCCCCCATCGCCGGCTCCTCGCCGCCGGTCGTGTCGCGACCGGGATCGCTCCTCGCGGCCGTCACCCTCGGGATGGCGGCCGCGCTGCTTGCCGTGGCGCAGGCCTGGCTCCTCGCGACCGCGATCAGCGGCGCGTTCGCGGGCGGCCTGGGCATCGAGGGGCTGCGCGGGCCGCTGACGGCGCTGGGCGTGGTCCTGCTGCTGCGGGCGCTCCTGGGCTGGGCGACGGACGTCGTCGCCCAGCGGATCAGCGGCGCGGTCAAGTCCGCCCTCCGGGTGCAGCTCCTCGAGCGGGCCGCGACCATGGGTCCGCGCTGGGCCGCCGACCAGCCAAGCGCGGAGATCGCGCTTCTCGCGACCCGCGGCCTCGACGCGCTCGACGGGTACTTCGGGCGCTACCTCCCGCAGCTGGCGCTGGGAGCGATCGTGCCGTTCGCCGTGGTGGTCTGCCTGTTCTGGGTGGACGCCGTCGCGGGGCTCACCGTCCTGGTCACGGTGCCCCTGATCCCGGTGTTCATGATCCTGATCGGGAGGCTGTCGGCGGCCCACCGGGACCGCCGCTGGGCGATGCTCGGGCGCCTCGCGCACCGGTTCACCGACGTGGTGTCCGGCCTGCCGACGCTGCGAGCCTACGGGGCGGCCGACGCCCAGGTGGCGATCCTGCGCGGGATCACGGACCGGTACCGGTCCACGACGATGGCCACCCTCCGGGTCGCGTTCCTCTCCGCGCTGGTGCTCGAGCTGCTCGCCACGATCTCCGTCGCCCTGGTCGCGGTCGGGCGTGGGGCTCCGGCTGGCCGTCGGCGAGCTCAGCCTCCACGTGGGCCTGTTCGCGCTCGATCCTGGCACCCGAGGCATATCTCCCGCTCCGTCGATTGGGCGCCGAGTTCCACGCCTCCGAGGAGGGCGTCACGGCGGCCGCGAAGGCGTTCGCGATCATCGATGCGCAGGAGCCGGCCGGGCAAGCGGGAATGGCCGGGACGCAGCCGTTGCCGGAGCCCGCCGCGGAGCTCGTCGTCGCGGGCATCTCCGTGGCCCAGCCCGGCCGCGACCTGCTGGCGCCCTGCGAGGCGCCTCGCTCGTCCTGCGGCCGGGCGAGCTGGTGGCCGTCACCGGGCCATCGGGCGTGGGCAAGAGCACCCTGCTCGCCGTGATCCTGGGCCTCCTGGAGCCGACCGCCGGGCGGGTGCTCGTCCGGTCGGCCGATGGCGCCGGACGGACGTCCGGGCGACTCGACGGGGGCGCGTGGCGGGCGCGCCTGGCCTGGGTGCCCCAGGTCCCGTTCCTGTTCCCGGGCCCCGTGGCGGACAACGTCCGGCTTGCCCGGCCCCGACGCCTCGGACGCGGAGGTCGCCGAGGTGCTCGCGCGCGTCGGTCTCGCCGATGTCCCGCCCGAGCGGACTGCTGGGGGAGCGCGGTCGCGGGCTGTCCAGTCGGGCAGCGCCGGCGGGTGGGCATCGCGCGGGCGCTCCTGCGGCGGGCGCCATTCCTGCTCCTCGACGAGCCTACCGCGGGCCTGGACGAGGCCGCCGAGGCGGCGGTGCTGGCCGTGCTCCGCGACGCGGCGCGCGCCGGGGCCGGGGTGCTGGTGGTGGCCCATCGGCCGGGTGCCGTGGCCGAGGCCGATCGGTCCGTGGCCGATCCGCGCGTCGGTCACGGGCGCCGTGGCCGACCATGCGGTCGCGGGGGAGGCCGCCGGCGTGAGGGCGCTGCTCGCGATCCTGCAGTCGGCCGGCCGGTCCGCTGGCGGCTGGTCCTCGCCGTGCTCGCCGGGGTCGGCGCGGCGGGCGCGGCCATCGGGCTCTCGGCTACCTCCGCGTGGCTGATCAGTCGCGCCGCGGAGCAGCCGGTCATGCTGACCCTGCTCGCGGCGATCACCGCCGTGCGCGCGTTCGGCATCGCGCGCGGCGTGTTCCGGTACGCGGAGCGGCTGGCGGCCCACGACGCCGCGTTCCGGGTGCTCGCCGAGCTGCGCGGGACCGCCTACGCGCGCCTGGCCCGGCTGGCGCCCGCGGGCCTCGCGGAGCTGCGGTCGGGCGACCTGATGGCGCGGCTCGTGGGCGACGTCGACGGCCTCGCCGACCTCTGGCTGCGGGTCCTGCTGCCGTATGCCTCGGCGCATCCTGGTGGCGGTCGCCACCGTGGCGCTCGTGGGGTGGCTGGTACCGGCGGCGGGGATTGCCCTCGCGGTGAGCCTGCTTGCTCACCGCCCTGGTGGCCCCCCTCGCTGCCGGTGTCGTCTCGCGCCGGGCCGAGGGACGCCTGGCTCCCGCGCGCGGCGACCTCGCCGACACCGCGCTGGACCTGCTGCACGGCGCGCCGGAGCTCATGGCCGCGGGCGCGGTGCCGCGGGCGATGGCGGTGGTCCGGGTGGTCGATGGCCGGCTGGCGGCGGCCGAGCGGCGGTCGGCGGCCGGGGCCGGGGTCAGCGGGCTGGTGGCCTCGCTTGCGTCGGGCGCCTCGGTCTGGGCGGCGCTGGTGCTCGGGATCGAGGCCGTCCGCGAGGGGCACCTCGGCGGCGTGGCGCTCGCCGTCGTGGCGCTCACCCCGATCGCCGTCCACGAGGTGGTGGCGCCGCTCGCCCCGTCGGCCCGCCTGCTGCCCGGCCTTGCGTCGTCGGCGCGGCGCGTGCTCGACATCTTGCGCCGGCCCGATCCCGTGCCGGATCCAGCGCCCGAGCGGGCGGTGCCGGTGCCCGTGGGGTCGCTGGGGCTGCGCGCTGCCGGGCTGACGGTCGCCTACCCGGGCGCCACCGGACCCGCGCTCGCCGGCCTGGACCTCGACCTGCGCGCGGGCGGCCGTCTCGTGGTCACCGGCCCAAGCGGATCTGGCAAGAGCACCCTCGCCGCCGCCTGTCTCCGGTTCCTCGAGCCCGCCGCGGGGAGCCTGTCGCTGGTCGGGTCGATCGGACCCGCGGACGTCCGCGCGATCCCCGGTGACGCGGTCCGCGAGGCCGTGGGCCTGTGCGAGCAGGACCCGCACATCTTCGATGCCAGCGTGGCGGACAACCTGCGCCTGGCGCGACCCGGCGCCCCGGTCCCCGAGCTCGAACACGCCCTCGCCCAGGCCCGACTGCTCGACTGGGTCCGGTCGCTGCCCGACGGCCTCGAGACCGCGGTCGGCGAGCACGGGGCGCGGCTGTCCGGCGGTCAGCGTCAGCGCCTGGCGCTCGCGCGGGCCCTGCTCGCCGACGTCCGGATCCTCGTCCTCGACGAGCCCACCGAGCACCTCGACGACACCGCGGCCCGCGCATTCATCGCGGATCTCCCCGCCGCCACCACCGGCCGCACGCTCCTCGTGCTGACCCACCGGCCCGGAGCTGTTCGAAGGCCCGGCGTGGACGCGCGGGCCTGAGCTGGTGCCGCCGCCCCGGTGACGGCCCGTCGGTGACGACTGCCCCGGACCGGCACCGCGGGATCGGGTCAGTCGTCGGCGGAGCGTCACTGCCCAGTGGAGCAGCCGGTCGACGTGACGGCGGTCCATGCCCCGGGCGCCGTCGATGTGCACGAGGAGCGTGGGCGCCCCCCGGCCCGCGGCCCAGGTGTCGGCGTCCTCGTGGAGGTCGTCGTCCACCCACGCACAGGGTCGATCGCCGACCGAGTCAATCACGCTCCGCAGCTTTGGCGTGGGCACCCGTTCGTCCATCCGGAACGTGATCGCGGGCAGCGGGGGCAGCCCGAGCCGCGGGGCGATGACCCGGTTCGCGAGCTCGACCCACGTCGTCGCCCACGTGAGATCGAACGCCTCCGCCAGCTGGGCGAACCATTCGCCCGCCTCGGGCGGCAGTGTGAGGGCAGGCTCCGCGTCGACATCGTCGGACTCAGCGGGGACGACGACCAGCACCCCATCCACGTCGAGCAGGAGCAGCGGTTTCCCGGTCATCGGCCGGCGCCGAACAGCGATCCGAGATCGGCCGGCTCCAGGGGCACCGCGGGTTCACGCAGCCCGGCCAATCGCGCGGCGAACCCGAACAGGTCGGCCGGGGTGCGGCCCGAGTCGAGCAAGGTACGAACTGCCGTGTCGCCCTCCGCCTTGGACAGCTTCTGACCCGAAGCCCGCCGGATCAGCGGGTGGTGCAGGTAGTGTGGCACCCGCTCGCGTCCGAGGAGCCGGGCCAGCCGCAGCTGGACGGGCGTCGCGTCGAGCAGGTCACGGCCACGGATGACGAGGTCCACCCCCTGGCGGATGTCGTCCACCACCACGCACAACGGGTACGTCCAGTTGCCGACGCGGTCTCGCACCAGGAGGTCGCCGCCGGCCGCGGGCTCGTCGGCCATGGGTCCCGCCAGCAGGTCCAGCCAGCGTTCGGTGCCCGCGCCCACCGAGACTCGCAGACCCACGTCACCATCCTCGGGGAGGGCCCGCTCACGGCAACCGCCCGGACAGCCGACCCCGCGCCACGGGTGGCCGCGCTTCGCGGCGGACGCCGCGGCCGTGGACCGGGTGCAGTCGCAGGCGTACACGAGACCCTGCGCGCGCAGGGTCTCCAGGGCGGCAGCGTACGCCGAGCCCATGTCAGACTGCCGGTAGGAGGTGGGACCGGCGCGGAACGCCGCCATCCCGCCCGCGGGCTCGTCGGGCGCCACGCCCAGGCGTTCGATGTCCTCCAGCAGGGCGGTCTCGTACGCGGGGCGCGAGCGCTGGCGATCGTGGTCCTCGATGCGCAGGATGACCCGCCCGCCCGTCGCGCGGGCGATGCCCCACGTGTACAGGATGTTCACGAGGTGACCCAGGTGCAGATGTCCGGTCGGGGCCGGCGCGAACCGGGTGACGGGCGTGGCGGGCAGCGCACGGGCGTCCGGGAGCGCCGCCCCGGTCACCGGCGGGACGAGCAGCTCGCCCCCGTCGTCAGGCGTCGGACGGGCCGTCATGGGTCCGGTCGCGCGACTCCAGGTGCACGTTCGCGGCGACGATGCGGCGGTAGATCGACAGCAGGTCGGCCTGCGAGAGGGGGCCGGTGTTGGCCATGGCGACACGGAGCAGCACCTCGCGCTCGCGCTCCAAGTCCCGCACCGTGCGGCGGCCGGCGACGTGCTTCGCCCGGCCGGCGGCGCGCCCCAGCACGGCCCGCTCGGTGAGCAGCTCCACGATCCGGCGATCCAGCTCGTCGATCCGGTCACGGATCAACGCCAGCTCCGCTGTCGCGGCCTCGCGCTCGGCGTTGCTGGGCAGGGTCCGCCGGGACCCGCCGCGACGCTCACGGGGCACGCGCCCGTCCTCGCCGCTCACGCGCCGGCCCCCGCCGGGACGCCCGCGAGCACGCCGCGCACCGCCTCGGCCACGACATCGGCCGGCACGTCGTCGCGCACGGTGGTTCCATCCCCGGTCGGGAGGACCCAGCGCAGCCGGCCGCCGGCATGCTTCTTGTCGGTCAAGGTGGCCTCGACCACCGCCTCGAGCGGATAGGGGAGCGGCGCGGTGCCCAGGGCGAGCCGCGTCAGCAGGCCCTCGATCCGCGCGCCCCGGGCGGCGGGGGTCACGCCCAGCGCCTCGCCGATCCGCACCGCCGCGCGTGTGCCATACGCCACGGCCTCACCGTGGAGCAGGCTGGCGTAGCCATCGACCGCCTCGAGCGCGTGGGCGACGGTGTGCCCCAGGTTGAGCGTGATCCGCCCGCCGGCCGCCCCGCTCTCGTGCTCGTCCGCGGCCACGACCTGGACCTTGGCCCATGCCGGCCGCTCCACGACCTCGGCCATCGCCCCGCTCTCGAACACCCCGTCGGCGCCCGACGCGACCGCTTCGCCGTCCGCCTCCAGCGTGGCGAACAGGGCTTCGTCGCCGAGGGCCGCCATCTTGACGATCTCCCCCAGGGCGGCCCGGCGCTGGCGCTCCGGGAGCGGGCGGAGGGCCGCCACGTCCAGGATGATCGCGGACGGGTGGTGGAACGCCCCCAGCAGGTTCTTGCCCTCGGGCAGGTCCACGCCCGTCTTGCCCCCGATCGAGCTGTCCACCTGGGAGACGAGCGTGGTGGGGACGCCGATCCAGGGCACCCCGCGCAGGTACGTCGCGGCGAGGAACCCGGCCGGGTCCCCGAGGGCACCGCCCCCCACTGCCACCAGCGGCTCCCGGCGCTCCACGTGGAGGCGCGCCAGCTCGCGCGCCGCCTCCCCGATGACCGAAACGCGCTTCGCGTCCTCGCCGGCCGGCAGCATGACGGTCTCCACCGGCCAGCCGGCGGCCCGCAGCTCCTCGGCGAGGCCCTCACCGACGGCCGCCCACGCCCCCGGCTCCGACACCAGGACCGCGCGCGCCGCACCGAGCTGGCGCAGCGCGGCGCCGACCCCGTCCGCCGCCACGTGCTCCCCGACGATCAGCTCGCCGATGGCCGTCTGGGCGCGGAGCAGCGTCGTCGAGGCGGACGGGCCCCGGGCGGCAATGCCGTCCGCCACGTCGATCACGGACCGGACCTCGGCCAGGCCGTTGAGCCGGTGCGCGGCTGCATAGAACCGCTCCCGTGCCGCCGCGAGGTGGCGGATGCGGCCCAGCGGATCGCCGCCCTGCATCAGGGGCCGGACGGTCGGCGAACGCCGGAGCCGCTGCGCCAGGACCTCGGGCCGGACGTCAAGCCAGATGGGCACCCGTCCCCGGTACAGCAGCCACCGGTTGCGCGGATCCACCACCGCGCCGCCACCCGGCGAGATGACCCGCCGGATCCCGGGTTCCGGATCGGCCGGGCCCAGGCCGGCCACGGCCTCGCGCTCCAGCCGGCGGAACGCCGCCTCGCCGTCCTCGGCAAAGATCTCCGGGATCCGCCGGCCCGCCGCCGTCTCGATCCGCTCGTCGAGATCCACGAACGTGGCTCCGTGGCGGTTGGCCAGCCGGCGCCCGATCGCGGTCTTGCCGGACCCGGGGAGGCCAACGAGCACGACGTCCACCCGCCGGCCCTCAGGCGTCCTCGGACGCGTCGGCGGCGCCGGGCAACCCGGGCAGACCGGGCCTCGCGTCCGGTGCCGCTCGCCGAGGCGTGTCCGCCGGACCCGTCGCCCGCCACGGGGGCCGCCGGCGTGCCGGCGATCCGGGCCTGGTAGCGGCCGAGGTTGTCAAGGACCTCGGCCATGGAATCGCCGCCCGTCTTCTCGAGCACGAACCGGGCGAGGGTCAGCATCACCATCGCCTCGGCGATCACGCCCGCGGCCGGGACCACCGAGATGTCCGACCGCTCGTAGTGCGCCTTCTCGACCGCGTCGCCGGTGACGAGGTCGGCGGTCGCGAGCGGCCTGGCGAGCGTGGAGATGGGCTTGACCGCGCCCCGGATCACGATCGGCTCGCCGTTGGTCACGCCGCCCGTGAGCCCGCCCGCGTTGTTGGTGCGATGGATCCACGACCCGTCGTCGCGCCGGCCGTCGATCACGTCGTGGACCTGCGAGCCGAACCGCCGCGTCTGCTCGAACCCGAGCCCGATCTCCACGCCCTTGACGATGTGGATGCTCATGACGGCCTGGGCGAGCGCGCCGTCGAGCCGCCGGTCCCAGTGCACGTAGCTCCCGAGCCCGATCGGTGCCCCATGCACCACGACCTCGAACACCCCGCCGACGGTGTCGCCCGCCGAACGGGCCTCGTCGATGCGGGCGATCATGGCCGTCTCGGCCTCGGCGTCCGGACACCGGAGCGGGGACGCGTCCGCCTCCTCGCGGGACCGCGTGCAGCGCGCCGGGTCCACGCCGACGCCGCCAACCTCGGCGGTGAACGACCAGACGTCGATGCCCAGCGCGCGCAGGAACGCGCGGGCGATGCCGCCGGCTGCGACCCGCGCCGCCGTCTCGCGGGCCGACGAGCGCTCGAGCGCATTGCGGACATCGTTGAAGCCGTACTTGAGCGCGCCGGCGAGATCCGCGTGCCCCGGGCGGACGCGCGTGATGGGTTGCGACCGCTTGTTGCCCTCCGCCGCGAGGTCCGCCAGCTCGGCGGCCTCCGCGTCGGACAGCGGGCCGACCTGCATGACGCGGGTCCAGTTGGCCCAGTCCCGGTTCTCGACCTCCAGCAGGATCGGCGACCCGAGCGTGCGCCCGTGCCGGACCCCACCCAGGATCCGGGCCCGGTCCTGCTCGATCGCCTGGCGCGCCCCGCGCCCATAACCACGCTGACGGCGGGCGAGGTCCACCGCGAGGTCGTCCTCGGTCAGCCCGAGGCCCGCGGGGACGCCTTCAACCACGGCGCCCAGCATGGGGCCGTGACTCTCGCCGGCGGTGATGAACCGGAATCGCTCCACGTCCGTCCTCGTTCCCGGCGGCCCGTCAGGCCCCGGTGGGCGCGTCCGCGGCCGCCTCGGCCACGCCCTCGCCCTCGGCCACGCCGCCCTCGCCCTCGGCCGACGTCAGGCCGTGTGCCCGCGCGTCCTCGAGGGCCGCCTTCATGACCTCCAGCGGGGCTGGCTGCCCGGTCCACAGCGTGAACGCGGCCGCGCCCTGGTGGAGGAGCATCGTCCCTCCGTCGGACGTGGTGCCACCGGCCTTCGCGGCGTCCCGCAGCAGCTGGGTCTGGGCGTAGATGAGGTCGAGGACGAGCAGGTCCGGCGGCAGGATCTCGGCCGGGATCGGCGAGACATCCTCGCCCAGCCCGATGGACGTCGCGTTGACGAGCACCCTGGTCTTGGACAGCTCGCTCTCGATGATGGATTCGTGCCAGGGCATCGCCCGGAGGTCCATGTGGGCCGCGCTGCGCGCGAAGTGCTTGACCAGCGACTCCGCCCGGTGGAGGTGCCGGTTGAACACGACCACGCGCTGGAACCCCTCGCGGATCAGCCCGTGGACCACCGCCCGCGATCCACCGCCCGCGCCCAGCACCACGGCGTGGCGGGGCATCTTCTGCTTGCCGACCAGCTGGTCGAGCGCGACCTTGAAGCCCTCGACGTCGGTGTTGTGCCCGACGAGCTTGCGGCCCTCGCTGGTGATCGTGTTGACCGCGCCCGTCGCATGCGCCTCCTCGGTCAGCCGGTCCACCATGGGCACGACCCGCTCCTTGTGGGGGATCGTGACGTTGGCGCCCAGGAACTCGTCCGTGCGCAGCTCGGCGATCGCGTCCGCGAGGGCGATCGGGGCGCGGTCCCACAGCTCGTAGCGGGCGTCGATGCCGGCATGGTCGAACGCCGCCTGCTGCATCGCGCCGGACAGCGAGTGGGCCACCGGGTGGCCGATGAGGACGACGCGCCTGGTCATGCACGCACTCCTTCGAGGTCGCGGAAGAAGCCGGGGTACGAGATCGCCGCCGACCCGGGTCGGTCGATGACGGTCTCGCCCTCAGCGATGAGGCCGGCGATGGCAAACGTCATCGCCAGCCGGTGATCGTCCAGGGTCTCGGTGACCGCGCCGGTCAGGCGCCGGCCACCCCTGATCTCGATGTCGTCGCCCTCCACGCGGACATCCGCGCCGAGCGCTCCCAGCCCGGCCGCGATCCCGGCGATCCGGTCGGACTCCTTGTGGCGGAGCTCGGAAGCCCCCGGATCCATGTCGTGCCGGACGCCGCGGCCGCCGCAAGCGCAAGCACGGGGATCTCATCGATCGCCGCCGCCACCTCGGCAGGGGAGACATCGATGCCCCGCAGCTGGCTCGACCGGACCACGAGGTCCGCGAGGGGTTCGCCGTCCGCCCCGTCCCGGGTGGCGATGGCGGCTTCCCCGATATCGGCGCCCATGCGCCTGAGGATGTCGATGATGGCACGCCGTGTGGGGTTCGTGCTGACCCCTGCGAGGTGGAGCTCGGCATCGGGGTGGATCGCTCCGGCGACCAGCCAGAAGGCGGCCGCGGACGGATCGGACGGGACCGAGTCCGCGATCGGCCGCCACCCGGGCCGGTCCCTCGACGGTCACGGTGTGCTCCCCGTTGGGGCTGCGAGTCTCGTGCACGGCCACGCCACGGGCGCGGAGCATCCGCTCGGTGTGGTCCCGGGTTGCCACCGACTCGGTCACGCGCGTCTCGCCGTCCGCCGCGAGCGCCGCCAGCAGGATCGCGGACTTGACCTGTGCGCTGGGGACGGGCGTCCGGTAGTCGATGGGGACAGGTGCGCCCGGCCGGTCACCGCGAGGGGCAGCAGGGTGTCGCCCTGCCGGCCCTCGAACGCCGCACCCATCGCCCGCAGCGGCTCCACGACGCGGCCCATCGGCCGCCGCCGGAGCGAGGCGTCACCGTCGAGCACGGCCGACAGCGGCCGGCCCGCCAGCAGCCCGGCAACGAGGCGGGTCGTCGTGCCGGAGTTGCCGCAGTCGAGGGTGGCCGACGGCTCCACGAGGGCCTCGCCACCCGGGCTTGCACCAGGTAGTCCACGCGCCCGTCGTGCTCTGCCACCCGCTCCACGCGTGCGCCCAGGGCTGCCACGACGCCGGCCGTGGACCGGACGTCCGCCCCGTCGCCGGCCGCGCCGATCCGGCTCTCGCCCGCCGCGAGCAGGGCCAGCAGCAGGGCGCGGTGGGAGATCGACTTGTCCCCGGGCAGCGCCGGCGAGCCACGCAGCCGGGCTGCGGGACGCACGACCATGCCATCGGGGAGGATGGCGTGGTCATCGGCCGTCTCAGCCGTCGCCGGCGCGCTGCAGGTCGCCGTGCAGGTCGCGAACGTTGGCGTGCACGGCGGTGACCGCGCCCATCATCTGATCGAACATCGGGAAGTCCAGCTGCTGCTCCGCGTCGCTGAGCGCCTCGTCCGGCCGCGGATGCACCTCGACCATGATCCCGTCCGCGCCCACCGCCACGGCGCCGATGGCCAGCGGCTTGACCAGCCACCGCTTCCCGGTCGCGTGCGACGGATCCACCACGACGGGCAGGTGGGTGAAGTGGTGCATCAGGGGCACCGCCGTCAGGTCCAGGGTGTTGCGGGTCGTCGTCTCGAACGTCCGGATGCCCCGCTCGCAGAGGATGATCTGGCCGTTGCCCGCCGATGCGATGTACTCGGCCGCCATCAGCCACTCCTCGATCGTGGCCCCGAACCCGCGCTTGAGCATCACCGGCCGCCCCGCGCGCCCGCAGGCGAGCAGCAGCGAGAAGTTCTGCATGTTGCGGGTGCCGATCTGGAGGATGTCGGCGTACTCGGCGACGATGTCGACCTGCGACGGCTCCATGACCTCGGTGATGACCGGCATCCCGGTCCGCGCGCGCGCCTCGGCGAGGTAGCGGAGCCCCTCCACGCCCAGGCCCTGGAAGCTGTACGGGCTGGTGCGCGGCTTGAACGCGCCGCCGCGGATCACCGTCGCCCCGTGCGCGGCGACAAAGTCCACGGTCTCCATCAGCTGGTCGTGGCTCTCCACCGAGCACGGACCCGCCATCACCGTGAGCGACCCATCGCCGATCACCGCGTCGAGCACCGGGATCACGGTGTTCTCCGGGTGGAACTCGCGCGAGACCAACTTGTATGGCTTGCTGATCCGGGTGACCGTCGCCACCCCCGGCGTCCCCTGGAGGCGAGCCTGGAGCGTCTCCCGCCGCTTGCCGATCTCGCCCACGATCGCGATCACCGTGCGGTCATTGCCGGCGTTCTCGAACGGCGTCAGCCCCTCGGCCAGGATCAGGCCCTTCACGCCGTTGACCTCGGCCTCGGTGGCTCCGGTCCGCATCACCACGAACATCTTGGCTCAACTGTCCTTCGGGGTTGGAAAAAGGATCGAGGAGAACAAAAAAGCAGAGGTCCAGGACCTCTGCTCACCCGGCACGACTCGCCGACTCCCGGGTCTAGACGGTACCGGGGGCGGTCATGCCGGGCAGGTAAAGAGATAGATGGGGCACATCGGTGCCCCGACGGTATCGAAGGGGTCCGTGTGTGTCAACTTCGCGGGCTCACCTCGCAGTTCGTCCCGGGCGCGGTCGCTTGCCCGGCGCTCGTCCCCGCGCCCCAAGGGCTCGCCCACCCGCGCCGCGGGTGAACGGTGCGGTCCCGTGCAATTCTGGTCGCCTGGCGGCTGGAATCCGCGCTGGCAGGCCGCTGGCGCCGCGGTTCCGCTCGCTGGGCGAGCAGAACCAGCCTCAAGCGCACCGTTCAACCGCTGGGCGATCGGGGCCTGGCGGGAGGGCCCGGGCGAGCGGGTCTGGCCCACCGGGCCGGGCGAGCGGGGCCGGGAGACCGGGTCTGGCCCACCGGCACGGCCCACATCGGCACGCGCCCACGACCGCCCAGCCGTTCGAGGGGTGCCCGTGAAACCGATTGCACGCGTATGATGGCCGCACCGGCGCCCGCTCGCCGCCGCCGGGCCGATCGCCGCCGCGGAGCGCGCGGCCAGCCGAGGTGACCACCCTATGGACGCTGCCGGGACCGGTGCGGCCGCCCGCCTGGACGCGGGCTCGCTGCGGATCGAGCGGATCGAGACCATCGCGCTCCGGGCTCCCCTGGCTCGCCGGTTCTCAGGCTCGGCCTACTCGATGGACAACCGGTGCACGATCGTCGTCCGGCTCACGACCGCGGACGGGATCATCGCCGAGACCTACAGCGGCGACACCGACGCCGAGCAGGCGCTGATCGTGGGCATCATCCACGACGAGCTGGCTCCCGCGATCCTCGGCAAGTCGGCGCGTGACCCCGAGGGCCGGTGGCGGGACATGGAGCCCGCGACCAACAACATCCTGCGGGACCGTGGCCTCGCGCTCCAGGCGATCGCCGCCCTCGACACCGTGATCTGGGACGCGCTCGGCCGGGCCGTGGGGCTGCCGCTCTACCGGATGTGGGGCGCCGTTGCCGACGAGGTGCCGATCTCCGTCATCGGCGGCTACTACCACCTCGATGCGGACCAGACCGCCGAGACCGTCCACCGCTACATCGAACAGGGCTTCGCCGGCATGAAGTTCAAGGTCGGAGGGCGCTCGCCGGCCGAGGATGCCGCCCGGTTCCGGGTCGCGCGCGAGGCCGCCGGCCCGGGCTTCGTCCTGATGGCCGACGCCAACCAGGGCTACACCCTCGCCCAGGCGGTGGACTTCGCGCGACGCGTGGCCGACCTCGACCTGCGCTGGTTCGAGGAGCCCTGTCTCTGGACCAACGACCGGCGAGCGATGCGCGACGTGCGCTACCAGGCGGGCGTTGCCGTCTGCGCGGGCCAGAGCGAGACCACCCTGGCCGGGTTGCGGGACCTCGTCGTCGACAGCGCCATCGACGTCTCCAACTTCGATGCCTCGTGGGCCGGTGGCCCGACGATCTGGCGCAAGGCGGCCGGTGTGTGCGCCGCGTTCGGCGTGCAGCTGGGCCACCACGAAGAGCCGCAGGTCTCGTCGCACCTCCTCGCGTCGGTCCCGGACCACACGTTCACCGAGTGCTTCGACGAGGAGCGCGACCCGTTCTTCTGGCACCTCACCGACATGTCGACCCGTGTCGGCGGCGGCACCTACCGGCTCCCGGACGCGCCCGGGTTCGGGATCAACCTCGACTGGGACTACGTCCGCGGGCACGCCGTGGACACTCGGATCAGCGAGCAGTAGAGCGATCGGGCAGCCGAGGGTGCGGGCCTCGAATGCTATGATCCCGGGCGCTGCCCGGAGAGGTCGCATAGAGGTCTAGTGCAGCGGTTTGCTAAACCGCCGTGGGGGCAACTCCACCGAGGGTTCGAATCCCTCCCTCTCCGCCAGACACATCGCGCGCCCGTAGCTCAGCGGATAGAGCGCTAGGTTGCGGACCTAGAGGTCGTGGGTTCGAGTCCCGCCGGGCGCGCCACATCACCGGTCTGTTGAGCAACGCCACGGTCATCCGTGGCGTTTCTTGATGTCTGTCGCGCCGGCGGCCAGCGCCGAGCCGCACCCGCCCCGCAGAACCCTCGTGATCTCCACGTGCGGTCCATGCCCAGTCCACGGGCCCCGATGACGATGGGGTCACACCGATGCGCCTCCACCTTCACCGAGAGGCGCCGGATCGAACGAGGGAATCACCATGAAGCAGATTGCCATCCCGGTCGCCGGCGCCGGCCTGATCCTTCTCCTCGCCGTGGGCGCGGTCTCCGCCGCCTCGCCCGCTCAGGTCGGGCCCGCCACCGCCGTTCCGGCGGCACTCGGCGACCCGGCGACCACGCCCGCACCGGTCGCCGACGCCGATCCCATCGCCGGGATCCTCGGCCTCACCGACGCGCAGGTGACGGAGCTCCGTCAGCAGGGCCTGAGCCTGGCCCAGATCGCCGAGCGCCAGGGCGTTGACCCGCAGCGGTTGATCGACGCTCTCGTCGCCCAGTGGTCCGTGCGCATCGACGCCCGGCTCGCCGTGGGCGCCATCACCGCCGACCGGGCCGAGACGCTCAAGGCCAACCTTGCCGTCCAGGCCAAGGCCATGGTCAACGAGACTGCCCTCGGTGGCATGCGGGGCGCGGCCGTCGGGGCCGGACCGAACGGCGCCGGGAGCGGCGCGGGTCAGGGCGCCGCACTGCGCGATGGCACGGGTGCGGCCGACGGCCGTGGACCGGGAGCGCGAGCGGGAGCCAATGGCAATGGCGCCGGTCGCGGCGGCCATGATGCGCGGCGCCGGCGACGGGACCTGCCCGAACGCGGACACCGCCCCCTCCAGCTGATCCTGAATTCGTGGGGCGGGTGAGCCGAGTGGCCACCCGCCCTACGATGGTGCACGGCATGAGCAACATCCTGGTCGTCGATGACGAGCCCCACATCCGCGAGATCGTGGGGTCCTACCTTGTGCGCGAGGGTCATGAGATCCGGTACGCGGGCGACGGCGACGCCGCGCTGGCCGCCGCCATGGATCGAGAACCGGACCTGATCATCCTCGACGTCATGCTGCCCGGACGGTCGGGGTTCGACGTGCTCCGCGAGCTGCGCGCGGCCGGCGGGCGATCGGCGGTCATCCTGCTGACCGCGCGCGACGATGTCATCGACCGGGTCGCGGGTCTCGAGATCGGCGCCGACGACTACGTCACCAAGCCGTTTGAGCCGCGCGAGCTCGTGGCCCGCGTGGGTGCCGTGCTCCGGCGCGCGGCCGCCGGTCCGCCCACGGCGGCGACCACCGCGCCCGCAACCCGCCGGTATCTCGACCTCGAGATCGATGAGTCCGCCCGGGAGGTTCGGCGCGACGAGGCCGACATCGGCCTCACCAGGGCGGAGTTCGACCTCCTCGTGGCCCTGGTGGAGGTTCCGGGCATGGCGTGGACCCGCGCGCGGCTGGGCGACCGCGTGTTCGGCGAGTCGTACGACGCCTTCGACCGCACCATCGACAGCCACATCAAGAACCTCCGGCGCAAGCTCGGGGAGCGCACCGACGGCCGCGGCTACATCGACACGCTCCGCGGCGTCGGCTACCGGGCGGCGCGCGAATGACGCCGGCGCGGGCCCCGGGAACCGGGCTTGCCGTCCGGCTGGCGCTCGCCTTCGCGGGCGTGGCCGTGCTGACGGCGCTCGCGGTCGCGCTCGCAGCCCCGCCGATCGTCGGGCGCGGGTTCGAGGCCATGATGGCGGGACAGGCATCGGCGGCGCCGGGGATCGGCGGCGGTCCCGGGATGGGCGGCGGTCCCGGCGCCGGCCAGGGGGCCGGTGGTGGACCGGGAGCGGGTTCCGGTGGGGGAGGCGGGCAGGGCCCCTACGCGAGCCAGGCCCAGCAGGAGACGACGGCGATCATCATCGGCGTGGCCGTTGCTGCGGCCGTCCTCGCCTCGCTGCTCGGTGCGCTGATCGCCCGGCGCCTGGCCACGCCGCTGGTGAGGCTCGAGGCGGCGGCGGCGGCCGTCGCGGCGGGTGACCTGGCGGCCCGGTCAGGCGTGGCTGAACGAACGGACGAGATCGGCTCGCTGGGTCGCTCGTTCGACGCGATGGCCGCCGATCTCGAGCGGAGCGAGACCTCGCGGCGACGATTCTTCCAGGACGCCGCGCATGAGATGAAGACGCCGCTCGCGGTGATCGACGCGACGGCTGCCGCCGTGCTCGACGGGGTCTACCCGCCCGACGACCGCCACCTGGAGACCATCCGGGAGCAGGCCCGCATCCTGGGCAGGGTCGTGGACGACCTGCGGACGATCAGCCTCGCCGACGCGGGTGCGCTCCCACTGGTCCGCGCGCCGGTGGCGCTCGGTGACATCGTGAGCGCGGTCGTTGCCGCGTTCCGGGCGCGAGCCGAGGCCAGGAGCGTCTCGGTCGCCGGCGAGCCCGGTCCGGATCCCGTCGTCGTCGATGTCGATCGCGACCGGCTTGCCCAGGCGCTCGCCGCGTTCGTCGACAATGCCGTGCGCCACGCGCCGCCCGGCAGCACCGTCGCGGTGGGGGTCACCCGGACCGCGAGCGGGATGGGCCGCGTGGAGGTCGTGGACCAGGGACCCGGGGTCTCCGATGCCGACCTGCCGCACCTGTTCGACCGCTTCTACCAGGCAGATGCCGCGCGCAATCGCGAAACCGGCACGTCCGGCCTGGGGCTCGCCATCGTGCGGGCGATTGCGGAGGCGCACGGCGGGCAGGTTGGCGTCGCCAACAACGCCACCGGGGGGCGGCGTTCTGGCTCGAGGTGCCGCTCGCGGACGCTCGCTGAGCCCCCGGAACCATCGTCCGCACCGCCTCCGGATTCCGCCTCAGAGGTGTAGTTGCGGGCTTGCGCAAGCCGGTAACAATGGCTATGCTGCTACTTGCGCAATGACGCAAGTAGCTCGACCGGCTGTGTGCCGGCCGAACCGGACCCGCGATGGAGCAGGAGCATGCAGACCCAGCCGACCGCCAGCCGCCCGCACCGCGTGATCGTGTTCTCGACGCCGACGTGCCCGTGGTGCACGCGCGCGAAGGGCTATCTGCGCGGTCGCGGTGTCGCGTTCCGGGATGTCGACGTCAGTCGCGACCCCGCGGCGGCCCGCGACCTCGTCCGGCGGACCGGCCAGATGGGCGTCCCGGTCATCGAGATCGACGGCCGCCCCATCGTCGGGTTCGACCAGGCCCGCATCGATGCCGCGCTCGGCCTCCGCCCGAACTGATCGAGCCCCAAGCCAACGCCACTGTCTCAGCCACCCCGACCACCCACTGCGTCCCCCCAGGAGCCACCCGCCATGTCCGAGTCTGTCCAGCCCCTCGGCAGCCGCGTCCTCGTCCGCGTCCTCGCCGCCGAGAGCGTCACCCCCTCCGGGCTCTACGTCCCCGATACGGCCAAGGAGAAGCCGCAGCGTGGCGAGGTCCTCGCCATCGGTGACGACAGCGAGCTGATCAAGGTCTCAGTCGGCGATCGCGTCCTGTTCCCCAAGTACACTGGCGCCGAGATCCGGGTCGACGACACGGACCACCTGATCATCGAGAGCGCCGATCTGCTGGCGATCCTCCGTGACGTCCCGGCCGAGGCCGTGGCCGCGTGATCCACCCGACGGCCGGGCCGTCGGTACCCACCCATCTTTCGGGAACCGCCGCCAGCGGCGCTCCCGCCTCGACCGGAGCCTTCCCCATGTCCCACCCCCTTCCGCGCCGTCTCGGGCTCGTCCTCGCCTCCCTGCTGATCGGCGTCGTCGCCGCCTGCGGCGGCTCCGGTTCCGCCGTGCAGAAGCCCGCCACGGCCGCCGCCGCCGAGATGATCGGCACCCGGATCGTGATCGATGTCCGCACGGCCGGCGAGTACGCCGCGGGCCACATCGCGGGCGCCCAGAACATCGACGTCGAGGCCGGCGACTTCGCCCAGCGGATCAAGTCGCTCGATCCCAACGGCGCCTACCTCGTGTACTGCCACTCGGGTCGCCGAAGCGCGATCGCGGCTGACCAGATGGCGGCGGCCGGCTTCACGGACATCGTGGACGGCGGGGCCATGGATGCCCTGGTCGCCGCGGGCGCTCCCACCCAGTAGCATCGCTGGCGGCCCGCCCGGTGCGGAGGGCGCCGCTCCCGCCCTGCAGGCCTGCTCCCGCATCTCAACGGCCGCCATCCCCTCCACGGGTGGCGGCCCGTTCTTTGTGGCACTACTGTCATTTGGGATGACTGTCATGTGCAATGCATGCCACTTGCCCCTCCACGCCGACGGGTGGATCGTGTGTACTCCGCGGTGACCGAGGAGGTGGCCGCGAGGCCCGGGGGGGCCGGGTCCGCCTCGGTTGCGCGGACCTGCCAGCGACAGGAGGCAGGGACTGGAGGTACCCCATGACCATCCTGGGATGGCTCATCCTCGTTGTCGGCGCGCTGGTGCTCGGCATCGCCGCGCAGTTCCTCGTCCGGACGCCCGATCTGCCCTACCGGTGGATCGTCAGCTCCATCGCGGCCTTCGTCGGCGCCGTCGGCGCCAGCGAGTGGCTGTTCAGCACCGCGACTCCTGAGTTCGAGGGAATCGCCGTCTGGCCGGCCCTCGCCGGCGGCCTGATCGTCGGCGTGGTCGTTGATCTCCTTGCCATCTGGTACTCCCGCTCGCGGGAGCACGGTGGCATGGGCCACGGCGCACCCGTCCATTGACCCCGCCGGCTCAGAAGGGGTCCGTCCGCCGGGCGGGCCCCTTCCTCGTGCCCAGCCGCGGCGGACGGGGCGAGGAGCGAGCGATGATCGAGGCCTCCAGCCAGGCAAGGCCAGGCCTTCGCCAGCGGAAGAAGGAGCGGACCCGCGCCCAGGTGCGCGAGGCTGCCCTCCGGCTGTTCGCAGATCAGGGCTACGAGGCCACGACCGTCCAACAGATTGCCGAGGCTGCCGACGTCTCGCTCAGCACGCTGTTCCGCTATTTCCCGACCAAGGCCCAGCTCGTCGTGTCCGTCGACCTCTCAACCCTCGTCCGCGAGGCCTTCCGGGTGGCGGCACCGGGCGACACCGTGTTTGATGCGATCGCCGTCGCGCTGCGGGCGAGCCTGCCCGAGCTCTCGTCGATGCTGCCCGGAGCAAGCTCGGACGACCGCAACGCGCTGACGACGCTCGCTCGCCTTCGCGAGGCCATGCTCGGTGAGGCCACCGGTGCCGTGGGGCTGTTCGCGGCCCTCATCGGCGAACGCTGGGGGCGGGACCCGCACGACGCGCAGGTCCAGGCGGCGGCCGGTGCCGTCGTCGGTGTGGGCCTGGCGGCGATGTCTGCGGACCGGGACCTGGGGCGCGCAGCGGCGCTGCGAATCCTCGAGATCGGGATGGATGGCCTGGAGCAGGCCTTCCAGCCGTGAGCGGGCCGTGGCACGCCATCGACCCGGCGTCGGTCGCGGCGCAGCTCGGGGTTGATCCGGCCTCCGGACTGGCCGCCGCCGAGGTCGAGCGCCGCGCCCAGGTGCAGGGCCCCAATGCGCTCGAGGAGGCGAGGCGCGACCCGGTCTGGCGGATGGTCCTCCAAGCGCTCACGGAGCCGTTCGTCCTCATGCTCGCGGGCGCGGGGATCCTGGCGATCGTGGTCGGCGAGGTCCGCGACGGCCTGCTCGTCCTTGTCGGACTGCTGCCCATCGTCGGGGCCGACGTCGTCACGGAGTACCGCGGCGAGCGGGCGCTGGAGGCGCTGCGCGACGCGACGGCCCCGATGGCGAGGGCCCGCCGCGACGGCCGAGTAGCCACGGTCCCGGCAGCCTCGCTGGTGACCGGCGACGTCGTCCTGCTCCAGGGTGGCGACGTGGTGCCGGCCGACCTGCGGCTCACCCGGGTCGACCGCCTGCTCATGGACCGGAGCACCCTCACGGGCGAGTCGATCCCGGAGGAGGCGCGGGCAGAACCCGACCCGGCGGACGCCGCGCTCACGGGCCGGCGCTCGATCGCCTACTCGGGTACGAGCGTGGTCGGCGGGCGCGGCGAGGGGATCGTCGTGGCCATCGGCGCCGCCACCGAGTTCGGCAGGATCGCCGGCAGCCTGGCGTCGGCCGAGCGCCGCCGCAGCCCGCTCCAGCGCGAGCTGGACCGGCTGGTGCGGATCCTGCTCGTCATCGCGATCGCGCTGATCGTGTTCACGAGCGGGATGGGGTTCCTGCGCGGGCACCCGCTCGGGGAGAACGTCCTGGCCGGCATCTCGGCCGCGATCGCGGCGATCCCGGAGGAGCCGCCCGTGCTCCTGGCGGTGATCCTCGGCCTGGGCGCCTACCGGCTGCTCAAGCGGGGCGTCCTCGTCCGGCGGCTCAACGCCGAGGAGACGCTCGGCGCCGTGGACCTGATCGTCACGGACAAGACCGGCACGATCACCCAGAACCGTCTCGTCGTGTCGTCCGTGCGCACGCCCGCGGGCCTCGTGGAGGACCCCGCCGAGCGACGGACCCTGCTCGAGGAGGCGCTCCGAGCCGAGGAGGACGCCTGGCCCGGCGACGACGTCACCCCGGCGTCGTTCACACGCGCGCTGCGTGCCGCCGTCACCGAGCTCGAGGGGGTCACGGCGCTCGACAGGGCGGACCTGGTGGAGGCATCGCCAGCCTCGGACACGGTGCCGGTGACACGCACCACCGCCCGCCGTGACGGCCGCATCGAGTCCCTCGCCCTGGGCGCCCCGGAGGTCGTGCTCGCCTTCGTGGACGGCGCCGCCGGCGCCGATGGCGACGGGCCCGGTCCGTGGGCGGACCTGATCGACGCCTCGGCTGCTGCCGGCGAGCGGCTGGTCGCCCTGGCCCGCCGCCTCGACGACGCCCCGTGGCGGATGCGCGCCCTGGTGGGTTTTGCGGATCCCATCCGGGAGGGCATCGCCGACGCGATGGCGACGGCCCGTGCGGCGGGGATCCAGGTGGTGGTGGTCACGGGCGATCACCCGCTCACGGCGGCGGCGATCGCGCGCGAGGCCGGGCTCGACACGGGCCGGATCGTCACGGGCGAGGAGCTCGCCGGCTGGGACGACCCGCGGCTGGCGCGGGAGCTGCCTGCCCTCCAGGTGGTCGCCCGGTCCACGCCGGACCAGAAGCGGCGCATCGTGCAGGCGGCACGGACGGATCACCGGATCGTTGCGGTCACCGGGGACGGCGTGAACGATGCCCCCGCCCTCCACGGGGCAGACGTGGCCGTCGCGATGGGCAGCGGGACCGCGGTCGCACGCGAGGCATCGGATCTCACCCTCGGCGACGACTCCTTCGCCACCCTGATGTACGGGCTCGCCGAGGGACGCCGGATCGTGGACAACGTGCAGAAGGGCCTCACCTTCCTGCTGTCGACCCACGTCGCGTTCCTGGGCTTCATCCTCGTGTCCACGATCTTCGTGGCCGAGCGCCAGGTCCTGATCCCGCTCCAGATCCTGTGGATGGAGTTCTTCATCGACCTCTCCACGTCCATCGCCTTCGAGCGGGAGCCACCTGAGCCGGAGCTCATGACGCGTCCTCCGCGACACGCCGAGCAGCCGCTGCTGACCGACGGGATCCTGGCGCGCATCGCCGGTGCCGGTGCCTTCACGGCCATCGCCGCGCTGGTGGTGATGCTCATGGACGACGGCGGCTTCGACCACGCCGCCTGGCTCGCCTACACGATCCTCGTGGCGGGCCAATGCGTGCGCGCCTACTGGAACCGCAGCCTGCGCGTGCCGATCCACCGCCTCGGGACCAACCGGTTCCTGCTCGGCGCGTGCCTGGCGGCGATCGCGCTCCAGGTGCTCATCCCCGCGGTGCCCGTCCTCGCCGAGGCCTTCCGGGCGACGCCGCTCAACCCGGGCGACTGGGCGATCGTGGCCCTGGTCGCGTTCCTGCCCGCGGCCGCGGCCGAAGCGGTCCGGACGGTCCGGCACGGCCGGACGGTCTGGGTCGCGTAGCGAGAGGCGTAGCGAGAGGCGCATCGGTCGCTGGCAGCAGCCACGTCCCGGAACCCGATACGAATGCGCCAGACGCAGTTGACATCGGCACGCGCTGCGTCATACGCTACGACGACGTGGAACCGGTCCAGTCGCTTGCCCGCAGCCTCCGCATCCTCGACATGCTGCTCGAGGCCGATGCGGATCCGGTGCTCCGCGACCGGGGCGTGACGATCCAGGCCATCGCCGCCGAGATCGACGTCCACAAGACCACGGCCCTCCGCCTGTTGCGGACCCTGGCCGATGCCGGCTATGCCGCGCCGTCGGACGCCGGTGGACACGGCTATATCGTTGGCCCCGCGCTTCGCCGGAACGGACAGCTCCCAACCGGGCTGGAGCGGTTCAAGGAGGCGGCCCGGCCGTTCCTGGCATCGCTCGTCGAGGCGACCGGCGAATGTGCGCATGCCGCCGTCGCCGATGGGGGCCGCGCACTGGTCATTGACGACGTCGAGACCGACAAGCCGTTGCGGGTGGTGCCTGGGTCCGGCCGCCACGTCGCCCTGCACTGCACCTCGGCGGGGAAGACGCTCCTCGCGTGGGGCCTGGCCGAGATCCCCGAGGCGCTCCCGGGTCGAACGGCGCGCACGATCACCAACCCCGATGCGCTTCGTGCGCACCTGGACGACGTCCGGTCCCGTGGCTACGCGCTCGACGACGAGGAGAACGACCCGCACACGCGGTGCATCTCCGCCCCCGTGTTCGACGCCACCGGCAAGGCCGTCGGCTGCATCGGCATCGACGCGCCCAGCGTTCGGCTCACCTTCGAACGAGTCCCGGAAGCGGCGCGCGCGGTCGTGGATGCGGCTGCCCGCCTGTCACGGACGCTCGGTCACCGCTCTTGACAACAGGACCACAAGCACGAGGGAGGTCAGGGTGGCAACGATCCGACTCACGACCGGGCAGGCGCTGATCAACTACATCGCCCAGCAGTACGTGGAGCGCGACGGCGTCGAGAATCGCTTCTTCGCCGGCCTGTGGGGCATCTTCGGCCACGGCAACATCGGCGGGGTCGCGCAGGCGATCCAGCAGGCCGAGGCGGACTTCCCCTACTACCTGACCCGCAACGAGCAGGCGATGGTCCACGCGGCGGTTGGCTACGCGAAGCTCAGGAACCGCCTGGGCGCCTTCGCCTGCCTCACCTCCATCGGCCCGGGCGCGACCAACATGGTCACCGGCGCGGCGTCGGCGACCATCAACCACGTCCCCGTCCTGCTGATGTCCGGCGACGCGTTCGCCGAGCGCGTGCAGTCGCCCGTCCTCCAGCAGCTCGAGCATCCCTTCTCCCAGGACACCAGCGTCAGCGATGCCTTCCGGCCCGTCGTCCGCTACTGGGACCGGATCAACCGCCCCGAGCAGGTGATCACTGTCGCGCCCGAGGTGATGCGGATCCTGACCTCTCCCGCCGAGACGGGGGCGGTGTTCCTCGGCCTGCCCCAGGACATCCAGACCTACGCCTTCGACTACCCCATCGAGATGTTCGAGAAGCGCGTGTGGTCCATCCCCCGCAACCGACCCGACCGCAACGCGGTCGCCACGGCCGCGGCCTGGATCCGCGAGAGCCAGCGGCCGGTCATCTTCGCCGGTGGCGGCGTGCGCTACAGCGAGGCGACCGACACCCTCCGCGCGTTCGCCGAGCAGACCGGGATCCCGGTGGCCGAGACCCACGCCGGCAAGGGCTCGCTGCCCTATGACCATCCGCTCAGCTTGGGTGGCGCGGGCGTCTCCGGGACCCTTGCCGCCAACGTCATCGGGCCCGACGCGGACCTCGTCATCGGGATCGGCACCCGGTTCACGGACTTCCCGACCGCGTCCAAGACCGCGTTCCAGACGCCGGGCGTCCGGTTCATCAACATCAATGTCGCCGAGTTCGACGCCTACAAGCACGCCGCCGTCCCGCTCGTCGGCGATGCGCGCGCGGCGATCGAGGACCTGGCCGAGGCCGTCGGCGACTACGCCACGGCAGCCGACTACCGCGCCCGAGTGCTGGAGCTCAACCGCGAGTGGGACGCCGAGGTCAGCCGGGTCTACGCCCACAGCGTGGGCGACGTGCTGACGCAGGGTGAGGTCATCGGCGCCGTCGAGGCGTCGACGGACGCCCGTGACGTCGTCGTCACCTCCGCCGGCAGCCTGCCCGGCGACCTGCTCAAGCTGTGGCGCTCGCGCGACGTCTCCAGCTACCAGGTGGAGTACGGCTACTCCACGATGGGCTACGAGATCGCCGGTGGCCTGGGCGCCAAGCTGGCCGCGCCGGATCGCGAGGTCTACGTCATGGTCGGCGATGGCTCATTCCAGATGATGAGCAACGAGATCACGACCGCCGTCCAGGAGGGCCTCAAGCTCATCGTCGTGATCGTCGACAACAAGGGCTACTCGTCGGTCGGCCGCGTGTCCGAGCAGGTTGGCGCGGAGGGATTTGGGTGCCACTACCGGTACCGCGGCCCGTCCGGCGCCTACGACGGGCCGGAGATGCGCCTCGACTTCGTCAAGATCTGCGAGGGCATGGGCGCGAAGGCCCTGGAGGTCAGGACGCTCGACGAGCTTCGAGGCGCCCTCGTCGATGCCCGCGCCGGCACGGAGACCGTGTGCATCGTGGTCCAGACCGACTGGGACGAGCGGGTGAAGGGCTACGCCAACTCGTGGTGGGAGATGGCCACGCCGATGGTGTCCGAGATGCCGGCGGTCAACGCCGCCCGCGAGGATTTCGACCGCAACAAGGGCCGCCAGCGCTACCTGATGATCCCGGGCGCTCCCTACCAGCAGGGCGGCGGCCGGTGACGGAGGTCGCCCCGGGGGGCCGGGAGACCGGCTCCCTCGTCCGGCCGGCGACCCCGCCGGCGGCCGACGGGCTGATCCACCGGATCACGCCCGACTCGGCGGGCTGGACCTGGACCTCGTTCGACGCCTGGCGTCTGGTTCAGGGGGGTGTCGTGACCCGCCCGGGCGACGACCGCGAGGTGCTGGTGCTGGTGCTCGAGGGATCGGCGCGTGTCCGGGTGGGCGCGGCCACCTTCGAGCGGGTTGGCAGCCGCGACACGGTGTTCGACGAACCGCCCGCGGGCGTCGTCCTGTGTGCCCCGGGCGAGGATGTCGAGGTCATGGCCCATGGACCGGTGCTGCTCGGGATCGCGGCGGCGCCGGCAGGTGACATCCGGCGGACCGCCCACATCGACCCGGCGACGATCCTCGTGGAGCGTCGCGGCGAGAGTGCCTCGGAGCGGACGATCAAGAACCTGCTGCCGCCGTCCGCCGAGGCCGGCCGGCTGATCGTGGTCGAGGCGTACACGCCGGGCGGCAACTGGTCCAGCTATCCGCCCCACAAGCACGACACCGAGGATCCGCCCCGGGAGTCAGCGCTGGAGGAGCTCTACTTCTACCGGTTTGCCCGCCCCACGGGCTTCGCGATCCAGCGGGTCTATACCCCGGACCGCTCGCTCGATCAGACGATGGCAGCGCGCGACGGGGACGTGATCCTCGTGCCCCGCGGCTACCACGTGGTGGGTGCCGCGGCGGGCTACGACTGCTGGTACCTCAACGTCATGGCGGGGCCGACGCGGGTCTGGAATTTCACGGTGGACCCCGACCACCGCTGGCTCATGAACTGGGACCCGGCACAGCCCAGGGCACGAGCCGGCAGCGACTGAGCGAGGAGCGACGATGGACACCAGCCTGCTCGCGGAGGGCGTGCGACAGACCGGCACGGAGTTCTGGAACGACTCGGCGGGAGCCGCGGACCTCGCCTACGCCCTCGCGCACGGCGCCACCGGCGCCACCTCCAACCCGCCGATCGTCCTGGGCGTGGTCAAGGGCGAGGGCGAGACCTGGCTCCAGCGCGCTCGCGAACTGGTGGCCGAGCAGCCCGCCGCCACCGAGACCGATGTCGCGTGGCGCCTGCTCGAGGAGGTCGCCGCCCGCGGCGCCACCTACCTCCTGCCCCTCTTCGGGGCCACGGGTGGCCGCCGCGGCCGCCTGTCGGCCCAGGTGGATCCGCGTTTCGCCCGTGATGCGGAGGCGATGGTCGCGCAGGCCGAGCGGTTGTTCTCGCTGGGCCCCAATCTCCAGGTCAAGCTGCCGGTGACCGCCGCCGGCCTGGTCGCGATCGAGGAGGCGACGGCCCGGGGCGTGGAGGTCAACGCCACGGCGAACTTCACGGTCGCGGGCGCGATCGCGGTCGCAGAGGCCGTCGAGCGCGGGCTTGCGCGGCGGGAGGCGGCGGGCATCGGCGGCATCCCGGTGCCGGTCTGCACGCTGATGGTGGGCCGTCTCGACGACTGGGTGAAGGCCGCCGCCGAGCGGGACGACGTGCTGCTCACGCCGGGCGTGGCGGAATGGGCGGGGGTTGCCGTGTTCAAGCGGGCCTACGCGATCTATCGCGAGCGCGGCTACCGGACCCGGCTGCTCGCGGGCGCGTTCCGCCACCACCTGCCGTGGTCGCAGCTGCTCGGGGGCGACACGATCCTCACCATCCCGCCCGCCTGGCAGCACTGGCTCAACGCATCCGGCCTCCCGGTCGAGTCGCGCATCGACGAGCCGGTGGACGCGCGCATGCTCGACGAGCTGCAGGCCCGGAGCCCGGAGTTCGTGCTCGCCTTCGAGCCCGATCGCCTGACTGCGGCCGAGCTCGAGACCTACGGTGCGTCCCGGCGGACGATGCGCCAGTTCCTGAGCGCCTGGTCGGACCTGCAGGCCGTCGTGCGCGACGCGATCCTGCCCGACCCGGGGCGGAGGCCACCGGGCCGCTGACCTCCCGCTCGCCGTCGGTGACATCGCGGTATCGTTTACAGCGCACTCGCGGTATCGTTTACATGGGATCCGGTCGATCCCAGCCTGGACCTCGCCGAAGGAGCTTTCCAATGGCCACGTTCGCCCTCCGCGACCCGAGCCGTATCGGTGTCGCCGTCCTCGGTGCCGGCCGGATGGGCCGAGTCCACGTCCGCAACCTCGGCGCGATCCCCAACGCCAACGTCGTGGTCGTGGCGGACCCCAATGCCGAGGCCGCCCAGGCCGGTATGGATCTCGCCCGCGCGCAGCGGGCCACGCAGGACCCGCTCGACGCCATCCGCGACCCCGCCGTCGAGGCCGTGGTCATCAACACGCCCACGACCACCCATGCCACCTATATCGAGGCGGCCCTGCGGGCGGGCAAGGCGGTCTGGACCGAGAAGCCGATCGCCCAGGAGCTGTCCGACACCAAGCGGATCGTGGACCTGTGGCGCGAGACGGAGCTCCCCGTCCAGGTCGGCTTCATGCGCCGGTTCGATCCGGGCTACGCGAAGGCCAAGCAGATGATCGATGCCGGCGAGCTGGGCCGGATCGAGCAGTTCCGTGCCCTGTCCCGGGATACCAATCCGCCCCCGCTCGAGTTCCTGCTCACCTGCGGCGGCTCGTTCCTCGACATGTCCGTTCACGACCTCGACGTTGCCCGCTTCCTCGTGGGCGAGGTGGAGGAGGTCCACGCCTGGGCGTCCGTCCTGTTCGACGAGCGCTTCGCCAAGGCGGACGACTGGGACACCTCGGTGATCATGATGAAGTTCCGCAACGGAGCGCTCGGCGTGGTCGAGACGGCCCGGCACTCGACCTGGGGCTACGACATCCGCGCCGAGGTCGCCGGATCGGTGGCCAAGGTGGTCGTGGACGGCGGGCAGATGACCCCGGCCACGCAGTTCCGGCGCGTCGGCTGGGAGGGCGATCTCTACCCGGACTTCATGGACCGGTTCGAGGTGGCCTACCGGCGCGAGCTCGAGGTCTTCTTCGAGGATCTCGGCGCCGGCCGCCCCGTGGGTCCCGGACCCGACGACGCCTACGAGACCCTGCGTCTCGCCGTCGCCTGCACTCGCAGCTGGCGGGAGAACCGGCCCGTCCGTCTCGACGAGGTCACCGCCTGACGCGCCTTCCTCACCCCTGACGCACCTTCCTCACCACGCCCGGCGGCCGCTGCCTGCCGGGCCGCCCATGGCGTCCCAAGGAGCCGCAACACATGATCCGCGTCGCCAACGCGCCCTGCTCGTGGGGCGTCATCGAGAACGTCGAGGGCGAGACCGGCGGCTACCGCCAGGTCCTCGACGAGATGGCCGAAACCGGGTACGCCGGCACCGAGCTCGGGGACTGGGGGTTCATGCCCACTGACCCCGATGCCCTCCGGGCCGAGCTGGATGCCCGCGGTCTCGAGATGCTCGCCTCGTTCGCCACCCCCTGGCTCCAGGATCCGGCACGCCATGCGCAGGGCGAAGAGGACGCCGTCAGGATCGGCAAGCTGCTCGCTGCGGTCGGCGGGCCGAACACCATGATCGTGCTCGGCAACGACCCCTACGGTGACCCCGTCCGGGGCAGGAACGCCGGCCGGATCACCCCCGAGATGGGCCTCTCGGACGAGGGCTGGGAGGTCTACGCGGCAGCCGCCAACCGTCTCGCCCGCCGGGTGCGGGACGAGGCCGGGGTTCGCACGGTGGTGCACCAGCACATGGGCACCCTCATCGAGACCGGTGCGGAGATGCGTCGGCTGATGGCCATGACCGATCCGGACGTCCTGGGGATCTGCCTCGATACCGGGCACTGGCGGTTCGGCACCGGCGAGAACCCGGTCGATGCCGTCGCGGAGTTCGGCGACCGCATCTGGCACGTCCACTTCAAGGACGCGGACCCGGCCGTGATCGAGGAGTCCCGCCGCCAGGAGTGGGACGGCCTCACGGCCACCGGGCATGGCGTGTTCTGTGAGCTGGGCAAGGGCTGCGTGGACTTCCCGGGCGTGCTTGCGGCCCTGCATGGGATCGGCTACGGCGGCTGGATCGTGGTGGAGCAGGACATCCTGCCGGGAATGGGCAACCCCAGGGAGAGCGCCCGTCGCAACCGCGAGTACCTGCGGTCGATCGGGATCTGAGTCGGGTGCCCACGTCGGGTGCCACCCTGGGAGGGGCGCCATGAGCGACAAGGTGCGGATCGGGATCGCCGGCACCAGCTGGTGGGCCGACGCGATGTACCTGCCTGCCATCGCGGACCACCCGCAGGCGGACATCCGGGGCATCGCGGGCGGCCGCCGGACCGAGCACACCCGCGAGTTTGCGACGCGCTGGGGGATTCCTCACGCGTACGACACGCTCGAGGAGCTGCTCGATGCCGAGCCCCTCGACGCCCTGCTGGTCCTGACGCCCAACAAGGCCCACTTCGAGTGCGCGATGGCCGGCCTTGAGCGCGGCCTCCACGTGCTGTGCGAGAAGCCGCTCGGGATGACCGCGCGGGAGGCCCGCCTGCTCACGGAGGCCGCGGAGCGGGCCGGGGTCACCACGATGGTCCCGTTCACGTACCGGTTCATGCCGGTCAACCGGTACCTGAAGGAGCTGCTCGACGAGGGGTGGCTCGGGCAGCCGTATCACCTCAATCTCCGCTACTACACCGGGTTCGGGCGTTCGGGCGCCTATGCCTGGCGGTTCGACGTGGGCGAAGCGGGGTCGGGGATCTCGGGCGATCTCGGGTCACACTGGGTGGACATGGCGCGCTGGTACTTCGGGGACATCGCCGCGGTCACCGCGGTGTACAGCCACCTCGTCCCGCGCGGCCCGCGCCCCGACGGGGCGCCGTACGAGGTCGCCGAGGACGCCGCGCTCATGCTCCTCGAGTTCGAGAACGGCGCGACCGGCTCGCTCCACATGACCTCGCTGGCCCACGAGCCCGGGCCGTTCGGCCAGCGACACGAGATGGACCTCCATGGCAGCGAGGGGACCCTGCGCACGGTGTGCGACTGGCTGACCGTGCAGCGCCTGGACGGCTGCCGTGCGGACGAAGCCGCGCCGCACGAGATGCCGATCCCGGACCGGATCTTCAACGGGGCCCGCCGGGACACGGTGCACAACACCTATCGCGACGTCTTCCGCACCCAGGACAGCATGACCCGGGCGTTCGTCAGCTCGATTGCGGCCGGCCGGAGGACCACCCCTGACTTCGCCGACGGGCTCGCCGTGCAGCGCGTGCTCGCGGCCGCGGATCGGAGCGCCCGGGAGGGCCGCCGCGTGGCCGTTACGGAGATCGTGGCCGACGGCGGCTGAGCCTCCGCCAGGTCGTGGCGCGGCGCGCGGCCGCCGGAATGCCGTTCCGTGCGGGCCGGACGTCAGGACCTGGCGGCAACCAGCGGCCCCAGCAGCTCGACGGCCTCGGCCACGAGCGACGCGTGGGCCGCGATCCGCAGCTCCACCCGGCCGGGTGCGGCGTCGGCCGTGATCACCAGCGTCGATCCGGCGCCGTCGAGGCCCAGCAATCGCGACCGGGACACGACCGTCAGGTCGAACCCGTACGGCGCCATGTGGACGTCTGGCGTCGGGTCGGTGGCGACCACGAGCTCCCGGGCCGTCAGCACCGCGACCCCGTTGTGCAGGAGCGGCGCCCGGTTGGTCAGGTCACCCGCCGCGACGACCATGGCCGCAGTGTGATCCTCCGAGACCTCCGTCGACCGGACCAGGGCCATCCATTTGTGCGGGAGGGTGACCGGGTCACTGCCGGTGTCCGTTGGCAGCGGGGTCTCCGCGGGCACCGCCGCCGCCCGGATCGGTCCGAGCAGGGCGCGAAATCTCGGGCCGGCCAACGGTGTTGTAGCGGATGACGATCGACGTATCGCGGCTCACGAGCTCGAGCCGGCCGTGGAGCAGAACCGTCCGATCGAGCACCGCCACGATCTCGCTGATCGGCAGGTTCGCCCGGATCCGGGCCCCGGCCGGATCGTTGAGCCAGACCGCCAGCCGGTCCGCGCCCACGGCCAGGACCTCTGTCGGGCTCAGCACCCAGGCCGCCCGGTCCGTCCCCGCCACGCGCGCGGCCCGCGGGATCACGAACAGCTGGTGGAGGCCGACATCGCCGACCACCGGTCGCAGGGCGTCGAGGGCACCCGCCGGCACCTCGCTGCTGTTCATGGGGCGGTGGGGAAGGCGCTCGAACCGGCGCGTCGAGAGCTCCTTGATGTCAGCCTCGGTCGCCGGTGTCTCCCAGGGCTCGCTGGGGTCCAGCTGGTCGCGGCCCGAGATGGTCACGACTCGCCGCTCGGTTTCGCCCCCGGTCCCCGTCGCGGCGGGATCCTGATGCAGCGTGGTCACGGTCACCTCCTTGCCGCGCGGCTCCACGGCCCTCGCGGCAACCCTACTCCTCGCTCGGCGCCGCCGCCTGCGGCCATCCGGCCCGAACGGGCGAGGCCCAGGTCGGGTCAGCCGACCCGGTCCCGCGCAGCGCGATCCCGGCGCCGACAGGGCCGGGCTGCGGCACCATTGGGACATGACCGACATCGCCCAATCCTGCTGGTGGCTCGGCGAGGCGCTCGCCCACCCGGAGTTCCGCGGCGATCCGGCGCCCGCCCTGGATCGGGACATCGACGCGGACGTCGCCGTGATCGGAGGTGGCTACACGGGACTGTGGGCGGCCTGGCAGCTGGTGCGGCAGAGCCCCGGGATCCGCGTGGTCGTGCTCGAGCGCGACGAATGCGGATTCGGCCCATCGGGCCGTAACGGTGGGTTCATCAACGGGTTCTACGATCACGCCGGCACCCTGCGTACGCTGTTCGGACCGGACGGTGCGCTCGCGGTCATCGATGCCGGCGCCAGGACCATCGCGGAGCTGGCAGCGTGGATGGACGGGCAGGGCGTGGACGCTTGGTTCCGGCAGGACGGCTTCATCGGTGTGGCCTCATCACCGGCCCAGGTCGGCGGCTGGCACGAGCCACTCCAGACCGCCCGCGAGCTGGGCATCGAGGATCACTACCGCTTCCTCTCGAAGGACGAGCTCCGCGGGTATTGCGACTCGCCCGTGTTCGAGGGGGGCCATCTCGTCGCGGACGGTGGGACGGTCCAGCCGGCCCGCCTCGCCCGGGGTCTTCGGCGGGTGGCCATGGACGCCGGGGTGAGGATCCACGAGCACACACCCGTCACCCGGCTGCGGCCCGACGAGCGTCTCGCCGTGATCACGCCAGGGGGCAGCGTCCGGGCCGGCCACGTGGTCCTCGCGATCAACGCCTGGGCCGGCACGACGAAGCGGTTCGGGTCGTCCATCGTCCCTCGAGCCTCGTACATGGCGATCACCGCCCCAGCCCCCGAGCTGCTCGCGGAGATCGGCTGGACGACCGGCGTCTCCATCTACGACTACCGCGCGGCCCTGCGCTACCTGCGCACGACGCCGGACGGGCGGATCGCCCTCGGCGTCGGTGGGGAGCGGGGAACGTGGGACGGGTCGATCGGCCCCCAGTTCGACGACGACGCCGCGGGCACCCAACGGGCGATCGACGCGATCCACCGCTTCTTCCCCCGGTTCCGCGACGTGCCCATCGAGGCGCGCTGGGGCGGTCCGATCGACGTCGCGGCGACCGCACATCCCGTTCGCCGGAACCCTCCAGGGCGGCCGGGTCCACTACGCGCTTGGCTACACAGGCAATGGCGTGGGGCCGGCCCACCTGATGGGCAAGGTGCTGGCGGCCAAGGTGCTCGGCCGCGAGACGGCAGACACCCGCCTGCCGATCGTGGACATGGAGCCGCGCCGCTTCCCACCGCAGCCGTTCCGGAGCGTCGGGGCGGCGATCGTGAATGCCGCCACGGTCCGTCGCGACAACGCCCTCGACGGCACGGGCCGCGTGGATCCGGTGACGGACTTCGTGGCCAGGCTGCCGCGCCGGATGGGGTACCACCTCGGCCCGTAGACCCGCCTCCGGCCGATCTGCCCTTCGGGGCATTGCCCGGGCTGGGGCACACCTGTAGGGTAGGGGCCCGGCGCATCAGGCCCGCCACCGGAGGCCGCGGGGAGGCAGAGGATGAGAGGACCGGTCGGCATCCTTTTGGCAGTGATCGCGACCGTGCAGGCGGTCGTGGGGGTCCTGTTCGCGTTCAACGTGCCCGCGGCAACCGCCCTGTTCCCCTTCGACGGCCGGACGCCGCTCTCGAACATCTTCATCGGATCGATCTTCCTCGCGGCGGCGGCGTCCACGGCCTGGTGTCTCGCGGAGGGCTCGGAGCGGGCGGTCGCCGGCATCGCGCTCGACTACACCGGGATCTTCGTCCCGTTCGCGATCGTGGCGTTCGCCTCGGCCCTCTCGGCCGCGCCGGACCGGGCCCCCGCCGTCGCCGCTTTCGCCGCCAGCTGCGTGGTGGCGATCCTGTTCGGGCTGTGGCTGCTGCGCTGGTCCCTTCGGCACCCGTGGCGCGATCCGCGGCCGCTGCCGAGGGCAGTGGCCATCGCCTTCGTGGTGTTCACGGCCGCCCTGGTGCCGGTCGGCCTGGCGCTCGTCCTCCAGGCGCCGGGCATCCTGCCCTGGGCGATCACGCCGGAGCTGTCAACCCTGTTCGGGTGCATGTTCCTCGGCGCCGCGCTGTACTTCGCCTACGGGCTGGTGGACCGGCGCTGGGAGAACGGCGGCGGGCAGCTCGCGGGGTTCCTCGCCTACGACATCGTGCTCGTCGTCCCGTTCCTGGTCCGCCTGCCCCAGATCGACCCGGGGCTGCTGCCCAACCTCGTCGTGTACACGGCGGTCGTCATCGTCAGCGGCGTCCTCGCGACCTGGTATCTCGTCCTCCACGCACCGACGCGCGCCCGCCTGCGATCCCGCGGCGCGGTTGGGGAGCCGGCCGAATCGCGCGGGCCGGGGACCGGGTGACCCGCGCCGTCGCCGGTCCGGTCTAGCGGCTGCTGTCGGCGGTCCGCCCCAGGATGTCGGTCAGCATCGCGACGAACTTCGGCTCGTCCGCGTCCATCGCGAACCGGATGTTGGCAGGCTTGCCGGACCGGAAGCGGAAGTCGCAGACCGTCCGGCCCACCGACAGCTCACCGCCGGTCTCCACGTCCACCGGAATGTGGTGGGTCGTGATCACCGACGGGTCGATGACCGCGCATACCGCCAGCGCGTCGTGCACGGGCGCGGCGCCCGCCCGGTGGGGCATCGGCTGGGTCGCGTCGTAGCCCTCGATCCGCTTGCTGATGAACCGGTATGCGGCCTCGCCGGCCGGGGTGCCCAGGGCGCGCAGCCGGCCGGCGTCCTCGAGCGAGACCAGCGCCCGATGGGTCGCGTCGAGGGGCAGCATCCGGATCGGCCGCCCGCAGTTGACCACGATCCGTGCCGCATCGGGATCAAGCCAGATGTTGAACTCGGCCGACGCCGTCGCGTTCCCGTGATCGTGGGCGCCGCCCATGATCACGATCTCCGGGATCTTCTCGAGGATCCGGGCTCCTTCTGGATCGCCGTGGCGATGTTCGTGAGCGGGCCAACGGGAACGAGGGTGATGTCCCCGTCCGACGCGAGATAGGTGTCGATCAGCCAGTCGACGGCGTGCTGCGCCTGCGGGCGGATGGTTGCCTCGGGCAGGTCAAGCTTGTCGCCGTGGATCAGGCCCGCCGGGTTGGGCTGGGTCGCCTGGGGCCGGGCCAGTGGCCGCGACATGCCCCGGAACACCGGGACCTCCGGCATGCCGATCCACTCGAACACGCGGAGGGTGTTCTCCACGCACGAGTCAAGCACGGTGTTGCCATTCACGACCGTCGCGCCCACGAGGTCGATGTCAGGGGACAGGGCTGCGGTCATCAGGGCGACCGCGTCGTCGGTGCCGGTGTCGACGTCAAGGATGATCCGGGTAGTCATGACCCAGAGTGTGCCTGAGAGCGCACGCCCGTGGAGCGCGGCAGCCGGGGCCCGCTCACAGGGGCGGCAGGAACCGCTCGACGAATCGTTCGGCCGCGTGCCCGTCGCAGGCACCCACGTTGGCCGCGATGAACGCATCCCAGGCCGCGCTGTCGACGGCCCCACCGAGGATCGCGGCCGCGGCCGCGTCCGTGTCCCGCACCTGGGTCCCCACGAGGTCGGTCCGGTAGTCCAGGTACAGCCCGGGGTCCTGCTCGTAGGCCTCGAGGTCGTTCACCAGCAGGACCAGGGGCCGGCGCAGCAGGGCCCATTCGAAGACCGCCGAGCTGTAGTCGGTGAGCAGCACGTCGGCCGCGGCCAGCCAGTCGTTGAGATCCTCGGCCGGGCGACCCACGACGTCGAAGCCCGCGGTCGGCTGGACGGCGGGGTCGACATTGGGATGCGTCTTCATCGTGAGCACCCAGTCATCGGCCGGCAGCCGCTCGCGCAGACGCACGCCGTCGAGACCCATCGCCCCCGTGCGGGCCCGTCCCCGTCCGCGGAACGTCGGCGCCCAGAGGACGACGCGTCGCCCGGCGAGCTCCGGGTGCGCAGCCACGATCCGGGCCCTGGCGTCGGCGAGCGCGGCTCCGTCGAGGAGGGGGTCCGTGCGCGGCGTCCCGAGCGTGAGCACGCGATCCTGCGGCGTGCGCAGTGCCCGCGACCACGGCGCGCGGCTGCGCTCGCCGGATGCCACCACGAAGTCGTAGTGGCGGTGGAGGAAGGTGCGCTCCGGCTCGGCCGGCGGGACCACGGTGTCCATCCCAAAGCGCTTGAGCGCCCCTGCCGCGTGCCAGACCTGGACGACGGTGGTCCGCGGCGGGTGCGGCGCGACGTGGATGGGCAGGTAGGCGTTGTCGACGACCACCAGCCCCGCGGTCCGCACGTGGTAGGTGCCGCGGATCGTTCGCAACAGGTAGCGGAGCTTGGCGGCCAGCCCGTACCCGTAGGGCTCCAGCAGCAGCACGATCTCGGTGTCCGGGCGCAGCCGGCGGATCGCGTCGTGGATGGCGAGCAGGTTCCCCTCGAGGTGGTCGAGGCGAGCGGTCGCGAGGACGACGCGCCGCGGCCGGCCCGGAAGGCGATCGAAGAGCCGGCCCAGGAGCCGGAGGAGGATGCTCGAGAGCCGATACTCGAGGGTGCTCAAGAAGCCCCAGCGACATCGTGGCGCTTGACGTCCACGACCTGGCCCGTCAGGTCGGACCGCAGCAGCCGCAGGGTGGCCGTGGCCACATCCGCCGCGCCCATCATCCCGGACCGGTCCTCGTCGGGGAATGCGAGGCGGCGCATGGGCGTGTCCGTGCGTTCGGGGCTGACGGCGTTGACCCGGATCCCATCGGCCGCCCATTCGTCGGCGAGGCCCTGGGTCATGTTGACCACCGCCGCCTTGCTCGCCGAGTAGGCGACGTAGTCGGGCCTGCCCCGGGTGAACGACGAGGAGGCAAAGAAGGTGATCGATCCGTGGCTCTCGCTCAGGAACGGATACGCGGCCCGGGCCACGTTGAGGCTGCCCGTCAGGTTGACGTCGACGACCTGGGCCAGCACCGCGGGATCCGTGGTCGCGAGGGGCCCGATCCGAAGCACGCCCGCGGTACACACGACGTGGTCGAGCCCGCCCATCGCCGCGGCGGCCTCCCGGACACGGACCTCCACGGCGGCATAGTCGCGAACGTCGAGCCCCAGCGAAGAGCCCGCAACCTCGGCGCGCGCTCCCTGCTCGACGGCCAGCTCCGCGATCGCCCGACCGATGCCGGTGGTGCCGCCCACGACGAGCACCCGGGCGCCGGCGAGCGTGGACATGGGTGTCGGGTCGGGGCCCGGCACGAGCACCGACATCTGGAGCATGCGGTCGGCCATCACCATGTCGATCCTGGTCGTGATCTTCATGTTGATCTCGTCGCCGGCCACCGCGAGCATCCGGGCCTCGGGCACGTAGCGCAGCACGAGCGAGCAGTCGTCGGTCGCGGACAGGTCGCCCGCAGCCCCGGCCGCCGCGTACGCCCGCCGCAGCACGCCGACCCGGAACGTCTGCGGCGTCTGCCCGCGACGGTAGCGTCCCCGGTCGGGGATCTCGGCGACGTCCTCGCCGTCCACGATCACGAGCGTGTCGGCCGAGGGGATCACCGTGTCGGTGGCGTCCGCCCGCCCGGAGATGATCGGCTCGATCGCGCGCTGGATCACGTCCAGCGGGAGCAGGGGCCGGACGGCGTCATGGACCAGCACGATGTCGTCGTCGGCGCCACCGAGGGCCGCCAGCCCGTTGCGCGTGCTCTCGTTGCGGGTCATGCCGCCTGCGACGACGATCACGTCCATGCCCGGCGGCAGGGCCGCATCGGCGATGAGGCGCCTCGTGTCCTCGATCCAGCGGGGGTGGGCGACCACCACCAGGCGCTCGATCTGCGCGCCGGCCAGGCGGCGGAGGGTGCGCAGCAGGATGGGGTCCCCGGCCAGCCGCACGAACTGCTTGGGCAGCTCCCCGCCGAAGCGATTGCCGTCGCCGCCGGCGAGGATGATGGCGTGGATCTGCATCGGCCCGATGGATCTCCGGGGGACTGTGGCTGGTCTGCCGACAGGGTAGCCCGCGCAGGCACGCCGCGGCGCCGTGGTCGGTACCATCGCGCCATGCGTGCCCAACCCGAAGCCACTCGCCGGTGAGCCGCCGGCGCCGGGTCGCCCGGACCCTCCTGACCCGCCTGGGCTTCGCGCTTGGCGGGCTCCGCCAGCCGCAGGCGCGCGTGGTGCTCGCGACGACCCACCTCACCACGCTCACCGGCAACCTGCGGTTCATCGAGGAGGAGCTGCGTTCGCGCAACCCGGCGATCCCGGTCGAGATCGTGACCCTGCGGCGCGGCGGCTGGCTCAGCCGGTTCGGGCCGCTCCTGACGACCCTGCGCGCCGGCTATCACCTGGCGGCCTCCCGCGTCACCGTGGTCGACGACTACTTCTTCCCGATGTACGTCGTCACGCCGCGCCCCGGGACGCTCCGGGTCCAGGTGTGGCATGCCGCGGGCGCGTTCAAGAAGTTCGGGATGTCGGTGATCGACAAGGGGTTCGGCGCCGACGCGGAGATGATCAGGCACGTCCGGATCCACTCCAACTACAGCATCGCCCTCGTGTCCTCGATGTCGGTCGCGCGGCATTACGCGGAGGCCTTCGGCGAGCCGGGCGACATCTTCACGTCGCGGATCGGTATCCCTCGCACGGACCTGTTTGGAGATCCCGAGCGCCGGGCGGCGGCCGAAGCGAGGGTGCGGGCGACCTACCCGCTGCCGGCGGGCAGGAAGGTGATCCTCTACGCGCCCACGTTCCGGGGCGAGTCCGTCCGCCGGGCGCGCTATGCGGACCTGCTCGACCTCGACGTCATGCACCGGGTCCTTGGCGAGGACCATGTCCTGCTGCTCAAGCTCCACCCGTTCATCCGTGATGCGGTCGTCGTGCCCGAGGAGCTGCGCGCGTTCGTCATCGATGCCTCGGGCGACCCGGATGTGAACGAGCTGATGCTCGTCTCGGACATCCTGATCACGGATTACTCCAGCGTCATCTACGAGTTCTCGCTGCTCGGTCGGCCAATCATCTTCCTCGCGCCCGACGAGGGCACGTATGACCAGGAGCGAGGGTTCTACCTCGACTTCCGGGCGGACGCGCCCGGCCCCATCGCGGACACGACCGCGGAGGTTGCGGCGCTGATCCGCGCCGGAGCCTTCGATCTCGGCCGGGTCGACGGCTTCGCGAGGGCGAGCTTCGACATCCCGCCCGGGGGGGCCACGCGCCGGCTCGTCGACGAGGTGCTCCTGCCCGCGCTGCGCGGCGAGGAGGTCACCGCGACCGCGCTCAACACCCGCCCCGCCGGCGGCCAGCAGGAGGAGATCTAGGTGGACCGGATCGCGTTCGTCGGGCTTGGCACCATGGGGGTGGCGATGGCCGCCAACCTCCTCAAGGCGGGGTTCCCGGTCACGGCGTGGAACCGGACCCCCGGCCGGGCGGCGGACCTGCTTGCGCTCGGTGGGACCGAGGCCGCCTCACCGTCCGACGCGGCGCGCGCCGCCGACATCGTGGTCACCTGCGTCTCGGACACGCCGGATGTCGAGGCCGTGGTGTTCGGACCCGATGGCGTCGCCGACGGGCTGGCGGCGGGCGGCCTGCTCGTCGACTGCTCCACGATCTCTCCATCGGCGACCACGGCGTTCGCGGCCCGCCTGCGGGAGCGCGGGATCGGCATGGTCGACGCGCCGGTCTCGGGCGGCTCCGAGGGGGCGAGGAAGGCAACGCTGACCATCTTCGTGGGGGGCGAGGCGGGCGACGTCGATCGGGCGCGCCCGGTGCTCGCGGCCATGGGCTCGACGATCAGCCACTTCGGCCCGGCGGGCAGCGGCCAGGCCGTCAAGGCCGTCAACCAGGTCATGATCGCCGGCACCTATCTCGGGGTGGCCGAGGGGCTGACGTTGGCCATGAAGGCCGGGCTGGATCCGAGAAGCCGTGGCGGGCGCCCTGGGCGGGGGCGTGGCGAAGAGCTGGATCCTCGAGAACCGGGGCGGGAGGATGATCCGCAACGAATACCCGCTGGGCTTCCGGACATCGCTCCACCTCAAGGACCTCACGATCGGGCTCGATCTCGCGCGATCCACGGGCACAACGCTGCCCGTGGCGTCGCTCGCCGCACAGCTCGAGGCCGGGCTGGTGGCCCGCGGCTATGGCGACGAGGACATGTCCAATCTCGCCCGGGCGATCCGGTCGCTGTCGGGCCTGGAGGGGTAGGCCCCGCACGTGGGGACGGGCCGCCTGCCGGCGGCCCGCCTCGCGATGCCTTGGGAGAGGGGTGCGGGCTCAGCCCTCGACCGGTCCCAGCGACGGGGTCAGGAGCAGCGGGTCGCCGAAGCGGTCCGAGTACCTGGGTCGGAATCGCGCTCGGTGTCGTAGGCCGCGAGCTGGACCCGGCGCGGCGGCTTGCCCGTCTCCGCGAGGGAGACGTGGGCGTACTTGCCGTCGCGGATGGCGACCATCCGCCCGCCGATGCCGTCCCGGATGAGGTCCATGGCGACGTTGGCGAAGGTCGTGGCGACCATCGAGTCGAGCATGTCCGGCTCGCCCGATCGGAGGTCGTAGGTGAGATCGGACGCGACGGCCTCGATCCCGGTCAGAGTCTTGAGCTCGGATGCGAGGACCTCGCCCACGTTGATCTTGTGGCGGTGCCCAAACGCGTCCGCGTCGCCGACGTCGGCCATCGACCCGCCTTCCCAGATCGCGCCTTCCGCCGTGATCACGATGGCGTATCGGGACGGGTTGTTCCGATGGTCCTCGCTGACGATGTCCGCGAGGGCCTTGATGTCGTAGGGGAACTCCGGGATCACGCAGCGCGTGGACGTGACGTACGCGGTGTACATCGCCGTGAACCCCGCGTCCCGGCCGAAGATGCGGAACACGCCGATCCGCTCGTGCGAACCGAGCGTCGTCCGCTGGCGGTTGAGCACCTCCTTGGCCCGGGTGATCGCGCTCGAGAAGCCGATGCAGTACTCGGTCCCGTTGACGTCGTTGTCCATCGTCTTGGGGATGGCCACCAGCGGCAGGCCCCGCTCGTACAGCGCCGAGCTGAACGAGAGCGTGTCGTCGCCGCCGATCGTGACCAGGTGGGTCAGCCCGAGGTGCTCGATCGTGTCGAGGACGTGGTCCGTGAGGTCGTAGACGCCCTCGGACGTCTCCTTGTCGGCGATCGTCGCGGGGTCCAGCCAGTAGGGCAGCGCGGTGGTCCGCATCTTGCGCGGGTTGGTGCGTGAGGAGTGGAGGATCGTGCCGCCGGTCCGATCGATCGTCCGGGTGTTGGTCCGGTCCAGGATCCGGGCGTATTCGGGGTCCAGGTCCGCCGTCCGTCGCTGGTGGGTGAGGCCCTCCCAGCCGCGCCGGATCCCGACCACCTCGTACCCGAGATCCGTGGCGCGGTAGACGACGCTCTTGATGACCGAGTTGAGACCCGGGACGTCGCCGCCGCCGGTGAGGATGCCGATCCGTCGAGGTCCTGCCATGAGCGCTCCGATGGGTCCCGGCCGCGGGCCGGGATGCGGTGCTGAAGGTCGGCGGCGCACACGCCTGCGCGCTTCTGAAGGCCGGGAACCCTTGGGCGCCGGAGACGCGACGCGGGTCCCCCCCAATCCTAACGCGAGGGCCGGTCGCTATGATCGTCGACATGAACTACGAGCTGTTCATGGGCGAGGCGCTCGCGGAGGCCCGGGAGGCCGCCGCGAGGGGAGCGCCGCCCGTTGGGGCGATCGCGGTCATGAACGACGCGATGGTCGCCCGGGGCTCGAACCGGGTCGGCACGGGTCCGGACCCCACCGCCCACGCGGTGATGGCGGCCCTGCGGGAGGCCGCCCGCAGGCTCGGCACCCGGAGCCTCACCGACGTGACCATCTTCACGACCATCGAGCCCTGCCCGATGTGCGTGGCGGCGATGCTCGAGTGCGATGCCGCGGCCCTCGTCTACGCGACGCCCAACCCGGTGTGCGGGGCGGCCGGGTCGGTGATCCAGCTGGCCGACGATCCGCGCCTCGGCAGACGCCTGGAGGTCGTCTCCGGGATCCGCCGCGTCGAGGCCGAGGAGCTCACCGGCGAGCTCGAGGGCGCCGTCTCGGGCGCCTGAGGCGGCACGCTCGCCAAGCCGGACGGCTCGCCGGCCTGCTCGAGCCCCGCGCTCGCCCATCGCGGCCCCATGGCCCGTCGCCGCCCCCCTTGCTATCCTTCGCGGCGGAGAGGTGTCCGAGTGGTTGATGGTGCCGCTCTCGAAAAGCGGTCTAGCGAGAGCTAGCGTGGGTTCGAATCCCACCCTCTCCGCCACCTGCCGCCAATCAGACCCGACGGGCGACCCCGTCGGGTCTTGCTATGCTCTGGAGTGGAGAGGTCGCCTAGTGGCCTAGGGCGCCGCACTGGAAATGCGGTATGGGGCAACCCATCGCGGGTTCAAATCCCGCCCTCTCCGCCAGCTCTTGCCTGACCGGACTGGCGGCCGTGCCGGCCTTGGCCCCGGGTCGGGTGGCTCTCCCGCCGTCCTGTCGCGCCGGCCGGCCGCGCCGACCGCCCCTGCTATGATCGCCGCGCCGTGCTAGGCGGGGAACTAGCGGTGCCCTGTACCTGCAATCCGCTCCAGCAGGGCTGAATTCCCTCCCGAGGTCGGCGTTCTTCGAGAGCCGACGGCGTTCGCGACGTTGAGGATCGGGTCCCGCGCAGCGGCGACTCGTGAACCGTGTCAGGTCCGGAAGGAAGCAGCACTCAGCGATGCTCGTCGGGTGCCGCGGAACGGCCTGGTCCGAGCCGCGCTCGCCGCTGGGCGCGGGGGCGTCCGTATCGACGGAGGGTGCACGGCAATTAACCCTCCGACGGCCGAGGCGCAGCGCCCGCAAGCCATCGGCCGGAGGATTCGCAGGAGCGCCGTTGACCGCAGGGACGACCCACCAGGCCCTCTACCGCCGCTGGCGAGCCCAGACGTTCTCCGAGATCGTCGGGCAGGAGGCGGTGGTCGCCACGCTCCGCAACGCGGTGGCGACGGGCAAGGTCGCCCACGCGATCCTGTTCACGGGTCCGAGGGGCACGGGCAAGACCTCGCTCGCCCGCATCCTGGCGAAGGCGCTCAACTGCGAGAACCTGCAGCCCAACGCCGACCCCTGCGACGTCTGCGCGTCCTGTGTCGCGATCCGCGAGGGCCGCGCCATGGACCTGGTGGAGATCGATGCCGCCTCGAACCGGGGCATCAACGATGTCCGCGAGCTCAGGGAGCGGCTCAACTACGCGCCGACGGACCTGCGCCGGAAGGTGTACATCCTCGACGAGGCCCACCAGATCACGCGCGACGCATGGAACGCGCTCCTCAAGTCGCTCGAGGAGCCGCCGGACTTCGTGACCTTCATGTTCGCGTCGACCCATCCCCAGGACTTTCCGCCGGCCATCCTGTCCCGGTTGCAGCGGTTCGACGTCCGACGCCTGACCACCGCCGAGATCACGGGCAAGCTCGAGCGGATCCTTGGCGCCGACGGCCGGGAGGCGGACCCCGATGCCATCGCCGTGGTCGCGCGCCTCGCCGCGGGCGGGATGCGTGACGCCGAGTCGATCCTGGACCAGCTGTTCTCGTCGACCGCGGGCCGGATCGAGGCGGACGCCGTTCGCGATCTGCTGGGGCTTGCGGATGGCGAGCTGGTGGACGGCTTCGTCGATGCGCTGACGATGGGAGACGCGGCCGCAGGGATCGCGCTGCTGGACCGACTCGAGGAGCGGGGCCGCGACCTGCGGGTCTTCCTGGACCAGGTGGTGGATTCGCTCCGTGAGCGCATGCTCGCCGGGTTCGGCGGCGGTGCTGCTGCCGACGCCGGGATCGTCGCCGCCGCGCGCCGCCTTGCCGCCATCGACCCGACGCGCCTCGGTGCGGGTGGCCTGCGTCTCCAGCTCGAGCTGGCCCTGCTCGAGCCCGCCGTGGCTCTCGGTGCGGCTCCGTCGGATGCGCTCCGCGTCCAGCCGCCCGAGCTCGCGCGGCAACCCGAGCTCGCGCGGCAACAGGAACGCGCGCCCGCGCCCGCGCACGAAGACGCTCCACGCCCGGCAGCCCGGTCCCGGGCGGCTGCGGCCCCAGCAGGTCCGGACCCAGCAGGACCGGACGCGGCCCCAGCTGCCGCCCAGGCCGTGGCCCCAGCCGGCGCCCAGGCTCCGAGCGAGGCAGAGGCGCCAGCCACGAGCCCGGACCCGGTCCAAGGCGGCGAGGTCCCACCGCCGGCGAAGGATCTCGACGCTCCACGCACAAGCCCTGCCGCCGGCACCCTCATGCCCGGTGGCGAGCCGGACGACGACCTCGAGCGGCTACGCCGTGGCTGGACCGCGGTCGTGACCACGATCACCGAGCGGAACCGCGCCGTGAAGCCGCTGATCACCGCCTGCCGCCCCATCGGGGTCGAGGGCAACGTCGTGACGCTCGGGTTCCCGGAGGAGCAGGGGTTCCTCAAGGATGTCGCCGACCGCCGCCGGCCCCTGCTCGAGGAGTGCCTCGGCGGCTACCTGGGCCACGACGTCGGGGTCCGGTGCATCGCGACCAACCTCGACCTGCTGCCGCCGCTGCCGGCCGACCAGGAGGCCGCGCATATCCTCGCCGAGGCACACCGGATCTTCGCCGACGATCGCCTCGACGTGCCTGACGTCACCTGATCCCGCTCCCGGTCCGTGCATGCTGGTGGCGCATGGGCGAGACTGGGTCGAGATGGACCATCCACCGCCACAGCCTCGGGAGGGAACCAGCATGGGCATGGGCAACCTGCAGCGCATGGCGATGCAGATGCAGCAGGACATGGCGCGCGTCCAGCAGGAGCTCGAGACCATGACGGTCGAGGGCTCGGCGGGCGGCGGCGTCGTCAAGGCCACGGTGACCGGGAAGCAGGAGCTTGTCGGGCTCGCGATCGACCCGTCTGCCGTGGATCCGGCTGATGTGGAGATGCTCCAGGACCTGGTCATGGCCGCGGTCAACGACGCGCTGAAAGCGGCTGCCCAGCTGGCCGAGCAGAAGATGGGCGCCGTCACCGCCGGCCTCCGCCTGCCCGGCCTGGGCTGACGGTCGGTCCGTGTCCAGCGCCGTCATCGAGCCCGTCGCGCGCCTGATCGAGGCCTTTGCGCGCCTGCCCGGCATCGGCCCCAAGACGGCCCAGCGCCTCACCTACCACCTCCTCCGGGCACCCGACGCCGAGGCCCGTGCCCTCGCCAGGGCGCTGGTGGCCGTCCGCGACGAGGTCGTCTTCTGCGACACGTGCTTCAACATCAGCGATGCGCCGCAGTGCCCCATCTGCCGGGACCCGGGCCGCGACGAGATCCGGCTGTGCGTCGTTGAAGAGCCACTCGACGTGCTCGCGATCGAGCGGACCGGCGAGTTCAAGGGCCGCTACCACGTGCTCCACGGGGCGATCAGCCCGATCGACGGGATCGGACCCGAGCGGCTCAAGATCCGTGAGCTGCTCGCACGGGTGGACGAGGCGGCCGGGGAGGGCAACCGGTTCGAGGAGGTCATCATCGCCACCAACCCGACGCTCGAGGGCGAGGCGACCGCGATGTACCTCGGCGAGCGCCTCGAGGGACGCGTCGGGTCCGTCACCCGGATCGCCCGCGGCCTGCCCGTCGGTGGTGACCTCGAGTACGCAGACGACGTCACCCTCATCCGCTCGTTCCAGGGCCGGCGGGCGCTCTGATGCGCGAGCTGGCGTTCGAGATCCTGCTGCGCCTGTCGAAGGCGCTGTTCGCCGCGCTGGCCGGGCTCGTGTTCTGGCTGCTGGCCGTGGGCCCGCTCGGCGTCGAGCCGTCCGGCACGCTCGTGCTCCTGTGCTGGCTCAGCGGGGCGGCGTTCATCCTGCTCGTCGAGGAGAGCCCGATCTAGGCGCAGTCCCCTGCGCGCCTGAAAACGATCCGGGCTCCGCGTTCGTCGGGATGGGTGTGACGGCGTTGGACCGCGCGCTTCGCGAAATCAGGACCAGGGGAGGGGGTCGTGCAGTTGGCGCCGAGCGAGACCGACGAGATCCGCTGGCACCGGCTTGCTGCGGCCGGGCTCCGACGCAGCTATCACCTCGCCGGGCTGATCCTGGGGCATGGCGCGGATGCCGAGGACGCGGTCCAGGACGCGCTGCTGCGATCGTGGCGGGAGCTCGGCACGTTGCGCGACGACGATCGCTTCGAGGCATGGTTCGACCGGATCCTCGTCAATGCCTGCCGGGACCGGTTGCGCCGGCAGCGGCGGGTGCGCTTCGTGCCACTCCCGGACGATCCCGCGGTCGCGGATCGCGATCCGTTCCGGTCTGTCATCGAGCGCGACGCCATCCTTCGGGCGGCCGACGGGCTGGGTATCGACGAGCGGACGGTCGTCGTCCTGCACTACTGGGCCGACCTGACCCTCGAGGAGGTTGCCCGGCGCACGGGCTCCCCGGCCGGGACCGTGAAGACGCGTCTGCACCGGGCGCTGCGCTCGATCCGCGCAGCGCTCGGCGACGAGCGGGGAGGCGGACGATGAGCGACCATCGCGACGACGAGCTCGAACGGCGGGTGCAAACCACGTATCGTGCGGCCGGGCTCCCCGACGCCCCGGAAGCGCTGTGGACGTTGCTCGGACGACTGCCGGTCGGTCCGGCGGCACGACTCCCGTCGCGACGCTTCGGCGGCGGCCCGGCAGCACGGCTCGTGCCCGTCCTGCTGCTCGTTGCGCTCGCGGGTGGTATTGCGCTCATCGCCGGGTCCGCCTGGCGCACAAGTCCCGCGCCGGAGATGACCACGGCACCGGCGTCAGCGGACGTCCCAGTGAGCCCAACGGCCTCGGCTGCCTCGGTGTCGCCATCGGCTGTTCCCGCCGTCTCGCCGGCCGAGCCGGGGGTCGTCGCCTGGTCGCCCGAGACGCCCGTGCCGCCCACCGCGGCACCGACGGCCGCACCGCCCCACGGCCCGCCGTGTCGCGCCGCGGACCTCGAGATCGGCCGGGCCTTCCTGGATGGTGCGACCGGCTCGCTGGCGGGCGGGTTCACGCTCGCAAACACGGGGCCGCGCGCCTGCGTCGTCGAGGGTGTGCCGCGGGTGGAGCTGGTTGACGGTGGCGGGCGGACCCTGCCGGTCTCCCAGGCTGATCCCGGGAGCCGACGCGGCCAACCCGTGGAGCTCGAGCCCGGTCAGGCGGTCCCGAACCTAAGGGCCGAGCCGCCCCCAGGTGTGGCCACGGTGTTCCTGGTCTGGATGAACTGGTGCCACGCTGCGCCGGTCGGGCCAGTCAGGTTCCGCGTGTGGCTGCCGGACGGCTCGCTGATCGGTCGAGCGCGCGCGGACCGCGGCGGCAATACTCCGCGCTGCGACTCTCCCGGCGCGGCGTCGACGCTGTCGGTCGATCCGTTCCGCGCGACGGACGGACCCGAGGCCACCGAGCCCCCGGCGCTGCCGGTCTCGTCGCTGTCGGGTCATCTGGAGCTGCCCGACGAGGCGGCGATCGGACAACCACTCCGCTACGTCATGGTCATCACCAACCCGACGTCGGCGGCGATCGTGCTCCAGCCCTGCCCCGCCTATCAGGAGCGTCTCAGTCTCAATGTCGTCGGCAGGGATGTCGTCGAGGAGCACGTCCTCAATTGCGCAGGCCTGCCGCCGATCGCGCCGGGCTCAACCGTCAGGTTCGAGATGATCCTTGACATTCCCACAGACCTCGAGCCCACCGACAGCGCGGCCGTCGTATGGGTGCTGGACCCCTGGTCCTCGAGCGGCTGGCTCCCGCCGACACCGCCCGAGGACAAGGCGGCGATCCGCCTGGTGATGCCCTGACAGCGGCGGCCGGCGGGCCGGTCCGATGCCCAGCGCGGGCCAGAATCGAGCGCGCGAGACCCCGCGCGGCGAGGCGTTTGACAGCACCCCGGACTGTCCCTACCATCCGTCCTCGCGCCTCACGAACCCGAGGCTCACCGGTCCCTCGCCAGGGCGAGGACCACCCCGAAACCCCGTTTGACACCGGGGGCGAACTGCGTAACACTAGGCAGTCCGCGCTCCGGGCGGTACAAGGCCGGGCGCTGCACCTTAACAACTGAAGAGTGGTAGGAACTTCAGCACGAGAACGTGCCTGGACCAAGCTCTTGAGATTTGACTCGATGGCAACATCGAGTTTTCGCGGAGAGTTTGATCCTGGCTCAGGATAAACGCTGGCGGCGTGCATGAGACATGCAAGTCGAACGAACGAGCTTGCTCGTTAGTGGCGGACGGCTGAGTAACGCGTAGGTGACCTGCCCCGAAGTGGGGGATAACTGCCCGAAAGGGTGGCTAATACCGCATGTGGCGACGTGTTCATTCACGTCATCAAAGCCGCGAGGCGCTTCGGGAGGGGCCTGCGTCCGATTAGCTCGTTGGTGGGGTAACGGCTCACCAAGGCGACGATCGGTAGGTGGTCTGAGAGGACGATCACCCAGACTGGGACTGAGACACGGCCCAGACTCCTACGGGAGGCAGCAGTCGGGAATTTTGCTCAATGGGGGAAACCCTGAAGCAGCAACGCCGCGTGCGGGATGAAGGCCTTCGGGTTGTAAACCGCTTTTTCCAGGGACGATAATGACGGTACCTGAAGAATAAGTCACGGCTAACTACGTGCCAGCAGCCGCGGTAATACGTAGGTGACTAGCGTTGTCCGGATTTACTGGGCGTAAAGAGCGCGCAGGCGGTCGTTCAAGTCGAGTGTGAAAGCCCCCGGCTCAACTGGGGAGGGTCATTCGATACTGATCGACTCGAAGGCAGGAGAGGGAAGCGGAATTCCCGGTGTAGTGGTGAAATGCGTAGATATCGGGAGGAACACCAGTGGCGAAGGCGGCTTCCTGGCCTGTTCTTGACGCTGAGGCGCGAAAGCTAGGGGAGCAAACGGGATTAGATACCCCGGTAGTCCTAGCCGTAAACGATGGACACTAGGTGTTGGTGGTATCAACCCCACCAGTGCCGAAGCTAACGCATTAAGTGTCCCGCCTGGGGAGTACGGCCGCAAGGCTAAAACTCAAAGGAATTGACGGGGCCCCGCACAAGCAGCGGAGCGTGGGGTTTAATTCGATGCAACGCGAAGAACCTTACCAAGGCTTGACATGACCAGGAATCCGGCGGAAACGTCGGCGCCCCGCAAGGGGCCTGGCCACAGGTGTTGCATGGCTGTCGTCAGCTCGTGTCGTGAGATGTTGGGTTAAGTCCCGCAACGAGCGCAACCCCTATCGTGTGTTGTATCACTCACACGAGACTGCCGAGAGAAACTCGGAGGAAGGCGGGGATGACGTCAAGTCAGCATGGCCCTTACGTCTTGGGCTACACCCACGCTACAATGGCCGGTACAACGGGCGGCGAAACCGCGAGGTGGAGCAAATCCCTTAAAGCCGGTCTCAGTTCGGATTGTAGGCTGCAACTCGCCTACATGAAGCCGGAGTTGCTAGTAACCGCCGGTCAGCATACGGCGGTGAATATGTTCCCGGGGCTTGTACACACCGCCCGTCACGTCATGAAAGCTGGCAACACCCGAAGCCGGTGGGCCAACCCGCAAGGGAGGCAGCCGTCGAAGGTGGGGTCGGTGATTGGGACGAAGTCGTAACAAGGTAGCCGTACCGGAAGGTGCGGCTGGATCACCTCCTTTCTAGGGAGATCCGAGTTCGGACCCTTACGGTGAGGTCCGGGCGTTGATGGCTCCCAGGTTGATCGCCCGATCGTTCGTTCCTCTAGCCATGTGAGGAACGCCGGCGCAAGCCGGAGATCGATCAGCGACATGGTGAGACACCGTAACCGGGCACGATCAAACGGCCCTGTTCCTACCACTCTTCAAGGGTTATCGGTGCAGCCGCCCGCCGGGCTTCCGGTGAGGCCGGTGCTCGGAGGGCGTTTAGCTCAGTTGGTTAGAGCACTGCCCTGATAAGGCAGAGGCCTCTGGTTCGAGTCCAGAAACGCCCACCATCACTGCATCGTCCGTGAGCACGGGGACGTAGCTCAGCTGGAAGAGCATCTCCTTTGCAAGGAGAGGGTCAGGAGTTCGAGTCTCCTCGTCTCCACCACCCTTCCGGCCGGCTCGCTCTACGGCCACTTCAAGTGAATAGCTCGGGACCACCCGAGAGATTGGATCCAACACCGCGATCAAACCGACGGTTCGCAGGCAGGTCCTCGAGCCGTCGTCTCGTGTCCGGATCCCAAGGATCACAGATCCCCTGATCCGTGTGCTCATCCAAGAGCCCACCGACCAGCGGACCGCTGGGCCGCCGGGAAGCCAGGCTTCCTGGATGGCGAACCGCTTCGGCGGTGCACCTTAACAACTGGATAGATGACGGCAGTAAAGAAGATCGAAGGGCCGGAGACCGCAAGGTCGACGGTCCGGTGATCACGATTTCGCCGTGAAATGATCAAGGAGAACCCCGATCACGATCCCGTCCCGCACTGGCCACCTGGTCAGATGCTGGCGGAGGTCAAGCTACACAGGGCACGGGGTGGATGCCTTGGCGCCAAGAGCCGATGAAGGACGTGGCAGGCTGCGTTAAGCCCCGGGGAGTCGCGAGCAGACGTTGATCCGAGGATGTCCGAATGGGGAAACCCGGCTGGGGTCATGCCCAGTCACCCATGGTTGAACACATAGACCATGCGGAGGTAAGCCAGCGAACTGAAACATCTCAGTAGCTGGAGGAAAAGAGATCATTCCCTGAGTAGTGGCGAGCGAAACGGGAATAGCCCAAACCGGTCCAGCGTGATAGACGGCAGTCGTTTCTGGAGCGGGGTTGTAGGAGTCAATCATTGGAGCCCTGCCGGGCACCTACAGAGTTACAAAGCCGGTCGTTAGCAGAACACACCTGGAAGGGTGGGCCAGAGAGGGTGATAGCCCCGTAAGCGAAAACGAACCGGCCTCTGGATTGACCACCTGAGTACCACGTGGAAGGTCTCTCATGTGGGAAACTAGGCGGACCACCGTCTAAGGCTAAATACTCTTGGCGACCGATAGCGAACTAGTACCGTGAGGGAAAGGTGAAAAGCACCCCGGAAGGGGAGTGAAATAGTACCTGAAACCACGTGCCCACAAGCAGTCAAAGGGTGTTGCCGCGCAAGCGGTAGCCTGATGGCGTGCCTTTTGAA